>NZ_JBYUNO010000001.1:0-1401190 GCF_058133495.1 Devosia sp. Z6_126 | reverse complement strand
TGCAGCGGTGATCGGGGATATAAGCGACCCCATCGCCACCGTCAACACGCTAAATGACAAAACTGACTTCTGGTTCCCCGCTGTGGAAAACTCTAGTGCAGGTAGCGGCCCAGTGGCTCGCCAGGCTGCTTGCCGGTGCCATTCCTTGCTATGCCCACCCGCTCTCCTAGTTTCGCCGCAATTTTTGCCGACTGGAGATGGTGCCTGCTATAGCTTCAGGAAAGGCCGATTTGGCATTGGCTGCTTTGCGTAGGGCTTTAGATGATCAAGCACCAAGGGATGGGGCGTTGAACGCCACACATAACAGCCGGCATGCGGCACTGCTCAAGGCCACCGGGTTTGAAGACAGCCCGGCCCTCACGGTGCAGTCAACCGAGGGCGAAATTCCGCACGGCCGTGAGCTGAGCTTTGCCTGGCTAACTGGGACGGTGATGACCGGGTTGACCAGCGTGCTGCTGATGGGCGCTGCGCTATATGTCTCCTTCCAAGGGCAAGACACCTTTTCCACCGCCTATGAGGCACTACAACTCGCCCCCTCCAAGCGCGACGATGTTACCCCCACCGACACCTCAGCCAAGTCAGCCCGTGTCCGGCCAGTGGCAGCCACCCGTTCCGATCTTGAAGTGATCGAAGCCTCGATCCGCCAAAGCGTGGATGGGCGCGACATCATCCGCAATCAGCCTTTCGTCCGGATCCGCGCGACGCTTGCCACCGCAGCCACCGCACTGTCTTCCGATGTTCCCGATTACGATCCAGTCGCGATCCTCGAGGCCACCCAGCCCATCACTGCCGATACCGACGCTCCCGAAATAAACACCGATGTCTATGGGGCCGAGGTCGAGGGGGAAGTGGCCGTCAGGCTGGCAGCCATGCCCATTACCTTCGTACCGCCACGCGCCATCAATGATCAGGCAGCAGCCGAGTTCGTGCGCGCCGTGGCCAGTTCCAACTTCTTTGACGAAGGCTCCCCGACCCTTGCTTATGCCAATCTAAGCGCTTCGGTGCGCGATCTCGGCGCCGCCAGTGATCCCGGCACGCTGAGCGGGGTGGCCGAGAACGTCACCCTCGTGCCCAAGACAGTCTTGTTATCGGAAGGCGGGCTCGGTCGCACTGAACGTTTCCTGACCATCCGGGAAAAAGGCCCACTCGGCGAAACCCTGGCCAAGAACGGCTTCACGGCGACGCAGATCGCCATGGTTGAAAACACGCTGCAGAACCTCGTGCCCGCTTCGGGCATGCCGGCGGGTATCCGCTTGCGTATTCTTTACGGTCCGCTGACGCGCGAGTCTAAAAGCCTTGTGCCCTATCGCATGAGCATTTATCGCCCCGTCGGCGGCAAGGAAGGCGTCAGCCCTCATATTGCCACCGTGGCGCTGACCGATACCGGCCAATATGTCGTGGGTCTCGAGCCCGATTTTGTCGAGTTTCCCGAGGAAGACGCCGAAGAGATCAACGTCGCCAACCTGCCCAGCGTTTACCGCTCGATCTGGGAAACCGGCCGCAAGCACGATCTGGACGACCCCACGATTGCTCGCATCATCGGCATGTTCGCCTATGACGTCGACATGAACAAGAAGATCAGTGCAGGAGACGGGATCGAAATCCTCAAGAGCGCGCCGGACGCCGAAGGGCGCACTGAACTGCTTTATGTCGGCCTCACTCTCGGCAGCACGACGCGCCAGCTCTACCGGTTCATGACGGGCGACGGTGTTGTGGATTTTTATGACCCCACTGGAGAAACCGGCAAGCGCTTCTTGTCCCGCCGGCCGCTTGAAGGCGGCGGCACCTTGCGGTCGCGCTTTGGTTATCGCGTTCACCCCATCTTCAAGAGCCGCCGTCTGCACACCGGCGTCGATCTTGCCGCCCGCTCCGGCACCCCGATCTATGCGGCGGGGGATGGCGTTATCGAGTATGCCAAATGGCAATCGGGCTATGGCAACAAGGTCGAGATCAAGCATGTGAATGGCTATGAAACCGCCTATGGCCACATGTCGCGCTTTGCGGATGGCATGAAGCCGGGCGTGAGGGTGCGCCAGGGACAGGTCATCGGCTATGTCGGATCGACCGGCAATTCCACTGGGCCGCATTTGCACTTCGAGATCCTGATCAACGGCAATCTGGTGGACCCTCTCAGCGTCAAGCTCCCCCGGGAGAATACGCTGCCAAGCCAGTTTGAAGCGGAGTTCCAGCAGACCATTGCCCAGATCAACGATCTAATGGCGCGTGAACCGGCACCGGTGACGGTCGCAGCGGCGAACTGATCCCGCCGACGCGGCGCCTCACTCCGGCCGTACGACCCAGACGGCCATTTCATTGCCTCCCGGTTCACGGAAGTGAAAGCGCCGTCCGCCAGGAAAGTCGAAAGGATCGCGGGTGATGGTTCCGCCCGCAGCCCGCACTCGGGCTTCGGCAGCATCGAGATCATCGGTGCGAACAATCGCCATTGTTTGCGGCAGAGCGCTCGGGAGATTGATCCACTCCACCCTCGATCCCCGCATCTTGCAGCGCGGCATAGTCGGAACCAAAGGCCAGGCTGCCCCACCCAAATGCCGCCTGAAAAAAGGCGGTAGTGGCGGCGCGATTGGAAGTCGGAAACTCGATGTAGTCGATGTGGTCGGTCATCGTGCGGCCCCCGTTCAGTTTCCATTATGGTCGCAGCCGGGACAAACGCAAAGGCCGGTCTCTCGACCGGCCTTTACCGCCTTTAGGTTGCTCACGCGGCCGCTTCGGTTGCGGGCTCACCGCCCGGCAGCAAGTGAATACCCTCATCATCCGCATCCACCACTACCCGGTCGCCATCATTGATCCGGCCAGCCAGAATTTCGTCGGCTAACGGATCTTGCACGGCACGCTGGATCACCCGCTTCAATGGGCGCGCCCCATAGGCGGGCTCGTAGCCCTCCCAAGCAAGCCAATCACGAGCACGCGGCGTAAGCTCAAGATCGATGTCACGGTCCTTAACCAGCTTCTTAAGCCGCGCGAACTGGATATCGACAATGGCGCCCATATGCTCGCGCCCCAGCCGATGGAACAGCAGGATCTCGTCCAGCCGGTTGAGGAACTCGGGCTTGAACGTATCCTTGACCCGATCAAGGACGCGTCCGCGAACCAGGTCGACGGGATCGCCATCCTCCAGATCGTTGACCAGGATATCGGCTCCGATATTGGAGGTGAGAATGATTACCGTGTTGCGGAAATCCACGGTACGGCCCTGCCCGTCTGTCAGGCGCCCGTCATCGAGCACCTGCAGCAGCACGTTGAACACATCGCCATGAGCCTTTTCGATCTCATCGAACAGGATCACCTGATATGGCCGGCGCCGTACGGCTTCGGTTAGCACCCCGCCTTCATCATAGCCGACATAGCCCGGAGGAGCGCCAATCAACCGCGCCACCGAGTGCTTTTCCATGAACTCGCTCATGTCGAGACGAACCATTGCGGTTTCGTCATCGAACAGGAACTGGGCCAGGGATTTGGTCAGCTCGGTTTTGCCCACGCCGGTCGGCCCGAGGAACATGAACGAGCCGATCGGCCGGTTGGCATCCTGCAATCCAGCGCGAGCCCGCCGTACCGCCCGCGATACGGCTGCCACCGCTTCAGCCTGCCCGATCACTCGAGCACCCAGGGCTTCTTCCATATGCAGCAGCTTTTCGCGTTCACCTTCCAGCATCCTGTCCACCGGAATGCCGGTCCAGCGGGAGACGACCTGCGCGATATGGTTGGGGGTCACCACCTCCTGAGCCATCACGGCGTCGGGTTGGCCATCCCCATTGCTGTCCTCGGCAAGCTTGATGCGCTTTTCCAGGTCCGGAATAACGCCATAGGCCAGCTCGCCTGCTCGGGCGAGGTCACCCTGACGCTGGGCAATCTCGAGTTGGCTGCGGGCGCTATCGAGCTCCTCCTTGAGCTTTTGGGAGACCTGGAGCCGATCCTTCTCGCTCAGCCACTTGGCCGAAAGCGTTTGGGCCTGTTCCTCCAGCCCACTCAGCTCCTGCTCGAGGCGTTCAAGCCGCAGCTTGGAAGCATCATCCGTTTCCTTGCGCAGCGCTTCGCGCTCGATCTTGAGCTGCATGATGCGCCGATCCAGCTCGTCGAGGGCCTCAGGCTTGGAATCCACCGCCATGCGCAGGCGCGCGGCGGCCTCGTCCATCAGGTCGATGGCTTTATCAGGCAAGAACCGATCGGTTATATAGCGGTTCGACAAGGTTGCCGCGCTCACCAAGGCAGAGTCCGAAATGCGAATGCCGTGGTGCAGCTCGTATTTCTCCTTGAGCCCGCGCAGAATGGAGATCGTGTCCTCCACGGTGGGCTCGTCCACAAATACGGGCTGGAAGCGGCGAGCGAGGGCGGCGTCTTTTTCCACATGCTTGCGGTATTCATCGAGCGTCGTCGCGCCAATGCAGTGCAGTTCACCACGCGCCAAGGCGGGCTTGAGCAGGTTGGAGGCGTCCATCGCGCCATCGGCCTTGCCCGCGCCCACCAGGGTGTGCATTTCGTCGATGAACAGGACGATCTGGCCTTCCGCAGCGGTTACCTCACTGAGCACTCCCTTGAGGCGCTCCTCGAACTCGCCGCGATATTTGGCGCCGGCAATCAGCGCACCCATGTCGAGCGACATCAACGATTTGTTCTTTAGCGACTCCGGCACGTCCCCATTGACGATTCGAATGGCGAGGCCTTCCACGATCGCGGTCTTGCCCACGCCGGGTTCGCCAATCAGCACCGGGTTGTTCTTGGTCCGGCGGCTCAGGACCTGGATCGTGCGACGGATCTCCTCGTCACGGCCGATCACCGGATCGAGCCGGCCTTCGCGCACATCCGCTGTCACATCACGGGCATATTTCTTCAGCGCCTCATAGGCATTCTCCGCTGAGGCGGAGTCAGCGGTGCGGCCCTTGCGGATTTCCTCGATGGCGGCATTCAGGGTCTGCGGCGTGACGCCGGCCGAGGACAGGATCTTGCCCGCCTCATTGTCTTTTTCCACCACCAAGGCGAGCAGCAGGCGCTCGACGGTCACATAGGAGTCGCCAGCCTTTTGGGCAGCGCTTTCTGCGGTATCAAAAACGCGAGCAAGCTCGCGGCTGAGATATAGCTGTCCGGCATCACCGGAAACCTGTGGGATTTTGGCCAGGGCTGCTTCAACGCCTGCCCGTGCCGATTTTGGGTTGCCACCGGCGCGCTCAATGAGACCTGTGGCCATTCCCTCTTCGTCATCCAGCAAGACCTTGAGCAAGTGCAAGGGGGTAAACTGCTGGTGGCCTCTGCCTAGCGCGAGGGTCTGCGCGCTCTGGATAAAGCCACGTGTCCGCTCGGTATATTTCTCGATGTTCATGCAACTCTCCTCTTAAACGTCCGACATTCCTCTGGTGGAGCCTGGCCCAGAAGAAGCGTCGTACGTCAGTGTGCGCCGGCTCCCTGAGGGCAGCGCCATTTCACCAAGGGATATAGGAAGGCCCGCGGCCGGAAAAAGGGGCAGGCGCAAGCTTGGGAGCGGCTTTGGATCAGTGAGCCTTAATGCACTTCATCACGGTCAAATAAAAAGGCCGGGTAAAAACCCGGCCTTTTGATCTTAATGCGCCTTACTCAGCAGGCGTTGGCGTTCCGCCGGTCAGAAACGCGGGGAGTTCCCCGACGCTGCCTTCTTCGGCGCCGCCCGAGGCCTCAGCTCCCGCATCTCCACCGACTGGCCGGCGGCGGCGCGGCCGGCGTTCACGCGGCTTACGCGCCTCGCCTTCGTTTTCTTGAGCCACAACGGGCGCTGCCGGCTCTTCGGTAGGGGTCTCGCTCGCAACCGTCGCGGCTGGCTCAATTGCCGGCTCAGTCCGCTCCACATTCTCAGGCCGGCGCTGGCGCTGCTGACGATCAGGACGATCACCTCGTTCCTGGCGTTCCCCCCGCTCCTGTCGCTCTGCCCGTTCCTGGCGTTCGGGCCGGTCTTGGCGTTCACCGGTTTCGGGTGCGTCTTCGTTCTCGACCTGCTGAGGCTGTGCCGGCTGGGGCGAGGAAAAGCGCGAGTTGATCTCGGGCATATCGTCGTCGTAATCGTCGCTTTCCTGGCCCTGCTGGTCGGGGCGGAAGCTGCTCTGCTGCTGTGCCGCCGCTACGATGCGGAAGTAATGCTCGGCATGCTGGAGATAGTTTTCCGCCATGACCGAGTCGCCAGACGACTGCGCGTCACGAGCTAGCTGCATGTATTTTTCCGCGATATGGGCCGCGTTGCCGCGCACCTTTACGTCCGGTCCCGTGCTCTCGAAGTTACGAGAGAGGGGATTCACATGCTTGCGTCCACCATTGCGGCCGCGCGGACGGTTCTTGTTGTTATTCTGATTGTTGTTGGGTCTCATTGGTCGCTGTTCTAACTCTAAAAGTTAAGCGTCACATTCATGGCGGACCGGCTGCGCCAGGTCAGGCCAAGTCCCCGTTGAAGCCCAAGCTTCGTCTATGGGGGTTCATCTGGCTTCATGAAAACCGAAAGCCGTCAAGCGGCGGCGCCATTTGGCCCTGGATCACCATGCGTCGCTCCAGCAATCCGCTGGAACCGCGCTGCGCCCTGCAGCTACAATGATCAGGTGGCTATCGCCGCGGCGCCCATGATGCGCCACTGACAACACCAATAAGCTAGCCTGTTTGCCCCATATTTGCCAGCGCTAATTTGCGCCGTCACACAGCCGTGCTGGCCTCATCACCTAGATGGTGCCCGCTTACCACACGATCAAGCCCGGCCAGATCCTTGTGAACTGCCACGTGAACATAGCCGGCACTGCGCAATATTTGAGCGACGGCTTCTCCCTGAGTGGAGCCGATTTCCAGCAGCAAATTACCGCCCGGGTTCAGCCAGTCCTGCGCCCCCCCCGCAAGGATCGGGTACGGTGTCAGGCCGACATGCCCTCCGTCCAATGCCAGAACAGGGTCATGCTCACGTACTTCGCGCGAGAGCTTGGCTAATTCAGCTGTTTCAATATAGGGCGGGTTGGATACAACGAGGTCAAACTTGCCCCTGCCGTTTTGATTGGCTGCCGCCAGTGGCTCGAACCATGAGCCCTGCAGCAGATCAAGCCGCTCAGCCATTCCATGTCGTTCTGCATTGCTGCGGGCGGCCTCGAGCGCCTCGGGGCTAAGGTCAATCGCCGTGCCTCTCGCATCAGGCCGGGTATGCAGTACGGCAATGGGGATGCAGCCGGTTCCGGTGCCAAGGTCCAATATGGTGCCGTTCCCGGGCAAAAGCCCAAGCGCCAGATCCACCAGCAACTCAGTGTCGGCCCGTGGCTCAAGGGTCGCGCGGTTGAGACGGAAAACGAGGCCATAGAACTCGCGTTCGCCCATGATCCGGCCAACAGGCTCTCCGGCAAGTCGCCGCTCCATCACAGCCCCAACGCGCGCAACATCCTCCGGCGCCACAGGCTCTCGCTCGCGTGTCGCGAGGTTGAGGGCGGAAAGGTTTAGTACCCATCCCACCAGCAGCTTGGCATCGATTTGCGCGTTGTCCATCCCTGCAGCAGCCAGGAGGTCACGCCACTGGCGCCAAAGCGTGCCGACTGTCGGGGAGGCGCTCAGCTGTTGTCCTCGAGCGCTGCCAATTGTCCGGCCTGGTTCTCGGTGATCAAGGCTTCGATCAGCTCGTCCAAGGCTTCGCCGGCCAGGATCTTGTCTAGCTTGTAAAGTGTCAGGTTGATCCGGTGATCGGTTACGCGACCCTGCGGGAAGTTATAAGTGCGGATGCGCTCGGAGCGGTCACCCGACCCCACCTGCCCTTTGCGCTCAGCGGAACGGGCGCTGTCGCGCTCTTCGCGCTGCATTTCGTAGAGCCGCGAGCGCAGCACGATCATGGCCTGCGCCCGGTTCTGGTGCTGGCTCTTCATGGCCGATGTCACCACCAGCCCGGTGGGCAGATGGGTGATGCGAACCGCCGAGTCCGTGGTGTTGACGTGCTGGCCGCCAGCGCCTGAAGCGCGCATCGTGTCGATGCGGATGTCCTCGGCGCGAATATCGATATCGATGTCCTCGACTTCCGGCAGAACTGCAACCGTAGCGGCCGACGTATGGATGCGTCCTGAGCCTTCCGTGGCCGGCACGCGCTGGACGCGGTGCACGCCGCTTTCGAATTTCATGCGCGCATAAACGCCCTTGCCACTGACATTGGCGATGATTTCCTTGAAGCCGCCCGCTTCCCCCGGGCTTTCTTCCATGATGGTCACCTTCCACCCGTGGCCGGCTGCATAGCGCTCATACATGCGGAACAGATCGCCAGCGAACAGCGCCGCTTCGTCGCCCCCGGTGCCACCGCGAATTTCGAGGATGACGGATTTTTCGTCGGCCTCGTCCTTGGGCAGCAGCAAAACTCGGATGGCTTGAAACAACTCTTCGATCCGCTCTTCGAGCGGGCCGATCTCGGCCTCGGCCATTTCGGCCATGTCCTTGTCGCCGGACTGGGCAAGCTCGCGCGCTTCCGCCAAGTCCTTGAGGGCTTTCTTGTAGGCGGTGATCTCGCCCACGATGGGCGCGAGTTCCGCATGCTCTTTGGAGAACTTGACGAACTCGTCCGGTCCCGCGCCGCCCGAAAGGGCCGCTTCCACATACTGGAACCGCGTTTCGAGCGCGTCGAGCTTGTCCTGGGGAAGAGAAGGCATGGTAATCCGCGGCTAGTGGCGAGAACCTGCCCGTTACACCGGCAGGTTCTGCTTGTCGATCCACTCCTTGATAAGGTCGCGGATCACAATCCCTTCTGCACCGTCACTTAGGGCTGCCGCAACCGACATGCGGATTGGCTTGAGATCAAGATTGAGCACCAGTTCCTTGATCGGCCCGATCGAGGCCGGGCCCATGGACAGCCGCGTCATGCCGATCGCCATAAGAGCCAGCGCTTCCACCGGTTTTCCGGCCAGCTCGCCACACATGGTCACCGGAATATTGTGCCGACGGGCCGCGTCCACCACCGTGCGGATCGCCCGCAGCCGCGGCAGCCCGACAGGATCATAGTTCTTGGCGACACGGGGATTCCCCCGGTCGGAAGCAGTCAGAAATTGTACCAGGTCATTGGAGCCGATCGAGACGAAGTCGGCCTCGGGGAGCAATTGGTCCAGTTCGAACAACAGGGAGGGCACCTCAACCATGGCCCCGAGCTCAAGGCGCGACGGCGTTGGCTTTCCCGCGCGACGCAGCCGATCAATCTCGCGATGAACGACGAGCCGCACCTGCCGAAACTCGAAGGTCTCGGTCACCATCGGCACCAAGATCTTGAGCGGCCGCCCATCCGCTGCCAACAGCAGCGCCCGAACCTGGGTGCGCAGCAAGCCGGGCCGGTCCAATCCCAATCGGATCGAGCGATAGCCCATGGCCGGGTTTTCCTCGGCCATGGAGCGCATATAGGGAATGACCTTGTCGCCCCCGATATCGAGGAGCCGGAACACCACCGGCCGCTCGCCGGCAATCGCCATGGCCTGCGAATAAAGCTCCACCTGCTCGTGCAATCGCGGCAGCTTGGACGCGATCATGAATTGCAGCTCGGTCCGGAACAGCCCTACCCCGGCAGCGCCGGTCTCATCGAGCATCGGCAGGTCAGCCACCAGCCCCGAATTGTGCAAAAGGGTGATCTCAACGCCATCCTTCGTAATCGAGGGCTTGTCGCGTAGCGCGGCATAATGGGCGCGTCGGCGAGCCGACACCCGAACCTTGTCGATATAGGCCTGCTCGATATCGGGCGTGGGCCGGAGATACACAGCGCCAGCTGGGCCATCGATGATGATGTCATCGCCCGTTTCACACATGGACACGATCGATTGCGCCTGCCCAACCGCCACCATCCCTAGCGAGCGGGCGACAATTGCCACATGGGCGGTAGCGCCGCCCTCTTCGAGCACAAGGCCCCGCAACTTGGTGCGGTCATATTCCAGCAGCTCGGCCGGACCCATATTGCGCGCAACCAGGATGGCATTGTCGGGCAACTCCTTGCCCCCCATCGCGGGTCCATCGCCGGTCAGCACCCGCAGCAAGCGGTTGGCCAGATCGTCGAGGTCATGCAGCCGATCGCGGATATAGGGATCGGTCTGGCGCATCATCCGCGCGCGGGTATCATTCTGCACCCGCTCCACCGCCGCCTCGGCCGACAGGCCATTGTCGATGGCTTCGGACAAACGATGCACCCAGCCGCGGTCATTGGCGAACATGCGGTAGGTTTCGAGAATTTCGCGATGATCCGAACTCGGCTGCATGTCGCCATGATCGAGCATCGCATCGATCGAAACGCGCATCTGCTCAAGCGCATGCTCGAGGCGCCGCTGCTCCTGCTCGGTGTCTTCGGCGATGAAGTTGGTCACGACCACCCGTGGGTCGTGCAACACCACGGTTCCTAGGGCCACCCCTTCGGTCAGACTCACTCCGGTGAACATGCGCGGCCGCCTCAGATCGATATCCGATCCTGGCTTGATCAGATTGTCGAAATCGGAAGTAGCAATCATTTCGGCCAGGATCGTGGCCGTGGTGAGCATGGCTTCGGTTTCGTCTTCGCCGTAGTGGCGGCGCTCAGCATTCTGAACGACCAGCACCCCCAAGGTCTGGCCCGCCCGGAGCACGGGAACGCCCAAAAACGCATAATAGGGATCTTCCCCGGTCTCCGGGCGATAAGCAAAGCCGGGGTGACTGGGAGCGTCATCGAGGCTAAGCGGCTCGGCCTGGGCCGCAATCAACCCTACGAGGCCTTCCCCAAGTCGAAGCGTGGTCATGTGGACCGATTCGGGTGCCAGTCCCTTGGTGGCAAACAGCTCGAGCGCGCCGTCGTCGCGCAAAACATAGAACGAGCACACATCGGCCCGCATGTTTTCGGCGATCAGGGAAACAATCTTGTCGAGGCGCTCCTGGCTGCCGAGCGGCTCGGCCATGCAGGCGCGCAGTTGCCGCAGCAGCACGCGTGGCCCGCCAATCGAATTGCCCATATCAGCCCGACGGCCCAAGCCGCCCCTCTTGTGCAGGAGCGGCCAAGGCCTCCTCCGTGGCCTCAGGCGTCCTTCTTATCCAATCCGTAATACGTATGGAGCGCCCGAACCGCAAGCTCGGCATATTGCTCGTCGATCAACACCGAGGTCTTGATTTCCGATGTGGTGATCAGCTGGATGTTGATGCCCTTGTCAGCCAGGGCCTTGAACATCGACGAAGCCACCCCCGCATGGGAACGCATGCCAACTCCGATCACCGAGATCTTGGCGCTGCCCTTGGAGCCAGAAACCTTGGCATAGGCGATCCGCTCGCCGGCGTTTTCCAGAGTCTTGAGCGCCTTGTCATATTCGCTGTCAGGAACGGTGAAGGTGATGTCGGTGGTCGCGCCATCATCCGAGATATTTTGGACGATCATGTCGACGACAATCCCCGCATCGGCCAGGGCGCCGAAAATGGCCGCGGCCACGCCCGGATGATCCTTGACATCGCGCAGGGTAATCTTGGCTTCGGCCTTGGCGAGCGTCACGCCCGAAACGATCTGCTTTTCCACTATCTCATCCTCATCGCAAACAAGCGTGCCTGGCACCCCCGGCGTGCCATCGGGCGCCAGCTGGGGCGCATCGGGGTCATCGAAAGTGGAGCGGACCAGGAGCGGCACCTTGTGCGCCATGGCCATCTCGACCGAGCGGATCATCAACACCTTGGCGCCGAGCGAGGCCATCTCCAGCATCTCTTCAAACGAGATCTTGGACAGGCGCTGCGCTTTGGGCACGATGCGTGGATCGGTCGTGTAAACACCGTCCACATCGGTATAGATATCACAGCGATCGGCTTTCACCGCAGCAGCTACGGCAACCGCACTCGTATCCGAGCCACCCCGCCCAAGTGTCGTAATCCGGCCGCGCGGGGAAATACCCTGGAAGCCGGTGATCACCGGCACGACCCCGTCGGCCAGATAGGACTCGAGGCGCGTTGGGTCGATACCTACAATGCGGGCAGCGCCATGCGCGTCATCAGTCTGGATCGGCACCTGCCAGCCAGCAAATGAGCGTGAGGGAATGCCCATTTCCGCGAGCACGATGGCCATCAACCCTGCGGTCACCTGCTCGCCCGAGGCCACGACGGCATCATATTCACGCGCATCGTGGAGTTTCGAGGCCTCGCTGACCCAGCCCACCAGTTCATTGGTCTTGCCCGACATAGCCGATACGACAACGCAAACCTGGTTGCCGGCTTCCACCTCACGCTTGACGTGGCGAGCGGCCTGGCGAATGCGCTCCACATTGGCAACTGATGTGCCACCGAACTTTACGACGATGCGGGCCAATGAGATCCCCGAGACTGTGCCGAACCCGGCGGTACGCTTCTGATCGGGGGCCGACATGCCACAAAGGGGCGAAGCAATCAACTACGCACATCCCGCCCGGCCGCCTGAGGCCTTGGAACGGGGGCAAGCTGAGGCGGGTCTCTCACGCGCCAAGAAGCGTCCGGTCTTGCCTCCGCCATCTTCCCGAGGCCATATGGGCGCGCCAAAGCGGAGCCAGCCATGACCGACACCACCATCAACAATGCCGAGGTCGCCAAGTTTACCGCGATGGCCGAGGAATGGTGGAACCCGGCTGGCAAGTTCAAGCCCATCCACAAGTTCAATCCGGTACGATTGGGCTTTATCCGCGAGCACGTGCTCTCCCATTTCGGCCGGGATGGCACCTCTGTTCGCCCCTTCGAGGGGCTGCGCATTCTCGATGTCGGCTGTGGCGGCGGTCTTCTTTGCGAGCCCCTAGCGCGGCTGGGCGCCGCGGTGACAGGAATTGATGCTGCCGAGCGCAACATTGCCATTGCCCGGCTGCATGCCGAGCAATCCGGCCTCGACATCGATTATCGTGCCGCCACCAGCGAAGCTCTCGCCGCGCAAGGCGAGAGCTTTGACATGGTGCTCAACATGGAAGTGGTCGAGCATGTCGACAATGTGCCGCTCTACATGAAGAGCTGCGCCGACCTGGTCCGCCCCGGTGGCATGATGCTGACGGCCACCATCAATCGCACCGCGCGCGCTTTTGCGCTTGCCGTATTCGGCGCCGAATATGTGCTGGGCTGGCTGCCGCGGGGCACCCATGACTGGAAGAAATTCCTGACGCCCGAGGAGATCCGCATCCTGCTGGTCCGCAACGGCCTTCGCGTCACCGCTGAAACCGGCGTGGTTTACCATCCGATCGGCGATGAATGGCGCCGCTCGCGGGACATGGGCATCAACTACATGATCCTTGCCGAGCGTCTGGCCTAGCATTGCAGCCAGATGCAGGTCGATGATCGTCTGAATTCACCTAAAGGCTTCATATGCGCTCCACTACAGCCTTCTCTGCTTTGGCACTGACCTTGCTGTTGGCCGTACCGGCTTTCGCCCAAAGCGAGAAAGCCGTGTTCGAGAGGATCGAAACGATTCAGGGCGATGCAGAAGGTTTTGGCGAGGCATTCGCCACGCTACAGGAAGCATTTCTGATGGGGGATCCGGCGCAAACCCTTGCCGAATTGGCTAACTACCCGTTCGAGATCGCTGCCAATGGCGAACTCTACGACATCTTTGCGCCCGAGGACCTGGTGGACAACTTCGATACGCTGATCAGTGAAGATACCCGCGGCGCTCTCGCCAGTCAGGATTACGCCGATCTGATCGTCACCAGCGAGGGCGTCGGGTTCGGCGATGGCGTGCTGTGGATGGCCAACATCTGCACTGACGAGTCCTGCGACGAGACCTACTGGGCGATCACCCGCATCAACAACTAGCCCATGGCTGCGTCTCCACCGCCTCCAACAGCCACAGCAAGGGGCGTACCGTACGGTACGGTTCACCTTGATCCCGCCTTGGAATGGGTCTATGAAGCGGAAAACCGCCGGGATTAGACGCGCCGGCGCAGCTTTCCGAGGACCGTGATCATGCCCGCTTACCGCTCACGCACGACTACCCATGGCCGCAACATGGCCGGCGCCCGCGGCCTTTGGCGCGCGACGGGCATGAAGGATGGCGACTTCGGCAAGCCCATCATTGCCGTTGTCAACAGCTTCACCCAGTTCGTGCCCGGTCACGTCCACCTCAAGGACCTCGGCCAATTGGTGGCTCGTGAGATCGAGGCAGCCGGCGGCGTCGCCAAGGAATTCAACACCATCGCGGTGGATGACGGCATCGCCATGGGCCATGACGGCATGCTGTATTCCCTGCCCAGCCGCGACATCATCGCCGACTCCGTCGAATACATGGTCAACGCCCACTGCGCGGACGCCATGGTCTGCATCTCCAATTGCGACAAGATCACGCCCGGCATGCTCAATGCCGCCATGCGCCTCAACATCCCCGTGGTCTTTGTGTCGGGCGGGCCGATGGAAGCGGGCAAGGCCATGCTCAAGGGGAAGCTGCAGGCGCTTGACCTGGTCGACGCCATGGTGATGGCTGCCGACGATCACTATAGCGACGAGGAAGTACAGGCCGTCGAAGAAGCCGCCTGCCCCACCTGCGGCTCCTGCTCGGGCATGTTCACGGCCAATTCCATGAACTGCCTGACCGAAGCGCTGGGTCTGTCCCTCCCAGGTAACGGCTCGACGCTCGCCACCCATGCGGACCGCAAGCGCCTCTTCCAGGAAGCGGGCCATCTCATTGTCGATCTCGCCCGCCGCTATTACGAGCAAGACGACGAAACGGTGCTGCCCCGCTCGATCGCGACCAAGGAAGCCTTCGCCAACGCCATGTCGCTCGACATCGCCATGGGCGGCTCCACCAATACCGTGCTCCACATCCTAGCCGCCGCTCATGAGGGAGGCGTGGATTTCACCATGGACGACATCGACAACTTGTCGCGCAAGGTGCCGGTGCTGTCCAAGGTGGCGCCGGCCAAGAGCGATGTGCACATGGAAGACGTGCACCGCGCCGGTGGGATCTTCGCCATTCTGGGCCAGCTCGACCGCGCCGGCCTCATCAACCGCAGCGAACCCACGGTGCATGCTGCGACCATGGGCGATGCGCTCGACAAATGGGATATCTCGCGCACCAATTCCGATGCCGTGCGCAACTTCTTCCTGGCCGCACCGGGCGGCGTGCGCACCACCCAGGCTTTCTCGCAGGCCAATCGCTGGACTGAACTCGATCTTGATCGCCAGAACGGCGTGATCCGCTCGGCAGAAAACGCCTTCTCCAAGGATGGCGGCCTGGCCGTGCTCAAGGGCAATATCGCCCTTGATGGCTGCATCGTCAAAACCGCTGGCGTGGACGAGTCCATCCTCAAATTCACCGGTCCGGCCCGGGTGTTTGAGTCCCAGGACATGACCGTCAAGGCGATCCTGTCCAACGAGATCCGCGAGGGTGACGTCATCGTCATCCGCTACGAAGGTCCCCGTGGCGGCCCGGGCATGCAGGAAATGCTCTACCCAACGAGCTATCTCAAGTCCAAGGGGCTCGGCAAAGCCTGCGCCCTCTTGACCGATGGGCGCTTCTCGGGTGGCACGTCGGGGCTCTCCATCGGCCACGCCTCGCCTGAAGCTGCCGAAGGCGGCGCGATCGGGCTGGTTCGCGAAGGCGACATGATCGAAATCGACATCCCAAACCGCACGGTCAATGTGCTGGTGAGCGATGCCGAACTGGCGGCCCGCCGCGTCGAGCAGGATAAGCTCGGCTGGAGGCCGGCCCAGCCGCGCAAGCGTAAAGTGTCCACCGCCCTCAAGGCCTATGCGGCCTTCGTGACTTCCGCCTCAAAGGGTGCCGTCCGGGACGTAGACGCCATCAACAAGCTGATGGACTAAGGCGCCCTGCCTTGCCGCAGTACCGGATCGATCCCTTTCCGAACGAGGCAGAATTTGATCAGCTCTGGCGGCGCGCCTGGTCCGCGCCGCCCACACGGCCTTTCGCGCCGATCCTGCAACGCAGCCTCGGCCATCTCGGCGCTTTCGAGCAAGATCGGCTCATCGGCTTTGTCAACATCGCCTGGGATGGCGGCATTCACGCGTTTATCCTCGATCTTTGTACCGATCCTGATGTTCAACGCCTCGGCATCGGCAGCGAATTGATGCGGCAGGCAATCGCCCTCGCCAAAGATCGTGGGGCCGAATGGCTTCATGTCGATTTCGAGCCCCACCTCAAGGCCTTCTATCGCGCCCGTGGATTTCGACCCAGCGCCGCCGGGATCATGAATTTAGGGTGACAAGGCTGCGCCCCCGGTGCTAACACCCCCTCAGCCATCCAGTCTTCTGCCAAGAGGGCTGTTTGGTCAGGTTCGATGGCGGGGATTCCACCCTCCCCATCGAACCGCTTAATTCCCCCACATCGACAGCAAAAAGCCCCCGCCCCTTGTGGGAGCGAAGGCTTGAATGCGACAGCGGCGCGAGCGCTACTTGCCTTGGCCCACCGCGTCGAGGGTGGCGTAATCCTCGTCGCTGAGCTGGATCGACGCGGCGGCTACATTATCCTCGAGATGCTTGACCTTGCCGGTGCCCGGAATGGGCAGCATCACCGGCGAGCGCTTCAACAGCCAGGCCAAAGCAATCTGGCTGGCGGAGGCGCCATGCTTTTCAATGATCGCGCGGGTCTGCGGATTGCCCTCAACAAGCTTGCCGCCCGCCAGGGGGTACCAAGGGATAAAGCCGATGCCGTTGGCTTCGCAATATTCCAGTACCTCCTCACTCTGCCGGTTGGCGAAGTTGTAGTGGTTCTGGACTGTCGCGACGTTGAAGTACTGCTGGGCTTCCTTGATCTGCGCCACGCTGACTTCGCTCAAGCCGGCATGCCGGATGATGCCTTCCTGTTGCAGCTTGGCGATCTCGCCGAATTGGTCGGCGCTGGGGACCTTGGCGTCAATGCGGTGCAACTGCCACAGATCGATGACCTCAATCTTCAGGCGGCGCAGGCTCAAAATCGCGCCCTGTCGCAAGAACTCAGGCCGGCCGAGTGGCGGCCAGACATCTGGGCCGGTGCGGGTCAAGCCGCTCTTGGTCGCTACGATCGTACCCTTGTCATAGGGCGCCAGCACCTCTCCGATCAGCTCTTCGCTGATATAGGGTCCGTAGCTTTCGGCCGTATCGATGAAGTTGACGCCGATCTCGGGCAGTCGCCGCAAGGTTGCCTTTGCCTCCTGCGGATCCTCGGGCGGGCCCCAGATCCCCTTGCCGGTGATGCGCATGGCGCCAAAGCCCAAGCGATTGACCTCGAGGTCTCCGCCAATGGCAAAGCTGCCCGATTGGGCTGCGTCGAGTGTAGTCATGTTGTGATCTCCGTTGTCGCTGCGCCGGAATGGCGCCGGAATTCTTGCGGCTGATCGACAACGCAGCGAGGCGTGACCTAGTTCTGTTTTTCGGGCAACTCGGGCAACGGCATGAACTCGATACCCTCTTCATGCAGGCTGATGACTTCCTCGCGCGTCGCCTCGCCATAGATCCCGCGCGGCTCGACTTCCTCGAAGTGAATCTTGCGCGCTTCCTCGGCAAAGCGATCGCCCACATAGTCGGCTTCGCTCGTCACCTTTTGCCGGAACTGGCGCAGCATCTCCCTGAAGCGCACAATATCGGGGTGCATGCTCGACACCGCGACTTTGTCGCTGCCCGCACGGGACACCGCGGGCGCCATCAGCGCTTTGGCAACTTGGGTGGATCCACAAACGGCGCAGCCGACAATGCCGCGCTCCTGCTGCTCATCAAAGGCAGCCGCGCTCTTGAACCAGGCCTCAAACTGATGGCCCTGTTCACACTGAAGAGAATACTGGATCAATGCTGGTTCCTGGCCCGCAGAAATGCGGCCCTTTCGTTCAAGGATATAGGTTAGCAGCGGCCGCGGGCAATCCGCTGCCGACAACAAAGTCTCGGACGTTCTGCAGCGCCGGAACGCGGCGGCGCGCGTCCTCGACCTGCTCAAGCGCGATCTCGGCTACTGCGACGCCCGGCTGGTCATGCGCCAGTTCTACGAGGATCTTGCCCCATGGATCGATGATCATCGAGTGCCCGTAAGTGGCGCGTCCATTCTCGTGCTGTCCACCTTGCGCGGCGGCAATAACATAGGAGCCGGTTTCGATGGCGCGAGCCCGCAGCAGCACTTCCCAGTGGGCTTGCCCGGTTGGCACCGTAAAGGCTGCCGGCACGGCGAGCAGATTGGCCCCGGCATTGGCCAGCGTATTGTAGAGCCGGGGAAAGCGCATATCGTAGCAGATCGAAAAGCCGAGCGTAAACTCGCCCAGCGGCGCCGTCACCGCCTGCTCGCCCCCCTTGTAGGTAGCGCTTTCGCGATAGGCATTGAGCCCCGCGATGTCGGCGTCAAAGAGATGGATCTTGTCGTATTGCGCCACCACCTTGCCATCCGGGCTGAACAGCACTGAGCGATTGGCAAAGCGTCCATCCTCAAGCGGAATGGGCAGCGAGCCGATATGAACATGAATGGCGTGCTTGCGCGCCAATTCGCCCACGCGTGCCAGTTGCGGGTGGCCCTCATAGGGCGCAGCCACTGAACGCAGTTGATCCCGGCTTTCGGGAAAGATCAGCGTGACTTCCGGTGTCAGTGCATATTGCGCACCGGCCTGAACCGCCTCGGACAGAAGCGGTTCGAGCGCAGCAAGATTGGCATCCGGGTCAAGCCCGGACTGCATCTGAATGGCGGCAATTTTCATGATCACTGGGCCAGCAGAGGATCGAGGCCGCCTTGACGATCGAGCGCGGCCATATCGTCATAGCCGCCCACATGGGTTTCCCCGATAAAGATCTGCGGCACGGTCCGGCGGCCATGCGCCCGCTCGGTCATCTTGGCGCGCAGGTCGGGATCGAGCACCGTGATCTCGGTGAACTCGGCGCCCTTTTCACGCAGCAGCGACTTGGCAGCGTGGCAATACGGGCAGGTCGGGGTGGTATAAATTTCAATCTTGGCCATGGGCTCTGGCTCCTAGAATAGTTTCTGTCACCCTTATATGGGCTCTTCCTCGCCAACAACAACGCGTGCGAAGGTGATCACATCCGCCTGCTCGACCCCGGCGCGCAGCAAGACCCGCGTTACCGCTTTGGTCGTGGCTCCGGTGGTATAAACATCGTCCACCAGCACCACACGGCGTCCCGCGAGCCGGACCGGCAGGTCTGGATGAACGGCAAATGCCCCCTGGACGTTGCGCAGCCGCCCAGTGCTGGATAGGCCCACCTGTTGGCGCGTCGGCTTGATGCGGCTGACAAGGCTGAGATCAGCTACAACGCCGGTGAGCCGCGACAAGTGCAGCGCCAGCTCTGCGGATTGATTATAGCGCCGCTCGCGCTGGCGCCGCCGATGCAGCGGCACCGGCACCAGCACTGCTGGCTTCCCCGCCCAGAGTTCGTGCCCGGCACTGGCCATCAGCCGCGCGCAGAATTTTGCCAACTCCGGCCGGTCACCATATTTGAGGCGCGATACCAGCGTGCGCGCCACCTCGTTATAGACTACCGCTGCACGGGCTCGCTCAAAGGGTGGGGGGTCGGCGAGCGCTTCGGCTGAAACTGCGTCGGCGCCGAGGGAAAACTCAAACGGAATTCCGAGCCGCGGGCAAAGCGGCGCGCTGATCGGGCGCAGTTGGGCAAAGCATCCTGCACAAAGGCCATCGCTGTGCGCCGTTGGCGCCTCGCATCGCAGGCAAACGGGCGGGTAGAGCTGATCCAGCACGGCAAGGCCGAGCCAACGCATGCCGGCAACGGCACCTCGCGCCAGCCATTGGCTTTTGACACTGGGCTCCTGGCTCTCCATATAGGCTAGTAGTGCCCCTTCCCGCTCCGGCTGCAAGACCCTCCATGCAAGCGCCTCCGCAGATTTTTGACCCAGGGCTGATCCGTCTGCATCTGGATCGCCGGAACAGCACCGAACCGGACTTCGTCACCACCTTGGTTCTGGGTGACCTGGAGGATCGCCTGGCGACACTGCTGCGCCCGTTCAGCCGGGCCCTCATCATCGGTCCAGATCCTGACAAGCTCCCGGCGTTCGGGCAAAGCGGGCAAGGCAGTTTTTCCTTCCAGCGCTTGCCTGCTTTCACATCAGCCGGAGAGTTGCCCGAAATAGAGGGGGACAACTACGACCTGATCGTTTCACTGCTGCATCTGCAATGCGTCAACGACGTGCCTGGCTATCTTGCGCGCCTGCGGGCCAAGCTGGCGCCCGATGGCTTGCTGCTGGCTGCCGCGCTGGGCGGGGAAACCCTGACCGAGTTGCGCGAAGCCTTTTTGTCGGCTGACGCCAGCGTGCAGGGCGGCGCCTCTGCCCGAGTAGCGCCGTTCGTCCAGGTGCGTGATGCCGGAGCATTGTTGCAGCGGGCCGGGCTGGCCTTGCCCGTCGCCGATGTGGAAACCCACATTGTGCGCTACCCCCATGCCTTGGCCCTGATGGCCGAGCTCAAGAGCCTTGGTGCCAGCAACCCCCTTGCCGATCGCTCCCGCCTGCCCGCCACCAGAACCCTTTTGGCTGCAGCGGCCGAAGCTTATGCCAGCCGTGATGCCGACCCGGACGGCCGGATCCGGGCGACGCTTGAAATCATCTGGCTTTCCGGTTGGGCTCCGCACGCGTCCCAGCAACAGCCGCTCAAACCCGGCAGTGCGACGACCAAGCTCCGCGACGTCCTCGCCGGAGGAAAATAGCTGCCTAAACAAAAAGGGCCGGCGCTGGCGCCGACCCTTTCAACTCCAACGCTGCGGCGGATTACGCGGCAGCTTCCTCGTCGCTCGCGTCGGCCGCGTCGCCTGCATCAGCAGCGTCGGCCTTAGTGCGCTTGGGCGACTTGGCAAGATTCTTTTCGATCAGCTGCACCGCTTCGGTCAGTGTCAGGCGGTTCACGGCACTGATTTCACGGCTCATGCGATCCATGGCCTGTTCAAACAGCTGGCGTTCCGAATAGCTCTGCTCGGGCTGTTCTTCGGAGCGATAAAGGTCGCGTACCACTTCGGAAATGGCGATCAGATCACCCGAATTGATCTTGGCTTCATATTCCTGGGCGCGACGCGACCACATGGTGCGCTTGACACGGGCCCGGCCGGTTACGGTATGAAGGGCCTGATTGACCATGTCCTCTTCGGCCAGCTTGCGCATGCCGACGGACTTGATCTTGGCTACGGGAACGCGCAAGGTAAGCTTGTCCTGCTCGAAGCTGATGACGAACAACTCGAGAGTGAGACCAGCAACTTCTTGTTCTTCGATCGACACGATCATGCCGACGCCATGTGCGGGATAAACGACATACTCGCCGGTCTTGAACCCCAGCCGCTGCTGTGACTTCTTGGCTACCATATGGTGGAACTCCTTGTTGACGCCCCAGTGGACAGTTCCCGGCGGGAAGGACCGTCCACATTAACTCTGCTTGCCCGCGGCGCAGGCGCTGCAGCAGTCGAGCTCCACGATCGTTCCGGTCCGCTTTGCCGGAACGCCATGCCTCTAGCGATGTAGCCAGAAGTCGTGCCCGCGGGCACGGTTGAAGATGAGCTCAACTGCAGACAAGCAACACCCTAGCACAAAAATTCGGCAAAATCAAAAAGAACGAATCAGTGCGGCAACTAAGCCGCATTGCTTTGCCGATTACCATGTGGCCGAGGGTTGGGGACCGTCAGTCGCCTTCGCCGGGCGCTTCGGAGAAGTACTTCTCGAACTTGCCAGCTTCACCGTCGTGCTGCTTGGCATCCGCAGGCGGATCGCGGCGTTCCGAGAGGTTCGGCCAGATTGCAGAGAATTTGGTGTTGATCTCGAGCCAGGCGTCCAAACCACTTTCAGTGTCCGGCTTGATGGCTTCTGCGGGACATTCCGGCTCGCACACGCCGCAATCAATGCACTCGTCGGGATGGATGACGAGCATGTTCTCGCCCTCATAGAAGCAGTCCACCGGACACACTTCGACGCAGTCGGTATATTTGCACTTAATGCAGTTGTCAGTGACGATATAGGTCATGGAGGCGGGCTTTTCGGAGCGGACACAAGGGTCAACGGAGATCGCCGGCAGGCGTTGCGCCGGTGCTAAACGCTTTTTCCCCACACCGCAAGGTTGGAGGAGAGCAGCCGATTGCCGCTTCCAAGGTCAGCGCGCAAAGCTGTTCCTTTTACTCGTCGGGGTCCTCGATCAGCCGATCGGTGTCGCGACGTTCTTTCTTGGTGGGTCGCCCCGAGCCCGCCACTCGCTCCCCCACCGCCCGCTCGAAGGGCGATAGTGCCTCCTGCGGCAACGGGGGAGGCGACAGGTCTTGGTAAAGCCCGGCAGCTTCGCTGGCCGGCCCCCGCCGCTCACCCACATCAAGAATCTTCCAGATCACGATGCGGCCATGCAGGGTCATGGTCAAAACGTCACCCGCGCCCACCCGGTGATCACTGCTCAAGGTGCGCTCGGAATTGACCCGGACGGCGCCCGCCTCGATGGTTTTCTGCGCGAGGGTGCGCGACTTGAGGGCGCGCGCAAAAAACAGGAACTTATCGAGCCGCTCCTTGCGGACGGCTGGCTCGATCGGCCCGGCCAAGCGCTAGTCCTTCTTGTTGCGCAACGCCGCCAGCGCTGCGAAGGGACTGTCGGGATCAAAGGCAACCTCGCGCTTTTCGCGCACGGGCTTGTCAACGCGTGGCGCATCGCTGCGCGGCTTGTCAAAGCGCCTGCCTTCGGGTTTTGGCTTGAGATGCTGGGCCTTGGACAAGTCCTGCACTTCGCCCACTGGACGACGCTTGGACAGATCCTGGACTTCCCCTTCGGGGCGGCGTCGGGACGGTTGACGCTGACGATCCTGACGTGGCCGGCTCTCCGCTTCCCCACCTTCGGCACCACCGCGGCGGCCACCTTGCTGGCGGCGGTTATCGGGGCGCTTGCCGCCGGGGAACCAGACTTCATCCCATTCAGGCTCGGCAGGAGCGGCATTTTCGGTGTTTGCCGCTTCAGCGATGGGGGCGGCAATTTCGTCGCCCACCGGTGCCGTGGCCTCGATGATGGTGGTATCAGGAATGTCGAGCGCCAGGGGCTCGGGCACGAGCTCAACGGCAGGTTCGGACGACTCCCCGCTAGGTTCCACTTCGCTGGGATTGTCGGCCAGTGTCTGCTCGAGGGCCGGCGCTTCCGCGCTGGCCTCGGCTGGCGTTGCGCTTTCCGTAGCCGCTGCTTCTGGAGCCGCGACCGGCTTGAGCGTCCGGCGCAGGCGATAACCAAGCGACTGCAGGATCGAGGCAAAGTCCTCGCCCGAACAACCCAGCAGCGAGGTCATTTCGACGGTCACGCGGAAGCCATTGCCTTCCGCCGCGCCGACAGGAACTTCACCCTGGTAATGGCCGGGGTCGATCGCGATCAACGGGCGGATGATGTCGGCAAGCCGCTCGAGGATGTCGATACGAACTGCGCGCTTGCCCGCGACCTTGAAACCCGCAACCTCGTACAGGCGCGTATCGACTTCCGGATCCACCAGGAACGAGGTGCGTCCCGACAGCACGATATGCGGGATGTCCGAAACGCCCGGCTGCCTAACGCCGCCATGCTTGAGCGCATAAAGGATCAGCGCCAGCTCCCGTGGAGCAGGCTTTAGCGAAAGCGGCAGGTAAAGGTGATAAGCACCAAACTTGATGCCCAGCTTGCGCAGCTTGCCGCGCACGTCCTGGTCCAGCCCCTTGACCTCGTCGCTTACGGCGGAGCGGGGCAGGATGCCGAGATTTTCGAACAGCTGGAAGGCAATGCCGCGGGCGGCGCCTTCAAGATCGGGGGGCGCTTCAAGCGCCATTACGCCTTCAAGCACGGTATTGATGTGGTGACGCAGCCAAAGGTTGAGCCGATCCTGCACACGCTCGAGATCGGGGCCGGTCAATGTTTCATCGGCCAGCAGCAAGATGCGGGGGCGCAGCAGGCTGTCGCCTTCGAGCAATTCGGCGACTAGATCGCCCTTCCAGCGCAGCCGGCCATCCGTGGCCAGCACGATTTCCTCGTTTGGCGCGCCCGCAAGCCGATCGGCACGATTACGAATTTCGGGCGCCACGGCGTGATCCGCCGCGGCCCGCAGGCCCTTGGCGTCAACATCCCCGTCATTGCGCGCCAGGGTAAAGCGGAAGCCTTCCAGGGTGCCGATCAGGTGGCCTTCAAGGCGCACTTCGCCTCGGTCATTGATCTCGGGAGATACCATGCGTTTGTCTTTCAGATGGCGGAGCAGCACGCTAGTGCGGCGGTCGACGAACCGCTGGGTCAAACGCTCATGGAGAGCGTCGCTCAGCCGATCTTCGATATCACGGGTCTTTTCGCGCCAATGAGCCGGGTCTGCAAGCCAGTTTTTGCGGTTCGCGACAAAGGTCCAGGTCCGGATCTGCTTGATGCGGTTGGAAAGCGTGTCGATATCGCCGCTGGCATTGTCGCAAAACCGGACCTGTTCGGCCAGCCAATCGGCGTTGACGGCGCCGCGGCGCATCAGGTCCGAATAGATCCGCGTGACGATTTCCCCATGCGCCGCCGGAGAAATCCCTTGGTAATCCGGGATTTGGCAGCACTCCCACAGCAGCCGGGCCCCATCGAGCCCTCGCGCCAACTGCCCCGCCTCGTTGCGGGCGACGAACTCAAGCGCATGCTGGTCGGTCGCGACCGGTACCCGGGTGAGGCTGCGGTGCTCGGGGGCCATTTCGAGGCTATCCCGGAGCGCGGCGATCGATGAGAAATCCAGCCGATTGTTGCGCCATTGCAGCACTTTGATGGGGTCGAAGTCGTGCGTTTCGAGCGCAACGATCATTTCTTCCTCAAATGGCTCGGTGCCGCCGGTGACGCCGAAGGTGCCATTGCGGGCGTGGCGACCGGCCCGGCCGGCGATCTGACCGAGCTCGGCGGCGGTCAGCGGGCGGCTCTGGTGACCATCGAATTTGGTGTCGTCGGCAAAGGCGACATGGTGGATATCGAGATTGAGGCCCATGCCGATGGCATCGGTGGCGACGAGGAAATCCACATCGCCATTCTGGTACATGTCGACCTGGGCGTTGCGGGTGCGCGGGGACAGCGCACCCATCACCACCGCGGCGCCACCGCGCTCGCGCCGGATCAATTCGGCGATGGCGTAAACCTGTCGGGCCGAGAAGGCGACAATGGCGGAGCGCGTCGGTTGGCGCGAGATCTTCTTGGAGCCGGCATAGGTCAGCTGGGAAAAGCGTGGGCGGTCGATGATCTCGGCATTGGGCAAGAGCTTGCGGATCACTGGCGCCATGGTGGCGGCACCCAGCAGCAGCGTTTCATGGGTGCCCCGGGCATTGAGGATGCGATCGGTGAACACATGGCCGCGGTCGAAGTCGATCGCGGTCTGGATTTCGTCGATGGCAACACAATCCACCCGGATATCGGTGGGCATGGCCTCGACGGTGCAAACCCAGAAGCGCGGCTTGGCGGGAACGATGCGCTCCTCCCCCGTGACCAACGCGACGGACTGAACGCCAACCCGTTCGACCACGCGCGTATAGACCTCGCGCGCCAGCAAACGCAGGGGCAGGCCGATCATCCCGGTGGGATGGGCCAGCATGCGTTCGATGGCGAAATAGGTCTTGCCCGTATTGGTGGGGCCGAGAATCGCTTTGAGCGAGGAGGAGGATGAAAAGCTCATTGCCCTGCTATGTAGGGTCTCGCATCGGCGGTTGCGAGGGGTGGGCGCGTGTCCCAATCGGGGACAGGATCGGGCGCGGTTCTAGCCTAGTTTTCGGCTTTCGAACAGTGCGGGAACGAACGGGGCCCGAATCGGCGCGAATGGGGGAATGCGGGTTTGTTCCACACCAGGGCTGGTGGGGATAACTTATCGGGACCCACAAGTGAGATCGGCGGCGGCGCCCAAGTTGCCACAAAGCGTACACAAAGATGAACGGATTATGAACGTGTCCTGAACCGGGGCGGAAGTGACCTGCTCGTTAAGCTCGACCGGGCGGAAAAACTTATCCCCGTAACTATTGGACAGGCGCATTCTGGGCCGTGTGAAAGCCGGCGTTAAGCCTTGGCGCCATTGACTGTCCCAGATCGGGACAACGTGGGGCAAAGTGCCTGGTGAGATGGAATGTTGGAGAACAATTGGGTGGAAAATCGGCGCTGTCCCGATCTGGGACGTTTCGGGCGGGTTTGGACTGGCGGCGCAAGGTGTGAACCATAGCGTGAACGAACAGGGGGAGAATCGCAGCAATGGCGCGAATCCCGGTTTGTTCACCCCAAGGGATAGACGCTCGGGGATGGCGGGGCACAAGAGTGCGTTGGTACCGGCGAAAAGGATGCTGAACGACCGAAAAGCGGTTCACGAGTGTTGCTGAGCGGTTAATCGGCTGTGGGAATCGGGGAGTGTTGCGCGATCCTTGCTGCAGTTTTTCGCGGAGGGGTAGTGTTGTTTACCTTTGCGCCCAGTTAGGACAGGCCGGCGGGGAGCAGCTGTTAAGGAAAAAACCGTTGACCGTGCCAGGGCGGGACTGGGCGGCAGGGTGAGAGGCTTGGTGAGGGTTCCACCACCTCCCCCGGGGTCTAGGATCTCGTGGATGGACCCCGGCTCAAGGCCGGGGTTTACAATCTGGGGGTGGGGGAGCGCTGGGGCCTACCAGGGGCAGCGGTGCAAGCGGGAGGGGACTAGGGACTGGACCGTGCAGGGTGTGAGCGGTGGAGCTGCAGGGGTGGGAGCCGCGGCTTGCGCGACTAGCCGGTGCACATGCCCCCAGTCCCGCCTCACCAGACGGTGTCGCTCCCGCTCTTGAGCCGGGATCCAGCTTGAGGTGGTGGTTTGTGCACGGTTGCTGTGGCTGCAATCCACGATCTAGCGGCGCAGTGAGGCATTTCGGGATGGGCCCCGGCTCAAGGCCGGGGTGAGTGGGGGGGGGGGTGCGGGAGGGTTGGTGCAGCCATGCCAGCGCCAGATGCTGGCTGGCCCGGGTTAGTGGCAGCGGTGCCGTTGCCTTGGCTTAGAAGCGCATGCCGGTGAGGACCATGGAGAGGTCGCCCATATTGGTGCCGAGCAGCACGCGATAAGGAATGAAATAGCCGGTGGCGCCCAAGGGGGCGTACCAGATGACGATGCGGCCGTTTTCGGCGAGATAATTGGTGATCTCGGAGGTGGTGAAATGGCCCGAGATGGGAATATAGCGCACGCTGCAGAGCACGACCGGCCCTTGATAGCCGGTACGCGGGGAGGTTGCTTCGTCGGTGCCAGCCGGGGTCATCGCAATATCGAAGCGCTCGACGCCCGTGAAGATGCCGGTACGTCGCTGGCACAGGCTTTTGTCGAGTGTGCCGCCCTTGATCACAAAGGCGGAGAGGAAATCGCCCACACCGCCGAGATGGCTGCGCTCGATCGGGATACGGTCATAGTTGTCGACGATGGCCGGGTTGACCTTGAACGCGGCGACAGCGCCCCGCGCAAAGGAGACATCGACATTAAACAACTCGCCATTGGCCCGGGTCTCCAGCGCGAACTTGTCCGAGCTCAATTGCGGGCTTGTCGAGCGGCCGGCTGAACTGGCGGTGGCGGTCCCGCTGGCGACGAGCGAGCCCAGGCCGGCGACATTGGCCTTGAGATCAAGGCTGTAGCGGGCACCATCATCGAGCAGGTCGACATCCATCGCGGCGATATTGATGCCTCCCAGCGTCAGCACATAGCTGGCGCGGGCATCCACGGACTGCGACTGCGCCAGGGCGGGCATAGAAAGGACAGCAGACAGGCCAGCAACAACAAGGCCACGAGTGAAGCGAGACAGAAACACGCTGATTAACTCTCCAAGCAGGCATTGCGCCAGCAGCGCAGCGAATCAACACAGGAGTGCAAACTGCCGTGCCCGGGGATGAGGTGCAAGGCGCTCGCGCCGGGTTGAGCCGCGCTTGCCTTGACGCCGGGGGCCCTTTTCTCTAAAGAACCCGCAGATTTCCCGACAATCGAGGCCCGTTGCGGACTGTTCCGCCACGCAGGACCTTTACACAAACAGGATATATCAAATGGCACGTCGCTGTGAACTGACCGGCAAGGGCGTAATGACCGGAAACAATGTTTCCCACGCCCTTAACCGTACCCGCCGCCGCTTTCTCCCCAATCTGCTCAATGTGACGTTGCTGTCCGAAGCACTGGGTCGCCCGGTCAAGCTGCGCATCTGCGCTGCAGCCCTGCGCACCGTAGAGCACCGCGGTGGGCTTGATGCATTCCTGCTCAAGCAGGCCGATGCCGATCTGTCGCCGCTGGCGCTGGGCATCAAGAAGGAAATTCGCGCGAGCCTCGCGGCCGCCTGAGCTTTCGAGCCGAACTGAATTTTTGAACCGCGTCGGGTAAACCCCGGCGCGGTTTTTTGTTGTTGTTTTGGCTTTTGGTGCGCCTCCGCAAGGATCGAGGCTGGCACAGACTGGCCAAGTGCCCGATGCGCACCTCCCCCTTGACGGGGGAGGATGGGTGGGGGTGCAAGAGGCAGCGTACCGGGGCCAACCGCCCCCCTCCCTTGATCCCTCCCGGCGAGGGGGAGGGTGTCGACTGCGAGAGCCGGGGAAATCAAGTTCGACTGTTTTTCGGGGTGGCACGGCGGGCCTGGAGCAGGTAGACAGCGCCCTGCCCCGGTCTGTTGCCGGTCAGCGGTTTTTTGAGGTGCATTCCATGCGTGCTCGTTTCTTGGCGGCTGTGGCCGCCATGGTGGCGGTTGTCGCCGCGTCCAATATCCTTGTGCAATATCCCGTCGGGTTCGAGATCGGCTCGGTCAATCTGGGCGATATCCTGACCTGGGGCGCCTTCACCTATCCAGTGGCGTTTCTGGTCACCGACCTCACCAACCGCGCCTTTGGCCCGGCCAGGGCGCGGGTTGCGGTGGTCGCCGGCTTTGCAGTGGCGGTGATCCTCTCGATCTATCTTGCCACGCCACGCATCGCCATTGCTTCGGGCACGGCGTTCCTGCTGGCGCAGTTTCTCGACATTTCCATTTTCGATCGCCTGCGCAATGGCGCCTGGTGGCAGGCGCCCATTTTCTCCTCGCTGGTGAGTTCGGCACTCGACACGATGATCTTTTTCACCCTGGCGATGAGCCCGGCCTTTGCCGTGCTCGACACGATGTTTGGCCGCGAAGACGGCTCGCTGGGCTTCGGGGCACCGCTGCTCGGCGTCGGGACCGAAGTGCCGCTCTGGGTGTCGCTGGGCCTCGGCGACTTTTTGGTCAAGCTCATCCTCGCGCTGCTGCTGCTCGCGCCCTACAAGACGCTGCGCGGCTGGCTGGCCGGGCGGAGCACGGCGCTGGCTTAAGATACGCACCCGCCGACGAGCAGGGCATCAAGACATCCTCCCCACAGCTGTCATCCCGGCCTTGAGCCGGGATCCATCCTGACGTGGTGGGCATAGGCACTACCAGCTGGCGGCGGGGGAGAAATCTCGAGATGGGCCCTGGCTCAAGGCCGGGGTGACACCGGGGGTGGGGTGGCGTTGGTGCCCCATTTGGGCGAACGGCCGGGCGAAGGCCCGCCTATTCGGGCACGCCGAATTCCAGCAGCAGGGTGCGCTGCCAGTCGTTGAAATTGTTGTCCGAGCCGATGAGGATGCGGGTTTCCCCGTCTGGGGCAGTGTGGACAGCAAGGGCTTCCATGTTGTCGATGGTGCCGCCGCTCGCTTCGAGGATCAGCTCACCCTGCATGACGCTGCCCGGGCGCACCAGCTCGGCCGGGATGCGGCGCAGGCCCATGGTGAAGGCGATAAAGGCGATGCCGCGCTCGAGCACCAGAAGGTCGCCATTAGGCAGAAAGGCACAATCGGTGGGCACGCGGCCGGGGCTGGGCACCAGCGAAAGCGAACCCTTGTCGGTTTGCCCCAAAAGCTCGGCGCGGTGATTGCCCGCCTCATCCATGATGGCTTCGGTGATGAGGAGCGTCGAGCCGGCCACGGGTGACGATGTGGGCGCGATGCACACCGATTCCAGCGTTTCATTGGAGCGATTATCGCTGAGCCACTGGGGAATGGCGACTTCCCGCGCCGGCCCATCGGGAACGCCATCGGTGAGGGCGAAATCGGCGACGCGGGTCAGGTGTTCAAAACTGACGCGCACCGCCACGGGCACGCCGTCGCGATGCACGGTTTCGACCGATTCCGAATCCCGGGCATATTGGCGGGGCAGCGGCGCGCCGCTGGAATTTTGCATCGGCGCAACCTGCACACCGAGCAGGCCGAGCAGGCGGTTATGGTCATCATAGGCGAGCTGGCCCGAAACGAACTGGCCGCGATCGGACACAAACACCACACGGTGATCGGGACTGGTAAAGGTGACGCCAGACAGGCCACCGAAATCGTCGTGCTGGCTAACAAGGGCAATGCCGCCCCGCCAGATCAGCTTGCCAGCAGGCTGGTCGAGTGCGGAATTGCCGAACTGGGCGATCTGCACCGCCCCTACAGTGGTGGACTCCGCGGCCTGGCCCGGTGAGCAGGCCAGCAGCAGCGGGCCAAGCAGCAGTGCCAGGCCTGCCCTCAACCCCGGCCCCGGCGGCGGGTTTGCGTGGGCAGTTCCTCGTCAAACAGCGCCGCGAGCTCATCGGTGAGCGCGCCGGCGAGCTCTTCGGCATCGAGCAGGGTGACGGCCCGGCGATAATAGCGGGTCACGTCATGGCCGATGCCCACGGCAACAAGCTGGATGGGCGAGCGCGTTTCGATATCCTCGATCACCTGGCGCAGATGGGCTTCGAGATAGTTGCCGGCATTGACCGATTGGGTGCTGTCATCGACCGGCGCGCCATCGGAAATGACCATGAGGATGCGCCGCGCTTCGGGGCGGGCCATCAGGCGCTTGCGCGCCCATTCGAGCGCCTCGCCATCGATGTTTTCCTTGAGCAGGCCTTCGCGCATCATCAGCCCGAGATTGCGCCGGGCATGGCGCCACGGCTCGTCGGCGGCCTTGTAGATGATGTGCCTGATGTCGTTGACGCGGCCCGGATTGGCGGGCCGCCCTGCTTCCAGCCAGGCTTCGCGCGACTTGCCGCCCTTCCAGGCGCGGGTGGTGAACCCCAGGATTTCGACCTTGACGCCGCAGCGCTCGAGCGTGCGTGCGAGAATGTCGCCGCAGATGGCAGCGATGGTGATCGGGCGGCCGCGCATGGAGCCGGAATTATCGATGAGGAGGGTGACCACCGTGTCGCGGAAATCGGTGTCGTTCTCGACCTTGAAGCTCAGCGCCTGCATCGGATCGGTGACGACGCGGGTGAGGCGGGCGGTATCGAGCACGCCTTCCTCGAGGTCGAACTGCCAGGAGCGATTCTGCTTGGCCATGAGGCGGCGCTGCAGCTTGTTGGCAAGGCGCGCAACGGCACCGGCGAGGTTTTCGAGCTGCTTGTCGAGGAGGGCGCGCAGCTGGTCGAGCTCGTCGGGCGGGCACAGTTCGGCCGCCTTGACGATCTCATCATATTTGGTGGTGAAGACCTTGTAGTTGAACTGGTTGGTCAGCTGGGTGCCGGCATCCCTGCCGGGGGGCGGCATGGGGGCGTCCTCGCCGGCTTGCGCGGCGGCGTCCTCGTCGACATCGGCCATATCCGATTCAAGGCCCTCGACATCGCCGGTTTCTTCCGATTCCCCGGCGGCCTCTTCCTGCTGGCTGTCGGTCTGCTCGTTTTCGCCTTCGCCCTGTTCGGGGGATTCATCGGAACCCTGGGCCTGGTCGGGCTGACCCTCGTCCTCGCCGCTCTCGTCGGCGTCGCTGGGGTCTTCCACTTCGCTTTCGGGCACGAGATTGAGGTCGCGCAGCAGCGCCTTGGCGGCCTTGCCGAACTCGTTCTGGTTCTCGAAGCGGGTGAGGAGCGTGGCGAGCGAAGTGCCGGCCTTGCTTTCGATTTCGCTGCGCCACAGATCGACCAGCGCATGGCCCGATGGCGGCACCGGCACGCCGGCGAGCTTTTCGCGCAGCAGCAGGCCAAGGGCCTCGGCGATGGGCGCATCGTCGCGGGCGGTGACTTCGGCGAAATTGGCGCGGAACAGGCGATCCTCGAGCATTTCCCCGATATTGCCGACCATGCCGGGCATGCGCACGCAGCCCAGCGCCTCGACGCGCGCCTGCTCGAGCGCATCAAAGGCGGCGCGGGCCTGCGGGTCCATGGGGGAGCGCTTGCGGTGCGCTTCGGGATCGTGGCTCGCGAGCCGCATCGCCATGGCATCGCCCTGCCCGCGGGCAATGGCAATGTCGCGCCGGGTCGGCAGGCGGGGCAGATTGGCGAGGCGCGCCTTGTCGGCCGTCAGCAGCGGGCGGTCGGCGGTGAAGGTGACCTCAAGATCGCTCTTGCCCCCGATGGCGCGCACGGTGGCGCCCATGGCCGTCTTGAAGGCCAGGGTTTGATCGGGCTTGTTGGCTTTGCTGCGGGGCGATTGTGCCATGCTCATCCGGTCCGGGCTTGCGCCCAAGGTGCGGCGACCTCGTGGTTCGACAGGCTCGCCATGAGGTCTACGGGAAACGCAGAAGTCTCGAAAGGCCTCACCCTGAGCCTGTCCAGGGGTGAGGCCGTGCAGCGCGATCAGGCCGTGACGGCCAGGTTCGCGGAGCTTTCGGGCAGGTCTTCGCCAAACACGCGCTGGTAGAACTCGGCGACCACGGGGCGTTCGAGCTCGTCGCATTTGTTGAGGAAGGTGAGGCGGAAGGCAAAGCCGACATCGCCGCCAAAGATCTGGGTGTTTTCGGCCCAGGTGATGACGGTACGTGGCGACATCACGGTGGACAGATCGCCATTGATGAAGGCCTGGCGGGTCAGGTCGGCCAGCCGCACCATGTTGCTCACGAGCTTTTTGCCGCGATCGTTTTCGGCATAGGTTTTGTTCTTGGCCAGAACAATGCCGACTTCCTTGTCATGGGGCAGGTAGTTGAGCGTCGTCACAAGGCTCCAGCGGTCCATCTGACCCTGATTGATCTGCTGGGTGCCGTGGTAAAGGCCCGACGTGTCGCCCAGACCAATGGTGTTGGTGGTCGCAAACAAGCGGAATGCCGGATGGGGCACGATCACGCGGTTCTGATCGAGCAGCGTGAGGCGGCCCGCGACTTCCAGCACGCGCTGGATCACGAACATCACGTCGGGGCGGCCCGCGTCGTATTCGTCGAATACGAGAGCGACATTGTTCTGCACCGCCCAGGGGAGGATGCCGTCGCGGAACTCGGTGATCTGCTTGCCGTCCTTGAGCACGATCGCGTCCTTGCCGACGAGATCGATACGCGAAACGTGGCTGTCGAGATTGACGCGCACCAGCGGCCAGTTGAGGCGGGCAGCGACCTGCTCGATATGGGTGGATTTGCCCGTGCCGTGATAGCCCTGCACCATGACGCGGCGATTAAAGGCAAAGCCGGCCAGGATCGCGAGCGTGGTGTTGCGGTCAAACAGGTAATCGGGATCAACCGGTGGAACATGCTCGGTGCGCTGCGCGTAACCGGGCACCGTCAGGTCGGTGTCGATGCCGAAAAGATCCCGGGCCTGGTATTGGGTGTCCGGCAGGTTGGTGAATTCACTCATGGCGGGCTCTTGGGCAGATGGAACGGCAAAGGAAGGATGCGGCGGCTCTATAGCAGCATTGTGCCCGAGGCGGTAGCCCGAGCCATGGCGAACTACTTGGCGACGAACCCCGATTTCTTGAGATGGGAATAGGCCGCGATAATGGTGCGCAGCCGCTCTTCGGAGGACTTGTCGCCGCCATTGGCATCGGGGTGGTGGATCTTGACCAGGGTCTTGTAGGCCCGCTTGATCTCGTCCGATTTCGGCGGCCCGATGATCCCGAGGGTTTCAAGGGCGCGCTTGTCGAGCTCGTTGGTGGGCTTGACGCGTTCGGCCGCCGGGGTTTGGGCCTGGCGGTGGCGATAACGGGCAAAGACGCCAAAGGGGTCGCCATATTTATCGCCGGGCCGGATGCCGGCCGCGCTGGCAGCGCGCGATCCGCGCATGCCGGGCTGGCCGGTGGCAAAGCTTGAGCGGCTTTCCGCCTTGGGCGGGGTATGGAGCGCTTCTTCCAGCGCGTCCTTTTCCATGCCGGCAAAAAAGTTGAAGGCCGTGTTGTAGTGACGGACATGCTGCAGGCAGAAATGGTGGTACTGCCCTTCAGCACCATGGCCCTTGGGGGCCTTGTGGGTGCCGGGTTCCTCGCAGCCTTCCCAATCGCAGAGCTGGGCCACGGGTTCGGGCTTGGCTTCGCGACGCGGCCGGATGCGGATGGGGTCGAAGAGCTTGGATTGCGATTTCATTGCGCCTAGTTACTTTGCTTCAAACCAATGGAAACCTCAGCCCGATGTCCTTTAAAGACACCATAACAGCCAAGCTTACCGACCGCTTTTCACCCGAATTCCTCGAAGTGATCGACGAATCCAACAAGCATCGCGGTCATGCCGGTTGGCTGGAGGGGGGTGAAACCCATTTTCGTGTCAGAATCGCGACCCGGCAGTTTGACGGGAAGCCTCGCGTGGCGCAACACCGCGCCGTTATGGAAGCGCTGGATGCCGAGCTCAAGAGCCGGGTCCATGCGCTGGCCATCGAAGTGCTGCCCAGTGATGGAAATCACAAGGGCTAGCATTCTAGCGGGAGGACCCTCCATATGGAAAGGGTTCTTGCGTTTTGAAAGAGCGCTTTGGGGCAAAAGCGCAGCTTTTAGCTTGGAAGTCCCCTCCCCGTCCCTCCCCACAAGGGGGAGGGTGAGGGCCAGTGCGCTTGGCACCGGAACGCCCGGCGTTCCGCCGCAACCGGAGCCAAACAACGGGACGCCTCAGCCCCGCATATCGTCCAAAAACTGCGCCACGGCAGTTGGATCAACATTTCGTTCAATGAAGGCCTGGCCGATGCCGCGGGTCAGGATAAAGGTCAGGGCGCCACGCGAGACTTTCTTGTCTTGGGCGATGGCGGCCATCAGGGTTTGGGTGGAGCCGACACCCCCGGCAATGTCACGTAATGTGGTGGGCAGGCCCGCTGCTTGCAATTGGGCCTGTACCCGGCCGGTGTCCTGCGACGGCGCGAGGCCCAAACGGGCAGAAAAGGCGTGCGCCAACACCATGCCGATGGCGACCCCTTCGCCATGCAGCAGCCGATCGCCAAAGCCGGTGTCCTTTTCCAGCGCATGGCCGAACGTGTGCCCCAGATTGAGCAGCGCCCGAACGCCCTGCTCGCGCTCGTCCTCGATGACGACGCGGGCCTTGTGCCGGCAGCAGCGCGCGATAGCTTCACCCCGGGCCGCTCCGCCGGCGAAAATTTCGGCGCGGTTGGCTTCGAGCCAGAAAAAGAAGTCTTCGTCGTCGATCAGCCCGTATTTGACGACTTCCGCATAACCGGCGGCAAATTGCCGGGGCGCGAGGGTATCGAGGGTGGAGAGATCGGCGAGCACCAGGCGAGGCTGATGAAAGGCGCCGATCAGGTTCTTGCCGTGGGGCGAATTGATCCCGGTCTTGCCCCCGACCGAGCTATCGACCTGGGCGAGGAGCGAAGTGGGCATCTGGATCAAGTCCATGCCGCGTCGGGCGATGGAGGCGGCAAAGCCCGCGAGATCCCCGATCACCCCGCCGCCAAGGGCGATCACCGCATCGCCCCGCTCGAGCCGGGCGGCAAGAATGGCTTCGGTGACATATTGGAGCTGAGTCCAGGATTTGCTGCCCTCGCCCGCCGGCACGATGATGGGGGTGTGAAGGAGACCCGCTGCATCAAGGCTGCGCTGCAGGCGCGGCAGCTGCGCCTGGGCGACCGTGGCGTCGGTGACGATACCAAAGCGGCGCCCGGCAAAACGCTCGGCGAGAATGGCGCCGGCATCCTCGAGCAGGCGATCCCCGATCAGGATATCATAGGCACGCTCGCCCAGGGCGACATGAACGGTATGGGCGATGGCGGGCATGGCTATGGCTTTTCCTGCAGATAGGCGAGCACGGCTTCCACGAGGTCGCTGGCTACGGTTTCCTGGGGCACATCGCGCGATACCACGGTCACATCGGCCTCGGCATAGATGGGGTAGCGCTCCTCGACGAGCCGCTCCAATGTTTCACGTGGATTGGCGGTTTGCAGCAGCGGGCGGTTGGAGCGGCGCGACACGCGCTGGAACAACAGGTCCGTATCGGCCTTGATCCAGACCGAAACCGCTTCGCTTTTGAGCACGGCCCGGGTTTCGGGATGCACAAAAGCCCCACCGCCCGTGGCCAGCACCAGGTCGGGATGCTTGAGCACCCGGGAAATCACCCTGGTTTCCCCGGCGCGAAATTCGGCTTCCCCGCGTTGGGCAAAAATCTCGGGGATGCTCATTTGCGCGGCTTTTTCGATTTCCTCGTCGCTATCGAGGAACTGGCGGCCCATGCGATTGGCGAGGCGCCGGCCGACAGTGGTCTTGCCTGCGCCCATCATGCCTACGAGAGCCAGGGGCCTGCCATCCAGCAGCTCGACAAGAAGTTGGGCTTGGGCCTGCCGGTTGGCCGCAGTGGATCGGGACAAAAGGGGCTCCCCATGTGGTGGTCGCTATCAAGCGGGCGAGACGGCCGCTGTCAAGAAGCGAGCAACGCTCCCAACCAGATCGAAAGCATTTGCCGGTATTTTCATGTACTGTGCCCGCGCCCAGAACAGATTCCGGACAACCATGCCCACCCTGATCCGCCTCCTTGTTACCCTGCTCATCCTGGTTGGCCTTGCTTATGCAGGCATGTTCGCGCTGGTCCTCAGCGTCAAGCCGGCACCCAAGGAAACCACGATCCGCATTCCCACCAATGAGCTGCTGGGCGAAAGCGCGCCCGGCCTGCCGGGGCAAACCCGCGCACCAGCTCCCGCCCCAGCCGCCGAGCCCGCCCCTGCTGCACCGGCGGATGCTGCACCGGCCGAGGCTGCACCGGCCGAGGCCCCGGCCAGCCCATGAGCGGCACCCATCTGATCGGCGCGTTTCTCGAAATGATGAGCGCCGAGCGGGGCGCGGCACCAAACACGATCGATGCCTATCGGCGCGACCTGTCCGACTATGCCGGCTTTCTGGCCGGCAAGGGCAAGACGCTGCTGACGGGGGAGCGCGAAGAAGTCGCCGCTTATCTCGATCATCTCAAGCAAAGTGGGCTGTCGGCGTCCTCGAGCGCACGGCGCCTATCGGCCATTCGCCAGTTCCACCGCTTCTTGTGCGCCGACAATCTGCGGGCCGACGACCCCACCCGCATTATCGCCAGCCCCAAAAGCCGGCGCGCCCTGCCCAAAGTGCTGTCGATCGCCGAGATCGACAAGCTTCTGACCTTGGCTGAAGCGGAAGCCAACACCGAGGCGTCCGCGCCCAAGCAGGCCGCGGCCCTGCGGCTTTATGTGCTGCTGGAGCTGCTTTACGCCACCGGCATGCGCGTGAGCGAGCTGGTGAGTTTGAAGCGCGCGGCGGTGATGCGCGACGCCAGCTTTTTGACCGTGCGCGGCAAGGGCAACAAGGAGCGCGTCGTGCCGCTCAATGATCGCGCACGCGATGCCATCAAGGCTTATCTCAAGACCATTGAGCCGGGCGTGTTCCTGTTTCCCGCGAGCGGCGCCGAGGGATATTTGTCGCGCCAGGTGTTTGCGCGCGATCTCAAGGGGCTGGCAGCGCGGGCCGGGATCAGCGCCAGCCGGGTAGCGCCCCATGTGCTGCGGCACGCCTTTGCCAGCCATCTGCTGGCGGGTGGCGCCGATCTGCGCGTGGTGCAGATGCTGCTGGGCCATGCCGATATTTCAACCACCCAGATCTATACCCATGTGCTGGACGAAAAACTGCGCCATCTGGTGGAAACCCACCACCCAATGGCAGACGGATCGTAAACCTTTCACGGCGTTCCGAGCGGCCCCCTGCTGCGAAGGCGCTTGACTCAGACAGACGCCCTCGCCACTTTCCGGCCACTTTGGGGCGCAACAGCAGCGGCCCATTGGCATGGGTCAAAGATTGACCCCTAACGGGCAGGTTGGATGCAGACTTATCTCGATTTTGAAAAGCCGGTCGCCGACCTCGAGGCAAAGATTGCCGAACTCAAGAATTTGGCAGCGGGCGATCAGGCCGTTTCCATCGACGAGGAAGTGTCGCGCCTGTCGGCTCGCGCCGAAGAAGCGCTGCTCGACATCTACAAGCGCCTGACGCCCTGGCAAAAAACGCAGATCGCGCGCCACCCGCAGCGCCCGCATTTTTCCGATTACACCCGCAGCCTCATCACCGAATGGACCCCGCTGGCGGGCGACCGCAAGTTCGCCGAGGATCCCGCGATCCAGGCCGGGTTCGGGCGCTTCAGCGGCCAGCCCGTTGCGGTCATGGGCCAGGAAAAGGGCAACTCCACCGATAGCCGCATCAAGCACAATTTCGGCATGGCGCGCCCTGAAGGCTATCGCAAGGCCGTGCGCATCATGGAAATGGCTGACCGGTTCAACATTCCGCTGATCTCGTTCGTGGATACGGCCGGCGCTTACCCCGGCATCGGGGCCGAAGAACGTGGCCAGGCCGAGGCCATTGCCCGCTCCACCGAAAAATCGCTCGAACTGGGCGTGCCCAACCTCGCCATCATCATCGGTGAAGGCGGCTCGGGCGGCGCAATTGCCATCGCGACGGCCAACCGGGTGCTGATGCTCGAGCATTCAATCTATTCGGTGATCTCGCCCGAAGGGGGCGCTTCCATCCTGTGGCGCGATGCCGCCAAGGCGCAGGACGCGGCCACCAATATGAAGATCACCGCGACGGATCTGTTGGGCTTTGGCGTGATCGACGCCATCGTTCCTGAACCGGCGGGCGGCGCGCACCGCAACCCGGCGGCAGTGATGGATGCGACCCGCACCGCCATCAGCACTTTCCTCAATGATTTCAGCGGCCGCAGCCGTTTGGAAGTGCGCGAACACCGGCGTGAAAAGTTCCTTGCCATCGGCACCGCCCTGTAAGGGGGCGATCACGCGGACTTGACCGCAGGGGGCCCCTGTTCGGGCCCTTTGCGGGCGTGGTAAGAACGGGTTAACTATGATCTCTTACCACGCGGTAACCAAGCAGGCCTAAGGCTAGCCCCGTGTTCCGCTGTATGGGCTGCCTGCTGTGACCGCCAATTTTCTGCGCAAATTCTGCTCCGTCGTGGTGCTGCTCTGGGTGGGTCTCGCGCTCGCCGGCTGCGGCTTCATCAAGGGCGACAACCGCCACAACCAGCCCCTCGCTGCAGCCACCGTCACCGCGCTGCGCGCCATAGGCTCCTCGCCCGGCGAAGCCATGGTGGTGCGCATCTTCAAGCAGGAACGTACGCTCGAGGTGTGGAAACGCACCAATACCGGCCAGTTCGCCTTGTTCAAAAGCTACGAGATCTGCACCTATTCGGGCGATCTGGGGCCCAAGTTCAAGGAAGGCGACCGCCAAAGCCCCGAAGGCTTCTATACGGTCACGCCCGGGCAGATGAACCCGAAATCGGCCTATTACCTCGCGTTCAATACCGGCTTTCCCAACAAGTTCGACCGCGCGCTTGGGCGTAGCGGCTCCAATCTGATGGTGCATGGCGATTGCAAGTCGGTGGGCTGCTACGCCATGACCGATGGCAACATGGCCGAGATCTATGCCCTGGCGCGCGAAAGCTTCAAGGGCGGCAATCCCGCCTTCCAGGTGCAGATCTTCCCGTTCAAGATGACGGCGGCCAACCTGGCCAAGCAGGCCACCAACCAGCACCTGCCCTTCTGGAAGAACATCAAGGAAGGCTATGACTTCTTTGAGTTCAACAAGACGCCCCCATCCTGGGATGTGTGCGAACAGCGCTATGTGTTCAATGCCATGACCAGCGGCCCGCTCGATCCGCTCGGCCCCTGCCCGGTGCTCACCACCCACCCCACCCTCGTGGCCGAACAGCAGGCGGCTGACGCCAAGATCAATGATGCGCTGGCGCTGATCGACAAGCAGGCGGCCGAAAAAGCCGCCATTGCGGCGCGTGGCGAGGCCATTGGCGGCGCCGTGACCGGCTTTTTCGGCGGGGTCGGCAGTGCCCTGGGCGGCGGTGCGGCACCGGCCCAGCCGGCGATTTCGGGCGCTGCGGCACCAGCTCCGCTGACCAAGCCCGCCGGCGTCTAGGCCCCGGCGGGAGCGTGACGCTCCCGTCATGTTTTGGGCACGCTCTTGGCGCATGCCCCGAAGCGATGGGCCACGAAGGATAGTTACTTGCACGACGATGTTGCCACCCCCGAGCCCGCCGAGCGGCCCCTGCCGCCGGCCCCTGCGCGCCAACGATTTGGCGGGGAGCGCCTGCTGAGCTTTGTGGCGGGCCTTGTGGCCGTGGGCGCGATCGCCGCCTGCGCCTGGGTTTACACCGATACCCAGCGCGACATCCGGCGCATGTCGAGCGACATCGCCCAGATCCGGGTAAGCCTTGAGCTGTTCAACCAGCAACTGGCCAGTGCGCCGGCGGCTGCAGCAGCCTCGGGGGAAGACCCCCTGGTGGAACTGTCCAACCGCCTGGCGATCCTGGAAGAAGACTGGCGCAGCCAAAGCCCAAACACGGCCCCGGCTGGCGCCCTGCCGCCGCTGCCCGACGCCGCGCCCGCCGCCGCCACTGCTGCCTCAGGGGGGGATTGCATGCCCGCGGGCACGCGCTTTTTGGTCACGGGTGGGGACAACTACCCCATTTGCGGCAATGGCGCCGAGGTCAATGTTGCCGCCGTGGAAGCGGGCTATGTGGCGCTGGCGGACGGCACCACCATTCCCAATGGCGGCAATGCCCTGTTGCGCGGCACCACCTGCACCGTCGCGGTGGTGTCCTCGGGCGCCGGTGGCATGACCGGCTACGCCGAACTGCGCGTCAACTGCTGAACTCAGGCTCGGCACGGGTAAAGTCGACGCCGCGAAAGCAGGCTTCGATATTGTTGCCATCGGGATCGAGCACAAAGGCGCCGTAATAGTCCCCTGCGCCCTGGCGTGGACCAGGCGGGCCGTGGTCGGTACCGCCGGCGGCAAGGGCTGCGCGATAAAACGCATCCACCATGGCGGGGCTGCGCGCGCGGAAGGCAAAATGCATCTGGTTTAGCCCGGGGCGCGAGCCCTCGGCCCAGTATGACGGCCGGCTGGTGCCGATCCAGAGATAGGGGATGGGCTCCTGCGCGCTCTTGCCGAGCAGGAACGCATTGGGGCCGTTGTCGATCGTGCCCAGCTCAAGCGCCCGGGCGATCGCATCATAAAAGCGCCTGCTGCGGGCAAGGTCGGCAACAACAAAGCCGGAATGGTCGAGCATGGCAAACACTCCTCGGGCTGATAGGCGCGCAAACGCCTTGGTGTGGCTGGGGTTCCGGGGACTGTGTCGTGGACTAGCCGGGCCATGCGCTGGCGGAGCGGCCTGAACCCCCACCCTTGATCCCTCCCCTCAAGGGGGAGGGTGTCGACTGGGGAGCCGGTGCGAGAGGTGAAGCGACCCTTTTGCTGGATTTCCCGACGACCCCCTCCCCGGCCCTCCCCTCAAGGGGGGAGGGAGGGCAGGAGCCGATAGGGTTGGGATAGGATGTACCCTCGGCCACACGCACTAGGCTTTGAGCTCCTTGCGCCAACGAAAAAGGCCCGGACTTGCGTCCGGGCCTTTGGCTTAGAAAGCGCCGTGGCAGTGTTTGAATTTCTTGCCCGAACCGCAGGGGCAAGGGGCATTGCGGGAGACGCCGACCATGAGGGCGGGGTCGAGGGGCTTGAGCGAGGGATCCTCGCCGGTGGCACCCAGGGAATCATCAAAGGTGTCGTCGCCATCGGCATCGTTCTCGCCGGTCAGCGGATCGATATGGGTTTCGCGCAAGCCACTCAGATCAGGCGCCGAGACGGGCGGGCGGATCTGCAGCTCGACATGGGAAAGCTGGGTGGTCACCAGTTCGCGCAGATTGGTCAGCAGCGCCTGGAACAGCTCATAGGCTTCCTGCTTGTATTCGTTGAGCGGATCGCGCTGGGCCATGCCGCGCCAGCCCACGACCTTGGAGAGGTGATCGAGGGTGACGAGGTGCTCGCGCCAGAGCCCGTCGATGGACTGCAGCAGAATGGACTTTTCGACCTGCCGCATCACGGTCGGGTTGGGCGTGCCGGCCGCTTCCATGGCTTCGAGCGTGCGCTGCTCCTTGGCGTCAAAGAAATCGTCCGCGGCCTTGATCAGGCGCTCGGTGACCGTTTCGGCGTCGATGCCTTCTTCCTCGGCCCACTGGGCGATCGGTGCATCGATGTTGAGATAGGTCTTGGCCGCGGCGGTCAGCTGCTCGACATTCCACTGCTCGGGATAGGAGCGCGGGGGAATGGCCTTGGCGACAATGGCTTCCACCACATCGTGGCGCATGTCGCGCACGGTGTCGCTGACATCCTCGGCATCCATCATCTCGAGACGCTGCTCGAAGATCACCTTGCGCTGATCATTCATCACGTCGTCATATTTGAGGATGTTCTTGCGGATGTCGAAGTTGCGCGCTTCGACCTTGCCCTGGGCACGCTCGATGGCCTTGGTGACCCAGGGATGGGTGATGCTTTCGCCCTGTTCGAGCCCGAGCTTGCCCAGCATGGAATCCATGGAATCCACCGGGAAGATGCGCATCAGATCGTCCTGCAGCGACAGGAAGAAGGCGGAATGGCCGGGGTCGCCCTGACGGCCCGAACGGCCGCGCAGCTGGTTGTCGATGCGGCGCGACTCGTGGCGCTCGGTGCCGATCACCATGAGCCCGCCCGCGGCAATGGCCTTGGCCTTGTCTTCGGCGATCTTGGCCTTGATCTCGGCGATCTTGGCTTCGCGCTCGGCCCCTTCGAGACCCTCGGCTTCCTTTTCGATGCGCATTTCCAGGTTGCCGCCGAGCTGGATATCGGTGCCGCGACCCGCCATATTGGTGGCAATGGTGATGGCGCCCGGCATGCCGGCATCGGCCACGATCTGGGCTTCCTGCTCGTGGTGGCGCGCATTGAGCACGTTCATGGCGCCGACATTTTTCTGGCGCAGCAGTTCGGCCAGCATTTCCGATTTTTCAATCGAGGTCGTGCCCACGAGAACGGGCTGGCCGCGCTCCTGGCACTGCTTGATCATGTCGGCAATGGCATCGAACTTTTCGGCCGCGGTGCGATAAATGGCGTCTTCGTCGTCCTGGCGCTGCACCGGCAAATTGGTGGGGACGGTCACCACATCGAGCTTGTAGATGTCAGCAAATTCTTCCGCTTCGGTGGCGGCCGTACCGGTCATGCCGGCGAGCTTTTCGTACAGGCGGAAATAGTTCTGGAAGGTGATCGAGGCGAGGGTCTGGTTTTCCGGCTGGATCTTAACGTGTTCCTTGGCTTCGAGCGCCTGGTGCAGGCCTTCGGAATAACGGCGGCCAGGCATCATGCGGCCCGAGAACTCGTCAATAATGACGACTTCATCATTGCGAACGATGTAGTCCTTGTCCTTGCGGAAGAGCTTGTGCGCGCGCAGGGCCGAGTTGGCGTGGTGCACCAGGGCGACGTTTTCCACGTCATAAAGAGATTCAGATTTCAGCAGTCCGACTTCAGCCAACCGGGCTTCGAGCTTTTCGATGCCGGCATCGGTGAAGGTGGCGGAGCGCTGCTTTTCGTCGAGCTCGAAATCGTCCTCCCCGATCAGCTCCATCATCTCGTCGATCTGGACGTAGAGATTGGAGCGGTCTTCGGAGGGACCCGAGATGATGAGCGGGGTGCGCGCCTCATCGATCAGGATGGAGTCCACTTCGTCGACGATCCCATAGGCATGGCCGCGCTGCACCATCTGGGCGCGCGTGTATTTCATGTTGTCGCGCAGGTAATCGAAGCCAAATTCGTTGTTGGTGCCGTAGGTGATGTCGGCGGCATAAGCGGCCTTGCGCTCGGCATCGGTCAGGCCATGCACGATAATGCCGTAGGAGAGACCAAGGAAATTGTAGATCTGGCCCATCCAGGCGGCGTCGCGGCGGGCAAGGTAGTCGTTGACCGTGACCACATGCACGCCCCGGCCGGTCAGCGCATTGAGGTAGACGGGAAGCGTTGCCACCAGCGTCTTGCCTTCACCGGTGCGCATTTCGGCGATGGAGCGGTCATTGAGCACCATGCCGCCGATCAGCTGCACATCGAAGTGGCGCATGCCGAGCACGCGCTTACTGGCTTCGCGCACGGTAGCAAAGGCGGGCACGATCAGGTCATCGAGATCGGCGCCATTCTGGAGTTGGGTCTTGAACTGCTCGGTGCGGGCGCGCAGCGCCTCATCGGAAAGTCCCGCCAGTTCGGATTCCAGTGCATTGATAGCAGCAACATTGGGATGAAACCGCTTCACATGCCGATCGGACGCGGTACCGAAAAGCCGCCGGGCAAGTGCAGCAAGAGCCATCTAGATCGTCCTTTGTTTGATCATCGTGGCGCGAAGGGCCGTTTGCGGTCCGCGCAGGGGCAAGAAGATCATCTTTTGCCTCTATAGCACGATGTGGAGCCAGCTGGCCCCGAGGGTTTCGCGCATGCGTCATCAGCCATTCTGGCCACCGAAAGCATGCCGTAAAATGCGGCTGAGATGTAAGAGCGCCCCCTTGCCTTGTCAACTTCGGCGAAATCGGCCACATCTGCGCCCGGCCCAGTAAAAACGGGTCCGTCATGGAGCCTTAACCATCCCCGACGCTTCCCCCTTGGGCGGCACATTTTGGCCGCTAAGCCATGACAGGCAGGCGCGCGCCTGATCGGGGCGCGCCCATTGCCGACCACCAGCGGCCATGCCCATGGCATGCGCCCGTCAAGGAGAACCACGCTATGCTGTTTTCATCCAAGCGCCTTGGGCGCACCGTAAGTGCCTTGGCGCTGGTTCTGGCCGCGGGGCTGCCCGCCCTGGCCCAGGACGCGGCTCCCGCGGCTCCTGCAACCGAGACTGCCCCCGCTGCCGAGCCGGCTACCCCGGCCCCTGACGCGGTTGTCGCAACAGTGGGTGGCGAGCCCATCACCGAGGCTGACCTCAGCTTTGCGGCCGAGGACCTGACCCAGGAACTGAGCCAGATGCCTCCCGAACAGCGCAAGGCCTTCCTGCTGCGCGTGCTGATTGACATGAAAGTGATGGCTGGCGCCGCCAAGGAAGCGGGCATGGACGCCACGCCCCTGTTCCAGCAGCGGCTGGATTACCTGGAAGAGCGCGCCCTGCGCCGCGCTTATTTTGCCGATGTGATCGCGGCGGCCGTGACCGAAGAAGCTGTGCGGGCCGAATACGACAAATATGTCGCCGAGTTCGAGCCAGCCGACGAAATCCATGCCAGCCACATCCTGGTGCAGACCGAAGACGAGGCCAAGGCGGTCAAGGCCGAGCTCGATGGCGGCGCCGATTTTGCTGAAGTGGCCAAGGAAAAGTCCATCGACCCCGGTGCGGCCAATGGCGGCGATCTCGGCTTTTTCAGCGCTGGCATGATGGTGCCGCAGTTCGAAGAGGCGGCCTTTGCCCTGACCGAGCCCGGCCAGATCAGCGATCCCGTGCAGTCCCAGTTCGGCTGGCACGTCATCCGGCTCGAGGAAAAGCGCAAGTCGAGCCCCGCGCCCATCGAGCAGGTCGCCGGCCAGTTGCAGCAGCAGCTGCTGATGAACGCGTTTGATGCCGAAGTCGCCAAGCTGATGGAAGGCGTCGAGATCGAGATCCCCGATCCCGCGCTGGCGGCAGCCGTTGAAGCCCAGACCGAGCCGGCGGAAGCTGCAGAAGCTGCCGAAGCGGGCGAAGAGGAAGCTGCTCCGGAAGCCGCACCAGAAGCTGCCCCCGCACAGTAAGCAACCAATCAGACGCCGGGGGCGAGCAGCCCCCGGACCATCTGCCGGGCCAGTTTGGCCAATTGCTCGGGGTCGCATTCGACCCGCCCCGTCAGCAGCCGGTGCCACACAAAGCCGGCCAGCGCATCGGCGGCAAGACCGACATCGGTATCGGCCGCTAGTTCGCCCCGCGCCACGCCCCGCTCGAAAATTGCCCCAGTCTGGATCCGCCGCTGCGCCGCATAAGCGCGCAGCGACTGCGCGGCCTGTTCGTCGCGCTGGGCTTCCGCGATCACAAAGCGAAACACATTGCCCGCGCCGGTTTCCCCCCAATGGGTGAAGATACCAGTGAGAAATGCCAGCACATCCCCTTCGGTGCTGCCGGTATCGGTATGCACCGCCGCCGGCTTGTGGCGATGATAGACATCAAGCAGCAGCGCGGTTTTGCCCGGCCACCATTTGTAGATCGTGGGCTTGCCGGCCCGGGCGCGCTTGGCCACCGCTTCGATGGAAAAGCCGGCAATCCCATCTTCAGCCATGATGGCTTCGGCCGCCTCAAGGATTGCTTGTTCGGTTTCCGGATTGCGCCGGGCACCGATGGAGCGGCGTCGATCATCGGCCTCGTCTGCTGGGGAAATGCTCATGGCGCTAATATGAGCCAGCCCAACCATAAAGAAAAGACTTGATCGAAACGGTGCGTTTCATTATAGAACGAAACGTACCGTTCTGTTGGAGCAGACAAATGCCTTCTTCCCTCGCTTCGCGCCTGCGCATGGCGCTGGTCATGACGCTGGCGGTTTATCCCATCGTCACGCTTTATCTTTACCTGCTGACGCCCCTCACCGTTGGCTGGGACATCTGGCAGCGCAGCCTCGTGCTCGTGCCATTCATGGCCAGCACGATCGTGCTTGTAGTCGTGCCTTTGATCGGCCGGCATTTCGGCGGTTTTATTGCCGGCAGGAAGCGGGCCGCCAGCTAAGGCGGGAAAACCGGCCAGGACGGCGGGCCACCCCGCCCCGGCCGTCTTGCGAATGGGCCATGTTTGAGGCACACCCGGAGCCAGCTTTCCTTGTTCAAAGGCGTTTAGGCATGGCCCATCCGGTTTCCCCGCTTGCCCCTCAATCCTATCCGGAACTGCCGGCCGTCGCCGGAGTGCGCTTTGCCACCGCCGAAGCCGGCATCAAATACAAGAACCGCACCGACGTGCTGCTGGTGAGCCTTGCCGAGGGGACGACCGTTGCCGGCGTCGTCACGCGTTCGCTGTGCTCGTCGGCGGCGGTGGATTGGTGCAAGGCCAATCTGCCGGCGGGTGTGGCGCGCGGGCTTGTGGTCAATTCAGGCAATGCCAATGCCTTCACCGGCGCCAAGGGGCGCGACAGCGTGGCAGCGACTGCCGATTTTGCCGCCAAGGCATTGGGCTGCGCCCCAAGCGAGGTCTTCCTGGCGTCCACGGGCGTTATCGGCGAGCCGCTCGATCCCAGCAAGTTTGCTGGGGTGCTCAAGGATGCGGCCACCCGGCTGGGCGACACGCCCTGGATGGAGCCGGCCAAGGCCATCATGACGACCGACACCTTCCCCAAGCTAGCGGGTGCAACGCTCGACCTCGACGGCAGTGCGATCACCATCAACGGCATTGCCAAGGGCTCGGGCATGATCGCGCCTGACATGGCGACGATGCTGAGCTTTGTGTTCACCGACGCGCCGATCGCCGCCGATGTGCTGCAGGCGCTGCTGAGCCAGCATGTGCGCACCACCTTCAATGCCGTAACGGTCGACAGCGATACCTCCACTTCCGACACGCTGCTGGTATTCGCAACGGGACAGGTACCCGGCGTCGAGCCGATCACCAGCCTCGAGGACCCGCGCGCCGAGATCTTCGGCACCGCCCTCCATGACGTGCTGTTCGACCTGGCCATCCAGGTGGTCCGCGACGGCGAAGGGGCTACCAAGCAGGTGAGCGTGCATGTGCAAGGCGCTACCAGCGACGAGAGCGCATTCCGGATCGCCAAGTCCATTGCCGATAGCCCCCTCGTCAAGACGGCGATAGCCGGCGAGGACGCCAATTGGGGTCGCGTCGTGATGGCGGTGGGCAAGGCCGGCGAGCCGGCTGACCGCGACAAGCTGTCGATCCGCTTTGGCGACCTGGTGGTCGCCCAGGCCGGGGAACGCGCGGCGGTCTACGACGAAGCCGCGACCTCCGCTTACATGAAGGGGACCGAGCTGGAAGTGACCGTCGATATCGGGCTCGGCCAGGGACGCGCGACGGTCTATACCTGCGACCTGACCCATGGCTATATCGACATCAATGGCAGCTATCGGAGCTGAAATGGTGCTGCCCGGCGTCCTCGAACTGGAAGAGGCCGGGCTGCAGGCCTGGCCGGGTGTGGAAACCGAATATGACGGCGGCTGGATCCGGCGTGCCGCAAATGGCTTCACCAAGCGCGCCAATTCGGTGCAATGCCTTGACCCCGCCGATGGGACAAACGCCGTGGCGCGGGTTGCGGCGAGCCGCGCCTGGCTTGAACAACGGGGCCTGCCCCCCGTGTTCCGGCTGACGCCGCTGGCGAGCCCTGAGCTTATTGCCGCGCTCGATGCCGGTGGGTGGCGCAGCATTGAGCTGTCCCATGTTTATGCGGCAAGACTCGGCGCGGTGGCGCCTGACACGCGGGCGCAAGCGACCGACCCGCTCGACCCGGCCTTTCTCGCAGCCCAGGCCCGGCTGCAACCCTATGATGGGACCACAACCGACAAGTTCATCGCCCTGCTCAAGGCGATGCGCGTGCCCGCCCGGGGCGTCGTGGTTTATGCCGGCAATGGCGAGCCTGCAGCTTCGGCCTTGTTCGCGCTGGCCGGCGATATTGTTGTTGCGGGCAATGTCGTCACCGACCCCGGGCAGCGGCGGCAGGGCTTTGGCCAGGCGGCGATGCAAAGCGGGCTTTATTGGGCCCAACATGCCGGCGCCACGATCGCGGCGCTCAATGTTGCGGGCGACAACCTGGCCGCCAAAGCGCTATACGCGCGGCTCGGCTTTGCGCGCCAATATGATTACACCTACCGGATTGTTCCCAACCCATGAGCGCATATCCCACACTGCTTGTTGTTGCCTGTGCGCTGGTGGATGCGGACCGGCGGGTGCTGATCGCCCAGCGGCCCGAGGGCAAGTCGCTGGCGGGGCTGTGGGAGTTTCCGGGCGGCAAGGTCGAGCCGGGCGAATCACCCGAAGCCGCCCTGATCCGCGAGCTGGAAGAGGAGCTTGGCGTATCCACCAAAACCGCCTGTCTCGCGCCGCTGAGCTTTGCCAGCCACCCTTACGAAACTTTTCACCTGTTGATGCCACTTTATGTGTGCCGGAAATGGCAGGGCCAGCCGCAGGCCAAGGAACATGCCGCTCTTAAATGGGTGCGCCCGCAGGCCCTGCGCGATTATCCCATGCCCCCGGCCGACGAGCCATTGATCGCCGCCCTGTGCGATCTGCTCTAGGGAGCAAGGAGGCGCAGCGCCGATGCCGACCCGGATAGTTCATCGGTTTTTCGCCGAAGAGCGCGGCGCCACCGCCATCGAATATGGCCTCATTGCCGCCCTGATTGCAGTGGCCCTGATCACGAGCCTCGTGGCGCTGGGCGACAATGTCACTGTCTTGTTCGGCGACGGGGTCGGCGGGGCGTCCCGCGCGATCGAGGACGCCATGGAGAGGACGCGCTGACGCCAACGGCGCGGCATCAGCCCCGACGGGGCCGCGCTAGTGCAGCGCGACCACCTTGTATTTTTCCCCGACCCGGATCGGATCGCCGGGGAACAGATCATTGATGATGTAAAACAGCTCGGTACCGCGATTGAGCCCGGCCATCTGGCGCGCCAGCGATTCACTGGTATCGCCCGGTTTGGCCGTGACGATCCGCACCGCGACGCGCCGTATATCGGCAAGGTCGGCGGTCGTCGTGCGCCGGAAGCTCTTGAGCGTGGCTTCAGCGCCAGCCGCAAAGCGGGCACTGTCGGACTTGGCCGCAAAGATGAAGCGGTAAACCTGGCCATCAAGCCGCATCACCGACACGCGGAAGAACCACTGATCGGTTTGCGCCAGGCCCGAGGCCATTTCGATGCCGTTGAAGCTCTGCGTGCTCACGGTTTCGCCCTTGAGCCCGGCGATCCAGCCGGACTTGAGATAATCGGCCAAGGGCATGCTGGCATTGACCTCGGCACTGTCGAAGCGCACCGCCTCGCCATCGCCGGCAACGCCCACCACCGCGCTTTGCGAGTTCTGCAGCGTATAGCCCTGCGGCACGGTGAAGGTGAACTTGCTGGCCGGATGCACGAAGCGCCGGCCGATGATCGAGCCTTGCGCCGGGCTGTCGCCGAAGGTCAGGCCCGTGATGCTGGCCAGATATTCCTCGCGCCCGACCTCGCCAATGCCGGCCTGGCCGAACATGGTGGTTGCCGTATCCATCGCCTTCTGGATGCGGGCGGGGGTCGATGGGTGGGAGGACAGGAACCCCTCGCCGGCATTTTCGCCGGCCGAGAAGCTGGCGAACCGGCTCATCACGCCCAGGAACCGCGCAGCGGCGGAGGGGTCATAGCCGGCCTTGCCGGCAAATTTGATGCCTTCGCGATCCGCTTCCAGCTCCTGGCTTTGGCCGAAAGCGGCCATGGATTCGCGCGAACGGTTGGACAATTGATCGGTCGAGCTGTCGCCGCCGAATACGCCCGTGATCACCCGGTCGACAATGGCCGTGGTGCGGGTGCGATCGGTCCGGGCGCGCGCATGGCGCAGCGTCACGTGAGCGATTTCGTGCGCGAGGACCGCAGCGAGTTCGCTGGTATCGGACGCCAGCGCGAGAATGCCTCTCGTGACATAGATATAGCCACCCGGCAGGGCAAAGGCATTGACCTCCGCACTATCGAGAATGGTGACCTGGAACTGGGCATTGGGCTGGTTGGCCGCGGCCAGCAGCCGGCCGACAATGCGCGCCACCATGATTTCGGCGGGGCGATCGGAATACACCCCACCATAGGCGGCGATGATGCGCGGATGCTCGCGCCGGCCGATCACCACATCCTCTGGATCGGTGCCTTCGGGCACGACCAGGGGAGCGGGATTATCGCCCGTCTGGGTCACCGCAATATGGGTGCCGCTCATTGTGGTGCAGGCCGAAACCACCAGCAACGCGCTCGCGAGCAATGCGAGCCGGACCGGCCGAGCCTTACGCAGATACCCCGTCATTGTGTGGCTAAAACCTCGATCTGCTCGGGATGGGTTACTTCGATGCGTGGACCATCCCGATCATCCACCCATCCTCTGATCCGGACCAGGGCGCCTTCCAGCGCCATTGGATCAAAGCCATCTTCGGCAAACAGCCGCAATGCGGATGCCTCGATAACGGCGGTGAAGTCTTGCTTCCAAAACCGGCCGAAATTGAGATAGACCCGCCCGCCGCTGCGATCGGCCAGCAACACCCGCCCTTCCACCAGTTCATAGTGGCCGGCGCGCGCGAGCAATTCTTCAGGCCGATCTGCCGCCCGCACGCTGTAATAGGGATCGGACCAGATGCCAAGCCCGGCCGCCCGCGCCCGCCCTTCCGCGGCGAGCAATAAATCAAGGCACGCCCGGTTGTCGGGAAAGGAATATACCCGCGCCAGACCTTGGGCGATCATCGCCTGCTGGGCCCATTGTTCTCCCTCTGGCCCCTCGACAAAGAGGTGGGCCAGGGCGCGCTCATAGCGATCCACTTCTTCCCCGCCATAGCCGAGCCGCACGGTCTGACCGAGCGAAAGGGCCTCAAGCGCCGCCTTGGCTTGCGGCGCCAGCGGCCAGGTGGGAAAACCCTCGCGCCCCAAGGGCAGCTTGGGCGCCTGGGTGCCGATCAGGCGCACAACGAGCCCCGAATCAAGCACCACCGTGTCGCCATCGGTGACCTGGACAACCGTGCCGCCGGGCACCATGCGCAGGGCTTCGCACGCCATCGCCGCGGCCGAAACGCTGGACAGCGCTGCAAGCGTGGCGAGCCGAACAAAGCTGGTCTTGAACACGGGGCCGACCTCGGTAAGATTCGGTTCACCATAACGGCAAAGCCTGCAACAAAACCTTACCGAGCCAGCTCGCGGCCCCACGAAGCGCACCAGTGAGGCTTTGGCGCAACACCGCACGCTGCGGGTTTTCCCCTAGCTGCTCCTGAAGCGAAAAGCACGGTCGTTTCGCGCGTTTGCACCCGCCCGCCAGGTTCTGTATAACCCAGACCGTGTGGTCTCGTAGCTCAGCAGGATAGAGCACAGGATTCCTAATCCTGGGGTCGTGGGTTCGAATCCCGCCGGGATCACCATTTCGCCGCCCGCGCCGCTGTGCAATTTACCCGCGGCATTCACTGGCTTGATTTCGGTCAAGGCCAGCGCGGCGACAGCGCCCTAGTTTCGTTCTGACTCAACGCAGTGAGGAACGCATGGACCAGGATTTCAAAGGCAAGGCCGCATTGGTGACCGGGGCGGCGTCGGGGATCGGGGCAGCCATTGCCCATGAACTTGCCGCCCGTGGCGCTTCGGTGATGGTTGCCGATCTCAACCAGGAGGGTGCCGACGACGTCGTCCTGGCCATCCGCGCTGCGGGTGGAACCGCCCAGGCTTACGCGCTGGATGTGGGCTCGGCCCTCGAAGTGGAGGCGCTGGTCGACAATGTCAAACGCAGCTTTGGCGCGCTGCATTACGCCGTCAACAATGCCGGGATCAGCGGCCCGGCGGCCCGCACCGGGGAATACCCGCTGAACGGCTGGGCGAGGGTCATCGACGTCAATCTCAACAGCGTGTTCTACGGCCTGCGCTACCAATTGCCGGCGATCCAGGCCTCGGGTGGCGGGGCGATCGTCAACATGGCATCCATTCTGGGCACGGTCGGCTTTGCCAATTCACCGGCCTATGTGGCGGCCAAGCATGGCGTGGTAGGGCTGACCAAGGCGGCCGCAGCCGAATATGCCGAGCACAATATCCGCATCAATGCGGTTGGCCCTGGGTTCATCGACACCCCGCTGATTTCGGACACGCTTGACGCGCAAACCCTGGCCGGCTTGCGCAATCTGCATCCGATCGGCCGGTTGGGCACCCCGCAGGAAGTTGCGGCGCTCACCGTGTTCCTGTTGTCCCCCGCTGCCAGCTTCATCACTGGCAGCTACCACCTGGTGGACGGCGGCTACACCGCCGTTTGACCGAGAGCGCCGGGCCGTCATTTGCGCGCCAGCCGGCCAGCTGGCGCGGATGGTCGCAACTTGACAGGCATCAAGTCGGGGCGGCGCCGGCGGGATACAACAGCCACCAAGATCCACGGGGGCCAAGCCAAGATGAAGCAGCGGACCACCTACCTGCTGCTGGCGCTGGCCCTGGTCGGGCTCCTCGCCGGCCTTTTGGTCATGTGGCAAGGGCCGGCAAACTGGGCCCACGCCATCTGGACCGCGGCAACCCTGCCGGTGCTGGGTGCCCTGCTGGTCCAGATCTGGACCTCGCTGCGGCGCGGGGATGTGGGGCTCGACGTGGTGGCGGCGCTGTCCATGTCGGCCGCCCTTGGTTTCGGGGAACCGCTGGCCGGCAATGTGGTCGCCCTGATGTATGCCGGCGGGCAACTGCTGGAAAGCTACGCCCAGGGCCGTGCGCAACAGGAGATGACCGCCCTGCTGGGCCGGGTTGCCCGCACCGCCATGCGGTTCGAGGGCGAGCACCTCGTGGAAGTGCCGATCGATGAGGTCGCTCCGGGCGACCACCTGCTGATCCGGCAGGGCGAGGTGGTGCCGGTGGACGGCAGCCCGCTTGATGGCGATGCGGTGCTCGATGTCTCGGCGCTGACGGGAGAAGCCAATCCCGCCCGCGTGGCCGCCGGCGGCGAGGTGATGAGCGGCTCGACCTCGCTGGGCCCGGCCTTCACCCTGCTTGCCACTAACCTCGCGCGAAACAGCACCTATGCCGGCATTGTCCGGATGGTGGAAGCGGCCCAGCGCAGCAAGCCGCCCATGGTGCGCATGGCCGATCGATACGCGATCTGGTTTCTGGTGCTGACGCTCGCAATGGCCGGCCTCGCCTGGGGCCTGAGCCACGAACCGGTGCGCGCCCTGGCCGTGCTGGTGGCGGCAACCCCCTGCCCGCTGATTCTGGCCGTGCCGGTGGCCCTGATTTCGGGCATGTCGCGCGCCGCCAGGATCGGCGTGATGATCAAGAATGGCGGCGTGTTCGAAACCATGGCACGGATCAAGGTGGTGATCCTCGACAAGACGGGTACGCTCACCTATGGGCGCGCCGCGGTAACGCAGATCACCACCATGGCGGGCCACACCGAAACCGATGTGCTCGGACCCGCTGCCAGCCTCGAACAAGCTTCCAACCATGTTGTGGCCGAAGCGCTGATTGATGCCGCCGCCGAGCGCAAGCTGCAACTTTCCGCCCCCAGCCACGTCACGGAAACGCCGGGCACCGGCCTTGTCGGCACGGTGGAAGGGCAGCGCGTCGTGGTTGGCGCACCCGATTGGGTGCTGGCGCAAATACCTCCGCCGACCGTGCCGCCAGCCCAGCTTGCCACCCCCGAAGAGGCCATGGCCGTGGCCGTCGCCATCAACGACGAGCTTGCGGGGTTCATCGTCCTTGCCGATCGGCTGCGCGAGGACGCCGGCCAGGTCCTGCGGGCACTCCGTGCCGCCGGAGTGGACCGGATCGTACTGGCTTCAGGCGACCGGACTGCGGTTGCCCAGGCAGTGGGCGACCGCCTCGGCGTTGACGCTGTGCGGGGGGATCTGAAGCCGGGCGACAAGGTGGCAGCCGTCCGCTCCGAACATGGGGCGGGCTATACGATGATGGTGGGGGACGGGGTCAATGATGCCCCAGCGCTCGCCGCCGCCGATGTGGGCGTTGCCATGGGCGCGCGGGGTGCGGCCGCGTCCTCGGAAGCGGCGGGGGTCGTGGTGCTGGTGGACCAGCTCGCCCCCCTGGCCGAAGCCATCGGCATTGCCCAGCGCTCGCGGGTCATTGCCCTGCAAAGCGTTACGGTCGGGCTTAGCCTTTCGGTGCTGGCGATGACTGCCGCTGCCTTCGGCTTTTTGCCTCCTGTCCAGGGCGCGCTGGTACAGGAAGCGATCGATGTTGCCGTGATCCTCAACGCCATGCGGGCGCTGCGCTGATCCGACGCATGCGCCGGACGCCACCATACCCATCAGCGTTGACGGTGATCAAGAAGGGCTAGTGAGCCGATCCTATAGTGGCAGCCAGCCCAGGAGATTCCCGATATGCCGACGCCAGGTGGCTATCCCCTTGAACCGCGGCCTCGACCCACGAAACGCCCTGGGTCCGCGAACCGTGAAACGGCACTTCCCGACCGCCCGTTCTTGCAGGAAACCAGCAAGCTCAGGCGCGCTCTCGATGCGGCCGGGGTGGCGCTTTGGTCATGGTCGCCCGAAACCGACGCTTTCATCATGGACGAACTTGGCTTCGACCTGTGGGGCTTGCCGCGCCGCAGCAGGGTGACGCTGGAGGACCTTTCCTCGCGCGTCTACCCGGCCGACCTTGAAATGGTACGGGCCAATCTGCGGGCCACGCGCGCCATCAAGGGCACCTATGAGATCGATTTCCGCATCCTCGTGAACAAGCAGGTGCGGTGGGTGTCGGTGCGGGGCCTCGGGGAAGACGAGCGGCTGCATGACGGGCAGATGGTGGGGGTGTTCCTCGATGTGACCCGACGCCGGCAGGCCGAGGAAAACAACGCATTGCTGGCGGGCGAAATGAGCCATCGGGTCAAGAACCTGCTGGCCATTGCCGAGGGGCTGGTCGACCTGTCGTCGCGCTCGAGCACCAGCGTTGCCGAGATGACCGCCGAGCTCAAGGGGCGGCTGCAGGCCTTGCGCCGTGCCCATGATTTTGTCCGCTCCCTCCCCGGTCATGCGGCGGGCAGCGCTGCGCTCGAGGACCTGATCAGCGTGATCCTGGCGCCCTATGATGCTTCGGGGGATTTCAACCGGATTTATGTCGATGTGCCCCCGATGGAGATCGGCGAGCAATCGGCCACCACCCTGGCCCTGGTGATCCATGAACTGGCGACCAATTCGGTCAAATATGGCGCGCTGTCCGTGGGATCGGGCCTGCTGGTTATTTCGGGGAGCCTTACCCCCGACGAGCTATGCCTGATTTGGACGGAACGCGGGGGACCCCGGGTCAAGCCGCCGACCGACCAAGGCTATGGGGGCAAGCTGCTCAACCGCAGCGTCACGGGCCAGCTGGGCGGCTCGATCCAGACCGACTGGTCCGACGAGGGGATCGTCGTCACCCTTTGGGCCAATACCCACCAACTAGCGGTCTGACGCCAGCTGTCCCTTCGGACCTCGGCCGGGCAGGCGACTGCAGGAGTGGGGTTTGGCTGCTTGCCCGATCGGGGCAGCGATGGGGCCTGTCAGCCCCATCTGCTTGCCGGGCGCTCAAAGCCCGGGGCGGAGCGCGCGCGCAGTGACGGCCACATTGCCTTCGGGGCGGGAGGTATGGCCGGGGACGATCACGCCCATTTCGTCGAGCTCGCGCAGCACGAACTCGGGGAGTGAGCTGCAGGAGCAGGCGGCCTCGTGCCGCAGGTGCCAGCCCAGCAATGCCGAGCGCGGAAACAGCGGGCGCGGGTTGTCACGGTGCCATCTTGTGTTGAGCATGGTGCCCTCCAAACCAGGGCCAGGCATTCAACCTGGAGAGTTGTGTCGGTGGTGGTCCCTGATGGCGACGGGCCGACCGGGAACGAACAAAGCGTTTCCCCATCCAAGTCGCATCAGCGGGTCAGGACGCGGGATCGCTCGCCCCAGCGCTATTGCGGCTATTGGCTTCCAGCTCACCGTCACGCCGGGAGGCTCCTTCGGGGTGAAAGGGCAGATCACCCGCGTCCGAGCCTGGGCCCGGATCGAGCGGGGCCGCATTGGCTTTGCCCGCGCCTGTCAAGGGTGCCGCAGAGCGCAAGGCGCTTTGCCGGAACCGAACCCTCGCCGGCACCGCCCGGAAGGAGCGCGTGCGCCGGAAGGGGAGCGTAGTCGCCTGGTGCCGGCAGCTGCCGGGCGCAGAATTGTTCAACAAACCCGCCGATGTTAACCGCAGTCCATCGAGGAACGCTCTGACCTTGCCCGCGAACTGGGCAATGATCGGCGTGGGAGCCGGACCGGGCACACCGCCCCATGATCGTGCGGCCTCGTGCAACGCCACGCTGGTCTGGGCGGTGTCACCACACAGTTCGAACTCGAAATCATCGATGATGGGCTGGGTACCAATGCCGTCTTTCACTTGTTTCTCCTTTCCGATCGGGCGCCTTGCGCGTCACCTTGGAGACTAAGAGCTCCGAGCTCGGGGGCCTTGACGGGGGTCAAATCTGCTTCATGCCCGCAGATGGCCTCGAGCGTGGCCCGGTCCAAAATCTCGATGGAATGAATGTCGGGGACGCGGATCAGGCCCTGGTCGCGGAAACGGCGCAGGATGCGCGACACGGTTTCAAAACTGACCCCGAGATAGTCGGCAATATCGTTGCGGGCCATGGGCAGCTCGATGCGCGAGCCTGCGCCCTGGCGGGCGGCGAGATCGCACAAAAAGGCCGCCAACCGCTCATCGACGATGGTTTTACCCAGCACCAGCAGATGCTCCTGGAAGCGTGTCAGGCTTTGCACCACCAGCGGAAAAAGCTTGGCCGCCGCCTCGGCATCACGGTTGGGCCGCAACACGCGGATGCCGGTGACCCCGACCGCTTCGGCAAAAAAGCGATGCTCGCGCCCGCACTCCCAGCCAAACACATCGCCGCCAAAGGAAAAGCCGCAAACCTGCCGCTTGCCTTCGGGCGTGAGGCGGCCGATGCGCACACATCCGAACTCAACTGCATAGATCGGGCCGGCAAGTTCTCCCTGGCCATAAATCTCGGATCCGGCCCCATAGGTGGACAGCGCATCCTGGGCCGTTTCCGCCAAGTACATTGCCGGGCCTGACATGGCAGGGGCCGGCTGTAGCAGCATGGTCTGGAAGGTCATGCAGTTCTCCCCGTATCCTGGTTGATCCCTGTCGATGCACCTGATTTCCAACAGTGCCGATGCGAGGTCGCTGGTCGGACATTCCCGCCAGCTATGGGCCTCGCCCGCTTCAAGGAGGGTAGGGAATTGGGCGACGGGCTCGTTGATGGAAATCAAGCACCGGGTTTTATCGGAGATCAAAAAAGCCGGCGGCATCCCCCGGCACCAACAGCGCCGCAACCAAAGGGACCCCCTGTCGCACCCGAAAAAGGCGAGGCCATAGGCGATGGGGGGAAGGAGGAAACACCGGCGTTTTTCGTTCGCCGGTGCTCAGGCACGGGCGTTATCGCGACATCAGCACCGGCACATCGCATTTGCTGAGCAGCGCACGGGTGACGCCGCCAAGCACGCGTTCGCGCAGGCGCGAGCGGCCATAAGCGCCCGCCACCACGAGATCGGCGCCGGATAGCCGCGCTTCGCTCAGCAAGGCCTCGGCGGCGGAACGCCATCCGGCCAGTTCCTTGATTTCGGCATGGATATCGTGGCGGCTGAGATAGCGCGCGATATCGGCGCCCGACGAGGTCTGGGCCTGCTCCTCGGGCTCATCGGTGACCACGGCCAGCACAACTTGCTGGGCCTTTTTCAGGATCGGCAAGGCGTCCTTGATCGCCCGCGCCGCTTCGCGCTGGTTCTTCCAGGCTACCAGCACGTTTTCGAGCTGGAACGATGCCGGTTTCTGAGGCGGCAGGAACAATGCAGGCCCGCCCGAGCCGAACAGCACCCCCTCCTCGTCGCGATAGTTCTTGTCGGGATCACCATATGGACGAGTGCCAATAAAGAGATCCGACGCCCGTGCTTCGGCCGCGAGCCCCTCCCCCACGGTGTCGGTGACCCCCGAAACGATGCGCAAATCGTTGGGCACAACCATCAGTGCAAAGCGGGCGGCGAGCACCTCCCGGCGCTGTTGCGTCAATGCAGCCGCTTCGTCCATCAAGGTCGGGAGCACATCGGCATAGATGAGGCCAGGCGAGGCGACCAGTTCGGGCTCAAGATGCACCAGCAGCCCCGTCAAATGAGCATCAAACACCCCAGCCAGGGTTTCGGCATAATCGAGGCGCACCCGGTCTTCATCGGAGCCGGTGAGGTGAACGACAATATCCTTGATCATGGCGGGCGCTCACTTGCCTTGGGGGTTGGGTTTGTGCTGCGGGGCGGGCTGCAGGGTACCGAGCGCCAGAAAGAAGTAGGAATAGCGCGACGGCCAGCGGAGCGGGCCAGGGGCTTGGTTGGGGTTTGACATGGCAGCTCCTTTTGTTGGCTCGAGCTTCACACCTCCAGCCCGCCGCGCTTTGACGGAGGTCAAAACCGGCAACAAGCGCACGCCCACCGCTCGGCCCACGGAATGCTCGTCTCTTGATTCCCGTCAACGCAGCTCGGGCAAGGGGGCGTATCCTCCTTGCACGAGGTAAGCAGGACAGGGCGGATGAAGCCGATCTGGATCGCCGTTGCCATCATTTTGCTGGTCTTCGCCGCGATGGGCGCCGCGATCTACCAGACCAGCCCCTGCCAGCGCATGCTGGGCTTTTCGGCGGCAGCATGGCGCGGCCAGATCGTGGTTTGCTCGAGCGTGTCCGAAACCCGGATCGCCGCCCTTCGCGGGAGCGGTTTGGAGCCTGCCGGAGGCTCACTTCCCTACCGGCAGGCGGCCGGCTGATCCTGCGCGTTAGGAGTCGGGAATGTGCTCGAAAAGTGCGGTTGACGGGCGCTCCGGACGCCCAATCGCACCGTTCCTTGACTTTGGTCACCGCGCCATTTGGTCCGCGATTGTAGCCTTGCTGGCATCCTGAGGGATGCAATCGGAAAGGACCAGACCATGACCATGACTGATAAAACGCCTGCGACCACCAACGGCAATGGCCGGATGCCAGCTTCCACGGGCGAGCATCGGCAGATTGACGCGCTTCGCGACCGCATCGAGGAGTTTTTTTATGCCCTGACCCCAGGTTTTCCAACCTCGCTCAGCAGCAGGATGCGCGGCTTCCTCCCCGATGCCGAGTTGCGGCAAACCGATTCCGGTCTGATGCTGTCGCTCGAACTACCCGGGATGAGCGACGAGGACGTCAAGATCACGGTTCAGGATCGCACCGTGACGGTCAGCGGGGAAAAGCGGGAAACCACCGAGTCCCAGGAGGGCTCGGTTTATCGCAGCGAGCGCAGCTATGGCTCGTTCAACCGCACCTTTACAGCACCCTTCGCTGTTGATCCCGAGAGCGTCAACGCCAAGTTCGAGAACGGCGTGCTGACGCTGACCATTCCCAAGCCGGCGGGATATTCCGATACCCCCAAGGAAATTCCCATCCACCATTGACCATGAGATAAGGCCCACCGTGGGGGCGGGCACCTGCGCAGTTTATCGGGTTGGCGGCGTCCCCCGCCAACCCCCGAGCGGCCGAGGTTATCGGCAGTCTCAGCCCTTTCGGCCCTCGCCGGCCCCAGCAGGCACCGGGTCGCCTTGCTCGGGCCATTGCCCAGCATCATTGCTCGCGAGGAGCTCGAAATGAGTGATCAATCCACAGAGCACAAACGCTATGGCGCCTATGTCCTGCTTGCCCGCAGTGCAATCATGCTGGCAGCCGGGATTTATGGCCTCAATGACCCCGAAGGGGCCCTTCGGCTTCTCGTGGTGATTTCCGCGATGCTGCTGGTGGCGGACGGCATGCTTGGGCTGCTGGCCGACATTTTCCGTACCCCCACCATCAACCTGCAATTCAACGATGTGGTGCGCAATGTGCTCGAGATCCTGGCCGGCATCCTAATCTTCAGCAGCCAATATGTCAGCCCGGAAGTGACGCCCAAATTCATCATAACCGTGGTGGGTCTTCTCGGCCTTTGCGCCGGGCTGGTGGAACTCTACATCGTCTACAAATATCGCAGCACAGTGGATCGGTTCTGGCCATCGGTGTTCACGGCGTTGGCCCATCTTGGCGTCGGGATCGTGCTGCTGGCGATGCCATCGCAAAGCGCTCTTCAACTGATCAACATCGTTTCCATCCTGCTGATAGTTTATGCCTGCGCCCTGCTGGCGGTCGCCTGGTATATGCTGCGCTCACGCCAGCCCGCAGCGCCGCGCCAGGCTCCGGCCCCCCGACAATAAGCGGCGGGCTAGAAACGTTTTGGGGGGCCAAGCCCCCTTTTTTTTCGGATACTGATCGGGGTGGTGGTCCTGGCTCCTGTGGCCTGAACCCTCGGGCCAGGGGCGAGCTGAGCCTTAGCTGGTCGCCCCTATGGTCCGGTGCGCCATGGCGGGGGCAGTGCCGATCCGCCTTTCATTGGCGAGCCGCGCCCGCTGGCGCTCTGGCGACAGCACCCCCGCGCGCGCGGTGTAGCGCTCGAAGGTCATCGAAAGCACCGCTTCCAGGGTGAAATAATAGCGCAGCATGCGGAAGGCGATATAGGCGGGGAGCTGCAGCAAGTCGCCAGGGCGAAGATTGACGAGAATGGCGATAACTGCGTTGAGCAATGGGGCGCCCATCAGAATGGCCAGCAGCGAGGTGGCGCTGGCCGTGCTTCTGGGATCGGCATGAAGCAGCAGGAAGTTGATCGCGAAAAACAGCAGCGGCCAGCCCATGGCGCGCCGCCCCGTATTCATCAGCATGAAGGGCAGCACGATCTTGCCACGCACCGAGGGGGTAAAACCTGCCAGCAATTGGCGGTTCCGGGCCGCCACATGATAAAGCGAGCGATACCAGCGCTGCCGCTGTTCGCGCAGATGCGCAAAGCTGCGTGGCACCTCGGAGATGAACCGCAGCTGTGGATCAACGATCAGCCGATACCCGGCTTCCCCGATCCGCAGCGCGGCGTCGGTATCCTCGCCGTTCAAGCCATTGGCGAACCCGCCAACCTCCCGCACAACCGCGGTGCGGTAGCAGGCGAACATACCGGGAATGCCGATGATCACGTCCGCAGCGCCGAAGGCGACCTGATCATAGCCCGACTTGAGCAACACCTCGATCTGGCGCGGCCCATCAAAGGCTCCGCCACCTGGCGGCATGGGCATGCCACCGACACAGCCGACATAGGGATGGGCGAAGTGCGCGAGACAATCCGCCAGCAGCTGCGGATGGAGCAGCGTATCGGCATCGAGGCGGGCAAAGAACTCGGTTTGCACCGCCGCAAGGCCCCGGTTCAAGGCACGCGACTTGCCCGGCGTGGGCTCACGCAGCAACTGCCCCGTCACATGCTCGCAGCGCGCAAAGGCTGCCTCGGCGGCCGCCGGCGTATCGTCGCTGGAGTTGTTGTCCACAACGATCAGCGTCACGGCGCCGGCATAATTGCCTGCCGCAATATCGGCCGCCGCAATGGCGGCGGCGATGTTGTGGCTTTCGTTATGGGCCGGAATGAGCAGGGTTATGTCGGGGGCAAAATTCTTGCGGCCCCGGAACAGGTTCTGAAACGCAGCCAGGATGTTAAGAAGAAAGAAAATCAGCGGCACGAACATGAACAGGCCGACGGCGACGCCCCCCAGCAGCGACATCTCGCGCAGCCGGTAAACAATGGGCAGATCAAGCCGCATCACCCAGACGGACACCGCCGCCGAAATCACGATGGTGCTGGCAAGGGTCAGCAGAGAGCCCAGCTTGAACCGCAAGTTGAGCGGAGCATCGTCGCGCTCGGGCATATCGGCGCAGGACAGCATGGTGAGCGAAAAGATGTAAAAGCCCGCGAGACCGGTGATGATGCTGATCGCCTGCAGGGGCAGGCTCGCGCCGGTCAGCGCCAACAACACGCCATTGCAAAGATCGAGCGTGGCACAGAACAGGGCAAAAGGCAGCACCAGCTCCAAGCCAAACAGCAGCCGCGCCCAGCCTGGCGCCTGGATCGTGGTGGCGAAGGCCAGATAGAAGCTCAACACGAAGATGCGCAGCGGCACGGCATAATTGCCGTCATATTGCGAGAAATAAAGGTCGCCGTCCGGGAATATCGCCCGGAGTGCCGGTTGCCGTTCGACCAGGATCAGCAGCACGAACGAGATCAGCGTAGCCAGCGCCAGCACCTGTGGGGCACTGGTGCTGGCTACGGGGCGGGAAAGCAGCGGCGGCGCCGAATCATGGGATCTGTATTGATCCGGCTGCAGCCGATGCTGGAGTGCCTGGCGTTGGGGTGTTTCTACCATGATACAAACAGCGCACCGGGTTGAACAGGATCGGCAGTCCCGCGGTCGCGCCACTCGTCCAAGGGCCAGACGGCAACGCCATCAGGGTCCTGGCCTTCATGGGCAACAACAAGAAAGCCCTGGGAAGCATCGTTGTCGCGCAGCGCCTGGAGCGCGGGCTCGTCCAGCATCTGGATGCTGACCGGCTTTTCCTCGAGGAACGAGGCCGGCACATCGAGGGGCAGGATCAGGTCAAGCAGGCGCTGGGTCTGCAATGTCGCGCCCTGGTCGGCGCTGGCGGGACCGGCAACAAAGACTCCGCCCGAGCCGGCCAGCGCGGACACGAGGACCTGCTTGGCCCCTTCGGGGGTCTGGACGGGATCGAGATAGCTTTCGGGCAGCAATTGCGCGGCAGCTTCGGGACCGGCCCGGCAGATGCCCTGGTTGGGGGAATTGTCGACCAGGACGATCGCCAGCTGGTTGGACAGGAACTGGAACTGGGCGGGCAATGGCACATCGAGGGTGATGGCGCCATCGGTGCCGGGATGATTGGCGGCATGAACGAGGTTGCCATTGAGCAGCACCCGCAGCGACCACTGGTTTGGCTCCACCAGCTGACTGGTCTTGAGCGCTAGATGGAGGCGTGCTGGCGCGAGCCCATCGGGCAGGTCGGCGAGCTTGTAATCGAGCAGCCAGCGGCTCGAGCCGCGGAAGGTATGCGCCGCCAGATCGGGGGTCAGCGCATTGATGGGCAGCGGCCACTGGGCCTCGTAACTGGCGGGCAATGTAGCCCCCTTGATCCGTGCGACCATGTCGAGGGCCTCCGTTCCGGCAAGCGTGATTTGACCGGCGTCGTTCATGCTCAGGGGCTCGGCGGCCTCAGCCACGAGCGAAAAAGATCCGTTCTGGTCCAGGGGGCGCGCTTGGGCCGGAACACCCTGGCGCGACAACCACTGCGTGGCCCAGGCCTGCATCGCCGGCTGGTCGGGCGCCCACAGTCCGATCGGCTCGGCAGCAAGCGCGATCCTGGTTTCCACATCGCTGCGCGGCGCATCGAGCTGCAGGGCCAGCCCACTGCTTTCGAGGACCGCGATGGCAGCACCCAGATTGGCGGCATTGGTGGGACAGATCTGGCCCCAATTGGTGGTGCCATTGGCATCGAGGGTGACAATGATTTCTCCCGCCGCCAGGTCCGCTGGCAGCAAGGGATAGGTCAGCTGTAGCGCGGTCGTGCCGCGCATGAGCACAATGGCATCGCGTTCGGTGCCATTAACGAGGACGGTCAATAGTCCATCGCCCTGCTCGACCAGCTCGCTTTGCAAATCCAGCTGCACCTGGCCCTCAACAATGTTGAGGCCCTCGGGCAAAGGGAAGCGCAGGCTCGTCTGGGCGGGGAAACCCGCCAGGCCCATCCAGATGCCGGGCTGTGCCCGAGGAATGCGCACGACTGCCTCGCCCGCGGTCAAGCGGGCCGGAGCTGCCTGTTGTCGACCGGTAGCGGCTGGAGCCGCTTCGGCTTGCGCCGCCGCCGCAGGGGCCGCCGCTTGGCCTTGGGCCGGGGGCGCCCCGGCCGGAGGGCTGTCGGCCTGCGCCAGTTGGATGGGTGCTGCCTCGCCTCCTTCCGAAAAGCCGAGGCGCTCGGTGAGATTGGCGGCAAAGCCAGGGTCGCTGAACAACACGGACAGTGTCGTTACCCCAAAGATGATCACGGCGAACATGACAAGGCGGAGGGCATCACGCATGGCTCAAACTCACTCTTTCACAAGGCCGGGGCGATGGTTTCGGGTCCACAAGGAGCGGGCGGCCACCATTTTGGGGTTGTAGCGCGACTTGAAGCGCTCCACGATTTCCATGGTTTCGCCGAACAGCTGTTCACGCAGCAGGATCGGATCGAGCCCTAAAGATCGGAAAGCCGCATTGGACATGAGCAGATCGTTTTCGGCGTCTTCATTGCGGGGATTGTCGACATAAGCGATGCGCGCGCCGGTCATGGCGGCGATCATCTCGGCCAAATCCCGCACCCGCTTGGTTTCGGCAACCTGATTGAAGATCTTGACCCGATCGCCGGGCTGGGGCGGACTGTCGATGGCGAGCTGGACGCAGCGCACCGTGTCCTGGATGTTGATGAAGGCGCGCGTCTGCCCTCCGGTGCCATGCACGGTCAGGGCATGGCCCACCACAGCCTGCATCAGGAAGCGATTGAGCACCGTCCCGTAATCGCCATCGTAATCGAAGCGGTTGACGAGCCCGTCGTGCTGGCGGGTTTCCTCGGTCTGCGTGCCCCAAACAATGCCCTGGTGCAGATCGGTGATCGGCAGGCGATCATTGTGGGCGTAGTATTGGAAGATCAGCTGATCCATCGACTTGGTCAGGTGGTAGACCGAGCCGGGACTGGTGGGGAACAGGATCGAGCGCTTCACAAAATCATTGTCGTGGGCCTTGATCAGGACATCGAGATAGCCTTCGGGGATTTCGACCCCGGCGCTGGCATAACCATAAACGCCGGTCGTCCCCAGATGGACAACGTGAATAGACTTGGCAAGATCAACAATGGCCGCCAGCAAGTTGTGCGTGCCACCAATATTGTTCTCCATCGTATAGCGCTTGTGACTTGAATTGGTCATCGAGTAAGGGGCGGAGCGTTGTTCAGCAAAGTGAACGACGGTATCGGGCGCAAATATCTCGATCGCGTCGCGCAGGCTGTGGAAGTCGCGGGCGACGTCGATAAAGAAGTAGTCGATCTGCTGGCCCGATATATCCCGCCAGATATCGAGCCGCTCCCGGATGGAGGTGATCGGGCTAAGGCTGCCCGCGCCCATCTCGTCATCGATGTGGCGGCGCGACAGATTGTCGATGATGCCAACCCGGTAGCCGCGGGCCGAAAGGTGCAAGGCTGTGGGCCAGCCGCAAAAGCCGTCCCCGCCAAGAACGAGTACCGATCGCATTTTCAACTCCGCACTGGGACATGCATCCGGGAGGACGCTCCTGATAGCGGGGGATCATAGGGGGCACATCGAACAGCTTATTGACATTGGTCAAGATTGCGGAATTGTTCCGGTACAAAGAAGACAATCCGGAACAATAAAGTTAGAGACTTATTCCACTATTTGCTCGCGTGTATTTCAGACTGTCACACAATCTAAATTGCCACGATCGCGGTTCTTCTATGAATCAAAATCCAAGTACTCTGGCAACGGAACTAAATATTGCCTAGACGTATTTTGATTTTTGTCAGGACGGCCGTGAAGCTTCTTCAGTTCACATGCCGGCGGACACACTTGATTATCAAGGAGATGGCAAGGTGAGTGACCTAATAGCGATATCGTTTGACGACGTGAATGAAGCCGACCGCGTGCTCCACGAACTTAATCAACTCCAAAAGGAGTACCTGATTGATCTCGACGATGCCGTGGTGGTGATCCGCCGCCACGACGGCAAGATCAATCTCAAGCAGAGTTACAATGTGGCCGGCGCGGGCGCCGCCTATGGTGGGCTTTCGGGCATCGCCTGGGGCACCCTTGTCGGCCTGTTGTTTCTCAATCCGCTCGCCGGCCTGGCCATAGGCGGACTGCTTGGCGCTGCCACTGGCGCCATTTCGGGGTCGCTCGTCGATTATGGGCTGGATGACACCTTTGTCCGCTCCGTGGCGGAAAAGCTCACGCCCGGCACCTCGGCCTTGTTCATCCTCGTGCGCAAGGCGCAACCGGAAAAGGTTATCGCCGAGCTGTCCAAGTTCAATGGCACGATCCTGAAAAGCTCGCTTTCGCCCGACCAGGAGAAAAAGCTGCACGAGGCAATCATGCGCGCTCGCCAGCAAGACAATCCGGTCGCAGCCTAAGGAGCCATGCCATGCATCTTGCTGCCCCAGACTGACGACCCTCCCGATCAGCAGCGCAATGAACCCTTAGGAGCCAGGCATGAGCCAACATGTTAAGACCTCCAGTGCCGAGGCACCTATCTCCATCTACAGCAATGGCATGAAGATCTACCGGCAAGGGGACCCTTCGGGGTCCCTGTACTCGGTACAGTTCGGGTGCGTCCTCCTGGCCCGCGTGACCTATGGCGGCAATCGCCAGGTCGGCGGGTTCTTTTTTCCCAACGAAGTGTTTGGCTGGGAAAGCGAAAGCGAACACTGTTTCTCCGCTGAATCGGCAGGAACCACCGGTATTCGGGTGTTCGGGCCCACCAAGGACCCCAATGCCGCCGAATGGCGCCACAAGCAGCTCCTGCCTAGCCTCACCCGCCTGCGCGAACAATTGTTGATCGTTTCGCTGGGAACGGCCGATGCGCGCCTGGCGGCGTTCTTTTGCGACCTCGTCGAGCGCAACGGCAACAATCTCCTGGCGCTGCCCATGCACCGGCTCGACATCGCCGCTTATCTTGGCATCAGCCCCGAAACGGTATCGCGGGTCCTGCGGCGGTTCAAGGATGCCGGGATCGTCAGCGTGCCCAGCACCCACTACATCAAAGTGCTGAACCTGCCCGCACTCCAGCAGATTCAGTGATCGGATAGCTCCCGCCCCCTCCCCGCTGGGGGAGGGCGGGCCAGAGCGCCTCAGTGCACCACCATGCCCTTGGGACACAACCGTCTAAGCAGGCACGGCGCTAGCGGGCCATCAGCACCGGAATATCGGCATGGGTCAGCACATAGCGGGTGGCCCCGCCCAGCACCCAGTCCATGAATTTGGAATGGCCATAGCCGCCCATCACCAGCAGATTGGCCCCGGTGCGCCCGACCTCGTCCAGCAAGGCTTCCCCAGAACCTTCGGTATCGGTGTCGAGCGTCCTGACCTCGGCCGAGATGCCGTGGCGCCGCAGATGGCGGGCAAGATCACCAGCGGACAGGGCGTCCTCATCCTGGCGCAGTGACACGATGATGACCTGGCTGGCTTGCTCAAGAAAGGGCATGGCTTCGGTAATGGCGCGCACCGCCTCGCGGCTGCCATCCCAGGCGACCGTCACCCTATTGAAGCCATTGGTGTGCCGGCCATTCTGGGGCACGAACAAGCACGCCCGTCCCGAGCCGAACAACACGGACACTTCCATGTTCACGTCCTCAGCCGGATCCTCTTCGGGCCGGGCTGCCACAAAAAGGTCGGCGACGCGGGCGCGCGCAGCCATGGCCTGCCCCGCAGCGCCCGACGACACATCGAGCCGGCGCACATCATGGGGGATGCCCAAATCGTCGAACCGGGTTTTGAGCTTTTTGAAGCTTTCATCGGCGCGCGCAGCGGACTGCTCGAACCAGGGTTCCATCCCGGCCATCACGATGGGGTCGAGATCGGAGGTTTCGGGCAGGATATGCACGTAAAGCCCCGTCAGATGGGCATCGAAGCGGTTGCCAATGGATTCGGCTACCCCCAGGCGCGCTTGGTCCTGGTCTGAACCGGTGAGATGAACCACGATGTTCTTGATCATTTTGCAGCCCTTTTCGCCTTAGGATTGATGCGCATCGAGCGCCCCGGCCAGGGGGCGCAATTGCTTTTCCAGCACAACCACTGTGGGATCGCCCGGGCAGGCCCGGGAGGTGAAACCCATCTCCTTTTCGAGACGGATGGCCGACAGATTGGAGCGGTCCTCGATCGACTCGAGCCGCCCAACGCCCCTGGCCTGGGCAAAGCGGCTCACATAGCCCAGCAGCTCCCAGCTCACGCCGCGGCTCTTGAAGTCCTGCCGGATGGAGATGGCGACTTCCCCCACCGCCATGGCGGGATCGCAGGCCAGCATGGCCGTCGCGATCACCGCCTCCGTCTCGGGGTCGATGGCCACGAAATTTTCAGTGCGCTGATGGTCGACCTCGGTCATGGCCCGGAGGCGATCCTGACCCACCTTCTTGACCGTGCTGAGGAACCGGAAGCGCAGATCCTCGGGCGAGACATGCCCGAAGAATTCCTGCAGCGCCGCCGCGTCATCCCCCCGAACAGGCCGGACATGAAAGGTAAAGCCGGTGCGGGTGGTGAGGTCGGTCTCCCATTGAGCCATGGCGGTGGCGCTCCTGCTCGCGCCGACCGGCTTTGCGCCGGGCGGTGGCCCGCACCATGCCCCATTCCCGCAGCAAGGTTTTGACGCTTATCAATTCCGGCGCGTCCTGGCGCAGCGGTTTGCGGAGCGAATGCGCGTGGGGTTTACGACCTCGTTAAGCCCATGCGGGCAAAACCGGGAACATCGCGCCCAACCGCTTCGTTTGCCTGCAAATCGCCCGCCCGCGGGGACCCAGGAAATCAATCATGTCCGATATCATTTACATTCCCCAGCGCACGCTGGTGGTGGTCGCTGATGGGCACCACGCCGTGCTGCTGCGCACCCATGGGATCAGGGCAAATCTGAGCCTGACCGAGGAACAGCGCCTCACCCCACAGAACCTTGACCGCGAAGGCCCGTCCGGGGTCCGCCCCGAGGAGCAAACGCCCCGCCAGACCGACGAGGCGACCTTCGCCAAGCAACTGGCCGAAGCCCTTTACACAATGAAGCAGGCCAACAAGTTCGAGCATCTCGTGCTCGCTGCCGATCCGCAGACCCTGGGTCAGCTGCGCCAAACCATGCACAAGACCGTTTCGGCCAGCATCATGCTGGAGCTGCCCAAGGAACTCACCAGGCAAACAACCACGGAAATCGCCGCCGCCATCCGCGACGCAGCCGGCTGACGCCGACCGCCTTGTTTTGAAGCGCCGCTAGTGCGTCGAGCGCTGGACGGCGACATTGCGGACCGCTTGCAGCAATGCGGCCCGGGTAAAGGGCTTGGCCAGCAGCGGAACATCGGATGGCCGGCGAGCGACGTCTTCCAGATCGGCGTAGCCGCTGATGATGACGGCGGGCCATAGCGGCCGCTGCGCCCGCGCGGCTGTGATCAGGTCAAGTCCGGACATGTTGGGCATGGCATAATCGGTGACAATGACGTCGAAGCGGTCCGCCCCGCCCCGGATCAACTCCAGCGCCTCGGTGCCGCTCGCCGCGCAAGTGACCGCATAACCGGCATCGCTCAGATGCATCTGGGTAAGATCGCGCAAACCCACCGCGTCATCGACCAGCAAAATCGTTTGCCCGGCGGTGACAGCCAGCTCCGGCTCGCTGATCGCGTCCGAGATCAGGCTGGGGGCGATCTCGGCGCAGCGCGGCAACCAGACCTCCATAACCGTGCCCGCCCCCACTACGCTCGAAGTGAGCAGCGTTCCCCCCGACTGCTGGGCAAAGCCCAGCACGGAGCTTAAGCCCAGGCCTGTGCCCTTGCCCGCATCTTTGGTGGTGAAGAAAGGCTCGAGCACCCGCTCCAGCAGTTCGGGCGGAATGCCGGTGCCGGTATCGGCGACCGACAGCACGACGTAATCGCCGGCCTTGAGGTCCCCTCTGTCAACCGGCAGGTGCCGGTTGACGCCAGTGATGGTCACCGTGCCGCCCGTCGGCATGGCATCGCGCGCATTGATCACGAGATTCATCAGCGCCAGCTCAAGCTCGCCCCCGTCCACAAAGGCGGGCCAAAGCGCCGCCTCGAGTTCCCAGCTCAGCGTCACGAGCCCACCCAGCACCGGCGCGAGCAAGCCATCAAGCGCCTGCGCCACCGCCTCGATCCGGATCACCTCGGGCTGCAGGTTCTGCCGGCGCGAAAAGGTCAGCATGCGATTAACCAGATGCGCGCCTTGCTGGGCGGCATGGCGCATCATGCCCAAAACCTTGCGGCCGCGTTCATCAAGTTCGCTGCGCCGCTCAAGGAGGCCAATCCCGCTCAGCACGGAAGCCAGAAGATTGTTGAAGTCGTGCGCGATCCCGCCGGTCAGCTTGCCGATCGCATCGAGCTTTTGCGATTGCAGCAATTGGTCCTGGAGCCGGCGCTGTTCGGTGATGTCGCGCAGCGTGCCGACATGAATGCCATCCCGTCCGGAAACCGGCACCCTTTGATCCACGAAGACGCGATAAGTGCCGTCGCGATGCTGCCAGCGATACTCGCCCGGCTTGAAGGCCTCGCCTGCCGCGCCAATGGTCCCGTCGCGATCGTCGGGGTGGATGCGCCCGAGCCAAAGCCTTGCGTCCTCGGCAAAGGCTTCGGGGGAAAACCCGGTCAGGCTCTCGATATCGCCGGCAATGAAGCTGGGCGCCCCAGCCCCGGCCTCGATCTGATAAACCGCAAGCGGCAGGGAGCGCAGCAGCAGGGCCTGGCGCTCTTCGGCCTCGCGCAGCGCCTGGTCCGTGCGCAGCTTTTCGGCCTGGGCGCGCAGCGCCTCGTGCAGCAGCACCTGCTCGCGCTCGGCATTACGCTCGATCTCGCGGGTTTTTTCAAACAGGCTGACAAAGATCTGCACCTTGGAGCGCAGGATGGTGGGATCGAACGGCTTGAACACGAAGTCCACCGCGCCGCTGTCATAGCCGCGCATCAGATGGGCATCTTCCTTGTTGATCGCGGTCAGGAAGATGATCGGGATGTCGCGCGACTGCTCGCGCATGCGCACGAGCTTGGCCGTTTCATAGCCATCGATGCCGGGCATCAGCACATCGAGCAGGATCACCGCGAACTGCTCCTTGAGCAGGAATCGCAGCGCTTCGGTGCCCGAGGACGCGGTGACGATTTCGGCCACATCCTGGAGCACTTCGCTCAGCGCCAGGAGATTGCGCGGATCATCATCCACCACCAGCACGCGTGGACGAGGCGCCGCCCCGGCCAGGCTGTCGCCGGGGCGGCCAAGTTCCATTCCGCTCAGCTCGGTCAAACCCGAGGTCATGCGCGCGTCGCAGTCATGCCCAATGCCGCGCTCCGTTCCCGCGAACGCGCGACCCAGACCCGCAGCAGGGCCAGCAACAAATCAAGATCCACCGGCTTGGCAATGTAATCGGACGCTCCTGCATCGAGGCATTTCTGCCGGTCCCCCTTCATCGCCTTGGCGGTGACCGAGATCAGCGGAATATGCGCCAGAGCCAGGCGGCCCCGGATCGTGCGCATGGTTTCGTAGCCATCCATTTCGGGCATCATGATGTCGACCAGGGCAATATGGGTATCGGGATTTTGCTCGAGGATGGCGATACCCTCGCGCCCGCTTTCGGCATGCAGCACCTCGATGCCGCACGTTTCGAGCATGCTGGTGAGCGAATAAATGTTGCGGATGTCATCGTCGATGATCAGCACTTTGGTGCCCACCAGATCCTGGGTGGCAGCGCGATCGCTTTCGCCCGGGCCGGACGCTGGCTGGCGCGCGACGAGCTCGGTCAGCTGGGACAGGCTTTCGGCGCGCGGCAGGCCGGCAAGGGCGCTGTTTGCGGCCGAGCCCAGCAGCGCTTCGGCATTGGCGCCAAAGATCACCGTCTTGCCCAGAACTGCGCTCCCGTGGCTGCCAAGCCGCCCAAGAGCGGCCTGGTCGTCCTTGGCGGAGCGGCCAATCGCGACCACGACGTGATCATAGCCATCCAGCGCCGCCTCATCGCTGTTGGCCGGCAGCAGCGCCACGGCGGTGACGGCGGTCAGCCCATCCCGGATCGCCTCGGTGGTGGCCAGGCGCCGCTCGGCGTCGGCGTCCACCACGAGCACACGGCGATGATTGCGATCCGGATTGCTGCTGATGGCCTCGAACACGGCCGTCAGCTGCTGCGGATCAACTGGCTTGAGCATCACGCTGGCCGCGCCCTTGGCGGTCAGCTCTGCCGCATGCTCGGCGCCCGAAATCACGTGGATCGGGATCGATGCGGTCTTGGGATCATGCTGCAACAGGTCAAACAGCACCCAGCCATCGATATCGCTGAGCCCAAGATCAAGCGTGATCGCATCGGGCATGGTCTTGCGTGCCAATGACAGCGTGCCCGAACCGGCATTGGACAGCACACCCTTGAGCCCGGCGGAACGGGCGACATCCAGCAGCACCCGGCCAAAGGTCGGGTCGTCCTCGACGATCAGGATCACCTTGTCGCCGGGCTGGATCGTGTTGCGATCATCGCCATCGGGCGCCTCCCCGGGGCTGGCAGGGCTCGCGGGACTGGGCTCGACCGCAGCGGGGCTATGCTGCAGGCCCAGCGTTTCGGGACCATCAAGGGGCACGACAAGGGTGAAAGTCGAGCCCTGGCCGGGCGTGCTCTGCACCTTGAGTTCGCCCCCCAGGAGATTGGCGATCTCGCGGCTGATCGAGAGCCCAAGCCCGGTGCCGCCATATTTGCGGCTGGTCGTGCCATCGGCCTGCTGGAAGGCTTCAAAGATCAGCTTCTGCTTTTCCTCGGGAATGCCGATGCCGGTATCGCTGACGGCGACAGCGAGCATGCGACTCCCGCCCTGGCCGTGCGCATCCACCGCTTCGAGGCCGAAGCGGAGTTTGACCTGCCCTTGTGCGGTGAACTTGAAGGCGTTCGATAGGAGGTTCAGCACCACCTGCTGCAGCCGCTTTTCGTCGGTGCGCATGGTTTCGGGCAGCGCCGGATCGATGTCGATGGCAAAGTTCAGCCCCTTGTCGGTGGCGAGCTGGCGGAAGGTGCGCTCCATATGCTGGCGCAGCTGGGTCAGCTTCACATGACCGATATCGATGGAAACTGTGCCGGACTCGATCTTGGAGAGATCGAGAATGTCGTTGATGAGGTTGAGCAGGTCCGTGCCCGCCGCATTGATGGTGCGCGCGAATTCCACCTGCTTGTCGTTCAGGTTCCCCTGCTGGTTGGAGGCGAGGAGCTTGGACAGGATCAGCAGCGAATTGAGCGGCGTGCGCAGCTCGTGGGACATATTGGCCAGGAACTCGGACTTGTATTTGGAGGTCAGCGCCAGCTGTTCGGCCTTTTCCTCGAGCGCCCGGCGGGCCATTTCGATTTCGAGATTCTTGTTCTCGACCTGCTTTTTCTCGTTTTCGAGCAGTTGTGCCTTTTCCTGCAGCTCCTCGTTGGTGGCGTGCAGCTCTTCCTGCTTTTTCGTGAGTTCGGACTGGCGCGACTGCAGCTCGGCGGTCAGCAACTGGGACTGTTTGAGCAGCCCCTCGGTGCGCATGGTGGCCGCGATGGTGTTGAGCACGATGCCCACCGATTCCATCAACTGGTTGAGGAAGCTCTGATGGGTGTCGTTGAACTCGCTGAACGAGGCGAGCTCGATCACGGCCTTGACTTCCTCTTCAAACAGCGCCGGCAGGATGATCACATTGGCCGGATCGGCCGAGCCGAGGCCCGAGCTGATCTTGAGGAAATCGGGCGGCACATTGTCGAGCATGATGACGCGCCGGTCGGCGGCGCTTTGCCCGATCAGCCCTTCGCGCAGCGCCACCTGGCTGCGGATCTGGGCATGGCTTTCCGCCCCATAGCTGGCGGCGAGTTCCAGCCGGGTTTCGCTGTCTTCGCGCGTCGTCACATAGAAGACGCCATATTGCGCGTTCACCAATGGGGCGAGCTCGCTCATGATCAGGCGCGACACGGTCGAGAGGTCGCGCTCGCCCTGCAGCATGCGCGAAAAGCGCGCCAGGTTGGTCTTGAGCCAATCCTGCTCGGCATTCTTGAGGGTCTGATCCTTGAGATTGCGGATCATCTCGTTGATGTTGTCCTTTAGCGCGGCGACCTCGCCCGAGGCTTCCACCGAAATGGAGCGCGTCAGGTCGCCCTTGGTCACGGCAGTGGACACTTCGGCAATGGCGCGCACCTGGGTGGTGAGGTTCGCCGCCAGCTGGTTCACATTGTCGGTGAGATCGCGCCATAGGCCCGCCGCGCCTGGCACGCGCGCCTGGCCGCCGAGCTTGCCTTCAATACCCACTTCGCGCGCCACATTGGTCACCTGGTCGGCAAAGGTCGCGAGGGTTTCGATCATGCCGTTGATGGTTTCGGCAAGGGCTGCGATTTCGCCCTTGGCATCCACCGCGAGCTTGCGCTTGAGATTGCCCTGAGCCACCGCGGTCACCACTTCGGCAATGCCGCGCACCTGGTTGGTGAGGTTGGTCGCCATCAGGTTCACATTGTCGGTGAGGTCCTTCCAGGTGCCGGCAACGCCTTCCACCCGCGCCTGGCCCCCGAGCTTGCCCTCGGTACCCACTTCGCGCGCCACGCGCGTCACTTCGCCGGCAAAGCTGTTGAGCTGGTCCACCATGGTGTTGATGGTGGATTTGAGTTCGAGGATTTCGCCCTTCACGTCCACGGTGATCTTTTTGCTGAGGTCACCCGAGGCCACGGCGGTGGTCACCTCAGCGATATTGCGCACTTGGCCCGTCAGATTGGCGGCCATCAGGTTCACATTGTCCGTGAGATCCTTCCAGGTGCCACCGACGCCGCGCACCTGCGCCTGGCCGCCGAGCTTGCCCTCGGTGCCCACTTCACGCGCCACGCGCGTCACTTCCGAGGCAAAGCTATTGAGCTGGTCCACCATGGTGTTGATGGTGTCCTTGAGCTCGAGGATTTCCCCGCGCACCGCCACCGTGATCTTCTTGCTGAGGTCGCCCGAGGCCACCGCGGTGGTGACTTCGGCGATGTTACGCACCTGGCCGGTGAGGTTGGCGGCCATGGCGTTCACATTGTCGGTCAGATCCTTCCAGGTGCCGGCGACGCCGCGCACTTGCGCCTGACCGCCGAGCTTGCCGTCGGTGCCCACTTCGCGCGCCACGCGCGTCACTTCCGAAGCAAAGGAATTGAGCTGGTCCACCATGGTGTTGATGGTGTTCTTGAGCTCGAGGATTTCCCCCTTCACATCCACCGTGATCTTTTTGCTGAGGTCACCCGAAGCCACGGCGGTGGTCACCTCGGCGATGTTGCGCACCTGGCCGGTCAGGTTCTGCGCCATCGAGTTCACATTGTCAGTCAGATCCTTCCAGGTGCCGGCCACGCCCTCCACATGGGCCTGGCCACCGAGCTTACCTTCGGTACCCACTTCGCGCGCCACGCGCGTCACTTCACCGGCGAAGGAATTGAGCTGGTCCACCATGGTATTGATGGTGTCCTTGAGCTCGAGGATTTCACCCTTCACATCCACGGTGATTTTTTTGGACAGATCGCCACGCGCCACGGCGGTGGTCACTTCGGCGATATTGCGCACCTGACCGGTCAGATTCGCGGCCATCAGGTTCACATTGTCGGTCAGATCCTTCCAGGTGCCGCCGACGCCCTTCACATCGGCCTGGCCGCCCAGCTTGCCTTCGGTGCCCACTTCGCGCGCCACGCGCGTCACTTCCCCGGCAAAGGAATTGAGCTGGTCCACCATGGTGTTGATGGTCGACTTCAGCTCCAGGATTTCGCCCTTCACGTCCACGGTGATCTTTTTAGAAAGATCACCCGACGCCACGGCGGTGGTGACTTCCGCGATATTGCGCACCTGACCGGTCAGGTTCGCCGCCATCAAGTTCACATTGTCGGTGAGATCCTTCCAGGTGCCGCCAACGCCGCGCACCTGCGCCTGGCCGCCCAGCTTGCCTTCGGTACCCACTTCGCGCGCCACGCGGGTCACTTCCGAGGCAAAGGAGTTAAGCTGGTCCACCATCGTGTTGATGGTGGATTTGAGCTCGAGGATTTCGCCCTTCACGTCCACGGTAATCTTTTTGGACAAATCGCCCGAGGCCACGGCGGTGGTCACCTCGGCGATGTTACGCACCTGGCCGGTGAGGTTCTCGGCCATCAGGTTCACATTGTCGGTGAGGTCCTTCCAGGTGCCGCCGACGCCTTCAACGCGCGCCTGGCCGCCCAGCTTGCCTTCGGTGCCCACTTCGCGCGCCACGCGCGTCACTTCCGAAGCAAAGGCGTTGAGCTGGTCCACCATGGTATTGATGGTGTTCTTGAGCTCGAGCACCTCGCCCTTCACCTCCACGGTGATCTTGCGGCTCAAATCGCCATTGGCGACGGCCGTGGTCACTTCGGCAATGTTGCGCACCTGGCTGGTCAGGTTCGCCGCCATGGAGTTCACATTGTCGGTCAGATCCTTCCAGGTGCCAGCGACGCCCTTGACCTGCGCCTGGCCCCCGAGCTTGCCTTCGGTGCCCACTTCGCGCGCCACGCGCGTCACTTCCGAGGCAAAGCTGTTGAGCTGATCGACCATGGTGTTCACCACCTTGCCGATGCGCAGGAACTCGCCGCGCAACGGACGGCCATCGATCTCTTCCATCATGGATTGGCTGAGATCGCCCTTGGCCACGGCCCCGATCACGCGCGCCACTTCCGCGGTGGGCTGCACCATGTCTTCGATCAGTTCGTTCACCGAGCGCACGCTGGCTTCCCAGCTGCCGCTGGCATTGCGCACATGCGCGCGCTCGCCGATGCGCCCATCCTTGCCCACCACGCGCCCCAGACGGGCAAATTCATCGGTCAGCGCCTCGTTGAGCTCAACGATTTCGTTGAAGCTCTGGGCGATCTCGAAGTCGATGCCGTCGAAATCTCCGTCGAGCCGTACCGAAAAATCGCCGCGCCGGAAGGCGCGCAGGGCGTTGAGGATATGACGGCGATCGAGCTGTTGGGTGGGGGCGGTCATGGTCAAGGTAGTGTGCTCCTCATCGCGGCCAGTCAGCCTCTTGCGGGCGGCCAAAACCCTTCTAGCGCAAGCGCAAACAGATGGCATGGATTTGTTAAAAGCGAAACGAAACTCGCTGTGAGGGTTGATCCATGCGTTGACCGCTCCTACACCGCTGTGCAATGAGCCCGCCCGCGCCATCTGAGTCTGACTTTGTCGAGATGATCGAGAGCTGTCTGGACTCCGTCTGGTCGCTCGAGCTCTTGCTGCTGCTGTATTCCCAGCCCGAGCGCAGCTGGACGACGACAAGCCTCGTGACCGAGCTGCGCAGCAGCGAACTTGTCGTGGCCCAATCGGTGCGGGGCCTGGTTGAGGCGGGGCTGGTGGTGCAACTCGAGCCAGGCAAGCTGCGCTTTTCAGCAGCCTCGCCCGACATCGCCGGCTTTGTGGCAAGGCTCGAGCGCGACTATCGCGCGCGCCCCAACTATATTCGCCGAATAATCGTTGGTCGGTCCAACGCCAAACTGCAATCCTTTTCCGACGCGTTCCTGCTCAGAAAGCCATCCAAGTGAACGAGGCTATTCCGGTTGCCATTTACGTGCTGTGCATGCTGGCCAGCGCCGCCTGCACCGGGCTGCTGTTGCGCGGGTTCTGGCGCAGCCGCACGCCCCTGCTGTTCTGGGCCGGCATCTGCTTTCTGTTCCTGACCCTCAACAGCGTGATCGTCCTGTTTGACCTCTTGATCTTCCCGCTATACGACCTGCGGGCTTGGCGGCATGCCGCTTCCCTGGCCGCGGTCGGCGTGTTGATCTTCGGTCTGGTCTGGGAGTCGGAGTAAGCGATGTTCGACTTCGTTTCCGGCTTGATCACGATGGGCTTTGTGGTTTCCGGGCTGTTTTTCCTGCGTTTTTGGGTGCGCACCCGCCAATTGCTGTTTGCAGCCTTTGCGGCGGCGTTCTGGCTGCTGGCGGCCAATCAGGCGCTGCTGGCGCTGTCCGGCTTGCCGGCCGAAGAACGCAGCTGGCTTTATCTGCTGCGCCTTTCAGCCTTTGTGCTCATCATCATCGCCATCGTCCTCAAGAACCGACGCTAGGCCGGCATCACCCCGCGCTAGGGCCGGTGGAGCGATCGACTGGCGCAACGCCAGTGGGCAATCCATCTTCATGCGCACCGGCCGCTCCGCCTTGATGACGGCCGCATCAAACAGCGCCCCAACCGCCCAGCGCGCCATCTCGTCATGGGGCAGCACCACGCTCGAAAGCGGCGGCTGCAGATAGCGCACCAGATCCTCGTCGTCGTAACCCATCACCGAAAGATCATCGGGCACGCGCAGGCCGCGATTGCGGATAGCGTCGCAGGCACCCACCGCCATCCGGTCATTAAAGCAAAACAAGGCAGTGGGCGGCTCGGGCAGCGCCAATAGCTGCGCGGTGAGATCGCGCCCGCCCGTCACGGTAAATCCGCCCGCAAGGATGAGGTCTGGGTCCACCGGCACATCCCAGCTCGCCAGGGCCCGGCGATAGCCGAGCTCCCGGTCCCGCGCCGCTTCCATCCAGCTTTCCCCCGCCAGATGCGCAATGCGGCGATGCCCGGCCTTGAGCAGGGCTTCGGTGGCCGCAAAGGCGCCCGCCACATCGCCCGGCAACACGGCAGGAAACCTTCGCTCGTCATCGTGGCAGTTCAACAAAATGGTCGGGATAGCTTTCAGCCGCTCGGGCGGGGTCACCCCCTGGGTCACCAGGGCTGCATAAACCACCCCCTGCAATTGCGTCGCTGCCAAGAGATCAAGTGCCGCTTCTTCAAGCGCCTCGTCGCGCCGGGTACAAAACACTGCGACGATGCAATCATGCAGCGCCGCCTCGTCGCGCGCCCCTTCGATGAACTGGGCGGCAAAGGGGGTCGTCGTCACATCGTCGATCAGCAGCCCGATCACCCGGGCCCCGGTTGGTGAGCGGTGCAGGCGCTGCGTCTTGCGGTAGCCCAGCGCATCGGCGGCTTCCAGCACCCGCTGCCGGGTGGCCGCCCCGACCCGGGCATTCTCCACCTCATTGAGCACGAGCGACACGGTAGCTTGCGAAACCCCGGCGTGATTGGCGATGTCGGTCATTGTCGCGCGCTTGCCCATCGCCTTCTCCTTGCCTCAAGCTCCCCCGCACCCAATCTAGGGGTGCGATGGTGCGGCTTGCTTAGCCTCTTGCCGGCGAACTCCGCCAGCGCTAGAGCTGATAATAATATTATCAAACCCCGAGCTGATATTAGCGCAGCCCGGCCGGAGTGCACAACATGACGCAAGCAGCGGTTGAAGCGGGCGAAGGACTGCGGGCAGTTCTGTCGCTTGATGGTGAGTGGAGCTTCACGCACGAGAGCGACGGGCGAACGCGCACCGCTGATGTGCCCAACCCATGGCAGGCCGAGTTCGCCGATCTGCGCTATGCCTCGGGGCGAGCCATTTATGGCCGGAGCTTTTCCGTCCCCGCTGATTGGGACGGCGGCACGCTGGTGCTCTGCTTTGGGGCCGTGAGCTATTTCGCCGAAGTCAGCCTCAATGGCACGCCGCTGGGCAGCCATGAAGGCGGCTACCTGCCCTTTGAGATCGTGCTCCCGCCGGGCACAAGGGGCGAGAACCAGCTCGAGGTCGCGGTCACCCTGCCCTCGGGCGACCGGCGCAACTACCCGGACTTTCCGTTTTCCGAAATCCCTCACGGCAAGCAAAGCTGGTACGGCCCCTTGGGCGGCATCTGGCAGTCAGTCACGCTGGAGCGGCGCGGGGTCGCCCATCTCACCGGCTGCGCCATCACCCCTGATCCAGATACCGGCGCGGTGCTCGCGCGGCTGACCCTGTCCGCCCCGGCACAAGTCGCCCTTTCCGTGCTGGCGAACGATGGCGCCGTAGTCGCAACTGCAACGGGCGACGCCACGGCCGGGCAAAGCGAGTTCAGCCTTGCCGTCACGGACCCGCTGCTTTGGTCGCCGGAGCACCCCCATCTCTACCGCCTGCAAGTCGAGCTCAGCAGCCCGGTGGGCGTCAGCGACCGCACCGAGCACAGCTTTGGCTTTCGCAAAATCGAGTCGCGCGACGGCAAGCTGTTCCTTAATGGGGAGCCGCTGTATATGCGCGGCGCGCTCGACCAGGATTATTATCCCGAAGGCATCTGCACCCCGCCTTCGCTCGAATTCATCGAGGACCATTTCCGCAAATCCAAGGAGCTAGGCCTCAATCTGCTGCGCTGCCACATCAAGGTGCCCGACCCGCGCTACTATGAAGTTGCGGACCGGATGGGCATGCTGATCTGGACCGAAATCCCCAATGTTGCGACCCTGACCCTGGCTTCGGCCGAGCGGCTGCGCCAGACGATGAAGGGCATTCTCGAGCGCGACGGCAACCACCCCTCCATCATCTGCTGGACCATCATCAACGAAGACTGGGGCACGCGGCTGGTGGAAAACGCCGACCACCGCGCCTGGCTCAAGGAAACCTTTGATTGGCTCAAGGCGCTCGACCCCACCCGCCTTGTGGTCGACAACTCGCCTTGCATTCCCAATTTCCACATCAAGACCGACCTCAATGACTACCATTATTATCGCTCCGTGCCCGAGCGCCGCGCCGAATGGGAGCGCCTGACCGAAGAGTTCGCAGCCGGGGCCGACTGGACCTTTTCGCCCCATGGCGATGCCGAACGCACGGGCAAGGAACCGCTGATCGTTTCGGAATTCGGCGTCTGGGGACTGCCCCGGCCTGCCGAGGTCGCCAACCCCGATGGGTCGGAGCCCTGGTGGATGGAAACCGGCTTTGGCTGGGGCGACAACTCCGCCTATCCCCATGGCCTGCAGAACCGTTTCGCCGCCTACCATCTCGATGAAGTGTTCGGCAGCTTCGATGCCTTTATCGAAAAGGTGCAGTGGTACCAGTTCGACAATCTCAAATACCAGATCGAGGCGATGCGGGCCCGCCAGCCCATCCAGGGCTATGTGATCACCGAGATCACCGATGTGCATTGGGAAGCCAATGGGCTCCTCGACATCCGGCGCAATCCGCGCGTGTTCCACGAGCGCTTCCCCCAGATCAACGCCGATCTCGTGATCGTGCCCAATATCCTCCATTATTCCGGCTGGGCCGGCGAAAAGTTCAGCTTCGGCCTTTCCATCGCCACCGGGGGCACCCGCCTGCCGGCCGGCGCGATCCTCCACTGGTCGCTCGCCGATGGCCCCTCGGGCACCATCCCCGTCCCCCAGGCGGACGCACTGGAAGTGATCGATCTCACCCCAACCGAGCTGCAACTGCCGGGCTATGACAGCAACCGGATCGCGACGCTGTCTTTCGGCTTGCGCATTGGCGAGCAGGAACTGGCGCGCAACAGCGTCGACCTTTCGGTCTTCACACCGCGCCAATCCCAGCGCGAGCTGCGCCTTCATACTCGGGACGGCAGTCTTGCTGCTTTCCTGCAGGGCCTTGGCTACAGCATCGTATCGGCCGCCCATGCCGATGTGACCGTTGTTTCCATGCTCGACGCCCAGGACATCGAGGCAATGCGCTTTGGCGCGCGTTATCTGGTGCTAGCCCATCCCAAGCTGCAGGAAAAAAAGAACTTGCGCGCCGATGCGCCCCGGCGCGAACCGCCCAACATGCCGGTTGAGGACGAACAGCCGGGCCTGCATATGGGCTTTGAAACCCAGCTGCCCAATATCGCGCTCCACCCGCGCCAGGGCACGATCTGGCGCGGCGACTGGATCGCCAATTTCAGCTGGATCAAGCGCAATGGTGCCTTTGCGGCCTTGCCCGGCGGCCCCATGCTGGACATCGCCTATGACCGGGTCGTCCCCCGCCATGTGCTCGGGGGCATGCGCGACTGGGAATATGACGGCCTCGTGCATGCCGGGCTGGTCGTGGGCTGGGTGCATAAGCCAGCGGCCACCATCATCGAGCGCCGGATCGGGCGCGGCGCGCTGGTTGCCACCACCTTCCGGGTGATGCAGGACCCGCCCGGCGTTGATCCGGTGGCTGCAACCCTGCTCGATGGCATGCTCACCACCATCGCCCAGCTGGAGCTGAACTAAGCACAAACAAGGGGCCGCTATCGCCGCGGCCCCAGCCCTCAGCCCGCGAGCATGCTGCCCGTGCTCATGCGGCGCTGATGCCAGGACAGTGCTTCTTCCAGCAGATGGGGCGTATGCCCGCCCCGGGCGCTGGCGCGCGTGAAATAATCCTCGAGCTGCGCCCGGTAGTCGGGGTGCACGCAATTGTCGATGATGGCGCGGGCCCGCTCGCGCGGCGCCAGGTCTCGCAGATCGGCGAGGCCACATTCGGTGATGACGACATCGACGTCATGCTCGCTGTGATCCACATGGCTCACCATCGGCACCACCGAAGAGATCGTGCCGCCCTTGGCCATGGATCGCGTCACAAAGATCGACAGATAAGCGTTGCGCGCAAAATCCCCCGAGCCGCCGATGCCATTCATCATCTGGGTGCCGTTTACATGGGTGGAGTTCACATTGCCATAAAGGTCGAACTCGAGCGCGGTGTTGATCGCGATGATCCCGAGCCGCCGCACCACTTCGGGGTGGTTGCTCATTTCCTGGGGCCGCAGCACCAGCCGATCGCGATAACGGTCAAGATTGGTGAAGACGCGCCCCGCACATTCCGCCGTCAGGGTGATCGACGAGGCCGAGGCAAACACCAGCTTGCCGGTATCAAACAGATCAAAGGTGGAATCCTGCAGCACCTCGGAATACATCTTGAGGTGATGGAACGGCCCCTCGCCCAGCCCCGCCAACACCGCGTTGGCAATGGTGCCGATCCCCGCCTGCAGCGGCTGCAGCGACAGATCGAGCCGCCCCGCGGCCACTTCGCTTTCCAGCAAGCCGACAAGCTTATCCGCGATGGCGTTGGTATCGGCATCGGGCCGTTCATTGTTGGACGCGCTGTCGGCAGTATGGGTCAAGACAATCGCCACGATCTTGTCGGGATCGATCGGCACATAAGGCAGGCCCACCCGGCTGTCGACGGCAACAATGGGAATGGGCAGGCGCGTCGGGCGCTTGGAGGGGAAATAGATGTCGTGCAGCCCTTCCAGCGCCAGGGGCTGGGCGAGGTTGATCTCGACGATGAGCTTTTTGGCGAGAACGGCAAAGCTGGCCGAATTGCCCACCGAGGTGCTGGGCACGATGCCCCCGGTCTCGGTGATCGCTGCCGCCTCCACAATGGCGTAGTCCATCACCCCAAGTTGCCCCGAGCGCAGATGCTCCACCGTTTCGCTCAAGTGCTGGTCGATAAACATCACCTCGCCCCGGTTGATGGCGGCGCGCAGCGTTGTATCGACCTGAAAAGGCATGCGCCGCGCCAAAACGCCCGCTTCGGTCAACACCCGGTCGACGTCATGGCCCAGCGAGGCCCCGGTAATGAGGGTAATCTTGAACGGATCAAGCGCTGCCCGTTCCGCCATGGCCAGCGGCACCGCCTTGGCGTCCCCGGCGCGCGTAAACCCGCTCATGCCCACCAGCATGCCATCACCCAGCCGGTCGGCCGCTTCGCGCGCCGTGCAAATGCGCTCGAGCAGTTCGGGGCGGCGGATCCGGGCGGCCAGTTCGGCTTGGTTCAACACATCAGCACCAGGTTAGTTGGGGGAAAAGCGGGCGCGCGGCCCGGGCGTGATTTGCTGCCAGTTGCCCTAGCGGGACATAAACACCGGGATCACCGCTTCACTCAGCAGCACCCGGGTGACGCCACCCAGCAGGCGCTCGCGCATGCGCGAATGGCTATAAGCACCGGCAACAATCAGTTGGGCGCGCAGCTTTTCCGCCTCGTTCTGGATCGCTTCGGCGGCATTGCGCCAGCCGGCGATTTCCCGGAGCTCCACCGCCACCCCATGCCGGCTCAGATAGCGGGCAATATCGCCGCCCTCGATCACGCCGCTGGCTTCACCCGGCTCATCGGTGACCATGGCGACGACGACCCGCCCCGCCAGTTTGAGCAGCGGCAGCGCATCCTTGACCGCTCGCGATGATTCACGTGTGTCTTTCCACGCCACCAGCACCATATCGAGCGGGCTGGCGGCAGCTTTCATCGGCGGCAGCCACAAGCAGCCGGTGCCCGATTCAAACAACACGGCCTCCTCGATTTGGGAATCCTGCGCTCCTTCCCCATAGGGCCTGGTGCCAACGAAAAGGTCGGCGGTCCGCGCTTCGGCCGCCATTTGACTGCCCACCGTCCCGGCAAAACCCGAAACAACGCGCAGCTCGGTGGGCAATCCCATCTTGTCGAGACGATCTTCGAGCGCCGCCTGCCGCTCGCGCGTGAGCCGCTCGGCCTCGTTGATCATTTCCTGCAACATCAAGCCCAGTGACGCTTCGGGCCCGGCAAAAATCTCGGGCCGCATATGCACAAGGAGCCCCGTCAGGTGCGCCTCGAAGCTGCGGGCAATTGTTTCGGCGGTGGTCAGGCGAAACTCGTCCTCGGGTGACCCGGTGAGTTGAACCACAATATCCTTCATCTGCCACTCCCGTTGCGGGCCAGCTCACAGGGCCACCACACCAGACTAGCAAGGCCAAGGCGGGGCAACCTTGACCTCGGTCAAGTCGGCGGGCCACCTCCGTTGCCACGCGGAGCCTTGCTCAAACCATCAAGGCCCGCTAGCGGGTATGCCGATGCAATTGATTCCCGACTTCGACCTGCGGCCCTGCAACACCTTTGGCCTGTCAGCCAAGGCGCGCTTTGGCACGACGATCAACACGCCCCAAGACATCCCGGCGCTCCTGGACGCGGCCGAGCGGCTAAACCTGCCGCTCCGCATCCTGGGCGAGGGCAGCAATGTCGTGCTGCGCCCCGTTTTCGAGGGGATCGTGGCGCAGATGGCGATCAAGGGCCGCCAGATCCTGCAGGACACACCCGAGCAAACGATCATCGAAGCCGGCGCCGGGGAAAACTGGCACGACTTCGTCAGCTACACCGTCGCCAACGGCATGCCCGGGCTCGAGAACCTGGCGCTTATTCCCGGCACGGTGGGCGCGGCTCCCGTACAAAATATCGGGGCCTATGGCCTCGAACTTGCCGACCGTTTCGCCTCGCTTTCCGCCTATGACACGCACGAGCAGTGCTTCGTGCGATTGGGCCTTGAGGATTGCGCGTTCAGCTACCGGCAAAGCCTGTTCAAGCGCGAGCCCAACCGCTTCATCGTTGCGGCGGTGCGCTTCGCCCTGCCCCGTCCTTGGACACCCAATCTGCGCTATGCCGGATTGTCGGAATTGCCGGCGGAGGTCAGCCCCCAGGCGGTCATGGACCGGGTGGTCGAGCTGCGCCGCTCCAAGCTGCCCGACTGGACCCAAACCGGCAATGCCGGCTCGTTCTTTCATAACCCGGTGGTTGATGCCACGACAGTCGAGCGCATTCGCGCCGAGCACCCCGGCGCGCCCGCTTACCCGCAGCCCGATGGGCGCAGCAAGCTATCGGCGGGCTGGCTGATCGAGCAGAGTGGGTTCAAGGGCCTGCGCATTGGCGGCGCCGGCGTGTCCGAGCGCCATGCCCTTGTCGTGGTCAATCATGGCGGCGCAACCTATGCCGATATCGCTGAGATCAGCGATCGCGTCCGCACGGGCGTCGAAGCGCAATTCGGCGTTATCCTCGTGCAGGAGCCCGAAACCATATGAGCGTCACCATCTACCACAATCCCGATTGCGGTACCTCGCGCAACACCCTTGCCATGATCCGCCAAAGCGGCGTCGAGCCGGACGTGGTGGAATATCTCAAAACCCCGCCCGACCGCGCCACGATCCGCCAACTCGTTGCCGATGCCGGCCTGACGCTGCGTGAGGCGCTGCGCCAGAAGGGCACGCCCTTTGACGCGGTGGGACTGGGGGACCCTTCGGTCGATGAGGAGGCCATGCTGGACGCCATCGCGGCGCACCCGATCCTGCTCAACCGGCCCTTTGTGGTGACTGCCAAAGGCACCCGCCTTTGCCGCCCCTCCGAGCTCGTGCTCGAGATCCTGGAAAACCCCGCGATCGGCCCGTTCACCAAGGAAGATGGCGAAGTGGTGGTCGATGCCGAGGGCCGCCGCGTGGTTTGATCGCACAGCGCCGGGTTTTGCCCGGCGCCGCAAACTTCAGTTCAGTGCCGCCTGGTAGATCGCCAGCACATCTTCGATGCTCATCGCGCGCGGATTGTTGTCCATCAGCCGGCGAATGGCATGAGCTTCGACCGCCCAGCCGGGCAAGGCCGCGCCCTCGGCGCCATGCGCACCAAGGCCCATCTCGACCCCCAGCTGCCGGCAGAACTGCATCGCCCCGGCCAGCACCGCTTCTGGGTTTTCTGCTGCCGGCAGGCCAAGCAAGGCCATGATCTCGGCAGTCTTTTCCGGCTGAGCAGGCTGGTTGAAGGCCAGCACATGCGGAAAAATGATCGCATTGGCGAGGCCATGGGGCAGCTTGAGCCGCGTGCCCAGCGGATAAGCGAGCGCATGCCCAGCCGCCGTATTCACGGGCCCGAGGCAGATCCCGCCATAATAGGAGGCGAGCATCATGCCGGCCCGCGCTTCGGTGTCTGAACCATCGGCCACGGCCCGCGCCAAATAGCGCCCGACCAGTTCGATCCCCAGCCGCGCATAGCCATCGATCAGCGGATGGGCCTTGATATTGGTGAAGGCCTCAACGCAATGGGCCAGCGCATCAACGCCCGTCGCTGCCGTCACCGCCGAAGGCACCGAATAGGTCAGTTCGGGATCGAGAATGGCAAGGTCGGCCAGCATGAACTGGCTTTCGATCGCGAGCTTGGCCAGCGTCTCGGGATTGGTGACGAGCGACCGGATGCCCGCTTCCGAGCCGGTGCCCGAAGTGGTCGGCACCTGCGCCAATGCGGTGCGCCGGCCCTTGACCTTGCCCGGCCCTACCACGTCGAGAATGGTTTCCGTGCTGTCCCACAGGACAGCCACGAGCTTAGCCACATCCATCACCGAGCCGCCGCCCAGCCCGATCACGAGATCGGGCTTGAAGGCGCGCGCGGCGGCCAACACCCGTTGCACCGCCGGCAGGTCCGGCTCGGGCGGCAGGTCGACAAACACTTGCAACTCACCGGCAAGGCCGATGCGCTCGACAAAACCCTCCGTCGGCGGCATCGCCACCACGAAGACGCGGCTGAACGCGCCGGCCCATTCGCCGAGCTTGCTGATCGCGCCCGCGCCGATTTCCAGCCGCGCCGGCTGCAGCAAGGTAATCGGCCGCGCCATGGAAAGAGTGGCTTCAGCCATTGTCCTGCGCCTCAAGTTCGGCCATCTGGCCCCAAACAGTTTCGAGCTGAGCGGCGTCAAGTTCCACCAGCGGCGGGCGCACCCGCGTCCAGCCGGGATGACCGCGCCGCTTGGCCAGCATCGCCTTGATGGTGGGCAGCTGCACATAGGCATTGGAGAGGTTGCGCCAGGCCTCGATCCGGCTCTGCGCGCGGGCCACCTGCTCGGCCTGCGCCGGATCGTGCCAGCCATCGAAGACGACGCGCAGATGCGCCCCGATCAGATTGGAGGAAGAGGTGATGCACCCCGCCCCGCCCGACTGCAGCAGCGGCAGCATGAAGGGATCGGCGCCCGAGAGCACCGAGAAATTCTCGAAGGCGCCAGCGAAAGCCTGCATGCTCTCAAGCTTGCCCGAGCTGTCCTTGATGCCGACGATCACGCCCGGGAACGCCTCGCGCAACCGGCCGACCAATTCGAGTGACAAGCCCACCTGAGCGATGGGGGGGATGTGATACAGCACGACGCGCAGCGCATCGCTGCCCACGGCCTCGATCACCTCGGCATAAAAGCGAAACAGACCCTCGTCGCTCACCCCCTTGTAGTAAAAGGGCGGCAGCACCACGACAGCCTTGACCCCGGCATCCACCGCATGGCGCACCAGCGTCACCGTATCGGGCACATTGGTCTGCGAAGTGCCGGGCAGCAGGCGCTGCGGATCGATGCCGCTGCTGATCACCTGCTCGAGCAGCGCCTGGCGCTGGGCAATGGAAAAGCTGTTAGCTTCCCCCGTCGTGCCCAACAGGGCGACGCCGTCGCAACCCTCATCGAGCAGCGCATCGCAATGGGCGGCGAACGCAGCGTGGTCAGGCGTGCCATCCGCCGCAACCGGCGTGGCCGAAGCGCAGAACACCCCATGGATGGGCAGGTTCAGGGCCGTATTCATGTGTTTTTTCCTGCAACGAGGCGACGCGCATAGGCGATCGCGGCATTCATATTGATGTGGTTGGCCGTGCCGGTGCCGGCAATGTCGAAGGCCGTGCCATGGTCAACCGAAGTGCGATCGATCGGCAGGCCGAGCGAGACATTGACCGCGGTATCGAAGGCCACGAGCTTGATCGGGATATGCCCCTGGTCGTGATACTGGGCGATCACGAGGTCGAATCCGCCATTATAGGCGCGGTGATAAACCGTATCGGCCGAGATCGGCCCCTGGACTTCGATGCCTTCCGCACGGGCCATGGCGACGGCGGGAGCCACCTGCACATCATCCTCGGTGCCAAACAAACCGCCTTCCCCGCAATGGGGATTGATGCCGGCCACGGCAATGCGCGGCTTGGCGTAACCGATGCGCTTGAGATGCTCGTTGCCGGCGCGGATGGTCGCGAGGATCCGCTCGGGCGTCGCCCGGTCGATCGCTGTTTTGAGCGACACATGGGTCGAGACATGGATGACCTTGAGCCGCTCGGAAGCGAGCAGCATGAAGGCCGACTTTTGCCCCGTCAGGGCCGCGAGCATGCCGGTATGACCATCATAGTGATGCCCGGCCAGGTTCAGCGCTTCCTTGTTGATGGGCGCCGTCACGATGCAGCCGATGCGGCCGGCTTCGGAATCGCGCACCGCCTTTTCGATGAAGCGGAAAGCGGCGTCGCCGCCGCGCGGATCGAGCTTGCCCCAGGGCAGCGGCCCGTCTTCGATCGGCAGGTCTTCCACCACGCCATCAAGATCGAGCGTCACGCCGGTAGCGGCCAGCGCCAGTTCCAGCGTCGCCCGATCGCCATAGATGCGGGTGCGCGCCCGGTCCTCGGGGCTCATCTCGCTGAGCGCGCGCACGCTGATCTCGGGTCCGACCCCGGCGGGGTCGCCCATGGTAATGCCGATTACATCGCTCATGCAGCGCCTCCATCGATCCAGCCCTGGGGCAGCCGGACATATTTGATAGCCCGCCGGAAATAGGTGTAGGCGACATGGATCGCCCCATCCTCGCCCTCCAGCAGATAGGGATAGGACAATTCCTTGTTGCGCCCGTCCTCGGAATTGTTGGACAGGCACGTGCCGGGGCTGTCGTCGATGACGCGCCGAAGGGGCCAGGTCAGCCCGCCATCGCTTGAGAGGCAGAGGCTCAGCGGCGCGCGGGGCACCCCCCAGATCGGCTGGCACCCGCCCGTGGCGTCGGGCCGGTCATCGCCCGCTTCGATCTCGTCATAAAGCGAGACGCGCCGGTCGCTTGAAGTGGCCGCGGATGCGGGATTGCACACCATGGCCAGCCGCCCGTCGCGCAGGCGCACCACATTGATCGAGGAATTGTTGTTGGGCACATCGGTCGGCTCGGGCGCCGACCAGGTCAGCCCGCCATCAAGGCTTTCCGAGCGATGCACGAAGTCCGACTGCCGGCGGCGATAAAAGGCCACCATATGCTCGCCATCGAGCGGCACGATGGTCATATGCACCGAGCCGATGGAGCCGGGCACTTCGGTCATCTGCCAGCTCTCGCCATCGTCATGGCTAACGGCGACGCCCGCGGTATCATGGCTGCCGTTCCAGCGCTGGCCGGGGCGCGGGATGCAGCGGAACACCGGCATCATCCAGGCGCCATCGGCGCGGCGCACAAAGCGGGCGCGCACAAACGTGCCCAGGGGCAGATCGACCAGCCGCGGCTCGCCCCCGGCGAGGAGGCCATTTTCGAGCGTGATCGGGCGGGCGCGCAGCAGGCACTCGTCCTGGTTGCCGGCGGGCTGGGCGGTGTGGAACAGCTGCCACTGGCCGCGCTCATTACGCGTCAGCACTGGGTTTTGCTCGGAGCGCTCGGGATCATTGCTCAGCTGCACCGGCTCGGACCAGCGCTCGGCGCCGGGCGCCAGCGTGCAGCCGAACACGGAAATGTCGGACTTGCCCTCGAGCGTGCCGCCGAACCACAGGCAAGCCAGCGTGCCATCCTCCAGGCGCTCGATGAAGGCGGCATGGTTCTGCACCATGGGCGAAGGCAGATAGGCCTCCAGCAAGCCGTCCTGCCCGGGCAGGATCTCCCCCGTCATGCGAGCGGCGATTTGGTCTGGAGTCATGTCTCTCCCCACGGTTTTGGTTGCCGCAAACTCGGCGGGACAATCCATGTTGTCAAGTTATTATTGCCACATTTCACACGGACAAGCCTACGGGGCGACAGGATTGTTGTTTCTAATCAGCGTCTTATATCGGAGAACGGAATGCCGCAGCGGCACTCACCCAAATTCGTTTGACAACTCCATGACAGCGCTAGATAGTGCCGGCCAACGGCAAGCCGACTGCTATCGGCGCGTCCGGAGGAACGAGCGGGAGCGCTTCGCAGCGGCGTTCATCCATCCGCAAGCTGCCTTAGGGAGGTAGAATTGATCTTCAAACGCATTCTGGTCGGCGTTCTGCTGGCTTCCACCGCGATTGCCCCGGCAATGGCGCAGTCCGATACCGATATCACCGTGGTCTTGAGCGAAGAGCTCGACCTGGTGGATCCCTGCATGGCCACCCGGTCCAATATCGGCCGCGTCGTGCTCCAGAACATCAGCGAAACCCTGACCGAGCTCGATGTGCGCGGCGACAAGGGTCTGATGCCGCGCCTGGCGGAATCGTGGGAAGACAAAGGCGACGGCACCTGGCAGTTCAAGCTGCGCCAGGGCGTGTCCTTCTCGGACGGCACCAGCTTTGACGCTGCCGACGTCAAGCACTCCTTTGACCGCGTGTTCAGCGATCAGTTGACCTGCGAAAGCGCGCGCTATTTCGCCGACACCGACCTGACCTTCACCGTGGTCGATGACAACACCATCGACGTCAAGGCCGAGCCCGCCCAGCCCATTCTGCCGCTGCTGATGTCGCTCGTGACCATCGTTCCGTCCGAAACCCCGATGGAATTCGTGCGCGAGCCGATCGGCACCGGCCCCTATGCGATGACCGACTGGACCGCCGGCCAGCAGATCGTGCTGACCCGCCGCGACGATTACTGGGGCGAGGCTCCGGCCGTGACCTCGGCCACCTATGTGTTCCGCTCCGAGCCCGCCGTGCGCGCGGCCATGGTGGAAACCGGCGAAGCCGATATCGCCCCCCAGATCACCGAAGTGGAAGCCACCAACCCGGCGACCGACTTCACCTATCCCAATTCGGAAACCGTCTATCTGCGCATCGACCAGACCGTCGAGCCCATGGGCGACCTGCGCGTCCGCAAGGCGCTGAACGCCGCCATCGACCGCGAGGCCTTCATCGGCACCGTGCTCGCCGCCGGCACTGAACTCGCGACCGCCATGGTCCCGCCGACAACGCTGGGCTGGAACGCCGACCTTGAGCCCCATGCCTATGACCCCGAACAGGCCAAGGCCTGGCTCGCGGAGGCCGAGGCCGAAGGCGTCAACATCAAGGCACCCATCGAGGTGATCGCCCGTACCGAAAACTTCCCCCATGTCACCGAAGTGGGCGAAGCCTTGGTGCAGATGCTCAATGAAGTGGGCTTCAATGCCAGCCTGCGCATGGTGGAAGTGGCCGAGCACGAGCAGTACTACTCCAAGCCCTATCCCGAAGGCCGTCCTGCCCAGCTCGTTGTTGCCCAGCACGACAATTCACGCGGCGACCCGGTGTTCTCGATGTACTTCAAGTACCACAGCAACGGCACCCAGTCGGGCATCTCCGACCCCAAGGCGGACGATCTGATCGAGCGCGCCACTGCCGCTACCGGTGAGGAACGCGCTGCTCTTTGGTCCGAGCTGTTTGCCTATGTCCATGACGAAGTGGTTGCCGATGCGCTCCTCTTCCACATGGTTGGCCATAGCCGCGTCAGTGAGCGTCTCGACTTCACGCCCACCATCGCCACCAACCAGCAGCTGCAGCTCTCGGAAATCGGCTTCAAGTAAGACGCCCCGATTACCAAACTTCGCGATGCCGGGCCCAAGCCCCGGCATCGTCTTTCGCTTCCAACCGGATGATCGGCCATGACCAAACTGATCTCGCAGCGCGCCATCGCCAGCTTGCTGTCGCTCCTGGGCCTGCTCGTGCTGGTCTTTTTCCTGTCCCGCCTCACCGGTGATCCGGCGGCCCTGTTCCTGCCCATCGATGCGACCGAGGAAATGAAGGCGCAGTTCCGCGCTATCAACGGTCTCGACCTGCCGCTGATGGAACAGTTCGGTCGCTATGTCTGGGATTTCCTGCATCTCGATTTCGGCGAAAGCCTGCGCAAGGCGCGTCCGGCCATCGATGTGGTGCTGGAAGCCTATGCCTGGACCTTGCCGCTGGCGCTGATCACCATGGCCCTCGTTGTCGTGGCCTCCATTATCCTGGGCGCCCTCGCCGCCTTCAATGTCGGTGGGTTCTTCGATCGGCTGGTGTCCATCATCTCGTTGATCGGCGCTTCGGCCCCCGATTTCTGGATTGCCATCGTCGCTATCGTCATCTTCTCGATCAACCTGGCCTGGCTGCCCACCTCTGGTGTCGGCACGCCCTGGCACTGGATCTTGCCCATTGCCGTTCTGTTTGTGCGCCCCTTCGGGCTCATCGTGCAGGTGGTGCGCGGCTCCATGCTCGCGGCGCTGAGTGCCCCCTATGTCAAGACGGCCAAGGCCAAGGGCGTGCGCAACCTGCCCATCATTTTCGTGCATACCCTGCGCAATGCCATGCTGCCCGTGATCACCGTGATCGGCGACCAGGCTGCGGCCATGCTCAACGGCGCGGTGATCGTAGAAACCATTTTCGGCTTCCCCGGCATCGGCAAGCTCATGATCGACTCCATCCTGCAGCGCGATTTCAATGTCGTGCTCGCCGCCATCATGGTCACCGCCATTGCCATTTTCCTCATGAACATCCTGATCGACATCGCCTATGGCCTGCTCGATCCGCGCATTCGGCACTGAGGAGGCGCGCCATGTCGGACCTTTCGACCGTCACTCCCGCCCCCAGCGAAAAACAGCGCCACTGGCCCCTGCTCTCCATGCTCTGGCGCGACAAGCTGGCCTTGGTGTCGGCCATCGTGCTGCTGATCATCATCCTCTTTGCCGTGTTCGGCCCCATGCTGCTGGGCGATCTCGCCTCGAGCCAAAACCTGCGCGGCCGCAACAGCCCGCCCTTTGACCTCGCGCGCGGCTGGGCCTTTGTGCTGGGCGGCGATAGCCTTGGCCGCCCCATGCTCGCGCGCCTCGTTGTCGCGGCGCGCTCGACCATGCTGGTTGCCGCCGGCACCGTGGCCGTCGCCATGCTGGTGGGCGCGGTGCTGGGCCTGCTCGCCGGCTATCTCGGCAAGCATGTCTCGCAGGCCATCATGCGCCTTGCCGACGTCATCATGAGCTTCCCCTCGCTCCTCATCGCGGTGATCGTGCTTTACGTGCTGGGCCCCTCCATCCCCAACATGATCCTGGTTCTGGCCATCACCCGCATCCCCATCTATCTGCGCACCACCCGCGCAGAAGTGCTCGAAGTGCGCCAGCGTATGTTCGTGCAGGCCGCCGTGGTGATGGGCGCTTCGAACCGCCGCATTATCCTCCGCCATATCCTTCCCGTCGTCGCGCCCACGCTGGTCACCATCGCCACGCTCGATTTCGCCTTTGTGATGTTGGCGGAATCCTCGCTGTCGTTCCTCGGCATCGGCATTCAGCCGCCCGACATCACCTGGGGCCTGATGGTGTCGCAGGGCCGCCCCTATCTGACCTCGGCCTGGTGGCTGGCCTTCTGGCCGGGCCTGCTGATCGTCATCACCACCCTTGCCCTCAATCTCTTGTCCAACTGGATGCGCGTCGCGCTCGATCCCGCCCAGCGCTGGCGCCTTGAAGCGCGGAGCACCACCGATGCCTGAGGCCCTGCTCTCGGTTCACAACCTGTCGGTCGATTTCCACACCGCCCGCGGCACCGTTCATGCCGTGCGCAATGTGTCCTGGTCAGTCAATCGCGGCGAAACCCTCGCCATCCTCGGGGAAAGCGGCTCGGGCAAGTCGGTGTCCGCCTCGGCCGTACTCAACATCCTCGATATGCCCCCCGCCCATATCACCTCGGGCGAGATCCTCTTTGAGGGCAAAAACCTGCTGACGATGAGCAACGAGCAGCGCCGCGCCATCAATGGCAAGCGCATCGCCATGATCTTCCAGGACCCGCTGGGCCATCTCAACCCGGTTTACCCGGTGGGCTGGCAGATCGGCGAGGTGATGACCGCCCATGGCCGCTCACCCGCCGAAGCGCGCGCCCGCACGCTCGATCTCCTCACCCGCGTCGGCATTCCCGAACCCGAAAACGCCGTGCGCAAATACCCCCATCAGTTCTCGGGCGGCCAGCGCCAGCGCCTGATGATCGCCATGGCTTTGGCGCTCAAGCCCGATATCCTGATCGCCGACGAGCCCACCACCGCGCTCGACGTCACCATCCAGGCCGATGTGCTCGCGCTCCTCAAGGAATTGCAGGCCGAAACCGGCATGGGTCTCGTGCTCATCACCCATGACCTTGGGGTCGTCGCCGAAATTGCCGACCGTGTCGTCGTCATGAACAGCGGCCAGATCGTCGAGGCCGGCACGGTCCACGATGTCTACCACAACCCCCAGCACGCCTATACGCGCAAGCTGATCGGCTCGGCGCCCGGCAAGGGCGAGATCCGCCTGCTCGACGCGCAAGCGCCGGTGCTGCTCGAAGCGCGCGACCTCTGCAAGACCTACGGGCAATATACCGCCCTCAAAGGCGTATCCCTGACGCTGGCGCGCGGGCAGACCCTTGCCGTTGTCGGTGAAAGCGGCTCGGGCAAATCCACCCTGGCCCGCTCGATCCTGCGCCTCGAAACCGCCGACAGCGGAGCGGCGTTCTGGAAGGGGCAGGACCTGCTCAAGCTCAGCCCGCGCGAGCTGCTCGGCGTGCGCCGGCAGATCCAGATGGTGTTCCAGGACCCCACCCAGTCGCTCAATCCGCGCATGTCGGTTTACCAGCTGATTTCCGAGGGCTGGGACATCCACAAGCTCATGCCCGACCGCAAGCAGCGCCAGGCGCGCGTGCGTGAACTGCTGGAGCAAGTCGGTCTCAGCGCCGATCACGCCACCCGCTATCCCCATCAGTTCTCGGGCGGCCAGCGCCAGCGCATCGCCATTGCCCGGGCTCTTGCGCTCGAGCCCGAACTCATCATCTGCGACGAGGCGGTTTCGGCGCTCGACGTCTCCATCCAGGCCCAGGTGATTGCGCTGCTCAATAGCCTGCGCGAACGGCTGGGCATTTCCTTCCTCTTCATCGCCCATGATCTGGGAGTCGTGCGCGACTTTGCCGATACGGTGATTGTGATGAAGGCCGGCGAGATCGTCGAGCGTGGCCCCACCGAGCAGATCTTCACGGCGCCCACGCACCCCTATACCCAGCGCCTCCTTGCCGCGGCGCTCGATCCCGATCCCGAAGTGCAGGCGCAGCGCCGCGTCGCCACCATCGGCCTGGCATGACCCGGCTGGTTGTGCTCGCCGACGATCTGACCGGGGCGCTCGATGCCAGCGCCCCCTTTGCCATGCATGGCCTCTCGACCGCCGTGGCGCTCGCGCCGGCCGGATTGACCGAGGCGCTGGCCAGCGGCGCCGAGATCGTGGGCGTATCCACCAATAGCCGCGAGATCGACCCGCTCGCCGCCACGGCCGCCGTCCAGGCGGCGCTCGCCGAACTGCCCTGTGGGCTGCCGATCTTCAAAAAAGTCGACTCCCGCCTCAAGGGCAATATCCCCGCCGAGCTCGACGCCATCACTTATACCAACGCCCTAGTGATCCCCGCGATTCCCGCCTTTGGCCGCTGGGCGCGCGATGGGCAATTGGGCGGCTTTGGCATCAGCGAGCCCATCAGCGTCGCCAGCCGCCTTGGCGCGCATTCCGGCAAGGCCACCATTCCCGACGCCGTCACCCAGGCCGATATCGCCGCAGCGCTCGCCAGCGGCGAGCATGATCTGCTGGTGGGCGCCCGTGGCCTCGCCGAGGCGCTGGCCCAGAGCTGGTCCACCGCAAACGAGCCGCACCTCGCCGCAGCGGCACCGGCGTCAACGATCTACGTCATCGGCTCCACCGATCCCATCACCCTGGCGCAGATCGAAGCCCTGCGGGCACGCCGGCCCGACCTGGTTTATCTCGCCGCCCCGCTCGGAATCGCGCCGGCACAATTGCCTGCCGCCGCGCCCCTCACCCTGCTGCAGGCCACGCCGGGCGCCGAGCCGGCCGAACCTGCCCGCGTCGCCGCCAACCTGGCCGCCTCGCTTGCCCGGCTGGCCCCCGCGCCGGGCACCCGCCTCGTGCTTTCGGGCGGCGCCACCGCCCATGCCATTCTCGAGGCCATGGGCATTGGCGTGCTGTTCCTTGACGGCGAAGCCTTGCCCGGTCTGCCCCTTGCCCGCGGCGGCGGCTTCACGATAATCACCAAATCGGGGGGCTTTGGCGACAGCGACACGCTGCTGCGTCTGCTTGCCTCCCCGGTTGCGGGGCAAGGGGAGTGACACGAACAGCTATGTCCGATGGTCTCCAGGCACGGCGCAGCCTTTCCGACGCGGTTTTCGACCGCATGTTGCGGGCCATCAAATCAGGCGCCTATGGCGTCGATGAGCGCCTGCCCACCGAGCATACGCTGGCGGCCGAATTCCAGGTTTCGCGGCCCGTCGTGCGCGACGCCCTGCAGCGCCTGCGCGATCAGGGGCTGATCTATTCACGCCGTGGCGCCGGCAGCTTTGTGCGCGACCATGGCCTGCGCGAGCCGCTGGGCTTTGGGCAGATGGAGAACCTCTCCGATCTGCAGCACTGCTATGATTTCCGCCTCACCATCGAACCTGAGGGGGCGGCCATGGCGGCAACGCGCCGCACCGATGCGGCGCTCGCCGAAATCCGGGGCGCGCTTGATCTGTTGCGCGACGCCACGAACCGGCAGGCCCACCGCGCCGATGCCGATTTCATGTTCCACCTGGCCATCGCCAAGGCCTCGGGTAATCCCTATTTCTCCACCGCCATGCAGGCGCTGGAAGAACATATCGCCGTGGGCATGCGCTTTCATGGCATGTCGTTGCGCAGCACCAGCGATGGGCTCGCGCATGTATTCACCGAACACACCGCCATTTACGACGCCATTCGCGCAGGCGATGCCGAGGGCGCGCGCCAGATGATGAAAACCCACCTCTCCGGCTCGCGCGATCGCTTGTTCGAGCCGCGCCGCTAGCTACTGCGCCTCGACCATCGCGTCGGTGACTTGCCGGCCGGTGTGGCGCGGGGTGATCAGCTTGCTGAGGTCAAAGCCCTGCCGGCGGGCTTCCTCGAGCACCGCCTCGGGCAGTTGCGGCTCGCGCGCCAACACCCAGAGATTGTTGCGGTCCGGCCCGCCCACCAGCGCTACCTGATAGTCGGGATCGAGCTTGAGCACCCAGTAATCCCCGCTGGTGAACGGCAGCCAGCGGATAAACCCCGGCAGAAACGTCACCTTGAGCTTGGCCTTGCTGTCATCGACCGGTGTGGCTTCCCCCAGAGCCTGGCTCGGCTTGCCTTCCGCATCAAAGCAGCGATTGTCCACCCGCACCTTGCCCCCATCGCTCAGCGAATAGGTCGCGGTGATGTCGGTGGCGGTCTCGTCCTCCCATTTGAGCGGCAGCCGGCAGATTTCATACCAGCGGCCGAGATAGCGGTTGAGATCGAGCTTGGGGATCGTGGTTACAGCACTCATGGGGCACTCCTTGCCCGGTCCAACGCCACCCCGCCGGCAACGTTCCCCCTGCGACAAACCGGCCACTTTGCGGCCCTTAGCGCGCCAAACCGTTGCCGCAAAACCTCACCCCTCCCGCATCTGACCACAAAGAGCACACGATCGTTTGAGGGGCCTGCCCTTTGCCCTGCGTCAACAGTACTGACCTTTCCTTCTCCTCCGGGTCAGCCCCCGGCAAAACCACAAAGAACCAAGGATGGTCCAATGACGAGCCCCGTATTGAGCAGACGCAGATTTCTCGCCGGAGGTGCAGCCCTTGCCGGGCTGGGACTGGCGGGATGCACCAGCTCTGCCCCGGGCCTCGTTGCCGCCTCGGCAATCAGCGCCCCCAATGCGCCGCCCACGGCCAAGCCCCTGCCTACCAGCGTGCCGCCCGATGTCCAGGCTATGTATGGCGCCATCACCGATGATCTTTATCCCGTTCGCGCGTCGCGCATGGAGCTGGTGCCAGCCGTTTATTGGCGCCAGGAGGTAGACGATCCCACCGGGGAAAAGCCCGGCACGGTGATTGTCGATACCACCGATCGCTTCCTTTACCATGTGGGCGAAAACGGTCGCGCCACCCGTTATGGCGTGGGCATCGGTGCTGCTGGCTTTGAATGGTCTGGGCGTGCCCATATCGCCTATAAGCGCGCCTGGCCGCGCTGGACGCCGCCGTCCGAAATGATCGATCGCCACCCCGAACTCGAGCAATATCGCCACGGCATGGAGCCGGGACCAGACAATCCCCTCGGCGCCCGCGCGCTTTATATCCACCAGGGCAACCGGGACACGATCTACCGCATCCACGGCAACCAGGACGAAACCACGATCGGCAAGGCCGTATCCAGCGGCTGCGTCCGCATGCTGCCTCAGGACATCATCCATCTCTATGATCATGTTCGAAGCGGCGCCCCGCTCGTCGTCGCCTGATCCCCGCAGCATGGGGCTGCCGCCTGGTGCAGCCCCTTAGCCGGCGGTCTGGTCGGCCCGGAGCGCCGCTTCCCAGCGGCGTTCCTCCAACTGCTCGAGGAGGTCGGGAACCCGGCTAGCGGGAATGGGCCGGGAAAACAGATAGCCCTGGCCAAGATCGCAGCCGCGCTCGTGCAGAAATTCGGCCTGCTCGCGCCGCTCGATGCCCTCGGCCACCGTGGTGATGCCCATGCTGCGCGACATTTCCAGCACCGCATTGATCACCGCCGTGTCGCGCCGCTCGCTCGAGCCGATCAGCTCCACAAAAGAGCGGTCGATCTTGAGCACATCCACCTTGAACTGCTGCAAATGGGTCAGCGAAGCATACCCCGTGCCGAAATCGTCGAGCGCAATGGTGACACCCGCCTGCTGCAGCTTTTCAAGCGTGCTGACATGCCCGCCCATCTGGCTGATCAGCACGGATTCGGTGACTTCGAGCTCGAGCACACTTCCCGGCAGTCCCGCATTGTCGAGCCGCCACAGCACCCGTTCCGCCAGCCCCCGCTGGCGCAGATCCGCCGCCGACAGGTTGAGCGCCACCCGGCCAACCTCCAGCCCACCTTCACGCCACGCCACGCAATCGGCCAACACCCGGTCGAGCATGCGATCGGTGATCTCGACCGAGAGCTGGGCATCATCGAATGCGGCGGCAATGCTGGCCGGCGGCTGCAACCCGGATTGGTCATGCCAGCGCAGCAGCGCCTCAAAACCGGTCACCTGCCCCGAGCGCAGGCACAGCTTGGGCTGATAGAACGGCACGATAGCATCGGTATCGAGCGCCTTGCGTGCATTGGCCAGCGCCCTGGCTCGCGCTTCGGAGGCCTGCAGCATCTGCGGCTGGAAGCCCCGGATCGTTCCGGGCAAATCCGCCTTGGCGGCATAAAGCGCCAGATCCGCCGCCCGCAGCAGCTCGCCCGCGCTTTGCGCATCTCGGGGAAACACCGCGCCTCCGGCGCAATAGCTGACCGCGATCTGCAGCCCGTCAATGGCAACGGGCTGGTCAAGCGGGCCAAGCCGCTGCCGCGCCACTTCCATGCGCAGATCCTCGGCCGCAAGGCCCGGTGAGATGACCGCAAATTCATCGCCCCCCAGCCGCGCGACGGTTACCCCCTCAGGCGCTGCGGCTACCAGCCGGCTGGCGATCTCCTTGAGCAGCCGGTCGCCCGCGGCATGACCCATCGTGTCGTTGAGCGTTTTGAAGTTGTTGAGGTCAAACACCAGCAAGCCCACGATCTCGCCGGTGCCACGCGCCCGCTCCAGCGCCGCATCGAGCCTTTGGGCATACAGCGCCCGGTTGGGCAGCCCCGTCAGCGGATCATGGAACGCCGCCCATTGCAGCTCGGTCTCGGCCTGCTTGCGCGCGGTGATATCGAGCATCGAGCCAACGAACCGCACGGGCTTGCCAGAAGCATCGGGCACCAGCACCCGGCGCGAGGAGACCCAGATATAATCCCCATTCACCGTGCGGAACCGGTATTCCTGGGTATTCTGCCCTTGCCCGTCCCGCCCGAGCGGCTTTTCCATCCCCACCAGGGCACCGCGATCCTCGGGATGCACCTTGTCGGCCCACCAGGCAATATTGGTGCCTTGCGCCAGTTCGGGATAACCCAGAACCTTGCCCGCAATCCCGGTCCAGGCGGTGCGATCGCGCTCTACGTCATAATCCCAGATGATGTCGTTGGTCGCTTCGGACGCCAGCCGATAGCGCTCTTCGCTGCGGCGCAGCGCCGTTTCGGCCGCCACCTGCTCGTTTATATCCTCGAGCGAGCCATACCAGCGCAGCACGGTGCCGGCTTCGTCGCGCAACGGCCGGGCGCGGGCCCGAAACCAGCGATAGCTGCCATCGCGAAACTGCACCCGATAGCGCACATCCGCAATGCTCCCGTCGCCAGTGCGAACCGCCCGCGCCCACAGTGCGCGCACCGGCTCGCGGTCATCGGGATGCATGGCATTGAGCCAACCCTCGGTAATACTTTGCTCGCGCGACACCGCCACGCACTCCCACCAGCGCGGCCCCATCTCGAGCACCCGTCCATTGGCATCGGACAGCCACTGAATCTGGGAATTGAGCTCGATATAGGCACGGTGATGGGCTTCGCTGCCCCGCAGCGCCTCGAGCGCCGAGGCCAGCCGCTTGCCATCGGCAGCCGTGACATCCGCCAGGCGCCGGTGATGAAACACCAGCGTCAGCGCCGAAGCCAGCAGCAGCAGGCTCCCTCCAACCAGCACCCCTCCGACACCCGCCAGCTTCAGCTCCGGCCGGGCCGGCAGCCCCATCAATGGGGCCAGCTCGATGCCCGCACTGGCAACAAAATGGAGAAACAAAACCCCCAGCGCCAGGGCCGCACCCGCGGGCCAGGCCAGCGTCGCCTGGGCAAAGCGCTGCAGCAGCGGGCCCGCAAGCGCGGTGATCGCGATGCCCCCGATCACCGCCATCGCCAGCAAACCGTAATCAATCCGCACGATCTCGGCGCCATGCAGCGCTGTCATGTCAAAGAAATGGGCGATGGCCAGTCCCGCGCCGATCAGCACGCCCGCCAGGAGACCACGTGCCCGCTGCGGATCGGCAAAACCAACAATCCAGCCCAGCGTCGTCAGCACCAAGCAGAGCCCGACCGAAACCAGCGCCTCGAGCGGATTGAAATGCAATCCTGCCTGCGGCAGAAACCCGAGCATTGCAGTGAAATGTGTGGTCCACACCCCCGCGCCGGTGACCACGCCCGCCGCCAGCAGCCATAGAACGCGGTCCTGCCCCTTGGCGACGATGGCCCGCTGGGCCAGGCCGACAGCAGTGAAACTGCTCAGGATGCAAATAATGGCCGCGAGCGCGACATAGGCCGGATCATGATTGTCGACGATACCGGAATAGACGCGCAACATTGAGCTTAACTGGCCCCTCAAGCACTCCCTTCTAGTGCAAAGCCATTGCAAAACCCTGAATCCAACATGTCGACTTCGGCGGCAACTTGGATCGGCGGGCGGACAACTATAAATGTTTCAGTGGGATAACTAAACTGTCACGGCTTTGTTACTGCGAGCAGCGCTTGGGCGCGCGCAATAACTGGCGCGTCGATCATGCGGCCATCCAGCGCAAAGGCTCCACTCTCCTGGTCAGCGGCCGCGACGACGCGCTGGGCCCAGGCCAGCTCCTCGGCACTCGGGGCGAAACCCGCATTGAGCAAGGGCACGACGCCCGGATGCACGCAGGTGGCGCCATCAAAGCCATGCTCGCGCGCTTCGCGCGCCGCCGCGCTGATCCCCTCATGGTCGGTGTAATCAGCCACGCTGCGCAGCATCCCCCAGGACAGCAATCCCTGTGCCTTGGCGGCGTAATGCACCAGCAGCTTTGGCATCCGCAGCACGTCGGGCGTGGGCTGGCCGCCCAGCGCCAGCGCCAGATCCTCCCCGCCCGTCGCCAGCGCCAGCAGCCGGGGCGCGCGCGCAATAGCCCGTGCCTCAAGCACAGCGCCGGGGTCTTCTAGAATGGCCACGAGGCTCATGGGGCTGCGCCCGAGTTCACGCTCCGTCGGCTCGAGCGCTTCACCCAGCCGCTCCAGATCTGCCGCGCGCTCCACCTTGGGGACCAAGAGGCCCATCGCGCCGGCCCGGCACGCTGCAAGTGCATCTTCGATGCTTGCGGCATTGATGCGCACGAACACCTGCGCGCCCGTCTGCCCGACGCTGGGCACGCTCGCCCCGAGCCCCTCGCGGGCGGCAAGCTTGTGCTTGGGCGGCACGGCATCCTCGAGATCAAGGATGATGGCATCCGCTTGGCGCTGATGCGCCTTGGCGATGAAGCGCTCGGCATGGGCCGGCACATAGAGCAGCGAGCGGATCACGGCGCCACCGCTGCAGCAATCGCCGCCTCGTCCAGCCCCGCTTCGCGCAGGATTTCGGTGCTGTGCTCGCCAAGGCCTGGTGCCGGCCGTCGCCACACGCCGGGCGTGCCGGAGAGGCGCGGCACGATATCGTGCATGGGCAAATGGCCGAACTGCTCGTCCTCCACTTCGACGATGATTTCGCGCTCGGCAAAATGCGGATCGGCCATGGCATCGGCTATGTTGAAGATGGGCCCCACCGTCGCGCCGGACTGGCGCATGACCGCGAGCGCTTCTTCGCTGGGGCGCTGGGCAAACCAGGCACCCACCGCCTCGTCCACCAGGGCGCGGTGCTTGACCCGCTCGGAATTGTTGGCAAAGCGCGGATCCTCGTTCATATCGGCCCGCCCGATGATCTCGAAAATGCGCCGCGCCACCGCCGGGGTCGAGCCCGACAGCGCCAGATATTTGCCATCGGCGCATTGGTAGACATTGCGGGGCGATGCGGTGTTGGAGGCGCTCCCCACCCGCTGCTTGATCTTGCCCGTCACTGCATGAATGGCCGCTTCCGGACCGAGCACCGAAAACATCGGCTCGAGCAGACTAAGGTCGATGACCTGCCCCCGCGCCGTTCCGGCCTGACGCGCATAAAGCGCCATAGTCGTGGCCGAAGCCCCATAGATGCCAGCGATCATGTCGGCCAGCGCTAGCGGCGGTAGCACCGGCTCGCGGTCGGGAAAGCCCGTCCGGTCGGCAAAGCCGCTCATGGCTTCCACGATGGTGCCAAAGCCGGGGAACTGCGCATAAGGCCCGGTCTGCCCAAACCCGGAAATGCGCACCACGATCAGGTCGGGATTGCGCTCCAGCAGCGCCTGGGGCGCCAGCCCCATCTTTTCCAGCGTTCCCGGCCGGTAGTTTTCGATCAGCACATCAGCCGTTTCGATCAATTTCCACAACGCCGCCATTGCCGGCGCGTGCCGCAAATTGAGCGCCACCGAACGCTTGTTACGCCCATAGGTCTTCCAGAACAGCGAATGCCCGTCATCACGCCAGTCGCGCAGGGGGTCCCCTTCTGGCGGCTCGATCTTGACCACATCGGCACCAAAATCGGCCAGTTGCAGGCTGAGCATATTGCCCGCCATCAACCGCGACAGATCCAGCACCCGGATGCCATCGAGCGGCCCGGTTGCAGTTGGGTCAAAGGCCTTTTGCGCGTGCGTCATCAATTCAACCAATCTAACTGAGCCCTTTGCCGGATCGTCGCTTCCCGCTCCCTGTGGAGGGGGACCAGCTACCCAACTCACGGCTCCTGCCCTTCCCTCCCCTTGAGTGGAGGGATCAAGGGTGGGGTCGCCGGGCCGACCACTGATGCCTCCTCCAACCCTCTCCCCAAGGGAAGGGAGGTCCAAGCACCCACCCGCGTGCGTGCTGCCCTGAACTTACCGCAACCGCAGCCCGGTTTTGGTATCGAACACAAACAGCTTGGCTGGATCGATCACCAGCTGCACCACTTCGCCCGGCGTCAGCAGGGGATGGTCTCGCACCACCACCGACACGTCTTCCTCGCCCACCCGCGCCAGCACTTCCTGCGCGTCGCCGGTGGGCTCCACCACCAGCACCTCGGCCGGAACGCCGCTCGCGCCCAGTGTGATATGCTGGGGCCGCACGCCATAGGTGATCGCAGTGCCCGCCGGCACGTCGAGGGCGGTGCCGAGCGGCATCGACTGGCCGCCCTTGATCGCGATCTCGGTGCCGCCGGTGTAAGTCGCCTCAAGCAGGTTGATCTCGGGCGAGCCGATAAAGCCCGCGACAAAGAGGTTGGCCGGATTGTTGTAGAGCTCGAGCGGTGCGCCGGCCTGCTCGATCCGCCCACCGTTGAGCACCACGATCTTGTCGGCCATGGTCATGGCCTCGGTCTGGTCGTGGGTCACGTAAACCATGGTCTTGCCCAGCCGCTGATGCAGCCGCTTGATCTCACCGCGCATTTTGACGCGCAGCTTGGCATCGAGATTGGAGAGTGGCTCATCAAAAAGGAAAGCGCGGGGGTCGCGCACAATGGCCCGGCCCATGGCCACGCGCTGGCGCTGCCCGCCCGACAGCTCGCGCGGCAATCGGTCGAGCAGGTTTTCCAGCCCCAAAATCTCGGCGGCTGCGGCGACGCGGCTCTTGATCTCGGCCTTGGACGTTCCCGCCAGCCGGAGCGAGAAACTCATATTGTCCGCCACCTTCATATGCGGATAAAGCGCATAGCTCTGGAACACCATGGCGATGTCGCGTTCCTTGGCCGGCATATTGTTGACGATCTTGCCGCCAATGGTGATCTGGCCCGCCGTGATATCCTCCAGCCCCGCAATCATGCGCAGCAGGGTGGATTTGCCGCAGCCGGACGGGCCCACGAGCACGACGAATTCGCCATCCGCCATTTCCAGCGAGATGTCATTGAGCACGGTGACATCGCCATAGCGCTTGCCGACATGCTTGAGTTCGATTTCCGACATGCGGTCTCTCCTTGAGATTCGCCTGGCCCGGCGCTCACTGGGAGCGCACGGGCCAAAGCCTTGGCAGGATTAAACCCCAGCCACGGGGCAGACACCCTCCCCCACCCGGGGAGGGTTGGGAGGGGTTCCTTACCCCTCGACGATCTCGAAACGGCCCACGCTCATCCGTCCGGCCGAAGCCAGCCGCAGCCCGGCCATGCCATAGGCATAGTCGGCGTCGGTTGCGGTCACGAGCTGCTGCCCGTCAACGGCAAGGCTGAGCTGGTCGCCACGCACGGTGAATGCGATGTCGTAGCTCTTGCCGGTTTGGGCCTTGAACGGCGCCCGCGCCAGCACCGTGCTGCCGAAATCCTCCTTGAGGATCACGACCTCGTCGCCCTCGAGACCCGCCGCATAGAACCGGCCGGTGCCCTGCACCCGCGCGCTCACCAGCTGCGAGATGCCCGACAGGCGCTGGATATCGGCCTTCACCGTCACGTCGCGGCTATAATAATGGCCGGTCCACATATCGGCATCACCCGCCGTATGGCCCTGGATGCGGCCAAAGCTCTTGGTCCAGTGCCCACGATTATAGGTGAAGCGCGAAATGGCACCCCATTCCTGCACTTCCGTTGCCGGCTCGATCACGGTGTGACCCGCACCACCAACGCTGAAATCGGCGAGGAACAGGCGACCCAGGAACTTCAGCCGCCCGAAATACTCGATGGAAATGCCGATCTCGTCGATCGCCTCGGCCCCTTCGGGCACCGCAAAGCTGTAATCCTGCCAACCGGTGGCCGATGGCACATCCCAGGCGCCCACTTCCTCGATCGCCCCGCTCATGGTGCGGCGCACATAAGGCACCACCCGCAGATTGCCGTCGCCATTCCAGGGGTCGAGCCAAAGCTTGAAGCTGACGGTCTGGCCCCCATCCACCACCGGCGAGAACATCGGGCGATAGCGCTCGTCGTCAAAATCCGTGCGCCGATAAAACGGCTTCCAGAACACGCGCCCGCCCTGCCCGCGCTCAAGGCGGTCGAGCTGGATTTCAAGCGAACCGCGCGAGCCTTCGACATGGCGCTCGCCGGAATGCTTGACCGAGATCTGGTTGGTGCCATCGCTGCGGAAGCCATGGGTCGAGCCGGGCAGATCGAAGTCAAAGCGCAACCCGCGCCGCGTCATGTCCTCGATCCAAAGCTGGGGCACTTCGCGGCCGGCCAGCTGCAGCGCCAGCACGGTTAGCTCGCGGGCAAAGCTCGGGATATCGACAATGTTGATCGTGCCCACAATGCCCGAGGCAACAAGGAAGTCGTTGATGGGCTTACGATATTTGTCCCAACCCTCATGCAGGCCCTGGAAGGTCGCAACGATCGCCGCCGCATTGCCCGCATTGCAGTCGGTGTCCCAGCCCGCCATGGTCGCGATCTCGGCCGTGCGCGGCAGGTCGCCCTTCCCGTAAAGGATGGCCATGATCGTCACGCCGGCATTGGGGATGATGTGGCAAACGCCCGGATAGCGGTCATAACCCCATTCGGCTTCCAGCATCTCGCGACAGGCGCGCCAGTTGTCCGGGTTGGCGCGGTGAAAATCGATCACCGCCTGGCACACCCGCGCATAAGTGGAAGCCGGATCAATCGTTGCCAGCGCCGTCGCGATGATCTCGTCGATGCTCTTGGCCTCGAACGCCGCCGCAATCGCTGCCGCGCAGAACCGCGCCCCATTGAGCCCGTCGCCATCATGGGCCACCGAAGCGGCCATGGCCGACATGTCGGCTGCGCGCTGCGGATTGCCCGGGTTCACCCAACCCCAGCTATCGATAAAGATCTGCCCGCCGATCTGCTCGGCCACCGTCGTGCCGTTCTGGGCGATCGAGCCCGATTGCGGCGCAGGGATGCCGGCGCGCAGATTGCGATAAGCGGTGTGCTCGGTGGACACGCCAAACCCGCCCCACCAATACATGCCATGCTCTTCGGCGGCATAATTGAGCCAGGTCTTGCCCACATCCGCGGCCGTTGCCCTGAGCCCGTAATCGCGCAGCGCCCGGATGAAATAAACCGGGCCATTGGTGTCGTCGTCGGCGGCGAAATTCTTGAAGTCGCGCAGATACTGCGTCACCTCGCCATAGGTCTTCTGGATGCGCTCATAGCTCCAGATCGTGGGCTCGACGGGCGCGCCCAGGCGCACGCCGATGGCCTTGCCGATAAAGCCGGCATAGATCTTTTCGAGGATTTGGGTTTCGGACAGCATGCTTGAACTTTCGAATACTGAAGAGACTGGATGAGATGCTCAACCGCGGCGCGCGGCGAGCCGGACAGAGTTCACATCAGGCCAAACCCAGTTCCGCCCTGGCCACCCAGCGCGCCTCCATTGCTTTTCGGTCCGCCGCCAGCATGTCCTCGACCACGGCGGTGAACGCATCGGCCGCCGCGAACAGGTCGAGCCGGTTGGCCAGGTCGAGCTGCGCGCGGTCCTCAGCCACAACGACCTCTTCGCCGTGCATGGCGCCCAGGATCGCCCCGGCCATCACCCCGATGGAATCGGTGTCGCGGCCCGAATTGATCCCGTCCTCGATCGAGGGGCGGAAAGCGCCATTGTTAAGGAGGGAAAAGCCCAGCGCCAGCGGCAGCTCTTCGATTGCCTGCAGCCGCGAGGGGCGATAGGCATCGCTCAGCCGCCCGACCTTGGCGGCGCTGTGATTGACGTCGTCGCCCATCACTGAATAGCGCGCGATCGCCCCATGGAACGCTTCGCATACCGCCGCATGGTCAGCCCCGCTGCCGCGCAGCTGGTGCGCCAAGGCGGCAATATCGATGATGGCATCGCGCGTGCCATCCTTGGCCAATCCGATTACGGTATCTACGATCGCATCAATCGTCGTGCCCGGCACGAAGGCGGCCGCCACCGCCGCGGCCACGACGCCCGCGGCCTCCAGCCCATAGCTTTCCTGGTGCCCGGCGGCAAAGGCGATCGCCTCGTCATAGGCGCCCTTGGGATCGGCGGCATTGGCGACCCCGATCGGGGCGATATACATCGCGGCCCCGCAGTTCACCATGTTCCCGATCCCGCCTTGGCGTGGATCGCAATTGGACAGCTGATGGCGCTGGAAAATCCATTTTTCGGGATAAAACAACCGGTCGATCAGCATGGCTTCGCGCTGCAATTCGGGCACCCAGCGTGGGGTCCAGGCAATCTGGCGCACCATGCCGTCGGCCATGTCCCAGGCATCGAGATGCCGGCGCTCCTCGGCATAGATCTGCATCACCGCCAGGGTCATCAGCGTATCGTCGGTGACGATCCCGTCCCCCCGCACCCGGTGATTGCGCTGCTCGGGCGGCAAATCCATCTTGTGCCAGCGCGTCATCACCGAAGTGACCCGTCCATAGCGTTCGCGGATCTGCGCGGCCGAGAGCTTTTCCACCGGCGCCCCGAGCGCGTCGCCCAGCGCCACGCCATGCAACATGCCGCGAATACGCGATTGGAGGGATTTGGTCATTTGTTTGGGCACTTTCAGTTGAAGTCTTCTACGAGGCGGCGCCGCCCTCCCCCTTGAGGGGAGGGATCGAGGGTGGGGGTTCGGGCCAATACGAAGGCCAGGAAGGTTGCGGGAGCAGCAGAGCCCCCGCCCCAGCCCCCCCTTGAGAGGAGGAGGGCTCAAGTTGCGCCGGGCTTACTGGCCCAGCACGGTCGCGGCATATTCAGCCATGCGCTGGCCGCCTGCGGCATTGTATTCCGCCACAAACTGGTCCCATTGATCGAGGCTCGCTTCGCCGGTGATGAACTTGGCGACCCAGCCGCGATAAACCTGCTCGGCCGCGTCCACATCGGCGGCATATTCAGCTGGCCAGACAAAGGCGTTGTCCGGGGTGAAATTACCCTTGATCGTGTCGAGCGCCGTCTGCGCCGTGGGCGAAAGCAGCGGGGTCGCGGGCGTCCAGTTCGCGGCATTGAAGAAGCGCGCATACCAGGTCGAGATCTGATCGGTGAAGGTCACCGTGCCGTCGGCGCCCACAGTATGGTGCACATCGGCAAAGCCCATGCGGTCGATATCCTGACCTTCCTTGCTGGTCATGAAGTCGAGCACGGCAAAGGCTTCTTCCTTGTGCTCGGACAGGGACGAGATCGCCCAGCCACGCGCTTCCTTGGACACGTCAACCGCTGCAAGGCCCTTGCCGCCCGGGCCTTCCGGTACTGGCAGCACGGTCAGCGTGATCTCCTCGCCCGGATGGGCCTGGCGCATCTTGCCCGAATAGATGTCGATCACTTCTGGCGAAGAGCCAAAGATCACCCCGGCCCGGCCGGTATAGAACTTGTCTTCCTTCACATCGAACGTGTTGGTGACATATTCCTTGTCGTAAAGGCCCTTGCTGGCGAGCCGGGCATAGAATTCGAGCTTGGCGCGCTCGGCATCGGTGACCCGCGAATTAACCCAGGTGCCATCGGCATTCTTCATCCAGGTGGCGCTGACGCCAAAGGCCTGGTTGAAGATGGAATCGAGTTCGCCCGTATTGCCGAACCCCGTCAGGCCCAGCGTATTGCCCGGCGTGCCGTCGCCATCGAGATCGGCATCGTGGATGGCCTGGAACAGCGCTTCATAGCCTTCGACCGTGGTCGGGGGCTCCATGCCAAGCTCGTCGAGCCAGTCCTGGCGCATCACCGGCTGGGGCGCGCGCGAAGGGTACACGTAGAGCAGATAAGGGTAGTTCGCGAGGCGCTCCACATTGTGCGGCCACAGCGCATCCTTGATGAACTCAGACTTTTCGATCCAGGGCGTAAGGTCCTCGAGCACTCCCTGCTCGGCCATTTTCTGGTCGCCGCCCTGGAAATACATGATGTCCGGGATATCGCCCGATAGCAGCATCACGCCCAGCGCATCGGCATAGCCCGAGCCCGGCAGGTCGACGATCTGGATATCGACATCAACGCCGCGCTCCTTGAGCGCCGCTTCGATCGCCTCGATCTCCTTGACGTCATCGGGATTGCTGTTGAGCAGATCCTTGCTCACAAGGCGCAGCGTGGTTTGCGCCATTGCCGGCGCAGCCAACGCCCCCAGCATTGCCATGGCCGTCGAGGCCAGCAGTAGTTTCTTCAGCATCAGACATTTCCTCCTTGGATTGTCGTTTGTTTCGTCATTGGCCGCAATTTTGCGGTTCTTGTGGAAAGGTTCGAAAAACGGGATCTCGGAGCCTGGCCTCCCTCCCCCTTGAGGGGAGGGCCGGGCTGGGGGGCCATCGGCGATCCCCCCAAGATTGTGTCGTCCCAATCATCCCTTGAGCGCTCCCGACATCGTCCCCTTGGTGAAGAATTTGAGGATCAGCGGATAGATGGCGAGAATGGGCAGGATGGTGATGAGGATCATCCCCGCCTTGAGCGCGCGGATATTGATCTGCGCCAGCCCGATATTGTTGGCGGCATTGTTGGCCCCGACGATGGCGAGCTTGTCGCCCTCGATGACGAACTGGCGCAGCACCACCTGCAGCGGCCATTTTGTCTGGTCGTTGAGATAGATCATCGCCCGGAAAAACTCGTTCCAGTGCAGCACGAGATAAAACAGGGCAATCGTCGCCAGCGCCGGCTTGGCCAGCGGCAGCACCACCATGAAGAAGGTCTGGAACGGATTGGCCCCATCGAGCTCGGCCGCTTCCAAAAGCTCCTGCGGGATCTCCTCGAAGAAGCGGATCAGGATGATGAGATACCAGGCGCTGATCGCCTTATACATGATCACCGACCAGGGCGTGTTGAGCAGGCCCATGCGTTTCATCAGGAAATAGTCGGGAATGATCCCGGGCTCGAACACGATGGTGACGAGCACGAGCAGGAAAATGATCCGCCGTCCGGGCAGGCCCGGCCGCGACATACCCCAGGCCATCAAGGCGGTGCCGAAGACGCCGATGCACACGCTGGTGGCGGTCATCCACACCGAGTTGAAAATGCCGCGCTGCACATTGGGATGCTGCAGCAGCAGCATCCACACATCGGGCGAAAACCCGTCGGGGATGATCGAGAGGCCCGAAAAACCAGCGACCTTGCTGGGCTCGGACAACGACAGGGCCAAAAGGTTCAGCAGCGGCTGCAGGGTGAACACCACCAGCAGCAGGAGCGTTGACACGATCAGCACATATTCGACCCGCTCGAGCGGCGTCCGGCGCGATTGACCAAACATCACCACACTCCCTTGCCGGTAAGGCGCTTGCTGACGAGATGCGAGGTCAACACCAGGATCATGCCAATCACCGCCTTGAACAGGCCCGCTGCCGTCGCCAGCGCATATTCACCGGTCGAAAGGCCCATGCGGTAGACATAGGTGTCGATGATATCGATGGTGGAAGCGTTGACCGCGTTCTGGAAATTGATGACCTGGTTGAGATCGGCCGACAGGAACATGCCCATATTGAGGATGAACAGCGTCGCGATCGTCGGCACGATCCCCGGAATGGTCACATGCCAGATCTTTTGCCAGCGATTGGCGCCATCCATTTCGGCGGCTTCATATAGCTGCGGGTCGATGGCAAAGATCGCCGCGAGATATAAGAGGCTATCCCAACCCGCCGAACGCCAGATTTCCGATACGACCAGCACCCAGCGGATCGTGCCGGTATTGGTCAGGTAATTAGTGGTGCCAAAGCCCATCGATTGCTGGACCTGGTTGACCGCACCATCAGTGGGCGACAGCAGCGCGATGAACACGCCCGCGATCACCACCCAGCTCAAGAAGTGCGGCAGGTAGATCGCCGACTGGATCGCCCCGCGCAGCTTGCCGTTGCGCACTTCATTGAGCAGCAACGCCACCATGATTGGGACGGGGAACACAAAGAGGATCTTCATGCCCGAAATGATCAGCGTGTTGAGCAGCACCTGGTGGAAGATGGGCGAGGAAAACAGCACGCCGAAATTCTTGAGCCCGACCCAGATATTGGGCGGGATGATGCGAACCTGCTCGAAAGCCATCTTGGCTTCCCAGATCGGCACGTAATGCCAAACGAAAAAGAACAGCAGGCCCGGCGCCATCATGGCGTAATAGGGCCACCATTGGCGCAGGCCAAAGCGGAAGCGCTCAAGCCTATTCATACCCTGTTCAGCAACATGGCGCGGTTGCGGCCCCGCTTGCGGCAAAACGCCTGCGGTATGTCCGTTTACGGGAACGTTCCCACTCGCCACTGCTGCGCCGAGCTGCTCTTCCGATGAGCCAACCATCAACCAGATACTCCTTAGCTCGCGGCGCGTCGCTGCGCGGCCTGCGCCGACAGTTCGGCAATCGAGCCGCGCTCAACCAGCCGGCACGGCATGTAAATGCGCCGGTGGTCCGGCTTGTGTTCGATTTCGTCAAAGAGCCCGTCCACGGCGCGCTCGCCGATATCGCGCCCGGGCTTGGCCACCGTGGTCAGACCCGGCCAGGCGAACTCGCCCGAGGGAATGCCGTCAAAACCCATGATTGAAACGTCGCGGGGGCATTCGAGCCCGGCATCGCGCACCGCCATCATCGCGCCCAATGCCATCATGTCATTGGCCGCAAACACCGCCAGATGCCCGACGCGCGGACGCTCCAGCAGCCGCGCCATCGCCTCGCGGCCGCCCCTGACGGTATATTCCCCGTCCTCGATCGGCAGCACGGCAGGATCGACGTCCCGCTCGACGCAATGCTCATGCACCGCGCGCAAAAACCGTGCCCGCGCCAAACGCGATTTCGGGCCAAGCAGCAGGCTCGGCGCCGGATGGCCCTTTTGCACGAAATGGTCCAGCCCGAGCCGTACCGCCTGGGCAATGTCCGAACCGACGCTCGAAATATTGGGAAAGCGCTCGGCGCTCGAGCCGATGAAAACGCAAGGCAGGCCGAAGCGGTCGAGATCGTCAAAACTGTCGGCCACCGGGTTGATGATCGCCCCATCGACCCGCGCCCGGCGCAGCGCGCCCAGATGCGCCGCTTCCGCCTTGGGGTCCCAGTCGGAAGAAAAGATCAGCAGTGACGCCCCGCTGCGCGAAGCACGATCCTGCGCCCCACGCGCCACATCGCCCCAGAACGGGTTGGTGATATCGGGGATCACGAGGCCCAACAGGCCGCTGCGGCCCGAGCGCATGCCCACCGCCAGGTGATTGCGCTCATAACCAACGGCGGCGGCGGCCCGGATCACCCGGTCACGGGTTTCCTCGGTGATGTTGGACGAGCCCGTCAGCGCGCGGGCCGCGGTGCTCTTGGACACCCCGGCGCGCTCGGCAACATCAACAATGGTTGGTCGGCGATCGCGGCTGTTGCGCATGAACCATCCCTTGCAGCCGGTCCGCCCTGCCACACCGCGGGAACGTTACCGCGAATACCAGCAATGTCAATAGCGCAACCCTCGGCAGCGCGCCGCAGCCACCCCAAACCGGGGGATTACTTATTTTCGAGAGAAACTCGCCTCACCGCGGCGTATGCACCGCATCAAGGAAGATCGGATCGAACTGCCCCACATCCTGCAGGCGCTTCCAGTCGATCACCCGCACGCGCTTGGTGTCCCAGGCCACCAGATCCTGGCGCCGCAGCTCCTGGAGCGTGCGGTTCACATGCACATTGGAAAGCCCCAGCGCATCAGCGAGCTCCTGCTGCGTGATCTCGAACGGAAAGCTCATATCCTCGGCCAGCCCGACGGCCTGGGCCCGCACATAATGCTCGCAGAACAGATGCGCCATATGCGCAATTGCGGTCAGCCGCCCCATCGCCACCAGCCACTGCCGGTGGATCGCACCATCCAGCAAGGTCGAGAGCCACAGCAGCCGCGTCAGGTGCGGATAATCCTCAGTGATCTGCCGCAAGGCATCATGGGGGAACTCCACGGCCGCCACGGTGGACATCGCGCTCACATCATGATCCAGCTTGGACAGCAGGAAGGCATGCAGATCCACGAAATCGCCCGCGATGTGAAAGGCCGTGATCTGCTGCTGGCCGCTTTCCACCGTGTTTTGCCGGGCAGCCATGCCCTGGATCAGCAGCAGGCTCTTGTTCGGGCTGCTGCCATAGCGCGCCATCAACTCGCCCGGGGCGAAATGAACGGTCTGGCCGGCCGCCGCCGAAAGCGCATCCCGTTCTGCTTGTCCTAGGGTGTCACGCACCCGCAGGCGGCGAAAAAATCTATCAAGACGCTGATCGTCCATGGTGGGCCTTGGTACCGGACCTTCGCGCACAAACGTGCGCGGGTCGCTGTAGTTGCTTCTCTTCTTGCCAATCGCTGTTCGCGAACCAGGTTTGTGGCGCGGCCTGGAGCGGCCAAACGTCCCGACCCAGAGGAGGATGCGCCCGCAAAGTGCCGGCACCCACGCCCGTCCTTGTCCCCCCGCCGATATGGTCGTTGTGCTTGCGGCCTTGGCGCTGGCAGGCAAACGCGCCATGTCAGCTTAATGCCGCTAAGTCGCTGATCCGCGCACTATCGTATGTTAGTCAAAGCCAGAATGCGGAGCCAACCCGATCTCGCCAAGTCACCGAAGCTGCCGGCAAGATGATCCGCCCGGCGAGCACTGACAGCTTGCTCTTGCCGACCGAAACGGCGCTGGACGTGCAGCATCAGGCTTGGCGGTGCAAACATGTAGGCCATCTGGAGCTTTTACCGACTTGGTTTCACCTGACCTTCATCTTTCTAGCTGACCTTTGCCGCATAAAGGATCAAACCAGCGATGAACATGAAGTTGTACCTGTCCCTGCTCACCAGCGCCGCGATGATTGTCTGCTCCACCCTGGGTGCAGTGGCGCTTGATGTGCCAACAGCTCAGCCCATCCTGACCGTATCCGGCAACATCACACAGACCAATCAGGACGGGGTGGCGGTGTTTGACCGCACGATGCTCGAGGCGCTTGGCAACGCCGCCATTGTGACCCGGACGCCCTGGTTTGACGGGGTGAGTACCTATGAAGGCGTGCCGCTCGAGGCGCTGATGGATGCCGTGGGCGCCGAGGGGCACACCGTCACTGCCATTGCGCTCAACGACTATGTCACCACGATCCCACTCTCGGATTTTGCCGATTTCGGACCCATTCTGGCGCTGCGCCACAACGGGCAATACATGACGGTGCGGGAAAAGGGCCCGCTCTTTATCATCTATCCCTTCGACGAAAACCCGGACCTGCGCACCTCGACCTATTATGGGCGGGCCGCCTGGCAGGTCAAACAGTTGATCGTGGAGTAACCAGAGCTTTGCAGGCCGCGTCGGTCAAGTTCATGCAGCGCGCCTTGGCAGTCATCGTGTGCTGCCTTGTGGTCGCGACCTGCTACACCTCGCTGGTGATTGCCCAGCGCCAGACCGCATTGCAAAACCTGTCGCGCTACAATGTTGCCTGGACTGTCAGCCAGTCCCTTTCCGAGTTCACCCGGCTCGAGCAGAGCCTGGCCCTCTACGCGCTCGACGCCACGCCAGAGCGGCTGGCCGAAGCCATGCTGCGGCTCGACATCATGTTCAGCCGGGTCGAGATGTATGAAGCTGGCCCGGCTTCCAGTGAAAACTCGCGCACGCTGCGCATCTTTATCGAGGCCGATCCCGCCAATCAGGAAACCGTTCACGCTGTCCGGGGCGCGCTGGAAACGGTCGATGGCCTGCTCGCCTCCGAACCCCATACGCGGGCCAAACTGCTCGAGGGGCTTGCGGCCCTTGCCCCGTTGGACGCCCGCCTGACCGCTCTTGCCTCCGCGGCCGGGGCCTATGGCGCCGCACGCACTGCCGCCGATCGGGCCGAACTGCAGCGCCTGCACTGGATCTTCACTGGCCTCGCCTGGGGCCTGATCCTGTGCGGTGTCGCCTTGACGCTGCTGCTGTTCCGCAACAATCGGCTGTTGCAACGCGCCTACCAGGATGTCAGCACGCTCGCCGCCCAGTTGGGGGCAACCTCCAAGACCTTGCGGGCGCAGAATGACCGCTTCGATGCTGCCCTCAACAACATGTCCCATGCGATCTGCACCTTCGACGCCGATGGCAAGCTCGTCGTGTTCAACCAGCGATTTGCCGAACTTTGCGGCCTGCCGCAGAACCTGGAGCCTGGTCTCACCGCCACCCAGATGGAGAAAAGGGCGGCCGAGCAAGGCGCGGACACCGCCTATTACAGCATCCTGGCCCGCCAGCTCCCGATGATCTGGAACCGCACCGGCAAGGTGTTCACCTCCGAGCTACCCGATGGCCGCGCCTATGCGGTTTCCCATACCCCGCTACCGGATGGCGGATGGCTCGCCACCTATGAGGACATCAGCGAGCGCCGCCGCGCCGAGCTGCGCATCGCGCATATGGCCCACCACGATGCCCTGACCAATCTGCCCAACCGCGTGCAGTTCAGGCTGCAGCTGGACCAGATGTTGCTGCGCTCGCGCAAGCATGACCTCAGCTTTTGTGTGTTCCTGCTCGATCTCGATGGCTTCAAGGACGTCAATGACACCTTCGGCCATCATCTGGGCGATCAACTGCTCAAAGTCGTGGCCCAGCGCCTGCAGCAGGGCAGCACGACCTACCACGCCGTGGCGCGGCTGGGCGGCGACGAGTTCGCCACCGCCTGCTGGATTGAAGGCGATGCCGAACAGCAGCGCCGGATCGGCGAGCGGCTGATTGCCGATCTGTCCCGGCCCTATTTTCTGGAGGGGCGCGAACTGTCCGTCGGCGCCAGCATCGGCGTGGCGCAGTTCTGCCCCAAGACGCCAGTGGAAACCGAGGAACTGCTGCGCCATGCCGATCTGGCGCTTTATGTCGCCAAAGCTGATGGCAAGGGCCGGGTGCGGTTTTTCGAGCCGGAGCTCGACCAGCAACTGCAAACCCGCAAGACGCTGGAAGCCGATCTGCGCAAGGCGCTGGATCGGGGCGAGATGGAAGTGCATTACCAGCCCGTTCTCGTGGCTGAAACGCGCCAGGTGTGCCGCTACGAGGCGCTGTTGCGTTGGCGTCCGGGTGGGGATCGGCTCGTGCCACCCTCGACCTTCATCCCACTCGCCGAGGCGACGGGCCTGATCAACGAGATCGGCGCCTGGGTGCTGCAGCAGGCCTGCGCCGAAGCGGCCTGCTGGCCCGGAGATCTGGGCCTGGCGGTCAATTTGTCTGCCGTTCAGTTCAAGAGTGGCGAGTTGGTCAGGACCATCGGCGACGCCCTCGCCGCATCGGGGCTGGACGCGCACCGGCTGGAGCTGGAAATCACCGAATCCGTGCTGCTCCAGGGCGACGAGCAAACCCTGTCCGCGCTGATGCGCCTCAAGGACATTGGCGTGCGCATTGCGATGGACGACTTCGGCACCGGCTATTCCTCGCTCAGCAATCTGCGTCGCTTCCCCTTTGACACCATCAAGATCGACAAGTCGTTCGTGGCCGATCTGACCAGTCGCGATGACGCCGTTTCCGTGGTGCGACTGATCATTCAGCTCGGTGAAGTGCTGGGAATGCAGACCACCGCCGAAGGCGTGGAAACCGAGGAACAGTTCCACCTGCTCCAACAAGCCGGCTGCACCAATGTGCAGGGCTTCCTGTTCGATCGCGCCAAGCCGGCGAGCGAGATAGCCCATCACATCGCCGCAACTCACGCGACCTCCGCAGAAGTCGATTCTGTAGCCGATCCACTTGCGGAACGTAAATCGGCCTGAAACCTCCCCCATCTCTCCCCCGCGACGCGCGTGATCTTGTGGCGCCACCGCGCCCGCAAGTATAGCAAGGGCGCAGCTAAGGGACTGAGTTGATGCGTTTTCTGCCTGCAATCGCGCTTGCATCCGCGCTGGTGACGAGCGTCGTTCCCGCGGGCGCTCAAAGTTGGGGCTTGCTGGACCGGGCCCTTGCCGACGCCGTGCAGACCTTCGCCAAGGCGCAAGGCGCACTTGGATCATCCAGCATGGGCGTGCCGACCACGGCTTACGGGCAAGCCTTGCGGCAGTTGCGCTTTGTCCCGTCCAGCGGATCGGGGGAGGTGCAGGTGGCCTTTCAGGCGCAGGGCGAAGGCGACAAAGCCTGCACCCGCTTTGCCGCCTATGTGATCCCGAACCCGGCCGCCGACACTATAACCATCAATCTCTGCCCGCAGTTCTTTGACTCCGGCACCGATGCCCTGCGCCAAACCACTATCCTGCATGAAATGGTGCATGTGGTCGCCGGGCCCGGCGAGTGCATGGCCATGGCCTATACCGCTCAGCTGCAGTTCCTCGCCACTGGCGCGTTTCAGCCGGTCACCAATTACTGGCGCCAAAGCGGCTGCGGGTCCTCGGCCTATAGGCTGCCGGGATAACGCCCCGCTAGGAGCGCTTGTCCCGCCGCCGCATTGCGCCCAGCGCCAGGGAAGCCGGCACTGCCAGGGCCAGGGCGCCCAGGGAATGCTGCCGCCGTGGGCGCAGCTGCGCAGCAGCGGCCCGGTAACCGGCCTGCCATTCCGGGCTTTTGCCTGAAATATCGTCGGTGGGTTCCCCGCCTTCCTCGCGGGACTTGCCTACCGTGTCGGCTGCCGTGGCATTACGGCGACCGAGCGGATCGCTGCTGCCCACGGTGGAATCGCGCCGCGTCTGCCGCTCGGCCTCCGCATTAAGCTCGGCACCCACGATCAGCATGGTGACCGAGATCCACATCCAGGTCAGCAGGGCAATGAGCCCGCCCAGCGAGCCGTAGGTCTTGTCGAAATTGGCGAAGTTCGCCGCATACCAGGAGAACAGCAGCGACACGACGATGATCCCGACCACGGCAAGGAGAGCGCCCGGGGTAACCCAGCGCCATTTCGGCTGCTGCCGGCTCGGGCCGAAGCGATACAGAACGGCAATACCCAACAGCAAGACCACGGCGAGCAGCAGGTAGGAGCCGATCTTGAGCACCCATTCCAGCCCACTCCCCAGCCCGAGGAAATTCAGCACCGCTGGCACCACCACGGCCACGCCAATCATCACCACCGCGCCAACGACACCGGCCAGGGTAAACACGAGGGCGGTGGCGTTCAGAACAAAGAAATTGCGCTTTTCGCGCTCGTCATAGGCGATGTTCATTGCCTCAAACAGCGTCTTGACCCCCGAACTGGCGCTCCAAAGCGCAATGGCGATCGAGATGATAAGGGCAAAGCTCAGCGTCGATTCCTGGCTCGAGGTCAGGCGCTTGAGTTGTTCATCGATGATGGCCATGCCCCCTTCGGGCACCACCGCGGACAGTGCCCTGACATGCTCGGTCACCGTGGCCGGGTCGGTGAACAGGCCATAAAGGGACACAAAGGCCGTGAGGGTGGGGAAAATCGCCAGCAGCAGGTAATAGGTCACCGCCGCCGCGATCAGGGTCACCCGATCATCATTGATCTCGGCATAGGTGCGCCACAGGATGTCCTTCCAGCCCTTTGCCGGTACCTCCGTTGGCGCATCCGCCTCACGACCATGATCCTGCTCGGCACTGCGGTTTTGGACTGTTGCCATCTGCTTTGTTCCCTTGCCTTGGGAGGGGCAACGACAAAGCGCCAGCGTGGTTGCAGGCCACCAGCCTGCGAGACCCAGCAAACAGCAGGCCCCGCTCCAAAAAGGAGCGAGGCCGCTTTCGCCCGGTTGTGCCCGCGAGCTTAGTTGGGGTCGACCACGAAAAGGGTCAGGCCCGCATCTCCCTGGGTCACGGTCACCACATCGACCGGCCCGACCCCGGACTGCGCCAGGGCTGCCCCGAGGGCCTCATTGGCGGCAACCGCGTTGCGCAACTCCTCGGCTGCCGGGATCGGCAGACCGGCGGAGCCGCAGCCTTCCAGCAGCACCAGCGAGGCATCGCCCGAACCGGCGGCAAGAACATCGGCAGGCTCGGCCGCATCGCCTGCGGCGACCGCTTCGGCAGCCCCGGAACACCCGACGGTGCGAAGCGGAAGGGCAAAGGCTTCGACTTCAGCCGTCAGCACCTGAGCGGAGGCTGTTGCGGCCAACGGAGCGCCGCCCGGCAGCGCACCGGCCTGGTCTTGGGCGCCCGTCGCACCATCACTGCTGCCGTCGGAGCCAGCCGTGTCCACAGCGCCGGAGGCTCCGCCGCCCGTCGCGCCATTATTGGCGCCACCGGCAGCATCATCGGGCGCCGCACTGCCGTTATCCGTGTCCGGACCACCTGCATCGCCGCTGGCATCATCGCCATTGCCATCTGCTCCATCACCAGCGCCATCGCTGCCTGTCTGGTCCACAGGAGCCGACTCGCCAGCCCCCGTGATGCCTCCCGCGGCGCCATCACCGCTGTCGGCAAGCTGGGCCTGCGTATCAACCAGGAGCCGCACCTGCCCGGCGCGGCCAGCGCGAACCGCGACCACGGCTTCGGGCGCAATCCCGGCATCGGCCAGCGCCTGCGTGAGGGCAAGATTGGCCTCAACCACGGCGAGGGTCTCATCGTCATCACTGCCGCCGAGCGTTGCCAGCACGTCGGCCTGTGCGGCCTCACCCAGCAAGGCATCAAGATCGAGGATGGTGATCTCGCCGCCGCCGGCTCCGCTCGCATCGCCCTCCGTGCCCAAAATGCGCAGCACGGCATCCACACGCTGCTGCTCATCGGGAAGCAGCGACAAGTCCAGCGCCGCCAATTCCTCTTCAGTGAGGGCGGCGATGTCGAGATCGGCAAGGTCTCCGCTTGCGGCGCCCTCCCCGCCAGCCTGGCCGTCACGGGGCAGGATGGCGACGTCGGCGGCGAGCTCACCCGAGCCGGCGCCCAGCTCGGCATCGACCACATCGATGCCAGCCGCGTCCACTTCCGCCACCAGGGCCTCGGGGGCCCCGCGCACCAACACTTCGGTCAAGCCATCGGCCCCGACCTCGATCGCGAGCACATCCTCCAGCGCCACGCCTTCGCGTTCCAGCACCGAGCTCAGCACCGCGCTGTCTTCAAGAACCGCGAGCAAATCCGCCCGACCCTCGGGATTGTCGCCGATGGCGATCTCGATCTCCGCCAGCGCCGCCTCGGACAGCACCTCGTCCACCCGGACCAGGGCGATGCGGCGATCATCAATGCTGGCATCAAGGTCGATCTCGGCCGATCCTGGATCGGCGATCAGCTCGATCAGCGCCTCGGTCCGCGCCGTTGGGCTGCCCAGCGCCAGCAGCCTGGTGCCACCGGTTACTGTTTGCGTGGGATCGATTGTCGCTGTTTGCTGGGCTCCGATCTGCACATCGGCATCTACTGCCGCGCCGGAGCGGGAACCCGAGCCGAGATTGACATCGGCGCTGACCGGAGCGCCCTGGATCACGTTGACATCGGTGTCGAGCACATTGGCGCGGGGGCTGCCGTCGCCGCCCAGCACCGTGCCGGACACCACTTCGCTGTCGCCGGCCTCGACGCCGACATCCACGGCCGCGTCCCCGCCTATCTCGGCATCGACGCCCAGACCATCATCACCACCAACATCGACGTCGGCATCGACCGCCGTATCGCCACCAAGGCCCACATCGGCATTGATGCCATCATCGCCGCCAAGCCCCACGCCGGCATCCAGCCCGCCATCGCCGCCGCCCACCCCGACATTGAGGCCATCATCGCCCCCCACCGAGATGTCGACACCGCCACTGCCAATATCGGCATCAAGCAGCTGGGCAGAAGCGGGGGATGCTGCCAAGGCAGCCGTCAAGGCAAGAACAGAAATGCTGGATCGAAGGAACATAGACATCTCCTAAGCCGAAATGATTAGTTCCGATCAACGGAGGGACGAGGGGGCGGTTTCTTGCCTTTGCCCCGACTTTACTTGGCGTCCTTGCCGACCCGAAAAGCAATTGATGTCAATTTTACTGACCGGCCCTCCCCCGCCTGGTCGCAACGCCTCGGGAGAGGCATGCAAAGGGTAAGCAAACCGTCAACGCGCTGGCTGAAAGGTGACCTCAAGCGCCACATAAAGGCCCCCCACCCGCCGGTTCAACGGTGTATAGGGGAGCATTCCGCCCTTCATCCGTGCCTTTGCCGAAGGAAAATCCATGAGCGCCATTCGCCGCCGCACCGCCATTTTGCTCCCCACCCTTGGTCTTCTTGGCGCGGTCCTGCTGTCCGCCTGCAGCCCCTTTGGCAACACTGCCGGCTCCGCCGGGACCCTGTCGCCCGGCCTGTCCGCCCGCATGGACCAGCCAGGCGCCAGCCTCGACCGGGCCCAGGCCATCGGCATCATCAATGCCTATCGCGCCACCAACGGCCTGCCGGCCCTGGCGCTCGATACTGGCCTGAGCGGCACTGCCCAGGCGCTCGTCAACCAGTATGCATCCACCGGCACCCCGCCCAAGACGCCCAATGGTGTCAAGGCGCTCAAGCTCAGCGCCGGTTACGCCACCTTCGCCGAAACCTTCTCGGGCTGGCGCAACAACCCCGCCGATGCGGCTGGCCTGCGTGCCAATGCGGGCAAGGCCGGCGTCGCGGTCGCCTTCAATCCGACCTCCAATTACGGCATCTACTGGGTGCTTATTCTTGCCGACTGAGCCGACACTGATTGACGCGCGGGGGCTCAAATGCCCCCTGCCGGTGCTGCAAACCGAAAAACGGCTGGCCCAACTGCCAGCCGGCACCCGGCTCGTCGTACTGGCCACCGACCCCATGGCGCGCATCGACATCCCGCTTTACTGCCGCCAGAACGGCCATGACTGCACGGTGACCGACGCCGGCGATCACCTGCGCTTCGACTTGGTGCGCCGCTAAAGGTTCGGGCGCGGCCGTGGCATGGGTACCGGCCCGGTGGCAGTTGCCGCCATACCAGGCCGCAGCTCCGCCTCGATCCCTACGACATCGCTGGCGATTGGGAAGGCCGGCGCGTGATCGGGACGCGGACGCGGCAATTCGATCCCCACGCGCACCCGCCCCAGATTGGTCGCCACATAGGACTGCGCCGGTATCGCATCATTGAGATAGCTCGGCTGTCCCTTGAGGCCCATGGGGAAGGCCGCTTCCTGCGCCTTCACATATTCCGGTGCTTGCTGGCCGCAGATGCGCGCGCGCATATCGACGGGCGCGGCGCTTGGATTGTTGGCCAGCGCCAGCAGCGACTGCCCGGCCGGCCGGGCCGCGCCCGACAGGCCGCGCAACACCAATTCGGCCGCCCGCTCATTGCGATCGCGCGCCGATGAGCCGCCCAGCACCACCGCCAGGAGCCGCCGCCCGTCGCGCTCGACGGTCACCACCATGTTGAGCCCCGAAGCACAAACATAGCCAGTCTTCATGCCGGTAGTGCCGGCAAACTTGGTCAGCAGGGCATTATTGCTTTCGAGCTTGGCCTTGCCCAGCTGCACAAATTCGGTGCCGAACATCTCGGCATATTGCGGGAAGTTCTGCCGCAAATACAGCGACAGCACCGCCAAATCCCGCGCCGAAGTTTGCTGGGCCGGGTCATGCAGCCCATGCGGATTGACAAAGCGGGTTGCCGACAGCCCCATCCGCGCCGCCGTCTCGTTCATCTTGGCGACAAACTGGGCTTCGCTGCCCCCCACGGTTTCGGCGATCCCCATGGCGATGTCATTGGCCGACTTGACGATCATGATATAAAGCGCGTCCTGCAGGCTCAGCGCGCTATCCACCGGCAGCCCCGACTTGCTGGGCGCCTGGTTGATGGCATTGCGCGACAGCACCACCGGCGTTTGCAGCGTCACGGTGCCCTTCTGGATTTCCTCGAAAGCCACATAAGCGGTCATCAGCTTGGTAAGCGACGCTGGGTGCCAGGGCTGGCCGGCATCTTCCTCATACAGCACCGCAAGATTGTCCATATCCACGAGCAGCATGGGATTGGCCTGGACCACTGCAGCACCCGCCCACAGGCAGTTAAGGACAATGGCAATGATCGCTGAGCGCAAGGATCGAGCTGACGGCACGAGAGCGAGCTCCGGGACTGATAAGGGGCGCGCGTTCTTAACAGCCACCGTGCCCAAGCTCAATGCACGGGCCCTCCCCCCCACGGGCTTTTGAACCCCCAACCTCCTGACATCCCTTGACGAGGGGTCGCGGCACAACCGCAATTTCCACCTGGAGAACGCCCATGACCACCATTGTTACCGTCCTCACCCCTGGCTTTGCCGATTGGGAAACAGCCCTGTTGAACGCGGCCAGTGCCGGCCATCTCGGCATCACCACCCGCTACGCCTCCCCCGGCGGGATCCCGCTGGCCTCCGCCGGCGGCATGCAGGTCACGCCTGACCTGCCTATCGACAATATCGATCCCGCCGGCATTGATGCCCTCGTCATCTGCGGTGGCGCCGCCTGGTCGCAACCCGGAGCACCCGACCTTACCCGCCTGCTGCAAGCGACGGCGGCAGCCGGCAAGGTGGTCGGCGGCATCTGCGACGGCACCCTGCCCCTTGCCCGCGCCGGCCTGCTCGACACCATCCCTCATACCAGCAACAGCACCGACAACCTCGCCCCCACCGGTTATGGCGGCGCCCGTTTCTACCGGGACCAGCCCCGGGCCGTCCGCGCCGGCGCCATCATCACCGCCCCCGGCACTGCTCCGGTCAGTTTCATGGCCGAAATGCTCGAGGCCCTGGGCTATGGCAGCGACGATCTGCGGTTTTACTATGGTCTGTTTGCCGCCGAGCACCCGCCGGCCCAAACTGCACCCTAGGCACAGAAAGGAACCATCTCTATATTGAGGGCCAACCAACCTCGCAGGTCGCCCATGTCGCTCCAGGACACCGCCAATCGCTCCAACTGCACCGCCATGTCCGATGTGCTCAACCGCATCGGCGACAAATGGAGCGTGATGGTGGTGGGCATTCTCGCCCGCCACGACACCATCCGCTTCAACGAGCTCAAGCGCTCGATCAATGGCGTGTCGCAGCGCATGCTGACCCTCACCCTGCGCAATCTCGAGCGCGATGGCCTGGTCACCCGCACCATCTATCCTGAAGTGCCACCCCGGGTTGAATATGGCCTGACCGAACTGGGCAAGACGCTGACCAACCCCATCCAGGCGCTGTGGGACTGGTCGGCCGAGCATCATGGCGCCATCATCGATGCCCGCACGGTCTACGATCAGCGTGCCATCGCCGTTGAGGCCGAGCAGCCGCGCAAGATCGCTTACGCCAGGGGATAGCTGAATGCCCTCGCCCTGGACCCGACCAGTCCTCGCTGGGCAGTTGCAGGACCTGGGCCTCGAGCGCGGCGATGCCGTGCTGGTGCACGCGGCGCTGCGCCAGGTCGGCCCTATTCTGGGCGGCCCCGACGCGCTGATCGACGCCTTCACTGATGTGCTCGGCCCCGAGGGCACGCTCCTGGGTTATTGCGACTGGCAAGCCGAGGAAGACGCCTTTGCCGATCCCGCGCTCCGCCCCCATGTGCCGCCATTCGATCCAGAGCGCTCGCGCTCGATCCGCGACAACGGCGCCTTTCCTGAATTGCTGCGCACCACCCCCGGCGCCCGGCGTAGCGGCAATCCCGCCGCCTCCTGCGCCGCCCTGGGCGCGCAGGCCGAGTGGTTCACCGCCGATCATGCCCTCGATTATGGTTATGGCCCGCAATCGCCCCTCGGCAAACTGGTCCAGGCGGGCGGCAAAACGCTGATGCTGGGCGCCCCGCTCGACACCATGACCCTCCTCCACCATGCCGAGCACCTGGCCCGCTTCCCCGACAAGCCGGTTAAGCGCTTCGAGGTCCCGCTGCTTCTAGATGGCGCCACTCGCTGGCGCTGGTGCGAGGAGTTCGACACTGCCAACGCCCCGCCTGGGCTCCCCGAAGATTATTTCGCCACGGTGGTGCGCGATTATCTCGCCACTGGCGCCGGGCAAACGGGCCGGGTCGGCAATGCCGATTGCGTCCTCGTTGCCGCGCCCGAGATCCTTGCCTTCGCCGTTCACTGGCTCGAACAGCATTACCGCGCGGTGGGAAACTGATCGTGTCCGCGCTAAAAACCTGCGCACGCACCCTATCGCACCCAGTTGCGGCGCAAAGCGCCTTGCGCTAGACACAGCCCGTGCCCCTCTGGCGGAATGGTAGACGCAGAGGACTCAAAATCCTCCGCCGCGAGGCGTGCCGGTTCGAGTCCGGCGGGGGGCACCAGTTTCCTTCAGCTTTGGCGTTCCACAGTTGCTCCCGGCAATGCCGGTGACCTGGCTGTCTCCCCACGCCTGCTGGTAAGCAAGACCAGGCACCTGCCGCAGTCAGCCTAGTGGCACAGGGCGGCCGCAAGCCGGCCCTCGAACACGGGACCGCCGCCAGCAACCCTCCATTAAAGCAAATCATCTTCAACTGCTTGCCTGGTAAGGTTAAAAATCGGTTTATTGCGCCGAGCCCTGGTTAATACTTCCTTTTATTTTTGCTTCTGAGTAGCTGTTTAGCACCGGCGACCTTTGTCACGGAGTGGGTGAATCCCAGCACTTGTTGAGTAACTCGAGGAACAGAAACATGCGTAGTCTTCTTATTGCCGCCGCTCTGCTTGCAATGGGCGCTGGCGCGGCTCAGGCCGGAAATATTGCTTTGCAGTCACAGTCCGGCCTCGCCAACCGAAACAATGTTGTCCAGGAAGCAGACTCCGGCGACAACGTCACCGGCACGATCCAGAGCGGTGCGCGCAACAATGCCAGCGCCAGTCAATTGGCGATCGCGGGCGTCAATCTGGCCGGCACCCGCCAGACTGGCTCGTTCAACAATGCTCGCACCAGCCAGACCGCCATAGGCGGCCTCAACGACGCTGGAACAACCCAGCTTGGCGTTTTCAACCGTTCCCAGACCAGCCAGCTGGCGGCCTTTGGTGGCTTGAACCAATCGGGCACGAGCCAGGACGGCGCCTTCAATCTCTCATCGACCAGCCAGATCGCACTCGGCAATGGCGCGAACTACTCCTCCACCAGCCAAGCTGGCCTGGGCAATGTCTCGTCTGTCAGCCAGCTGTCCTATTGATGACAACAATGACACGGCGGAACAGCCGCCGTGTTTCTGCGCTCCCGGTCCGCTCTAGAACTGGCCGGTGAAAGACACGGTGGGCGTAAAGCTCCACATCGAGCCAAAGCTCAAGCGATTGCCCGTCTGGGCGGCGCCATCATAGGTCAACGCCCCGTCGTCCGAACCAGCATAGGAATTGGTAGCCGAACTAACCGAACCATCGCGCGACACGGTGGCGACCCGGGACAGATAATCGATCGTGCCGCCAAAGGTTATCTGCCGATTTGGCGCGAGAGCAACGGTAACAGCGGGGGCGACTTTCGCCGACCAGGCCATGCCGTCCGCCTCCAGATCGATACGGTTTGCATTGTTTACTGTGGTCAAGGGCACGACTGCGGCCGAACCACCAGCGATAGAATAGCCTTCCCGCCCCTCGTAGCGATCCTCGACATGATAGGCGCCGCCCTCCAGCCCCAGTGAGAAGGTCACTTCGTCCGAAATGGGCTGGTTGAGATTAACACCGATAACACCACCCCAGTAACGGGAGGTCAGCCGCTCGTTGCGCAGCATCGAATATTCGGGGAAGGTCGTCGCGCTCGGGCTCGCTTCAGGAATATCGACCCGGGTCGTGGTGTGGATTGATTGCCGCAGCAGCCGATAGCTCGGCCCCACATAACCCTGCATGGAGGCCGCGCCGGTCACCGTCGACAGAGCCAGGGTAAGATCAACCCCCGAATAGGTCAGCTTGCGATCAACGCTGGTGCTGATAGCAAGGCCCGTAAGGTCACCTGCACCAAAAAATACCCCGCCATCTGTCGCTGCCACCGCGCCATAAGCCGCAGCACCGTTGATTTCCCCCTGCTGCGTTGCCACGCCCCCTAGCGCGAAGCTGTTGTTGTCGCGGGCAATGCTGACGCCGTAGTCATTGACCGCCCCCGCAGCATTGAAGGGCGCGTTCACACTCAGCACTTCGCCGCCGCCCTGTGGATTGGCATGGATGACCGTGGCGCTCGCCGAAGAGTTCCCCGGAGCGCTGTCGGTGGCTAGCGCGATGCCGGCATCTCCAGGCGTAGTATAACCACCAATCGTAACGGTGCCTGGCCCCGTGAAGCGATCGACCACCGTGCGGCTGGAGCCCCCAACCGTGGTAAAGCCAGACAGCCCGACGCCTGCATCGTAACTGCCGAAAGCGCCCAAGCTCAGCCCGCCACTGAGGCCTAGATTGGCGCCCACGCCGCTGCCACTCACCTGCGGGGAAAAACTCCCCGATCCATTCGTCCCTGTGCCGGTGTCGATTCCAGGCAACTGGAAAAAGCTCGACCCCAGTGTCAGTCCGAAGGCCTTGCTCGGTGCTTCTTGCGCGCTCACGACACTGGTAAAGAGAACGCCCGACAACAACGCCGCGTAATATTTTGCTTTCATGACCCTCGAACCGACCCAACTTATGGTTAACAGACCATGGACCAGTTTGGTTAAACAGTATTTAAGGATGCTTAGACTTGTGAGTCAGCAGCGCACCAAGTCCAGACGCCTGATCGGCAGTCCAGCGAGTTGCCTTATCGCGGTCCTCCACGATCGCCGCCCACGCGGCCCTAAGGAATTCGCCGGCCTGAACGGAGCAGCAGAACCCGGCCCCAATTCGCTGACCGTGCTGGCCGTATCGCCGTTTGCCAGGCTTTGCCCTCCAATCAATCGCTAGCGTCAAAGGAGAAAAGTTCCCGAACGAGGCTCTCAGATTTTTGTGACCAGCAAACCGCACAACATGGCGCCGTTAACCAAACGGCTTACCGCGCTATTAAGACTCTCTGCGCAATTTGCAGGGACATCTTTATACGAGGTTTATCATGAAGCATGCAGCGATCATCTTGGGCGGAGCGCTTCTGCTGACGGGTACGGCCAACGCTGCCGACCTGTCCTGGAACAGTGGCGCGGCCGCGACGCCGTTCTATTCGTCATCCTCCGCCTTCAATTGGTCCGGCTTTTATGCCGGCGTGAACGGCGGCTACGGCTTTGGCGAAACCACGCAGGAAGCATCCGGCGGCGGCCCCGAGATCGACACCAATACCGATGGCTGGTCGCTCGGCGCCCAGGTCGGCTACAACATGGATATGGGCAGCGGCTTCATCGTCGGTGTGGAAGCGGACGGCCAGTGGTCCTCGATCGGCTATGAAGAAGATATCGGCCCAGGCACCACTTTCGAATCGGGCATCGATGCCTATGGCACGTTGCGTGGCCGCGCTGGCATGGCGCTGGATCGCGTGATGCCCTATGTCACCGCCGGTGTCGCCGTCGGCAAGGGCTCGATGAGCACCACGGACGCGGCCAATGTCGTGACCTCGCAGTCCACCACCCATCTGGGCTGGACCGTGGGCGCGGGCCTCGAAGCTGCCGCCACCGACAACCTGACCCTCAAGGCCGAATATCTCTATGTGGACCTGGGCACCCAGACCTATTCCGGCCTGCCCGGCGGGTCGGTCGACTCCACGCAGCGCTTCAGCGTGGTGCGCGCCGGCATGAACTACAAGTTCTAGTCCAGCGGCAATGTCCCAACCATGACCATCAGGACCGGAACGGCAGGCTGGGTGTTCGAGCCTTGGCGCGGCACGTTCTATCCTGATGGTTTGGTGCAGAAGCGGGAGCTCGCCTATAGCAGCTCCCGGCTCAGCACCATCGAAATCAATGCGACCTTCCGGGCCAACCAGAAGGCCGCGAGCTTTGCCAAATGGGCCGGCGAAACCCGCGATGGGTTCGTGTTTGCGGTCAAGGGCCCCCAACTCGTCACCCATATCCGCCGCCTCAAGAACTGCCGGCCTGAACTCGCCAACTTCTTGGCCTCGGGTCCCCTGGCACTCGGCCCCAAACTCGGCCCCTTTGTCTGGCAGCTGCCCCCCAACCTGGCGCTGGACCTCGGCGTGCTGGAAGACTTCCTCGCTCTCCTGCCCCGCACGGCGGACGACTATCTTGCCCTCGCCGCGCAAGCCGATGAGCGCCTCAAAACCCCGCCTTTTCTTGATGCCACCGGTGTCGGCCCAATCCGCCACGCCATCGAAGCGCGCCACCCCAGCTGGGATGACCCTGCCGCCCGCGATCTGCTCGCCGCACACAACACCGCCCTGGTGATCAGCGACACCGTCCAGCAACCCGCGCGAACCCTCACCGCCGATTTCGCTTATTGCCGCCTGCAGGGCCCTGCCCGCCCCGATGCTGCCGGCTACACTCCCGACGACATCGCCGATTGGGCCAGCCAGATCCGCGGTTGGGACGCCGCGGGGCACGATGTTTTTGCCCTCTTTGTGCATGAGGACAAGCTGCACGCCCCCGCCAATGCCATCGCCCTGCGCCAGGCCCTTGGGATCAGCCTGCCCGGCGATTAGCATCAAATCGCCGTTCCGCTCTGGTTTTTACCGGCTTGTGCGGCTATCCCACCCGCACCCACAAGCGTCACTCCGGAACTCGCCCATGGCTGCCTCGCTTCGCTCACCGCTCGACAAGATCAGTGCAGCCCTTGCTTTTGCGCTCGGCCTGCTGGCGATTACGCTCGCCTGGGCGTCCGAGCTGATCGGCGGTCTCGTGCCATGCGATCTCTGCCTTGAGCAGCGCCTCGCCTATTATTTCAGCCTGCCTATCCTGTTCCTGGTGCTGCTGTTCTGGAACCGCATGCCGCTGGCGCTCTGGTACCTCGCCATGGCCGTGGCCACCGCCATCTTCGCCTGGGGCGCCTATATGGGCATCTACCATGCCGGGGTGGAATGGGGTTTCTGGCCCGGCCCCACCGCCTGCACGGGCGTGGGCGCTGGCGTGAGCTTTGATGCGCTGAGCGATCTCAACGCCGCCCATGTCGTGGGCTGCGACGTCGTGCAGTTCCGCTTCCTTGGCCTGTCACTGGCGGGCATGAATGCCTTGGTCAGCCTGGCTATTGTCGCGCTGCTGCTGGTCTCGATTGTCGCCCAGCGGCGCAACAATCCGCGCCTCGCCTAGGGCTCGAGCTCGATATCCCAGTAGAGATAGTCGAGCCAGCTCTGGTGCAAATGGTTGGGCGGGAACGCCCGGCCATTATTGTGCAGGTCATAGACCGTGGGCGGATAAGGCGACTGGCGCGGGAACATCTTGATTTCCGAAGGCATCCGATTGGCCTTGCGCAAATTGCAGGGCGCGCAGGCCGCCACCACGTTTTCCCAGGTGGTCTGGCCGCCCTTGGAGCGCGGGATCACATGGTCGAAGGTCAGATCATCCTTGCAGCCGCAATATTGGCACTGGAAGTGATCACGCAAAAACACGTTGAAGCGCGTAAAGGCGGGATGGCGCGCCGGCTTCACATAATCCTTGAGCGACACGACGCTGGGCAGCCGCATCTCGAAGCTCGGTGAATGCACCACCATGTCGTAGTGCGACACGATATTGACGCGCTCCAGGCACACCGCCTTGATGGCGTCCTGCCAGGACCATAGCGACAGGGGATAGTAACTGAGCGGCCGGAAGTCGGCGTTCAGAACCAGGGCGGGACAGGCCTCAGGCGACACGTGGATCGTCACTTGAGTCTCCCGAAACGGGAATCGAAGGAGTCCATATCCTCCTTATACTAAGCCCTTTGTATCAGTCCTGTGAAGGCTGCTCGTGCAGAACTGCGTTCCCGTTGTTTTGATTGATCTTGCGGATGAATTGATCAACAAACGCCACCCCATCGGGCGCAATCCCATGCGCTACTCCCGGCGAGACATGGTAGTGTACCTCGATCCCGGCTTCCTTAAGCTTCCGCGCGGCCTCGGCGCTGAAGCGCGGCTCCACCACCCCGTCCCGATCCCCATGCACGAGGCACACCGGCGGCGTGCCCAGCTTGCCCTCGCCAAATCCCGGTGGGGGCGCCAAGGCCCCGGCTATGGCGACAATGCCCATCAGCCGCTCGGGAATGGACAGCCCGGCATGCAGCGCCACCATCGCCCCCTGGCTAAAGCCGGCCAGCAGCGTGTTCTCGGGCGCAATCCCCGTCTCCTCCCATAGCTCGCGCAAATAGCGCACCAGCGTTTCGCGCGCCTCGGTCGCCCCGCTCCAGCTCACCTCTCGCCCCCCGAAGTAGATGGGGAACCACTGGTAACCCGGCGAGCCCGGGCAGGGCTGGGGCGCATTGGGGGCAATAAACATCGCCTCGGGCATGGCATCCTGCCAAAACGGCGCAAGCCCGATCAGATCAGCCCCATCCGAGCCATAGCCGTGCAGCAACACGGCCAGTTGGCGGGGTGCCGCCCCGCTCTTGGGGGGCACACTGGGGCCGGTGAGAATACTCAAAGCGCAATTCCTTCCTTGTCGCGGATCGCCGCGAAATACCGCCAGAACAACAGCGCCGCCGCCGAGCGATGCGGCGCCCAGCCTGAAGCAATGGCTTCCATCTGCTTGATGGTGGGCCGCACCTCAAGCTCGAGCCCCCAATGCACCGCCTTGAGCAGCGCCAGGTCCCCCGCAGGAAACACATCGGGATGGCCCGCGCAGAACATCAGGTAAACCTGCGCCGTCCAGGGGCCGATCCCCTTATGTGCCGTGAGATAATCCACCGCCGCCTCGGCGGGCAATGTTTCGAGATGGGAAAAATCGAGCGCCCCCGCCACCACCGCTTCGGCGATCACCCGCACAGTGCGATATTTGCCGCCCGAAAAGCCGGTGGCCCGCACCTCCGCTTCACTGAGGGCGAGATAAGCGCGGGGATCATGCGCCCCCGGCAGTTGGGCAAAACGGCTCCAGATCGCATTGGCACTCGCCACCGACAATTGCTGGCCACAGATCACCCGCGCAATGCCGGCAAATCCCGCCTCGGTGATCCGCGGCCGCACGATCCCCGCGCGCTCGCGCACCGGGGCCAGGCGCGGATCGAGCCGCACCAGGGCGTCTAGATGGGCGTCCACCGCCGCTTGCGTATCGAGGCGCGGTGACGCCAGCGCGTCGTTCATGTAGTGTGCCGCTGTGTCGAACTCACCCAATCGTCCCCTGTTGCGTTTCGCCCCCAGCCCGAATGGGCTCTTGCATCTGGGGCACGCCTTTTCCGCCCTTTACACCTGGGCTGCGGCCGCCGCCTTGCGCGGCACAGTTCTTTTACGGATCGAAGACATCGACTTCGAGCGGTGTAAACCCGAATTTACCGACGCCATCTTTCGCGACCTGCATTGGCTGGGGCTGGATTGGCCCACTCCGGTCATGCACCAGTCGCAGCGCCTCGATCATTATGCCGCCGCCGGCGAGCGCCTGCGCGACCTCGACCTGCTTTATCCCTGCTTTTGCTCGCGCGCCGAAATCGCCGCCAAATCTACTGGCACCGACCCCGACGGCGCCCCGCTTTACCCCGGCACCTGCCGCCACTTGAGCGCCGCCGAACAAATCGAGCGGCTCGAGCGCGGCGATCCCGTGCAGTTCCGCCTGCGCAATGATCGCGCCCGCGCCATGACAGGGCCCCTGACCTTCACCATTGTCGGCCCCCTCCTCACCGATCGCCCCCAGATCCGCTATGCCCGCCCCGAGCGCTGGGCCGATGTGGTGCTTCAGCGCAAGGGCACCCCCACCAGCTATCACCTGAGCGTCGTCATCGATGACGCGGCCCAGGGGATCACCCATGTGACCCGTGGTCGCGACATGGAAGCCTCGACCGATATCCATGTTCTCCTGCAGTTCCTTCTCGGCCTGCCCTCGCCCATCTACAATTTCCACCGCCTGATCCTTGACGGAGAGGGCAACAAGCTCAGCAAATCGCGGAACTCGCAATCCCTGGCGGCGCTGCGGCAGGCCGGCTGGAGCCCCGACGATGTCAGGCGCGAACTCGGCTTTGCGCCGCGCCAGCTCAATTGAGGCTCAAGCGCATGAGCCAGCTTGGATGCCGGGAAAGCACCCCGGCTGTTCACCTGCAGCAAGATTTGTGGCATGCAGGCCCCGCTTGCCGCTGCCGTTTGCATCCCGTCAGCGGCTCGCCCATTTAGGGATCATCATCCCCGGCAGGAACTCATGGAAAACCTTCTCAATATTGTCACTGCCCTGGTCATGCTGTTTGTGGTCGGGGTGCTCCTGCTGGGCTTTTGGAACATGCTCAAGGGCGGCTCGGGCAATACCAGCCAGCGCCTGATGCGCCTGCGGGTGATTGGCCAGGCGGTCGCATTGCTGCTGCTGCTGGCTGCATTGTTCTTCTTTGGCGGATCGAGGGGCTGAACCATGGTCAAACTGAATTCCATCTATACCCGCACCGGCGATGACGGCAGCACCGGCCTCGTGCGCGGGCCGCGCCGTCCTAAATATGATTTGCGGGTTGAGGCTTATGGCACGGTCGATGAAGCCAACAGCTTTATCGGCCTCGCGCGGCTGCAAACCGGCTCCATGCCCAAGATCGACACCATGCTCGCCCGCATCCAGAACGATCTCTTCGATGTCGGCTCGGATCTCGCCACCCCCGGTCAAGACGCGCCCGATGCCGAGCACCCCTCCCTGCGCATCACTGCCGCCCAGACCACTTGGATCGAAAAGCAGATCGACAGCTACAATGCCGATCTCGCCCCGCTCAAAAGCTTTGTCCTCCCCGGCGGTACGCCCTTGTCCGCGGCCTTTCACGTGGCACGTACGGTGACGCGCCGTGCCGAGCGGCTGGTGGTGGAACTGGCCGCGGCCGAGCCCGACACCAATCCCGAAGCTGTTCGCTACCTCAATCGCCTGTCGGATCTGTTCTTTGTGCTGGCGCGCGTTGCCAACAACCAGGGCGCCAAGGACGTGCTCTGGGTGCCGGGCGGTTACGGGGACGCCCGCAGGGGCAGCTGAACGGGGGCGGATCGGCATGTTCCTGCCCCTGCATGACACCAACCCGATCCGCCACATTGCCTTTCCCTGGGTCACTTATGGCCTGATGGCGTTCACCGCCCTTGTTTTTGCAGCCCAGTCGCTCCTGCCGCCAATCGGCTTTCTTCAGGCCGCGATCCAATGGGGCATGATCCCGGTGGTGGTACGCGACATCTATCCCCAGCCCCTCCCCTGGCTGCCCGATTGGGCGACGCTCTTTACCTACGCCTTCCTGCATGCCGACTGGCTGCATCTGGGCACCAATATGCTGTTTCTCTGGGTGTTCGGCGACAACATCGAAGATGCCCTGGGCCATTTCCGCTTCGTGTTGTTTTACCTCGGCTGCGCGGCCGGCGCGGCGCTCCTCCACCTCCTGCTCGATCCCAACAGCACCACGCCGCTGATCGGCGCTTCGGGCGCCGTCGCCGGGGTGATGGGGGCGTATTGCCTGCTTTATCCCCATGCTCGGGTTTATGTGCTGGCGCGCATCGTCATTCCCATCCCGCTGCCGGTGCCGGCCTTCTGGATGCTGGGTGTCTGGATTGCCGTCCAGATCTTCAATGTGGTGATGGGCTCGCTGGAGCCCGTCTCGTGGTGGGCCCATCTTGGTGGCTTTGCCACCGGCATGGTGTTGGCCGCGATCGGCAAGCGCTCGCAGGTGGCGCTGCTCGGGGGCCGCTAGCGTTTTGTTTACCCGCGCCTCTCTATGATCCCCGCCTTCGAACGGGAGCGCGCGATGAACACCGATCTTGCCATGCAGATGGTCACCACCCGCGCCGCCGCCACTCAGCAAAGCGTGCAACTGGCCGTGCTCAAGAAATCCCATGAGATGGAAGCCAGCCTCATCAACATGGTCGCCCAAGCCGTGCAGGCCGCGCCACCACCCGGTCAGGGCCTCGTGATCGACAAGCGCGCCTGAAACGTCAGGCGCCAAGCCCGAGCAGCGCTTCCACCACCCCGCGCCCGTCCGGCGTATTCCATTCCGCCGGCCCCTGCAGCACGCCCAACTCGCACCCGTTTTCGTCCAGCACCAGCGTCACCGGCAACCCGACGGCCACCGCTTCGCGCTTGAGCCGCTCGAAGGCGGCAAAGCTCGGATCGGCAAACAGCGGCAGATTGGCGAACTGGCCTTCGGCCAAAAACGCGCGCGCCTTGCCGACCCCATCCTCGCCGATATCGAGATTGATCGGCAGCACCGCGAACTCGTCGGAATTATATTGGCTCGCCAGCGCATCGAGCGCCGGCATTTCTTCCCGGCACGGCACGCACCAGCTGGCCCAGAAATTGACTAGCAATTTCTTGCCCTTGAAGCTCGTAATGCTCATCGGCGCGCCCGCATCGTCCTGGAAGGCAAGCGTCGAATAGCCCCGCCCTTCCCCCGTGCCATTGAGCGCAGCGAGTTCCCCCACTGCGGCAAAGTCGATCGCCTCGGCCGCCTCGGCTTGCACCGGGCATTCGCGTGCCTGCCCGGCATTGCCCAGCCACGCCCACGCCGTTATAGAAAGCGCCACCACACCAACTCCAAGTCCCAGCAGCAACCGGAACCGATGGCGAGCTTCGGGGCGGACGGGGCTGGATTGAGTCATGGGATCTCCGGAGAGCAGCAATGAGCAACAAGATGTGGGGCGGCCGGTTTGCATCGGGCCCCGACGCCATCATGGAAGAAATCAACGCCTCGATCGGCTTCGATCAGCGTCTTTTCCCCCAGGATATTGCCGGCTCGATAGCCCATGCCCGCATGCTTGCTGCAACCGGCATTCTGACGCAGGCCGATGCCGACAGCATCACGGCCGGTTTAACCGAGGTGCTGGGCGAGATCGAGAACGGCACCTTCACGTTCTCGCGTTCGCTTGAAGACATCCACATGAATGTGGAATCGCGCTTGCGCGAAAAAATCGGCGATGCCGCCGGGCGCCTCCATACCGCCCGCTCGCGCAATGACCAGGTCGCCACCGATTTCCGCCTTTACGTGCGCGATACCATTGATACGCTCCTCGTCCAGATCCGCGGCCTGCAGCTCGCCCTCGTCACCAAGGCCGAGGACGAAGCCGAAACCATCATGCCCGGCTTCACCCATCTGCAAAACGCCCAGCCGGTGACCTTTGGCCACCATCTCCTCGCCTATGTGGAAATGCTCGGGCGCGATGCCGGCCGGCTCGAAGACGCCCGCAAGCGCCTCAACGAAAACCCGCTGGGCTCGGCCGCCCTGGCCGGCACGCCCTATCCCATCGACCGGGACATGACCGCGCAGGCGCTCGGCTTTGATCGCCCCACCGCCAATTCGCTCGATGCCGTGTCCGATCGCGATTTCATCCTCGAAACCCTCGCCGCCGCTGCCATCTGCGCCATGCACCTGTCCCGCTTTGCCGAGGAACTGGTGATCTGGAGCTCGGCCCAGTTCGGCTTCATCAAGCTGTCGGACAAATGGACCACCGGCTCGTCCATCATGCCGCAAAAGCGCAACCCGGACGCGGCCGAACTGGTGCGCGCCAAGGTCGGGCGCATCATCGGCGCGCTCTCGAGCCTCCTCGTCGTCATGAAGGGCCTGCCGCTCGCCTATTCCAAGGACATGCAGGAAGACAAGGAAGTCGCCTTCGACGCCCTTGATGCCCTCTCCCTTTCGCTGGCCGCCATGACCGGCATGGTGGGCGATCTCACCGCCAATCGCGAGCGCATGCACGCTTCGGCCAGCGCCGGCTTTTCCACCGCGACCGACGTCGCCGACTGGCTGGTGCGTCAGGCCAATATCCCCTTCCGCGATGCCCACCACATCACCGGCCAGATTGTTGCGCTGGCCGAAGCCAAGGGCTGCGGGCTCGAGGGCCTCACCATCGAGGACTTCAAATCGGTGGACGAGCGCCTCGATAGCCGCATCCACAAGGTCGTGACCGTGGAGGCCTCGGTTGCCGCCCGCAGCAGCTATGGCGGCACCGCGCCAAGCAATGTGGTCACGCAAGCGGCGCGCTGGAAAACCCTCCTCACCGGCCAGCCGGCCGAGCCGCGCGCCCTTGCCAAGAAGAAGGCGCATGGCGGCCATGGCGATGGCGGGGTTGAATAGCCGGGTAATCTGAACCAGTCTTTTACCATCTGAGCCGTTGTCCCGGTCTTGCCCCATCCTGGTGGGCGAGCCGGGGAACCGGCAGGTGAAAGGACCTGGAATGCCCCAAAAACTCCGGCAGATGCGCCTCACCGAGCGCCATGTCGGCTATCTGCAGCCCCCTGAAGTCACCGACATCCTGCCGCCCCCGCCCGAGGGCATGTGGGAGGCCACCCCGGAAGACCACCGCGCCACCCTCGAGCGCCTCCTTGCCGAGCGCGAGGACACCGACGAAATCTGGTTCTTTGCCTATGGCTCGCTGATCTGGCGCCCGGCCTGCGACTTCGTGGAAATGCGCAAGGGCCTGGTGCGCGGCTGGCACCGGTCCTTTTGCCTCGGCTGGAACAATCGCCATCGCGGCAGCCCGGAAAATCCCGGCCTCATGCTGGCGCTCGATCGCGGCGGCTCATGCAATGGCGTGCTGTATCGCCTGCCCCCCGATGCGGTTGAGGCCAATCTCATCAAGTTGCTCGAGCGCGAAATGGCCTGGCTGCCCTCAGCGTTTCCGCCCCGCTGGGTGCGCGCCAAGAGCGGCGAGCGCACCATCACCGCGCTGACCTTCTGCATCGATCGCCATTCCGGCCGCTATGTGAACGGGCTCTCGGACGAGGCCATTGCCGATGTGCTGGCGCGCGCCGTCGGCACCCGCGGCTCCATGGCCGAATATCTCTTTGCCACCGTCCGGCACCTGGAGGACATGGGCATCCACGACCCCCATCTCTGGCGCCTGCAACACCTCGTCGCCGACCGGATCGAAGCGGTTTACGAAAGCGGCGCCTGAGGACCCTTTAGCCCTCGAGCGCCAGCAGCTCCTGCACGCTCTGGCGGCGCCGGATGAGACGCAGCGCCCCATCATCGAGCAGCATTTCCGGGGCAAGCGGACGCGTATTGTAGTTCGACGACATGCTCGCGCCATAAGCGCCCGTATCCCGGATGATCGCAAAGTCTCCCACCGATGGCAGGGCCATGTCGCGGAACTCCACATAGCCCCCATCGGACTGGGTGAAGACGTCGCCCGATTCGCAGAGCGGCCCAGCCACCGCCGCGGCGCCCGCTTCCCCGGTGACCAGGCTGCCATCGCGCCTGACAAAAACGATGTCGTGGTGGCTGCCATACATTGCCGGCCGCGCCAGGTCGCTGAACCCCGCATCGATCAAAACGAAATGGTTGTTGGCGACCTTTTTCACGGCCCGCACTTCGGCAACCAGCACCCCGGCATTGGCGACAAGGAACCGCCCCGGCTCCAGTTCCAGCCGCAGCTTGCTGCCGGTGATGGCCTCGGCTTCCCCGCGCGCCTTGTCCCAGGACGCGTAATACTCGGCAATATCGATCTCGGGCTCACCGGCACGATAGGGCACGGACAGCCCACCCCCCGCGGATATCGCCTGGAGCGGTCGGTTGGCGCGGCGCACCGCATCGACCATGCTGTCGCACACCCGGTGCAGATGCTGGTAGTCGACCCCCGAGCCGATATGCATGTGCAGGCCCACAAGCTTGAGCTCATATTGGTCGACCAGCCGCAGGCACGCTTCGAGCTCGTCATGCCAGATGCCATGCTTGCTCGACGGCCCGCCGGTATTGGTCTTGCGGCTATGGCCGTGCCCGAAACCCGGATTGAGGCGCAACCAGATGGGGTGCCCAGGGCTGGCCTCGCCCACTTGCGCGATCATGTCGGGCGAGCCGCAATTAACCGGAATGCGCAGCTCGATCACCCGCGCCAAGGTGGCCGCATCGATGATATCGGCGGTAAAGACGATTTCCTCGGCTTGGGTGCCCGGCTCAAACCCTGCATGCAGCGCCCGCTCGATCTCGCCCAGCGACACGGCATCCACCATCACGCCCTCGCTGCGCAGCAGGCGCAGGATATGGGTATTGCTGTTGGCCTTCTGGGCAAACCGGATGGTGTCGAATGCCCGCAACTGGGCAACCCGCTGCCGGATCATCTCGGCCTCATAGAGCCAGACCGGGGTGCCCACCTCCTCAGCCGAACGGATGGCAGCCGCGATCAGCTGGGGCGGCAAAGTGTCAGGTCTGGTCACGTGAGGTCTTCCATCTGGCGGGATGGAGCCTGTCTAAACCACGAATGCAGCGCGCGAAAGGGCCCGCCTGCCTTGCCGCTAGCCCACGATCCCGCGGCGGGCGATGCTGACCACTTCCACCGGCTTGCCCGCCAGCGCGTCATCGACCTTGGCCAACAGATCGGCCAGCGAAAACGGCTTGGTAATCACGTCATAGATCAGCGCGTCGAGCCCATGGGCCCGTTCGCGCTGATCGGCAAAGCCGGTCATCAAGACGATAATGACCTGCGGATATTGCGCGGCCACCTGCAGCGCCAGCGCGATCCCGTCCATGATCGGCATCTTGATGTCGGACAAAAGGAGGTCGAACCGCCCCCCTTCTTCTTCCATGGTCTCGATCGCCAAACCCCCGTCTTCGGCCGCGACCACGTCATGCCCCTTGATCTCGAGGGCACTAACCACAAAAGCGCGCACCGAAGGATCGTCTTCAGCAACCAGGATTCGGGCCATCAATGCTGCTCCACTTCATGTGCCGGCGCGGCGGCTGCGGCCGGCTCGGGGGCCGCCGCCCCCGGGCGCGCATCGTCGCCATCGGCCCGGCCGCTGGCAAAGCTCAGCCGGACGCGCTCCGCTTCTGCCGGCGGCACGGTTAACAAGGTTTCCACCAGCGTTTGCTCGCCAGCCTTGAGCATGGGCGCATTTGCCGCCACGCTCCACTCATAAATGCCCGCGCCCGCCCCATTCAGCAGGGTAACCACCAAAGGCGGAACCGGGACCGCGCGATCGCTGGTGCCGGCAATCTGGGCTGAAACCAGCAACACTTCCTTGCCCCCTTGCAGGGTGCGCAGGGTTTTGACCTCACCAAAATCGAGACCAACCACATTCACCGGCAGCCCGGCGGCGCTATAAACCCCGGCGAGCGACGGATAGCGCTTGACGATTTCGACGCGCCCCCAAACGGCAAACACCGCCAGCCCTGCCAGCGTCAGCACGCCCAGCACCCGCACCGCGCGGCGCAGCCTGGCCAGTGGCAATTGCGCGTTGACCGCACTTTGCCGCTGGGTGAAATCGCGCTGCCTTTGCCGGATCACGGCGGGATCCACCGCGCCCGCCGGCTCCGACCCCGGCCACTTCCGCCGCTTGGCGCCAGCGGGCATGGGGCTCGCCTCGCGCTCTTCGGCTTCTATGGCCTCGTCGAGCCCGTCTTCGGTCAGGGGGTCGATCGCCACCGGTTCGGGCTCGGGGGAGGGTCCCTGGAGCGGCACCTGCCGCCAGGCCTGCTGGCACTGGGCGCACTGCACCTTGCGGCCTGTCGAGCCAATGGCCTCGTAGGTCACCTGGTATTTGGTCTGGCAATGGGGACAGGTGATGATCATGCGGCCGTGATTCTACGGGCAGGACGCCCGCCCCCAACCTAGAAGACGGGGGTTAAGAACCCTCAAACCTTCCACAGGCCCGCCTACCTTCACATTTGCGCCGCTTTCCTGCCGGCAAAACCCTCCTCGTCTGCGCCATCATCGGGTTAGCCCTGTTATGGTGCGCTAACAGCTGATTCGGCGCGCGCGCCAAAGCCACAGCATTTTTGAACGGTGGGAGCCTGCCGACTTGATCGAGTTTTCCGATGTTGGACTGCGCTACGGCAATGGTCCGGAAATCCTCAAGGACCTCACCTTTTCCATCGAGCCGGGCTCGTTCCATTTCCTGACCGGCCCTTCGGGCGCGGGCAAGACCTCGTTGCTGCGCCTGCTGCTGTTGTCGCTCAAGCCCTCGCGTGGCCGCGTTACCATGTTCGATCAGGACGTGTCAGACTTGACGCAGGATCGCCTGCTGCAGATGCGCCGCCATATCGGCATCGTCTTTCAGGAGTTCCGCCTGCTCGACCACCTCACCACCTATGAAAATGTCGCGCTCCCCCTGCGCGTCCTGGGTCAGGCCGAAAGCGAATACCGGCCCAATGTCACCGAACTGCTGGAATGGGTGGGCCTGGGCGAGCGCATGGACGCGCCCCCCTCGCTCCTCTCGGGTGGTGAAAAGCAGCGCGCCGCCATTGCCCGCGCCGTGATCGCCCGCCCCAAGGTCCTCCTCGCCGACGAGCCCACCGGCAATGTCGATCCCGAGCTCTCGAGCCGGCTGGTGCACCTGTTTGCCGAGCTCAACCGCACCCTTGGTACCACCATTATCCTGGCGACCCACGAACTGCCCCTGCTCGACCAGTTCCCTTATCCCCGCATGCTGCTCTCCAAGGGTGAGTTGGTGATCCATGATTGAGCGCGTCCTGGCCTTCCTGCCCCGCCGCGTTCGTGTCGGTGCCGCCCCCATTGTGCCCGAACGCAGCGTCGCCGGCCGCACGCTGCTGCTCCTCATCACCATCATGAGCTTTTTGTCCGCCGTCACCCTTGGTGGCGTGGTGCTGGTGCAAAAATCGGCCATCGCCTGGTCATCCGATGTGGGCCGCGAAGTCACCATCCAGATCCGCCCGGTTGAGGGCGAGGTGATGGAAAGCAATCTGCGCACCGCCGTATCCCTCGCCCAGGCGACGCCCGGCGTATCCAGCGCCCGCGCCCTTACGCTTGAGGAAAGCCAGAAGCTGCTCGAGCCTTGGCTCGGCGCCGGCCTTGACCTGACCGCCATCGAAGTGCCGCGCCTCGTTGTCGTGCAACTGGCCGACCCCGTCGATGCCGATGTCGAAAAGCTCGCCCGCGACTTGCAGGCGATCAAGGGCGCGAGCCTTGATACCCATGCTGCCTGGCGCCAGCAGCTCAACACCATGGCCGGCACGATCGTTTTTTCGGGCCTGATGATCCTGACGCTGATCGGCGTTGCCACCGTGCTCGCCATCATCTTTGCCACCCGCGGCGCCATGGCAACCAATCGCGAAATCGTCGATGTGCTCCATTATATTGGCGCCTCCAACCGTTTCATCGCCGGCGAATTCCAGGGGCGCTTCTTGTCCATTGGCCTGCAGGGCGGCCTTTTGGGTGCCGTCGCCGCGGTGCTGTTTTTCCTGCTGATCGGCACCGCGGCGGGCAATATGATGTCCAACCAGGCCAGCGCTCAGTTCGGCGTCCTGTTCGGGCGCTTTGCCCTGGGCTGGGACGGCATCATCTTCATCATGCTCGTCGTGCCCGTTATTGCCGCGCTGACCGCGGTCACTTCGCGCCACACAGTGCGGCGCTATCTGAGCCAAACCTCCTGATCCCCGCTGCCGCTGCCTAGCGCAGCGGCCGGGATGGACTAGGGGCAATGGAGGCCCCTTTCGCATGGTTATCATCCAGGCACTTCGTTCGGCGCTGTTCTACCTGCTGTTTATTGGGCAAACCGTCCTCGTCGCCATCAGCATCGGCACCATCGCGCTGTTCAACGGGCTCAAGCGCACACCCGCTGGCTGGGCGCTCGCCAAATATTGGTGCCGCTCCAATCTCGCCATGCTGCGCTGGATCGTCGGGGTCAGAACCGAGGTCACGGGCGCCGAACACATTCCGGCCGGCGGCTGCATCATCGCCGCCAAGCACCAGAGCGACTGGGATGTGTTTGCCATTTTCCCCTACACCGGCCGGCCCGCTTATATCGTCAAGAAGGAGCTGATGCGTATCCCCTTCTTCGGTTGGGCCGCCCGCTCGCTCGATTGCATCGAAGTGGATCGCAAGCGCGGTGCCGAAGCCATCCCCTTGATGATGGCACAGGCTCACGCCGCTGTCGGCCGCGGCTGCCGCATCGTCATCTTCCCCGAAGGCACGCGCCGCGCTCCCCTCGATCCCGCGCAATATCGCCAGGGCGTCGTACGGCTCTACAACGAGCTCAAGGTTCCGGTGGTACCCGTGGCACTCAATTCGGGCCTGTTCTGGCCGCGCAACAGCTTCCTGATCTGGCCCGGCACTGCCCAGGCCCGTTTTCTGCCGCCCATTGAAGCGGGACTACCGCCCGCTGAATTCATGGAGCGACTCAAAATAGCCATCGAGACCGATTCAGATGAACTGATTCTCACGGCGGTCGATCAAGGACTGTCCCGTCCGATCGATCCAGAACTGCGCCGCCGCGTCAATGCGCGCAAACCGGAAAAATCCTGAGAGAACCCCAGATATGGGGCCTTTCAGCGTGACAGGACTATATCTAGAACCGATGTTGCGAGAGCATTGACTTGACTAAAGTTTTGTTCTAATTTTGTTCTTGTCGCAGCTAAGGACATCGTCCACATGGCCCCGTCCGCCGAAATCACTGTTCTGGGTGCAGGCTTTGGCCGCGCCACCTACTGGCAAGGCCGCTCGGGCCGGGTTTACGACCTGCTGAGCGAAAATCTCGAGCATTTTTCGGTGGCCGACGACGACCTGTTTTTGGTCGCCAAGGGCGGTCACGCCCTTTGGGTTGGCTCCAGCGAAGACCTCGTCAATGACCCCATGAGCCGCACGCGGTTCCGCCTCGCGCTCGATTGTGCCGATCGCGCCTTCCGCGTGCGCAGCTCGGGCGCCGCAAATGAACGGCTCAGCACGGTTTGGGACCTCGAAGGCGCCGCTCCGCTCCAGACCCGGTCGGCCGCTTAACTCTGCTCCGGCGCGTCCTCGCGCGCCAACAATTCGGCCAGCGCCATCACCTGCCGGTCCTTGATCCCCAGTTCCGCCAGATGCCGGGCAGTATTGAGCACGTAATCGATATTGCGCCCGGATATTCCTGAACTGCGCCGTACCATTTCGAGCTGCCGCTCCAGTGGCAGCCTGCCGGCATATTGCGCATGCCGCTCATCCACCACAAATGCCAGCGCCTGCACCACGCGCCCATCCTCGAGCCGCACCGGCCGGAACACGTCGCGATAAACGCTGGTGACCTGCTCGCGCTCATGCAAATAGGCGCGCACACCGGCCCAGTCCGCCTGCGCTACCTCAAACACCATGCCCCGGCACGAACCACCCCTAGCCAGCCCGAACACCAGGCCGGGCTGCTCGGGCGTGCCGCGATGGTGAAAGGAATAGATCGAGAGCGCCCGATGCGCGCCGCCCAACAGCCCACCCTGGCTGGACACGAACGGAAAGCCCGGGTTCCAGATCAGCGAGCCATAGCCAAAAACCCATTGGGTCGGGGAAGCATTGTCCATGCCCATCCGATTGCACGCGCCTTGCGGCGCAGTCAACGCCCCTCGCGCAAAACCGAGAACTTCGCTTGGGCCTTTACCGGACCGGAGCTAGAAAGGCTCCTATGAGCAAACGAATCAAAATTCTCCTGGTGGTCGTGGTCGCCGTTCTCCTGATCTGGAGCGTCGCCTGGTACATCATTGCCGGCCAGGTGCGCACCCAGGTCGCCGCCCTCGCCCAGGCCGATGGGGTCACCAACCCCCGCGTCGTTTGCGAAAACCTCAACGTCACCGGCTACCCGTTCCGGTTCGACGTGGATTGCAGCCCCGCCCGCATCACGATCGAGGATGTGAGCGCCGATATCGCCGGCATTCGCGCCAGTGTCCTCGTTTATCGCCCCACCCATGTCCTGGCCTCCGCGTTGGGGCCCCTTAGCGTCAGCGATGCCTTTACCGGCTCGCGCAATGCGCTGGATTGGTCTGGCCTCGAAGCGAGCCTGCGGCTCGATGACTGGCGCATTTCGCGCCTTTCGGTCTCCGCCCATGACCTGGTCTGGACCAATCCCCTCATGGGTGAAGCGCCGGTCGCCACCGCCACGCTGAGCGAACTGCACTTGCTCGACATTCCCGAGCAGCACGATGCCGATCGCCACCTGGCGTCGCTCGCCGGTTATGCCCGCACGCAGAACCTGGTTTACCCCGCCCTCACCCTCACCGACACCAACAGCGAAATCCAGCTGGAGCTGACGGGCCTGCCCGATGATGTCCGGATCTGGAACGATCCGCTGCTCTTGCGCACCATGCAAGCGGTGGACGCAACCTTGCGCATCGTGTCGGCCCGCGCCACTGACGGCGCCTCGACCCTGACCGCGGAAGGGGAAATCCAGCTCGATCCGCAGGGCCAGCTAGAAGGCCAGATCAGCATCAATTCCACTGGTGTCGCCGAACGGGTCGGCCCCTATCTGCAGGAGCCCATCCGCACCCTCGTCCTCGGCACCCCGGCGGCCGATGGCAGCCACACCAATATTCTCAGTTTCCGTGCCGGCGGCGTGTTCTCGGGCCTGATACCGATCGGGGCCGTGCCGCCCCTCTTCTGATCAGGCCTTCTCGTCGCCCTCTGCCGCTGGCGGCGCCTCATGGGGCCGCCCGAAATCGGGCGCAGCCGTTTCCTGCCCTGCCGAAATGATCGAGCGCCGGATGGCGCGGGTGCGCGTGAACATGGCTTCGAGCGCCGGCCCATCCCCGGTGCGCACCGCCCGCTGCAACACAGCCAAATCCTCGAGAAAGCGCCCCAGCATTTCCAGGACGCCATCGCGATTGGTCAAGAACACGTCGCGCCACATCACCGGATCGGAGGCGGCAATGCGGGTGAAGTCGCGGAAACCGGACGCCGAGAACTTGATCACTTCCGATTTGGTATCGGCCTCGAGGTCAGCAACGGTGCCCACGATATTGTAGGCGATGAGATGCGGCACGTGGCTGGTGATCGCCAGCACCATGTCATGATGCGCCGCATCCATGCACTCGACCTGGCTGCCCATGGCGCGCCAGAATGCCGAGAGTTTTTCCACCGCGGCCGGGTCCACTTCGGGCCCCGGCGTCAATACGCACCAGCGCCCGGCAAAGAGCTCGGGGAACCCCGCCGAGGGGCCGGAATGCTCGGTGCCGGCAATCGGGTGCCCCGGGATCAGCTGCACCCCTTCGGGCAAGAGGGGCTGGAGCACCTTGACCACATGTTCCTTGACCGAGCCCACATCGGAAAGAATAGCGCCAGGCGCCAGCGAAGGCGCAATCGCCTCCATCACGCTCTTATAGGCACCTACAGGGGTGCAGAGGATCACGAGATCGGCGTCGCGCACCGCTTCGGCGGGGTCGAGCGTATAGCTGTCGCCCAGACCGAGCGCTTCGGCTTCCGCCAGGGTGTCGGGCTTGCGGGTGGAAATGGCGATGTGATCGACCAGCCCGTGCCGCCGCGCCGCCAAGGCGATGGACGAACCGATGAGGCCAATGCCGATCAGGGCGAGTTTCTTGCACTTCACGCTCATTGCGCCGCTCCCGATTTTAGCACTTCGGCCACGTCGCGCATCGCCTGCTCCGAACCAATGGAAATGCGCAGGCCATTCTCGATGCCATAGGAGGCGCCGACCTCGCGCACGATATAGCCTGCCGCCGCCAGCCGCTCGAAACCGCTGGCCGCTTCGGCCGGCGTTTCGAACAGCACGAGGATGAAATTGGCCTGGCTCGGCACCACCCGCATGGCATTGCCGGCCAGTTGGGCGCTGAGCCACTCGCGCCACTGGGCATTGTGCTCGCGCAGCCGCTGGGTGAATTCCACGTCGCGCGTTGCCGCCGCCGCCGCCACCTGCCCCGGCAGGTTCACATTGAACGGCCCGCGAATGCGGTTGATCGCGTCAATCACATGCTCGGGCCCCACCATCCAGCCGACCCGCACGGCCGCCAGCCCCATCTTGGAGAAGGTGCGCACCATCACGACATTTTCGTGCGCCGCCACCAGATCCAGCCCGACCGAATAATCCGCGGCCGTCACATATTCCGCATAGGCGCTGTCGATCACGAGCAGGATGTCGGGGCGCAGGCCGGCATGCAGGCGCGCCACCTCGGCCGAATTGAGATAGGTCCCGGTGGGATTGTTGGGATTGGCCAGCCAGACGATCTTGGTGCGAGGCGTAACGGCCGCGAGGATCGCGTCCACATCGGCGCGGTACTCGGGCTCGTCCACCAGCACGATCCGCGCCCCCGCGGCCCGGGTGATGATGGGATAAACCGAAAAGCCATAGCGGTTCATCACCGCCTCGTCGCCCTCACCCAGATAGATTTGCGCCAGCAGATGCAGCAGATCGTCCGAGCCATTACCGCACACAATGCGCGCGGGATCGATGCCATGCACCTCCCCCAGCGCTTCGCGCAACAAGCGCGACGAGCCCTCGGGATAGATCTCGGGATGGCTCACCGCCTCGCGCAGCGCTTCAACCGCCTTGGGGCTCGCGCCCAGCGGCGATTCATTGGCGGAAAGTTTGATGGCCTTGCTGCCCGGCGCGCCGGATTTTCCCGGCAGATAAGGCGCAATCTCGAGAATGCCGGCTTGCGGCGTGGGACGGATGGGATCGGGCATGATTTCGTCTTGGCTGAATTGCGCCGGACCATATGCGCTCGGGCCCCAAAGGCAAAGGGGGCATTGCACCCCAGGCCGAACCTGCCCGCTATTGCGCGCGGGCCGTGGCGGGATTGAGCACCGGCACCTTGACGAAGCGCTCCTCGCGCTTGCGCCGCGGCACGGCGGGAAAGGCTTCCTTGCGCGCCCGCACGCAGATCACCCCCGACATTGCGGGTCCCAACAGCCGTCCCGCCCCCTCGAAGAACCGGGTGGATTTGAGCACCAGCGAGGATTGAATGGGCGGCAAGAACAGCCCGTCGCGCCACGCTTCAGGCACGAAGCTGTGGTCGCGCAGCAGTTTTTCCAGCTGGCTGCCGGAATAGGGATTGCCCGTGCCGAACGGGGTGGTGTCACGCTGCGCCCAGATCCCCCGCCGCCGCGGCACAACCAGGATCAATTCCCCATTGGGCGCGGTGATGCGCCAGAGCTCGCGCATCAGCTCTTCGGCATCGGCAATATGCTCGAGCGCATGCACGGCAATGGTCAGATCGATCGCCGCATCGGTCAGCGGCATTTCCAGCGGATCGCACAGCACCGTGCAGCTCGGCCCTTCGCGCGGCCAGGCCGAAGCCCCCTGCCGCGCCGGCATGAAGGCCAGCACGCGCTCGGCCCGCTCCAGCGCAAAGCGCAGATAGGGGGTAGCAAACCCCAGCCCCAGCACCCGCTTGCGCTCGACCTGCCCCGCCAGCGCAACGACATGTTCGCGCACCAGCGTCCGCGAAATGCGGCCAAGCGGGGATTTATAATATTCGATCAGGCGCACAACATCGCTGGTCATGGGCCCAACTGTGCCAAACCCCGGTGGACTTGTCTAATCGGAGGTTGCCTTCCCCCGCCGGGCTTCCTAGCTAAGGGCACCAGCAACAAGGAGCGGCACCATGGGTTTGATTGTCGAGGTATTTCCGGCACGCGACGACAATTACGGCTATCTGGCCCATGACACGGCGACCGGCCGCACTGCCGCCATCGATGCGCCCGAGGCCGGCCCGATCAAGATGGCGCTCGCCCGCCGCGGCTGGACCTTGTCGGATATCTTCATCACCCACCACCATATCGACCATGTGGAAGCCATTCCGGAACTCAAATCCGAGTTCAACGCCCGCGTCGTTGGTCCGCGCGCCGAAGCGGGCAAGATCGAAGGGCTCGACGAGCTGGTCGAAGCCGGCGACACGGTAACGCTTGGCGAAACCCGGTTCGACGTTTACGCCGCGCCCGGCCATACGCTCGGGCATATCGTCTTCCACGATGCCAAGAACGGTCACCTGTTCAGCGGTGATGCACTCTTCTCGCTGGGCGTCGGGCGCATGTTCGAAGGCACGCCCGGGCCGATGTGGGAAGGCGTCAAGGCGCTGCGCGACCTGCCCGCCGACACCCTCGTTTATTGCGGCCATGAATATACCGCCAGCAATGCCCGCTTCGCCCTCTCGATCGATCCGGACAACGAAGCGCTCAAGGCACGGGCCGCCGAAGTGACGCGCTTGCGCGAAGCGGGCCTGCCCACCATCCCCTCGCGCCTGGGCGAAGAGCGCCTCGCCAATCCGTTCCTGCGCGCCGACGAGCCGGTGCTCGCGCGCTTTTATGGGCTCGAAGGCGCCAGCCCCGGCGAAGTCTTTGCGGCCATCCGCAAGGGCAAGGACAACTTCTAAACGGCCCTGGACTTAACCAAGCCGAGGAAAACCTCAGCTCGCGTGTTAAGAATTTGTTTACCTCTGCGCCGGGCTCTGCGACTTTATTGCCGCAGGGTCGTTGTCCTTCTTGAGAAGAGGACGATCCCAAGCGGGAGGCGCGCAATGGCACTGGGCGAGGACAGCGAGAGCACTTTCGAGATTGCCCCGGGCATGCCGGTCCTGATCGGCCCGCCCGCGCCCCGGCCCTCGCTCGAGCGCACCGCCACCACTGCCGCCTTTGTCAGCCAGCTCCTCGCCGAACGGCACCATCTGCCGCCTCAGCGCTCGCGCCGGCGCGGCTCGGTGGAAGGCGCGCTCCACGCCTATGCCGACAGCGCCCGCATGGCCGTGCGCCGCTTGCCCCAGGGCTACCGCAAGACCCTCGTGGTTTGAAAAAAGCTGCGGGGCCCCGCAGGGCCCCGAACCATTTTCCTTACTTCTTGAGCTGGATCGGCCCGACCATGCTTTCGGGCTTCACTTCCGCGTCGAACTCTTCGGGCGTCAGCAGCCCCAACGACACCGCCGACTCCTTGAGGGTCGTGCCGGTCTTGTGCGCGTTCTTGGCGATCTTGGCGGCATTGTCATAGCCGATCTTGCGGTTGAGCGCGGTCACCAGCATCAGCGAATTGTTGAGATGCTCGTTGATGCGCTTGCGATCGGGCTCGATGCCGATGGCGCAATTGTCGTTGAACGAGCGCGCCGCATCGGCCAGCAGCCGCACCGACTGCAGGAAATTGTAGGCGATCACGGGCTTGAACACATTGAGCTCGAAATTGCCCTGCGAGGCGGCAAAGCCGATCGCCGCGTCATTGCCCATCACCTGCACCGCCACCATGGTCATGGCTTCCGACTGCGTGGGGTTGACCTTGCCCGGCATGATCGAGGAGCCCGGCTCGTTTTCGGGAATGGTCAGCTCCCCAAGGCCCGAACGGGGGCCGGAAGCCAGCCAGCGCACGTCATTGGCGACCTTCATCAGTGCCGCCGCCAGCTGCTTGAGCGCGCCCGAGGTGCCCACAAAGGCGTCGTGCCCGGCCATCACGGCATATTTGTTGGGGGCGGTGACAAAGGGCTGCCCCGTCAGGGACGCGATCTCGCCCGCGACTGTTTCGGCATATTCGGGATGGGCATTGAGCCCGGTGCCCACGGCCGTGCCGCCTAGTGCCAGCTCATAGAGCTGGGGGAGCGTCGCGCGGATGGCCTTGAGCGCGAGGTCGATCTGGGCGACCCAGCCGCTCATTTCCTGCCCCAGCGTCAGGGGTGTGGCATCCTGCAGATGGGTGCGGCCGATCTTGACCACATCCATGAATTCTTCCGACTTCGACGCCAGCGTGTTGCGCAGCACTTCCACCCGCGGGAACAGATAGTTCTCCAGCGCCTCGACCGCCGCGATATGCATGGCCGTCGGATAGGTGTCGTTGCTCGACTGGCTCATATTGACATGGTCATTGGGGTGCACCGGCTTTTTGGAGCCCATGGTCCCACCCGCCAGCTCGATGCCGCGATTGGAGATCACCTCGTTGACATTCATGTTGCTCTGCGTGCCCGAGCCGGTCTGCCACACCACCAGCGGGAAGTGCTCGTCGAGCTTGCCCGCGATCACCTCGTCCGCGGCCGCGACGATCAGGTCGCGCGTTGCCTCGTCGAGGAGCCCGAGCTTGTGGTTGGCCAGTGCCGCGGCCTTTTTGAGAATGCCAAAGGCGACTACGATCTCCTTGGGCATCTTTTCCCCGCCAATATCGAAATTGGCGAGGCTTCGGGCCGTCTGCGCGCCGTAATACTTGTCGCCGGGCACATTGATGGTGCCCATGGAATCCGATTCAACGCGCATGCTCATTGGGAAAACTCCGATGGTCCTTGGTGCCGCCTTCGCGGCCACTGCAAACGAAAAACGGCCGATTCCCGGAGGAATCGGCCGCAAAAACTCTCAGACAAGCCAGCGCAAGGCGCCGCTCGCCGTTACTTCTTGACGTCGAGGATCTGCCGGCCGCGATACATGCCGGTCTTGAGATCAACGTGGTGCGGACGGCGCAGCTCACCCGAGTCCTTGTCTTCGACATAGGCGGGTGCGGCCAGCGCATCGGCCGAACGGCGGAAGCCACGCTTCATCGGCGAGGTCTTTCGTTTTGGCACTGCCATGGCAAAAACTCCAATATTCGATATCGTTGCGCCGCCAGAAGCGGCCCAGAGACGTGTTGCTCTCTGCGGGATTGACGGGCTCTATAAAGCAAGTCCGCGGGCTTGCCTAGCCTTTTTCGCAAGCCCGCTGGCGCATTCCGCGCTCACAGCGCCAGCTGCCCGTCCTCCCCCACACAGGCCGCCCGCTCGCCAAATTGTTGCGCCCGCTGCTGCACGATCCCGGCAATGCGCACCATGCCCCGAGAGGGCTTGCCGGGCTGGCGCAGCATGGGGTTGGGCAGGGCGGCCGCCAGCAGTGTCGCCGTGCGCCAATCAAGGTTCTGCGGTGCCCGGCCAAAGGCGCGCTCCGCTCCCGCCGCCACCCCGAACTGCCCTTCGGGCCCCCATTCGGCAATATTGAGATAAATTTCCATGATCCGCTTTTTGGGCAGGACCAGGTCGAGATACAGCGCCAGCGGAATTTCCAGCACTTTGCGCACTGGGTCGGGGTCGTTCCATAAAAACAGGTTCCGCGCCACCTGCATGGACAGGGTGGACGCGCCCCGCGCCGGCTTGCCGTCAAGGAAATTGTCGACTTCGGCCCGCAGCGCGCTCACATCCACGCCCAAGTGCCGGCAGAACTGCCCGTCTTCCGACAGGATCACCGCGGCCTTGAGCCGGTCCGAGATATCGTCGATCGGCCGCCATTGCCGCACCACCGGTCGCCCGGTGAGATAACGCTCCAGCATCGGCACCGATACGGGATCGATGAACCGATAGACCGGCGTCAGCAGCAGCGGAATAGCCACGAGCACGGCGAGCGCCGCGCCTCCCAAGCGCAGCACTCGCCGCCAGCCTTTTGCTTTGCGCGCACTTGCCATAGACCCTGCCTTACCCAAGACAGGGCCGTGGGCAAAGCCTTTGCGGCCGGGGCGCGGCTATTTGGCCTTCTGCGCCTTGCCGGCGCGGTAGTAGTAATTGGCGTCCTTGCCGAGCACCACCGAGCGCACCAGCTTGCGAATGGCCTCGCTCTTGCGGAAGGGCGACACCACCGCATTGACCGTGCCGAACACCGCCAGCTTGGCGGCATCGAGCGCCGGCTGCTTGCCGGGCGCCTGTTGCGGCAGGCCGCGGCCACGCAGCATGGAATTGAATATGTAAAGATCGTTGCGGCGCTTCACCGCCGCGGTCTTCCAGGTGATTGCCACCGAAATGGAATAGCTGTCCTTGGTGCGCACCCAGTGCGGCCAGAGATAGGGCACGAACACCCCTTCGCCGGGCTTGAGCGCATTGAGCATTTCCTTGCTTACGAACCGCTCCTCGAATTTGAGATTGCGGTGCTTGGTAATGCAATGCTCGATCTGGTCCTCGCTCGCAATGGAGCGATCCTCGTTGTCGTAGACGGCAAATTCCTTGTCGCCATGGATCTGCACAAAGAAATTGTCTTCGCTGTCGAGATGGAAGGGCGTCGTTGAATTGGGCGAGGACACGAACAAGAAGCCCTGGATGTCGGAAAATCCGGCATCGGCAAGGCTCTTGTGCCCCTGCGCTGATGCCACCGACATCAGCGCATCTTCGAGCAGCGCCTTATAGGTGGGGTGATGCTCGATGCGCTTGAGCACCATCCAGGCACCGGCGGTTTCGATCTGGCTGATCACCTCTTCGGGGTCGAGTTCCACCAGCGGGGTGGTGGACGGATCCTGGCTCACCGCCGCCTTGCCCGAATTATATTCGATCCGGTCGCGCGGCAGCGCTTTGACGAGTTCAAGGATCGCCGGCAGCGTCAGCCGCGGATCGCCCACAAGGCCATGGGTGATGCGAAAGGGCTTCAGCGGAAACAGCGATTGGAAGGCAGAGTTAGGCGCAGTCAAAAGGCTGGTCATAAGCGTTTTTCCTTGCGGTTTCGAAGAGACAACAGAAGCGATTTGGCCCGCTCGCGGGCGCGACGCCGCGCTTTGATGAGCCGGACAATGGCAGCGGCCACGGGATCGCCCGCGCGGGTCGGGATCAGCAGGTCGCCCACGGCCAGCCGCTCGCGCCAGATATGGTCGATCATCGGGTGCCCGGCGGCGGCGGTGGAGTCGACAAAACTGATCTCGGGGTTCTCGGCAAAGCGCCGCGTCATCTCGAGCGTCAGCTGCACGCCCGGGGACACCCGCCCCATGCTTTCGTCATAAGCAATCTTGAAAAACAGCGCCTGGCCCGCGCCCTTGAGCACCAGCCCTGCCGCGATCGTGCGTCCATCGAGCTGCAGTTCCGCCACTTCAAAGCCACCGCGCGCACCCATATCCAGCGCCGCCAGTTCGACAAAGCGCGCATCGCCCTGCGCTTGCGCGAGGCCGGTGCCCTGCTTGCCCTTCCAGCCGCTGGCTTCAAGCGCAAGAAAGCGCTGCACCGCCGGGGCAATGGTGTCGGGCCGGTCGGCAACGGTGAACGCTACCGCGCCTTCATCGTCCAGCCGGTGGCGCAACCGGCGCATTTCCTTGAGCCGCTTGGCCCCCATGCCGCCGCGCAGATAGCTCTCGACGTCGCCCGTCGATGCATAGGCGGCGCGCTCATGGGCATTGTCGACCTCAGCCGGCGCAATGCCCCGCCGCGCCAAGGCCTCGGCGATCGCGTCCGCCGTCGCTCCTTGCAGCCGGGCAAAAGGCAACACCAGCAGATGGGCGCCCGCCCCTGCCGCACCATCGATCAGCGCCCCGGCGGCTTCCACCGCCCGCTCAGGATCAAGCAGCGGGCTCGACAAAACTGTATAGGGTTGCCGGGCCACCAGCGCCGGCACCGGTAGGCGCAGCGCCGCCCAGGCGCTCACCACCGGCAGGAAAGCCAGCATACGCCCCTGGCTGGCGCCATCAAACGCCACCAGCGCATCATTGCCCCGCCCGTTCCAGGCATGGCGCGATGCCGCCTGGGCAAAACCAGGATCGAAAAATCCATTGGGCTCAAGGCTGCGGCCGCCAAGCGCCTCCCAGGGCGCGCGCGGCACCTGCGCCACCGGCAGGCGAAGCACATGCTGGGCATGGCTGTGCCGCCGGGCACCGGCGCGCGTGAGCAGTTGGGGCGCCATTGCTCGCCCGCTCACTCCAGCTCTCCCTGGCAGTTAACCATCGCGCCTGCTCACCATCCGCCAAACGGCTTAGTTCCGACGCCCGCCTTTTATCGCAAAAGGGTGAGCGTGACGCGCTTTGGCTGCTTGCTTGGTTAAGCCGATCTTGCGGTAAACCCTTTTAAATTCAATCTTAATTGTAATAATCGGCCCTCAGGCCACCTCCATTGCCCGCCCTGGTCCAGACATGGCGCCGCACTGGCAATTTGCCGCCCGATCCGCCATATAGGGCCCTGCAACAACACTGGGCAGCGAGGCCGAACGTGGACGGCGTGCCGTTTTGGAAAATGAATGGGCTGGGCAACCAGATCATCGTGGCCGATTTGCGCGGCCGCGCCGGCCGCATCACGCCCGAAGCGGCCATTGCCATCAACGCCACGCCCGGCACTCGCTTTGATCAGATCATGGCCCTCCATGATCCCCGCATCCCCGGCACCGCGGCGCTGGTCGACATCATCAATTCCGATGGCTCGCGCGCCCAGGCCTGCGGCAACGGCATGCGCTGCGTCGTCCAGGCGCTCTCCGCCCAGACCGGCACCACGAGTTTCGTGTTCGAAACCGTCGCGGGCCTCCTCACCGGCGACGAACATCCCGATGGCTCGATCACCGTCGATATGGGCACACCCAAGCTCGCCTGGTACGAAATCCCCTTGGCCGAGGAATTTGCCGATACCCGCAAGATCGAGCTGCAGATCGGGCCCATCGATGCGCCCGTACTCCATTCTCCTTCGGTCGCGTCCATGGGCAATCCGCATGCGACCTTCTGGGTGCACACCGATGTCTGGGGCTTTGCGCTTGATCGCTTCGGACCCATGCTCGAAAACCACCCCATCTTCCCTGAGCGCTGCAATATCTCCATTGCCCAGGTCCTCGCGCCCGATCGCATCGTGCTGCGCACCTGGGAGCGCGGCGCTGGGTTGACCGAGGCCTGCGGCACCGCCGCCTGCGCTGCCGTGGTCAACGGCGCCCGCACCCGCCGCACCGCCCGCAAGGCGACCGTCAGCCTGCCCGGCGGCGATCTCGTCATCGAATGGCGTGGGGACGATCATGTGGTGCTGACCGGCCCTGCCGAAACTGAATGGGCCGGCACCCTCGATCCCGCCACCGGCGCCTGGACGCGCAGCGAGGCCGCCGCCTGATGGCAGTTCAAACCCTGACATTTGGCTGTCGCCTCAACGCCTTTGAAGCCGAGGTGATGAAGACCGAAGCCCAAAAGGCCGGGCTCGACAATGCCGTGATCGTCAACACCTGCGCCGTCACCGCCGAAGCTGTCCGCCAGGCCAAGCAGGCCGTGCGCAAGGCGCGGCGCGACAATCCCGAGGCGCGGATCATTGTCACCGGCTGCGCCGCCCAGACCGAAGCGCGCTCGTTTGGCGACATGCCCGAGGTCGATCTCGTAATCGGCAATGCCGACAAGCTCGAGGCCAAAAGCTACGCGCCCATGGTCTTTGGCACCCCGCTCAACGACAAGGTCCAGGTCAACGACATCATGAGCGTGCGGGAAACCGCGGGCCATCTGATCGAGGGCATGGATGGGCGCGCTCGCGCCTTCGTGCAGGTCCAGAACGGGTGCGACCACCGCTGCACCTTTTGCATCATTCCTTTTGGCCGCGGCCCTTCCCGTTCAGTTCCCATGGGCCTCGTCGTCGATCAGTGTAAAAAACTCGTCGCCAATGGCTACAAGGAAGTGGTGCTGACCGGGGTCGACATCACCTCCTATGGCGGCGACCTGCCCGGCACCCCGACCCTCGGCAAGCTGGCCCAGGCCATTTTGCGCCATGTGCCCGACCTGCCGCGCCTGCGCATTTCCTCCATCGATTCCATCGAGGCCGATGAGGCACTTTATGACGTGGTCGCGGGCGATCGCCGCCTGATGCCCCATCTGCATCTGTCGCTGCAGTCGGGCGACGACATGATCCTCAAGCGCATGAAGCGCCGCCACAGCCGCGCCGATGCGCTCGCCATCGTCGACAAGCTGCGCAGCCTGCGCCCCGACATGGTGTTTGGCGCTGATATCATCGCGGGCTTCCCCACCGAAGACGACGCCATGTTCGCCAATACGTTGGCCATCGTGGCCGAGGCGGGGCTGACTTATCTCCACGTCTTTCCCTATTCCCCGCGCCCCGGCACCCCTGCCGCGCGCATGCCCCAGGTGAGCAAAGCCGTGGCGCGCGAACGCGCGGCCCTCCTGCGCGCCGCCGGCGATCGGCAATGGGCCGCGCTCGCCGCAGCGCGGGTCGGCCAGATCGAGCATGTGCTGGTCGAGCGCGATGGTCTCGGGCGCACCGAGCAGTTCATGCCCGTCGCCGTCCCTGGCACGCAACCCGGCGACCTGCTCGCCGTTCGCATCACGGGCACCACGCCCGAAGGTCTGGTTGGCGAGGCGCTGCAGGCCGCCGCCTGAGTGCCCGACGCACTCGCCTGCCCCCGCATCCTGCGCCTGTCGCAGCATGCTGCCGCACAAGAAAAAGCTTGAGGAGCAACAACAATGGCACAAGAAAAACCCGGCTTCTTCAAGCGCCTGTGGGGCGAAATCATCGGCGAGGAACCCAAGCCTGCCCCCGCCGAGCCCATCCCCGCGCCGCCCGAAGCCCTGCCCGAGGACGCTGAACCCACGCCCGAGCCCGAACTCGAGGCCCCAGCACCCGAGCCGGTGCCGCCGACGCCCGAGCCCGAGCCCGACACCACCGCACCTGACGAGCTGCTCCCCGGCCCGCCCGAAACTACCCCCGCCTATGTGGAGGAGCTCGAGGAGGAAGCCGAAGCCGCCACCGCCGCCCATCTGGCCGAAGGCGTGCCCGAAGCCGTTCCCGTCATACCCGCGCCCGCCACCGCCGAGCCCGTGCGCCTGGGCTGGTTCCAGCGCCTCTCCACCGGCCTCAAGCGCTCCTCGGACCAGCTCACCACTTCCATCACCGGCGTCTTCACCAAGCGCCGGCTCGATGCGGCCACGCTCGATGAATTGGAAGACGTGCTGATCCAGGCCGATCTGGGCATCGACACCGCCACCGCCATCACCGACACCCTGCGCCGCGACCGCTTCAACCGCGAGGTCAGCGGCGATGATGTGCGCGCCGTGCTCGCCGCCGAAGTGGAAAAAGTGCTCGCCCCTGTCGCCGTGCCCCTCCACATCGATCCCACCCACAAGCCCTTTGTGGTGCTGATGGTGGGCGTCAACGGCTCGGGCAAGACCACGACCATCGGCAAGCTGGCGCAAAAGTGGACGAGCGAAGGCCGCTCCGTGCTCCTGGCCGCGGGCGACACCTTCCGCGCCGCCGCCATCGAGCAGCTCCAGGTTTGGGGCCAGCGCACCGGCTCGCCCGTCGTGTCGCGCCCCGCAGGCTCGGACGCCTCGGGTCTCGCCTTTGATGCGGTCACGCAAGCCAAGGCTGAAGGGCGCGACATCCTCATCATCGATACCGCCGGGCGCCTGCAGAACCGCGACGAGCTGATGAACGAGCTCGAAAAGATCATCCGCGTCATCAAGAAGGTCGATCCCACCGCCCCGCACGCCACGCTCCTGACGCTCGATGCCACCACCGGCCAGAACGCCCTCAAACAGGCCGAGATCTTTGGCACCCGCGCCGGCGTCACCGGCATCGTCATGACCAAGCTCGACGGCACCGCCCGCGGCGGCATTCTCGTCGCCATCGCCAGGCGCTTCGGCCTGCCCGTCCACTTCATCGGCGTAGGCGAGGGGGTCGACGATCTCGAGCCCTTTGCCGCCACCGATTTCGCGCGCGCCATCGCGGGCCGGGAATAATCCGGCCCTCAGCCTAATTATCACCATGCTTAGGTCCTAGTGATCCCTTGCCGTTTCGGGCAACTCACCCCAGACTGCTGCGCAAGTAACAAGAGTTATGCAACAATGCCCAACCAAGCCGAACCCGAGATCGCCTGGGACGAACTTCGGCCTCAGATCATCAAGCTCGGTCTCGAACTGGGGCCGCTGGTCGTTTTCTTTATCGTCAACAGCCGCGCCGATATCTTTGCCGCGACGGCCTGGTTCATGGGAGCCATGGTCGTTTCGCTCCTTGCCTCCTGGCTGATCCTGCGCAAGATCGCGGTCATGCCACTGGTCACGGGCGTGGTCGTCTTGGTGTTTGGCGGCCTGACGCTCTGGCTGCAGGACGAAACCTTCATCAAGATGAAGCCCACCATCACCAATGGCCTGTTCGCCGCGGTGCTGCTGGGCGGCCTCCTCTTTGGCCAATCGCTGCTGAAATACGTCTTTGGCGACGTCTACAAGCTGCGCCCCGAAGGCTGGAGCAAGCTGACCCTCAACTGGGGCCTGTTCTTCCTCGTCCTTGCCGTCATCAACGAAGTGCTCTGGCGCAATTTCTCCACCGACTTCTGGGTCACCTTTAAGGTCTGGGGCGTGATGCCACTGACTGTGCTGTTCTCCCTCAGCCAGCTCAGCCTCCTCAACAAATACGCCCCCTCGAGCGAGCCCACCCATGTCCCCCCGGTGGTCGTCGAAACCTAGTTTTGGTCACTTGGCCTCTGTGACACGGCCTGGGGCCAAGCGCACCGGGCGCAAGGTCCCGGCCCTCCCTCCCCCTTGAGGGGCTTCGAGCCGTCCGCGAAGGCGGCGGAGCGCTCCAGTGGAGCGCTCCGAGGTGAGAAGGCCATGAGAGCTATGCTCGAATGGCCAAGGGGTGGGGGTCCATCAGCCCACCCACAAGCCTATCCAAACACCCGATTGTCACCCCGGCCCCAAGCCGGGGCCCATCCCAAGATTTTTCCGCGCGCCGCCAGCAGTGCGAACCTGCCGCCTCAGCGCTCCCAAAAGCTTAGCAATAATCCCGCGGCTCCGCCTCCCCTCCCCCTTGAGGGGCGGGTGTGCAGGCCCACCCGCGCGCGTGATGGCTGAAAAACTACAACCCACCCATCCGGCAGATCAGCTCCCATTCCTCGGGCCGCACCTTTGACACCGACAGCCGCGACAGCTTCAGCAGCTCGATCTCTTCCAGCTCGGGCGTCTGCTTGATCGTCGCCAGCGTCACCGGCCGCGGCAGCGGCTTGACCGCTTCCACGTCCACGCACTCCCACACCACTTCGCCCTTGGCATTGAGCTCGGCCGTATCGTCGGGATGGGCGAGCGCGATCACCCGGATGATCCCCACGATCTCCTTGCCGATATTGGAGTGGTAGAAAAACGCCTCGTCCCCGATCTGCATCGCCCGCATATTGTTGCGCGCCGCATAATTGCGCACGCCATGCCAGGCTTCGGGCTCGCCGCGCGCGGTCTTGGCCATCATGTCCCCAAACGAGAACACGTTGGGCTCCGATTTCATCAGCCAATAGGCCACCGGGTCAGGCCTTGGGCGACATATGGTCGAACGCCACGCGCCAGGGCTTAATCTCGTAGCTGCCGAAAATCCCCGCCTTGATGAAAGGGTCGGCCATGAACATCGCCGTAGCAGCCTCGAGGCTTTCCGCTTCCACCACCATCAGCGAGCCCTCAGGCTGGCCGGCGTCATCGAGCAGGGCGCCGGCGAGCCGCAGCGTTTGCCCAAGGCTTTCCAGATGCTCGAGATGCACCGGGCGCGTCGCGAGCCGCTGCTCCATCGTGCCGGGCTTATCCTTGGCGATCATGGCGTAAAGCATAGTTTAGTCCTCTCGTTTGAGCGGCCGGGACATCAGGCCCGCCACCACATCTTCAATTCCGGCGTGTTGATTGAGCACCTGGTCCACGGCATCCACCAGCGGTGCATCGACGCCCAGCCGGCGCGCCAGCGCTGCCGCGACGGGCGTCGTGGCCACCCCTTCGGCCAGCTTGGCGCCCGCCCCCATGATTTCGGCGACCGTGCGTCCCTGCCCCAGGGCAATGCCAAACAGGTAATTGCGCGATTGCGGCGAGGTGCAGGTCAGGCACAGATCGCCCAATCCCGCCAAGCCGGTCAGCGTGCGGGTTGAGCCGCCCATGCCCACCACCAGCCGCGACATTTCGGCGTAAGCGCGCGCGATCAGCGCCGAACGCGCCGACAACCCAAGCCCCGCGCCCTCGACGGCGCCACAAGCCAGCGCATAAATGTTCTTGAGCGCGCCCGCCACCTCAACCCCGATCCGGTCATCGGCCGCATAGGGGCGAAAATGCGGGCCGGCCAGCGCTGCGGCCAGCGCCGAGCTGTCCCCCGCATCATCCCCCGCCAGCGTCACCGCGGTCGGGCGCCCCGCCGCCACATCGGCAGCAAAGCTGGGGCCGGAGAGCACGAAGGGCACCGCCTCGGGCGCCACATCGGCCAAAATCTCGCTTTGCCGCTGCAGGCTCCCCGCTTCCAGCCCTTTTGCACTCAGCACCACCGGCTTGCCCGCGAGCAGCGCGGGATCGAGCCCGCGCAAGGCCGCGCGCGTCGCCTGCGCCGGCACAGCCATGATCACAAAGTCCGCCGGCTCGGCCCTCATGACTGCCCGCAATCCGGGCAGCAGCACCTGCTCGCCCAGGTAACGCCCGTTGGTGTGGGCGCTGTTGATTTCCTCGGCCTGCGCCGCGTCCCGCACGAGGAGCGTCACGCCACGCCCGGCCATGCCAGCGGCCTGCGCCAGGGCCGTGCCCCAGGCACCACCGCCGACCACCAGGGCTGTTTCAAGCCGCATCGGGCGTCACCTTCATGTCGGGCAGATCCAGCGGCCAGCGCGGACGCGCTACCGCATCAAGCCCGTCGCGCACGCCCAGCGCAAACCGCTCGGCCCCGGCCCAGGCCACCATCGCTCCATTATCGGTGCAAAGCGCAATAGGCGGCACCACCAGCTGCGCCCCCACCTTGCGGCACACCGCGTCCAGCGCCGCGGCAATGCTGCGATTGGCCGCCACGCCCCCCGCCACCACCAGCACCGGCGGGGCACTCGGCAACTCGGCCGCGAACCGCTCCAGCGCCTGTCCCGCCCGCACTGCGACCACCTCGGCTACCGCGGCCTGAAAGCTCGCGGCAATGTCGGCCACATCCTGGTCGCTCAGCGGCGCCAGCGCTTCGGCCTGCAGCCGCACCGCCGTTTTAAGCCCGGAAAAGGAAAAATCGAGCCGCGCTTCGCGCAGCAGCGGCCGGGGAAAGCGGAACCGCTTGGGATCGCCCGCGAGAGCAGTCTTTTCCACCGCCGGCCCGCCGGGATGACCAAGGCTGAGGAGCTTCGCCACCTTGTCGAAGGCCTCCCCCAGTGCATCGTCGATGGTCGTGCCCCAGCGTTCGTAATCGCCCACGCCGCGCACCAGCACGAACTGGCTGTGCCCGCCGGACACGAGCAGCATCAGATAAGGAAACTGCACCCCATTGGTCAGCCGCGCCGTCAGCGCATGGGCTTCGAGGTGATTGACCGCCAAGAAAGGCTTGCCCAGCGCGGCGGCCAGCGCCTTGCCGGTGGTCAGCCCCACCAGCACGCCCCCGATCAGGCCCGGCCCGGCCGTTGCCGCAATGGCATCCACCTCATCGAGCGCTATTCCCGCCTCGCGGCAGGCCTGCGCAATGATGTGGTCGAGATAGGTCACATGCGCCCGCGCCGCCAGTTCGGGCACGACCCCGCCAAAGGCTGCATGTTCATCCAGTTGCGAGCGCACGACATTGGAACGAATGACGCCCTTGCCGGATTGCTCGCGCACAACCACGGCTGCGGCGGTTTCGTCGCAGCTGGTCTCTATGCCCAATATGGTCGCTTGCGCTTGCCCGGTCACGTTGAACTGGTCTACTCCCTCGGGAGCTTCTGCCTACTATAGGACGCCAAGAAATTGCAATCGTCCCAGTTCTTCCTCCGGATCGGTACCCGCGGCTCCCCGCTGGCGCTCACCCAGGCGCGTCTGGTGCGCAGCCGGCTGTGCGCGCTGCACCATATTCCCGAGGAGGAGATCGCCATCGAAGTCATCTCCACCGCCGGTGACCGCACCCAAGCCACCAATCGCAGCCTGCTCGATATCGGTGGCAAGGGGCTTTTTACCAAGGAGATCGACGACGCCATGCTCGATGGCCGCGTCGATATCGGCGTGCATTCCTCCAAGGATGTGGCGACGCGCCTGCCCCCGGGCATCCGCATCGCCGCCTTCCTCGAGCGCGAGGATGTGCGCGACGCCTTCATCTCGGTCCATTATGCCGGCATCGATGCCCTGCCCGAAGGCGCCAAATTCGGCACCTCCTCCATTCGCCGCGCCGCCCAGGTGCTGCGCCAGCGTCCCGATCTCGACATTGTCCCCTTCCGCGGCAATGTCGGCACCCGGCTCGAAAAGCTCACCAATGGCATCGCCGATGCCACCATGCTGGCCCTTGCCGGTCTCAATCGCCTGGGCGAAACCCATCGCGCCACCGCGCTGCTTGACCCCGATATCTACATGCCCGCCCCCGCCCAGGGCGCCATTGGCGTTGCCGTGCGCAGCGACGATGCGCGCGCGGCCGAGCTCGTTGCCCCACTGGATCACCTCACCACCCACCGCGCAGTCGAGGCCGAACGCGCCATGCTCGCCGTGCTCGATGGCTCCTGCCGCACGCCTGTTGGCGCGCGCACCGTCTGGGATGGGACCACCTTGACCCTCAAGGGCCAGATCCTCAGCCTTGATGGCGCCATGGCCTTTGACAGCGCCGCCACCGGCACCGATACGGCCGAGCTTGGCCGCGCCGTGGGCGAAGACCTGGTGGGCCAGGCCGGCACCGAATGGCTCGCGCAATGGGCGCGCTCATGACCACCATGCTCGTCACCCGCCCCGAGCCCGATGCGCAGTCCACCCTGCTGCGGCTCGAAGCCCTCGGCATAACCGGGCTCGTCGCGCCGCTGATGACTCGGCTGACCCTTGATTCCAGCCTGCCGCCCCAGGATGGCTTTGCCGCCATGGCCGTCACCTCGGCCAATGCCCTGCGCGCCCTCGACGATCGGGGTGCCCTCGAGCATTATATCCACCTGCCCGTCTTTGCCGTGGGCGACCGCACCGCCTGGGAGGCCCGCCAGATGGGCTGCACCGACGTGGTCAGTGCCGATGGCACCGCAACCGAGCTGGTTAATGCCCTGGTGCGCGCCCGCCTCGATGGCCCGGTGTTTTATCCCGCCGGCAAGCATATGAGCCACGACCTCGGCAAGTCCCTGGCCCCGTTCGGGCTCATGGTGGTGACCACCCGCGTTTATGACATGGTCGCGGTGGATGCCCTGCCCGAGCCGGTGATCAGGCAGCTTGCCGATGGCAGCATCGATGCGACGCTGCTTTATTCCCGGCGCACCGCCGAAATCTTCGTTGAGCTGCTCGAAGGCAAGCTCGACCACAAGGAGCGCAGCGCCTCCACCATGCTGTGTCTTTCGGAAGCCGTGGCCGAGCCCTTGATCTCGGCCCATTTCAACCGCATCGGGCTGGCTGATCATCCGAGTGAAGAAGCCATGATGGCCCTGGCCCTGGCTTTCACCCGCGAGCAAACTGCGCCATGATCGGACAACCACAGGGAGCCTGCTGATGGCCGACGATACCGACCCCAAGAACGGCACTGCCAAACCGGCGGATCCCGCAGCCAAGGATGCCGGCTCCCCCAACGCTGCGCCCCAGGACAGCAAGCCGGCCGAAACCCGCACCGGGCCTGTGAAGCCGCCCGTGCTCGACCTCAAGGCGCGCCCCGGCGACAGCGATAGCGGCAAGGCCGATCGGCCCCAACCCGGCCCGGCGCCCAAATCCGCGCCCAAATCTTCGCCCTTGGGCTCCTCCCGCGATGCGGCTCCTGCCCCCACAACGGCCAGGTCGGGTTCCCGCACCGGCGCCACGGCCGGCGCTGTTGTTGGCGGGGGCCTGCTGGGCCTTGCCGCCGCTTATGGCCTCGCCTTTGCCGGCCTCTGGCCCACCCCCGATCTGCCCACGCCCACGCCGGCGCCCGAGGATCCGCGTCTCGCCCAGTTCGCCAGCGCCATTCCCGAGCTCGAAACCGTCACCCAAACCACCCAGGCCGAACTCGCAGCGCTCCACAGCCGCATTGCTGAACTGGAAACGGCCGAGCCGGCCGCCCCCGCGCCCGCTGCGGCACCGGTGGACCTGAGCGGCATCGAAACCCAGATCGCCGCCCTCCAGACCCGGATTGACGAACTCGACGCCCGCCCCGCCGCTGCTCCCGGAGCGCCTGCTGCACCCCCTGGCGCTGCAGTCCCGGCCGATCCGGCCGCCCTCGAGGCGCTCCGCACCGACCTTGCTGGTCTCGCCGGTCGGGTGGACCAGCTCAGCACCCTGCCCCAGCAGGTCGAGCAACTCAGTGCCCTGCCCGCTCAAGTCGAACAGCTCAGCGCTCTTCCGGCGCAGGTTGCCCAGCTCGAAACGCTCCCCGCCCAGGTCGACCAGCTCAACGCCCTGCCGCCGCGCGTTGACGAACTGGCCGCGCGCCTCGGCACCACCGAAGCCAATCTGCGCAATCTCGATACCGCCGTCGCGCAAACTACCGCGACCTTGGCGGGCCAGCCCGAGGATATCGGCGCCGTGCTGCAGCTGCCCCTGATCCTTTCGGGCCTCGAAGCCGCTTTCAGCACGGGTCGCCCCTATGAGGCCGAGCTGGGTGCCCTGCGCGCCGCGCTGCCGGCCGTCTCCATCCCGCTGCCCATCGCCAATGGCGCTGCCACCGGTATTGCCCGCCCCGATCAGGTGGCGCAGCGCTTCAACGAGGTTTTGCCCGCCATTCTCGCCGGCCGCCCCGCCGACCCACAGGCCGGCTGGGCCGAGGGCGCGCTGGATTGGCTGCGCTCCGCCGTCGCCATCCGCCCGGTGGGCGAGCGTGAAGGCGATGACCCCGAAGCCGTCGTCACGCGCCTTGAAGCCGCGATCGCCCGGCGCGATTGGGCCGCCGCCGAGGCGCTCTTTGCCCAACTGCCCGAGCCGATGCGCGCCGCCGCGGGCGACGTGCCAACCCTGGTTGCAACCGAAGCGGAAGCGGCCCGCTTCCTTGATACCCTGCGGGCCCAGGCGCTGAGTGGCGAGGCCGCATCATGATCCGCCTTGCCTCCTGGATTGTCGCGAGCCTCCTCATCACCGCCGGCATCGCCTGGCTGATTGCGCTCCCCGGCACGCTGACCCTTGAGGTTGGCGGCTATCGCATGCAGCCCCAGCTGGGCGCCGCGATCTTCATGCTGCTGCTGGTCGCGGTCATCATCATCGTGGTCTGGTCGATCGTCAGCCGCATCCTCGCCACCCCCGGCGCCATCTCCCGCCGCGGCCGCGAACGCCGCAAGGAGCAGGGTGTCGACGCACTGTCGGACGCCTTTATCGCCCTGCAGTCCGGTGATCCCGCCCGCGCCCGCGCGCTCGCTCGCGAAGCCCAGGCGCGCCTGCCCGGCAATGCCGCCGCCCAGCTGCTCGAAGCGCGCGCCGATCTCGCGCTCGGGGACATGTCCGCCGCCCGCGAGCATTACCGTGCCCTCATCGCCAGCGAAAAAACCGCCGTGGCGGCCCTGACCGGCCTTTACGACCAGGCCCGCGCCCAGAACCGCTCGGACGCCGCCCTCACCTTTGCCCGCAAGACCCTTGCCCTCGCGCCGGCCAGCGGCTGGGCGGCCTCGGCCGTGTTCGATGATCTCACCCGTAATGGCCAATGGGCGGAAGCCGTGGCCATGGTCAATGCCGAGCCCGTCGCCAATAGGGAGGAACGCGCCGTCAAGCGCCGCCGCCAGGCCGTGATCGAAACCGCCCGCGCCCGTGAAACGGAAAACACCGATCCGCTCGTCGCGCTCGACCACGCGCTGACCGCCCTCAAGCTCCTGCCCGATTTCGTGCCCGCCGCCCTCATTGCCGCGCGCATCCACATCAACCGCGGCGAAACCCGCAAGGCCATGAGCCTCTTGCGCCGCATCTGGCGCGCCACCGGCCACCCCGATGCTGCCGCCCTTTACGCCAATGCCCAGCCCGGCGCTTCGGCGCTGGAGCGCCTCAAGCGTGTGCGCGAACTGATCGAAACTCCGCCGGCGACGCGCGCCGCCGCCATGGTGCTGGCCCGCGCCGCCATTGATGCCTATGATTGGCCCCTCGCGCGCAATGCCCTTGCCCCCTTCAACGGCCCCGAAGCCACCCAGGGCGTTTGCACCCTCATGGCCGAAATCGAGGAAGGCCAGAATGGCGATCAGGGCAAGGCGCGCGAATGGCTCGCCCGGGCCGTGCGCGCCCCGCGCGACCCGGTCTGGACCGCCGACGGCATCACCTCCGACGAGTGGGAGCCCATTTCCCCCGTTTCGGGCCGCCTCGACGCCTTTGAGTGGAAGGTCCCCGTCACCGCCGTGCACCGCCCCACGCTTGAAACCACGCCGAGCCAATTGCCCGCCGTCGCCGCCGAACCCCTGCCCCTGCCCCAACCCGCGAGCCAGTAAGCGACCGCCACCGTCCCGCCCAGATCGGGGCTGAGGATGGCCTCCCGGCGCCGCCCCGCTCCGACGTCAGTCGGGGCTTGAGGGGCCCGCCCCATGGGAGCATCGGGCTTATGAGTGCATCGCGGCGTCAGTTCCTTGGGGGCGCCGGTGCCCTTGCCACGCTTCCCTGGCTATTCGGCCCCGCCCGCGCAGCCGCGCCGCCCGCTCCCGCGACCCTGTCTTTCCTCGCTCTGGGGGATTGGGGCCAGCCCCGCGCCCTCGCCGATGCCACCACCGTCGCCGCCCAACTGGCGCAGGAAGCCAGAACCCGCGCCGCCGCCTTCATCATTTCCACCGGCGACAATTTCTATGATCGCGGCGTCGCCGACACCGCCGATCCGCTCTGGCAGGCGGCCTTTGAAACCATCTATGCCGATCCGGCCCTCCAGGTGCCCTGGTATGTGGTGCTCGGCAATCACGATTACGGCGGCCAGCCCGATGCCGAGCTCGCCTATGCCCTGCGCAGCGACCGCTGGACCCTGCCCGCCCGCTATTATGTCGAGCAATACCGCCTCATCGACGGCACTGGCGCCGATTTCTTTTTCCTCGACACCACGGGCCTTGTGAACCTCAACTTCGCCAATCGCTGGTTTTTCACCGGCGCCGCCGCCCGCGCCCAGCTCGATTGGCTCGATACCATGCTGGGCGCCAGCACCGCCCGTTGGAAGATCGTGGTCGGGCACCATCCCGTATTTTCCCACGGCCAGCACGGCGACAGCCCTGCCCTCGTCGAGGGCGTCCTCCCTATCCTCAAGCGCCACCGCGTCCAAATCTATCTCAACGGCCACGACCACAATCTGGAACACACCGAGCGCGACGGCATCCATTTCCTCACCAGCGGCGGGGGCGCCGAACAGCGCCCCGTCACCCCCGTCGGGCCCGCGGGCTTTGCCGCCGCATCCCTCGGCTTTCTATCCGCAACCCTCGCCCGCGACCGCCTCGAGATCACCTTCATCGACCAAACCGGCACCCCCCTCCACCAAGCCACCATCCCCGCCTGATTTTTTTGGTCACTGCAACGCAACCCTCGACCCTCGCTCTTCGCCTGGGGGCCTTGCTCGAGCGGCTGTCCGGGATGGTATCCGCCCTGCCTCCGCACCATCCAAAAACTCCCTTTTCCACCAGAGCCGCAGGCGAAACCCTCCCCCTTGTGGGGAGGGATCAAGGGAGGGGGTTCCCTCAACACCCCACGAGGGCCGCCGCCTCCGCCACAGGGCCTTACTGAAGCAAAACGCGACGAAAGCCCCGATCCCCACCCTCCCCCTCGCGGGGAGGGCCGGGGAGGGGGGCCGTTTGGCCCCGAGCCATCCCCCAGTCCCACCGTCCCCTCCTGAGAGAAGCAGGAAGCAAGAAGTCCCCCCGTCCACCCCGCCCCGCTGCTGCAACGCCGCAACACGGCCGCGCACAGATCCTGCCCGCCCCCCACGCAGCAACCCTTGCAAACCCCCGCGCCCCCTGCTATCTCCGCCTGCGTTGCCGCTTTAGCTCAGTTGGTAGAGCACATCATTCGTAATGATGGGGTCGCGTGTTCGAGTCACGCAAGCGGCACCACTTCCCCACCTGATGATAGCCGGCCACGGCGCCCCTGCGACGCCCCCTCAGGTCACCACCACGACTTTCCCGCCCGCCCGGTTTTCCTCCATGCAGCGATGCGCTTCAGCGATCTGCTCAAGCGTAAACCGGGGTCCGAGCGGCAGCAGCAGTCTCCCGGCCGCCACGTCCTCCGCCATCTCATTGAGCGGCATCTCCAAAAATTCCTCCACCCGACCGGCATAGGTCGACAAACCAACCAGATGGGGAACGTCGATCATCGGCTCGAAATTGGGCAGCGTCCAGGCGTCGCCGACCATGCCGGTTGAGCACACAACGCCCCCTTCGGCAGCGCAGGCCAGCGAATCGCGCAGCGTTGTCGTGCCCACCAATTCGAGCACCTTGTGCACCCCCTCGGGCCACTGGGCGCGAATGGCCGGGGCGATCTCGCCGTCATCGATCATCACCTGGTGGGCCCCGAAGCGCTCGAGCAGGTCGCGCCGGTCCTCGCGCCTTGTGGTGGCGATCACCTCCGCTCCGAACCGCGCGGCAAGGCTCGCGGCGGTGAGCCCCACCGATGTGGTGCCGCCGCGGATCAACAGCCGTTCGCCTTGCTGCAGGCGCAGCCCCTTGAACAACGCGCCCCAGGCCGTTTGCCCCATTTCGGGCAGCGCCCCCAGCACTTCCCAGGGCAATTGGGCCTCGACCCGCCGCACCTGGCGGGCCGGAACAACGCAATATTGCGCATAGCCGCCATCGAACTGCCGCCCCATGCCACCCATGACGGTAGCGACGCGGTCCCCGACGCTGAAATCGCCGCCGGGAGCCTCGGCCACTTCCCCCACCGCTTCGATCCCCAAAATGCGGGGGAAGGAAACGCCCGGCGAATGGCCCTGCCTTGTGTAAACCTCGGACCGGTTGACGCCAAAGGCGCGGACGCGGATCAAAACCTCGCCGTCCTTGGCTTGGGGGATCGGCCGCTCCTCGATCCTCAACACCTCGGCCCCGCCCGGCGCCCGCACCACCGCCGCCCGCATCACCCCTGCCGCCACTTTGCTGCTCCCCAACGGTCCTCGCCGTCGCCGCAAGGGGAAGCCGCGCACCCCATCGGGTCAAGCACCCAGCCGCGAAAGCACCGTTCGCCGGCTGTTTACGGCGAGATGCCTACAAAAACCGATACACCGACGTCCCGATGATCACCGCCCCCACGGCCACCATTAGCGGGCGCAGCGGCAGGCGTTTGACGAGGAGGGCGCCGATTGGCGCCGCCAGCACGCCGCCGATGATGAGGCCGATAGCGGCGTTGAACTGGGTCCAGCCCAGCGTCAAAACAAAGGTGAGCGAGATCGTCACCGTCACCAGAAATTCCGACAGGCTGGTGGAGCCGATGACCTTTTTGGGATCATGCCCCCGCCCCACCAGCGACGAGGTGACGATCGGCCCCCAGCCGCCCCCGCCCATGGCGTCGAGCAGCCCGCCCCCCAGCCCGATCCCGGGCACCAGCTTGTCGCTCACCTGGCGCGGCTGGAATTGACGGAACGCCTTGTAGAGAATGTAGAACCCAAAGCCGATCAGATAGATCGACACCAGCGGCTCCATGAAACTCGCATCGATGCTGGACAGCAGATAGGCGCCGATCGCACCGCCGATCATGCCCGCCGGCGCCAGCCAGGCCACCAGTTTCCAGTCCACATTGCGATGATAGGCATGCGAGGCGCCCGAAGCGGCGGTGGTGAAGATTTCGGTCACATGCGTCAGCGCGCTTGCCGCTGCCGGCGGCAGGCCGATAGACAGCAGGGCCGTGGTGCAGATCACGCCAAAGGCCATGCCCAGCGCCCCGTCAACAATCTGGGCGCAAAAACCTATCACGATGAAGATCAGCAGTTCCTGGCTCATGGCTGTGCCCCCTTAGCCCTACGAAACGCCTAGCGCAGCACGATCCAGGTTGGCGCATGGTCGCTCGCCTTGTCCCAGCCGCGCACGTTCCGATCAACGCCGGCGTCTTCCAGCCGGTCGGCCAGGGCTGGCGCCAGCAACAGATGGTCGAGCCGCAAGCCGGCATCGCGCTCATAGGCGTTGCGGAAATAGTCCCAGAACGTATAGATCCGCTCGCCCGGATGCCTGGTGCGCAGGGCATCGGTCCAGCCCTGCTCGAGCAGGCCCTGATAGGCGGCGCGCACTTCGGGGCGAAACAGCGCGTCCTTGGTCCAGCGCTCGGGCTTGTACACATCGAGCTCGGTCGGCATCACATTATAGTCCCCCGCCAGCACGGCAGGGATATCGGCCGCGATCAGCTCGGCCGCATGCCGGGTAAAGCGCTCGAACCAGCGCAATTTATAGTCCCATTTCGGCCCCGGCGCCGGGTTGCCATTGGGCAGGTACAGGCAGCCCACCAGCACGCCATTGACCGCCCCCTCGATGTAACGGCTGTGCTCATCTTGGGCATCGGCCACGAGCCCGCGCCGGGTTTCCACCGGCTCGGTGCCCCGCGCCAGCAGCGCCACCCCGTTCCAGCTTTTTTGGCCCAGCCAGATGGCGCCATAGCCGGCCTGTTCGATTTCCTTGCGGGGGAACCGCTCATCGGGCGCCTTGAGTTCTTGCAGGCACACCACATCGGGCGCCGCCTCCTCGAGCCAGCGCAGCAGCACGGCAAGCCGTCCATTGATGCCGTTGACGTTAAAGGTCGCGATCTTCACCCGCCGGCACTGTCCGGAAATGGCGAGCGCTCCGGCGGCATGGTGGGCCCAGGCTCCGCATTGTCATTGGGATTGGTTGGATCGGGCACCGGCAGGTCACCTTCTTTGGGCGCATCATCGATCGGGCGCGGAAAGATCGGCGGCACCGGCCCCGGATCAGGCGCGGTCGGGCTGGGATCGATGGGTGGAAAACTCATGACCTTGGCTCCCTGCTTGGGTGTGCTCACCCAATGGAACCAAGCTCCACTTTGTTCCCGCGATTGACCTGTTCATAGTCCGTTCATCTTTGTGGCGGAACCGCGGCAGGAAGGTTTGCAACGCTATCGTGCTGCCGCATTTTCCTTGTTCTAAACTCGGCCATCCCAAGCGCTTGCGATATACCCCGCCCCTCTGGCATGACATTGTTAAGTATAGTGCCCACGCGCCGCGCCCCTCCGACGAGCTCCCTTTCATGCCCTTCCGCTTCGTCCACACCGCCGATATTCACCTCGATTCCCCCCTCCGCTCCCTGGCATTACGCAATGCCGATCTGGGGCAACTGGTCGGCGACGCGACCCGCCAAGCGCTTGTTTCTGTCGTCGATCTTTGCCTAGCCGAGCAGGTCGATGCCCTCGTGATCGCGGGCGATCTTTATGACGGCGATCAGACCTCGATGAAGACTGCCCGCTTCATCGCCACCCAGCTTGGCCGCCTGCACGAAGCCGGCATCGCCGTCTTCATCGTCCGCGGCAACCACGATGCGCTCTCCAAGATCACCCAGGAACTGATCCTGCCCGACAGCGTCAAGATCTTCGGCAGCCGCGCCGAAACAATCACCCTCCGCCGCGGCGCCCTCGATATCTCCTTGCATGGATTGAGCTTTTCGCGTCCGCACGCCCCCGAAAGCCTGCTGCCAAAGTTCCGCGCCCCCTCCCCCGACGCCGCCCATATCGGCATCATGCACACCAGCCTCGCCGGCGCGCCGGGCCACGACAATTACGCCCCTTGCAGCCTCGCCGACCTGCAGGAATGGGGCTTTGATTACTGGGCCTTAGGCCATGTCCACGCCCGCGCCCATCACCCCGGCGACCGCCATGTCATCATGCCCGGAATGCCCCAGGGCCGCGACATCAACGAGGCCGGCCCTAAAACCGTATCGCTGGTGACCATCGCCGATGATCGCTCGGTAACCGTCGAGGAAAGGCTGACCAGCATTGCCCAGTTCGAGCGGCTCGCGGTTGATCTTTCGGGCCAGCAATCCTGGCGCGAAGTCATCGACGCGCTTGAAAGCAGCGTCGCCGCCTTACGCGCCGCCACCGCAGCGCCCCATCTGGTGCTGCGCCTCAAGCTGGCGGGTGAAACGCCCCTGAGCTGGCGCATGCGCCGCGATCGCGACTTGCTCCTCACCGAAATTGAGCAGCGCCTCGAGGGACTTGGTCAAACCTGGATCGAAAAGATCGAGCTGGCCACCACCTCCCCAAACACAGCCGAAATCCGTCATTCGGCCGATCCCGTGCTCGAACTGGGTGACCTCATGCGCACCCAAAGCATCGGCCAGCACAGCGTGCGCGAAACCCTCCGGCAACTGGTCAAGGATGTGCGCGACAGCTTGCCGCCCGAAGCGCGGCGCTTTGCCGGCGACGACGAAGCAGGTTTCGAAGCCTTTATCGATCAGGTGCTGAGCGAAGGCAGCGAGGACGTGGTCGCCCGTTTGCGTCAAAGCGAAGCCGGGGCCGATTAATGCGCCTGCGCCGCCTCGACCTGCTTCGCTATGGCAAGTTCACGGATTTTTCGCTCGATTTCGGCGCCCATGAGCCCGGAACCTCCGACCTGCACATTATCTATGGGCTTAATGAAGCGGGGAAATCCACCTCGCTTTCGGCCTATCTCGACCTGCTGTTCGGCATCGAAGAGCGCAGCCGCTACAATTTTCTCCACCCCTATCCGTCCATGGAAATTGGCGGGGTTTTGGAGTTCAACGACGAAAACCATGCGCTGCGTCGCGTCAAGGGCCGCACCAATTCGCTGCGCGATGGACGCGGCCAGCCCGCCAATGAGGCGCTGCTGAGCACGCCACTGGCAGGCCTTACCCGCGACGCCTATCGCATGATGTTCTCGCTCGATGATCAAACCCTTGAAGATGGCGGCAATGCCATTCTGGAAAGCCGGGGCGATCTAGGAGAGCTGCTATTTTCGGCGAGCACGGGCCTTGCCGATATCGGCCGCATTCTTGAAGGCCTCAAGGCGGAAGCGGACGGGATTTACCGCAAAAGCGCCAGCTCCACCCAGATTGCCGTCCACAAGCGCCAAATTGCCGAGCTGAAAACGAAGCGGGACCAGATTGATGTGCAGGCTTCCGCCCACAATGCCCTCGTCGCCGAACTGGACCGGGCGACCAGGGCGTACGAAGAGATCAGCAGTGAACTTGGGCGCGCCCGGGCTGAGCATGAAGCTCTAAGCCGCATTGCACGCGCATTCCCCCTCGCCCAGGATCACGCTCGCCTGACCGAGACGCTCGCCGAGTTGGAGGATCTTCCCCGCCCGCCCGCCCATTGGGGCCAGGAACTGCCAGGCCTGATGCGCGATGAAACCCGGCTTCAAACGCGCAATGCCGAACTGGAAGGCCGCGCCAAGCGCCTTCGTGCCGAGATCGAGGCCATTGCAGTGGACGGGGCCGTGCTGGCTCTCGCCGAGCCCATCGAGGCACTTACCGACGCCGCGGCCCGCTTTCGCACCGCCGAAGACGACTTGCCCAAGCGGCGCCAGACCTTGCTGGAGCAACAGGCCCGCATCTCCGCCATTACCCGCTCACTTGGGCGGGCGGACCAAGCCGACGCCCGCGCCCTCCTCATCCCGGCGCCGGTTGCCGGAACCCTGCGCGACCTGATCGAGCAGCGCTCCGGTATCGACGCGCTGCTCGCGACGGCCGAGCAGGAAGTCACCGCAGCTCAACTCGCCTTGGAGGCGGCCGAGCAGGAGCAACAAACTTTGCTTGCCAAGCGGCCAAGCTTAGATCCATCGACTGTAGCTAATCTGCAAGCCGGCATCGCCGCCGCGCGCCAAAGCGACCTTAGCGCCCGTGAGCGGATCCATGCCCGAGAGCTCCCGCGGCTGCAACGGGAGTTCGATGGCGCGATGGCTGCCTTGCTGCCCTGGTCCGGCACTGCTGATGATCTGGCTGGCCTCAAATTGCCAACAGTCGCGCAAATCAGTCAATGGCGGAGCGGCATCAGCGAAGCGGAGGCACGCGCAACAAGGCACCGGGAGAACCAGCGGGAACTGATGGCGCGCCAAACTGAACAGCTTAATCGCATCAAGCATTTGCGGGCTGCCGGAGCCATCGACGATACCGAGGCTGCAAACCTGCGGGCCGAACGCGATGGCGCCTGGGGCCGCCATCTGGAGCGTCTCGACCGCGACAGCGCTCTGCAATTTGCGGCTACCATGACGGCCGCCGACCAAATAACTGACGCCCGCATCGCCAACGCGCAGGCTACGGCGGAAATGCGCAGCCTTTCGGCTGAACTCACTTCCACCGAGGCGCGCCTGGCCCAGGAAGAAGCACAACTGGAGGAAGCGGCAACAGAACTCGAAACGCTTCGCTCGGCCCTCCGCGCCAGCCTGCCCGCTGACCTCGATCAACTCGCCGACACCGCCACACGCCAATTGCTGGACGACATCGACAATTGGCGCACGGGGGTCGAGCGCGCTCGCGCTGCGCTGGCGACGCTGGACGGCGCAACCGCCGCGCTCAGCGACACGCGCGCTGAACTTACCCGTGAACGGGACGAGCTTGCCCAAGCGCTGACCGCCACTGGCGCCGACACAAGCGCGTTGAGTGTGCCCGCGCTGCTGCAAAGCGCCGAGAACGCTTTGAACGCCGTCGCCTCCGCTCAGGCGGCAAGCGAAAGCGCGGACAAACTGCTGCGTGAGCGTGAGCGCGAACTGCTGGCGCGCCGCCGCGTTCGAGACGCAGCTTTGGGCAAGCAAGCAGACTGGCAGAACCGCTGGGACCGAACGGTGGAAGAAACCTGGTTTGCCGACCAGGCCCCCAGCACCGGCGCAGTGCGGGCAATTCTGGACGCCTTGGCGGAGCTTGGTGCAGAACTGCGCCACCGAGAGGAAACCGAGCATCGTATCGCTGCCATGGAGCGCGATCAGGCTGCATTTCGCGAGCGAGTGGCGGAACTGCACAACGAGCTGAAGGAGACGTTCGAGCCTGCACAGGCCCCGCAACTGGCTGGAGCCCTTGCCCAAAGGAGCCGCCAAGCCCGCCAGAGCCTGCAACGCCGCATGGAAAAGGCTGGCGAACTCGAAGCGCTGCAGGCCGAGTTGGGGTCCCTGGCGCAAGAGCTGCGGGTCTGCGAGGCCAAGAAAGGCGAACTGCTCGAGTTCTTTGCCGCGGAGGACCTGGCCGGGTTAGCGGCAGCCCTGGCGCAGTGCGCCGAGCGCGACCGGCTCGAACATGAGCAAGCCAAGCTTGCAGCCCGCATTGTCGGCGAGATGAACGTGTCGAGCCTTGAAACGGCATTGAACAGGCTTGCCGATATTGACCGTACGGCGCTGGACGAAACGGCGGCGGTGCTTGCCGCTAGGCTTGAGGATTTGGACGAGCGGCGGCGGATGCTGTTCGCCGAAAGATCAATGGCGCAGGAACGACTCGCTGCGGTTGGCGGCGATGACGCGGTTGCCCGGATCGAAGCGGAACGGCGCACCTTGTTGCTCCAGATCGAGGAGCTCGCCTTGCGCTTTGTGCGCCTCCGCGCGGGAGGGCTTGTGGCCGAGCACGCCTTGCATGCCTACCGCGAACAGCATCGCTCTTCCATGATGCAACGCGCGTCCCAGGCATTCCAGCTGATTACCCGCAACGAATATACGGGCCTCACCACCCGCGCTGAAAAGGACGGGGAAGCGCTCATTGGGCTCGCGCGCGGCGGCGGCTCCAAGCTCGCCACCGATATGTCCAAAGGCACGCGGTTCCAGCTCTACTTGGCCTTGCGCCTTGCAGGATATGCCGAGTTCGCTGCCGTGCGCCCTTCTGTACCGTTCATCGCCGACGACATCATGGAAACCTTTGACGAGCCGCGCTCGGAAGAAGTGTTTCGGCTCTTTGGCCAAATGGCCACTGTGGGGCAGGTGATCTATCTGACCCACCACCGCCACCTCTGCGACATTGCCCAGCAAGTGGTTCCGGGTGTGCGCATCCACCAGATCGCTTCCTGAGGTCTCAACCGGGCGCTCGGCGCATTCCGAGTGCCCGCCGCCCTTTTATGTAAGAAACTTACAACTATCCTCAGCACTTGGGGCAAATTCGTCATTGCCACCGCATGAACAGGTGGCCCTTCGCGGCGATTGCTTGACGACGAAAGTAGGTTTGTTACAGATTGCTGCATCCCGGCCGTTTCGGCCAAGCGCACCAGCGCTCCAACCTGCCATTCCTGTCGAGGTCCGCCGATGAGCTACAAAGCCATCTATACCTATGCCTGGGACCTCCAGGAGGCTGGTGTTCCCGAGGCCGTTGACGAATTCCGGCGGCTGGGGCTCGACACCGTAACAGTGGCCGGCAGTTATCATGCCGGCAAGTTCCTGCGGCCGCGTGGCACCAGGGGCAAGGTGTATTTTCCCGAGGATGGCACCGTTTATTTCCATGCCGATCCGGCACGCTATGGCACAATTCAGCCGCTGGCCAACGCCCTGCTCGCCGAGGGCGATGTTCTTGGTGAACTGACGCGCTCGGATATGGCTACCAATGTGTGGCTGGTGCTGTTGCACAATACGCGGCTGGGGATGGCCCACCCGGAAAGTGTCGTGCGCAACGCCTTTGGCGATCCCTATTTTTACAATCTCTGCCCATCAGCTCCGGACGCACGCGCCTATGCCATTGCTCTGGCGACTGACGTGACCGAGCGTTATCCGGTATCGGGCATTTCCCTCGAAGCACCCGGCTGGACGCCTTATGCCCATGGCTTTCACCACGAATTTGCCCTCCTGAAGTCCAATGCCTGGCTTGAAAACCTGCTCGGGCTTTGCTTTTGCGATCATTGCCTCGCCAGTGCGGAACGAGCCGGCATCGATGCGCGCCGGCTCAAGGCTCAAATTGCCAGCGACATCGAGGCTTATCTGGAAAGCGGCATCGATTATCCCGCCGACATGGCGGAAGCCTTCTGGCGAGCCGACCTGGCGGGAGACTTCGAGCTCCAGAGCTTTCTGGATTTCCGTTGCGGCGTCGTAACCTCCTTGGTCGGTGAAATTCGGGACGCCGTCAGAGCCGATGCAACGGTTTCGGTGATCCCCTCTGTTGCCCGGCCGACCGCCGGAGCCTGGTACGAGGGCAGCGATTTGCCCGCGCTGGCGCAAACGGCTGGAATCATCGAGGCGTGCTTTTATGAAGCATCGGCCGAGCGGGTTTCCGCCGACCTTTTCGATCTCCAGCGACGCCTCAGGGGCGCGGGCAAGCTGCGCGGCATCCTGCGCCCCTCCTATCCCGACCTTGCGAGCAAAACCGAATTCCTCGGCGCTGTGCAGGCGCTCCGCGCCGGGGGCGTCGAAGAAGTCGCCTTCTACAACTGGGGCTTCCTGCGCCAAGACAATTTGGCGTGGATTGGTGACGCTATGCGGGAACTTGGCTGAGCGGACCGGAACCGACCTGCGGCAAACTCCCTTTGGCGGGTCCGCACGCTTGAGACATTGCCTGGAACCACACGCCCTCCCCCGTGCGCGAGTTTAGCCCGGCTGTGTGCACCACAAGGGCCCGGTTCTCACAGCTCCCCTTCGTCTGAGCCGCCGAGTTGGGCAATGCGCCGGGCCATGCGGGCGCTGGGAGCGACCAGCTTTACCGAGCCGCTGGGCGAGCCGAACAGCGCCTGCCGCTCTTCTTCGGTGGACATGAAGAACGGGTATCGCTCCAACAGCGGCGGATAAATCACCGGCACATCGGCCACCATCAGCACCATCGGGAAGCGCAGCCCGTGATAATACCGAGCCTCGCCCCACTGCGTGGAGTTGAACACCCTTCGGTAAAAGGCGGAGTGTTCGGGCCTCACTGAGGACAGGCAATAGCGAGCGCCATAATGGCGCGCGGCCATCACCCCGATCCTCAGGGCCAGAAAGGGCAAGGCCGGATAAGCTAGAGTCGCTTCGTGATCGGCGGTGAACCGGCCGGGATCCACCATGTTCACCCCGTCCGCAATCAACGGATCGAGGAGGTCAGGAAACACCGACTGTGATGGCGAAACCGGGGTCTCTCGGCTCAGATGATGGACGCGGATGGAACTCACCAGCCGCCCGTCGATAAGCACCCCGAAACAGGAAACATTGGGCAGTTCGTCGAACTCGTCGCGCACCACCTGCTGGCTGTTGAACGGGATGAATTCCTCCCGCCGATAGGCCTCGTAACGAAGCCGATACACTGGATCAAGCTGATCCTCTACGCTCACCCGCCGGTACTCGACCCTGTCCAAGAGATCGACAAGCGCTTCCGCAAAACGGGAAGTGCCCCCAGCAACGGGTGTGACTACCGCACTCATCACATCACCCCTTACACCCGACACAAGTTAATCACTTGTTAGTCATGTTGAAAACAGGGGAACTGCGGGGTTTGGCGGCGTTTCTGGCGAGGGAAATTTTGTGCCGCCGGCAAAAACGCCGGAGGGGCGGGCATTTACCGAGAATTAACCGTTTTGACGATTTTCGCAGGGAAGCTTTGCGCCATGCGCATGCGGCCGATCAACTCGGCAATCTCGCGCCGCGGGAGCGGCGCGCCAAACAGGAAGCCCTGGATTTGATCCACGCAAGTATGCTGGGAAACCAGCTCCAACTGGTCCTCGGTTTCCACGCCTTCGGCAGTGATCACCAGATTGTTGTCCTTGCCCAGTTGGGCCACATTGGACAGGAGCTTGAGGGCCCGCGCATCGGCGGCGATGTTCATGACGAAGCTGCGATCGATCTTAAGCTTGGTGAACGGCAGCGCCTGCAGATAGCTTAGCGACGAATAGCCGGTGCCGAAATCATCAAGCGCAATGCCGATTCCCTTGGTCGCCAATCCACTCAGGATCTTGGTGGCCGCGTCCCGCTCCTCGATGAGCGCGGTTTCGGTTACCTCGACTTCCAACCGGTGCGGTGCCAGGCCGGAACTGCGCAGCGCCTCCTCGACCATGTCACCGACATCGGCATTGCGGAAATCGCGGGCCGAGATGTTCACCGAAACGCTGACATCTTCGGGCCAGGAGCGGCATTCGCGCGTAGCGGTCGTCAACACCCAGCGGCTGATATCGGAGATCAAGCCGGTTTCTTCGGCCATTGGGATAAAGATGGCTGGGGAAATGGGTCCGAGTTCGGGATGGTGCCAGCGCGCCAGCGCTTCGCAGCTGACCACGCGCTGGGTCTTGATATCAACGATCGGCTGGAACACCAGGGACAGCGCGTCCGTATCAAGGGCATGGCGCAGATCGGTCTTGAGGCGCTGGCGATACCGGTAATCCACGTCCATTTCTTCCTGGAAGCACTGCACCTGCGACTTGCCCGAGCCCTTGGCCTTGTAGAGCGCAAGATCGGCCTTGGTCATCAGCGAATCCAGCCCCTCGGCCATGGCGTCCTCAACCACGAGGCCGACGCTGACATTGACCGCGATGACCTGGCCCATGATGTTGAATGGCGGCTTGAACACGGCAACGATGGCTTCGGCATCGCGCGCTGCCTCTGCCTGGGTGACATCGCCGCGATAAACCAGGAACTCATCACCGCCAAAGCGGCCGACAAGGCAATCCACCCCCATCAAGGTGTCGAGGCGGTGGGACACCTCCACCAGCAGGCGGTCCCCGATCAGGTGACCCATCGTATCGTTCACATGCTTGAAGTCGTCGATATCCACGATCATCAGCACGATCTCGCCAAAGGCGCGCGTGGTGCGGCGCTGCACCAGATCGGCTTCCACCAGTTCGGCGAAGTGCCCACGGTTCGGCAAACCGGTGAGGCTGTCGAAATGCGCCATGAAGTTGATCCGCTCGGCCGCCTCGACGCGCGCGGTGATGTTTTCGAACAGCAGCACCTTTTGTTCGCGCCGTGAACTGACGGTAACTTCGATGAACTCACCGGTTTCGAGCTTCAGGACGGTCTTGCCACTGCCCCGGGCAACGCAATCGAGCAGATTCTGGGCATCCGGGTGCGACAGGGTATCGTGTGCTTCGGCTTGGGCAATGCTGTCGGAAAAGCAACGACCGCCCCATTCTCCCGGCACCAGCGCCTGGAAGATCTTTTCGGCATAATCATTGGTGACCGAGATAAAGCCCCGGCTATCAAGCATGCAAAGGCCATGCTGCATCGTATCGAGCGCGGTATCGAGCTCAATGGCGAGGCGAGAGGCCTCAACCCGCTGGTGAACCGCGCTAAGGAGGATCAAGCGGACATCGCGCGCCAATACGCGCATGCTGAGCAGCATGGGCAGCATCAGGACGCCAAGAACCTGGTGGTAGATATCCCCCCCGAGCAGCAACCCGGCGCACATCAGGGTGCAGGCAATAACCAGTTGCAGGGTGAGGAGCCGGTCCAGCCCGAAATTGCGCGTGACAATGCCCACCATGCAACCAGTGGTAGTGACCATGCTGATGATCTCCGCGACGGGATCATCAACAAAGACGAAGCTGAAGAAACACCAGGAGCCATAAACAAGCGCGGCGAAAGCGCCCCAGAGCGTAGCGCGCACTTCCCACTGATAGGCCGCGTCGACATCCTCTGGACCGATATCGGCCTGCTTGAACTGCGTCATGTCGATAAATCGAAAGACGGCGATCAACAGGAAAATGACGGTGATGCCCCAAAGCAGCGGAGATCCGGTTTTCAGCGCGGTCGTGGCCGCGCCGACAGCGCTGGCCAGCGTGCCGTAAATCATCGCGCGCCTGTCCTTATAGACAGACTTGACGGTCGATACGTAATCGAGCGCCGGCATTGATTTATGCGCGGGGGTGAACACACCTGTCTCCGGTTCGTGATCGGCCAATCAAACCTTATCGAGGTTAAGGAGGGCTTGAGATCGTGTCCTCAATACGTAAATTACCGAGAGCGATACCGGAAAGCCGCTTGCGAGCTTTTTCAGGAACGACCCGCCTAGTGAAAATTGCGTCCGCTGGGCAGGGCCGCATGGGCGTGGCGGCGGGCTGTATCTTCGTGGCGCAACTGGTCTCGTTCCGGTCCCCGGCTGCCCGGGGTGCCGGTGCGCCCTTCGTCCGCACGCGCCAACACGGCATCGCCCAAGGGATGACCATCGGCAATGTCCAAGAGGGTTGGTGTCAGGTCCGTCAGCTGTCGGGCAACAATATGGATCACGAGACCCTCCCGCTGCAGCTCGCCCTTGACCGCCAGCATGCGCGCACCCAGCACCACGCGCCGATTGGCTTCAAACACTTTTGGCCACACGATTATATTGGCCACGCCGGTTTCATCCTCGAGGGTAGCAAAGATCACTCCCTGCGCAGTGCCCGGCCGCTGGCGCACCAGCACCAGACCCGCCACCTCCACTTGCCGGCCGGGGGAAAGCCCCAGCAAGGCGCTGGCCTTGACCACGCCGCGCCTTTCTAGCTGCGGCCGGGCAAAATGCACCGGGTGGCCTTTTAGCGAGAAGCTGAGGTGGCGATAATCATGGATCACCTCTTCGCCGGGCGGCATCGGCGGCAGGCCCGCATCGGCTTCTCCTTCGCCGAGCGATTGCGCCCCTGGGGTGGCGGCAAACAAGGGCAGCGTTTCGGCGCCGGCAGTGGCCGTCAGCCCTTTTACCGCCCAGGCCGCATCGCGACGCGATAGCCCCAGTGAGCCAAAGGCATCCGCCTGCGCCAGGATCTCCAGGCTCGCTACCGGCAGCCCGGTGCGCAGCCACAGATCGCGCACGGAATCATAGCCCCGCCCGCGGCGGGCGACGAGACGGTTGGCGTGGTCCTCCTTAAGGCCCTTGATCGCCGACAGCCCCAGCCGGATGGCATGGGTAGAGCGGATGTCGCCCACCATTTCGGCATGCTGCACCCACAAATGCTCGGCCGCCGGGCGGCTATTGCCTTCCAGCACATGCTCGAGGTGGGAGCGGTTGATATCGACGGGCCGCACTTCCACCCCATGCTCGACCGCATCGCGGATAATCTGGGAGGGAGCATAGAAGCCCATGGGCTGGCTGTTGAGCAGCGCGCAGGCAAACACATCGGGATAATGGCATTTGAGCCAGCAGGAGGCATAAACCAGCAGCGCGAACGAAGCCGCATGGCTTTCGGGAAAGCCATATTCGGCAAAACCCTGGATTTGCGCAAAGCAGCTTTTGGCGAACTCCAGCTCATAGCCATTGGCGAGCATCCCGGCGATGAACTCCTCGCCGAATTGCGCGATCTGGCCGGTGCGTCGCCACGCGGCCATGGCCCGGCGCAACTGGTCGGCCTTCCCAGCCGAAAAGCCCGCCCCGACCACGGCGATCTGCATGGCCTGCTCCTGAAACAAGGGAATACCGAGGGTGCGCCCCAGCACGGCCTTGAGCTCGGGCTTGGGATAGGTGACCTCCTCATTGCCTAGCCGGCGCCGCAGATAGGGATGCACCATGCCGCCCTGGATTGGCCCTGGCCGCACAATGGCCACCTCGATCACAAGGTCATAAAATCTTTGCGGCCGCATCCGCGGCAGCATGGACATCTGCGCCCGGCTTTCGATCTGGAACACCCCGATCGTATCGGCGCGGTGGGTCATGGCATAAACTCGCGCCTTCTTGGATTGGTCGGGATCGGTTTCTTCAGCCAAAAGATCTACCAGCCGGATCTCCTGATTGTAGTGGCGGTGCATCAGCTCAAAACCGCGCCGCAGGCAAGACAACATGCCGAGTGCCAGAATATCGACCTTGAGAATGCCCAGCGCGTCGATATCGTCCTTGTTCCACTCGATGATGGTGCGGCTTTCCATGGCCGATTTGCTGATCGGCACCAGACTTTCCAGTGAGTCCCGGGTGATGACGAACCCACCCACATGCTGGCTCAGATGGCGTGGAAAGCCATGCAGAACCTTGGTCACCTCGAACAATTGGGCGAGCACGGGATCATCGGGATGCATGCCGATCCGCTCGACTTCGCGCAGATCGAAAGGGGCACCCCAGCCCCATTGCATCTGGTTGAGCGCAGCCACCGTATCCTCGGCCACCCCGAACACCTTGGCCGCTTCGCGCATGGCGCTCTTGGAGCGATAGGAAATCACATTGGCGGTGAGGCCCGTGCGCTTGCCCCCATATTTCTGGTAAACATATTGCATCACCTCTTCGCGCCGCTCATGCTCGAAATCGACGTCGATATCGGGCGGCTCGTCGCGTTCGGTGGAAATGAAGCGCCCGAACACCAGATTGCCGGTGACCGGATTGACCTCGGTGATCTCAAGGCAAAAGCAGACGGTGGAATTGGCCGCCGAACCGCGCCCCTGGCACAGGATCTTGCGCTCGTAGCGGGCAAACATCACGATGTCATGGACCGTCAGGAAATAGGCCGCGTAGCGCTTATAGGCGATCAGGCACAATTCGCTCCAGATCATGCGCTTGACCTCGTCGGGCACCCCATCGGGAAAGCGCCTGGCTGCGCCGGCCCAGGTCAAGCGCTCAAGGGTCTGCTGGGCGGTTTCCCCATTGCCGACCGTTTCCTCGGGATAGTTGTATTTGAGCTGGTCGAGCGAAAAGCCAATCCGGTCCATCAGCAGCTGGGTTTGCCGGAGGGCATCGGGATGTTCGGCAAAGAGCCTTGCCATTTCCCGGCCGGGCTTGAGATGGCGTTCGGCATTAGCTTCGAGCCGCCTGCCGGCGGTTTCAAGGGTCAGGTGCTGACGGATGCAGCTGACCACATCCTGCACCATCCGCCGGTTGGGCTCGTGGTATAAAACGTCATTGGTGGCGAGCATGGGCACGCCATGCCGGTGCCCCATCTCGGCAATGCGGTTGAACCGGGCCCGATCGGAGCCGGCGTAGCGGGGGGCGGCAGCAACCCACACCCGCCCCTTGGCCTGCCCGGCCAGGGTTTGCAGCGTGCGCTCGGTCAAATCCCAATCGCTTTCATCGGGCATGAGGATGAGGAGCTGCCCCGCCGCCGCTTTTTCCCCCGCTTCGTCCCTTTCCAGAAGATCGGCGAGATACAGCACCGGAGCGCCCTTTTCCCCTCGCCCATTGCCCAGCGTCAGCAGCTGGCACAGGCGGCCATAGGCCTGCCGGTCACTGGGATAGGCGATGATGTCGGGTGTGCCGTCGCTGAACACCAGCCGTACGCCCACGAGATAACGAAAGCCGGGCGCCTGCGGCCCCATGTCTCGCGCCACCATGTAGCCGCGCACCACGCCGGCAAAGCTGTTGCGATCGCATAGCCCAAGCCCGGTCATGCCATAGTGAATGGCGGCTGATACCAACTCTTCGGGGTGCGAGCCGCTGCGCAGAAACGAGAAATTGCTGGTGCTCACCAGTTCCGCAAATTGCGGCGCCGGCGGCTGCTCCCGCCCGCTCCCGGAACGGGGAAATGAGAGCACCTCATTCATGAAAAGAACCCATGCAGATACCAGGAGGGCCCGGTGGCGCCGCCATAAAAGCCCTGCCGATAGAGCCAGAACCGGCGCCCGCCATCATCCTCGGCGATGAAATAATCGCGCGTTTGCGCTTCGGGATCAAAGCGCACCAATTGGGGCAGATAGGGCTGAGCCTGCTCCGGCTTGCTCTTCTGTCCCTGGGGCGGCACCAGTTGCAGGCGCTGGCCGCTGCGCCACCATTCGGCCGCCAGGCGCTCGGGCCCCGAGGTCTTGATGAACTGGTACCCCACCCGCCGCCAGATCATGCCGGCGGGAGGACCATCGGGCACCTGGGCGGCGGTGATGGTGATGGGCTCGGGCACCGGCAGGAGCCGCAGCGGCCGCGCCCGGCCGGGATCGGGCAGCGCTTCGGGATCGTCAGGGGTGCGGGCGATCACCGGCTCCAGCCGCACGGCCCGCTCGGGAATATGGGTATTGCTGAATTTGGTGCGCAGCACCGCCAGCGCCCCCAGGCGGCTAGCCATGCGGTCATAAAGCCGGTCCAGATCCTGTCCCCCGTCGGCAGCGGCAAAGGCGCCCACCTGCACGGCATCGAGCGGGGACACCGAGCTGGCAGCAAGCCGGATCGCATCAATGCCAAACCCCGCATCGTAATCTCCGCCCAGCCGCTCGGAGCGATGGGCGAAAAGACGCGCAATATGGGCAGGGTCTCGCGTGGCCCGGGCCGCATTGACCGACAGACACATCACCTTGTGGTCCACCCGATAGAGGAACAGATGAAAGCTTTGCGCACCCAGCCCTTCGCTTTCGAGCCGCAGCCCAATCTGCACCGCCAGGTCATGGGCACACATCAGCACATCGTCCATCAAGCCGATCGGGTCGGCAAAGCGGCGCTCGGCATAGCGTTCAGCCAGGGGCAGGCGGGGCACGGGACGTTCTTCGAGTGCGCCATAGGCTTGGTCGAGCCGGGTCAGCAGCGACAAGCCGAACCGGGCCTGCAGGGCCTTGCGCTCGCGCCCGCGCACCTGCCCTACCTGCTTGAGCCCCATGGCATTGAGCCCGGCAATCTGGATCGGGCTGAGGCGAAGCGCGGCGACCGGCAGATGCGCCAGGACCCGCTCGGTATCGGCCGCAGCCACCACCTGGTTGGCGGCAAAATGGGCAACAGCCCAGGCTGCGCCCACGGTGGAGGCCACCGCGCCCTGGACCCGATAGCCCAGAACCGCCAGCCGCTTGAGCAGGGTCGCAAGCATCGCTTCCTCGCCGCCAAACAGATGCGATACTCCGGTGATATCGAGCACCAGATCGCCAAAGGGGCTCATGTCGGGCAGCACCGCGACCAGCGGGCTGGCATTGGAATGCCAATCAGCAAAATCGGCAAAGGCGGCTTCCAGGAGCGGCCGGTCGATGGCCAGCGTGTGCAGATTAGGCACCAGCGCGCGCGCATCGGCTAGGTTCTGCCCTGGGCTAAGGCCAGCCGCCGCCGCTTCCCGGTCCACCGCTGCCAGCCGCATGCCCCCCTTGATGCGCTCAAAGAGCGCCAGGGGTGACTGCAGCTGCCGGTCAGCCCGCTTGAGATAGTCGGTCGCCCAATCGGGCAGGTACAGCGCCAGGAAGCGCCGTGCTCCCCGTTGTTCCATCCAGACCGGGGCGGTCTGACTGTTCTGCTCGAAAGCCATTTTCTGTCCACTCCAGGATCCATTCGCCACCATGGCCTTGCCCAAGCGCGCCCTTTTCCAGCCGGGCGCTCCAGCGGCTCGCCCCTGGGGCACGGGCATCAAAGGGGGTGGGTGAGCTCAGCAGGGGCGCCAGGTGCCAGCGCAACTGCGCGGCGCTCGATTCGCGCCAGCGCCCATAGCGCAGCAGAAACACCGATGCCCCGCCGCTTTGGGCGCGCATGCTGAGGCGCCGGCTGGCGGTGAAATCGAGAATCTTGGGCTGGCCCGCGACGTCGGCGACCACGGCCGCCACCGCCCCGCAGCCCAGCGCTTCTTCAGCTGCCCACAGCAATTCGGCGATATTGGCAGGCCGGATCAGCACCAGGTCAGCCGCATCAAAGCCGAAAAACTGCAGCCCGCTGCCATAGGGCAGACCCATTTCCTGAGCATCGGCCGTCATCTGCAGATAAACCACTGCTTGGCGGGTGCCCCCCAGCAATCCCCGCGCCTGCCCCAGCGCAAACCCCAGCACAGCGCCGCCATTGCGCCGTTCATCGGCGAACACTTCATGCACCACCCCCGGGCCAGCCAAGGGAAAGCCGCCCGCCATCGCTCCCGGTGCCGCCGTTTCGGCCAGGGCCGGGCGGCGTTCGAGATCGGCAATACGGGTGCGCAGCGCCGCAAGGCGCGTTTGGCGGTCAAGGTCGCTCATGGGGCTTTCGGTTCTTGGTTCAGAACAAAACAAGAACACTACGGACCGGGTTCCGGAGTCAAGCCGAGTCTTTTTGCGGGGTTGGGGAAAAGGTTAACCTTTGCCATCCACCGCCCTCGCAATGAAGGATGGAACGCTAACCGCGCCTTAGCGCTTTCCTCTTACCGCCGAAAGGCCAGATGCCGGCAGAGGTTTTTTGCATGTTCGACGCCCTTACTCGCTTGTTTGCAAAACCAGAAACGGCAATGGACGAGCATGATCCGCAACTGGCGGCAGCAGCCCTCCTGGTGCATCTGGCATCGGTAGACGGGCAGATGAAGCCCGAAGAGCAGCAGGCCATCAAGACTGCGCTGATGAGCCACTACCAACTCGATGAAGCGACTGTGGATAAACTGGTGCGGCAAGGCGCCATGCGCGATGCCGAGGCGGTGGATTTCTACCGCTTTACCTCGGCCTTAACCGCGCTGGAGCTCGAGGATCGCATCGCCATCATCCGCATGATGTGGGAAGTGGTGTTTGCCGATGGCAAGAATCACGAACTTGAGGACAACATGGTCTGGCGCATCGCCGAGCTGATCGGCGTACCTTCGCGCGAACGCACCGTGCTGCGCAACCAGATCGGCAAATCTCGATCCTCTTGAGCTACCAGGCCTTGAAGGTGCCGATGGTTTTGGCTTCATCAAGCGCACAATCGAACTCGCCAGCCTGGTCGGCGGCGGCACGCGCCAACTCGTTGGCATCGGGATTAGCCAAGGCGTCCACATAGGCGATGTGACAGGAATTGCCTTCGGCAATCTGGCTAACCACCAGGATCTCGTTGCTGTCTTCGCCCGTTTCGGCATCGGCAGTGTGGTAGCGCACGATGGTCGAGATAGGCAGCCAGCGGCCTGAGGCGTTGGACAGCCGCCATTCCAGCTTGGGGCCGAGGCGGTTGAAGGGCGGCAGGGTTTGGGCGCCGTTTTCGTTGTTGTCGCCAAAGCCATAGGCCAGGGAAAAGCGCAGATCCCCTTCCATGACCTTGAGCGGAAAGCCTTTGTAGCCGGGGCAGGCCCAGCTGGCGCCGAAATCGTCAGCGTCGAGCACGAGGCACTCGTTCAGGTCCAGATCGGTATAAGCGCTGTTGAAACCCGATTGGGCCAGTGCGGGGGTCGCCAAGGCACTGGCCCCCAATGCCGCACCGAGGCAAAATAGCCCTGCCATTCTGATCGAGATCAAATTCGCCACCTTTGTGTTTCTGCTACAAAACCGTTGCAAGCCATTCCATCACAGGGAGAAACGCCGATGTTCAACAACATCCTCATCGCCACCGACGGCTCCGAACTGGGCGACAAGGCCCTCGCTGCGGCGCTCAACCTAGGCAAGGGCAGTGGCGGAAAGGTGACCGTTTTGACCGTGACCGACCCGGTGGCGACCATGGTCGGGGGCACGGGTGGATTTGGCCAGATCGATGCGGGGCCGCTGATCACCCAGCTCGAGGATGGCTATCGCGAACGTGCCGGCAAGGTGCTGGCGGCGGCGCAGGAGCAGGCGCAAGCCTTTGGAATAGCTGCCGAAACGCTGCACCTGCCCGACCATCTAGCGGCTGACGGCATCATCGAAACGGCCGAGCAGCAGGGAAGTGATCTGATCGTGATGGGCTCGCATGGGCGGCGGGGACTAGGGCGATTATTGCTGGGCAGCCAGGCGGCCGAGGTGCTGGCGCGCGCCAAAGTGCCGGTTTTGGTGGTGAAATAAGCCACTACAGGCAAGAGGCTTGCTTTTGCTGGCGGTTCTGGGCAACAAGGCCGCCACCTTTTCGCCACCCAGATGAACCAAGGCTGAACGCCCAATGAACATCGACGCCATTCCAATCGGCAAGAACCCGCCCGAAGACCTCAATGTGATCATCGAAGTGCCTTTGGGCGGCGAGCCGATCAAGTACGAAATCGACAAGGCCTCGGGCGCGCTGTTCGTGGACCGGTTCCTCTACACCCCAATGCGCTATCCCGGCAATTACGGCTTTGTGCCCCATACGCTGTGTGGCGACGGCGACCCGCTCGATGTGATCGTGATGAATTCGCGCCCGCTGGTGCCGGGCGCCGTGGTGCGCTCGCGCCCGGTTGGCGTGTTGTTCATGGAAGACGATGGCGGGCAGGATGAAAAGATCATCGCGGTGCCCGTGTCCAAGCTGACGCGCATGTATGACAACATCCTCGATATCGAGGATTTCCCGGAAATCCAGCTTGAGCGGGTGAAGCACTTCTTCACGCACTACAAGGATCTCGAGCCCGGCAAATGGGCCAAGATCGACCGGATCGGCAATCTGGCCGATGCGCGCAAGGTGATTCTCGATTCCATCGAGATGGCCAAGGGCGCCCAATAGGCCCTGCCCCATCTTGGCCGCAACGCGGGTGCAGCCTTCGAGCAATGCACCTGCGAGGGCCACTGATGAACCGTCGAACTGCAACGCTGCTTACCCTGGGCCTTTGCGCCACCCCGGCGCTGGCCCAGACAGCATCATCCTCCTCGCCCGACATCGCTGCGGCTTTAGCTGACCGGCTCGATCGCGCCGGGCAAGGCAAGGGTATTGCGACGGCCCGGCTGCACAATGGCGAGGTCCAATTTGCCGGCCATGGCGTTGTTGCCGAGGGCGGCGCGCCGGTAAGCGAAACGACGATCTTCGAGATCGGCTCGATCAGCAAGCTCTTCACCAATCTGCTGCTGGCGCAACTTGTGCTCGATGGCGCGGTGAGCCTTCATGCACCCGTTGCCAACTACCTGCCGGCCGGCACGGCGGTACCCAGCCTTGCCGGCCGCGAGATTACCCTGTTTGATCTTGCGACGCACAGTGCGGGCCTGCCCGCCATTCCCCCCGATCTGGGCGTGGCAGATCCCGCCGATCCATATCGCGGCTACAGCGCCGAACAGCTGCTGGCGTTTCTGACGGGCTACACGCTGCTCCGGGAACCGGGCAGCCAATTTGAATATTCCAATACCGGGGCGGCGCTCCTCGGACTGGCGCTCGAGCATACCGGGGGGAAACCCTACGCCGATCTTGTGCGCGAGCGCATTCTTGAGCCCCTGGGCATGACCGAGACTGGCCTTGTGCCGGTCGATCCCGGGCGGTTTGCCACCGGGCATGACCGGGCCGGCAATGCGGTACCCCATTGGGGCTTTGACGTGTTTGCCCCGGCGGGTGGTTATTGCTCCACCGCCGCCGATCTCACCCGCTTCGTCCAGGCCGCCAGCGGCGCTGTGGTAACCGATCTCGCTCCAGCCTTCGCGCTGATGCTGGCCGAGCAACGACCGGCTGGTTCGCCCAATATGCGGATTGGGCTGGGCTGGATGGTGCTTAATGGCCCAACCGGCCCACTGATCTGGCACAATGGCATCACGGGGGGCTTCAACAGCTTCATCGGCTATGCGCCCGAAAGCAAAGCGGGCGCGGTGGTGCTGGCCAATGCGGTGACGCAAACCGGGATCGAAGATTTAGGCTTTCACCTGCTCGAGGCCAGCCTGCCGCTGGCGCCACAACCAGAGCGGCGAGAGCCGGTCAGCATCGATCCAGGGCTGCTGCCGCGCTATGCCGGCACTTATCGGCTGGGGCCCGAATTCGACCTGGTGGTCACGAGCGAAGGGGGGCGGCTGTTCGTGCAGGCGAGCGGGCAAGAGCGGCTGGAAGTGCTGCCGCAAAGCGAAACCGAGTTCTTTTACACCGTGGTCGACGCCCAGATCAGCTTCGAGCTCAATGCCGAGGGGCAGGTCACCGGGCTCGTGCTGCACCAGAATGGCCAGGATATTCCCGGCAAGCGGCAATGAGCGGCCGGGTCGTCATCCTCAATGGCGCGCCGCGCTCGGGTAAATCGAGCATCGCCCGGGCCGTGCAGGACAGCCTGCCCGGGCAGTGGATCAATCTAGGGGTGGATGGCCAGAACGCCACCCTGCCCGAAGTGCTGCGCCCGGGAATTGGGTTGCGGCCGGGCGGTGAGCGGCCCGATCTCGAGCCGGTGGTGGTCCGGCTTTATCACGCGCTTTACGCCTCGATCGCCGCGCATGCCCGCGAAGGCTTTGATGTGGTTGCGGATGTCGGGCACCACGACGGCTATTCGGCACCCCTCGGGATCCTGCCGCGCTCGGCGCGGCAGCTAGCGGGGCTCGATGCACTGCTTATAGGCGTGCGTTGCCCGATCGAGACGATCATGGCGCGCCGCAATGCCGATCCGCAAAACGGGTTCTATGCCGCGGGACCGGGCGTGCCCGCACCGGTGCTGCGCTGGCAGGAGGCGGTGCACCAGCCCGGCATCTATGACGGGGAAGTGGACACCGGCAGCATGACCCCACAGGACTGCGTGGCCGTGATCGCGGAGGCGCTGACCCGGCCCAAAACGGCCCTGCCCCAGCTCGCCCGGCTCTAGCGCCCCAGCCCCATGCGGGCCAGCAAATTGTCGCGGCGGATGAACTGGTGGTAAAGCGCGGCGGCGATGTGGCCGAGCGCCAGGATCAGCAGCAGCCGCGCCACAATCGCATGCACGGTGAAGGGTGGTGCCAGGGCAAAATCGGGCAAGGCACCGCCACCGCCAAACAGCACCAGATTGCCGCCGGTTGTGATCAGGGTGCCCATGCCGCTCGCGACCATGACAAGGATCACCAGGTAAAGCCCATAGTGCACGCTGCGGGCCGCCAGGTGCTCGAGCCGCGAGGGGCTGGCGCCATCCTCGGGCCGGCGATCGAAGAACACCCACCAGACAATGCGGAACACGGTCAGCACGGCGATGCAAACCCCGACAATGGCATGAAAGCGCAGCAAGCCCGCTTCGGTCGCCGGATCACTGGCATTGCTGGCAGACAGGCCGGTACCCAGCATGACGGCGATGGCCGCCGCGGTGATCCAATGGATGAGGATGGCGATAGTGCCATAACGACGCGGCGTACTCTTGAGCGACATGGGAGTGATCCTTGTGCCGGCTGGAGGGACGGCCTATACATAGCATCCTATGAACAAAGATAGCAAGCTATGTAAATGACACTGAGCCGTGAAACTTCGGCGGGGTACCTCGCCAACTGGGCCGCGCGGCTGTTTGCGCGCGAACTGGACCGGCAGTTGCAGCCCACCGGCATTGCGCCCGCCTATATGCCGGTGATGTTCGCCCTGGGCGACGGGGGAACGCTGACGCAAAAGGAACTGGCGCGCCGCGCGGCCGTGGAGCAACCAACAATGGCCGCAACGCTCAACCGCATGGAGCGCGACGGCTTCATCAGCCGCCGGCCCGACCCGGCGGACCGGCGCAGCGCGCTCGTCGTGCTGACCCCTTCCGGGCTGGCCCTGCTGCCCGAGGTGGAGCGGGTGGTGCACACGATCAATGCTCTGGCCCTGGCGAGCCTTTCCAGCGCCGAACAGGCGGCGTTCTTCGCCGCAATCGGCAAGATCATCGCGGCACTGGAACAGCAAGATCCAGCCCTTGCCCCATCGACCGCCTAATCGGCGCGCCGGCTATAGGTCAGGATGGCATTGCCCTTGCTGGTGCGCTCCATATTCTGGAGCTCGAGGCGGGTGGCCGGATCATCGGGGCCGAACAGGTGCCGCCCCTTGCCGGCAATCACCGGGTGCATGATCAGCACCAGCTCGTCCATGAGGCCCGCGAGCAGCAATTGGCGCACCAGCGACAACCCGCCCATGGCGGCGATATCGCCGCCGGGCTGGTTCTTGAGCCGGCGTACGAAATCGAGCAGGTCCCCCTCGATCAGCTCGGCATTGCTCCAGGCAAGCGGCGGGGTCAGGGTTTCGGAGGCGACATATTTGGGCACGCCATTGATGAACTCGGCAAAATCGAGGTCCTGGCTGGCATTGGGCCAATAGCTCGCCCATTGCTCAAAGCCGACGCGACCCATCAACACCGCGTCGATGCTGCTGATGGTCTGGTCCATCAGGGCGCCCAGTTCCTCGTCAAAGCTATCGAATTGAACCTGGTCAGGCGCTTCGGCGACGCCATCCACAGAGTAAAACAGGCCGGCTATGAGTTTTCGCATGATGTTGTCCTGATCGGGATGACACTTGCTCTTGCGACGCACAGAACGGCCCGAGTTCGACAATTCTGCGGCGATTTTGTTGGGGGTCCCTCCGTTAGCTCGAAAGGATCAGTCGGTGTTTTCCGTGGGCAAGGGAGCTTCGGGTTTCCGGCTGATGGCAAGAAGGCCCGGGAAACGCCCCGGGCCTTCTTGAGTTTCGGTCGAGGCGGATGCCTTGCTAGCCCCAGTGGGCCAGGACGGCGAGCAGTAGCAGGGCGACGATATTGGTGATCTTGATCATCGGATTAACGGCGGGGCCCGCAGTGTCCTTGTAGGGGTCACCGACAGTGTCGCCGGTGACGGAAGCCTTGTGGGCGTCGCTGCCCTTGTGGTGCACGACGCCGTGGCTATCGGTGAAGCCGTCCTCAAAGCTCTTTTTGGCATTGTCCCAGGCACCGCCGCCCGCGGTCATGGAAATGGCGACAAAAAGCCCGGTGACGATCACGCCCATCAGCATGGCACCGAGGGCGGAAAAGCCGGCCGCGGGCCCGGCGATCCAGTTGATCAGGAAGAACACCACAATGGGCGACAGCACCGGCAGGAGCGACGGCACGATCATTTCGCGAATCGCGGCTTTGGTCAGCATATCCACGGCGCGGGCATAATCGGGCTTGGAAGTGCCGGCCATGATGCCGGGATCGGCCTTGAACTGGCGGCGCACTTCCACCACGACCGATTGGGCGGCACGTCCGACCGCGGTCATCGACATGCCGCCGAAAAGGAACGGCAAGAGGCCACCAAACAGCAGGCCCACGACGACATATGGATCGGCCAGCGAGAAGGTGAGCGTACCCATGCCGGCAAAGATCGCCGGGGCGTCGGGCAGAGCCGAGAAATAGATGAGGTCCTGCGTATAGGCGGCAAACAGCACCAGCGCCCCAAGGCCCGCCGAGCCGATGGCATAGCCTTTGGTGACGGCCTTGGTGGTATTGCCCACCGCATCGAGCGCATCGGTGTTGTGACGCACTTCGGCGGGCAGGCCCGCCATTTCGGCAATGCCGCCGGCATTGTCGGTGACGGGGCCAAAGGCATCGAGCGCGACGACGATACCGGCCAGCGCCAGCATGGTGGCGACGGCAACGGCAATGCCGAAGAGCCCCGCCAGCGAATAGGTGATGATGATGCCGGCAATGATCACCAGCGCCGGCAGGGCGGTGGATTCGAGCGACACCGCAAGACCCTGGATCACATTGGTGCCGTGCCCGGTGACGGAGGCTTCGGCGATGGAATTGACCGGGCGCCGGCCAGTGCCGGTGTAATATTCGGTGATGACGATGATGAGCCCGGTGATGGCCAGGCCCGTCACCCCGCACCAGAACAGCGACCAGGGGGTAAAGACCTTGTCGCTGGCTTCGATCAGAAGGTTCATGTCGCCAAAGATCAGCCAGAGCACGGGCACGAGGACGATCAGGGACAGCACGCCGGTGGCGATGATGCCCTTGTAAAGCGCGCCCATGATGTTGTTGCTGGCCCCCAGTTTCACCGCAAAGGTGCCGGCGATCGAGGTCAAAACGCAAGCCCCGCCAATGGCGAGCGGCAGCACCATGCCGGCCAGCTTGAGCGCCTCGGGCAGGATGATGGCGGCGAGCACCATGGTGGCAACGATGGTGACCACATAGGTTTCAAACAGATCGGCGGCCATGCCGGCGCAATCGCCGACATTGTCGCCCACATTATCGGCGATGGTGGCCGGGTTGCGCGGATCATCCTCGGGGATGCCCGCTTCGACCTTGCCCACCATGTCGCCGCCCACATCGGCGCCCTTGGTGAAGATGCCGCCGCCCAGGCGCGCGAAGATCGAGATGAGGGAAGCGCCAAAGCTCAGCGCCACCAGGGCATCGATTACGGTGCGGCTGGTGGGCGCATAGCCGATGCCGGTCAGCAGCAGGAAATAAACGGTGATGCCGAGGAGCCCGAGGCCCGCCACCAGCATGCCGGTGACGGCACCCGACTTGAAGGCGAGATCGAGCCCACGGGCGAGCGAAGTGGTGGCGGCTTGGGCGACGCGCACATTGGCGCGCACCGACACATTCATGCCGATAAAGCCGGCAGCGCCGGACAGCACGGCGCCCAGCAAAAAGCCGATGGCGGCATAGGTGCCCAGCAACAGCCAGGCGGCGATGAAGATCACCACGCCGACAATAGCGATGGTGGTGTATTGACGCTTGAGATAGGCCGAGGCGCCTTCACGCACGGCAGCCGAGATTTCCTGCATGCGCGCCGATCCGGGATCGGCGGCCAACAGGGTACGCGTGGTGATCACGCCATAAACAACACTCAGACCGCCACAAACGACGATCAGCCACAAAGCTAAAGTCATGCACAAGTCCCCTCAATGCCTTGAGGGATCCGCTCCCGGTGCGCCGATCCTCCAATCGGCGGAGCCGGCTCCTCCACGAACCCCCTCCGCGGCGATGATGCGGGGGATTGGGCGGCAAGGCAATCGCTAATGCGATGTTTTGTCGCGGCTCGCTGGGAGAGCGGCGGCAAGCCGGGCGGCCAGAACCGGGCCGTCGCCGGCGATGTGAAGGGTCTTGAGGCGCGCGGTGGCGCCCGAGGTGATGCGCAGAGCCGAGCGCGAGATGCCCATCGTCTGGGCGAGGACGGCAATTACCGCGTCATTGGCCTTGTTCTTGTCGGGGATGGCGGCAACGCGCAGCTTGAGCGCCGCGCGCCCGTCACCCAGCACCATGATCTCGTCGATGGCGGTGCGCCCGGCATTGGGCAGCACGCGCACGAGAAGGGTCAGCCCGGCGGCATCGATCCGCCAGGGGAGCGTTGGCTCAAACGACGTTGGGATAGCCGTAGCGCAGGATCACCTGCTGGATAAAGAAGATGATCAGGAACAGCACGATCGGGCTGATATCGAGGCCCGAGAAATTGGGCAACATGTTGCGGATCGGGCGCAGCACCGGCTCGGTTAGCTGATTGACCATGCGCCACACCGCGGCGACGAATTCGTTGCGGGTGTTGATGACGTTGAACGAGATCAGCCAGCTCATGATGATCATGATCAGCACGATCCACCAGTAGAGCTGGAGGACAACCATGATGACATCGAGGACGGCGGCCATGAGCGGATGATCCTTCGCGAAATAACTAGGCGCTATCTAGGGCTTCGGCGTCGCTCCGGCAAGAGTGCCCATGCAAGGCTGGCAGCGACGATCCCCGGAACAGGGTTGCGCCCGAGACGTTGAGTGGCTCCAACAACAAACAGGAACCAAGCAATGGGTTTTTTCAGCGACATCAAGGACAAGATCTTCGGCAAGCACGAGGCGCAGCCCACAATCGTCGCGCAGGCCCCCGCGCAGGCATCCCCAAGCGCTGCCCCGGCCGCACCAGCTCCAAGCCGCCAGCCGGCCGGCGCTGCCGCGTCGCCGGCCGCAGCTTCCTCGCCGGTGCCAACAGCACCAGCCGCCCAGGGCAATGCTGCAGCGGCCCCGGCGGCGACTGGCGCCAGCAGCGGGGCGCAGGTCGACGTGGCTGCGATCCTTGATGCCGCGGTGGCCAAGAGCGGCCAAACGCTGGACTGGCGCAAATCCATCGTCGATTTGATGAAAGCTCTAGGCATCGACAGCAGCCTTGCCGCGCGCAAGGAGTTGGCCCAGGAGCTCAACTACACCGGCAGCACCGAGGACAGCGCGGCCATGAATATCTGGCTGCACAAGGCGGTGATCCAGAAACTGGCCGAGAATGGCGGCAAGGTGCCCGCAGAGCTGCTTTAAACAGCCAAACGGCGTCCGGCTTCTGGCCGGGCGCCCATCCCTAGCCGATATCCTTGATCGGCTTCCAGGTGGCGAAGCGATAGAGATAGATCACGACCGCAAGGACGACGACGCCGGTGGAGACCGGATCGACCCAAGCCTCGACGGCTTCATAGCCTTCGTGGAGCAGATAGCCTGAGGCGGTCAGGAGCCCCGTCCAGAGCACGGTGCCGATCGCCGAAACGGTGATGAAGCGGCCAAAGGGCATGGCAGCAAGACCGGCCGGCACGGAAATGAGGGTGCGGATGGCGGGGATCAAACGACCCAACAGGATCGCCCAGATGCCATGGCGGTCGAACCAGTGCACGGCCTTGTCGATATCGTCTTCGCTGACCGTGGCGATGCGCCCAAGGCGGTTGCAAAGCAGGGTGAAGCGATGCAGGCCCAAAAGGCGGGCCGCGAAATACCAGACCGACGTGCCCGCGAGCGACCCCAGCACGCCGGCGAGCAGCACGCCCCAGCCATTAAGCTCGCCGCTAGCGGCCACATAGCCAGCAAAGGGCATGATCAGCTCGGAGGGAATGGGTGGAAAAACGTTCTCGGCCACCATCAGGAGAAAGATCCCCACATAGCTCCATTGGGTAATGGTGCCGATGATCCACTCGCTCATGATCCACTCCGTCTCCGATGGGGCGCACCATTACCGCAAAACGCCAAGAAAGGGTAAGGGCCCCGTTGTTTCCAACGGAGCCCCTGGTGTTTTTTAGCCGGCCTTGGAGCGCAGCGCGCGCTTGCGATCATTGGGATCGAGCCAGATCTTGCGCAGGCGGATCGACTTGGGGGTCACCTCGACATATTCGTCTTCGGCGATATAGCCGAGCGACTGCTCCAGGGTGAGCTTCTTGGGCGTGGTCAGGCGAACCGCCTCATCCTTGGAGGTGGTGCGGATATTGGTCAGCTGCTTGCCCTTGAGCGCATTGACCTCAAGGTCGTTGTCGCGGCTGTGCTCGCCGATGATCATGCCTTCATAGATGTCGACGCCGGCGTCGATCATGATCGGGCCACGGTCCTCGAGGTTCCACAGCGCAAAGGCGACGGACTGCCCGGTGCCGTTGGAGATCAGAACGCCGGTGCGACGGCCAGGCAGTTCGCCCTTGAAGGGGGCAAAGGAGTGGAACAGGCGGTTGAAGATGGCCGTGCCGCGGGTATCGCTCAGCAATTCAGGCTGGTAGCCGATCAGCGAACGGGTCGGCACCAGGAGCCGAATACGCGTACGGCCAACGCCCGAAGCGCGCATTTCGACCAGCTCGCCCTTCCGCTCGGTCATCTTCTGGACGACCGTGCCGGTGTGCTCGTCATCGACGTCGATGATGACTTCCTCGATCGGCTCGAGCTTGACGCCGTTTTCTTCCTTCATCAGCACTTTGGGGCGGCCGATGGTCAGCTCGAAGCCCTCGCGGCGCATGTTTTCGATCAGAACGGCCAGCTGCAATTCGCCACGGCCAGCCACGTCGAAGCTGTCATTGTCGTCGCCCGGCGTCACCTTGATGGCGACATTGCCTTCGGCTTCGCGCATCAGGCGTTCGCGGATCACGCGGGACTGCACCTTGTCGCCTTCGCGGCCGGCCAGTGGGCCGTCATTGATGCGGAAGGTGACCGACAGGGTCGGCGGATCGATCGGCTTGGAGGCGATCGGTTCCATATTGGTCGGCGAGGAAATGGTGTCGGCAACGGTCGAGGTCTCGAGACCGGCAATGGCGACGATGTCCCCGGCTTCGCCCACATCCACGGGGGTGCGCTCAAGGCCACGGAAGGCCAGCACCTTGGAGACGCGACCCTTTTCGACGATCTTGCCTTCGCGGCTGAGCGTATGGATGGGATCGCCGGCCTTGACCGAGCCCGAAAAGATGCGGCCGGTCAGGATGCGGCCGAGAAAGGCATTGCGCTCGATGGTGGTGACCAGCATGCGGAACGGACCGGTTTCGACCTTGGGCTCGGGCACATGCTCGATGACCTTGTCGAGCAGCGGCGCGAGGCTTTCCTTGGGACCGGCGGGATCGGCACTCATCCAGCCCTGCTTGGCAGCGCCATAAAGGATCGGGAAGTCGAGCTGTTCGGGCGTTGCGTCGAGGGCGATGAAGAGATCAAAGATTTCTTCGAGCACTTCGAGGTGCCGCTCGTCCGACTTGTCGATCTTGTTGATCGCCACGATCGGACGCAGGCCCTGGGCCAGCGCCTTGCCAAGCACGAACTTGGTCTGGGGCATCGGGCCTTCGGCGGCATCGACGAGGATCACGACACCATCGACCATCGAGAGGATACGCTCCACTTCGCCGCCGAAATCGGCGTGGCCGGGGGTGTCCACGATATTGATGCGGGTGTCTTTCCAGAGCAGCGAGGTCACCTTGGCGAGAATGGTGATGCCACGCTCGCGCTCGATGTCATTGCTGTCCATGGCGCGCTCTTCGACGCGTTCATTTTCGCGGAACGAGCCGGACTGCTTGAGCAGCACGTCGATCAGGGTGGTCTTGCCATGGTCAACGTGAGCGATGATGGCGATATTGCGCAAGGACATTAGGGGCGGAGCCTTTGAATGCATGATTCACGCCCACAAACCGCCACGCGGCGACAACGAGTTGAACCATGAAGGAAAACAACAACGCCACCCGCTAACAGGCAGGACCGGCGCTTTTGTCGCGGCTATTACAGGTTTTAGCGCCATCGGACAATCCCTGTGACTGCAGGGCGGCAATGCACCGCGTCACACAAGGGCCAAAAGGCATCCACCAAGCGCGGTCGCGCCGACCAAAATCGAGGGCGGCACGCGACCGACCGCGAGTAGTAAATAGATGGTTACGGCGAGGGCATAATCCAAGGGGGTGCGCAGGGCCAATGTGGCCACGGGATCAAACAAGGCGGCAGCCAGCAGCGCCACCACCGCCACATTGGCGCCCGCAATCAGGTGGGCGATGGCGGGAACAGCGGCTAGGCGGCGCCACAACGGCAAGGCTGCCCCCATCAGCAGCAAGCCGGGCGCGAAGATGGCGAGCGTTGCGCCGAGCGCACCCAGCAGCGTGTAGCCGGACGGGGCGGCGGCAGCGCCAAGGAAGGTGGCAAAGGTAAACAGCGGCCCCGGCACCGCCTGGGCGGCGGCATAGCCGGCCAGAAAGGTTGGCGGCGACACCCAGCCGGGCGCCACCACGCTGTCTTCCAGCAAGGGCAGCACCACATGCCCGCCCCCGAACACCAGGGCGCCGGTGCGATAAAAGGCATCAAGGAACTGCACGGCAAAGCCGCCCACCCCCGCAGCGGCGAGCAGCGGCAGACCAAGGAGCAGCAGGGCGAAGGCGGCAAGGAGCGCGATGCCCACACGCATCGACAAGGCTCCGGCAGGCACGGAAGCGTTGGTTCCGCTGGCATTGCCCCAGCCCAGCAAAAGGCCACAAAGCGCGCCAAGGCTCATCACCAGAAGCTGCCCGGCAATGCCGGGCACCAGCGCCAGCAACACCAGCGCCAGGGCAGCCACGCCAAGGCGGGAGGGCGTGGTGAGGAGCGCCCCGCGCATGCCCCAGACGGCTTGGGCCACAACAGCCACCGCCACCAATTCAAGGCCATGGAGCGCCCCAGACAGGGCTGGTCCCTGAAGGGCAAGAAGGCCGGCAAAGAAGGCCAGCATCAGGAGGGCCGATGGCAGGGTGAAGCCAACAAAAGCTGCCAGCCCGCCGAGCCAGCCGGCGCGCACCACGCCCAGGGCAAAACCGACCTGGCTGGAGGCCGGCCCCGGCAGGAGCTGCCCCAAGGCTACGAGCTGGGCATAGCCATGCTCATCCACCCAGCCGCGGCGGGCGACAAGTTCGTCGCGGAAATAGCCGAGATGGGCGATGGGGCCGCCAAAGGAGGTCAGTCCCAGGGCTAAAAAGGCGGCGAAAACCTCGCCCGGCGTGCCGGCAAGCGGGGCGGTGGGGGCGTCGGCTCGGCTCATCCGCGCACCCTTAGCCTCAAGTTATGACAGCGCGATAACGCCACCGCTTGCCAGCGGCGCTCAGGAGGCCGCGCGCAGCAATCGGGTGTGCTCGACTTGCCGAATAAGCATCAGCTCGAGCACGGCCGGGGCCAGGGGCGGGGAAAACAGGAACCCCTGCACTTCCGAGCAACCCAGGGCGCGCACCAATTCGAGCTGTTCGGGGGTTTCCACCCCTTCGGCCGTGGTGGTCATCCCGAGGCTCTGCCCCAGCCCGATCACCGCGCGGATGATGGCCAGATTGTCGCTGCGGGTGGTCAGATCGCGCATGAAGGAGCGGTCGATCTTGATCTTGTCGAAGGGAAAGGAGCGCAGATAGGAAAGCGAGGAATAGCCGATGCCGAAATCGTCCATGGAAATGCGCACACCCATTGCGCGCAGCTGATGCAGCGCCCGCAGGGTCGATTCGTTGTCGGCGAGCAGCAACGATTCGGTGATTTCGAGCTCAAGGCGGCTCGCGGGCAGGCCCGCATCGGCAAGCGCCGAGCGGATTACGCTCACCAGTTCCTTGTTGCGGAACTGGACGGTTGAAAGGTTCACTGCAACGCGCACCCCGTCGGGCCAGGTGGTGGCCGTACGGCAGGCCTCGCGCAGCACCCATTCGCCCAGGGGCACGATGAGGCCGGTTTCCTCGGCAATGGGGATGAACTCGGCGGGAGAAATCGAGCGCTCCGCGCAATCCCAGCGCAACAGGGCCTCGACGCAGCCGATTTTGTTTTGCTCCAGATCGAGCAAGGGCTGGAAGACAAGGCGCAGCTCGTCGCGCGCCAGGGCGGCCCGCAGGCCCGCCTCGATGCTGCGGCGCTGCTGCAACTCCTCGTCCATACCCGTTTCAAAGAAGTGGAAGGTGGAGCGGCCATCCGCCTTGGCCTTGTAGAGCGCCATATCGGCATGCTTGACCAGGGTATCGGTGTTCACCCCATCCTGGGGCGCCATGGCGATACCGACCGAGGCGCTGATATCGATCTGGTGCTCGCCGATGGTAAAGGGGGCCGCCATGGCCTTGACGATGCGGTTGGCCACCTTGGCGGCATCGGCCTCGCTCGACACCGAGCGCAGCAGCAAGGCAAATTCATCGCCCCCCAGACGGGCCAGCAGGTCGTTGTCGCGCGTCGTGCGCCACAAGCGCATCCCGGCTTCCCGGATCAGCTCGTCACCCACCGCATGGCCCAGCGTGTCGTTGACGCCCTTGAAGTGGTCGAGATCGATATACAGCACCGCCGCCTGTTCGCCGCGCCCGATCGCGGCTTCCGCATTGGCCATTTCCTCGAGGAACTGCACCCGGTTGGGCAGATCGGTCAGGGCGTCATGGCGGGCGAGATAGCGGATGCGCGCCTCGATCTGGCGCTGCTCGGTGATGTCTTCGTGGCTCGACACCCAACCACCATCCTTCATCGGATGGTGCTGCATCATGATAACGCGGCCGTTGAATTCATGCACGTTCTTGCCGTATTCGCCGCGCGCGATGATGTCGCGGCGCCAGGCGATATATTGCTGCCGGGAGGTGCCCGAACTCATGCCGCTATCGAACAGGTGGCCCAAAATTTCTTCGAGCTGAGTACCGGGACGCACCAGCGCCTCGGGCAGATTGTAGATGCGCTGATAGGGCTCGTTGCAGATCACGAGGCGCCCCTGGGCGTCGCACATGCACAGGCCCTGGGAGATATTGTTGACCGCCGCGTCGAGCCGGATGTTCTGGCGCTCGAGTTCGCGCCCGCGCTTTTGCATCACCTCGGTGCGCGCGATTTCCTCGGTCACGTCCTCATGGGTGATCACCCAGCCCAGCGCCGGATTAAACACATGGGCGGTTTCGATGATGCGCCCGCCCCGCACTGCTTCCTGGCTTTTGTGGCGCGCGCCATCGCGATTGGCCAGCAATTCGCCGGCATAGGCCGCGTAAAAGGCCTCGGGGGTTTGGTCGGGGTGATTGCCCAGGCTCGACGAGATCCCCACCACCGCCTCGAGCGTCATGCCGACCTGGAGGTGCTCGGGCTCAAAACCATAGATTTCGCAATAATGCTGGTTCCACAGCACCAGGCGAAATTGGGGGCTCCACACGCAAAATCCATAGGGCATGCTTTGGAGCGCCGCATCCAGCAGCAGCGCCCCGGACATCTCGCTCAAACTTCCAGCGTCCAATGCCCGCACGAGCCGACCCCTTCCGCGGTGCTTTGCGCACAACGGACTAACGCTAGAGGTCGGCTCTTAAGGCCCGATTAACGCGGAAGGCTTATGGGCGCTCCGCCTTGCGATTGCGCGCCGCCCAAGTCTTGAGCCGCAAGCCGTTGAGGCGGATGAAGCCCTCGGCATCATGGTGGTCATAAGCGACCGCGCCTTCCTCGAAGGTGACGAGGTCCATGGAATAAAGCGAGTTGGGCGAGGTGCGCGCAATCACATTGGCGCTGCCCTTGTAGAGCTTCACCGTGACTTCGCCCGACACATAGTCCTGGCTCTTGTCGATCATGGCCTGCAGCATTTCGCGCTCGGGCGAGAACCAAAAGCCGTTATAGATCAGCTCGGCATATTTGGGCATCAGCTCGTCCTTGAGGTGAGCTTCGCCGCGATCCAGCGTGATCGATTCAATGCCGCGATGGGCCACCAGCATGATGGTGCCGCCCGGCGTCTCATAAAGCCCGCGCGACTTCATGCCGACAAAGCGGTTCTCGACGAGGTCAAGTCGGCCAATGCCATGCTTGCCACCCAACTCATTGAGCTTGGTCAGCAGCGCGGCAGGCGACAGCTTTTCGCCATTGACCGAAACAGGATCGCCCTTTTCGTAGCCGATGGTGATGATCTCGGGCTCGTTCGGGGCCTGTTCGGGATCAACCGTGCGCTGCGGCACATAGTCGGGATAAGGCACGCCGGGATCTTCGAGCACCATGCCTTCCGAGGAGGTGTGCAGCAGATTGGCGTCAACCGAGAACGGGGCCTCGCCCCGCTTGTCCTTGGACACCGGGATCTGGTTGCGCTCGGCATAATCAAGCAGCTGGGTGCGGCTGCGCAGGTCCCATTCGCGCCAGGGAGCGATCACCTTGATCGAAGGGTCGAGCGCATTGGCGGTCAATTCGAACCGCACCTGGTCATTGCCCTTGCCCGTGGCACCATGGGAAATGGCATCGGCGCCGGTTTCCTGGGCGATTTCAACCAGGCGCTTGGCGATCAGCGGGCGGGCAATGGAGGTGCCCAGCAGATACTGACCCTCATACACCGCGTTGGCGCGGAACATGGGAAACACGAAGTCGCGCACGAATTCCTCGCGCAGGTCCTCGATGCGGATATCCTTGATGCCGAACATCTCGGCTTTCCGGCGCGCCGGCTCAAGCTCTTCGCCCTGCCCGAGGTCCGCGGTGAAGGTCACCACTTCGCAGTTATAGGTTTCCTGCAGCCATTTGAGGATGATGGAGGTATCCAGGCCGCCCGAATAGGCGAGCACGACCTTCTTGATGTCTTTTGCCATAACTTTGGTTCTTGCGCTTGGGGGTTGGCGCCAGCTGGCGCCACAAATCGGGCGCACCCTATTCAGCCCGGGCCGGGCATGCAATTGTCCGGGCCGAATTTCTTGAGCACCTCTATGCCCGCCTTTGTTCCCGATCTTTCCATGCTGCTGGCCTTTGCGCTGGCCGCTTTTGTTCTGGCGATCACGCCAGGCCCCGATATGGCGCTGCAAATGTCGCGCGCCATCAACTATGGGCGGGCGCATGGCTTTGCCACGGCGGCGGGGGCAATGAGCGGCATTCTCGTGCATACCTGCCTCGCGGCGTTGGGCATTTCGGTGCTGATCGTCGCGGCGCCGACGGCATTTCTCGTGCTCAAGATCGCTGGCGCCCTTTATCTTTTGTGGCTGGCCTATGGCGCGGTGATGCACGGAGGCGGGCTGCGCCTGGCCGAACGGGCCGCCCGAACGCCAACGCTGCGCGAAAGCTATGCCACCGGGATCGGGATCAATCTGCTCAATCCTAAAGTGGTGCTGTTTTTCGTGACCTTCCTGCCCCAGTTCGTTGACCGGCACGATCCGGCCGCGCCCGGCAAGCTGTTTTTCCTGGGGGGCGAATTCATCCTGGTTTCGATCCCGGTCGCCATTGCCATGGTGCTGGCGGCCGAGCGCATGGCGGGCCTGCTCGCGACCAACAAGCTAGTGCAGCGCGCGCTCAACTGGAGCTTTGCGGCGGTGTTCACCGGTTTTGCCCTGACCATCCTCCTTGCCGAAGGGCGCCGCTAGGAACGGCTGGCCGCGTTTGTTCGTTAGCCCGGCAGAACAAGAGGGCAAGGCATGGACGTTCTGCGCATTATCCTGTCGGTGATCATTCCACCGGTCGGCGTCTTTCTTCAGGTGGGGCTCGGGCTGCAGTTCTGGCTCAATATCCTGCTGACGCTGCTGGGTTATTTCCCCGGCCTGATCCACGCCGTGTGGGTGATCTTGCGCAAATAGAACTAGTCGCGCGGCTTGCGGCTCGCGCGCCGCTCCCGCGTCATGCGAGTGGGGGCGTGGAAGTCGGGCCGCTTGGTTTGCACCCACGCAATGAACTCGGCCAGTTCCTGATCGGCCCGCAGCGCCTCGACGTCGTTGAGCTTGCTCGCCAGCTCGGTAGCGGAAAACCGCGCGTGAATGGCGCTGTGGCAGATCTGGTGCAGCTGCACCGTACCCAAATGGGTACCGCCCTTGAGGCGCGGCGTCAGATGATGGCGGCTGGATTTGGCTTCGGGCGGGATGGGGCGTTCGCACAGGGGGCAGATCAAAGGCGCCCTCGCCGCGGCCAAGCGCTCCGCTGCCGCGATGGCCGCATCGATGCGCCGTTGCGATGGTCTTGGCATCAGCCGATTTCGGCGAAGCGCAGCAGATACCCGTCCGGATCCTGCACACAGAACTGGCGTTGCCGCACCACGCCGCTGCCCGCCTGATAGATCTTGGTTTCAACGGGCAGGAACAACGCGACGCCGGCCGCCGCAAGGTGCTCGAGCACGGGAGCAAGGGCGCTGACGCGGATCTGTAAGTTGATGCCGCGCCCGAAGGGAGGCTCGAGCGACCCCGTCTTCCAGTCTCGAGCCAAGCCGAGTTGGTCGAGCATGAGAAGGGCCCCTTCCCGCTCCAGCATGGCAAAGCCTTCGGCGGGCCGCTCGTAGCGAACGGCAAAGCCCAGGAACTCGCAGTAAAAGCGCAGACTGCGCGAGAGATCGGCGACGGACAACTCGGGGATCAATGCCGGATCGCCGCCCATCGCTGCTCCCTTAGCCGGCGAGCGCTTCGCGATCCTTGCGGCTCAAGCGCTCGCTTTCGCTCTTGAGCTGGCCGCAGGCCGCAAAGATGTCGCGCCCGCGGGGCGTGCGCACGGGGCTGGCATAGCCGGCCTTGTTGACGATATCGGCAAAGCGCTCGATCCGTGAGGAAGGCGAGGTGCCATAGTTCGAGCCGGGCCAGGGATTGAACGGGATCAGGTTGATCTTGGCAGGAATGCCCGCGAGCAGCCGCACCAGTTCACGCGCCTCGGCATCGCTGTCATTGATGCCATCGAGCATCACATATTCAAAGGTGATGCGGCGGGCATTGCTGAGGCCCGGATAATTGCGGCAGGCTTCCAGCAGCTCTTCGATCGGCCACTTCTTGTTGATGGGCACCAGCACATCACGCAGATCATTGTTGGTGGCATGCAGCGAAATGGCCAGCATCACATCGATCTCGCGCCCGGTGGGCTCGATAAAGGGCACGACGCCAGAGGTCGAAAGGGTAATGCGGCGCTTGGACAGGCTCATGCCGTCGCCCGCCGACGCGATCAGCAGGGCCTGCTTGACGTTCTCGTAATTATAAAGCGGCTCGCCCATGCCCATCATCACGATATTGGTGATGGCACGGCTCCCGTCAGCCGGAACAAGACCGCCATCATCGGGGCGGCTGCCGCCGGGGAAATCGCCCAGCCGCTCGCGGGCCATCAGCACCTGCCCGAGAATTTCCCCGGCGGTGAGATTGCGGACAAGCTTTTGCGTTCCGGTATGGCAGAACGAGCAGGTAAGCGTGCACCCGACCTGGGAGGAAACGCAAAGCGTGCCGCGGTCCTGCTCGGGGATATAAACGGTTTCCACCTCGACGGGTGGATAGAGCGGATTGGCGGGATCGCGGAAGCGGAACAGCCATTTGCGGGTGCCATCGCTCGAAACCTGCTCGGAAACGATCTCGGGGCGATCAAGGATGAACTTGTCGGCCAGCAGCTGGCGCACCGGCTTGGCGACATTGGTCATGCGCTCGAAATCGGTGACCCCGTTCACATAAAGCCAGTTCCACAACTGGCTCGCGCGCATCTTGCTTTCGCGCTCGGCAATGCCCGCGCCCACCAATGCCTCGGCGAGCTGCGGCTTGCCCAGGCCGATCAGCGAAGGCCGGCTGGCGACCGGCGAACGCATGGCAGACGAATGGTCAAGATTAAGCGCAATGCTCATGGGGGCAAAGGTCCGGAAGGTGCGGGATCAGGTGGCCAATAGCATATGGGGCGCGCCGGCGCAAAGTCACGGGCCCGGGAGGTGCTGAAGGGCTGCTATTCGCCAGGCGCGGGGTGATCCTTGCCCTGGGTGGGGCGATCAAACAGCGAAGCCGTGAGAGCAACCGAGAAGGCGGCAATGATGACGACGGCAAAGTTGGCAACAACTCCCCACTCAATCATTCTTCCAGTCCTTTCAGATGGCGTCTTGCCAGCCAATGTAAGCCCAAACTGCTGATGAAACAACCAACCACGACGAAGGCTGCAGTGGGCGAGCCACTGGACGATTGCGCCAGCGCCACGATCGGCGCCAAAGCACCAATCCCCACCAGCGCCATAGCTACGCCATTCATGTAAGTGGCGGTCAGCTTGCGCTGTTCATTGCGGACGAGCTTGCTCAATCCCTCAGCATTCGGCGGCGACGGCCTGGGTGGCAGCGGTGGAGCCGGCGAGCGAGAAGGTTTGTGCCACCTTGATGCCGGCACTGGTGGTGCCTTCAACGACCAGGCTCGAGCCGGCGCGGATGGCGCTGGCGAGCGCATCGCTTTGCCCGGCATCCTCGAGCCAGGCGGCATCGTTCTGGGTAAAGAGATTGAAGGTCTGCCCATTCACCGTGACGGTCGCGCCGCTATCGGGCTGGAAAGTGAAGCCGGCAACCAGGTTGAACTCGCTGGCGACATTTTCGCCGGGCCGGCTGGTGAGGTAGAGATAGGCCTGCGTATAGCCGTCGGGCGTGGGGGTCACAGTGGTGGGCTTGGTCATGGCAAAGCAGACCGGCCCGGCCCCATCGGACGCTGCATAGCTCGACCAGTCCCGGAAATCACCGAGCAGCCGCACCGACTGGGCTGCAGCGCTGCCAACCGAAAGCAGGCTGGCCACGACCACAAGCGAAACAAAGCGCGAAACCATAAGGGGCCTCATCAAACACAGGAAGGACGAGGGCCGCGACGCGGCACCTCGCCCGGATAGAAGGATTGCTCGAGCGGGGTCCAGCCCCGATCAGGCGCAGGCTGCGTCGATGGCGTTCATCGCCGCCGTGGCGCCCGAAAGCGAATAGGTGTCGATCGTGTTGGTGCCGCGCTGGGAGGTGCCGCGCACCTGCAGCTTCGTGCCGCCCTTGAAGGCCTGGACAAACCCGCCTTCGTCGCCGGTCGAAGCCAGCCAGGCGGCCGAGCCCTCGGTGACCATCGGATAGGACTTGCCATCAATCGAAGCGCTGGCCTTGGCGTCGCTGCTGTTGAAGGGGTAGCCGATAATGGTCTGCACCTCGTTCTTGGTGCCCATGCCCTTGCGGTGAATGATCATGAAGTGAATGGGGTCGCGATTAACACCGGCGGGCTCGCTCGATTGCGGCGCGGCCGAGATATAGCAGAGCACCCCCGAAGCATCGGTCGCCTGCCAGGCGGTCCAGGCATTGAAACTGCCGAGCTCGGTTGCCTGCTGCGCCTGCGCGACAGGGGCCAGAGCCATGACCGCGCCGACCGCGAGCCCAAACACAAGGCTACCGGTTTTCAACGTCATCGCCAAATCTTCCTCATCTTTGAAGGTACGCATCTAGTGGGATTTGCTGCTCGCAAGCTTAAGCCCCACATGGTTACTAAGGTGTCAAGCGCCGCCACGCCCCAGCGCCAGCCATCAAGTGAGCGGCAATCGTGACGCTAAAAAGGCGCGGGGCAGCGGCAATGACGTGCTTTGCAGGTAAAGGGTCAAGCTCGCGTTAACACTGCCGTGAGCGGCTCACGCTTCGAGCGAATAACTTTGCTCGACCACATAGGGGCCGCCACCCACCGAGTCACGGCTGGAAAACAGCACAAAGCGCCTGGGCGTGAATTCAAGCGGCTCGAAGCGCCCGGCCTCGGCGATAAAGCGGGCCACCTCCTCGGGCGCCGAGCCGCGCAACCTGGCCAAGGTTATATGGGGCACGAATTTGCGGCCCTCGGCGGGAAGGCCGGCGCGCTGCAGCACCCGCTCCTGGGCCGCCTGCAGGCGGCTGAGCGCCTCGCTGGGCTCAACTGCGGCATAAAGCGCGCGCGGCTTGGCCCCGCCAAAGGCACCCAGATGGGTCAGCCGCACCGGAAAACTCAGAGACTGGCTCAACCGGTCGAGGCTGTCGGCGACTTCATTGGCGGTGCCGTGATCCACATCACCGATGAAGCGCAGGGTGATGTGGTAATTCTCGGCATCGATCCAGCGCGCGCCGCTGAGGCCGCCGCGCTTGAGCGACAGGGCAAAGGCGATATCGCCGGGAACTTCAAGGCCAGTAAACAGCCGGGGCATGAGGCCTCCTTTGCCCGCGGGCAGGCAAGACAATCGCAGCCAGCCTAGCATAACTGCCAGAGAGGGGCAGTCGAATCGTCGCGGCTGGGCGAACAGGGTTGTAAAGGACTTCTCCCCCATCCATATTACCGATCAAGTGGCGCCCAACAACGCCCTCGGCGGGAGGAAACCGCCTTATCCGTCAGTGAAAGGATAGTGCATATGGCTGAATATGACCGTCAGACCCTGAATGCGCGGGCCGGCTCGGCCTTAGCCATCGACGAGGGCCTGCGCAGTTACATGCTGCGCGTCTACAATTACATGGGCATTGGCCTGGTGGTCACTGGCCTTGCGGCCTGGTTTGCTGCCGCCGCTGCCATCACCACCAATCCAGATGCCGCCGTGGCCCAACTGGCCAATGGCCAGTATGTGACCCAGTGGGGTTACCTGCTTTATGCCAGCCCGCTGCAGTGGGTCGTGATGCTCGCGCCCCTCGCCTTCGTGATGGTGCTGAGCTTTGGCATCAACAAGCTCTCCGTGCCCGCCGCCCAGGCCACTTTCTGGGCCTTCTCGGCGATCATGGGCCTGTCGATGAGCTCGATCTTCCTGGTTTACACCGACGCTTCGATCGCCAAGGTGTTCTTCATCACCGCGGCAACCTTTGGCACGATGAGCCTTTATGGCTACACCACCAAGCGTGACCTGACGGCGATGGGCTCTTTCCTGATGATGGGCCTGATCGGCCTGATCATCGCCTCGATCGTCAACATCTTCATGCAGTCGAGCATGATGGAGTTCATCATCTCCGCTGTCGGCGTGCTGATCTTTGTGGGCCTGACCGCCTATGACACCCAGAAGATCAAAGAAAGCTATGCCGAGCACCATGGTGCCGACACGCTCGCCAAGAACGCCATCATGGGTGCGCTCTCGCTGTATCTGGACTTCATCAACCTGTTCATGATGCTGCTGCGCCTGTTCGGCAACCGCGAATAATCCCGACCCGCGGCCACCCGCCGCGGATTTCGATGGACACTGTTTGGGGACCGCAGTCATAAAGGCTGCGGTCCCTTTGCTTTGTCGAGTTGACGTATCGTGTCCGACTTCCGCCTGCGCCCGTTCGAGTGGTCCGATGTGCCCGCGATCACCCGCATCTACCGACATTATGTCGATCACACCGCCATTACCTTTGATACCGAAGCGCCCGACGAAACGGCCATCGCCGAGAAATATGCGGGCCTCTTGCGCTTGGGTCATCCGGTGATCATCGCCGAGCGCGCGGGCAAGCCCATCGGCTATGCCTATGCCAGCTTTTATCGGCCCCGCGCCGCCTATCGCTTCACCTGCGAGGATTCGCTTTATCTCGATCCTGCCGAAACCGGGCGCGGCATCGGCAAGGCAATGCTGAGCGAGCTTTTGGCGCAGTCGCGGGCCTTTGGCTTCAAGCAGATGCTGGCGGTGATCACCGCCGATACCGCCAACTCAGTCGGCATCCACGAGAGATTTGGCTTCCACCGCGTCGGCTATTACGAAGCGGTTGGCCTCAAATTCGACCGCTGGCACGACATCGTCCACCTGCAACTGGCGCTTTAATCAGGCAGCTTGTTGAACCGTTGAGCCTGAGCAACATCTGCTCAGGCACGGGCTGCAGTCCGCCCAACCGGCAACGGGCGGTTAACCCACCACCGCCAGTTGCGGATCGAGCACGCGGAGCACCTGCGCCAGTTCGTGGCCGCGCTTCAAAATGCGGCCCTGCTGGTTGGTAACGGCATATTGCCCCTGGCGATTGCGCAAGCGCGGGGTTTTCTCGATCAGGTAAAGTGGTCGCTCGGACACGCGGGCATATACCGAAAACACTGCCCGCTCGCGCAGGAAGTCCATGGCGTAATCTCGCCACTCGCCCTGCCCGACCTTGCGGCCATAAACCGACAGGATCAGCGCCAGTTCCTTGCGGTCAAAGGCAACAATGGCTGGGACCTTGCTGGGCTGCGGACTGGGCGGCGCCTCGGCCTGATGCACCAATTCGAGCTTCACCGGCTTGCTGTTTGGAACACGCGCTTGCACGCTTGGCCTCGCACTCCTTGTTGCAGAACCGTCATGATCGCGGCATTCGACCGGCGATGCAAGCGCTTCACGGCACCGCCATCGCCCTAGGCCAAAATACCCCATTTAGGCCACACTGCTTCCCTTTGGCTGCCCCATTGCACCGCGACAGTGTCATCGTTGCCCCAAGGCTGGTGGCTGGCCGACCGAGCCCCCCGAAGAACGCCGCCACCAGTTCCTCCAAAGAGCAGTCAACTTCTCCCGTCCCTGGTTTCCAGCGGCGGGAGATTTGTTTGGGGGTCAGCGCTCGTAGGACGCAGCGCCCAGAATGGCTCCTGGCAGCCCATTGCGGTCTTCCTGCACGATCACGGCGATGCCGTCGCCCGCTTCGGCGGCAAGTTCGGCCAATGGCAGTTTGAAACGAGCGCCAGCCTTGCCTTCCCACATGCCCAGCATGTGTCGGCCGGTGACCACCTGGGTATAGCTCATCGCCTTGCCCGCGTTTTCGCCGCGCTCGATCTGCACCTGCGCCTGGCGCAGATAGGTGACGAGCCAAACCACTGCATCGGCGGTTCCGGCACGAGGGCCGATCTCGACCTCGAGCATGCCGGCATCGCTTTCGATATCCACCGGCAGGGTCAGGCTGGCCGAACGAATGGCGCTATGCACTTCGGCGCGGCGCGATCCCACCACGTCCTGCTTGCCGTTGACCACCATCTGGGGCGTGTAGATGCGCGGTGTGCCCCAGCTCTTGGCATAGGCGCGCTGACGGTCGGAATTGGCGGGATCGCCAAACGTGTCCTTCCAGCCCACATAATCCCAATAGTCGACGTGGAAAGCGAGGGCGATGACATCGTCGTCCTTGCCCAGGCTCGACAGCAGCGCATCGGCCGGCGGGCAGGACGAGCAGCCCTGGCTGGTGAACAATTCTACCACAGCCTTGGGCCGCTCGCGCAGGCTTTCGGCCTGGCTAGAGGGGGCCATGGCCAGAAGTGCGATCATCGCCATGATTACGGCGGGGGTGCAAGGAGGAACCATCCCCAAGTTGTAAGCCACAGATTGGTTGGCCCGCCAGTCAAAACGGGGTGACAAATACCGGCTCGGTTAACCTTAGGCGGGAGCGTGGCAGACCAGCTCCAGGTTATTGCCGTCGGGATCGAGCACAAAGGCGGCATAATAATCGGGACCGTAATTGGGCCGGAGCCCCGGGCCACCATTGTCGCGGCCACCTGCGGCGAGAGCGGCGGCATGGAATGCATCCACGGTCGCGCGGTCGGGGCTGCGTAGGGCGACATGGACCGGCATCGCGCCGTCGGCTGCGGTCAGCCACAGATCCGCGGGTTCGCCCGTTCCGCCCAGCCCGGCCACACCGGGATAAGCGGCCTGCTGGCTATAGCCAAGCGGGGCCAGCGCGGCCTTGTAAAACGTCAGCATGGGGTCGAACTGCCCCGTGACGATGCCCAGATGATCGATCATTTACCTGCTCCATTTGCTTGCGGGCGGAAACTCTCACTCAGGCGCGACAAACCCTGTCAGCAGCAAACAAAAAATGGCGGCCCCAAAGGACCGCCATTGGCTAAAACCCGAGCCGGACTAACCCTTACGCAGCTACGAGGCTGCGCAGCACGTAATGCAGGATCCCGCCATTCTTGTAGTAGTCGAGCTCGTTGGCGGTATCGATCCGGCAGCGGGTCTCGATGGTGAGGGAGCTTCCGTCCGCCCGGGTGATCCTAACCGGCACCGTGGCGCGAGGGGTGATGTTGGCCACATCGACGATATCGATGGTTTCGGTGCCGTCGAGCCCCAGCGTCTGCCAGCTCTCACCGTCCTTGAACTGCAGCGGGATCACGCCCATGCCCACGAGGTTGGAGCGGTGAATACGCTCAAAGCTCTGCGCAATCACGGCCTTGACGCCCAAGAGGTTGGTGCCCTTGGCCGCCCAGTCGCGCGACGAGCCGGTGCCATATTCCTTGCCGGCAAAGATCACGAGCGGGGTGCCCTGGCCCTGATAGGCCATGGCCGCATCATAGATGGGCATCTGCGAGCCATCGGGACCCTTGGTGAAGCCACCCTCAACGCCGGGCAGCATCTGGTTCTTGATGCGGATATTGGCAAAAGTGCCGCGCATCATCACCTCGTGGTTGCCGCGACGGGCGCCATAGGAGTTGAAATCGCGTGGGGCGACCTGGTGCTCCTGCAGATATTGGCCCGCGGGGGTGGAGGGCTTGAACGAGCCGGCCGGGGAAATGTGGTCGGTGGTGATCGAGTCAAGGAACAGGGCCAGCACCCGCGCGCCGTTGATATCGGTCACCGGCTTGGGGGTCATGTCCATATCTTCGAAATAGGGCGGGTTCTGCACATAGGTCGAGGAGCTGTTCCAGCCATAGGTTTCGCCGCCTTCGATGGCGATGGCCTGCCAGTTGTCGTCGCCCTTGAACACATCCGAATAGCGCCGCTTGAACATTTCAGGCGTCACATGGGTGCGCACGATCTCGGCGATCTCGTGATTGGTGGGCCAGATATCGCGCAGATAAACCGGCTGGCCGTTCGAGCCGATGCCCAGCGGCTCAGTGGTGATGTCGACATTCATCGAGCCGGCAATGGCATAGGCCACAACGAGCGGCGGGGAAGCGAGGAAGTTCGCCTTCACATCCGAATTGACGCGGCCTTCGAAATTGCGATTACCCGACAGCACCGACGCAGCCACCACGTCGCCGGTCTGGATCGCCTTGGAGATGGCGGCCGGCAGCGGGCCCGAATTGCCGATGCAGGTGGTGCAGCCATAGCCGACAAGGTTGAACCCAAGGGCATCAAGATCGGCCTGAAGGTTCGCGGCGGTGAGGTAGTCGGTCACCACCTGCGAGCCAGGGGCCAGCGAGGTCTTGACCCAAGGCTTGGAGTTGAGGCCAAGGGCGCGTGCCTTGCGGGCAACGAGACCGGCAGCCACCAGCACCGATGGGTTGGAGGTATTGGTGCACGAGGTGATGGCAGCAATCACCACATCACCATGGCCGATGCTGAACTCTTCGCCTTCCACGGGAACGCGGGTGTCCTCGGTCTTGCCGAATTCCTTGGGCAGCCCTTCGATAAAGGCCTGCTTGGCATTGGTCAGAACGATGCGGTCCTGCGGGCGCTTGGGACCCGAGATCGAGGGCACGACGCTCGACAGATCGAGCTCGAGAGTCGAGGTGAACACCGGATCGGGCGAATTGGTGTCGCGGAACATGCCCTGGGCCTTGCTATAGGCCTCGACCAGCGCCACGCGCTCGGGATCGCGGCCCGAAGTGGTCAGGTATTTAAGCGTATCGGAATCGACGGGGAAGTAGCCGCAGGTGGCGCCATATTCAGGGGCCATATTGGCGATGGTCGCCTGGTCTTCGAGGCTCAGGTAATCGAGACCCGGGCCATAGAACTCGACGAACTTGCCGACCACGCCCTTCTTGCGCAGCATTTCGGTGACGGTCAGCACGAGGTCGGTGGCGGTGATGCCCTCGTTGATCTTGCCGGTAAGCTTGAAGCCCACGACTTCGGGGATCATCATGGTGATGGGCTGGCCAAGCATCGCGGCCTCGGCCTCAATGCCACCCACGCCCCAGCCCAGCACCGCCATGCCATTGACCATGGTGGTGTGGGAATCGGTACCCACCAGCGTATCGGGATAAGCGACGATCTCGCCGTCTTCCTCGCGCGTCCAGACGGTTTGGGCGAGATATTCGAGATTAACCTGGTGGCAGATGCCGGTGCCGGGGGGCACGACGCGGAAATTATCGAAGGCCGACTGGCCCCAGCGCAGGAACTCGTAGCGTTCGCCATTGCGTTCATATTCGAGTTCGACATTCTGCTCGAAGGCCATCGGCGTGCCGAAGCTGTCGACCATCACCGAGTGATCGATCACGAGGTCGACGGGCACCAGCGGATTGATCTTTTGCGGATTTGCGCCGAGCTTGGCGGTCGCATCGCGCATCGCGGCCAGATCCACCACGGCCGGAACGCCGGTGAAATCCTGCATCAGCACGCGCGCCGGGCGATAGGAAATCTCGTGCTCGGTGCTGCGCGTCTTGAGCCATTCGGCCACAGCCAGGATATCGGCCTTGGTGACGGTGCGGTCATCTTCGAAGCGCAGCAGGTTTTCCAGGACCACTTTCATGGAATGGGGCAGCGCGGAAACGCCCTCCAGCCCGTTCTTTTCGGCTTCGGCGATGGAATAATAGGTGTAGCGCTTGCCGCCGACCTCAAGGGTCGATTTGGCGTTGAAGCTGTTCAGTGAGGTCACGGTGTTCCGCCCTGTCATCTAGCGTTGCGGCGAACGCGGGGCGTGCGGCCAAAGGGGCCGGGCAACCGCCCAAAGACGTCGCCTTTCCTGGAATGACTCCAATCTAGAGGGCTTATATCCAACAAAGATTACCCTTGCCAGTGCCGCCTTTAGTTCAATACGAGATGGGGCCATGTCCCCTCGGCAAGTGTTTCCAGCCCTGCATCTGCGCGCCCAAGGCCTTCAATGCGGACGGGGCGGCACGCCCCTTGGCCGGCCTTTGGACCTCATGGCCGGACCGGGCACGGCCCTGCTGCTGCGCGGACCCAATGGCGCGGGCAAGACGACGCTGCTGCTGACGCTCGCCGGCGTAGTAACGCCCATAGCGGGCAGCCTGGCGCTCGAGGGCGTTGATCCCGATGAGGGGCCATTCCTCCATTTCTGCGGCCACCGCAACGCCGTCAAGCCGCGGCTGAGCGTCCAAGAAAACCTGCAGTTCTGGGCCGCGCTGAACGGTGGCGATGGCCTGCCAGTGCCCGATGCGCTGGAACAGGTGGGTTTGGGCGCGCTGGCCCGGCTCGATGCCGGTTATCTGTCGGCCGGCCAGGGGCGGCGCCTCGCGCTGGCCCGGCTGCTGGTCTCGCCGCGCCCGCTGTGGCTCCTTGATGAACCCACCGCCGCGCTCGACCGGCAGGGTCAGGCATTGGTTGCCGGCCTTATCGATGCGCAACTGCAAAGCGGCGGCATTGTCGTGGCCGCCACCCATGACGAACTCGCCCTCGCCGATCCCACGCGGATCACCACCCTGACGCTGGAGCCGAGCCGATGAGCGGTTTTGCGGCGACGCTCGGGCGCGACCTGCGCCTCGCCTTGCGCGGGGGTGGCGATGTGCTGACGCTCGTCCTCTTTTTTGTAATCGTGGGCGTCGTTGTGCCCTTTGCCGTTGGTCCCGACCAGGCGCTGCTCGCCCGGCTCGCGCCGGGCATGATCTGGATCGCGGCGTTCTTGTCCATGCTGCTCGGGCTCGATCGCCTGTTCCGGCCCGACCATGAGGATGGCACCCTGCTGCTCTTGCGTCAGGCGGCGCTCCCCATGCCGGCGATCATTGCGGCCAAGCTCCTCGCGCACTGGCTGCTAGCGGCCTTGCCGCTCCTACTTGCCAGCCCGCTGCTGGCAATCTTGTTGTCCATGGACCTTGCGAGTTTTTGGCGCACCCTGCTGTCGCTACTGGTGGGCACGCCGGCGCTTGCTGCCTTTGGTGCTATCGGCGCCGCTATTACCGTGGGGATCGGGCGGGGCGGTTTGCTGGCCCCGATCCTCATCGCGCCGCTCTCGGTGCCGGTGCTGATCTTTGGCGTTGGCGCCATTCCGGCTGGGCCTGGACCGGATCAATCCGGCAGCGCCTTGCTGTTTCTCGCGGCGATTAGCCTCATCGCCTGCGCCACTGCGCCCTTTGCTGCGGCTCTTGCGATAAGTGCGAGCGAGGATTAGTTGAGCCCCATGACGCTTGCAACCGCACCCAAACAGCGCTGGTGGAACCGCATTGCCCATCCCGGGCAGTTCGTCGCCTGGACGCGCCCGCTGCTCTGGCCACTCACCGTGGCCACCGCGCTCCTGTTCCTGGTTGGGCTGTGGTTCGCCTTGTTCAACTCGCCCCAGGACTACCAGATGGGCGACACCGTGCGCATCATGTATGTGCATGTGCCCACCGCATGGCTGAGCCAATTCGTTTACGCGACCATGGCCGTTTCGGCGCTGGGCACCCTGGTCTGGCGCCACCCGCTGGCCGATGTGGCGATGAAGACCGCCGCGCCCCTGGGCGCCTGCTTTACAGCGCTGGCGCTCTTTACCGGCTCGCTCTGGGGTCGCCCGACCTGGGGTACGTTCTGGGAATGGGACGGGCGCATGACCTCGACGCTGGTCCTGCTGTTCATCTATCTCGGCATCATTGCGCTCTGGCGCGCTTTTGACGACCAGCTGCGCGGCGCCCGGGTGATTGCCGTCTTCACCCTCGTGGGTGCGGTCAATATCCCCATCATCAAGTTCTCGGTGGATTGGTGGTCAACGCTCCATCAGCCCGCCAGCGTCTTTCGCGCCGATGGGCCGCGCATGCCGCCCTCCATCCTGACGCCGCTATTCGTGATGTTCTTTGCCTTTACGCTGCTGTTCATCACGCTCCAGCTCAAGGCCATGCACACCGAGATCAAGCGCCGGCGGGTCGCCACGCTCGAGCGCCGGACAGCCCAGGGAGCGGCAGACGCATGATCGATCTGGGACCCCACGCGCTCTTTATCGTTTGCGCCTATCTTGGTGTTGCGCTTGTCGTGGCCGCGCTAATCGGCTGGACCCTCTGGGACGCCCGCCGCACCGAGCAGCGGCTCAAGGACCTCGAAGCGCGTGGCATCCGTCGCCGCTCGGCCGAGCCGGCCGCCTGATGCGCTTCCTCCTCTTTGCCCTGCCGCTGCTGCTGCTCGCCGGTCTCGTGGCGATCTTCGCCAGCACCATGAACCGCGACCCTTCGCTGGTGCGCTCGGTGCTGATCGACAAGCCTGCCCCGGTTTTTGCGCTGGATCCGGTGCCGGACCTGGGCGTGCCCGGCTTTGCCACCGAAAACCTCACCGGCGGGGTCACGGTGGTCAATGTGTTTGCCTCCTGGTGCATCCCTTGCCGGGCCGAGCACCCGCTGCTGACTAGCCTCAAAAACAGCGGCGATATCCGGCTCTTTGGCATCAACCAGGCCGACGCCCCCGAAAATGCCCGTGCCTTTCTGGCCGAACTGGGCAATCCCTATGATGCGGTCGGCGCCGACCGGGACCGGCGCGTCTCGATCGACTGGGGTGTTTATGGCGTGCCCGAAACCTTTGTGGTCAACCCGCAAGGGGTCATCACCTTCAAGCATGTTGGCCCCCTGACCCCCACCAGCCTCGAACAGGAACTGCTGCCGGCCATTGCGGCTGCACGGGGGTAAAGTTTAGGGTTCTGCATCCGTCGCGAAGCGCCCTCCGCGATAGAAGTCGCCGGGCGCTCCCACAACCACCCGCTCCCCGGCCCTCCCCTCACGGGGGAGGGAGGCATAGAGCCGCGGATCCGGAGTCCAGCCGTGAGGCTCTAGCTCTCCAGTGTTTGTATCCGGCCTTGAAGGCCGGCCTTCCCTCCCCCTTGAGGGGAGGGATCGAGGGAGGGGGTCGTGGTGTAGCGCACTATCGTGCCGCCATACCCAAGCGTCCGAGCCTCAGGAAATACACCCCCCTCAAAAATCGCTGGTTAAACCCTTGATCTCCCAGTCCCCGTAGCGCACTGGCTCGAGGCCGCCGCGGCCGCCTTTTTCGGCCGGGTTCTGGGCCGCAAGGCGGTCGATCTCGGCGCGGCGCGCTTCGGCTTCCGCCAGAGCCCGTTGCGCGGCAGGAGACAGGGGCGGGCGCGGCGCGGGCTCGGGGGCAGTCGCGGACGGCTCTGGGGCAATTGGCTCATTGTCGTTCATTGCGCTTCTCCCAAGGCTTGGGCCCCGGCGCCTTGCATGCAACCGGATCGCACCCAACATAATTGGCCAGACACGCAAACCCAAGAGGCACCATGTACAACACGCTTCGCACCTTTGGCCTGCTGGCGGCGCTGACGGCGCTGTTCATGGTGGTCGGCTATTTCATTGGTGGCAGCTCGGGCATGATGATGGCCTTTGGCTTTGCGCTGCTGACCAATCTGTTCAGCTACTGGAACTCCGACAAAATGGTGCTGCGCATGCAGAACGCCGTTCCGGTGGAGCGCAGCCAGGTGCCTCAACTCTATGAGATGGTCGACATCCTCTCGCAAAAGGCCGGCATCCCCACTCCCGCTGTTTATGTGATCCAGACCGACCAGCCCAATGCCTTTGCCACGGGGCGCAATCCGCAGAACGCGGCGGTGGCGGTGTCCACGGGCCTCCTGCAGCAGCTCGATACCCGCGAAGTCGCCGCCGTGGTCGCCCATGAGCTGGCCCATATCCGCTCGCGCGATACCCTGACCATGACCATCACCGCCACCTTTGCCGGCGCGATCTCGGCCCTGGCCCAGTTCGGGCTGTTCTTCGGCGGCGGCAATAATCGCGACAATCCGCTGGGCGGCATCGGCGCGCTCTTGATGGTGTTCCTGGCGCCGGTTGCGGCCATGATCGTGCAGATGGCGGTGAGCCGCACCCGCGAATACGAGGCCGACAAGGATGGCGCCGCCATTTCGGGCGATCCCCTGGCGCTGGCTTCGGCGCTGGCCAAGATCGCCACCCTTGCCGGGCGGCAGGTCAATGTTCAAGCCGAACGCAACCCCGCGATGGCCCATATGTATATCATCAATCCCCTGTCCGGGCAGCGCATGGACAATCTCTTTTCCACCCACCCCGATACGGGCAACCGCATTGCCCAGCTCCAGCAGCTTGCAGCGCAGCTTCAGGTGGTTGATAAGGACCCCCGGCCGGCGCGCGGGCCCTGGTCGGCTTCGCCACGCCGTCCGGCGCCTGGCGGTGCCACCTGGCGCGCGCCGTCGGCCGGCCGGGACAATCCCGGTGATCGCGGCCCCTGGGGATAAAACAAATCAAGACGCACAAACCTGAACCGGCCGGCCTCAAGCTTCGCCTCGTTGCCGCGCAGCGCCTGCGGGGCGTGCTCGCGGGCGAACATTTCGCGCCCCTGGGCCCTGCCGATCTGGCTGACGGGCGCGACCGCGCTCTCGCCAACCGGCTGATTACCACGGCGCTGCGCCGCCACGGCCAGCTCAACTTCATTCTCCATGCCCTGCTCGACAAGGGCATGCCGGGCAAATCAGGCACCTTCGAAGCCGTGCTGCGCCTGTCGGTCGCGCAGCTGATTTTCCTGCCCGATCTGGGCGCCCATAGCGCGCTGTTTCTTGCGGTCGAGGCGGTCAAGCGTGATCCCAAGGCGCGCCACCTGGCCGGGCTGATGAATGCCGTGTTGCGCACCGCGCAGGCCAATTCGGCCAAGTTCAGCATGCTGTCCGACGATCTGCTGCTGCCCGAGACCTTTGGCGACACCTGGCTGGCCGCCTATGGCGAAGACGCCATCATTGCCTTTGAAGCCGCGCTTTTGGCCGGCGCACCGCTGGACCTGACGCTCAAGCATGACGACCCCGAACTGCGCGATGCGCTGGGCGCCGTCCCCCTGATGGCCGACAGCGTGCGGATCGATGCGCGCGACAAGCCGGTGGAAGCCCTGCCAGGATATAGCGACGGGCGCTGGTGGGTGCAGGATGCTGCCGCCGCGATCCCAGCGCGCCTGCTCGACCTGCCCGCCAATTCGCGCGTGCTCGATCTTTGCGCCGCGCCGGGCGGCAAGACAGCCCAGCTGGTCAAGGCCGGCTATGCAGTCACCGCGCTCGACGCCGATGCCAAGCGCATGGAGCGCCTCGCCGGCAATCTCGAGCGCCTCGACTATAGCGCGCAAACCGTGGTGGCCGATGCCACCACCTATGCGCCCGAAGAGCCCTTTGCCGGCATCGTGCTCGATGCCCCCTGTTCGGCGACCGGCACTTTCCGGCGTCACCCCGAAGTGCTGTGGCACCGCTCGCTCAGCGACATTGCCGGGCGCGTGCGCCTGCAGCGCAATCTCCTGCGCAATGCCGCCAAGTGCCTCGCGCCGGGCGGCGTGCTGATTTATTGCGTTTGCTCGCTCGAACCTGACGAAGGCGAAGCACAGGCCGCATGGGTGCTGGCCAACCTGCCCGAACTTGAACTGCTGCCGGTTACAGCAGAGCAATTGCCCGGCTTGCCCCAAGCCATCACGTCAGAAGGAACGGTACGCACGCATCCGGGCATGGCACCAGGCGCGCAAAACGGGGGAATGGACGGTTTCTTCGTGGCGCGATTCCGCCGCCGCTCCTAGAATGGCCGCCAGAAAGTCGCGCAAATCAGCTAGCGCCTTTGAGGCATGAACTCGTTGCAGCCATTAGCCGCCCCGGCGGACCCATATCGCTCCCTGCCACAAGGGAGCGCCCCGCCGTGATTTCACTGGTTCATCACGCCCGCCGCGCGGCTCTTGGGCTGGCCGACCGTGTGGTCACGCTTCCGGCTGTGCGCTGGACCTGGCGCAGCCTTGCCGACAATAGCTGGAGCGGCAACCTGCCCGAACTGCGCCCGGCCGATGCGGAAGCCGTACGCGACATGATGGCGGGGCGTTATCTGCTGGCCTCCAAGCTGGTGCAGACCGGCGGCACCTCGCCCTTCGCCGAGCCGCCCGAGCACCTCGAATGGTGGCAGAACCTGCAGAGCTTTTCCTGGCTCCGCCATTTCCGCGACCTGCGCGATCCCGGCGAGCGCTTTTTCGCCCGCACCCTGGTGCTGGACTGGATCGCGCGCGATGGCGGCTTTGCCCGCGCCAGCTGGGCGCCCACGATCTGCGCGCAGCGCGTGCTCAATTGGCTGCGCCACCTCAATATGCTGCTCGATGGCGCCACCCCCGAGCAGTCCCGCACTATCCAGCGCGCCCTTGGCGCCCAGATCCAGAGCCTCAAGGTGCGCGAAGGGCTGGCGAGCGATCCGGTTGATGCGCTGTTTGCGGGCATTGCGCTTTTGGGCGCCGCCGCCTGCGATGCCGAGGGCAGCACCGATCTGGCCGCGCGGCTGCGGCGGCTCAACGCGCTTTTGGCCGAACAGCTCGACCGGGACGGGCTGCATCGCTCGCGTAATAGTCGGCTTCAGCTGCAATTGCTGGTGGAGCTTTCAAGCGTGCGCCGCGCGCCCCTGGGCCCCAAGACCGAAGCTACGGCCGAACTGGCGGCTCAGATCGATCGCATGCATATGTGCCTTGATGCCCTGACCCTGGGCACGGGCGAGCCGGCTTATTTCCAGGGCTGCGGCCAGCTACCCCACGACATCCTGATCGCCGTGCAGTCCGATGGCCCGCCGCTGCGGCGGCGTAGCATGCTGCTCGGCGGCTACGGCATTTTGCGCGCCGGCGACGCGGTTCTGGTGGCCGATACCGGTCCCGCGCCTGCACCGGACTTTGCCGCCCAGGCGCATCGCAGCCCGCTGGCCTTCGAGTTCTCGACCGGCAACGCGCTGCTGGTGGGCAATTGCGGCCCAGCCCCTGCCGATCTGCCCGGCAGCGAAGCTTCGTTCCGGCAAGCCGTTGCCCATTCCGGCCCAACCATCGATGGCCAGGATCCCGAACCATCCGGTGCAGCCGCCCGTCGCGGGGCCCTTCCGAAGCCAAAGCTGGAACTGGCGGAAAACGCGCTCACCCTCACCACGGCCGGTTATCGCCGCCGCTTCGGGGTCGACATCGAACGCCAGATCACCTTGATTGGGGATGGCGAAACCCTGGTCGGCCAGGATCGCCTGATTGCGCAGGGCACGCCCAGTGGCGTGCTCTGCCTGCGCTTTCATCTCGGGCCCGGCACGGTGGTGCACCGGGTTTCGGAAGAAAGCGTTGCGCGGCTTGTTCTCCCCAATGGCGAAGTGTGGAGCTTTTTGTGGGAAGGCGCGAGCCTTTACGAAGACGATTCCGTGCGCCAGTCTGCCTCCTTGGGCTTGGTGCGTACGCGCCAACTCGTGCTCGAGGCACAGGCCGCTGCTGGCACGGAGATCGCCTGGATCTTCACCCGCCAGAACTGACAGGCGGTTGGCGCATGCGGGCGCTTCATGCTAGCGAGCACCCGGCAAACACCAGATAGGGGCAAAACCGATGGACGCGGGCAACACACACAAGATCGGCCGGGCGCTGCTGTCGGTGTTCGACAAATCCGGCATGGTCGAGTTTGCCTCGGGCCTTGCCGAAGCGGGCGTGGAACTGGTGTCCACTGGCGGCACCCAGCGCCTGATCGCCGAAGCCGGCCTGCCGGTGCGCGAGATTGCCGACCTCACCGGCTTTCCCGAAATGATGGATGGCCGCGTCAAGACCCTCCACCCCAAGGTGCATGGGGGCCTTTTGGCCGTGCGCGACAATCCCGAACATGCCGCCTCGATGAGCGAGCACGCCATCGGGCCGATCGACCTCGTCGCCGTCAATCTTTACCCCTTCGAGCAGACCGTGGCCTCGGGCGCGGGCTATGACGCGATCATCGAGAACATCGATATTGGCGGACCCGCCATGGTGCGCTCGGCGGCCAAGAACCACGCCTTCGTCACCGTCGTAGTGGACCCGGCCGATTACCCCGCCATTCTCGAAGCCGTGCGCGCCACTGGCGGCGTGCCCTTTAGCCTCCGCCAGAAGCTGGCCGCCAAGGCCTATGCCCGCACCGCCGCTTATGACAGTGCCATTTCCGCCTGGTTTGCCCGGGCGCTCGATTACCCCGAGATCCCCTATCGCGCCTTTGCCGGCACCTTGCGCGAAGTCATGCGCTATGGCGAAAACCCGCATCAATGGGCCGCCTTCTACACCACGGGCGAAAACCGCCCCGGCGTCGCCACCGCCCGCCAGGTCCAGGGCAAGACCCTGAGCTACAACAACATCAACGACACCGATGCGGCCTTTGAGCTCGTGAGCGAGTTCGACCCCGCCGAGACCGCGGCCGTCGCCATCATCAAGCACGCCAATCCTTGCGGCGTCGCCGTGGGCCCCGACCTGCTCTCGGCTTACCGCGCGGCGCTGCGCACCGACCCGGTCAGCGCCTTTGGCGGCATTGTCGCCACCAATCAGCCGCTCGATGCCGCCGCAGCCGAGGAAATCGTCAAGACCTTCACCGAAGTGATCGTCGCCCCTTCTGCCTCGCCGGAAGCGGAAGCCATCATCGCCGCCAAAAAAAACCTGCGCCTCCTCCTGACCGGCGGCGTGGCCGATCCCAAGGCCGATGGGCTGACCGTCCGCTCGGTCGCCGGTGGCCTGCTGGTGCAGGGGCGTGACAATCGCAACGTCAACGACTGCGAGCTTCAGGTCGTCACCCAGCGTGCGCCCACCGAGGCCGAAATGCGCGACCTCAAGCTTGCCGCAGTGGTCGCCAAGCACGTCAAGTCCAATGCCATTGTTTACGTCAAGGATGGCGCTACCGTAGGCATTGGCGCGGGGCAGATGAGCCGGGTGGATTCCGCCCGCGTTGCCCATCGCAAATCGATCGACGCCGCCCAGGCCGCCGGGATCGATGGCGCGCTGACCCAGGGCTCCGTCGTGGCCTCCGATGCCTTTTTCCCCTTCGCCGACGGCCTCGAAGCGCTGGTTGCGGCTGGCGCCACTGCGGTGATCCAGCCCGGCGGCTCGATGCGCGACAATGAGGTGATCGCTGCGGCCGATGCCGCGGGTATCGCCATGGTGCTCACCGGCATGCGCCATTTCCGTCACTGAACAGTAACCGTACTCTCGGGTACGGTTCTGCTTGACCGGTGCGGGGGCTTGGGCTTAGAACGGCTCCAAAGTACAGCCCCTATCCGGAACGCTCGCCCATGGCACCCCGCACGCTCTACGACAAGATCTGGGACGACCACCTGGTCCAGAACAATGCTGACGGCACTTCGCTGATCTATATCGATCGGCATCTCGTGCACGAAGTGACGAGCCCGCAGGCCTTTGAAGGGCTGCGCATGAACGGGCGCAAGGTGCGCCATCCCGAGCGCACCCTGGCCGTGGTGGACCACAATGTCCCCACCACCGACCGCTCGCTGCCTAATCCCGACCCGGAAAGCGCCATCCAGATCGCGGCGCTGGCCGAGAACACCCGCGATTTCGGCATCGAATATTTCGACCCGTTCGACAAGCGTCAGGGCATTGTGCACATCGTCGGCCCCGAACAGGGTTTCACCCTGCCCGGCATGACCATTGTGTGCGGCGACAGCCACACCTCGACCCACGGTGCGTTCGGCGCTTTGGCCCATGGCATCGGCACTTCGGAAGTCGAGCATGTGCTGGCGACCCAGACGCTGATCCAGCAAAAAGCCAAGAACATGCTGGTGCGTGTGGATGGCAAGCTGCCGCCCCATGTCACCGCCAAGGACATCATCCTGGCGATCATCGGCGAGATCGGCACCGCGGGCGGCAATGGCCACGTCATTGAATTTGCCGGCGAAGCCATCCAGGCTCTGTCGATGGAAGGCCGCATGACGGTCTGCAACATGACGATCGAAGGCGGCGCCCGCGCCGGCCTTATCGCGCCCGACCAGACCACCTTTGACTATGTCCAGGGTCGCAACCGTGCGCCCAAGGGTCAGGCCTGGGACATGGCGCTCGACTATTGGAAGACGCTTTACACCGACGAAGGCGCCCATTTCGACAAGGTCGTGGTGCTCAACGCCGCCGACCTGCCCCCAATCGTGTCCTGGGGCTCCTCGCCGGAGGACGTGATCTCGGTGACCGGTGTCGTCCCCAATCCCGACGACATCGCCGACGAAAACAAGCGCGCCTCCAAGTGGCGGGCGCTCGACTATATGGGCCTCAAGCCCGGCACCAAGATCACCGATATCCCGGTGGAGCGTGTCTTTGTGGGCTCCTGCACCAATGGCCGCATTGAGGATCTGCGCGCTGCCGCCGCCGTGATCGGTGACCGCAAGGTGGCTGCCGGCGTTTCGGCCATGGTCGTGCCCGGCTCGGGTCTGGTCAAGGATCAGGCCGAAGCCGAAGGGCTGGACCAGATCTTCAAGGCTGCTGGCTTTGAATGGCGTGAACCGGGGTGCTCGATGTGCCTCGCGATGAACCCCGATAAGCTCAAGCCCCAGGAGCGCTGCGCTTCGACCTCCAACCGCAATTTCGAAGGCCGCCAGGGCTTCAAGGGCCGCACCCATCTGGTGTCGCCCGCCATGGCTGCCGCGGCCGCAATTGCCGGCCATTTCGTTGATATCCGCGAGTGGCAGTAAATCCTTGGGGAGAGCGCCTGGCGCCCTCCCTCGATGATTTCGAAGCTTTGGCCCGCGAAGCCCTTGCGGGCCTTCCCGAGCCGTTCAAGACCCTGGCGGCCGATGTCACCTGTTCGGTGGCCGAATGGGCCGAGGACGATGTGCTCGAGGGCTTTGGCATGGAAAGCCCCTATGAGCTGATGGGGCTGTTCCAGGGCATTGGCCTGACCGAGAACGGTGCCGTGCCCCAGACCGGGCAAATGCCTAATAATGTGACGCTTTATCGCCGCGCCATTCTCGATTTCTGGGCCGAAAACGACACCGACACGCTGGGCGAGATCATCACCCATGTGCTGGTGCACGAGATCGGCCACCATTTCGGCTTTTCCGACGATGATCTGGACGCCATCGACAACGCCAGCGATTAACGCTCAGGACGCCCGGTCATCCGGATTGGGCGACTGCACCGTGATCGCGGCCGGCTTGCGGGCGGCGTCGGTGGTCTGGTCTTCCTCGCTGCCCTCACGCGGGACGAATTCATAATCATTGCTGAGCGTGCCGGGCTCGTCCTCATTGACGCGCAAGGCGAGGCGCTGCTTGTCCAGCTGCACGAACCAGTCATCCCAATCCACCAGCTCCCAGCCGCCATAGGGGTTCACGTCCGGCCCCTCATTGCGCTCGGCATTGAGCGCATGCTGGCCAAAGGTCAGCTGCAGCAAATAGCGGCTTTCGCGCACATCGGGCGTTTCCATCATGATGGGGTTGCCGGCTCGCGCCTGCGTCCATTGCCGGATTTCTTCCCGACCGCTCAGAACTCTCGCCATTGCTGGGCTCCTTTCAACTGTGTGTGCACAATTGCCGGACGCCCCCTTGGTTCCCGCTCCCCTCGCAGGCAATTCCCAAGCGTCGTGCCGCCTGCTATGGGGAGCCATCCCCAGCGAGGTAAGCCATGACCCCAACCAATAACCGCCTGCTGCTTGGCAAGATCGGGGCCGCACACGGCATCAAGGGCGAGGTGCGCATCGCCACCTTTACCGCCGAACCCCAGTCCATTGCCCAGTATGGCGCCCTCGAAACCGATCGCCCCGGCCTCACCATCACCATCGAGGCCCTGCGCCTGCAGAACAATGTTGCCATCGCGCGCCTCAAGGGCATTGCCGACCGCAATGCCGCCGAGGCGATCAATGGCGTCTCGCTCTTTATCGACCGGGCTCGCCTGCCCGAGCACGATGATGAGGACGAGTTCTACCACGCCGACCTGCTGGGCCTCGAAGCGCGGCTGGAAAACGGCACCGTGCTCGGCACCGTCGTGGCGCTGCCCAATTTTGGCGCCGGCGATCTGATCGAAATCCGCGATCCCGTTTCCGGCGACACTTTTCTTTACCCCTTCACCAAGGCCGTCGTGCCCGATGTCCGGCTGGGCGACGGCTATCTGACCATCGTGGTTCCCCTCGATGCACCCGAGGGCGAGGAAGAGCCCGATTGAGCTTTTCCGCTGATATCATCACCCTGTTTCCGGACCTGTTTCCCGGACCCCTGGGTGCTTCGGTGCTGGGGCGGGGCCTCGGGGAAGGCTTGTGGTCGCTGCGCACGACGCAATTGCGCGATTTCGCCACCGACCGGCACCGCACCGTGGACGACACTCCGGCGGGGGGCGGCGCCGGCATGGTGCTCAAACCCGACATCGTGGCGCGCGCCATTGATGCCGTGGCGCCCTCTGGGGATCCGCGCCCGCGTATCCTGATGAGCCCGCGCGGCGCGCCGCTGACGCAAAAGCGGGCGCGCGAACTGGCGCTGGGCCCGGGCGCCGTGATCCTTTGCGGTCGCTTCGAGGGGATCGACCAACGCGTGATCGAGCATCGTCAGCTCGAGGAAATCTCCATCGGCGATTATGTTCTCGCGGGCGGGGAAGTTGCGGCCATGGTGCTGCTCGAAGCCGTGGTGCGCCTGATCCCAGGCGTGCTGGGCGGGGCGGACAGCCATGCCGAGGAAAGCTTTGAAAACGGGCTCCTCGAATATCCCCAATATACCCGCCCGCAGAGCTGGGAAGGATCCGAAATCCCATCCGTTCTGCTGTCGGGCGACCACAAGCGCATTCGCGAATGGCGGCACGCGCAAAGCCTGGAGCTGACCCGGGCGCGACGCCCGGACCTGCTGGATTGAACGGGGTGCCGGATGTGCCCGGGATGGCTGGACTTTGCGGCAAAAATCCCCTATAGCGCCGCCACGACTGGACGGTGGGCTATCGGACCCGCTGCCGACGACAACAAGAAGACCAAACTCTCCGTTGTAACCAAGACCGGGCATCGCGCCGCAAGGCTCGAACAACTGCCCCAGTGAAAAGATCAGGACGGATCATGAATATCATCCAGCAGCTCAATGCTGAGCATGTTGAGCAGCTCGCCGCCAAGCGCACTCTTCCCGAATTCACCCATGGCGATACCGTCAAGGTGTGGGTCAAGATCCGCGAAGGCGAAAAAGAGCGTCTGCAGGCTTACGAAGGCGTGGTTATTGCCCTCAACGGTGGCGGCCTGACCGCCAGCTTCACCGTGCGCAAGATTTCCTATGGTGAAGGCGTGGAACGCGTGTTCCCGCTTTATTCGCCCAATATCGCTTCGGTTGAAGTGCTCAAGCGCGGCAAGGTGCGTCGCGCCAAGCTTTATTACCTGCGCGATCGTCGCGGCAAGTCGGCCCGTATTTTCGAATCGACCAACGCCCGCACCAAGAAGATCGAGGCCGAAGAGCGTACGGCAGCCCAGGCTGCTCGCGATGCGCGTGACGCCGAAAAGGTCGCCGCTGCCGAGGCTTTTGCCGCCGAGCAGGCTGCCAAGGACGCGGAAGCTGCAGCCGCTGCTGCTGCTGCCGAGCAGGAAGCCGCTGCTGCCGAGACCAAGAGCGAATAAGCTCACGACCTCCTCCCCATTTATGCAAAGGCCCGGCCACCAGCCGGGCCTTTGTTTTGCCGGGTGCGCCTCCCATCCCCCGCCCCCTTGCCGCTTGGGCGGCGAACGGCTAGCAACAAACCCATGTACGATTTTGCCGCCGACATTGCCGATTGTGCGCTTGCCGTGGAAACCGCGCTGGATCGGGCGCTCGGCGCGACCCGCCTTTCGGGCCCCGGCCCGGCTCCCGAGCGCTTGATCGCTGCCATGCGCCATGGCAGCCTCGCCGGCGGCAAGCGGCTGCGGCCCCTGCTCGTGCGCCAGGCCTCGGCGGTGTTCAATGTGCCACCTGCCCAGTCGCTGATGGCGGGCCTCGCGGTGGAACTGGTGCATTGTTATTCCCTGGTGCATGACGATCTTCCAGCCATGGATGACGATGATCTGCGCCGCGGCCGCCCGACCGTGCACAAGGCCTATGACGACGCGACGGCGATCCTGGCTGGCGATGCGCTCCTCACCCATGCCTTTGGGCTGCTTTCCAGTCCCGAATGCCATCCCGATCCGGCGGTGCGCATTGCCCTGGTTGGGGAGCTCGTTGCCGGGAGCGGCGCTGGGGGCATGGTTGGGGGGCAAATGCGCGACATTGCCGGCGAAGGCGCCGATCTCTCGCCGGCCGAAATTGCCACCATGCAAGCGATGAAAACCGGCGCCCTGATCCGCGCCAGCGTGCGGATCGGGGCCCTGCTCGGCACGACCGATGGCCGCGCCCTTTCGGCCCTCACCGCTTATGCCGAAGCGGCCGGTCGCGCCTTCCAGCTCGCCGACGATATTCTCGATGTCACCGCCTCGCCCGAAATCATGGGCAAGGCCACCGGCAAGGATGCCGAGGCGGGCAAGCAGACCCTCGTGGCCGCGCTTGGACTTGATGGGGCTCGCACGGCCCTGTCGCGCACCGTCAACGAGGCTTTGCTGGCGCTGCGTACCTTCGGCCCCAAGGCCGACGGCTTGCGCGCCACGGCCCGCTATTTCGCCAGCCGGGAGCATTAGCGGGTGCACCAGCTGCTTGCCGTCTGCTGCGGAACGCCCCAGCCGATCCCGGGCAAGAAGGCCAAGACCGGCATCTTCAAGACCCCGATACAGGACGCTGTGGCGGTCGGCACTCTGGGCCTTGAGGGCGACGCGGTGATGGACCGCAAGCATCATGGTGGCGTCGATCAGGCGGTCTACCTTTATTTCGCCGACGATTATCGCTGGTGGGCCGGAGAACTGGGCGATGAGCCCCTGCCCGGTACCTTCGGCGAAAACCTGCTGCTCGAGGGCTTCGAAGGTCGCGCCATCGCCGTCGGTGATCGCTTCGGCCTCGGGGCGGTGGAGCTCGAAGTCACCTCCCACCGCACGCCCTGCCTGACCTTCAGCGCCCGCATGGGCGATCCGCGCTGGGCCAAGCGCTTTCATCGCGCCAACCGCCCCGGCGCCTATTGCCGCGTGCTGACGACTGGCGAAGTCGCCGCGGGAATGGCGGTCACCTACACCCCCTTTGCCGGGGCCCGCATCACCGTCGCCGAACTGATGGCGCTGGACGGGGTGCGCGATCCCGATCCATCCATCCTGCGCCGCGCGCTTGCGGCGCCCCTGCACCACAAGCTGCGCGACGATTTCGCCTCGCGGCTCGCCCGCCTGTTCTGAGGATTTCATGACCCTGCAATCTGTCCGCGCCGACCTGGCGCTGCGTGCCCCCGACCTGCCCATCATCGAAACCGCGGAGGCGACCTCGACAGTCGATCTGGCGGCGGCGGTGCATGGCTGCGCGCCCGGACAGATCGCCAAGACGCTGTGCATCCGGGTCAAGGGGGAAGTGCTGCTACTCGTGACGCGTGGCGATGCGCGGCTGGACAACACCAAGGCCAAAACAGCGCTCGGCGGCCGCCCCCGCATGCTGGGGGCCGAAGAAGTGGAGCAGCTCACGAGCCACAAGGTGGGCGGCGTTTGCCCCTTCGGCCTGCCCCAGCCACTGCCGATTTTCCTGGACCAATCGCTCAGGATCTATGACGAAGTCATTCCGGCCGGCGGGGACACGCATTCCTCGGTGCGCCTTAGCCTCGAGCGGCTGGCCGAACTCTGCGGCAATCAATGGGTGGATGCCTGCCTCGTACCCGAGGCGGTGACGCCCTAGTCGAGCACGCCCAGCCCCTTGAGCACCAGCAGCGCCAGGATCAGCACACCGATATAGATCCAGCGCCGCTTGTTGCCATAAAGCAGCTGCAGGGCGCTGCGGCGCCCTTGCCGCTCCTCAGGGTTCTCAATCATTCCGCCGCCGTTTGCTGGCTGGCACCGAATTTGCGCTCGATATAATCGGCGACCATCACCTTGAACTGGTCGGCGACATCGGCCCCGCGCAGCGTCGCAACCTTCTGGCCATCGACGAACACGGGCGCCGCGGGGGTTTCCCCGGTGCCGGGCAGGGAAATGCCGATATTGGCGTGCTTGGATTCACCCGGGCCATTGACGATGCAGCCCATCACCGCGACCGAAAGGGTTTCAACGCCGGGATAGCGCTCCTTCCACTCCGGCATGGAGGCGGACAGGTGATCCTGGATGTCCTTGGCCAGCGTTTGGAACGTGGTGGAGGTGGTGCGCCCGCAGCCCGGGCACGCAGCCACCACCGGCAGAAACTGGCGGAACCCCATGGTCTGCAGCAGCTCCTGGGCCACCTTGACCTCGGTGGTGCGGTCCCCACCCGGCTCGGGGGTCAGCGAAATGCGGATCGTGTCGCCAATCCCCTGCTGGAGGAGAATGCCAAGCGCGGCCGAGGAGGACACAATGCCCTTGGAGCCCATGCCCGCTTCGGTCAGCCCGAGATGGAGCGCATAATCGCAGCGTGCCGCCAGATCCTGATAGACGGCGATCAGATGCTGCACATCACTGACTTTGGTGGAGAGGATGATCTTGTCGCGCCCGAGCCCAATTTCCTCGGCGCGGCGCGCCGACAGCAGGGCCGACTGGATGATCGCCTCGCGCTGCACGGCGGCGGCCGAAATCGGCGCCGCTGAAATCGCGTTTTCGTCCATCAGCCGCGTGAGCAGCTCTTCATCGAGCGAGCCCCAATTGACCCCGATCCGCACCGGCTTGTTGTAGCGAATGGCGAGCTCGATCAGCGTCGAGAACTGCGTATCGCGCTTGGCCTTGAAGCCGACATTGCCCGGATTGATGCGGTATTTCGCCAGCGCCTCGGCGCAGGCCGGGTGATCCGTCAGCAGCTTGTGGCCGATATAATGGAAATCGCCCACCAGTGGCACGTCATAACCCATAAAGGCCAGCCGGTCGCGAATATGCGGTACGGCCGCCGCCGACTCGTCGCGGTCCACGGTGATCCGCACGATCTCCGAGCCCGCTCGCGCCAGTTGCATCACCTGCCGCACGGTCGCATCGATATCAGCGGTATCGGTATTGGTCATGGATTGCACCACGACCGGTGCGCCCCCGCCGACCAGGACCCCGCCAACATTGACTCCAACCGATTGCCTGCGCAGTGCCGGGCCCGACATGAAACACCTCTTTGCTGAGCCACAAATAAGGCGCGCAGCCTACAAGCGCAATCCGACGCTTACGTGAACGGGGAGGTCTTGAACTAAAGCGAGCCAGGGCCATTTAAGAGCTATGATGAAAAACCTCTTCTCGCCCCTCAATTTGCTCGGTCGCTTCACCGTGGGCCGGTTCTTTATCTTCCGCAAGGAACTGCTGCTGCTTTGGCGCGGCTTCCGGCACGCGGAAACGCCGCTGGCGCTCAAATTCGCCATGCTGCTGGTGCCGCTGTACCTGATCAGTCCGGTCGACCTGATCCCCGACGTGCTGCCCTTCCTTGGCATCGTCGATGACATGGTCATCGTGCCCCTGCTGGTAAGCTGGATCGTCGGTATGCTGCCGCTCGAAGTGCGCGGCGAAAAGGCCCGGGCCGGTGCCCGCGCCGCTCGTCCTACTCAGGGCAATGTCATCGACGGCAAGGCCCGCCGGCTTTGACCCACTGGCCCGGTTCAAGCCGGGACAGCGGCAGAAGTAGCTCCATCGAGCCGCGGGATCGCTTCCGCGGCTACTCCATGCGCACCAGCAGGTCCTTGGCGTCGATCTGATCTCCCGGCTTGACCAGCACTTCGGCGACGACGCCATCGGCTTCGGCATGAATGGCGGTTTCCATCTTCATGGCTTCGATGGAACACAGCACATCCCCGGCAAACACCGACTGCCCTTCCCTGACCGCGAGGGTCGAGATCACCCCCGGCATGGGCGCACCCACCTGCTTGCTATCCCCCAGCGCTGCCTTGGCGCGCAGCTTGACCTCGCCGGCCTTGAGGCGATCGGGCACGGTGATGGTGCGCGGCTGACCATTGAGGTCAAAGAACACCCGCACTTCGCCCTTCTCGTTGGTTTCCGCGCGGCCGAGATAGTTGACCACCAGCGTCTTGCCCTTTTCGATGTCGACGAGCAGTTCCTGGCCCTCAACCAGCCCATAGAAGTACACCGGGGTGGGCAGCACTGCGGTGGGACCGTAGCGGTCCTGGGTCTTGGCGAAGTCGGCAAAGACTTTCGGATACATCAGCGCTGACGCCAGGCGATAATCATCGACCTCGTGCCCCACTTCCTCGGCAATGCGGGTCCGCTCGGCTTCCAAGTCCACCGGCGCCAAATAGGAGCCCGGCCGTTCGGTCAGCGGCTCGCGGCCCTTCAGCACCTTTTTCTGCAAGGCTGGCGGAAAGCCGCCCGGCGGCTGGCCGAGATCGCCGGCAAAGAACCCCACCACCGAATCGGGGAAGGCGATGTCGCGCCTGGGGTCTTCCACCTCGGCGCGCGTGAGGCCGGCCGAGACCATGGCCAGCGCCATGTCGCCCACAACCTTGGAGCTGGGGGTCACCTTGACGATATCGCCGAACATCTGGTTGACGTCGGCATAGGTCTGGGCGACCTCGTGCCAGCGGGTTTCGAGGCCAAGTGAGCGGGCCTGTTCCTTGAGATTGGTGAACTGCCCGCCCGGCATTTCATGCAGATAGACTTCGGACGCCCCCGCGCGCAGATCACTTTCAAAGGCGCGGTACTGCGTGCGCACCGCTTCCCAGTAAAACGAGATCTGCCGGATGGCCTTGGCGTCGAGCTCGCTGTCGCGCTCGCCATCCGCCAGCGCTGCCGCGAGCGAGCCGAGTGTGGGCTGCGAGGTCGTGCCACTCAGGGCATCCATCGCCGCATCCACCGCATCAACGCCTGCTTCCACCGCCGCCAGCACCGTCGCGGCGGCCGCCCCTGAGGTGTCGTGGGTATGCAGGTGAATGGGCAGGCCCACTTCGTCCTTCAGAGTTGCCACAAGCTTGCGCGCCGCGGCGGGCTTGAGCACGCCAGCCATGTCCTTGATGCCCAGCACATGGCTGCCGGCCGCTTCCAATTCCTTGGCCAGCGCCACATAGTATTTGAGGTCATATTTGGACCGGTCGGGGTCCAGCATGTCCCCCGTATAGCAGAGCACGCCTTCGCAGACCTTGTCGGCCTCGAGCACCGCGTCCATGGCGACGCGCATATTGTCGACCCAGTTGAGGCAATCAAAGACGCGGAACACATCCACGCCCCCCTTGGCGGCCTGCTGCACAAAGAAGCGCACCACATTGTCGGGGTAATTGGTGTAGCCCACGCCGTTGGAGCCGCGCAGCAGCATCTGCGTCAGGATTTTGGGGGCGCCATCGCGCACTTGCGCCAGCCGCTCCCAGGGGTCTTCATTGAGGAAGCGCATGGCGACATCAAAGGTCGCCCCGCCCCAGCACTCCAGCGAAAACAGGTTCGGCAGCCCATGGGCATAGGCCTGCGCCACCCGCGTGATGTCGAACGAGCGCATCCGCGTGGCGAGCAGGCTTTGATGCGCATCGCGCATCGTGGTGTCGGTGAAGAGAACGCGCTTTTGCGCCTTCATCCAGTCGGCGAGGCCCCTGGGTCCCGCGCGTTCCAGCACCTGCCGGCTGCCTTCCACCGCGGCGGGTGGGGCGAACTGCGGCACGACAGGGGCCGCTGCATCGGCGGGCGGACGCGGGCGGTCGCGCACTTCGGGATGCCCGTTGATCGTCACATCGGCGATGTAGCTGAGGAGCTTGGTCGCCCGGTCCTTGCGGCGGGCAATGTCGAACAGCGCCGGCGTCGTGTCGATGAAGCGCGTCGTATAGCGGTTCTCGACGAAATCTGGGTGGGTGATGATGTTTTCGAGGAACGCCAGGTTGGTGGACACGCCCCGAATGCGGAACTCGCGCAAGGCGCGATGCATGCGGGCAATGGCTTCCTCGGGCATCGGGGCCCAGCAGGTGACCTTCTCCAGCAGCGGGTCGTAATAGCGGGTGATCACCGCCCCCGCATAAGCCGTGCCGCCATCGAGGCGCACGCCAAAGCCGGTGGCGCCGCGATAAGCGGTAATGCGGCCATAATCGGGAATGAAGTTCTGCTCGGGATCTTCCGTCGTCACCCGGCACTGGATGGCATTGCCATGCAGCTTGATATCGGCCTGGAGCGGCACGCCCGATTCCGGCGTGCCGATCACCGCGCCATCGAGCAGCTTGATTTGCGCCTTGACGATGTCGATCCCCGTCACTTCCTCGGTGACGGTATGCTCCACCTGAATACGCGGATTGACCTCAATGAAATAAAATTCGTCGGTATCGGCATCCATCAGGAACTCGACCGTACCCGCGCCGCGATAGCGAGCGGCATTGCCCAGCCGCAGCGCCGCATCGGTGAGCTTGGTGCGCACCTCTTCCGATAGGTACGGGGCGGGCGCGCGCTCCACCACTTTCTGGTTGCGCCGCTGCACCGAGCAGTCGCGCTCGAAAAGATGCACGAGATTGCCGTGATCATCCCCCACGAGTTGCACCTCGACATGGCGGGCCCGTTCGACGAGCTTTTCGAGATACATCTCGTCCTTGCCAAAAGCCGCCTTGGCTTCGCGCTTGCCTTCCGAGACCTCCGCCAGCAGCGTTGATTCATTCATGATCCGGCGCATGCCGCGCCCGCCCCCGCCCCAGCTGGCTTTCAGCATCAGCGGATAGCCGATCTCGGCCGCCATGGCCTTGACCGCATCGAGATCGTCGGGCAGCGCATCCGTGGCCGGCACCACCGGCACGCCGGCGGCGATCGCCATGTTGCGGGCGGCAACCTTGTTGCCGAGATCACGCATGGTCTGCGCCTTGGGGCCAATGAAAACGATCCCCGCCGCCTCGCAAGCATCGGCGAATTCCGGGCTTTCGGACAAGAGTCCATAGCCGGGGTGGATGGCATCGGCGCCTGAGAGGCGCGCCACCCGGATATATTCTTCGATCTGCAGATAGGCCTCGACGGGCCCCTTGCCCACCCCGATCAGATAGGCCTCGTCCGCCTTGAAGCGATGCAGCGCCAGTTTGTCTTCTTCGGCAAACACCGCGACGGTCTTGAGCCCCAGCTCATTGGCTGCCCGGAACACGCGAATGGCGATCTCGCTGCGGTTGGCAACAAGGATTTTCTTGATTGGCATCGATTTAAATTCCCGGCCAGAGGGGATTGGGGCGCAACAACGCGGCTCAGAAATGCAAAGGGGTCCCGGTTGAACCGGGACCCCAATGCGCAATCACTTGCTGTTCAGATGTCCGGCGAGGTGGGACATGTCATAGCCCGCTTCCCCGGCCTGGCGGATGATCTCGCCCGCATCCTGTTGACCGGCCTGGGACAGCGCCCACAGCGTCGTAGAACGCGTGCCCGAGCGGCAAAAGGCGAAAACGGGACCGGGGCTGGCGGCAATCGCGGCCTGGGTCTGTTCCACCATGTCGGGCGACACGCCTTCGCGCCCAAGGGGAATGGCGTGATAGACGAGGCCGGCAGCCTCGGCGGCAGCGGCGATGGCGGCGCCTTCCGGCTGGTCGGGCGATTCCCCATCCGGCCGGTTATTGATGATGGTGGTGAACCCCGCGGCCTTGAGCGCTGCTACATCTTCGGGATTGATCTGGCCCGATACGGTAATGCGATCGTTGATCCGCTTCAAATCCAAGGCTCTGCTCCTGCTAGCGCCCGACTAGGGGCATGGGCGGACTATATCCACACCGGCAAGCCATGCAACCAAGACGGAAGGATAAGGGCCATGCACCGCGCTAAGGGGTAGGTGTTCCCACGCTAGGGCGCGGGCGGGCCAGCGCTAGGACTCCGTCGAGCCCAGCGCTAGGGCGCGGGCGGCGTGCCGACCCAATCGCGCCACAGCTCGCCCCGTTCGGCCACAAACCGGTCGGCCACCGCTTCCACCGTGGCGCCGGGTTCGTTGATCTGGGCGAGGAGAGTGTTCATCTCCGACACCGGCATGCTGGCCCGACTGAAATAGGCGGCAATCTGGGGGGCTTCGGTGAATACCCATTCGGCCAGCGCTCCCACCACAACGTCAGGCACAAAGGCCGACGGCTTGGGTTCGGGGCACTGGAGTCGCGCCAGGCATTGCGCCGCCGCCTCATCATAGGCGCCCATGTCGAGCCGGGCAAAGTCGAACTGCGCCAAAACGGCATTGGGCTGCCAATAATAAAAGACGAAGGGCTCCTTGGCGCTCACCGCCGAGGCGATCAGGGTATCCATTTCGAACCGGTTCGCCGGCTCGACCACTTCGAGCAGGTCCTCGAGGCCCAGCGCCCGGATCAAATTGCGGTTGATCAGGGCACAGGCCCAGTCGGCTGGACAGGAGATAAACTTGACCGGACCATCGCCCCCCAAGGCAGGCAGCGCTTCGGCGAGGCCCGCCGCACTTTCCAGCTCAGGACGGCTCGCAGCCACGTAATCTGGGATGAACCAGCCCTCGAACGCTTCCTCCCCATAGGTGTCACCGGCGGCGCGCAGCTTTTGCGCTTCCAATCCGGTGTTCCACACTTCGGCGATGCGCGTGACCCACATCTCGGGCGCAATGGCCGGCTGCCCGGTTGAACCCATGGACGAGCCCACATTGGCCATGTCGCCGGGCAGCACCTGGGTTTGGCAGCCAAAGGCGTCGCGCAACACCCGCGCATGGATCTCGGCCAGCAGCGCCGCCGAAGGCCAGCTCATGCGGGCAATCGTCATGGGCTGGCTGCCGCAGGTGGATGGCGCCGGTGCCTGGGCGGATGCGGTCCCGCCCGGGGTCTCAAGCGTTGTGACCTGCGCCAATGCGGGATTGGTGCCCAACACCACCGTCGCCGCCAGGAGCGCACTCGTCCACCACTGTTTCATGCTGCTGTTTCTCCTGCGGCGCCCGCTTTTCTATGCGCAAGGGCCGCGCGTTAAGCAACACTTCGCAGGGGCTTGCCGCTTCACCAATTGCGGATGACTCGGGGCGGGCAGATGTGCAACAGTCGCGCCCGAGGGGCATGCTTTGTGCCCCCGATTGTCGTTGTTCCACCACAAAAAGCCGCCACCAAGGCTGCTGGGCGGCGCAACCCAAGCAGAGGGATCACAATGCAGAATTTCAAGAAGACCCTGACCCTGGCCGTGGCCGCTTCGACGCTCCTCGTTGCAGCGCCCGCCATTGCTCAGGAAACCGGCGCCAAGATCGGTTTCGTCGGCGGGTTCACGGGACCCATCGAAAGCCTGACCCCGCCAATTTTTGCCGGCGCCGAACTCGTGGTCAAGCAGGTCAACGAACAAGGCGGCATCCTGGACGGTGAACTGTCCCTCGTTTCGGCGGACGGCGCTTGCGACGCCACCGCTGCTGCCGGCGCCGCCGACCGCCTGATCAACACGGAAAACGTCGTTGGTGTCGTGGGCGCGTTGTGCACCGGCGAAACCATCGGCGCCTTCAATGGCTCGGGCCTGTCGGGCAATGTCGTGTTTATCTCGCCCGCGTCTTCCGCGCCGGCGCTGACCACGCTCGAGGACAACGACCTCGTGTTCCGCACCACCCCGTCGGACGCCATGCAGGGCGTCAAGATGGCCGACCTGCTGATCAGCAAGGGCATCAACGACATCGCCATCACCTATGTGAACAATGACTACGGCAAGGGCCTGGCCGACGCGCTTGCGGCCGCCTATACCGCCGCCGGCGGCACCGTTGCCGCCAACCTCGCCCATGAAGAAGGCAAGGCCGACTATCGCGCCGAGCTGGGCAATCTGGTGGCCTCGCAGAACCTCGTCGTGCTGGCCTATGCCAATGCTTCGGGCAACACCATCCTGCGCCAGGCCGTGGAATCGGGCAACTTTACGCTCTTCGTGGGCGGCGACGGCATGGTTGGCGACGACCTGCTGACCGGCATAGATGCCGGCTCGGTCGAGGGCATGATCGCCACCCGCGCCGGTGCGCCGGCCGGCGAAGCCACCACCACCTATGTGGACCTGGCGACCGCGGCGGGCCTCGAAGCCAACGCCACCTATGCTCCCCAGGCCTATGATGCCGCCTTCCTTTTGGCGCTCGCCATCGAAAAGAACGGCTCCACCGACCGCGAAGGCCTTGTTGGCGCGCTGCGCGAGGTGGCCTCCGCTCCTGGCGAGAAGATCCTCCCCGGCGAATGGGAAAAGGCCAAGGCGCTGATCGCTGAAGGCAAGGACATCGATTACGAGGGCGCCGGCGGGGCGCTCGACTTTGATGAAGCTGGCGACGTGGACGGCATCATCGTGGAACTGGCCGTCGAGAACGGCGCTTTCGTTGAAAAGGGCGAGATCGAGTAAGCTCGGTTTTCAGCGCTCCTTCGGAAGGCCCGGGATCACCCCCGGGCCTTTTTCTTTGGGAACCTGCCGACATCAAGCGGTTTCCTGTTGGCGAGACTGGCGCGCCCTTGCCGCCCTGACCCCGGAGCACTCACCATGCAGATCAGCAGCGAAGCCGATATCCCCAGCCAAACCGGCAAGGTCGCCCTTGTCACCGGCGCCACGGGCGGCCTGGGGCTCGAAACCGCACGCATGCTGGCCGGTGCCGGCGCGACAGTGATCATCGCGGGCCGCAACGGCGAAAAAGGCGCCGCGGCCATCCGCACCATCGCTGCCACGTCCCCCCGCGGCAAACTCGATTTCGAGCTGCTGGACCTGGCGGACCTTGCCAGCGTTGCCGCCTGCGCGGCACGGGTGCTCGCCCAATATGCCCGGCTCGATATTCTCATCAACAATGCCGGGGTGATGATGCCGCCCGAGCGGCAGACCACGGCGGACGGTTTTGAGCTGCAATTCGGCACCAATCACCTCGGCCATTTCGCGCTGACCGGTCACTTGCTGCCGCTCTTGCTGAAAACCGATGGCGCGCGCGTTGTGGCGGTGTCCAGCAACGCCGCCCGGCACGCCAAGATGAATTTTGATGACCTGCAAAGCCAAGAGAACTACCAGCCCATGGCCGCTTACGGGCAATCCAAGCTGGCCAATCTTCTGTGGGCGCGCCATCTGCAAAAGCTGAGCGATAGCGAGGGCTGGAACCTGCGCGTTACGGTGGCCCATCCTGGCTTTGCCAATACCGGCCTCTTCGCCAATGTGACCGGCAAGCGCGGCATCGGACGGGTCACGGGCCTTTTTACTGGCATCTTGAGCCAATCGGCAGCCGCCGGTGCGCTCCCCAGCGTGGCCGCCGCGGTGGAAGACGATCTGCCGCGCTTGGCCTTTGTGGGCCCGGCGGGGCTGGGCGGCTGGCGCGGCAAGCCGGCGCTGGTGCAATGGCCCAAGCTTGGCGAAGACGAGGAAGCGGCCGAGCGCCTGTGGGCTGAATCGCAGAATGCCACCAATGTGGTCTATGGCTCGGGCACGCTCTAGGCGCCAGCGCCGCTAGCTGTTGAGCAGCAACAGCAGCAGCCCAACGACCAGCACCGCCATGCCCAGGAGGTCGCGCCGCTCGGGCACGGCCCGGCTGGTGACCCAGGCAAAAGCCTGCGCAAACAGAATCTCGACCAGCGCCAGGGTGCGCACATTGGCGGCGCTCGTCAGCGCAAAGCCGATAAACCAGAATTGGGAAGCGGCGGCACCGGCAAAACCGGCCGGCAGCGACTGGCGCCAGGCACCCGCGACCTTGCGCAGGGTACCGCGATCCAACAGCAGCATCCAGCCCACCAGCAGCGCCGATTGCAGCCCTAGGCCCAGCACCAGCACGACGCTCGAGCGCAGCACCGGCGAGCCTGATGGCAGCTCGAGGATCGCGGCGCGGAATCCCACGGCGGAAAGCGCAAAGAATGCAGCGGCCAAAATCCCGGTCAGCACCGATTTGGGGCCCGCCGCTTGCGCCCCACCCAGTCGCGACAACAGCAGCACGCCAAGGGTCGCAACGACAATCCCGAGCAGCGCCAGGGGCGGCAGCACTTCGCCCAGGAGCAGTAGGCCCGCCAGAGCCACCAGCACCGGCTCGGTCTTGATGATGGCGGTGGTAACGGCAAAGGAGCGGCTCTTCATCGTCCACAGCATCAGCGCCGTGGCGAGGATCTGCGACAGCCCCGCGCCGAGGGCGAACAGGACCGACCACCGGCCGACCGCAGGCAGCGGCTCGCCGCTACCCAGCGCTACGAGTAGCAGGAACAGGATGGCGAAAGGCAGCCCATAAAGAAAGCGCACATAGGTGGCACCCATCGTGCCCAACGTGCCGGTCAGGCCCCGCTGCACGCCATTGCGCACGGTCTGCAGGGCAGCAGCCGTCAGCGTCGCTGCAATCCAGAACACGCCGCTTCTCCCCTCGTCGCCGCCCGCCTAGGCGTCGCGGCGCACGGTTTCGGGGATCAGGCCCTTGGGCGCAAAGCGCAGGGCAATGGTGATCACGAGGCCAAGCACGAAGACGCGCATCTGCGCCGAACGCGACTCGATATCGGGGATGGCGCCCCAGCCGACCGAGCTCGACCAATAGCTGACAATGTCGAACACGGCGCGCGCCAGGGGTTCGCTCACCACCCAGATAAGCCAGATCAGCACGGCGCCAAACAGCGCCCCCCAATTGTTGCCGGCGCCACCCACGATCACCATCACCCAGATGAGGAAGGTGTGGTTGATGGGCTGGTAGGAGGAGGGATCAAAGATCTGCACGAAGGAAACGAGCATGGCCCCGCCAATGCCCATCAGCACCGAGCCCAGGATGAAGATCTCGAGCTGGCGCCCGGTGACATCCTTGCCCATGGAGGCCGCGGCAATATAGTTGTCGCGGATGGCGCGCATCATCCGGCCCCAGGGCCCGGCATAGGCGCGCGACACCAGCCACATGACGACGGCGAGCACGAGCAGCGCCAGCAGCAGGAAGCCACCGCGCGCCAGCAGCAGCGCCGACGTGCCGTCCCAGCCCTCAGCCTGATAATATTGCGGCAGCGGCACCGGCCACGGAATGGGCGAGACGGTCAATGTGCCGCGCGTCAGCCAGTCCATGTTCTTGATCAGCGCGCGGATGATCTCGGAAATGCCGATGGTGGCGATGGCCAGGTAATCCGAGCGCAGGCCAAGGCAGATTTTGCCGATGACAAAGGCCACGCCCGCTGCCAGCACACCGCCAAAAGCCCAGCCCAGCACGGGATGGAGCCCCAGCCCGCCGACAAAGCCATTGCCGGTCGCCTCGATATAGGCGGCGGCCGGATCGATCTGGCTGCGGTAAACGCAATAGGCCACAAACCAGGCGAGGACGATCAGCACCGTCTTGGCCCGGCCGCGCACACCCAGATGATGGGACTGCTGCGCCCCGATGACAAGCAGCGCGCCCGCGGCAAAGGCGAGGAGCGCGCGCCCCAGCAGCATCGGCCCTTCGGAGGCCCAGAACGCCGGGTCATGGGGATAGGAGATAAAGGTGACGGCGGCGCCCCCCAGCATCAAAAAGCCCATGATGCCGAAGTTAAAGAGCCCGCCATAGCCCCACTGGATATTGAGCCCCAGCGCGATCAGCGCATAGGCGGCCGCTTCCACGAGGCGGCTCGAGGTGAAGGGCGCACCCAGAACCCAGCCGACCAGCAGGATGAGGACAAAGAGCCCGCCAAACAGCGCAGCCGAACGCGCGATCATGAGGAAGCTCCCTTGAAGATACCGGTGGGGCGCACCAGCAGCGTAACCACGAGGATCACGAAGGCCACGGTCAGCTTGTATTCGGTGGGCACCAGCGCCAGCGTGGCGGGCAGTTGCAGCCAGTCGGGCAGAATGGCATTGAGCGGGCGCAGCACCATGGTCCAGTTAAAAACGGCGAGCGTTTCGGCAAAGCCGATCAGGAGGCCCCCGGCAATGGCGCCATAGGCCTGGCCCAGCCCGCCCACAATGGCGGCGGCAAAGATGGGCAGGATGATGTTGAAGGCGAGGTCGGGCTTCAGCGTCACATCGAGCGCCAGCATGGTGCCGGCCATGGTCGCCAGCGCCCCCGCAATCACCCAGGTCACCCGCACCACGAGCGCAGTGTTGATGCCCGAAACCTGCGCCAGGTCGGCATTGTCGGCCATGGCGCGCATCGCCTTGCCGAGGCGCGAGCGGGTGAGGAACAGGTGCAGCGCAATCACCGAAATGGCGGTGACGACAATCATCAGCGCCTGCGGCTCGGTGATCACCAGCGGCCGCGTCGAGCCCAAACCCGACATGTCGATGCGGAACACTTCCTTGGTTTCGGTTTCAAAAAAGGAATAGGAGCCGGCGCCGAAAAACAGCCGGATCAGGCCCTGCACCATCAGCGTCACACCGATGGAAGCGATCAGCAGCGTCACCGGCCGGGCCCCGCGCTTGCGCAGCGGCGCATAGAACCCCTTGTCGATCCCCAGCGCGAAGAGCGCCCCCAGCACCATGGCGATGGGCAGCACCACAAAGCCGGTGGGGATGGGCGTGACGATCCCCCAGGCCGCAAAGGCCCCCGCCAGCAAAAAGGCGATAAAGGCCCCCGAGGTCATCAGCTCGGAATGGGCGAAATGGGCAAAGCGCAAAATGCCAAAGATCAGCGTGATGCCGATCGCCCCCAGCGCATAGATCGAGCCCAGCACCGCGCCGGCGATCACCACCTGGTTGATAAAGAAAACAAGTTCGGTCATGCGGGCTGCCAGCACTCGATGAAGGGGTGGATGGTGGAGCGATGATCGGCGAAGGAGAGGTCCATCTCAGCCCCCAAGGAAGCTTTTGGCGACTTCGGGATCGGCGATGAGTTCGGGGCCGGTGCCGCTGAATCGGTTCTGCCCGCCCGCCAACACAAAGCCTCTGGTGGCAAAGGCCAGCGCCTGGCGCGCATTCTGCTCCACCATCAGGATGCCAACGCCTTCCTTGTTGACGCGCACGATGGTCTCGAAAATCTCGATCACATAGCGCGGCGACAATCCCGCTGAGGGCTCATCGAGCATCAAGAGCTTGGGCTGGCTCATCAGCGCCCGGCCCATGGCCACCATCTGGCGCTGCCCGCCCGAAAGTTCGCCCGTCGGCTGGCGCCGCTTTTCGGCCAGCACCGGGAACATCCCGTAAACCCAGTCCATGGTGGAGCGGAAATCATCGCGCCGGGTAAACGCCCCCATTTCGAGATTTTCCTCGACACTCATCGAGGTAAAGACGTTCTTTTCCTGGGGCACGAAGCTCAGCCCCTTGGGCACGAGCTTGTCGGGCAGGGAATTGGCGATGTTCTCGCCGCCAAATTCGATGCTGCCGCCCGTGACCTTCAAGAGGCCGAAAATGGCCTTGAGCGTCGTCGATTTGCCCGCCCCGTTGGGCCCGACAATGACGCCGATATCATGGGGCTCGATGCTCAGATCCACCCCGTTGAGGATCGGTGCGCCGCCATAGCCGCCCACCACATGCTTGAGTTCGATCAATGCCATAGCCGGCTCTCCCCGCGGGCTTGCAGCCGGGTATTCACACGCAAAAGCTCCATTCAAACCGCCTCCACCGGCGTGCCGAAATAGGCTTCCACGATCGCGGGATTGGCCCGGATCTGCGCCATCGGGCCTTCGGCGATCTTTTCGCCCTGCGCCATCACGATCACCGGATCGCACAGTCGCCCGATCAGATCCATGTCGTGCTCGATCACAAAGAAAGTGTAGTCGAGCTCGCGGTTCATCCGCTCGATATTGGCGGCGAGGTCATTGAGCAGCGTCTTGTTGACGCCCGCCGCCACTTCGTCGAGCAACACCACTTCGGCATCCACCATCATGGTGCGCCCGAGCTCGAGCAGCTTTTTCTGTCCACCGGAAAGATTGCCCGCCAGCTCGTTGCGCACATGCCCAAGCTTGAGGAAGTCGATCACATCGAGCGCCTTTTGGCGCACCTCCTGCTCGCGCGAGCGCACGAGGCCGGGCCGGAACCAGCTGTTAAAGAGGCTCTCCCCCGGCTGGTCGCCCGGCACCATCATCAGGTTCTCAAGCGCCGTCATTTTCCCAAATTCATGGGCGATCTGGAAGGTGCGCAACATGCCGGTGCGAAACAGCTGATGCGGCTTGAGGCCCGTCACATCTTTGCCATCAAAGATCACCGAACCACTATCGGGGACAATATTGCCCGCCACGATATTGAACAGGGTCGACTTGCCCGCGCCATTGGGCCCGATCAGGCCCGTAATGGAGCCTCGCTCCACCTGGAGGGAGCAGTTTCTCACGGCCTGAAGACCGCCAAAGCTTTTGGAGACGTTACGAACGTCAATCACTGCGTCAACGGACACGCGGTTCTGACCCTTGATCACTGGATAGCCAATTGCCCCGCGAACCGGGGCCGTTTGGCCGCATCTGCGCACAAGCTTGCGGACCGGTCAACCGCGCCGGGGGGCGCTAAAGCGCCGCCAGAACCGCGTCTGCGGTAGATTTATTGGGCGCAAAGGGAACATCGTAAAGCGTCGCCAACCGCGTCAGCGCCTTCACGTCAACGTCATGCGGCTGGGCCGAGAGCGGATCGATGAAAAAGATCAGCACATCGAGCTGACCTTCGGCAATCATCGCGCCCAGCTGCTGGTCGCCACCCAAGGGCCCGCTTTTGAGCAGCGTCACCGGCAAGCCGGTTTCCCGCATCACCCTTCCGCCCGTCGTGCCCGTACCCCAGAGCTCGTGCTGGCTGAGCTTGGCCCGGTGGGCATTGGCCCAGGCGGCCATTTCGTCCTTTTTGTCGTCATGGGCCACCAAACCGATCCGCGCCATCGCCTTTGCCTCCAGTTGCCGGCCCACAAAGCATGATGCCGCCCTGCCAGCAAGCGCACGCGCTTCCGCACCCCGACGGGTCACCGCTGTTTCAAACTGCTCCTGCCGATGCTAGGGGAGATCAACACTTTTTGGACCCGAACCCATGACCGCTTCCATCACCCTCACCGGCATCGCCCGCGACCTGCAAGCGCGAGCCGAAACCGGCCAGCCCATCCGCGTCGGGGTGATCGGCTCGGGCGAAATGGGCACCGATCTGGTCACGCAAATGTCGCTGATGCAGGGCATCGAGATGGCGGCCATTGCGACCCGCCGCCCCCATACCGCGCTTGCCGCCATGCAGATTGCCTATGGCGACGACAGCAAGGGCCGCACCGCCGACAGTCCCGCCCAGGCCACCGCCGCCATCGAAGCGGGCAAGATCGCCATCACCTCGGCCGAAACCCTCGTCACCACGCCCAATATCGATGTGGTGATCGACGCCACGGGCAAGCCGGGCGTCGCCGCCGATTACGACCTCTTGGCCATGGAGCATGGCAAGCATCTGGTGATGATGAATGTGGAAGCCGATGTCACCATCGGCCCCTATCTCAAGGCGCAGGCCGACCGGCTCGGCGTCGTTTATTCGGTTGGCGCGGGAGACGAGCCGTCCTCCTGCATGGAGCTGATCGAGTTCGTTTCCGCGCTGGGCCTGCCCATCGTCGCCGCCGGCAAGGGCAAGAACAATCCCCTCCGCCACGATGCCATCCCCGACGAATACCGGGAGGAAGCGGAGCGCCGCAACATGAACCCGCGCATGCTCGTCGAGTTTGTCGATGGCTCCAAGACCATGGTGGAAATGTGCGCCATCGCCAATGCCACGGGCCTTGTGCCCGATGTGCCGGGTATGCACGGCCCCAAGGCCGACCGCGACGACATGGCCAAGGTGCTGATCCCGCGCGAAGACGGGGGGATCCTCAACAAGATGGGCGTTGTCGATTTCACCGTGGGCAAGGGCGTGGCGCCGGGGGTCTTCGTCATCGTCAAGGCCGAGCATCCCCGCATCATCGAGCGCATGGATGACCTCCATATCGGCCACGGGCCTTATTACAGCTTCTTCCGGCCTTATCACCTGACAAGCCTTGAAGTGCCGCTGACCTGCGCGCGCATCATGCTGCATGGCAAGCCCGACATGGTGCCCCTGCCCCAGCCCGTGGCCGAGGTATGCGCCGTGGCGAAGCGCGACCTCGCCGTGGGCGAAACCTTCGATGCGATTGGCGAAACCTGCTACCGCTCCTTTACCATGACCATCACCGATAGCCGCGCCAAAGGGGCCGTGCCGGTGGGCCTGCTCGAAGGGGGCAGGGTGACTGCGCCCGTCAAAAAGGGCGAGCTGCTGACTTCAGCCAACAGCCAGCCGGACACCTCCACCCGCCTGTTCGCGCTGCGTCGCGAGCAGGACCGGATGCTGGGCCTCGTTTAAGGCCGCAGCACCACCTTGCCCTTGCGCCCGGGCTCGCCGCTGGCCTTGACCGCCGCGGCGATCTCCTCAAGCGGATAAATCCCATCCACCGGCAGGGTGAGCTTGCCGTTGGCGGCGTCGGCGACAAGCTCGCCGATCATCCGCGCGATCTCGGCCACCGGCGTCTTGGGCTTGGCCGCCCAGAACCCCTTGACCGTCATCTGCCGGAACAGCAACAACGCCGGGGTGATGCGCAGCGGCCGGCCGGTCATGGCGCCGAAATTAGTGATGGTGCCGCCATCGGCCATCACTTCGGCCAGCTGGGCCGGCCCATCGCCCCCCAGCGAATCGATGCCGTGCAGCGCCTTGCCTTCCCCGATCATCGCCTTGGCCTCGTCCTGCCAGCCTTCGCTCGCGGTTGAAACCGCATGCTCGATGCCCAGCGCCTTGAGTTCGGCCACCGCCTCGTCGCGCCGGACCAGGCTGATGACGCCAATCCCCTGCTCGGCCCCGAACCGCGCCACGAGCTTGCCCACCGCCCCATTGGCGGCATTCTGCACCAGCCAGTCCCCGCGCTTAAGGCCCAGCTCATGGATGATCATCTTGGCTGAAAGCGGCATCGACACGAGCTGGCAGGCGGTTTCGTCATCGACACTGTCAGGCACCGGCACCAGCCGGGCCGCGTCGCCCAGAAAATACTCGGCCCAGGTCGCCTGCCCGCCCCCGGTGACCCGCTGCCCCACCTGCAGATTGGTGACGCCCTCCCCCAAGGCATCCACCACCCCAAGTGCCTCCGTGCCGCCTGTCGCGGGCAGTTCAGGCTTGAAGCCATAGCTCCCAGCCGCGGTCATCAGGTCGTGATTGTGGATGGGCGACAGCACCATGCGCAACCGCACCTGCCCGGCGCCCGGCTCGGGCTTGGGGCGATCGCCCAGTTGGAGCACCTGCTCGGGCACGCCAAAGCTTTCGTAGATGATGCTGCGCATGTTGTTTCTCCTGCATCTGGGGGGTGATCGAAACCACGTCTCCCCATCAGAACGGCGCAAGGCTTGCCCAGGGTTCCCGAGCGGAGTAAATCCTGACCGAACTATTCAGGAATGAATGCGATGTCCGACACTGCCCCCACCAGCGATCCTCGCGCCCCAATTCGTGTTCGCCACGAGACTCGGATGCGCCTGCTCGATGTGATTGGGGTCACCGACATCACCCCGCGCATGCGCCGGATTTCTCTGCGCGGGGACCTGACCGGCTTTGCCTCGCTTGGCCATGCCGATCACATCAAGGCATTCTTTTTCCCGGACGGGGTCGAGCCCTACACCGCCCCGATCGGGGAGCGGGGTGCTGAGTTCCTCCCGGGCAAGCGCCCCGAAATGCGCGACTTTACCCCACGCTCTTTCGACGTGGCGGCAGGCACGCTCGAGCTCGATTTCGTGCTCCATGGTGACGGCCCCGCCTCGAGCTGGGCCGCCAAGGTGAAGCTGGGCGACAAACTCGTGATCGGTGGCCCGCGCGGCTCTTTGGTCGTACCCGACGCCTTTGACTGGTATTTGCTGGTGGGCGATGAAACCGCCCTGCCCGCCCTTGGCCGCCGCATCGAAGAACTCCCTGCCGGCGCCCGGGTGATCGCGGTGATCGAAGTGGCCGAGGCCGCCGAAGAGCAGCGCTTCACCACCCAGGCGGACCTGACCCTTCACTATCTGCATCGCAACGGCCAGCCCGCCCGCGCGACGAGCCTGCTGCTCGATGCCGTGGCGGCGCTCGAATTCCCGGCCGGCGAGGCCTACGCCTATATCGCGGGCGAAAGCAGCATGAGCAAAGCCGTGCGCGCGCACCTCACCGAGGAGCGTGGCTGGAACCCCGAATACATCAAGGCCGCCGGCTATTGGCTCCTCGGCACCGCGGACGCCAAGGAGCCCCACTGAGCCGCTGCCGGGCCACGCAATCCTCTTGCCCTTCGTGCCGATCTTGGTGCATATCAACCCGGTCGGAACGGGGCTGTAGCTCAGTTGGGAGAGCGCGTCGTTCGCAATGACGAGGTCAGCGGTTCGATCCCGCTCAGCTCCACCATTTTCCGACGACCCCTGAAAGGCCTGCTACTTCAAGGACTTAGTGAGTGCGCAAAATCAGTCGCGTACCCCAATACGTACCCCATTTGCGTACCCCATAGAATAAGCACAAAAAACCTTCGGCAAAGTACAAGGGCCGCGCTGTGCGATCGCACTGGTGCCCGGAAGGATTTCGGAGCTGGATGAACACGGGCAGTTTATCCTTTTCCGGCTGAAATGCCGGCCGCCGTCCGGGATCACCTGCTTGCATGCGGGCGGTTCCGCTGCCCTTCTTTTTGTAGACCTACCCGGTCAGCAATGGCGCGACTGTCAGTTTGGCTTCGTTCGGCGTTCGCCGTCCCGCAGTTTCACAGCCGTAAAACAAGCCCGCGAGCGCGCTTCGCTTGGCAAGCTGAGGCGCCCGCGGCCTAGGCCGCCCTAACTGATGCTCCAGCGGGAAGCGACATGGGTACGTCCCGCCGTGACCAACTTGATCAAAGAGGCGGCCGTTCTTGCGGCGATCGCAACCCTGGTAATGCCAATATCCAGGTTGCCCACCACTCTGGCGGCTTCAAGAAATCGGGCGTGCGTCGAACGATAGCGTTGACCGACGCTGATGGTGGTCCGCGTGTAGACACTCGATCCCGGGTGCAGGACGATTGAACCGTCGCGCACGGTGGCGAGGGCGGCGATCTTGCCGTCCGCGTACCGCAGCCTGGATCCGACCTCGAAGCGGCGGTAACTGGCGGGATCCCGCGAGAGGTCGATCAACAGGGCGGGCCCGACCACTTCATCGGCAGGCCCCGGAACAGAGGTTGGTGCCATCGGCCAGTCTCTCGCATCCGCCGACAATGGGCGGAAATGCGCGTCGCCGTCCAATACCCTCTCCCCCAAAAAGACCAGATCGAGGATAGTGTGAATGATCCCAGTCAGCTCCGTGCGCCGTGCGAGGTTAAACCGCAAGTGACTTTGGTGATCAAACGTGGTGCTCGACAGCACGTTGCCCTCGGCGATCCAAGCATGCGCGAAGGTCGTCTCAAGGAATTTCCGCTCCTCCACAGTCCACTCGCCGTCGGCACTGAACGCGGCAACTATCCGAGCTGGAAGGACGACGGGCGCCGCTCGATGACGACGAAGGCGGTCTATGACCTTTCCTTCGCCGATTCGCGCGACAGTTCCGCTGGGGTCCTCAACCCGGTATATCCCATGCAGTGACAACCATGGCGCGAGCCTCGGATCTTCGATTGCACAGGCCGGGGCAATCAATACCGCTGCTGCGCGATCCGCAGACACGAGTGTAATTCCATGTGCCGGAATGCGGTACGGCACGTGCAGGAATACACCTTCTGCATCGACGAGATGGGTCGCGGTCAGTCCCAGTTGATCGACAACCACAATGAGCTCCTGTCTCCGTTGATGATCCCGGCCGACGGGCGACATCGTTGGCGATGGAACATGGATAGTTGGCTTTGGCCGGAGCCAACACGGGAAGGTTTGTCCTCTTTCGCCGGGAATGCCGGGCGGCCGCAATAGTCGCTCCCCAGCGGAGTTCTCGATCCTTCCGACCTACCGCCCACATCTTGCGGTCGTGGCGCACAGGTGAGCATGCCGCGGTGAACAAACGAGTGCACACAGAAAGCCATGCAATATGCGACAGTCCTTGCGCTCTTGACGCAATCCTTGCGGCAAGACGGATTCACCCGGCTGGGCACACGATGGTCTTCATCCTAATCCAGCGGGGTGAACCGAAACCAGGCGGAGCGATCACATGGCGGAGCACGAAGACGACACGGCCGCAGCGGTTAACGTCCTGCTCGAAGACAGGCCGGAATTCACCGATCCGCGCCTGGCGATCTGCCTAGCCTGTCTCAAGAGAACTATACCGGCATCCGTTTTCAACAAGCTGCGCGCGGACAGCTTCAACATCCTTCTCCTCGAAGTGCCCGGGGCTGATTGGCTCATTTGGGTCGCCGCCGCCGCTCGAGAGGTTCTCCCGGGCTACCCCCTTTTCATCCGAACGGCTTCTCACGCCGGCAAGAAGCCCAGCGCAGAGCTCGACCGGCTCGTCGATGTCGTCGCGAAACAGGGTGGCGTTATGGCCATCGTCGAGAGTGGCGACCTGCCTGAAGAAGCCAGCAAGGTTGCCGATTACCGATATAAGCTCAGATTGCCAGACCGGTCTGCACTGCGAGAGGTTGCCAGGCGCACGCTGGTCGGCGACCACACAAGGATCAAGGCGGGGCTCGATCGATTTTGTGAGTTGAGCCTGCTCGGCGCCTGCTTCCCTCCCGGCGGTACAGTGAGCACGACGGTGGCCCGGCTGCAGCGTTTAACAGGGTCATCTCCAAATACAGCAGCAGAGATGCCGCCACTGGCTTCACTCCAAGGCCTAGACGCGGCTAAGGAATGGGGGATCGACCTCAAAGCCGACCTTACGGCATATCGGTCAGGTGCCATTCCCTTCTCGGCCATCGAAGCTGGTGCCGTCTTAGCCGGTCCACCGGGAACCGGAAAGACCATGGTTGCCGGGATCATTGCCAGAGAATGCGGTCTCCACTTCGTGCAGACCTCCATCGGTACCCTGTTTGCTACATCCGACGGTCACCTGGACGGCGTGATCAAGAAGTTTCGCAGCATCTTCGACGAGGCTAGGCAACTAGCTCCCTCCCTTCTGTTCATCGACGAATTAGATGCGCTGCCGTCCCGGGAGACACTCGACGCGAAGAACAAAGATTGGTGGACCCCGGTCATCACCGACTTCTTGGTCCAGTTGGACTCTTCGTTGAACGACCGGGACGGGGTTGTCGTTTTGGGCGCCACCAACCGGTATCAGGACCTCGATCCCGCCTTGGTCAGACCTGGCCGGTTATCCCGTATGCTGCAGATCGACCCGCCGTCGCCGCGAGCCTTGGCAGGCATCCTGCGGCACTTTCTCGGCGGCGATCTTGCGGATGATGATCTGCTGTCCCTGGCTATGCTGACGAAAGGGGCGACGGGAGCCGCCGCAGCAGAATGGGTGAGCAGCGCCAGAAGGACGGCCAGAAATGCCGGGCGCGCTCTCCGGCATGAAGACCTGTGGAATGCCGCAATCGGGCGCGACTACCGGACATCAACCGAGTTGTGGCGCGTTGCGGTCCACGAGGCCGGACATTGTATATCGGGGCACGTTTTGGGCCGGATTCCGACTTTTGTCACCATTCGCCAAGTTGGCAGCGCGGCTGGGCATACTCGCTTTGATGAAGTAACCGGCTTCACGCGGCGCGATCTCGAACGGGCAGCGATCGTCATGCTGGGGGGCCAGGCTGCCGAACGCGTGATCCTCGGCGGGGATGTCACGATGGGGGCCGGTGGGAGTCGTGGCTCCGATCTGCACGTGGCAACCGAAGTGGTCGCCCAGGGATATGCCAGTTTCGGGTGGGGAGACGCTTTGGTCTGGCGCACGGAACCGAAGAACGCCGTTTCGCTTCTGTCTAAAGACAGCCGCTTGCTGGATGCGGTTGCAGCTGATCTGGGGCGCTATGCGAAAGTCGCCGAGAACCTCATCCAGCAGCACGCGGATACCTGCCGCGATCTAGCGACCATTCTCATGGCCAAATTGTCGCTATCCGCTGAGGAACTCGAGACCTTCCTCCGCACGATACCCCCGTCCGCAAGCTCTGACGGCTGACAAATATTCCGCCGGCGGACGAATTGCTCGGCCAGCGACGAACTTGGACCTGCCTTTCAATTCTCCCGGACAGATCAGGAGTTTATGAAGTCCTTAAGCAATCTGGCGGTTTCCTGTTTACGTCGATTGCGGGCCTTCGCAGTCGCGAAGCGGAAAGGCTGTCGTTGGCGCGGCACCTTCCGATGGCAGAGAACTTTGGAGATCAAGAATGGAATTCATCCTCGTCTACACCCACACTCCTCCCCCGAGGCGGCTGCGCTCGTCCGGATTGATGGGCATGTCCCTGCCATAGGGAACATGAGGCGGAGCGGCCGCCTTGGCGTACCGGCTCTCGTCTCGACGGCAGGACCAGCCCAACACATCTGGCACCGCCACGCTCGTCTCGCGTGGCCCGCCGCGGCAAAGCGTACCGACACTGCTGCGCCGCGAACACGTGTCTGTTGTCCGGGAGTATGCTTTCATGAATAGCGAATACGAACTGAGCTCCGACGTAATTTGGGGCGCCGAGGCCATTGGCCAGTTCTTGGGAATGACCCGCCGGCAGGTCTATCATGCCTGCTACCAGGAACATCTGCCCATATTCAGAGTCGGGAGTACTTTGGCGTGCCGAAGGTCCACGCTGTTGGCCTTCATTACCGAGCGGGAAGAAAAGAACGCCTCGTACAGGCGGGGCCTTACGAAGGTCTGAGGAGCCAAGACTGATGCGGACGAGCGCTTTATCGCCCGTCCGCATCAATCCTTGCTTGCCCCAACGTAATCCTTGACGGCGTCGCTCGTGACTGCAGTAATCCTTGGAGCCCACCCCCTGGGTGATCTCCACTCGGGGCGGGTTAGGCCGCTCCGCAACGCCAATTGCCGGGCGGCCGCCAAAGCACAATTCGGCGCGTTTGCGCCAAACAGCCCAAGGGCTGGTAAGGGGCCGAGGCTGTGTGAAAACGCGATCGTCGCCAGGAGCGCTAGAATGTAAATTCCACGAGTGTGGCTCTGGCTTGGCACTTCATAGCCTTTACCATCAATTTCTCGGCGTAACCCGCTTAAGGGAGCTGACCGCGGTGAGGCTTTGGGCTTGGCAGGAATTCTATTCTAACGAGTGTTTTTCTAGCCGAGTTTTCCCACAGCCTCGGGCCGACAACGGACTGACTGCTATTAGCGAGTGGCGGTCAGAACCTGTCATATCCACCCACGACGTTGTCTTTGATCAAGTGCTATAAGAAGGCCGATCAATACCTGCTAGTTGTCTCGGTCAATAACACGTTCCCCCTCCGCAATCTGAAGATGCGCCTCCACAAATAGGAAGGGCAGCCTAGGCCACCCTTCTCAGCTTGAGTGCAGGTGCGGCAAGCCTAGCCTTGCAGGCCTTTGATAATCGCATGCGCCTGCATGGACAGGACGTCGGAGGCAGTATCGGTCACCCTCCCATCTTCACGCGCCTGATTGAGGAGGTTGAGGTAGTCGCGAAGGTGATGAACGGCAAGGGCGTGGAACTGGGCGTTCTGCGGCGCCTCCGCAGTGTCGCCTTCAGCGACATTGCGGTGGGCTGCGTCGATCGCTGCCACAAGTTCTTCGCCGTCCACCATGTTGTAATAAACGGTGCTCAAGCGAAGGTTGCCCGTGGATGAGAAGTCCAGGCGGTAGTGGCTGCGGTCGAGGCAATACGTGCCGCATTCCAGGCCCGTTCCGATGACCGAGGCGCTGGCTTCCGCAATCGTCTGCTGGCCATCTTCTGGGAGAACGAATCCAGCGGCAATATTGGCCTCCACGGCTGCGCGGACCTTTTCAACATAGGCCTCGTGCGTGGGATAGAGTTGGGTGAGTGTTTGGGTGGGGAAGGGCTCCCAGACACCGATATTCCCGCATTCGAGGCCATCTGCTCGAGCCGTGGGTACAGCCATATGGGCAAGCTGGATGCCGCCTAGGGCATTACCCCTTTCATCGCGTTCCACCCATTGCTCGGCGGGTGCCCATGTAGGGATTGGCCCAGCCGGGAGCGGAGTGCCATTTTCGATATTGGCCTTGAGGTGGTGAACGGCCGCGTTAATGACATGGCTGATTGGGGTGCGGGTGCGGGTCAGGCTTTCCCCGAGCGAGCCCGTCGGACCGCAGGCGTCATTGCCGGTCAAGCCAATGCCGAGGTCGCGCAGCCTCACGCCATTGCGCCCAACCCGTTGCAGGATATCGCCATGCGACGAGCCGGATACCCAATAGGACTTGCGCAGCTCAGTTTCAGATTCCTCGAAAACGTCGTCGTACTCGCTCTCGCTAAGAACGCGGATTGCCGGGACCTTAAGGTCGTCGCGCAACGGCGAATTGTGGACTTGGAACAGAAAGCCGTCATAGATCGGAGCGCCAAGATGGAGGTAATTGGCATAGACGCTCATGCGCCGGCCCGACTGTGACATGCCCACGCCAATCAGGTTCTTGACGTCGAGGCCCCCAAGAATCTCGCCGTTGTTTTTGAGGGCCGAGCCCACCTGCGCAAAAATGTCGTAGGCTGTCTGGCTCTCGAGGCAACACTCGTCGCCGCCGCCCGTGACATCCAGTTTGCCATAGCGTTCGGCGCTGAACTTCTTGAGGCCAAGCTCCTCGTGCGAGATGCTGTTATCCTGCGCCGACAGGCCTACATAGACGTAGCCGTCACGTAACAGATGTTGATGGGACTGTACCCAGAAATACTCGCCGTCGAATCCATCCGAGACGTTGAGCCATTCGACGACCACGGTGCCATTGAAATCAGCCGGGTCAACGGGTCGCCGAACAACCATTCGGGTGTGATAAGGGATGCCCGTCTCGACTACCCTTGCATTCTCAGTGGGGAGGGTATCGGGCGTTCTATCGGGGGCGTCATAGGTGTTTCCTACCCCGCTGACGAAATATTCTTCTTCGCGATAACCTCGGCTTTCAAGAGCGATATCGGTCGAGAAAAAAATGTAATCGTTCGAAGGACTGTCGAAGCCTTCGCTCGCGATGGGCCCGACGACGGTCGGCACGACAACGCCAGTACCGGCTTGCTGGGCAATAGCGGAACTCGCCACCACCGAGGATGCAATTGCCGCTGCAGCTAACAAGGCATAGCGGTACCGTTGCCGCCACTTGGGCAGCCCATAAGCGTAAGTCATTGATCTCTCCTCTTGGTCCGGACTAATCCGGCCAACTCCCGTTTGGCCCTCAATGGGGCCCACATGCATCAGGCTCGGCGACGAGGCTGTTTGCATGACGCTTAGTTCTGATGATTGGCAACGGACCCTATCAAGTTCCTCCGACGGTCTCGTTGCTCTCTCATTTGAACGGCTCACGACCAGCAGTAGGAATGGTAGCGCGCCCACAAGTCAACGAGGCAAGCCTTCCGGGTGCGCCATTTGGTTAGCCCACTCTCACATTCGATACCCCCTGCTCTAGTCGGGGTCTTATGCTGCAGGGGCGTGAAAGTGAGCTGACTTGCCATCAATGGCAGCTCAGAAAAAGCAAACTGGCGCACCAATATTGTTCGTTAAAGGAGGAGCGCGTGAACTTACATCGCATTCTGTTGCTGTCGTCGTGCCTGGTCGGCCTCGCCCCCGTGGCAGCCTTCGCGGCGGACGGAGCTTTTCAAGTCGGCGCGGCCAAGGTGGACATTTCTCCGCCTGACGAGCTTTATCCCATCGCGCAGGGTCGCAGCTTCTTTGACCCGGTCAAAATGGAAAATGTCCAGTTGCCCTGGACCGGCACCCATGACCCGGTTTATGCGCGCGCCATGGTGATCAACAATGGCGAAACCGAAGTTGCCATGGTTACCATGGATGTCGGCGGCGTGCCCGTAGCGGCTGATCTGACCGCAATGATTGCCGAAAAAACCGGCATTGCACCTGAAGGTATCTGGCTGGTGGCAACCCATAATCACAGCATGCCCTCAGTAGGGCGCGCGCCCGGGGGGGTAGCCGATCAGGCGTCCGACCCCGCTTCCAAGGCAATGCTGGACAAGATCCTTGCAGGCGCCGTTGAGGCGGTGGTGCAGGCCAAGGCGGATCTGCAGGATGCCCGCATGGGCCACGGAGCGGGCCAAGCCTATGTGAATGTGAACCGGGACGAGTTCATCGATGATCGCTATGTGATCGGCTATAACCCGGAAGGCCCGTCCAACAAGCGTGTCGATGTGCTCAAGTTCGAGTCTGTGGAGACCGGCGAGCCGATTGCTTTCCTGGTGAACTATGCCGTGCACAGCGTGGTCATGCTGACCGCAGTCACCAAGGATGGTGGCTCGGAAGTTACCAGCGATCTAGCCGGCTGGACCTCCAATTTCGTGGAGACCCACTACGACGACAAGCCGGTGGCTTTGTGGACAATGGGCGCCGCGGGCGACCAGAATCCGCTGTTTATGGCCCTTTACAACCAGTCCAATGAGGGCCGGGTCAAACCGGGCACCACCGATCTGGGTACAGGTGGCTGGGCCCTGCTGCATGCCCAAAGCGCGCGGCTGGCCGAAGAAGTGATCCGGGTTTCCGAGAAAACAGCGGCTGATACGACCGAAGTTGCTATTGGGGCCGGGGTGGCTACCGCCATCTGCCCGGGCGGCAAGGTGATCATGGATCCCAAGACCGCTGCAGTAACCAACGAGGATGCTCCAGATATCGAGTTGCGGCTGCAGGCCATCACCCTAAACGACATTGCGCTCGCCGGGGTGAACGGTGAGGTCAATACGGTGATCGGCGACCGGTTCATGGAGCAGTCTCCCGCCCAAGAGACAATCCTGATCACGCACACCGCTGGATCGATCGGCTATATCCCAGATGACGAGAGTTACCCCAAGACGACGTTCGAGGTCACGAGCTCCCGAATGAAGCCTGGTTGCGCCGAGCCGGCAATCATCGAAGGCCTGGCCGAGCTGATCACGTCTGTCTCTTCAACGCGGTGAAGTGGTGGGAGCGGGGCAACCCGCTCTCACCGCGGCAAGTCTAGGGTGACAGTAAAGTAACCCCAGGCTGCAGCCATCTTCGATAGCAAGTGGGTCACATTCGATAGCTTGGGGAGCCTAGTGCTCGCCTATCGTGGAGATCGAGTGACGCTCGACAGAGAAGGGTCCCGCAAGCAGACCTAGTTAAGCGGCCACTATTCTTCCACGCCAAGCCCCGCGCGTGAGCCAATCGAACGTTGGGCCGATCGCAAGATCATCAATGCTGCGGGGACAACCGCATATATCGACCTACTCACCGACTCGGTCGGCTCGGTAGAGGCGAACTACGATCCGGTATTGTTCTACACGCAGGATCGCGCTGGCATCCTGGCCTATCCGGAAGACGTGTTCACTACGCAGTCGTGGCACCCGGGATACCTGGATTACTATGCCTACCGGCTGGGGGAGCGCCATCCACGCCCCCGTGCGCAGCAGTTCGTAATCGGCCGGGTTCAGGATGTGGCCGCCCTGTGTGATCCCCGGTTGAAAGAATGGATCAGGACGAACCGGATTGAGCTCGTTAACTTCCGGGACGCTCTTTACCAGACGAACGACTATCAAAATCACCTGCGCGCGGTCGGCAGCGACTTGGCTGTCGCTTAAGACAGGTTCGTGTGCCCCGGGGCCTTTCCCTGGGGCACACGCCTGTGAACTCAGATGCCCACCCTCTGGTAAGGGCACACGCCACGGAAACTCGTCTATGGCTCATCGTCTATCCATCCGGGCTAGTGACGACTATTTAGAACTCACCAGGGCGTCAAAGAGCCTCGGGGTTGTCGGACAAACCACGTTTCTGGAACGCTTGGCGGTGCTCTCGGCAGTAGGCTCGTCGGGCGCTGCCGTCGTGCATGCCCGGACCGTACTGGAACGTGCCCAGTGGGTGGGCGGGCCCCCACTGCTCGAGGGAGGAGTGGAACGCAGTCCGCTTTCGTCCAAGCTCAGTTTCCCAGGGCGCGGCGGATGCGTGTTCGAAGTCTCAGTAGGGGAACTTGCCCAATGGGTCATCAGCACCGCTGACGGAGATGTTTTCCCCTCGATCCCCAGTGCTCGGCACAAGGAAAATCCTGCTGAACGCCTGGATGTGTTCCTGGGCTGGACATATTGGGGATCACAGCAGTCCGGTCGCCTCGACCTGCCCTTGCTGGTTGCCCTCTGGAACGACGAGAAGTTTCGCGGCGTAGTTGCCGAGGCCCTGCAGTATTGTGGAGACCTCCACGACAGACATCGGTGGCGTTTGCTGGCGTAAGGCACCAATCCTTCGGGCTTGCGCGTCTGAATAGGTGAACCGGCTGGGTGGAAGCCCGGCGAGCTGGATATGCCGGCCCCCGGCCGGCTCTCAACAGCGCCCGAGCCTGACCGAGGTAATCCAAACAGCAGCCGCTCAGGCGTAGATTTCCATCACCCCATTACCGATCGAGACCAGGCCGACTAGGCCAATGACGAAGCGTGTGTAGCGCTGAAAGTGGGCCTCGCTCATCCATTCGAGGACGAACTTGCTGAGGAAGGTTCCGAGGATGGGAAATATCAGGGCTACGGCGAGAAGTTCCGGACCCAGCGCGACCGACATACCCGACAGCGCCAGGAAGTAGGCCGTTTTGGTCAGATTGCCGATGAGCTGGCAGCCGGCCTTGGTTGCTACGATCGTTTTGCGGTCAAAGCCGGTGCGGATAAAGAACGAATCCACCAAGGGTCCGGCAACGCCGGCGACCAGGGTCACTGCCATGCTCGCAAAGCCGCAGAGCAGTCCGCCCGCCGGCCGGTCGGCCTGGGGCACCCAGCGCTTGGGCAACGCCATGACAAGAAATGGTGCCAGCCCCAACATGATCAGCACCACGGCACGATTGGGTTCGAAGCGGAACAAGCTGAAGATTGCCGCGGCGGCGAGGGTGCCCCCGGCGAAGTAGCCCACGATGCGCCAGCGTGTGAACCGGCGCCAGGTAACGACCCGCCAGAGATTGCCGGTCGCCTGCGCCAATCCGTGCAGGGCCATGGCGGTGGCGACGTCGAGCCCCATGGCAAGAAGCACAAGCAGGAGCACCATACCGCCCGCCATGCCGAACACGCCGGACATGAACGAGGTCAGCGTTATAACAGCCGCAAGTCCAAGCGCGAGCATCGCGCCGGTGCCTAGCCGAGATAAACCGGGTCAGGGCGGGAGAAGTAGCAAAGCAGGGTGTGGGTAGCCAGTGCGTAGTTCTTGCCGTTCAATGCGGCATGGGCAACGCCAGGCAGGATGATCAATTGCTTGTCGGGGTTGGGCAAGCGGGTGAAGAACGCGAGGACGTCGTCCTGGGAAGCGATGCCGTCCCACTCGCCACGCATGATCATCACCGGCACCGCGATGGTTGCTGGATCCATCACCGGCAACTTGGTGCACATATCGATATAGGTGCCGTTGGGAATGGAAGTATCCAGTTCAAGAACTGCGTCCGCAAACGCCTCGACAACCACTTCATCTGCGCTGCCGGGATGGTCCCGGTTGAAAATCGAAACGAGGCTTGCCCGATCAATAGGGCGGCGCAGCGAGGTGGTAAGTTCAGGCAGGCGCTTACGCCGCTGTTCGAGGGTCGGGCTGCCCTCGCCGGTCCACACCACCGCGTCCATCGCCAGGCGGCCTACCAAAGCGGGGTCGCGCGCGACATAGACGGCCGCCCGCAGGGCGCCGGCCGACCCGCCATACACGTGGATATTGGTGTCCCCAGTCATCTCATTGATGAACTTCATCACCACTGCCAAGTCATCGGCGCCGTCGGCAATGTCGAAGAGCCGGTCGCGGTGCTTGGATGATTTCCCGTAGCCTTCACAGTCGAAGGTCCACGCGTTCCAGCCTTGCGCCGCAAGGCTTTCCATCAATGAATACTGCATGCTTCCCCCAACGATCAGGTCAAAGCATGGCAGAGAGGCCTGCGAAGAGCCGTGCACGAGCACGATATTGCCGCGTGCCGCCTTGGCATCGGCGGGACCTTTTCGCCTGGCGAAAAGCTGGACGCCCTCGGCCTTCTCCAGAGAGAAATCCTGCTGCTCAATATTGCCCACGGTTTGCACTCCAATAGACCAATGGTGCGATTGGTACAAAGCCCAAACGCCTGTTGACAGGCTGATTAGCAGATTTCATTGTAGGTGCAAGCACACCAATATAAAAATTGGTCCGCCCATAACTGGCCAAGCCCCTGGAGGAGTTCATGACCAACTTCAAGATTAATCGCCGAAACATGCTGATCGGGATGGGGGGCGCAATCGCGCTTGGCGCCATGCGGCCAGCCTTTGCGCAGGACAATTATCCCTCAAGCCGGTTCAATGTCATTGTGCCGACCGGGCAGGGCGGCAATGCCGACATGATGGTGCGTGCCTTCGCCAATTCATGGTCGCCCATGCTTAACAACCAGTCCTTCGAGTTCGAATACCACCCCGCGGCCAGCGGACAGGTCGGCTACGAGCTGTTCATCAACCAGCGGGCTCATGACGGCTACAACATGCTGTTTGGCAACATGGGTCCCGAGATGATCATGTATGTCACCCAAAATCCGGGCTACAAGTTCCCTGAGGACTACACTTATTTCTGCGGTGTAGACGTGGATGACTGCGGCATTTACACCCGCCGCGACAGCCGCTTCCAGACCCTTGAAGACGTGATCGAAGAGGCGCGCAAGGCTCCGATCAACATATCGATGACGCGGATGGCCCATCCGGGTGCCCTCGGGCTGCTTGCCTTGGCCGAAGAAACCGGGGCGCAGTTCAACCTGATCCCGTACGGCGGCGGAAACCCGGCGCTGACGGCAGTGGTCAATGGCGAAGTCGAGCTGGGTGGCGGCGGCATCTCGGGCGTGCCCAACGAAGCCAATGGCGCGCTGCGGGTTCTTACGGTGTTCAATCGGACCAAGAACCAGCTCGCGCACATGAACGAGAACGCGCCGCTGGTGAACGAGGTCCTGGGCACGGATCTGCCGGACTTCTACACCACTCGGTCCTTTGCCATGCACAATGACTGGATCGAGGCCAATACCGAGAGCTTCGAGATGCTCAAGACCACCGCAGCCAAGGTGTTCGCCGAGCCCAGCTTCGAGGAAGGCATCAAGAAAACGACCCAGCCCTGGGACGCGATGCGTTATCTCGATCAGGAAGGCTGCATGGCCTACGCCAAGGGTATCGCCGAGGTCGCGGAGCGCTTCAAGGCTCAGATCACGGCAGCCAGCTGACAACCATGACGGATATGTCCCCAAATCAAGCCCCGGCCGACGGCCGGGGTGACAACGAATCCGCCTTCGCGAACCTGATCATACCCGCACTTGCGGCAGGATTGACGGCCTACTACATGATTTCGACGGTGGGGCTGACCTGGGAAGCACGTAGCACCGGCTGGTTGATTGGCTCGGTTCTGCTGCTGTTTTGCGCCCTTCAGGTGCTGCTGACGCTTCGTCAAGCGCTGGCCGGCAGAATCAGCTTTGGCTTTGGCGACCTGTTCGAGAACTCCCAGAACAACCGGCGCCGGCTGGCCCTGCTGCTGGCAGTCACCGTCTTCACCGCCCTGCTACCGTTCACCGGCACTACGCTTGGCCTGGCCCTGGTGCTTTGTACCGGCATGCTGATCATGGGTGTGCGCAGCATCTGGCAATTGGCGGGTATTTCCCTGGCGACTGCCAGCTTCGTTTTCATCCTGCTGATCTGGCTGGCCGGGAGCCGGCTGCCGCAAGGTGCGCTTGAACACGCCCTGTTGTCGATCCTGCCCTAACAAGAGCAAAAGCCATGGAATTCCCTTTCGCTCTCGTGGGCGATCTCTTTATGCAGAACCTGGGTCTGTGGTGGATCATTCTGCCCGCGACCCTTATCGGCATTGTGGTCGGTATCCTGCCCGGTTTTGGCGCGCAGAACACCTTGATGATGCTGCTGCCGCTCACGCTGAGCATGGACGTCACATCGGCATTGGCTTTCATGATCGCGCTGTACTGCGCCACCCAACTGGGGGGCGGCGTGCCGGCGATCCTGTTCAACATGCCCGGGGAAGGTGGGGCCGCGGCAACTGCCATCGACGGCTATCCGATGACGCGCAAGGGCAAGGCCCAGCAGGCTTTGGTGCTGTGCTTTTCCTCTTCGGTCCTTGCAGGCCTGATCACCACCGCAGTCACCATCGCGACGCTGCCGCTGTTGGCCCAGCTCAGCTACGTGATCCGCAGCGTCGAGATGATCGCCTTCATGGTACTCGGACTGACCCTGATCGCGGCGATTGCCTCGCGCGACATGCTCAAGGGCTTGATCGCCGGCTTCATGGGCCTGATGATCGGCTCGATAGGGGCCGATCCCATCTTCGGCACGCCGCGTGCGACCTTTGGCTTCGCCCAGCTTTATGACGGCGTTCCCCTGATTGCCGCCCTGATCGGTTTGTTCGGCATCTCCGAGGCATTGGTGATGCTGGAAGAAGATTCCGTCGTGCACAAGAAGGACCAGTCAACGGCTCGTCGCGCGAGCTGGCTCGATACCTTCGATGGCCTGCGCCTCACGGTGAAATACTGGTGGCAGATCGTTTGGACCTCGTTGATTGGTCTGATTATCGGCATTCTGCCCGGTGCCGGGGCCACCGTTGCGGCCTTCATCGCCTATCACTACTCCAAGCTCTTCTCCAAGACTCCGGACGAATACGGCAAGGGACACCCTTGCGGGGTCATCGCACCAGAATCCGCCAATAATGGCGTGACCTCCGGCACGCTGGTTCCCGTCATGGCCCTGGGTATCCCCGGCGGCGCAACCGGCGCCGTGATGATGATCGTACTGGCTTATAATGGGGTAATCTTCGGGCCTCGTTTGTTCACCGACAATCCCGAAATCGCCTATGGCGTCTTTGTGCAGATGTTCGTGGCCTATCTGCTGATGCTGATCCTGATCGTGCCGCTGGCGCGATATATGAGCCGGGTGGTGTGGATACCTACGCGCTTTTTGGTGCCACTCATCCTGTCGATGATCGCCGTCGCCGCGTTCTCCGAGCGCGAATACATCTTCGATATCGGCGTGGCGCTTGTGTTCGGCGTAATCGGCTACATCGCCCGCAAAACCAATTATGAAGTCACCGCCATGCTGATCGGCGTGCTGATGGGTCCGCTGTTCGAGTCCTATCTGCTGCGCTCTCTTCGAGTTGGCCAGGGCGACCCGATGATCCTGTTCTCGTCGCCAATTGGCAACGTGATCTGGCTCATGGCTCTCGCTTCGGCAGTGTTCCCCTTTATTCGTGCCCGCCGGAAAAATGGTGTGCTGGCGCAGGCAGCAATGGCAGGCAATGATGACTAAGTTTCGCACCGACACGCCCGTGGTCCACACCAATGCCGGACAGGTGAAGGGGTTTGAGAACCACGGCGTTCACACGTTTCTGGGCCTTGCCTATGGAGCGGACACTTCTGGGCGGGGGCGTTTCATGCCTCCTCGCCCGGCCGCACCGTGGACCGGGGTGCGGCTGGCTTACTGCCATGGCGATATCGCACCCCAGGCGCCGCGACGGCCAAGCTCGCCCGACGATCGCGCCTTCATGGAAGATGCTTTGCTCAATGGGCTGCAGGCTGGCACCCAATCCGAAGACTGTCTGCGTCTCAACATTTGGACCCCGGGGCTCGATACTGCCCGCCGGCCTGTGCTTGTCTGGTTGCATGGGGGGCACTATTCCTTGGGCTCCGGCCACGACCTTGCGGCGTATGAGGGCAGCAATCTTGCACGCCGCGGCGATGTCGTGGTGGTTTCGCTCAATCACCGGCTCAATGTCCTCGGGCACCTGAACCTCAGTGGCTTTGGAGACGAGTTCGCCTCTTCAGCCAATGTCGGAATGCTGGACATCGTGCTGGCGCTGCAATGGGTGCGCGACAACATTGCGGCTTTCGGCGGCAATCCCGACTGCGTCACCATTTTTGGGCAATCGGGCGGTGGCGGCAAGGTCACGACACTGATGGCGATGCCTGCGGCCGAGGGGCTGTTCCACCGCGCCATCGTCCAAAGCAATTGCGCCCTGCGCCAAATGGATGTCGAGACATCGCTCTCGCTGACCGCGGCCGTGCTGGACGAACTCGGCATGCCCCAAGCCGGTGCAAGCCAATTGCAGGAAGTGCCCTATGCTCAATTGAGTCGCGCTGAACTCGCTGCAGTCGCGAGGCTCTCGCCGCCGTCCAATCCGGCCCGTCGCAATCGACGGATTCGCTGGGAGCCGGTGGTTGACGGAAATGTCCTTCCGCGCCATGGCGGCTGGCCGGAGGCCCCTGCCATCAGCGCCTCGGTGCCGTTGCTGGTGGGAACCACGCTTAACGAGTTTACGCACGCCATCGGCCAGCCTGATTTGGAACAGCTCAGTTTCGAGCAAGTGGCAGCCGACTTCGCCCTCTCGTTCGGGTCTTCGGCCGCAGCGGTACTCACCACATTCCGGGACCGCTATCCCGCCGATCGGCCCTTCGACATCATGTCGCGCGCTTATTCGGCGACCATCCGGCAATGCGCCGTTGAGCACGCGCAGAGCAAGGCAGCTCTTGGCGCAGCCCCCGCTTGGCTATATTGGTTTTGCTGGCAAACGCCGCTGCTGGACGGACGCCCCAGAGCCTACCATAATGCCGAATTGCCGTTTGTGTTCAACAATGTCGAGCGCTGCAGCCACGGCACGGGGGGGGGCCAAGAGGCCGTCAGGCTGGGTGAAATCGTGGCCGACGCCTGGATCGCTTTTGCCCGGCATGGCAATCCTGAACATCCCGGATTGCCGGCCTGGCCCTGCGTAACACCGGATGGGGCACAAACCATGATCCTTGATGCGCCTTCGCGCTTTGAAACCAATCCGGACCATGACGAGCGCATGGTTGCAGGAGCAGCTTGACGGTCACCATAGTGAGCAATCGGATCGCCGCGACGCAGCAGATGAAGGAGTGGCTCTCGAGCGGGCAGTGGCCGTTGAACAGCCGTGTGCCGCCTGAGCGGGAACTTGCCGAGCAACTGGGCATCTCGCGGGGTGCGCTGCGCCAGGCGCTCGGCGAGCTGGAAGCGGAGGGCTATATCTGGCGCCATGTGGGTAAAGGCACCTTTGTTGGCGCGCGCCCCGAGGACGCCGGGGAAAGTACTTCCGCATTGGCGGCGCGCACCAGCCCGACCGATGTGATGACCGCACGGCTCATCATGGAGCCGAGCGCGGCGCGCCTCGCCGCGCTCAATGCATCCTCTTCCCAGATCAACGAGATGCATCGATGCCTCAAGCGAACCGAGGCCGCCAAGACCTTCCAGGAATATGCCTTCTGGGACGGCAAGTTGCACATCGTTATCGCCCAAGCCACGCGCAATGTGCCTCTCACCCATTTCCTCGAAACCCTGCACAATGTCCGTCACGTGGCCTTCTGGGGACGGCTCAAGGACAAGCAGCCCCCATCGCCGTCCAACCCCAGTCTTGAAGAACACCGGCGGATCGTCGACGCGATTGAGCAGCAGGAACCCGAAGCGGCCGAGCAATTCATGCTTGGCCATCTGCAACGGGTCCAACGTGGAATGCTTGGGCAAATTCTAGAGACGTAAACTCTGGTCCGTTTCGGGCCAAGCCCGACCGGTCGCAGGGGAGAGACCGAGAGGGGATTTTCGATGACCGCCAGATTGAGCACCTGCTTCAGATCGACGGGCCGAGGCCCGGACATCAACATACGGCATCTGCGGGCGTTCGATGCGGCGGCAAGGCTGGAAAGTCTCAATCAGGCCAGCGAAGCCGTCCACATGTCGCAGTCGAGCGTCGTTTATGCGGTCAACCGGGTCGAGCAGATGTTTGGTACCCCGCTATTGCAGAGGGGCTCCAGTGGAAGCCGAGTGACCCCGGCGGGCGAACTGGTGAGCCGACGACTGTCGGCGTTCTTCAGGTTGTTTGAAGCGGCGGTCGCGGCAACCCTGATGCAGGCGCAATTGAGCAAGGAGCATGAATGCGTTCGCCTCACTGGAGCATTAACCTGGCAGCACATGCTTGCCGTTGTCGGGATCGCCAGGCTCACCCAGGCGCGTTTAGTGGCAACCGCGTTAGGGGTATCCGCCAGCGCCATTCTGACGAGGCTGCGGGATACCGAAAGACTGTTCGGTTGCGTTCTATTCGAGCGCAGAGACAACCAGATTTTCCTCAATCCTGTCGGCCAGGTCTTGGCCGAGGGGCTTAGTCAGGCTCTCCGGGAGCTGGACTATGCGATGGATGATCTTGCGGCTTATGTCGAGACGGCGCGCCCGACCATTGCCATAGGCTGCCTCGGTTTTGCGCGCTTGGTCTTGATCCCTTTGGCAATCTCGAACTCCCCTGCCAAAGAGAGCTCGTTGGTGCTGAGAGTTATCGACGACACCTTCCCCGTGATGGCAGCCAAGTTGCGGGCGGGAGAGTTGGACTATCTAATCTGCACCAGGAAAGCTCGCGTGGATACGCGGGGCCTGGAAGCAGAAAACCTCTTTCAAACCCGCTTTGCCGTAGCGTGCCGCCGCAGCCATCCACTCGCCACTGCCCGTCGCGTTTTGGTCGAGGACTTGGCCAGGTTTGAGTGGATTCTGCCACTTCCTCAAACGCCGCTGCGGCTCGCCTGCGACGAGGTTTTCAAGGATACCGGTCTTCCTAACGGAATTTCGGTCGAAACCCGCTCGGCCGCGCTCTCTTTTGCCATGCTGCGCTCGAGTGATCGGTTGATGATCGTCTCGGAGCACGAAATGCAAGCTGGTGGAGACGGCACCGACTTCGTTGCCCTGCCGTTTTCCTTGCCTATCCCTCCACGCGAGGTGGTCATCTACCGGCGAGAGGCATTCTTCGCACCGCCTCATCACGCCCGTTTTCTCGATCATCTCAGGGCAGTGGCGGCAACCCTGTCGTTGCCGGGACGTTCGGCTGGCGATGCCTCAGCAGCGTAACAACGTCAGGGTTTCGCGGCAGGTTCTAGCGGGGATCACGCGGGCCGCTCGCCGCCCGAAGCAATTGGGGGTGCGGCCACGCTGGGCGCGCGACCGCATCTTTCTTTAGTTCGTCAGGGCAGACTGCTCGATGCCGCTCAGCTCAAAGACGCGCATGCGGTTTACCTCGTCGCGAGAGGGATAAGGCGTTTCGGTCACCGAATAGGCGTAGCCGGCATTGAAGCGCGTGAAATTCGGCGCCCCGTCGGGCTGCACCCATTCGGGCAGACCTTCGCCATTTGGGTTGCCCGTTTTTACGAAGTTGGCCAGATAGGTGGAGATCGTTTCGCCCATCCGCCTGTCCGCGTCGGTCCAATGGCGCTGGCCATGCCAGTCGCGCATGGAGTTGAAGAAGTACCACAGATCGGACGAGTGGTAGGCACCGTAGAACTCCGAGTTCCGGCCCGGAGGGCTGTGGTTAAAGTAGAAGGCGTAGACATTGCTGTCTTGGTTGTTGGCCTTGACATACTCAGCCGAGATCAAGGCCTTCTGGAACTCCATGTCAGCACTGGCGCGCAGGGTCATGCGATAGGCTTCCTGCGGGTCTGAAGGCTGGTAGACCTCCTTCCAGTCCTCGTTGCCATAAAGGTCTGTCATGGTCTTGGCGAATTCTTCGTCCGACATAGTCTTGTCAGGGCCGCCCCATTGCGACGTCCGCTCGTCCGAAGCCCCACCGATCATCAGGTCAATGCCGTCCAGGGCTCCGGGCTGCAGCAGATCAACCGACTCCGTGGTCAGCGAATAGCCGTCAATGATGTACTCGCCCACCTTTTTGTCGAGCGCCATGTAAAGGATGTCATCCTCGACGCTCTTTTGCATGAAGTCATCGGTCGGCAGGGCCCGAAGCTCGGCCAGACTCATGGGCTTGCCAAAGATCTCCTCGATGGCGGCAGCGTTATCGGTTTGAGCATCCTCGAGCGATTTGAACTCAAGTGGCAGGATGCCACCAAAGCCGCTCTGCACCACGGCACGTTGGAAGAGGCCGTTTGCCAGCGGGCTTCTCAGCAGGGTGACGGTATTACGCCCTCCGGCGGATTGCCCCCCAATGGTCACGCTGGCGGGATCGCCCCCGAAATTGGCAATGTTGTCCTTGACCCATTGCAGGGAAGCGATCAGGTCGAGCAGTGCATAATTGCCCGAGGCCCCATCCGGACCCTCTTGGCTCAGTTCGTCCAAGGCAAGGAATCCTATCGGACCGACGCGATACTGGACCTGAACGACGATGATGCCTTGTTCGGCCAGCTTGGACGCCCAGAACTCGATCTCCGAAGCATAGCCGTGATCGTTGCCGCCACCATGGATCCAGACATAAACCGGCAGCTTGTCATCCGCGCTCTTGGCCGGCGTATAAAGATTTAGCGCGAGGGAGTTCTCGCTTGCTGGCGGCAGGAACGCCCGGTCGTAGTAGAACTCGTCGCCCCAGAACTGGCCTACGGGATTAAGGTTGATGTCCTGCACCACCTGGTCAGGCCACCGGTCCATGAGTTTGACGCCCTCCCAGGGTTCAACCGGCTGTGGGCCGCGCCAGCGATTGGCGCCCGATGTAGGGGCCGCAAACGGAATTCCCTTGAACAGTTGCACGCCCGCAATGTCGGTCAGAACACCCTGGACCTTGCCGCCGGCTACCTCGACCACGTCGATCGGAGCGGCGAAAGCGCCAGGCAGTGTCACCATTAGCCCGCTCAACATTACTGTTCCCGCGAGCAAGCTGCGCAGCAGGGGCCGGGGGCCCATTTTGTTTATCTTCGAATGCATTCAGTCCTCCCTTGACATGCTTTTCAGACAGCATTCCTCCGGTTAGCCGGTTTAGCGCGGGCCTCACCGGCGGGATGCCGTCGTGCGCTGCCGATCACACCGCACACCTGGTCAACTGGATGGCACTTGCCCTATTTTCAGGCCGGCAAGTACGGAGGCAGTAGATCCACTGCTGGAAAATGATCAGACGCCGAATGCTAACGCGGTATCATGGGACCGCGTTATTCAATCAGGCTGTAAGGATATCGAATGTGGAGCAAAGTGCGAGTATTGGGCCGGAAGCAGCCTGTCGGCTTTTGGCGCCGGTGCAGAGATAACAGATGTCGAGCGATTGGCAGACTCGAAGTCGTTGATACCGATGGGCAGTCAACTCGACTTAGCTGCCGAATGAAGGTTATCTTAAAGCGCGGAAGTTCAGATAACCGAGGCCGCGGGGGGGCGTTCATGACGGAACTACCTGTCTGAGAACACACCGGAGCCGTTCGGGGAATTCTCGAGATAGCGGCTACCACGATCCCGAGGGAAGCGTCTCGAATGAGCAGTTCAAGACGCAGGCCTCTGTGGACGCATTCACCGCCATCACCGCGCTTAAGCATCACACCTGGGGCCTATGAATGCGAGATCCTGCAGACCAAGGAGGCGCCGGATCCGGCAGACGGCACACTGGTGTCCGATGTCGGCGAGGTCAATGAGTGGATCACTCCGTCAACCCGCACCGGGGCCAATGGCGAGGTGAGTTACCTGCCGTTGCAGTTCGGCTGCTACCGGGACGGCGACGACAAGCATCGTCGCGCTATCGCGAGGGTAATCATCGGTCCGAAGTGCACACTGTCCATAGATGACGTCGCCGGCATGCTGGCTGCAAACGGCTATGACGGCGTCGAGATCGTTCACTCCGAGTGCCGCATCCGGTAGACTTCGGGCTACGTCCACAGCGAAGCACGTAAGGAAAATGCAACCTGAGCCGAACTTACTCACATCTTTACGCAGCCCATGGGAGGCGGGGCCGACGAAGCAGTGGCAACTGATCCGGGGGGCAACAACGCAAATTTCAGGTACCCTCTCGTTCCTAGATATCCACAGCGGAAGGCGCACTCTTGAAGTATTTTCGTACCGTGAGAACACTACAAGCAAATCTAGAAGTACCGGGAGAGGTGCGTGGGCGGTAGTTCCGACAAGCATAGCGCCGCACACGTTGCGGCAGGATACCTCTATCAGGCGCGCTTGGCGTTGTCTGAAGCACTCAAGTACGCCAACGTCGATTCCAGCGTAGAGGTGTCCATCGAGAAACTCGATGACGTTTCGTTCGAAAAGGACGGGGCCGCCATCGACTTGCTTCAGACGAAGCACCACCTCAACCAAGCCGCGAATATGACGGATGGATCGGTCGACCTTTGGAAGACCTTTGGCATCTGGGCCTCAAAGACGAAAAAGGACCCTTCACTCCCCGGAAGGACGCGTTTTGCGCTGGTGACCACGTCTTCCGTGGCTGAAGACACGGCAGCCAATCTGCTCCGTCCGGCTAAGATTGGTGAGGGTCCTCGCGACATAGACCAGGCACACGCGCTTCTAAGCGCCGCAGCGGCTGCCTCAAAAAACACTGCGATTGCGAAATCCATTGAAGCGTTCACGGCCCTGCCGGTCACCCTTCAGAAGGAACTGCTCTCCGCCATACAAATACTCGACGGCGCGCCGCTCATCGCGGATCTTGAGCCCCTCATTGAGAGCCAAATCGCGCTGATCGCGCCACGCGGTAAAGCTGCCCTCGCCCGGGAGCAACTTGAAGGCTGGTGGTGGCCGCGCGTCTGCGCGATCCTCCAATCCACTTCTGCAGGCACTATAGCCGTCACCTCCCTTGAGCAGAAGCTCGATGAAATCCGGGAGAGTCTGAAGCGCGACTCCTTGCCATTGACGATGGATGAGGCCGACGTCAGCGCTGCAGAACTCAGCAAGCTTGAAGACTTCCGCTTTGTCCAGCAACTTCGGGGTGTTGGGTTGGGACGGGGTCGTGTGGAGCTCGCAAAGCGTGACTACTACCGCGCGTTCGCGCAGCGTTCCCACTGGGTGCGGGAGAGCCTCGTCTTGGATGACGAAGTCAGCCGTTTTGAGAGAACTCTGGTTGAGGAATGGCAGCCGCGTTTCGAACAGATGTGCGACGGGCTGGCAGCAGGCTGCGGCGATTCGGAACTTAGGACAGCCGGCCTCGGCTTGTATTCTTGGGTTGAGAACGAGGCTCGCTTTCCGTTTCGAACGCTCACCAATCGGTTCCTCAGTGTTGGGTCGTACCACATCCTTGCAGACCAACTGCGCGTGGGCTGGCACCGCGATTACGCCACGATCTTCGCCAAACGGCTAGAGGTCGCATAGATGTCTTCATCGCATTGGAGCCTTGTCTGGTCCGAGCGGCCATCCGAAGAGGCTAATAACTTCAACCCGGCTTTTTGCGGCGAGCTTCTCTGCCGGAGCGTGGCCGAGTATTGCAAGAAGACCGAGCAGTCGATGAGCGTGGCGCTGGCCTTTCTGGTGCTTCCTCTTGCCTTGCACAAAGGATCGCGCGACCAGTTGCCCAAGATGGCGAGCACCGCGTTCGCTGGATGGATTGCGACGCACGACAACCTCGTCGCTGAACTCCCCTTGCGGGTGGACCGACTTCGGCCTGCGGTGCGCGAAGCCTTGATCTTTTCGATCCGGCAAAGCCGTCTCGCCGTCAGAGACGGGGGGCTGGTTCCGGGGGCGTCTAAACTCTCGTCAACCGCCAAGGCTGTCATCAACACCGAGGACACCGACCAGGCGCGGAGCGCAGCGACGCTGCTCGGGCGCTGGTTCGGTGCCCAAGGGGATGCGCCTTCGGTGCTTCAAGGCTTCGGGGTGCTGCCATGAGTCTGCAAATTCGAACGATCTCTGTCTACTCGCCGCAAGGTGAGCGCCGCGATGTGGCGTTGAAGCTCAGTGCGCTGAACATCGTGACTGGCAAGTCAAAGACCGGCAAATCCGCGCTGCTGGATATCGTCGACTATTGCTGGGGGCGGGATGAATGCACGATTGCCGAAGGCGCAATACGCCGAACGGCGTCGTGGTTCGCCGTCCTGTTCGACTATGATGGGGAGGGCATCCTTATTGCCCGGAAGAACCCTGGACCCGCAGGCAAGAAGAGTGACGAAGTTTTCTTCAAGCGCGGTGTGAATGCCGCGCCAGTGACCGATGCGGGGTTCGAAAAGAACATCACCGAGGAGGGACTTCGATCCCAGCTCTCGTCCATCTTAGGGATTGCCGAGAATATCAACATTCCAGAAACTACATCCACGCGAAACCCCCTTGAGGCCTCGGCTCGGCACGCGATCTTATTCTGTCTGCAGAACCAGGACGAAATCGCAAACCGCCGCTTCCTGTTCCACCGTCAGGGCGAGCAGTTCTTCCCGGCGGCGATCAGGGACTCGCTGCCCTATTTCATGGGCGCCGTCGATGAAGACCACTTTCTCACGGTCAGGAGATACCAGGATGTCCGTACGCGTCTGCGTCGGCTTGAGCGTGATTATGCTGAGTTCGAGTCGCTGTCGCGGCAAACTTCGTCCGCCGCGCTTGCGCTTGTTGATGAGGCGCGCAGCAGCCGGCTGCTCCCTACCAACGCGACGCCGCAAGACACCAATGCCGCTGTCGCGCTGCTCCGCACCGCAAGCCGCCCAACCGGCATGGATTTTGAAAGCACGGGAAGCTCCACTGCGGATCTCCCCGCGCTTGATGAGCGCCGGCGCGGTTATATTACGGAGCTTCAGGATGTACGCGATGAGATCGGTGACATCGAGCGTCTGAACAAAGAGGCGTCGGCATTCGAGACCGAGGCCAAGGAGCAGGAAGCAAGACTGGCCTCGATCGGGCTCATTGCGCACGATGCTCACAGCGCGAACGATGTTTGTCCGGTTTGTGAAAGCCGTCTTCAAGTGCCCGTGCCGTCGGTTTCTGCGATACAGGCCTCCCTCGCTGGTATCCAGAATCAGCTTCAAACGGTGCGCCGGGATGCGCCGCGGCTACAGGAGCGCCTGGCGTCCCTTGAGGCACGCCGGGCAGCCGTGTCGGAGCAGCTTCGCGGTGTCCAGGCGAACATTGCCCAGCGTATTCAGGAGAACGAGCGCCTCCGTGCTGCACAGAACCAGTTTGTCGAGCAGGCGCGTGTAGCGGGGCGTATCGACTACTACTTGCAGAACGCTAGCTACGTTGCGCCCACCAGTCAGCTTCCGAGCCAGATACAGGCGCTGCGCGCTGAAATGGAAGCACTACAGCAGGCGCTGGATGTTAACGCGGCCGAGGAGCGACTGACCACGGCGCTCAATCTGGTCGGACGTGACCTCACCGCGTTTGCGATGGACCTGGGTCTTGAGCATGGCGACCACCCCCTTCGCCTAGACCTGAAGAATCTATCCGTTATCGCGGACACCGACGACGGGCCGTTGTCCCTCGCGCAGATGGGCAGCGGTGAGAACTGGGTGGGCTATCACGTCGCAGCGCACCTCAGCCTTCACAAGCTGTTTCGCAGACGGAACCGGCCGCTGCCTGGGTTCTTGATGTTGGATCAACCCTCTCAGGCACACTATCCGCCCGACCGAGATCAGAACGGTCTCATTGAGGGGCTTGGCGACGATGATCAGGAGGCCGTGCGCAAGCTGTTCATGCTTTTGCATCGCTTCACGAACGAAACGCCGAACATGCAGATAATCGTGTCCGACCACGTAGAGTTGCTTGACGACTGGTTCCGCGATGCAATTGCAGAGCGTTGGCGTGATGGAATAGCGCTAATTCCAGTATCGTGGCTGCAGGAATAGCGAAGGCGCACCAAGCCCGGCCACGACAACACAACTGCGCTTCGATCCGGCTACACCTCCAAACGGGTAGCTGTGAACGGGGCCGCATCGATAGTCACTACATCGCCAGCGGCAGCTTGCCTTGGGCACGGCAAACTTGCCGAAATCGGCCGGTTGTCTGGTTGTGCGCAAGGCCCGCATGGGCAATCGAATAGAGCCTACCACCCCAGTCTGGCGTCTCAATAGGCCGGACACCCATGTCCGCTTTGGGGCCTCTTGAAGGTTCGTCGAACGGCCGGAATGGGGCGCATACTTGTCCCGCGCACACGAATGTCGGCTAACATTTCAGTCGACTGCTCACTAAAATGCAAATCCATCCAGCAACTTCCGAGCAGCGCGTAACACCCCGGCACGGGTCAGATCGTCCTTCTCGTCAAGGTGGGCAATCACCGCCAGCTCGCCCGTTGGATGCTCGACGATTATGGTCCGCTCGGTACTTTCGCGAGTTACCGCATTGCGCTTCGCGGGCCCCGCAGGTAGGAGGCAGGCACTAGCGACACTCACTGCCTCCAGTACCCCTATGGCGTCGTAACAGCGATGGGGAATGAAACTGCGCGTAGAAATAGTGCCGCCGCTGGTATCCGGCTCACCAGCACCATCTTGGGCACAGAGCTTGCCGTAACGTCGCCCAGGTTCATCAGGGCTACGACGGAAAGACGAATTTCCTCCAGCCTCCGCGTCAGACGAGTGTTGTCTTCGAGCTCGTCATTACGCTGTCCTTGTTTGGTGCCCCCAAAACCACCCGGTCGGCTGAGCGTACCGTCTCGCCTTGCGGGGCACCTTTCTTACTATTCAATCACCGCAGGATACGGTTCGGCGTGACTTTAGGTGGACGAACCTGCCCCGCTCAGCAGGCCTTCTTCCTCGAACACCTTTCGGATGCGAGCGATGTGATCCTCACCGGCGGGCAGGCCAGGCCGGCGCGGGGGGCCCATCTTGCGACCAAGCAGCTCCAGCGCTGCCTTATGGCCGGCACGGGCGCCCTCATGACGGTGGCCGGTGCTCAGCACGAAGAAAGTGCGGCTGAGCTTTTGAGTCCACATCTCGGCCGCTGCCCAGTCCCGGGCCTTATAGGCACGCCACAGGTTCAGGCTCCACTCGTGGGAGAAGTTCGACATCGAACTGCAGCTTGAAGCGAAATCCACATTTGCCAGCATCGGATACAGCATGGTGAGATTGCCGGCGATCAGCTTGAAGTCTGGCTTACCCTTGGTCAGCGCCAATATCTTGACGATTTCTTCAAAGCTGTTGTCGGGGCTGAGCTTCATACCCACTATGCTGGGAAGTTCGGCAATTCTTCCGATCGTTGCTGGCTCGATATGGGTTCCCCCTTGCTTGGAAGGATAGAAAACGATCGGCGTATCCGAATACGCCTTGGCGAAGTCGCGGTAATATAGGTAAGCGGCGTCCTGCGAGTAGCGGTTGAAGTAGGGATTGATGAGGAAAAACCCGTCCGCTCCAGCTTTCAGCGCATAGTCGGCATAAGGCAGGGTCTTCTCAAAACTCTCCGTGCCGAGGAACGACCATGCCGGGATGTTCGCCTTGTGCGCGACCTCCACCATGATGTCCGTCCACACCTTCCATTCCTCGAATGTGAGGCTCGAGAACTCGCTATGCCCGGCCGGCCCGTGCAATCCTCCAGAGCCCGGCGTGACACGTTCGAGCTCTTCGTACAGGACCTTTTCGTTGAGCTTATTGTCATGCGTAAAGGGCGTATAGGAGCCTGGGTTCAGTCCCTGGGGCAGTAGCATCTTTCAGTCCTTGGCTAATTGTACGATTACGGATGACGCCCACCCGGCACGGGCCAGATGGGCGATTTCGAAAGTGCTACTGGGACGTGATGCCTGCAGCCTCAATGACCTTGCCCATGCTGGCTGCGTCCGCCTCGATATATGCGGCGAAGTCCTCCGGGGTACTCGCGACAACCTCGGCACCGGACTCGAGGAAACGCTTGATGACCTCCGGATCCTGCAGGACCTGAGCTATGTCGCTGTGGAGACGGTCGACAACCGCCTCGGGGGTGCCCGCCGGTGCAAAGATGCCCTGAACCGTGGCAGCCTCGTAGCCGGGCACCACAGAAGCGATGGTGGGCGCGTCTGGATAAACCTCGGAAGGTTGAGCCGAGGTGACCGCGAGCGCTTTTAGGGCGCCGGCTTCCACATGCGGGCGGGCAGTGTTGACCCCAACGAACGCCATCTGCACTTCACCGCTCAAGACCGCGGTGGCGGCTTGGGATGCGCCTTCATAGGCGATGCGTTCGATCTCGACGCCGGCCATTTCTTTGAACAGCTCGGCCGACAAATGGGTGATGCCACCCGAAGCGCCGGAACCGTACAGGAACTTGCCTGGCTCGGCCTTGGCCATCGCGATCAAATCCTCAAGCGACTCCACCTGCAAGGTCGGATTGACCACCAGCACGACCGGCGCTGTGGTCACCATGGTCACCGGCACTAGGTCGGTGGCGGCGTCGTAGGGCACCGACTGCATGAAGGGGAGCTGCCAAACGCCGGCACCGAACAGCAGCAAAGTGTGGCCGTCCGGCTCGGCCCTGACGACCGCCTCGATGGGAATGACGCCGCTGCCACCACGGTTCTCGATGACCACAGGCTGACCCAGCAACTCGGTTAGTCCCTGCTGGATGCTGCGCGCGGTCAGGTCGTTTGTCGCGCCTGCAGCAGCGGTGATGATGCGCACCGGCTGGCTCGGATAGTCTTGGGCAAAGGCCATACCCACGGCCATCAGGCTCACGCCGGCAGCCAAGCCGGTTATCAGCGAACGTCTCAACATAATCTAACTCCTCCATTTCGATTTGAAGGCCGCGATGAAGAGCGACCTCAGGCAGCAGGCGCTGCGCCCGTGCCTACAGCACCCTGTCGGGTGTGTTCCGGTTCATTGCCGTTCCACTCGGTTGCTCGCCTTCCTGGCCACCGCCAAAAAGCCGCTTGAGCATGGGTATGAGGAACAGCAGAAGCACCGCGGCCGTGATCAGCAGGAATGTCAGACTGATCGGTCGCGTGAAAAAGATGCTGGGATCGCCGCGTGAAATCAGCAGCGAGCGCCGCAGATTTTCTTCCAGCATCGGGCCCAACACCAATCCAAGGATCAAGGGCGGGAAGGACGCCCGGACCTTGAGCAGGACATAGCCGGCACAGCCGAAAAAGGCCATCAGCAAGACATCGACGGGATTGCTGTTGATGCTGTAAATGCCGATCCCCATCATGGTAATGATGACCGGGAAAAGCAGCCGGTAAGGCACCTTGATCAGGCGGACCCAAAGCCCGATCAGCGGCAGGTTCAGCACTAGCAGCATGGCGTTTCCAAGCCACATACTCGCCACCAACCCCCAGAACAGATCCGGATGGGCTGTCATCACCTGGGGACCCGGAGTGATGCCATGCAGCGTCATCGCCCCGAGCATGAGGGCCATCGTCCCGCTCGCCGGCAGGCCCAGAGTCAGCATGGGAATGAACGAGGTCTGCGCGTTCGCGTTATTGGCCGCCTCCGGCCCGGCCACGCCTTCGATAGCGCCCTTTCCGAAGCGGGAGGGATCCTTGGCCAGCCGCTTCTCGACCATGTACGACGCGAAGGAACTGGCCGTGCCCCCGAGACCTGGCAGCGGTCCGAAGATGGCACCGATGCCCGTGCCGCGCAGTATCGGCAGAAAGGACTGCTTGATGTCGGCCCGCTTGGGCATCAGCCCGGTAATCTTCTTCTGCAGAAGCGTGGGTAGAATTTCGTCGTCACCGAGATTCTTGATTATTTCGGTCAACCCGAACACGCCCATCGCGGCAACCGCAATGCTGATGCCTTCCGCCAGCGACCATGTGCCGAAGGTAAAGCGGGCCGTGCCGGTGTTCACGTCCGTACCAACAATGCCGAGTAGCAGGCCGAGCGTGACCATGGCGAGTGACTTAATCAGTGAACCGCTTCCCACCACGGCAGCACAGGACAAGGCCATGATCATCAGCGCGAAATATTCTGGCGACTGGACAAGGAGCGCCACCTTGGCGAGCATGGGAGCAAAAACCGCAATGAGCAGTGTACAGACGCAGCCCGCGAAAAAGGAGGCGCTCGCCGCAATAGCGAGCGCCGGACCGGCGCGGCCTTGGCGCGCCATGGGGTGGCCATCGATGCAGGTGACGACTGATGAGCCCTCCCCTGGTAGATTGACCAGGATCGAGGTGGTCGACCCGCCGTAATCGGAGCCATAATAAATACCAGCCAGCATAATGATGGCCGACACGGGTGGCAGCACGAAGGTGAGGGGCAGCAGCATGGCGATGGTGGCCAGCGACCCCACCCCCGGCAACACACCGATCAACGTGCCCAAAAAGACGCCGATGAAACAATACATTACGTTCTCGATCGTCAGCGCGACCGAAAAGCCGTAAACGAGGTTCTGAAGCAGGTCCAAGCTAGTAGCTCCACCAAAACAGACGGTACGGCAGGCCCAGGCCGTAGATGAACAGGGCCACCGAAGCGGCAGGGATCAGGATGGCCAGCAGCACGGTTTCGAGGATGTGAACGTCTTTGTGAGCCAGAGAACTGCCCACGATAAGCGCGACTAGGGACGGCACGAATCCCAGTTCGAAATGCATCATTACGCCGAACAGCACGAGCGATCCGGTGAGCACCAGCCAAGGCCGGAATGCCCAGGGCACGTGCTCTGGGTTTTCGAGTTCCAGTCGGAACGAGAACGCAACAATGATGCTGCCGAAAACGACAAGTAGTATACTGAGGACCGTCGGGAAAAATCCCGGCCCCATCCGAAGAGGCGAGCCCATCGGATAATCACTGGACAGGTATGTAGCCAGGATTCCAAGCCCTATGAACAGGATTCCAGCCCACAAGTCCTCTCGACTCTTTACGTTCAAACGCACGCCCATCCTCCGAGCAGGGAGCTCTACGGCTCCGCCACACTGCGGATTAATGTATACAGCCTACCGGTATTGTCAAACGCACACTGACAGTCAGCTCCACGCCGGCCTGATGGTAATGTTCGCTGCGGGTCGCGGCTTGAACCTTGGCTACTATCCAGCAACGAGCTACAATCCCTCAAAGTCGGGAGCAGTGTGCGACCGCAAACGGGTCCCTAGGGGAGCTTTATGCATGACTTCCGCGGAGTTCCCTCCGATGCCTAGCGATAAATTTCCGGCCGAGTTGCGGAGCGGCGTTGTATACACACTTTTGCTGGAGCGCATCCGGAGCGGGGAAATCAAGCCTGGAGAGCGACTGACCGAAGTGGAACTGGCGGGACAACTAGGCGTAAGCCGAACACCGGTGCGCGAAGCCTTGAAGCGCCTTCAGGCCAGGCACCTATTGCAGGCGGTGCCCGGCCGGGGGCTGGAACTCGTGGAGCTCAGTAGCCGCCAGGTGATTGAGCTTTACGACATGCGTGCGGTAATGGAAGGGATGGCTGCGGCTCTTGCGGCAGAGCATGCATCAACTGCAGCGATAGACCGAATGTACCAACATGCCGAGTTCTACAGAAACAATATTGATAATCCCGCTGTCCTTGCAAAGGCCAATATCACGTTTCATCACTCGATACTGGATGAAAGCGCCAATAAATACCTTCAGGAGGCTGTCTCCACGTTGGAGGATAATCTAGGGCTGGTCAGAAGCCGCATCTCCAATTCCAGGGCCAGGCGTCTTACGGTCGCCGATGAGCACCAGGCCATTGTCGATGCAATCGCGCGCCGGGACAAGGCGGGGGCCGAACTGATTGCTCGCCATCATATCTATCACGCGAAGCAGTATCGTCTTGAAGTTATAGTCAAGCCGTGACGCGGCGGCAGAAACGAAACGATCGGGTGCCCGCGACTACGGGGATCTCCCAGAAAAGCGTGCCACCGGCTTTGCGGAGGGCGGCAATTCGATGCGCAGAGCGGCAAGCCGATCCTTCGTTTGTCATGTAGGCGGCTGTCCTTTTCCATGATTGCTAAGCGAGCTCGTTGCGCGCGGCGGCATTGTCCGCTTTTAAGCACTGGCCGGCGTAGCTCGAACGGCTGACATGGTGAAGGGTTTGGGATGCTGTTGGCGTCGCAAAGCCGCCCATGCAGGAACCTGCGGTCCGCATGCGCTGCGCTATGGGATTTTCGGAGTTGGCGTAGTCGAGTGGCGACCGCGATCTGCGGCCTCTGGAGTTGAGCATGTGCCAGATGGAGGCGCGCACCGGATCAGGCGGGCGGGGGCTTGTCCTCCATCAGGGCCATCAGCCGGTCGAGCGGACTGGCGACCGCCTGGATCGTGCGGGTTGAGACGTTGGTATAGAGCGCTGTTGTCTCGAGCTTGGAGTCCCCAAGCAGTACCTGGATGACCCGGATATCGACATCCTGCTCGAGGAGGTGGGTGGCAAAGCTGTGCCGCAGGGTGTGCGGGCTTACCTTCTTGCGGATGCCGGCGACCTCGGCCGCTTCCTGCACCGCACGATGCAATTGCCGCGATGAGATCGGATCGGTGCGGGAGCGCCCCGGAAACAGCCAGCCGTGAGGCAGTACGACGCCCCGCCGCTTGCCTTCGCGCCACCACAGTCGCAGCAGCTCCAGCAGCTGAGGCGAGAGCATGGCGTTGCGGTCCTTGCGCCCTTTGCCCTGTTCGATTCGGATCAGCATGCGGGCGCTGTCGATATCGTCGACCTTAAGGTGCGCCACCTCGGAGACGCGCAGGCCCCCGCCATAGGCGACCCCAAGTGCGGCCTTGTACTTGATGCCCGGCGTGGCCTCGAGCAGCCGGGCCGCTTCCTCGATGCTGAGCACGTCAGGCAACTGGCGCTGATAGCGGGTGATCACCAGGGCCCGAGACAGATCGAGCCGCTTTAGCGTCACGTCGAACAGGAAGCGCAATGCCGAGACTGCACCATTGATCCGTGGAGGGGCTGACACCGCTCTCATGCTGGTGGAACTGGTAGCGGCGGATATTATCGGGCGTGGCCGTATCAGGGCTCTGCCCCAGAAAGACGGCAAAGCGGCAGACGTGACGGACATAATCGTGCTGGGTGTGGATGCCAAACCACGCATCAGCATGTCCTGCTGCATGCGTTGGCGGAGCGGCGTGGTGGGAGCATCGATCGATGACGTAACCATGGGGAGTTCCTCTCGTTGAAGGGAACTCCATGCTCCGACTGAGACCTCAGCTGCTCAAAGGCCTAAACGATGACGCTGAACCAGCCGCATGCACCCCTCCCGCGCAGCGGGTTCGTGCATGGGGCGCAATGCTGTCTGCGCCTGCACCATTCCCGAATGATCAGTCTTGCTGGCGCACAGCCACAAAGGAGCCTTTTGATTGCGCATCCAGTCGCCTAGGCTGATTTTACCTGACGCATATTCAGGAGATCGTCTCGCGACTAAGGATGTTCGAAAACTGATACCGGATTGGGGACCACTTATGGACCTGCAGGTGAGGGTCCTTTTCCTGCGGTCATGATATTTCACGGCTCGGAAGGAGCCTGGTCCGGATGGAGCCACCGGAACGCTGTTCTGTTAGCCGCCCATGGCTTCCTGGCTTTCCCTTTAGTTATTCCAAAGGGGGAACGCGTGGAATGCGGGAAGCATAGAGGAGGTGCCACTGGACCGCAGCCTCGACGCTCTCGCGGCGCTGCGTGGCTTTTCGTTCACCAGCAATAGAGTGGCGCTTTACGGAGTGTCGCGCGGGGCTGAACATATGCTCTGCTGCTTACATCCCTTATGGCGCTCGAGGGCTTGGCCGGGCTGCCAGATGCCGTTGCTGCGCACAGCCCGCCAGATGTCGTATGCGGCGCTTTTGACGCCCGAAGCTATCGCGACAGCGGAGATCCGGGCTGGCAGCCGTGGGACCCCGCCCAAAGGGCATGGTCTTGGCGCGGTTCTTCTTGCTTGGCAGCAGGTCTGCAAGCCCCATCGAGATCGAGCGGTTCAGCAACCCGCTTTTCCTCAGCCACGGTACGGCAGATCGCGTCTGGTCCGTCGAAATGACTAGACGTTTAGCGGTCAAGCTAAGTTCGAACGGGCGCAGTCCAGAAGTCCACTACTACGAGGGTCAAGATCATGTTCCCGGAAGTGCGGCCGAAAACGAGCACCACGACCACCTCATTTCATTTCTCGAACGCCATCTGTGTTGAAAGACCGTCTAACCCTCCCGAGGTCCAGGAAGCTGCTAGGCAACAGTCCCCGTTCTCGACATTGAGCGGACCGTCAGCTGCAAGGAAATCGCGAAGACGGCCACAACGGCCCAAATGAGGCGCGTTGCTTATCGGCAGCTGTCGACCTAATTAGTCGTTCGGAGTCACACTCTAGATCCCCAGAAGCAGCCCTTCCTGACCTAAGGCCGAATTGACCTTACGCTACTCTTGCCGGTCACCAGAAACCTGTGATTTCGCCGGTATGCCCTTAAGTTGCGGCATCCATTGTGAGTTCAAGGCTGCGCAAGCGCTTTTGCGGATCATACATATCCGACACGATCATTAGCTCATCGGCTTGCGTGCGCGCGATGATCTGCTGCAGGCGGCGGCGGACCGTTTCCCTGCTGCCAATGACGCTGAAATCCAGCATCTGCCCGGCCTGCGCCTTCTCCATCGGTGTCCCCAATAGGTGTCGATATCCTCGATTGGCGGCTGCATGAGCCGGCGCTGTCCGCGGAAGATATCTGCGAACGACATCTGCTGCGACGTAGCAAGGAAACGCGCCTCCTCGTCCGTCTCGGCAGCAATCACATTGACGCCGACCAGCGCATAGGGGGCAGCGGCCTGTTCGGATGGCTTGACTCGATCGCGATAGATCGTCAAAGCCTGATCAAGCGCTTGGGGCGCGAAATGCGAAGCGAGACCGTAGGGCAGACCCAGTTCAGCCGCCAATTGCGCGCCGAAAAGGCTCGATTCGAGAATCCACAGCGGGACATTGCTGCCTGAGCCAGGAACGGCTTCAATCCGCTGGTTTGGTCCGGCTGGCGCGAGAAAGGCCTGCAACTCCAAGACGTCCTGCGGGAAATTGGCGGGATCGCGCCGCAAGGCGCGCAATGTCAACTGGTCGGTGCCCGGAGCGCGTCCCAAGCCCAGGTCAATGCGCCCCGGAAACAGAGACTCCAGGATTCCGAACTGTTCAGCGACTATATAGGGAGCGTGATTTGACAGCATGATGTTGATTGTCGCTCGGATCTGACCCGGGATTGTCATTGAGAAGTGACCCGGTTGGACGATAGTTTCCCCCGCTGCGGGGATGGTCAAGTGGCGGGTTTTTCCTTTCTCGTTTTGGGTTCTGCAGAACTTGCTCTGAACCGGAAGCTGTCGTTACCGGTTTCCAGGATGTGGCATTGATGGGTGAGCCGATCGAGCAGAGCGGTTGTCATCTTGGCGTCGCCGAATACGCCGGCCCATTCGCTGAAGCTGAGGTTGGTGGTGATAACGACGCTGGTCTGCTCGTAGAGCTTGCTGAGCAGATGGAACAGCAGCGCCCCGCCTGACGGGCTGAACGGCAGATAGCCCAGTTCATCGAGGATGATCAGGTCGAGGCGCAGCAGGCGATCGGCAAGCTGGCCAGCCTTGTTGGCGGCTTTTTCCTGCTCGAGTGCATTGACCAGGTCGACGGTCGCAAAGAAGCGGACCTTCTTGTGGTGATGGCGAACGGCCTGGATGCCAAGCGCGGTGGCGATATGGGTCTTGCCGGTGCCGGGGCCACCGATCAGCACCACATTATCAGCGCCTTCGATAAAGGTGCCGCGATGAAGTTGCTGTACCGAAGCCTCGTTGATCTCACTGGAAGCAAAGTCGAAGCCGGTCAGATCCTTGTAGGCGGGGAAGCGGGCTGCCTTGAGCTGATAGGCAATGGACCTGACCTCCCGCTCGGCGAGTTCGGCCTTGAGCAGTTGGGACAGGATCGGCACAGCAGTATCGAACGCTGGTGCACCCTGTTCGACCAACTCCCCGACAGCCTGGGCCATGCCATACATCTTGAGACTGCGGAGCATGACCACGACGGCGGCACTGGCAGGGTCATGACGCATGGCGCACATCCTTGCCGCGCAGCGTGTCGTAGCGCGCAACGTTGGCCTTGGGCTCCTGGCGCAGTACCAGCGCCTGGGGGGCATCGATCGCCGCGACCTGGCTGACCTTGCCATCGACCAGACGATGCAAAAGGTTGAGGATGTGGGTCTTGGTGGGAACGCCCGCTTCGAGCGCCAGCTCCACGGCATACAGAACCGCCTGCTCATCGTGGTGCAGCACCAGCGCCATGATCTCCACCATCTCGCGGTCACCGCCGGGGTGCTTGAGCAGATGACCCTGCAGTCGCCGGAACGCCTCTGGCAGATCAACGAAGGGAGCCCCATTGCGCAGGGCACCCGGCTTGCGCTGGATCACCGCCAGATAGTGCCGCCAGTCATAAACCGTGCGTCCCGGCTGGTGGTGGGACCGCTCGATGATCCGCTCATGCTCACACAGGATCTGCCCCTCGGCCGCAATGGCGATCCGCTCGGGGTAGATGCGCAGGCTGACCGGGCGGTTGGCAAATGAGGCCGGCACGCTGTAGCGGTTGCGCTCGAAGTGCACCAGGCAAGTCGGGGATACGCGCTTGGTCTGCTCAACAAAGCCATCAAAGGGGCGACCCAATGCCATCAGGCTCGGAACCTCTCCGGCATGCACATCGGCGACGCTGCCTGGAAGGCCGCCGTGCACGATCTGGCTCCATTGCGCGATGCATCGCTCCTCGAGCCAGGTGTTCAAGGCTTGGAGGTCAGGGAAGCTGGGCAAGGGCTGCCATAGGCGCCGGCGAGCATCCTGGACATTCTTTTCCACCTGGCCCTTTTCCCACCCGGATGCCGGATTGCAGAACTCGGGCTCAAACAGGTAGTGGCTGGCCAAGGCAGCGAAACGGGCGTTGACCTGCCGGGTCTTGCCGGTGCCGATCCGATCAACGGCGGTCTTCATGTTGTCGAAGATGCCCCGGCGCGGTACGCCACCGAGCACCCGGAACGCCTGGGTCAATGCATCGAACAGCATCTCGTGGCTCTGCAGCAGATAGGCTCGCACGATGAATGCCCGGCTATGAGACAGCTTGGTGTGGGCGACCTGAAGCTTGGTGCGCTCGCCACCCAGGATGGCCCAGTCTTCACTCCAGTCGAACTGGAAGGCCTCGCCCGGCCCGAACACCAAGGGAACAAAGGTGCCGCGCCCGCTGGTCTGCTGCTCTCGCTGCCGCTCTGCCTTCCAGCTCCGCACAAACGCCGCGACGCGCTCGTAGGAGCCCTCATAGCCCAGGACCACAAGGTCATGGTGCATCTGCCTGGCCGTCCGGCGCTGCTTGCGCGACTTACCAGCTTCCACTCGCAGCCAGTCCGAAAGCTTCTCGGCAAACGGATCAAGCTTGCTCGCTCGAGCAGGAAGCTTGAACTTCGGCTCCACCGTGTCGGACCGCAGGTACTTTCGGATCGTGTTGCGCGACAATCCCGTGCGCCGCACGATCTCCCGGATCGACACCCCCTCACGGAAATGCCAGCGCCGGATTACGCTCAATAACGCCATGTCGATCACTCCCATGTCCCCCGACCAACAGCCCGGGGACGATCAAAACATGGGTCAAATCTCAGTGAAAACTTCTGCCCTCAGAGGGTCAGATCTCGGTGCCAATCAACAAGCATGATGCCGCCGGCACCGACGCGTATCGGCATGCGCAGAAACCGGACTTATCAGCATGCCCGCCGACTGCTTTCCCACGCCAACTCGGACGGTATGATTTCGACCCAAAGCCGACCGCCCTTGGGCGACCGGCGACCGTTGTTGACCTCAATGCGGTGTGGCATGGCTACTAGGTCGATGCCGCTAGGCGGCAAGCACTACGTCTGCTTCCTCGGATGCGACGACAGCCGCACGCAGGTCTTCAAGTGCGGCGGTGCCCGGCATCTCTTTTTCGAAGCGCGCAAGCGGCGCTTCGTCCGCTGCACTATTGGGTTTAACCTTGCGCCAGAGCTGTTCGGCCAGAACGATGGAGCCGACATAGTAGATGATCGTGGTGGAGATGTGCTTGTGGCCAATCCACTTGATCAGCATCGGCAAGGCCATGCCGCCGACCAAAGCTGCAGTCACATAACCGGCCCGATAGCCGTGAAACGTAAAGATCGGCCCGCCCAGTTCGACCAGGAGCTTTCTGTGTAGGCGCGCCATGCGACCCCAGCGAAGGATCACGTCGTCGCTTTCACTGATCAGCTGCCGCTCCGGCGACGCGCCGGTATCGGCGATCCATTGACGCAACACCTTCTCGGCGAAGGGCGTCATCGGCAGCGTGCGTTTTCCCCTGGGGGTTTTGGTGCGTTTGCGCGCTGCCTTTTCGCCCTGGGATTTGCGCACCGTGAGCCAGGACAGGTTCTGCTCGCCGTCGAACTTTAGGTCACAGACTCGGACCGCGAGCGCTTCCCCGATCCGCAGGCCGAAGTGGATTAAAAGCACCAGAAGGATCCTGAGCGACCCGCTCGAAGCCGCGATCCTGCGGTCATTATCGCTCCCCACCGGAACGAACTTCTGCTTGTAGCTCAATCCCTGGGTGCCGCAGGGCGCAGCTTTCGGCTTACCAGGGATTTCGCGGGGATACCGCGCCGGTGGCGGCCAACTGCCGAACCCCTCGCGCACGACCTGGCAGAGAATGACCATCGTGTTCTTGACGCAAGGCCCGCTCAGGCCGCGGCCCTGGAGGTGCTCACGAAAGTCGACCAGATCCTGTAGCGTCAATCGCCGCAACTGCAGGTCGCCGATCGCAGGCAGAATGCGCAACCGCATTTCGGTATCGAGCGACTTGACCTTACGGGTTTCGTTTTCCAGCTTGAGCTTGTCGAGCCGGGCCCTGGCGGCGTCGGCGATGGTGCTACGGCCCAGCGCCTTGACCATGCGGGCCTGATAGGCCTTGACGTCCATCGAGACGGCCTTTGCTTCGGTTTTGGACCGCTTGTAGACGCGTCGGCGCGTACCGTCATGCCGATTGCCGACCTCGGCAGGATGGATTTTGGGCTTGGTTGCGGTGCGGGACATCATTCCGGCTCCTTGCTTTTCGATGTCAGGGAACGATCGGCCACAGGAGGCCGGTCGGAGTCGATGCTGGTGGGAGTGGGGGCGGCCCAGCTCAGCTGGAACTGGCGCAGCGCTTCCATCCCGGCGACCGCACGCGCCAGCTGCTCGGCACTATCATCGTGCTTGAGCTCGCTTTCGAAACGATCAGGAAACCAGCGGGGATTGGCGTAGCCGGCCTCACTCTTGACCATTAGGAAGGCGCGGGGATTGGCGTTGAGCCGGTCGATGATGCCTCGATGGCGGAAGTCCTTGGACTTGTAGGGGAGCCCCGTTTCCATGCTCTTGATACCCGCCTTGAGCTGAACTTTCTGGATCTGGCGGTTGAAGTGGCGCAACAGCCCGGATCGGGTCCGCTGGGCTCCGCCCCGCTGCAGGTCGTTGATTACATAGGGGTTGTCGACACGCTCGTGGGCTGCCTTTGCTATGACGAGCAGTGACATGACCCAGGGACAGACACCGGTGACTGTCCTTTCCCTGTTCGCGGTGGCGACCCCGATGCCTTCTCCGGTCCGGAACATTTCGCGCACGGTGATGGTGCGCGCCTCAAAATCGATGTCGGGCCAGCGCAGGGCAATGGCTTCGGTCGTATGCAGGCTCGCGCGGCTGACAAGCACGAATACGAGCCTTCCATAAAAGGAGAACCCGCGGCGGATGGTCGAAAAGCAGTGAACGGGGGAGGGATCGAGATCGCGCTCGACACGTTTGAGGCGGTTGTCGGGATTGATGTAGTAAGCGACGAACGGATTGACTGGCATGCGGCCCTGCAGCACGGCATGGTCGAACGCCCAGGCCAGGAGATGCATGATGGCGGGCATCGTGCCCGCGCCGTAGCATTTGGCCTTGAGCATGGCGAGATAGAAGGCCCCGACGTGATCGGCGCTGGCATGGACCAAAGGCACGTCGGGAACCAAGCGGGCGCAGTTGAGCAGACGGGTGCGTGAACGCGAGGTGCGGTCGTAGCCGAGGTCGTCAGGCAGATGGGCACTGAAATAGCGCAGGAAGCCCGCCCAGCTCTGGTCGGGATCGACCCTTGTGTCCGAGCACTGGGCATGGATGAGCGCTTGCTGCCTGATGGCGTCGATCGCAGCCTCGTCAGCATCGGCCGGGATGGGAAACGGTTTCTGGTGGCGCTGGGGGTCGTAATAGACAGCCCACCAAACGGATTCTCCGTGATTTTTGCCTCGTCTCACTCTCATGACTTTACTCTCCAATGAACATCGAAAACGCGTCTCCGACAAAGCATCAAGGGCCTTGGGGAGAGGATCAAGAGTAATGCGGGTTGATTGCACCTGCCGCCATGGAGATGACGAAAGCAAAGCGTATGAAGGATTACTTTTCGTCGATAGATGGTTAGCGCTACTTATCCTTGACGTAGATTCCTATAGTTTCCGCGATCACGCGAAACCCCAGTAAAACTGGCCGTCTCCGAATTTTTTCGGGGCGATTTTTGGGGTCGGGACGCGGGTGCGCGCGCGTGGAAGTAAAGTTACGTTTCCGATGAAATTTGGATAAAGCCAGGCAAACCGGGCGTCTCCGCCCGTCGTGCTTGCAGCAATCGCCCGTAATGGCCGCGAAGGATTACGAAACGCCCAGTATCGGCGTTTTCGGTGGAGGCCCCAAAACTATTTTCCGACCCGCTTAACGGTGAATCCGTTAATCGGAGAAATCAGCTCGCTGCCTGACTGGGTGGGGCCGAGACGATGCGCAGCATGCATCGGCGTCTTGCAGGGCCCGCGTTCCAGGTCACCGTCGCAAGCTTGCCACCCGCAGCCGTCGAAACGACACCGCCGGGATGCTTTTGGGCGGCCCCTTGGCCTGTGCCGTCAGCACCCTGCCAGGCGAAAACAACGCCTGCAGATCGCCGTCGGAATTGGGTCCGGCCATGATGGGGCAACGACGCCACGCGAACATCGCCCAGCTGGCCCCCATAACATGTCGCTCCGTGCCCGAGGCCATCAGGCGCCAACAGCTCCGCATCGCCGGTATTGAGCCAGACCGGCACATTCGGCGACGACATGCCAGAGGTGTGCCTGATGGCGACGCCAACGGGGTGCTGGACAGGTTCATGGATGATCAATTGGAAGAGCCGGCAAAGGTCGCATAAAGCCCTTCAGACCGTCCGCTGACCGTGCGCGCATGACGGGTAATGGCGAGGGCGAATGGCTACGCTCTCCTGTGGTGATGATCCAGCGCCTGAAAGAGTGGAAGTTCACGCTTAGCAAGGCGCACCGGCCGGCGCCCCGCACAAGTGTCCGCATGAATTATGAAACCACTGAACGAAGATTCAGCCGCCGCAAATTCATCAAACTTCAAAATCGCCCACAAACAAGGATTCGAGTGTAAGCGGGCCTGGGACTATGCCCTGTTCTACAACGTAACGAAGAATTGCCGACAATTCCTTGTGGTTGTTCCTGAGACCGTAGCGCCAATAATCCTCCCCCATCAGCGTTACCGTCTGATGTAAACCTTCCGCTAGCCAAGGCAGCATCGTTGTATCAACATTGCTTTGCTTGAGATTGTGCCCGGCCATTTTCAGTGAAGCGTCGAAAGCAGCAACCAAAGCCGCGGGCAAAAGTGGCTCACTGTCCACCAGCTCGTTTTTAACACCCAGGACGTGCATGATGGGAAACAGGCCGGTTTTCTTGAAGTAGGCCTGCTCGGCGTGCACGGTATTGCTGAAGAGGCGCCGGATGCGAGGGTCGCCGGCCGTAAAGCCGGCTGGCGCACGAGGCGCAATTATCCCGTCAATGCGGTCATCGCACAACAAATTCCACAAGGTTTCGTCAGCGCCCAGTCGGCTCACGGAAAACTCTGTTGGCAGAACGACGGGCACCTTCTCGTCGCGCCCGGGCTCATCGACCCCGCCGATGTGCCAGTGCACGTCGCTGGCGGCCACGCCGTACTCGTCCGACAGCATGCCGCGCGCCCAGACATTGCCGGTCAATTGGTACTCGGGAAGGCCAATGCGAGCGCCGCGCAGTTGTTCTGGGCGATCAATGCCACTGTTCGAGCGGATGTAGATCGAACCGTGCCTAAACTTTTTGGACACGAATACCGGCAGCGCCCGGTACCGGCATTCGCCTCGAGATTGCTGCAACAAATAGGTGCTCAGAGACATTTCAGCTATGTCGAACTCGCCGTGTATCATGCCCCGCAGGAATATTTCTTCCGTCGGATAGAGCTTCCAGTCCAATGGATAACCCGGCACCGTCACGAGGGAGGCGATAAGGGGCCACGTGCGGTCATAGGCGCCGCAAGCAACAGTGAGTTTCATGGGCCTCTACCGATCCGAGTAGCCAGGTTCGATCTGCGCATCGATGATGAACCGGCCACCATTGGCAACGATCTCCTCGCCATGGAGAAGTTCCGCCCGGAGGTCATCCACGTTGCGAACCGAGGCTCTTCCCTGAAAGCCTTGAGAGGCGGCCATCGCGATTATATCGACACAGGGTTCGGTCAACCGCTGGCCGATGTGCTTGTTCTCGACGGAGCGGCCTCGTTGCCGTGCAACTCGCTCCTGGTGAACCTCATCGTTGAAGTAAGATCGGTTATTGGCGACCACGATTAACATGGGGATATTCTGGTTTGATGCCGTCCAAAGGGCATTGCCGCCCATCAGGAAATCGCCATCACCCATCACGCCGACGGGCAACCGGCCGCTGCCCTGAAGGGCCAATGCCGCGCCAATGGTGTGGCCCGGCCCGGTGCCCACGGCACCTCCGCCGTCCTTGCCCAGAAAGTCCAAAGGCGAGCGGAAGCGGCTAGCAGAGCGCGGCCACCCGAAGGGCAACCGCGCAAAGGTCACATTGCGGTCCTGGGCGAACTGCATCAGCGTGAAAGCCATCTGCTCCGAGTTGAATGGCGCCCCAGCTTCCGGGCCCGCCGGTGCCTCTCGCGTCCAGTGACCTCGCTGGCTCGGGCGGTCGGCGAGTCGCTCCCGGCTCAGGGGCAGCAGCTGCGCGACGAGCGCATCGGGGTGTGACAGCACGCGGATGTCCGCCGGGGCCAACTGCTGATGGTCCATGCTCCAGCCGTTGGACAAAGTCTCATCGAGCGAACAATGAATGACCTTGCCGCCTACGAACCCACGGCTCAGGCGTGAGTGGAGAAAGCCACCAAGATCGTGCCAGTCAAACGACACGATTAGGTCGGCGCCTTCCAGCACAGCGGCTTCTGTTGTCGCCGGCCGCTCGCCGACTGGCGCCAACATGTGCAACTCGTGCTCCGTTGGAAACACGGAAGCATTGTGCAAGGTGGTTAGCACGGTTGCACCATGGCTCTCGGCGAGGCGCACTCGATTGTCCCAAGCCTCTTGCGTGCGCGAACCGCGCCCGAATAGGAAAACGGGGTTCTGAGCGGTGACGAGTTCTTCGCTGATGTGCTGCAAGGTTGACGCAGATGCAACCGGCGCCTCCGGCAAGGCGTACCTCGAAAGCGCTGGAATGGTTGCGCTAGGCTGGATCCTGCTTTCCTGCATTTCCACATCGAGGCATATATAGACAGGAGCCGATGGGGCGGTGCGGGTGATCATGTCTGCCCGTACGACCGCCTCCACAGCGGCAGAAGCCGAGGCCGGCTGATCATCCCACTTCACGAAATGGCGCACCAATGCGCCCTGATCCTTGGATGTGTGGATCCAGTCGATCCAGGGCCGGCGCTTGCTGGCGTCCACCGGACCGGTGGCGCCGATAATCAGCATGGGCCGCCGATCGCACCAGGCGTTGAAAATCGTCATTGAGGCATGCATCAGCCCTACATTGGCATGCAAGGCCACCGCCATGGGCTCGTGGGCCACGCGTGAAAATCCATCGGCGATGGAGACAGCGTGTTCTTCATGCAGACAGACGAGCATTGTGGGTCCATGGGCCCCAAGGCGATTGACCAGACTGTCCTGAAACCCGCGGAAACTCGAGCCTGGCACGAGGGCGATGTAGCGGTAACCCAGAGCCGCCACCACGTCGGCAATGACGTCACTGCCCCATTCGGGGGGACCCAGGTCAGGAGCTTCGGCACGGATGTTCATCGTTTTGACTTTCCACTAAAACGGGGTTTGGAGCAGGAAGGCAGGCCCTTATTCCGTGAATACTTCCTCGCGGCGGCGCGAGATGGAAGGGAGGATGCCGATCGCGAGCATGGCGACGGCCAGCACCAAAAAGGTAGCGCTCAAGGGCCGCTCAACAAAGGTGAGGGCATTACCACGCGAGATGATCAGCGCCTGCCGGAGATTTTCTTCCATCATCCGACCGAGCACAAAGCCCAAGGTCAAGGGTGCGGGTTCAAAATCCAGCTTTACGAGGCCGTAGCCCACCATGGCGAGCGCTGCGAGGACAACGAGATCCATCGGCTCCCGGCGGATAGAATAAACGCCGATGCAGCAGAAAAGCAAAATGCCGATGAACATGAAGCGGTACGGCACCTGCAACAACTTGACCCATAGACCCACAGCCGGGAGGTTGATCACCAGCAGCATCAAGTTGCCGATCCACATCGAAGCGATCAAACCCCAGAACAGGTCTGGAGTTCGGGTAATGATCTGCGGGCCGGGCACGATGCCATGCACCATCATGGCACCCACCATTACTGCCATGACAGCGTTGGGCGGAATGCCGAGCGTGAGCAGCGGCACAAACGAGGTCTGCGCCCCGGCATTGTTAGCGCTTTCCGGGCCGGCCAACCCCTCGATCGCGCCTTTCCCAAAACGGGCCGGAGTCTTGGAAATGCGTTTTTCAATAGCGTAGGAAGCAAAGGGCGCCAGCACCGCGCCATTGCCTGGCAGAAGCCCAAGAATGGATCCGAGTGCCGTGCCCCGGCAGATTGAAGGGGCCGACTGGCGCAATTCGGACCAGTTTGGCATGAGCCGGCCGATCTTGGCCACGTGGCGCGTCCGCACCTCGCCATGCTCCAGGCTGCGATAAACTTCGGCGATCCCAAACAGGCCCATACCAAGCAGCGCAATCTCGATGCCGTCAGAGAGCCAGGGCAGGCCAAATGTCATGCGCAGTTGCCCTGTTGTGAGGTCCGGTCCGATCGTTGAGAGCAGAAGCCCGCATAGCACCATAAGAATTGCCTTGAACACGGATCCGCGGGCGAGAAGAATCGCAAAGGCGAGCCCCATCACCATCAGCGAAAAGTACTCTGCAGGGCCGAAAATGAGGGCGACAGCAGCGAGAGGCACCGCGATCGTGGACATAAGCAGTGTCGCAAACGAACCCGCGAAAAATGATCCAATGGCGGCAATGCCAAGCGCCACGCCGGCCCGACCGTCGCGCGCCATGGCATGGCCATCGAGTGCGGCGACCACGGCGCTGGACTCGCCAGGGATATTGAGGAGGATCGACGCCGTGGAGCCGCCATACTGAGCACCGTAATAAATGCCGGCCAGCATGATCAGAGCGGAAGTAGGCTCGAGCCCGTAGGTCAGCGGTAAAAGGATAGAGATGGTGGCTATGGGGCCAATACCAGGCAGAACCCCGATGAGCGTGCCCACGAGGCAACCCACGAGGCACAGCAGCAGGTTCTGCATGGAGGCGGCGACACTGAAGCCCAGCCCCAGATTTCCGAATACGTCAAACAAAACTAAATCCTTATGGACGTGCCGGGGACATACAGGACCACCAAGGGCTGACCCAGAAGCACCTTGAAGAGCAGGATGCAGAAGATCGTCATCAGCACGGCGAAAAGAATTAGCTCTCTGAGCTTGTTCTCGGGCGAACTGTAGCCCGCGACGATGATGGAGAGCGGCGCTCCAATCAGAAATCCGGGCATGCGGATAGTGGCTGCGAAGATCAGCACCGCCGCCGTCATCAATAAGGGACCGCGCATTTGCCAGCGATCGAGACTAGCTCCGTCACGCAGCAGCCCTGCGGCCATCAGAGCAAGCCCACCCATTCCGATCATTATGGCCACCGTGCGCGGGATCATCGCCGGCCCGATCATGAGCATTGATCCCATTTGCAGATTGCCAAGCGCTACAAGGGCAACCGCCGAAAACGCAGCAATGCACAAGCCCCCGACGAAATTACGGGGTCCTCTAATTTGGGCTAAGCTCATTGAACTTCCTGAGATTATGGGACGGACTGATGTCCGTCCCAAACAGAGGGCCTTACTCGACAGTAACGCCGATAGCCTCGACCATGGCTGCCCATTTCTTGACTTCCTCGCCAACATAGGTCTGCGCTTCGACAGCATCACGGGCATGAAGAACAAAACCAAGGCCGGACAGGCGTTCTGTCATGGCTGGATCGGCCTGGATGTCGTTGATCGCGGTGTTGAGCGTTTCTGCCACGTCATCCGGCACGTCTGAGGGAACAAAGAACCCCACCCAGGACTCTGCTTCGTAAGGGAAGCCCGACTCTGTGTAGGTGGGCACATCCGCCATCATCGGGTTCCGGTCCTTGCTGGCTACTGCGAGCCCTACAAGCGCGCCTTCAACAACTTGAGGTGTCACTCCGAAGGACGAGGCAACCACGTCAACCTGATTGCCCAACGCCGCCTGAACCGAAAGAGCACCGCCGCGGAATGGGACATGCACTGGCTTGGCGCCTGCCAACACTTTGAAGAAGTATTCGGTCGCAATGTGGGATCCAGACCCTACACCGGCCGTAGCGAAGGTGAACTCGCGATCCTTGAACTCGTCCAGGAACGCCTGCAGCGTGCCCGGTTTAGACGGATGGACGGCGATGGACTCAGGGGAAGAAGCCGGAACCGCCACCGCCTTGAAATCCTCCGTCGTGTAGTCGAGATTGTCATACAACGACTGGTTTATAGCGATAGCAGTGGTAGTGGCTAAAATAGTATAGCCATCCGCTTCCTGGCTGCGCACGAATGAAGCGGCAGTGTTACCGCCTGCACCCGCCGTGTTTTCGATCACCACAGGCACCCCCCAGCGCTTGGCAAGTTCCTCCCCCAAGATACGCGTGTAGGAGTCGGCGAAGCCGCCTGCGGCAAATCCGACTACGATGGTAACTTGCCGATCCGGATAGGCGCCCTGCCCCAAGGCCACGCCAGACATCAGTGCCAGGGCCATAACCGCCACGCCACTCCCGCTAATCAACCTGCGATGCAACACGTTCATATAATTTCCTCCCACTTAGTTGTTGTTTGATAAATTCACCCTATCGCGCGGGTCGTTTTAGATTGACGTGGATATGCTTTTCTTGGGTGTAGCTGATTAGCTCTTCTATACACTCCTCACGACCCACCCCTGATTGCTTGTAGCCTCCGAAGGGCGTGCCCAGCAGGTGGCGGGATACTTCGTTGATCCAGACGTAACCGGCCTGCACATCCGCTGCGAGACGGTGGGCATGACGAACGTCGTTCGTCCAGATGGAGCAGGTGAGGCCATATTCCAAGCGATTGACGTCCGCTAACATGGCCGCCTCGTCGGACCATTGAAGAACGGCGAGCACGGGCCCAAACACCTCCTCGGACGCCAGGCGCATTGCCTGCGTGACACCGGTGAACATGGTGGGTTGGAGGAAGTTTCCGCCGGCCAGTGCAGGGTCGCTCGGGCGCGAGCCGCCACAAGCAAGGATCGCGCCTTCGCTGTGCGCTGACGCGATAAAGTCAAGCGACCGCTGCATGTGCTCGGCAGTTATCATCGCCCCCATGGTGGTGGCCGGATCGGTGGGATCTCCGGGGGTGAATGCAGCAATCTTTTGCTTGGCAATGCGAACTACTTCGTCGTGGATTGCTTCATGCAAAAAGGCGCGGCTAGTCGACCCGCATGACTGTCCGCACCAAGTGAAGTTCATGCCCGCGACCATAGCGGAAGCGACTTCTTCGGGATCGGCGTCAGGCATGGCGATAAGGGCGTTTTTGCCACCTAGTTCAAGCAGAACCGGCTTGAGGCTGTTCGATGCAGCGCGCATAACGGCCCGTCCTGCAGCGACACTACCAATCAGTGAAATCATCGCGACTTCCGGATGCGTTGAGAGCGCAGCACCCGTGTCGCGACCGCCGGTCACTACACTGAAACAACCCGGCGGCAATACATCCGCAATGAGTTCAGCAAAGCGCAGCGCACTGAGCGGGGCCTGCTCAGGCGGCTTCACGATCACAGTGTTGCCAGCCGCTAAGGGCGCGGCAGACTTGGCTGCGGCGAACATGAAGGGATGATTGAACGGAATAATTCGTCCCACCACGCCTCGAGGCTCACGCACCGAGAAGTTCACGGAGTCCGGACCCATGGGAACTGACCCGCCCTTCATCTCGGTTACGAGGCCGGCGAAGAACTCAAACTGCGCGGCCGCATTCTGCACGTCTCGCATCGCCTCATGCACTGGCATGCCGCCGTCGATGGCATCCAAGAGGGCTAGGTCGTCTGCGTTCTGCCTGATGATAACGGCAATTCGGCGCAGCAGCTTGGCACGGTCAGCTGGCGGCACCCTGCGCCAACGCTGGTATGCCGCAGCCGCTTCCCGAACTGCATTGTCGACGTCCTCGACGCTGGCGTCGGGCACGTTTCCGAGCGAGTCCCCCGTGGCTGGGTTACTAACTTCAATCACCCGTTTCGAAGTTGAATTACGCCAGGCCCCAGCCACAAACAGCGATCGGTTGGCGGGGAAAACCGCCTTGGCGGCTCCCATCCCATCGCTGAGCACAGGGCTATGCATCTCGTTCATGTACTTGTCTCCGAATTACGTTGCCGCTAGACGATCTGGCAAACCTGTTCGAACAGGAACCGGGCGCCGCGCGGGCGCAATTTGCTCATGTCGCCATATCCGAGGTTTATCAGGAAGTTGGACTTCACCCGCCCATCGGGAAAGAATTCCTCGTCCACGATGTCGTGGAAGAACCCGGACATTGGGCCGCAGTCGAGCCCGCATGCACGGGCAGCCAAAATCAAGTAGGCACCCTGCAGTGTTCCGTTCCGGAATGCCGCTCGGTAGGCTAGATCCGGATCGTTGATATAGCCTGCCTGCTTGTCCAATGCATGAGGCGCCAGCAGGTCGAAGTGCTCGTAGAACGCCCTATCGAAACCGAGAACGGCAGTTACCGGGGCCGATTCCACCTTGACGACGTTGCCCGGCTTAACACCGCGCAACAGGCGTTCCTTACCCGCCGCTGACTTGACAAACACCACACGCATCGGGTTGCCATTGCCGCTGGTCGGGGCATATTTGGCGATGTTGTATATCTCCCGCAGCAGCGCATCAGGAACGTCTCGCTGCTGGAACGAGTAGTGCGTTCTAGCGTCGAGGAAGACCCGGCTAAGATAAACGGAATTATAGTCCTGCTCGATTTGCCCGTCCAACGTAGACCGCCTTACATAGAGCTTGTTCATAGTTTGAGGTGCTATTACGCCGTTCGCTGTTACCGGCCGGCCTTGGTAACAGTGCTCACAAATTCTATGGCGAGCAATTCATAAGGCTGCGCCTCCCCATAAGTGAAGGCTATACCGCAGATAGCAGCACCATCTCGCTCGGGAACACCGCGGCGACAACCGTCCGCTTCAGAGACCCAGGTGGCACGCGGCCTAGTGTCCGTTCCGGTCATTCATCCAGCAGCAATGAAGCAGGTAGTAGCGCGAGCCGAGAGCGGGCCTTCGATGCATGGCGAGACAGCACGCCTCCACTTGACGGTTTTTTGCTGGGAACGCCGAAATAGTCCGCAACTATAGGGCGACGGCGGCCCTAAGGTCCTCAATGAACTCTCGCTGGGCCCGTGTTGGCAGCCACCCTTCACGCATGCTCAGCCCGATGGGTCGTGCGGTACCCTCAATCCGGACCGGGAGGCGTGCGACTGCGCCAAGTTTCAGGTCTGACTCAATCTGCAGTCCAGAGATGAAGCCCAAGTGGTTGGAAATCGTCAGCAGCTCGCGCATCAGAACCATCGATCCCGTCTCGACAAGACTTTTCGGGCCTGGCGTACCTAGTTTCTCGAATATACGCTCGAACTGCTGTCGCGTCGGCGTGCTGGCCGGGGCAACAATCCACGGAAACGCGGCGAGCTTTTCGAGTGCACGGTCACTTGCCTGTAGCAGCGGGTGATGCGTGCCGCAGACAACCACCAACTCGTCCTCGAAAAGTTCTTCCTGAACGATGTCACCGATGGGGGCCGGCTGCCTCAATGCTCCAACTAGGAAGTCCACTTCGCCCCGTCGTAATCCGGCTATCAGATCGTCATAGGGACCTTCAACAGCCCTTATCGGCAGCGTCGGCCACCGCTTCCGAAATCGTGCGATGGCGCGCGCAAGAATATAGGCCCTGGACAAGGGCATTGCGCCGATCACAATCCGCCCCACTTCCTTGCCAAGCAGATCGGCCAGATCAGCCTCTCCTTGGTCCAATTCGGCAAACGCCAGCTGAGCAGCGCGTGCCAGGGCTTCGGCAACTCGGGTGGCTACCATCCCCTGCGCGGTGCGCTCGAACAATCGGCGGCCTGCTCCTTGCTCGAGATCAGTGACGGCCCGATGAACTGTTGGCTGAGCCAGATGCAAGCGGCGGGCGGCCAAGGTGAAATTCTGAGTTTCCACCACCGCGACCAAGGCCACGAGCTGTGCTGCCGTAGCAGTTGATGTGATCCGTGAAGACAGCTCGTCTAGCGCAGGATCAAGCATACCAAAGGCTCGACGAACCCGCGCCGCCAGTACTTCACCCGCCTTTGTTACGAACAGGCCCTGCTGGGTACGCAAGAACAATGGCATGCCAGCCAGTAATTCAAGCTTGCGAATAGTCTGCGTAACCGCGGGCTGGGATACAAAACAAAGCTCGGCGGCCCTAGTTATCGATCCGTGGTCTGCAACGGCCAGAAAGGCGCGGAGATGACGAAGGTTTGCCCTCACTTCATGTTAGCCAGCAACTCGTCGACGATGCGCTCGAAATCATGGGCACCTGGATTTTCAAGCCCGCCCAGCAGATCCTGCCACTGCGCCGTCGCCGAAGCCATCCAGTGGGGCATCTCCATGTCCTGCAATGTTACAGCGACCTCGCGCATTTCGGCCGCACGACGGGCGCCGTGTTCAAGCATTCTTTTAAGATTGTAGGATGTGCGCTCGCGCCAATCGGCGATCTCGCCAGACTTGGTCAGCGACTCCAGCACCAGGTGCTCGACGCCCGCTTTGCGAGCGGCGAGAAAGCATTCGGCGGTGAGCGCCTCCATGCCCTTAATCATTATGGAGCGTAGCATCTTCACTGAGGATGCATGGCCGATATCACTACCCACCACCGTCGCATCCATGCCCAAGGTCTGCAGTCGTCCAGCGGCTTCGTTTGCGGCCTCGCCGGACAGCAGAACTGGAGTGCGATGCAGCTTCGGCAGCACTGGGGCCATGATTGCCATATCAACATAACGCGCCCCCCAGCCGGTAATCTTGTCGGCCGCCGCCCGTTTTGTGCTTGGTGCGCTTGAAGAGCCATCGATCCACAGAGCCCCGCGGTCTAGGTGACGTCCCAACTCCTCGGCGGCCAAAGCGGCCTGGTCCGTGGGAACCAGGCAAAATATGGTTTCCGCTCCCTTTAAAACCGCATCCGGCTCTGACCCGCCTTGAACCGAGCAGCGCCCGTATGCGTCCAATATGTCTGCGGCGTAGGCCGGGTCGCGCGTTTTGATGTCATAGACTCGCACCCGGGAGGGGCCGAGTTGCCAGCCCCGAGTAAAGGCCTGCCCCGCCTCCCCAAACCCAACCACTGCAACTGTGACCATAATTACCCCCTTCGGGCCATCAGCAAACACGCGTTTTCTTGCCCGCACAAATCCGAACGGCACCGGCCTGATAACGTGGGCTTATACTTGGCTCGGAACGCCGCTCAAGATGATGAGCCAACGCCACTATAGCCCGGCCTTATCGATTTGCTACTCTTTGGATTTGGATTTGGCAGGGAAAAGCCCGAGACAAAGGCAGTTCATCCCGGCTTGGAGGCAATTGTGAGCGACCGCAAATCTGCACTTGTAATCAGTGCGCATGCAGCTGACTTCGTTTGGCGCTGCGGGGGTGCGATCGCGTTGCACGCAGCAAAAGGTTACGAGGTTACCGTCGTTTGCCTTTCCTTTGGGGAACGTGGCGAATCGGCCAAGCTTTGGAAACAGGCAGGGACGACGCTGGAGGGCGTCAAATTTGCCCGCCGGAATGAAGCAGAGCGCGCTGCTGTGGCCCTTGGAGTGCACGACCTCGTCAGCTTCGATCTTGGTGACTACCCGCTACGCCTGAGCGATGACGACAAGTTCCGCCTCGTCGACGTGATCCGAGGGGTACAGCCCGCGTTTATGCTGAGCCATTCTCTATATGACCCCTACAACACCGATCACATGTATGCGACGCAGGTAACCCTCGAAACCCGCATGATCGCGCAGGCCTGGGGCCACAAGCCGGGCGACAAGGTGCTCGGGGCGCCTCAGCTTTACCTCTTCGAGCCGCATCAGACCGAGCAGATGGGCTGGAAGCCAGACGTGTTTCTGGACATCACCGAAGTCTGGGACAAGAAGCGTGCCGCTATCGAATGCATGGAAGGCCAGGAACATCTCTGGGAGTTCTATACCCGGGTCGCACAGAATCGCGCCAACCACTTTCAGCGCAATTCCGGCGGTCAATCGGGTGGACGGGCAGCCCAATATGCCGAAGGGTATCAGTCCGTCTTCCCTCGTACCGTGGATGAACTTTGATGGAGCCCTGCTTTGATATCGCGCATCTTGCGCATGTTGAACTCTACAGTGACAAATACGAGGAGAGCCTGCAGTTCTTCACCCACGTATATGGGCTCTCTGTTTCAGCACAGGATGAGAACTGCGCCTATCTGCGGGCCTGGGACGACTACGAGTTCCACACCCTTAAGCTTACACGCCATCACACTACAGGTGTCGGTCATATCGCCTACCGCGCTAGTTCGGAAGCGGCGCTATTGCGTAGGGTCGCCGCGGTTGAGGCCAGCGACTTCAAGGTTCTGGGCTGGGTGGAGGGAGACCTCGGTCATGGGAGGGCTTTCCGCTTTGAGGACTCCTTTGGTCACATATTCGAAGTCTATTGGGACAGCGTGCGCTATGTCCCGCTCGAGCAAGAGCGCCCAAAGCTCAAGAACCTGGCACAGCGCTACCATGGACGGGGCGCCAGCCCCCGCCGGCTGGACCATCTCAACCTGCTTGCTGCCGATGTTAACGAGTTCCGCCGTTTTATGCAGACCTGCCTCGGCAGCCGGGTGACCGAGATGATCCAGTTGGACAATGGCCGGACCGGCGGCTGCTGGTTCACCGTCAACAACAAGACCTACGATCTAGCCTGCACTGAAGAACATGGCGGTGGTCACGGACGGTTCCACCACGTGACCTATGCCACAGATACCCGTGAGGACATTTTACGCGCCGCCGACATATTTCTCGAGAACGGCATTTTTATCGAAACCGGTCCGCACAAACACGCCATCCAGGGCACGTTCTTTCTGTACATCTGGGAGCCGGCGGGCAACCGAGTGGAACTGGCAAACTCCGGCGCTCGTCTCATCCTGGCACCTGATTGGGAGCCTGTGGTCTGGACTGAAGCGGAACGCAAGAAGGGCCAGGCTTGGGGCCTAAAGACCATTGAAACCTTCCACACGCATGGCACGCCACCTGTGTCGCAGAAAGGACACTGACCATGGCTATCGTCATTCAGAATATCACCCGCCCGTCGGCTAAAACTGTTGCGGGACTGGCTGCTGCGGGGGTTGCAACAGTGCACGAGGCCCAGGGCCGCAAGGGTATGCTCGCCAGCTATATGCGCCCAATCTATTCTGGTGCTCAGATTGCCGGATCCGCGGTTACAATCTCGGCGCCTCCGGGCGACAACTGGATGCTGCATGTGGCCATTGAGCAGCTTAAGAGCGGCGATCTACTGGTGCTCGCGCCTACTTCTCCATGCGACAACGGCTATTTTGGCGATCTTCTTGCCACATCAGCGATGGCGCGTGGCTGTTGCGGCCTGATCATCGACGCCGGCGTGCGCGACATACGCGATTTGACGCGCATGGGCTTTCCAGTTTGGTCTAAGGCGATCTCTGCCCAAGGTACGGTCAAGGAAAGTCCGGGTTCGGTAAACGTGCCGGTTGTGTGCGCGGGTGCGTATATAGAAGCCGGCGATGTTGTGGTCGCCGATGATGATGGTGTCGTCGTCGTCCGCCGCGAAGAAGCCGACGCGGTGCTCGCTGCTGCCAACAAGCGCTTGGTCAACGAGGATAGCAAGCGCCAGCGCCTGGCCGCCGGTGAACTGGGGCTCGACATCTACGGCATGCGAGACAGCCTCGCTGGCAAAGGGCTTAAATATGTCTGAGGAGGGTATTCCATGCCTTTGGATGCGAGGCGGCACCTCTAAGGGGGCATACTTCCTTGCTTCGGACCTGCCCCGCGACCCCGCAGCCCGCGACGGACTGCTCCTGCGCATTATGGGCAGTCCAGATCCGCGCCAGATCGATGGCATCGGTGGGGCGGACCCGTTGACCTCCAAAGTGGCCGTCCTCTCGCCATCGAGCCGTCCTGACGCTGACGTCGACTACCTGTTTCTGCAAGTGTTCGTTGACCAGGCTGTAGTATCGGATGCACAGGGATGCGGGAATATTCTTGCAGCTGTCGGCCCTGCAGCGATCGAGCGGGGTTTGGTCACCGTCTCGGGGGATATGACCCGAGTGCGTATCCACATGCTCAATTCTGGCGAAATTGCTGTCGCCAATATAGCCACACCTGCAGGCCGGGTTGCCTACCGGGGCGCAGCAACGATCGACGGGGTCCCCGGCTCGCACGCCGCCGTACCGCTAATGTTCCAGAACATCGCCGGCTCGATGTGCGGAGACCTTCTCCCCACCGGCCGACCTCTCGATGTCGTTGAAGGAACCGAGTGCACGCTCATCGACAACGGCATGCCATGCGTGATCATGCGAGCGGCAGACTTCGGGCTGACGGGCACAGAAACCCGCCAAGAGCTCGAGTCCAATACGTTACTCAAGGCAAGGCTGGAGGCTATCCGCTTAGCGGCGGGTCCCTTGATGAACCTCGGCGACGTCAAAGAGGCGTCGGTTCCGAAGATGACCCTTGTTTCAGCACCGGCGGCGGGTGGGGCGATCAATACTCGTAGCCTTATCCCACACCGGGTTCATGCTGGCATAGGCGTGTTTGCAGCAGTGACAGTCGCCACTTCCTGCCTGCTGGAGGGGAGTGTATCCCGGCCTCTAGCGACAACTCCTGCAGACGGCCGTTTCCAAGTAGAACACCCGACTGGCGCCGTTGAAGTCTTCCTGGAGATGGGCGCCGGCAACGTCGTTCTTGGAGCTGGCAATATACGCACGGCCCGTAAACTATTTGATGGCCTAGTTTTTCCGCGCGAAAATCAAATAGAGCAACTATCAAGAGAAATTTGAGTATCCACAATGATGCTTTGCCTTCTCTGCCAGAGCTTAGCAGAATGGGAACTAACGCCCTCAAGAGACCGCCGACCTTGTTAGCGCCTGCTGCAGACTTGCGGTTCCAGAGTCCCTCCAACGAGCGGCGGAAGTCGGTCAGCGACGGTGTACCGCACGGCGTGAAGAGAAGGAGCCGACTGAAATGCTGTTGGAAGTGTAACTTACTGCAGGTCGCCTTGTAGGAGCATTGTTGCGGCCCCGATTGCGGTGGTTTTGGAGGCCTGCTCGGGGGCCACAGAGCTGCAGTGAACGCTGCCTGCAGACCTATTGAGAGAGCTTAATCTCGTCCGAGCCGCATCCAGCAGAGGGCTGCCCGCTTCGGCCAGTCTCCCCCCGAGCACAAAGGCAGGCGGATCAATCGAGCGCGATAGACTGGCCATTAGCGTGCCAAGAATGAGCCCGGTTTCCTCCACCACCCGGGATACGGCGTGGTCACCCTGCTTGAGTCGGCTGAGCAGTTGCCGGAAGTCGATGGTGCCACAGACGGGCTCCACTCGAGCCAATAGTGCAGGTAGTGAGACATATTTCTCGTAACAGCCGCGTCCACCGCACCGGCAGAAGTCCCCCTCCGGGTCGTAGGGCATATGGCCAAAATTACCCGCCCTGCCGGTCGAACCGCGCCAGACGGCACCATTGAGAACCAGCGCGCCGCCGACGCCACGATCAAGGTGGATATAGGCAAAGCTCTTGCCGTGCTGTTGATTGCTCACTGCAATCTCGAACATTGCCGCGCAATTTGAGTCATTTTCCACAACGACAGGGACGCCCAGCATACCGGCGATTTCATCGGCGAAACCCGCGCCCTGCCATTGGGGAGTGCGGACGGAATAACCGATTTCCTGGGTGACGGGGTGCACGGGGGCAGGTAAGGCGATGCCGACGCCGCAGAGGCGCGACCGGCTTCGACCCGCGTTCTCGATCGTCTCATGGCAGGCATCGACCAACAGCGCCAACCGGGCCTGCCGGTCTGGGGGATAGCTCGTATCGAAGCTCCCGTGATGCAATACTTCGCGGGCAACATTGGTCAGTACCGCCTCGATCCCATTGGAACGCAGGTGCAGCCCTAGGTATAGCTCGCTTTCCAAACGAATATGTAGCGGCGTTCCGGCACGACCCCGCCCGCCCTTCTGCAAAGCCAGACCGAAATCCTCTACAATCCCGCCCTCGCGCAGCCGAGCCACCACCCGCGAAATCGTCGCCTTCCCCAGACCGCTCTTGCGGGCAAGATCCGAGGCGGTCTGGGCGCCCTGAACGCGGAGAAGACGCAAGATCAGCTGCTCGTTCTTGCTCAGTTCATAATGTTTCATTTGGATCACAATATAGATTGACTGTGCTTCTGTGCTGCTGTTTGGTTCCATATGGAACTAAAAGTGACGGTTAAGATCGCAGAACACTATGGCGCAGGCAAGCGCGCGCTGGGCACTCGGTGAGGTATACGGGCGCTCGGGCGGAGGACGCTACCGCTTCTGGCAACATGGCGTGCAGCGGCTCAAGGAGGATACATGGCCGTCGAGCCACAGGAACAGTCGAGCATCCGGGTCAAACTGGCGGCGCGGCAACCATGGTCGATCCAGCGCTTGGCAACGGCCGATTGGTCCAGCGCCGTATTCGCCCTGGTGGCCGTGGTGGCGATCGTCGGGTTCTTTCATCCGAATTTTCTGGCGCCCGGCCAGCTGGTCAACGTCGTCCAAAGTTCGGTCTATGCGGCCCTGATCGCCGCCGGCCTAGTTTTTCTTATCCCTCAGAACGAAATCGATCTATCCGTGGGTGGCAACTACATCCTCACGGGCATCGTCGCAGCCCTGTTGATGCGGGCCGGGCTAAACCCCTGGCTGGCGGTGGGCGTATCGCTTTTGGTGGCCATGCTCGTCGGCCTGATCAACGCCTTTACCAGCCAGGTTATCGGCATTCCGTCTTTGATCGGCACCCTGGCCATGGGCTGGATGTTGCGCGGCTTGGCGCTGGCCCTCGCCAACGGTACCCAGGTGACTGGCCTGCCCATGTCAGACCCGCTGTTTGAGGTTTTAGGCGGCGGCAAGTTAGCCGGAATTCCCGTCTCGGTGCTTTTCCTGGTCGCGGCCTGCATTGTCCTCACGGTGGTGATGCGCAGCACGCCCTTCGGCTACCGTTTGCGCCAGATCGGCTCCAATGAGGACGCGGCCGCCTTTTCCGGCATTCCCATCCGCACCACCAAGACCATAGGCTTCGTCCTTGCCGCGCTGATGGCGGGCATCGCGGGCATCATTGCCCTTACATTTTTCACCGTTGGCGACCCGCAAAGCGGCGGCGGCATTGAGTTGTTCGCCGTCGCCGGCGCGGTGATCGGCGGTACGCCGCTGGCGGGCGGCAAGGCCACGGTCTTTGGCGCGATGATTGGGGCAATCCTGCTGACCGCGGTGTCTATCGGCCTCGTCTATTTCCAGATCCCGGCGACCTGGGCCCAGTTCGCGACTGGGGCCGTCATCCTAGGCGCGGTGTCGGTGGACGGCCTGGTTCAACGGCAACGACGGCGCGCTATCGCACGCTAGTAACCAGTACGACACGAAGCATCGCGGTCTGCCGGCATAAGATCTGGCGGCCGTCACATCTGGTAAGGAAAGGGAGGAGTTGGAATGACATACAATCAAGTCTCAAGGAGCATCACGAGGGCCTCGGCTGGGCGAGCCACCATCATGGCGGGGAGCCTGGCTCTGGCGATGGCCACCAGCGGAGCAGTGCTCGCTCAGGACAAGCAGGTTGAACTCGGCTTCGTCTATTGGGAAACCAAGACCGATGCCTTCGTTCAGATGGCTAATGGCGGCCGGGCGGTTGGCCGGCTCGATCCCGTAATCAACGTATTGACGGCTGCTCCGGACACGGGTGATCCGCAGCGGCAGTCGGCTCTGTTCGGCCCAATCGCACAGACCCAGGTTGACGGCATCGTGCTGCAGAGCCTGGTCCCCGGGCCGGTCACGCGACCGGCGACGGACGCGGTCAGTTCCGGCATCCCCATGGTGGCCATCGATGCGCCGCCACCTGATGGGTCCGGCATTGGCCTATTCATCACGGCCGATAATGTGGGCATTGGCGCCCAACTTGCCGAGAAGGTGCTCGCGCTCGTACCGGCGGACGCCAAGGGTACTGTAATTATTGGTAATACCGGCGTGGGTGTGCCTCCGCTCGACATGCGCGCCCAAGGCATGATCGACAAGATCACGGAACTGCGGCCAGATCTGACGATCGTAGGACCGATTGCGACCAATGGCGTGAGTGCCTCCTCAGCCGAGGTCTATGCGGCCTGGCAGGGGTTGCTGAACAACAATCCGGATGCCGTGGCGGTGCTTGCGCCCAGCGCGCAGGATGCGACGGCATGGGGTCTACTTGCTCAGCGCGCCGATTTCGACCTGCCCTCGGGTGGATTCGATCTTGAGGCCGGCAACCTGCAGGCGGTCCAGAGTGGTGCGGTAGACTATATCATGTCGCCGGGACACTGGCTCAGCGGCTATATCGCCACCCGCGCACTGGCCAATGCAGCACTGAGCGGAGAAGACCTGATCCAGGGGCTCCTGCTGGTGCCGGGCGAATTGGTGAGCGCCGAGAACGTCGACGAGATCATTGCCCGTCAGAAGAGCGAAGCCAGCGTCGCCGCCGCTCTGGCACCCGTCGGCAATGACATCCTTGCCAATACGGACAAGTACATCGTGGGTCCGTGGCCGCCGCAATGATCCTCGGAGACAGTTGAACATGATTGCGCTTGAGGCAAAAGGCATCCGCAAGACCTATGGGGGCGTCGTCGCTCTCCATGGGGCCGACTTCTCCGTCAAGCCGGGCAGCGTTCATGCTCTGCTTGGGGAGAACGGTGCCGGCAAATCGACACTGGTCAAGATCATGACCGGTGCCATCCGTCCCGACGCGGGTACCTTGCACCTCAACGGAAGCGCAGTGAAGTTCACCAGCACGGCCGACGCCGTATCAAGCGGCGTCGCCGTGGTTGCGCAGGAACTCAGTCTGTTCCCGCATCTCGACATTCTCAGCAATCTTTTCCCGATGCGCGAACCCTGTCGGGGCCCCTTCATAGATCGTGCGAAGATGCGTGACCTGGCGATTCCGGTTCTTGATGAATTGGGGTTCGAGCGCCCAATTCATACCCTGGTCGCCGACCTTTCGCTCGCCGAAAGGCAGCTGGTCGAAATCGGCAAGGCGCTCGTCTCCAAGCCCCGGGTCGTGTTGCTCGACGAGCCGACCTCGGCACTGGAAACCGGGGCAAGTGATAGGCTGCTCCAGGTGCTTCGTGTTCTGCGCGAGCGTCACGTCGCGGTGGTTTATGTGTCCCACATCCTCGAAGAGGTGATGAACCTGTGTGACGAGGTGACCATCCTGCGTGACGGTCACGTCATTCTGGCCGGTGGGAAGCTCGTCGACCTGACTATTGACACTATCGTCGCCACGATGCTTGGCCGCGATAAGATGGAAACGGCAGGCAAGGAGGCAACACCCAAGGCCAGCCCCCCCGCTCACAGTGCTGTGCCAAGAAACGGCGCGCCGCACAATGCGCCAGCGCTTGTCGTTTCCGACCTGACCACGCGGGGTGGTCTGAAGAATGTTAGTTTTCGGGTCACGGCGGGAGAGATTGTCGGCCTGGCAGGACTGGCCGGTTCGGGTCCAGAACAGATATTGGCGACAATTGCCGGGCTCACCCAGATCACCAGCGGTGACATAAAGCTGCCAGGCGGGCACCCGAAGCCGCAGTCCTTCCGGCAGGCCATTGATCGTGGCGTTGCCTATGTCTCGGGCGATAGGCGCAAGCTGGGCCTGATGCTCGACAAGCCGATCTGGGAGAATGTTGTCCAGGTCCAGTCGATCGGCATGGCCCGCGACGGACTGCTCCTGAATAGCAGATTGCTCCAGGACCGTGCCGCCGCCTTGGCACGCGAGCTTGGGGTGCGGACTTCGTCTGTTCATCTGAGCGCTGGGTCGCTGTCGGGCGGGAACCAGCAGAAGGTGGTCCTGGCCAAGTGGATGGATTCTCATCCAACCATCTTGCTGCTCGACGACCCGACGCGGGGGGTCGATATCGGCGCGCGCCAGGAGATAAACGCTCTGCTGCGCGCAGCAGCCTCACGGGGGACAATCTCCCTCTATCTTTCTACCGACCTCGAAGAATTGGCCCAAGGGTGCGACCGCGTCCTCGTCTTCTACCGCGGTGCGATTTGCGGCGAGCTGTCGGGGCCCGACCTGACTGCACCTGCCTTGCTCGAACTAATGAATGCCGGGTCTCGCAATAGGCGAACGGCATAGGGCGCGGGTACGCGCCCTGCCGAGATCGAGCCTTGCCGAACATTGGTGCTGTCGCCACACAACAACAAGATAGATTGCGGAGCCTGAGCCATGCCCGACCCCAATTCTCCTGATAACGAAAAGGGAATATTTGTCCTCCCGCCTGCGGATGTAGCCCACATCACCAATCGACAAATGGATATTGCCTACGCGAATGCGAGCGCTTTCCAGAAGCTAGATCTCTACCTGCCCGACGGCAGCGCGCCGACGGGCGGCTGGCCGCTGATCGTATTCGTCCACGGCGGCGCGTGGATGATGTGCGACAAGTCAGATGTCCAAGTGTCAGCGCCCCTGACTTTGCGCGACCATGGCTTTGCGATCGCTTCCATCAACTACCGACTTTCAGGCGAAGCTTTCTTCCCGGCGCAGATCTACGACGTCAAGGCAGCCATTCGGCATTTGCGGGCAAACGCCGGTCCCTATCGTCTGGACCGATCATTCTTTGCCATTTGGGGCTGCTCCGCAGGTGGTCACCTAGCGGCTCTTGCCGCGATGACTAACGGCGTTCCCCTGTTTGACGACCTCTCGATGGGCAACGACGCCACGTCCTCCGCTACCCAGGCGCTGGTGAGCTTTTACGGGCCGACCAAACTGGATGATATGGACCTTTACCTGCACCAGACCTGCGCCGGCGAGCCTGACCATGACGAGGCGCAGAGCCCCGAAGGCAGGCTGTTGGGCGGGGCGCCGTCGGCGGTGCCGGGAATGGTCATTGCCGCGAATCCAGAGACTTGGGTCACCGCCCATTGTCCGCCGAGTTTTTTGCTCCATGCGCCGGGCGACCCCATTGTGCCGGTCCAGCATTCAGTCATGCTGGCCCACCGGATTTCAAGGATTGCGGGCAAGGAGCAAATCCAGCTCCGGCTGGTCGAAAATGCTGGTCACGCCACCCCCGAATTCGATGCTCCCGAGCTGTTAACGCAGGTATCAGTGTTCCTCCAAAAGGCACGCGGCGTAAGTGGCGATTGAGCTGCAGCAGCACCGGCAGTTAAGGCAGAGATGACAGGATCGACATTGTCGCCTCGTTCGGACCGGCCTGGAGATTAGGCTCTCGATCGCGGGCTTGCTACGTGTCTCATGGAGGAATTCAGCCGATGTCGGGTCCTTGTGGGGGTAAAACGATGATAAATGCGGTGCACTGGGAACAGATCGCTGGAACCCACAACCGGCAAGGTAGGGATCGGCAAGGGGGCGGCGGAGGTGTGCGAGAGGCTCAGAGCGCTTCTTGCCGAAACCGAGTTATCGGGGGACCGGCGCCTGCCACCCGAGCGAGAGCTAGCCGAAGCCCTCGGTGTAGGGCGGTCCGCCTTGCGCAAAGGCCTTGCCGTGCTGCAGGCCGAGGGTCACATCTGGCGCCAGGTTGGCAAGGGCACCTTTTGGGGCAGCCGCCCCTTCGACAACTTCGCGGATGTGTCGGCGATGGCGAAGCGCAGCAACCCGATCGAGGTAATGGGCGCCCGCAGCGTGTTTGAACCTGAAATCGCCCGGGCCGCCGCGCTTAATGCGACGCCAGCGCAAGTTGCCGAGATGCGCAACTGCATTGCCCGCACCCTTGAGGCCGCGTCGTGGCGACAATACGAGTTATGGGACAATCGCCTGCATCGCTTGATCGGCGAGTCGACTCAAAACAGTCTGCTACTTGGGCTTCTCGATACGCTCAATGCCGTGCGACGCGAAGTAACCTGGGGCCGATTGCGGGGCCCAGACCGCCCCGCCCGCGATCACCACAGCTTTGTAGAGCATCAGCAACTCGTCGACGCCATCGCCGATCGCGATACCAGCCGCGCTGCTGCCGTCATGCGCCAACACCTGCAAAGCGTGGAGCGCAACTTGCGCAACTCGTGATGGCGCCAAAGCTCAGGCGCCCCGCCACGCTATCATCACTCTGGATCGGCCCGAGCAGGAGCACGCTCCAACGCATGGTCGCGCTACCCACGTCTTAGCTTTCCAGAAAGCTGCCATCGTCGACAGACCATACTAACGGCAAAGTCGGGGTGGGTAGCGGACTGGCAGATTCCGGGGGCCACGTTTCAGAAGCTGCCGCTCTATGAGAAGGCCCGGCATACTCGGGCCTTGTGAGACGTGCGCTAGCACAGGCGGAAGTCTCTGCTCTGCACTCCATTTTTGTCCCTGCTTGGAAAAGCCCTGCTCGTCAGCTTGGTCTTGTCCTCGGTTTCTTGACAGGTGCCTTTTTCCGGGAGGCGGCGGCGTTGGCAGGCCTTTATGTTCTGTTCCTCGGCTTTGCATTCTACGGGCCCCCTCTTGGCAGGGGAACCCGATGCAGGTGGGGTTTTTCATCAACCATCTCACATTCATGGCCGGCTTGCTGTTCGCCGCCGTGCATGGACCGGGCAGGACGCTGACCCTCGCTTCGCCGGCGTCATGGCGCGCATGGTCAGCTCACGACACGGATAGTCGTTCATCAGGCAAGAGGAGGGCATAATGCTCAGACGCACTTTCCTGTCACTGTCGGCGGCGCTGGTACAGCTCATTGCTGTGCCCACACGAGCCCAATACGCCGACCAGCCGCACAACGGGCGGCCAGGTCCTGGCAAATGGATGCTACTCCTCCGGGGGTTGCAGTTGCCGACGATACAGGATCCCCCATTCATGCAGCCCGGCGAGGACGGGCTCCAGGGAATGGCCCAGCGGGCTTAGTTCGTATTCGACCCTGGAAGGAACTTCGGCGAAGACGGTCCTGACGACGACTCCGTCCTGCTCCAACTCTCGCAGCTGCAGCGTCAGCATCCTCGGTGTCGATCCGGGGACCAGATGGTGAAGTGCGCCAAAGCGACGTCGTCCGCTCAGCAGTGCATAGAAAATCAGTGGCTTCCACACCCCGCCCACAACGGAAAGGGTTGCCTCTATCGGGCATCCCGTTCTCTGCTCAGACCGCTTCCAGCGCATCGCATTACTTTCAAGAATGGTACTCGCAGCCAAACTTGTGCGTACTTGTTCGTGCCCGCCGCATCACACAGTTTGCCGACACAGCGGCCAGAGATGGCGGAAATCGGGAGTGCTGCCATATGAGCTTAACCGACGAGAACAAGGCGTTCATCCAGGAAATGATCAGTTCAAAGAGGCGCCTCGAGGACTACCCCGATCGTTTCGACGATGACCTGATCATGCATGAACCAGCGTCCCTGCCCTTCGGGGGGACATATCGGGGATTAGGTGAGTTTCAGAAGTTCTATCCCGCGGTGCGGGCGTTCTATGACTTCGAGCGCTTTGAGCTGCTTGGAGTGTACGGTGATGGGGATATCGTGTTCGCCACCATTCGCGCAGGTCTGGTCGGTTCTGCCGGGACAATCCATTTGGCCGAGCAGTTTCTGTTTGCTGGAAGCAAGCTGGTGGAGGTTCGCTTGCACATTTGCGACGACGGTGCCGCAGCCAAGCGCCTGCGGCGATGAGAGCGGCATTCCGGCTCGGCTCCGGACCGCCCCTTTGGGTGGGTAGGAGACTGTCCGGTTTGGGAGCCAGATGAAGTTAGTCTGACGTTCCGCAGAGGCCTTAAATACCCTCGCGATTAAAATCAAAATTGGGCTCTTCCACGGTCAGGGGACCGGCAAATGCCTGACAAAACCCAGCATCGTTTAGGTTGATGGCGAGAGACATTCGCTCCCAAATATCTAGCCAATGACCTCTGACGATCCAGTGAGTGGTGCCAGGAGGGAAACCCGTTGCGTGCGCTAAACCGACATTAAGCTTCACATCCGCTGGGCGGGCGTTGCGTAGAAGCTCGAGGTTCTCGCTGGTTACCAAGGGGCAAACCTCGGCTGAGACGTCTGGAAGAAGGCCATGCCCGCGCTTAACCGCCACCGTTGTCAGATGTTGGCTGAGCTCATCATACAGGTCTGCCTCTGAACCTGAGGCAGACATCATGGTTGCTGGACAGAGAACAAATGCTAGTAGGGCGATTTTCTGTTTCGAGTTGCGCGTCATCTTGGCCTGTTCGAAAGTCCGCTTCTCTCCACCGTAGAGCCTTTCTGGAATGGTAGGAATGGGGTCGTTAGCGGCCGGCATATAGCTGGTTTTCGGGTTCGGCGGCTTCTGCGTCGCTGCTTCCTTACGGAATCTCGGAGGGAACGAGCATTTTCCGGATCAGCGACCCGACCGGTCGGTCGGATGAGCTTTTTTCGGAGCTCGTAGAGTTCATGACCGCGGCGTGATCGCCTCCGGCTGGATGACTGGTGAACCATCAAGCGGCGGCAGCTTGATCCTCTCCACCGCCTCCCGTGCCGCGATCATCTCCGGTCCTTCGGAATAGTGACCGAGCGTCATCCCCTTGCGGGTATGGCCCACGATCGCCGCGATCAGTGGCTCCGGCGATCCGCTACGCTCGGCCTTGGTGATGAACCAGCGCCGGAAGGAGTGGAAGTTCACGCGGGACCGCCGCTTGCCGGCCACCATGTCATCGACCCCCAGAGAGCGCCTATAGGTGGTGAAATGCTTGCTGGCGCGGAAGCTCCGCTCCACCTTGGGCTTGTCGGGATCCCGCGGATATTCCGGAAAGAGGTCGTCTCCCCGCCCCTTGCCTTTGGTCCGGCGCGCTACGATTTCCATCAGATCCGAATGGATCGGCACGTAGCGTTCGCCCTTTTCGCGCTTCTGCGGTTTGAAGCGGAACGCCTTGTTGTCGATGACGTCCCCCGCTTTAAGGTCGACCACGGCATCGAGGCGCGCGCCGGTGAGCGCACCCATCATCATCACGTCGCGCAATGCCTGCTTGCATTTGCCCGTCAGCAGCGTGACGACCTCCTGCTCGGTGAACGGGCGCTCCAACTCGTTGTTCTTGGCCGTGGGCATATAGACCACCGCCTCCTTCCAAGGATTGGCGGTGATCTGCCGCAAGGATTTCAGGTAGTCGAAATAGAGTTTGAGCCGGGACACGTACTTCTTGATCGTACGCGCCGCCATGCCATGTTCGTTCTCCAGGTGCGCAACGAAATCGGCTACCACGTACTCGTCGACCTTGGCCGCGTCGTCGCCCAATCCTTGGCGGATGCAGAAGGCCGCCAGCATCCGGAGTGCCCGGTCATGGTCGTCTGCGGTGCGCGGGGAAACCCTGAGGCGCTTCTCCTTGTAGGCGGCGTCGGCATTGGCGATGGGAAGGCCGCCGTTCATTGCCACGTTGACGAAATCGTCCGCCAGGCGCTCACGGTGGGGATCGTAGACCGGAATGCGCGTTCCGGCATCGCCGGCCTCGCCTGTACGAACCATCCATGGCGAGACCTCCCGATAGCCCACAGGCTTGCCCAGGATGCCTTGGACCGTGTCCTCGATGATAGGGCGCGCAAGGCTGCCGCGTTCTTCGGGACCGTAGTCGGACAGCGTCTTCGCCAATTCCGCAGCCTGCTGCAGGACGGCTTGCCGGTCGGCGCGACCCGCTCCGAAGGTCTGGCGCTCGAAAGCGAGGATTTCCTCCTTGAGGTCTTTGACGACCGCCCACTTCGTCTCGTTTGCGACAGCCAGGCTGTCGGTGCCGAGCTGGCGCTTGAGCTTGGTCGTTCCCATGGCCTTACGCAGGGCCTTGGGTACCGTCATGACGACGCGGTACTTGCCGTGATGGAGTTCCAGAAATCGCTTGTCGCCTGCGGCGGTGCGGGCCATGATAATGCCTCTCGCGTACCCCTGTACGTACCCCAATAGGGTACCCGCAAGCGTCCGGAAAACGGGCATCTAGTTAAAGAACAACTAGGAAAATCCTTGCCTCGAGCGCGCCCGCTCAGCTCCACCATTTTCCGGCGACGCATGAAAGCCCTGCAACTTCAGGGAGTAGCGGCCCCGCAAAATCAGTCGCGTACCCCAACACGTACCCCATTTGCGTACCCCGTAGAATTAGCCCCAGTATCCATTTTCAGCACCAGGGACTGTGGCCCTTCCGGGTCGCTCATTTCCTGCGCTGATCGGCCGGCGCAAGATGCCTCTCGACCGAAATGTCCGGCAGTCGCCGGGAGCTCGCGCTAGGCCACAATCCTTGCCCTGCGGTAAGCATGCCCGGCTCGGCAAGCGCTTCATGCATCAGTTCAGGGTCGAGAGCAGGTGGGGAGACATGCTTCTGCTCCTTGGCTGACCCCAAAACAGCAAATTGGTCCGGTGCCACCTATGGGATCAGGCGATCAGCGCGCAACTGGGTGAACAGGTCATAAAAGGCCTGATCGGTTGGCTGATAGCGGGTAAAGCCCAAACTGCGGCTCTTGCCCATGTCGGTGACGACCTCGATCGGGCGCCCCAAATCAGCGTCGGTATGCCAGGGTGAAGCCAGGCGCGAAAGCTCCGGCTCGACCAAGCCGTGGCGCTCGGCAAGCTGCTTCCAGATGGGGGCGTCGCCTTGCATCTGCTGCTCCAGCGTCAACACTGTGCCGTCGAACGGCGCGGGCTCTAGGCCGAACCACTCAGCAATCCGAGCCCACATCCAGCTCCACCGGAACACGTCACCATTGACAATGTTGAACGCCTGATTGGCGGCGGCCGGGGTGGTTGCGGCCCACAGCAGCTGGTGCGCGAGCTGGCGCGCATCCGTCATGTCCGTCAGTCCGTTCCATTGCGCCGCTGATCCCGGGAAGCGGAAAGGACGTCCGAGTTCGCGGTAGAGCGAGGCGTAAACAGCCAGGGTCGTTCCCATGTTCATGGCATTACCGACAGCTTTGCCGATGACGGTATGCGGGCGATGAACGCTCCAGGTGAAGCCGTCGCGCGCGGCGGCGGCAAACACTTCATCTTCCTGTGCATAATAAAAATTAGCGACGTCCAGCCTGCCTTGATCTTCCCGGAACGGGGTTTGTGGCAGCACACCTTTGCCATACGACTCAAAAGGGCCAAGATAGTGCTTGAGCCCGGTGACGAGCGCCACATGGCGGGTACTGTTGCTTGACCGCAATCCGTCCAGCAGATTGCGCACCATGGCTGAATTGACGCGGATATTCTCCGCCTCGCTGTCTTGGCGCAGCCACGTGGTGATGAAAACCGCATCCACTTTGAGGTCTTTCAAGGTTGCCGCCGTCCCTCCGGCGTCCTGCAGATCCGCAGTAACGGGTGTAACCCCCGCCTGTGCAAGGGGACGCCGGGCCAGCCCGTAGACTGTCCAACCCTCCGAAACCAGCAGAGCGGTTGTCGCGCTTCCCACGATACCGCTTGCGCCAACCACCAATGCCGTTTTGGCCATAATCTTCTCCATCATGAAAGGTCGAATTCAGGTCGGGTGCAACTCCCCAGCACAAGCAATGGCGGTGCGAAGTGACCTTCGCACCCCTCTTTCTTCAAGCTGCGCTAGCGGATTGGTCGGTTAAGCCGTTGCTGTCCCAAGGAGCGGAACAAGGAACGCGATCAGCCAGGCGACCGAAATGCTCCGCTGTCAACTGCTGGTATCGCCGGTGCTTGTCCAAACCCACACGGCAAGGTTGGGGTTCCGAACTTCCTACGCTGTCCCAAAGGTGGCGGACCGCATTCTGCGCCGTTCGGCCGAGCAGCAGACCCGGCATGAAGTCCATCCAGGCTGGCTCAGCTTTAGCCATCGATTAGGCTCCGCAAACCGCCTTTGATACCCAGTTAGGCCGACGCATTCCGCCGGCGTGATCGCCTGCGGCACCGTGGTTATGCAAGCACGGGGGCAAACTCTGGTTGGCACAAGCCTGCCCAGCGCTATATGCACCAGAGCTGGACATAGCCGCAGGAATGCCGAACTAAGAATTAGGGCGTGGTGCCAACGAAGTTTTCCTGCCGGCTCGATGCAAAGCAAGCCTTGGCTCGACTCTGAGGTGCCGAGTCGCCAATCTACGCCCTGATTACCAGGATACCCAGTGAACCTTCATCTACATCCCATTCCCGCTCCAACGGCGACTGACAACGCACCGCCCCTTATCGCGCTGCGGGACGTCGAAAAGACCTATCCGGCGCGCTCCGGCGGGGGCGCCGTCAGTGCCTTGGAAGCCATTACGCTTGATGTTCCCAAAGGCTCCATCTTGGGCGTTATCGGGCGCTCGGGGGCCGGCAAATCGACATTGATCCGGCTGGTCAATGGGCTCGAACGGCCAAGCAGTGGCCGGGTCGTGGTGGATGGTGTCGAGATTTCCGCCCTGCCCGAACATGCCCTGCGCGAGCAGCGCCGCTCCATCGGCATGATCTTCCAGCATTTCAACCTGCTGGCGCGCCGCACCGCCTATGACAATATTGCGCTGCCCCTCGAGATTGCTGGCCTCCCCTCATCCCAGATCAAGGCGCGGATCACGCCCCTGCTCGACCTTGTCGGGCTGGCCGACAAGGCGCAGCGCTATCCCGCCGAACTGTCGGGCGGCCAAAAGCAGCGCGTCGGCATTGCCCGCGCCCTCGCCACCAACCCCAAAGTGCTGCTGTCCGACGAAGCGACCTCGGCGCTCGACCCCGAAACCACCGAACAAATCCTGGCGCTGCTGCGCCGCGTCAATGCCGAACTGTCCCTGACCGTGCTGCTGATCACCCATGAAATGTCGGTCATCAAGTCTGTCACGGACCGAGTGGCGGTGATCGATGGCGGCCGGATCGTGGAGGAAAGGTCGACCTTTGACCTCTTTACCCGGCCAAGGCACCCAACAACGCGCAACTTTGTCGCCAGTCTCACGGGCACCGAACTGCCGGCCCATCTCGCTAGCAAGCTGGCCTCAGATCCCGCGGGCGCGTCGCAGGCGCTGGTGCGCCTGACCTTTACCGGTGGCGACGCGGCACAGCCCTTTCTGTCCGTATTGACCCGGCAACTCGATCTGGATCTGGGGATCATCCAGGCCAAGGTCGATCACATCGCGGGGCAACCCTTTGGCACCTTGATCGTGGGAGTCCCGGCCGTTCCCACCCAGGTCGCGGCGCTGAGCGAGGCGGCGCAAAAGCTGGGTCTGGATGTGGAGGTGCTTGGCTATGTGGCCTGAAGTGTTTTCCCCCCAGATCCTCAAGCTGCTGTTGTCCTCGATTCGCCAGACCCTTTACATGGTCGGCGTGGCGGGGCTGATCGGCACGCTGATCGGCCTGCCGCTCGGGGTGTTTCTCGCCACCAGCCGGCGTGGCGAACTCTTTGCCGCCCCCGCGATCAACAACGCGATCGGCCTTGTGGTCAATGCGGCCCGTTCCACCCCGTTCATCATCCTCGTGGTCGCTATCGTTCCCCTGACACGGCTGATTGCCGGCACCTCCATCGGCACCAGCGCCGCCATCGTGCCGCTGACCATTGCTGCCGCGCCCTTTATTGCCCGCGTCATCGAAGCGGCCATTCGCGGCGTGGACCAAGGCTTGATCGAGGCCGCCCGCGCCATGGGCGCGACCCCGCTTCAGATCGTGCAAAAGGTGCTGCTGCCCGAGGCGCTGCCCGCCATTGTTTCGGCCCTGACGCTGACGGTGGTCAGCCTGATCGGCTACTCGGCCATGGTCGGGGCTGTGGGGGGTGGCGGCCTCGGGGATCTCGGCATTCGCTTTGGCTACCAGCGCTTCATGCCCGACGTCATGCTCGTCGTGGTGCTGGTGCTCATCGTTCTCGTCCAGGGCGTGCAAAGCCTTGGCGACTTCCTCGCGCGCCGCCTCGACAAGCGCGCCCGCTTCTGACTTTCAACAAGGATGCCTCTATGACCAAGACCTTCCTGCCTGCCCTGGCGCTTGCCCTGACGCTTGCAGCTGCGCCAGCCTTTGCCGAAACCTACAAGATCGGCGTCACGCCGGGGCCGCACGCCCAGATCCTCGAAGCAGTTCAGGAAGTGCTGGCTCCCAAGGGCATTGAACTCGAGATCACCGAGTTCTCCGACTACGTCGTGCCCAACGAGGCCCTGGCCTCGGGTGAACTGGATGCCAATTCGTTCCAGCACCAGCCCTATCTGGACAACCAGATCAAGGATCGGGGCTACGACATCGTCTCGGTCGCCACCACCGTGAACTTCCCCATCGGCATCTATTCCGAAAAGATCGACTCCATCGAGGATTTGCCCGAAGGCGGCTCGATCGCCATTCCCAACGATCCCACCAATGGCGGCCGCGTGCTGCTGCTGCTGCAGGAAAACGGGGTGATCAAGCTCAAGGACGGCGTCGGTACCGCAGCAAGCGTCGCTGACATCGTCGACAATCCCAAGAACCTCGAAATCCTCGAGATCGACGCCGCCCAACTGCCCCGGACCCTGCCCGACGTCGATGCGGCCGGCATCAACACCAACTATGCCGAACAGGCCGGGCTTGATCCAGTGAACGGCGCCATCCTGCGCGAAAGCCCCAAGGGCCCTTACGTCAACATCATTGCTGTCCGCAGCGAGGACAAGGACGCCGAATGGGTCAAGGCGCTGGTTGAAGCCTACCACTCCGATGAGATTAAAGAGTTCGTCGACACCACCTTCAACGGCGCCGTCCTGGCGAGCTGGTAAGCCGAACAAAGGGCTGTCGCCGGGCTTGCTCGGCGACGGCCTCTTCCCCTTGCGACCAAGCCGGGGTCCATGGCAGGGGTGCGTAGCGCCCCTTAACAGCCGCCGCACCCGGCATCCGGATCCCGTTCATGAACGAAGTCTTCTCCCAACTCGGCGTCTCCATTTTCGAGACCATGTCGCGCCTAGCGGCCGAGCATGACGCGATCAATCTCGGGCAAGGCTTTCCCGAAGACCTGGAGCCGCGCGAGGTGGTCGAGGCCGCCGCCCAGGCCATGCTGGCCGGCCCGCACCAATACCCGCCCATGCGGGGGCTCCCGGCGCTGCGCCAGGCCGTGGCCGAGAACGCTCAGCGCCACTTCGGGCTCGAGGTAGATTGGCAAACCGAGGTGATCGTCACTTCAGGCGCCACCGAGGCCCTCGCCGCCGCCTTTCTTGCGCTGCTCAACCCGGGTGACGAAGTGATCCTCCTGGAGCCGGCCTATGACTCCTACCGCCCGCTGGTGCAGCGCGCCGGCGCCAATGTGGTGCCGGTCACCCTCGAAGCGCCGCACTGGACCTTGCCGCGCGAGGCGCTTGAAGCCGCCATAACCGCCAAAACCCGCGCCATTGTGCTCAACACGCCGATGAACCCGACTGGCCACCTCATGGGGCTCGATGACCTCCAATTCATCAGCGAGCTGATCAACCGGCACGATTTGGTTGCGATCTGTGACGAGGTCTACGAGCACCTGACCTTTGATGGCCGCCCGCACATTCCCCTGATGAGCCTGCCCGAGGCCCGTGCGCGTTGCGTGCGCATCGGCTCGGCCGGCAAGTCGTTTTCCGTCACCGGCTGGAAGGTCGGCTATGTCACCGCCGATGCTCGCCTGCTCGGCCCCATTGCCAACGCCCATCAATACCTGACCTTCACCACCCCGCCCGCTTTGCAAACAGCCGTCGCATACGGCCTGCGATTGGACGCCGACTATTTCGACGGATTGCGTAGCAAGCTGCAGCAGCGGCGCGACCTGATGGCAGGATCGCTCCGGCAAGCCGGTTTCAGCGTGCTGGATGCTCAGGGCACCTATTTCCTCAACATCGATATTTCGGCCTATGATCCCGCCAGGGACGATGCCGCCTTTGCGCAACGGCTGGTGCGGGAAGCCGGCGTTGCCGCCATCCCGCTATCCGCCTTTCGCGGCGACGGCCGCTCCAGCGGCCTCTTGCGCCTGTGCTTTGCCAAGACGCCGCAAACCATCCTCGCCGGCGTCGATCGCCTGCGTGATTGGCGCGCAAACAAGAACTGACCGACACCCCGGGGTGGCTGGTCCAAGCAAGCCAGTCCGCCTGCGTATCTGGGGCCGTTCCGGTCCAGGCCCGAAATCCCGGCAGAATGAGATCGGCTCGTCAAAACCGGCCAGGAGGGTGACCTTGCTTGCCCGCAAACTCGTCGTCTCCCCAGTCTCGGGGAGGACTGCTGCCAAGCTCGTCCCCTCTGTGACCGGCGCTCTCATCAACCATGGGAACAAACCCAGCGGCCAAGGCAAGCACGGTCCCCCATGGCGTCAAGACCTCGACGTTGTCGCGAGGCAGGCTTTGGGTGTCGCCGTAGCCCAGAAAAGACCAGGATTTCATTCCGGCACCCCAGATCAGGAACGGCTGCCCCTCGAGGGTTATCATTGTTCCTTGCGGCAGTGACGCAGCCGGCGCCCTGCGTGTAAGCTTTTGCCGCTTGGGCGAAACCCGTTCGGCATGGAGTTTGGCGTCCAGTTCCTTTGCGGTAGGCGGCTGGTCAAGGCCATGCCCCTTCGCCCAAGCTGCAAGGAAGCGCTTATAGTCTTTGTTGCGGCATTGCGCACAAGGTCGATGCCCGGCCGACAAGGCGGTCGCCTCATCCAGGAAAAAGAGCTCGGTATAGCTGTCGGGGGCCATCAGCTGACGGCGCCGAGTGCCAAAGCAAAGCACACAGGTGACCCAATTGGGGTGACGCCATCGTGCAGTCCCGAGTTCCCTGCCGTCCTTGTGCAGTATTCCACGGTTTCCCATCAAAGCACCCCTTGATGGATCATCGACGATTTCACCATAGGGCGTAACGCGGTTCTGAAGGGGCATGAGACTCCATGACCAATCGGCAGAGTTGAGGTCCTCGACGTCGGCCGCTAGCTCCGGAGGAGCTTGTGGACCTGCTCCATGGATACACTCAATGGAAAAACTCGTCTGCAGCGTCCGCCCGGCCGTTGCATTTTCACCCTAAGCCAATCGGGCAACGAGCCCGGCGTTGACGGCGAGCACATGGGGCGCGCACCTCGGCACGCACCCCTTCAGGAGCCTCAAAGAACTCCGCTCCCGCCACTCCGTCCAACTTCGGCTCGCCCGCCAACGATTAATGCCGAAGCTGAACCAGGCGTCCTGGGGTCTAGTGAGCGCCCACAGCCGCTTCTACTTCTGCCAGACTGTGTCCGGTCAGGTCCTTGTCGAGCTCGCCGAGCAGGATGGCTGACAGGGACTTGTGGTATCGCTTGCGGAACTCGCCCAGGGAACGGGGAGCCGCAACAATAACCATGTTTTTGGCGGCGCCACTCAGCGCCATGCCGTTGAGCACGTCGACAACGCCAGCGGAAAATCCGTCTTCTGCCTGCTGACCGTTGTCTGGGTTGGACGAGCTGCTTTGATGTCCACCTGAGCCGGAGCCGCTTGCATCCACGGACGCCTTTGGCTCGGCGGCCAGCTGCAGGCGGCCTTCATCTCCTGTGTTCCGGAACAGGTTCAGTTTTTCGCCGTCAGCAACGGCAACAATCGTGCCATGGGGCAACTGCATATTATTCTCCTTGGGGTCCCACACTAACAAGTGAAACTGCATCCCGTTCCTTGCCCGTAGTAACTGGCCGGCCTCGTTCGTCATCGATTGCATGAGCAGACCATCGCGGACAGCACAGTCATATCCGTGTTCAGATGGCTTTGCTAAGGCCGTCACCGAAAGGAGGAACATGCCATGAAAGTCGTTGCCAACATTGATTTCGACGGGAATTGCCGAGAAGCCTTCACCGCCTATGCGAGCATTCTTGGTGGCGAGATCCGCGCCATGATCAGTCACCGCGACATGCCCGAACTTGCGCCGGGCATCTCCGAGGACCGTCTTGACCGGATCGTGCATGCATGGATCGATATCGGCGATCAGGCTCTGATGGGCCAGGACATGCAGGATTTTTCAGGCCGCAGCGGCTACAGCGTCACCATTGCCGCCGATTCCGTCGAGCAAGCCCGCCGCATCTTTATGGCGCTGTCCGAGGGAGGAACGTCGCTCATGCCCTTCGAGCCGCAGCCATGGTCACCGGGCTTTGGCATGACGATGGATCGCTTTGGTGTCACCTGGGTCATCGACTCGCCGGCCGCAGACTGATCAGGCGCCCTGTACCCAGCCCCCTCGCAAGGGGCTAGGGAAGGCCAGCGAACTGAAACGGTTCGGCGGGCTGGAATTGATTGTTGGCCCTGTCCGAATAGATGTTCATCTCGTTGGGGCCCAGATCAAGCTTCATCACCTTACCACTGGCTGAAAGATCGAGCTTGGCTATATCGACCCAGAAGATATTGGGCGTCATTGCCGATTCAAAGAAGTAGCGCTTGCGCTTGTGGTCCGAAACCGTGCGCCAGCGCGTCGAGGAAATATTGGGCTGATCGGGCGTGCTGATGCCAAAGGGCACCGACACATTGCGGATCACGCTGAAGGCAGCCGCGATGGTTTGCACCGGATCGTCGGTCTTGGGAATGGCCTGCACGTAAAAGGAAGCGCGCGCGAAGCGGTCCGACGCCCGGTTCGTGCCGGGCAGAAACACGGTGCCGCCGATCTGCTCCCAATATTCCTCCATCGCCAGCTGCTTTTCGAAGATCGGTGAATTGGTCATCACCTGATAATCGCGGCTGTGGTGGATGACCTGCTTGCCACCGACATATTCGATGATCGCGCTGTCTCCACTGGCATCCGACAAGGCCAGGTGCAGGGTGGCCATCCTGTCGTCGCCCGGCACTTTGTCCGTCACGATGACAAAGGGCTCTTGCGCCAGCGCCTCGACCGCTAACTGCACCGACGCAAAATTGTCGAGCACATACTGCGTCCAGGCGGCGATAGTCAGGCCTGGCCGCGTGCCGTCATAATCGGGATAGGTGGATTCGGCCAGCCACAGCAGATTGGCAACGAGGCCCGCCTCGTTCATCCCGTCCGTAGTCGAGTTGTCATGGGCCGAAGCGACAACGCTGCCATAGCGGGAGGTCCACTGGATCGAATTGGGCCCTGCCTGGCCCGAGCGCTGCATTGCCTGCGGGAACGCCCAAAGATCGGTGGCGATATCGGTTTTCCAGTCCATGGAGCGTCCGGTCACGACCTGATCGTCTCCCCCCAGATAAACAAACCGCGTGCACATGCTGGCCTCCACACAGATGGAGCCGGTTCATTACGCCCGTGCCGTTTGACCACTCATAATCGCCGGCAAGCAAATCTACTCGATTGCCGGATACTTGCTTCCTTGATAGGCCCAAGCCGTCCGGCGGCTTCCCGGCATGGTTCCCTGTTGCGGACATCAGCACCTGTATCAGCAGTGTTGGTCCTGAATTGTTCACGTGAAACAGCAACAAGGTGACACGGGCAATCAACAAAATTACCGATAATATGTACGTTTTGTTCGTACATGGAGCCTACTGGGACAGCAGTCTCCGATTGGAAACGGCACCTCCCCTATAGGCGATGACCATGTCGACTGAGTTGAACGCTGAGCTGTCCGAAATTGCCGAAGCACAAAGGATGGCCAAGCTGGGCTTTTGGTCCTGGGAGCCTCACACCGGCAAGTTCTCCTGCTCGGAGGAGGTTTTTCACCTGCTGGGACGTGACCCCGCCACGTTCCAGGTCACGCTGCAAAGCAGTTTGGAGTGCATCCATCCCGATGACCGGGAGGCCGTCCGGGAGAACCTGCGGGCAACAATCGACAAACGGCAGCCGCACAGCACCCAGGCACGGGTTGTTCTGGGTGACGGTCAGTTCCTGCACTTGTGGTCCAGGACCCAACCTGTCCTGGGCACCAACGGAGAGGTCATCGAGGTCAAGGGGATCTGCCAGGACGTCACTGCCCGGGTGATCGCCGAGGCTGCCCTGCGCGAAAGCGAGGACCATTACCGCCATGCGATTGAACTGAGCCCGCAAATCCCCTGGACCGCCGACGTTGAAGGCAACCTGCTGGAAATCGGCCCCCGCTGGCCCAGACTCATTGGCATGACCCGCGAAGAAACGCTGGGGAAAGGCTGGTCCAGGGCACTTCACCCTGACGACGTGGACGCAGCGGTGGCATCCTGGCAGTCCGCAGTAACCTCAGGGCAACCGCTCGACATCGAGTATCGCGTCCGCCGCCGCGATGGCAACCACACCTGGATCCGCGTCCGGGCTGCCCCTCGGCGCGACTCGGAAGGTCACGTGGTGCGCTGGTATGGTACCGCCGAAGATGTCCAGGCCTACAAGGCTGCGGCCAGCGCACTCAAGGAGAGCGAAGCACGTCTCGCAGCATTGCTTGAAAGTACCGGCAACTGCGTGGTCGTTGTCGACGAGAACTGGCGCGTGACCTATCGCAACCAGCGGGCGCTCAATGCCACGGGTAAACCGGAAAACTTGCGGCTCGGCCAAACCCTGTGGAAGGCGCTTACGCTTGATCCCGACAGCGAGTTTCGCGAGCGCCTGCAAGCCGTAGCCGAGATCAGACAGCCGGCGGAATTCGAGACCTTCGTTCCAGGGCTCAATGTCTGGTTCGAGGTCTATGTCAGCCCCTATGGGGACGGGCTGTCGATATTCTTCCGGGACATCACCGAGGTGAGGACGGCGAGAGACAGGATCGCCCATCTCGCCCACCACGACGCCCTCACTGGATTGTCGAACCGGGCGCATTTCCTGCAGCGCCTCGACCGCGACCTTGATGCTGCTGTCCGCAACGGCGGAAGCGTGGCTGTGGTTTATCTTGATCTCGACGACTTCAAGGACATCAACGACACCCTTGGGCATGCCGCGGGCGACGCTCTGCTCACGACCGTCGCCAAACGGCTTGAAGCCGTTGTTCCGGGATGCGTGGCTCGTATTGGTGGGGACGAATTTGCCGTTCTGCAAACCGCCGATGTCAGCGAGACTACCCTGGCTGAGTTGACCTTGAGGATGCGGGACGTGCTGGCAGAGCCCGTTTCCTACCTGGGGGCCGAACTGTCATGCAAAGCCAGCTTCGGCATTGCAATGTATCCCCAGAGCGACCCGCAGCCGGCCGAGCTGATGAAGAACGCCGACATGGCTTTGTATGACGCGAAAAATTCCGGCGGCAACCGCCTGGCTTTTTTCAACCCAGCCGCCAGGCACCGGCTCCAACGGCGTGTGTCGGCGCTGTCATGCGCCCGAGACGCGCTTGAGCGCGACGCCGTCTTCCCTTTTTATCAACCCAAGGTTTCGCTGAGTACCGGCGAGTTGTGCGGGTTTGAAGCGCTGCTGCGCTGGAGTTCGCCCCGCCACGGCGTCCAGCCACCGGGCCTGATCAAGGAAGCCTTCGACGATCCGCTGCTTTCGGTCGCCTTGGGCAAGCGGATGCTGCACCGGGTCGTTGCCGATATGAAGCTTTGGCGGGATCAAGGCATCGATTTTGGCAGCGTCGCCATCAATGTTTCGGCCCAACAATTCTTCCGGATGGACCTGGCGACCACCATTCTGAAATCGCTCCAGACAGCTGGACTTCCGGCGAGTTTCTTTGAGATTGAAGTGACCGAAACGGTGTTCCTCGAGGACGACTCGGGGACCGTCGCTCGTTCCCTGCAGCGTCTGCAGGAAGGCGGCGTGAGCATTTCTCTGGACGATTTCGGCACCGGATACGCGTCCCTGACCCATCTCAACAAGTTCCCGGTGAGCTGGCTCAAGATCGACCAGTCCTTTGTCAAAAATCTCGGCGTGGATTCCAACGCAACGGCCATCGTCAAGGCAGTCATCGGCTTGGCCCATGCGCTTGGCATCAAGGTCGTTGCCGAAGGCGTGGAAACGACTGAGCACTGGGACATCCTGCGCACCAACAGCTGTGATGTTGCTCAGGGATATTTGTTGGCAAGGCCGATGGCCGCGGAGCGCGTGCCCTATTACGTCAGGCACTTAGCAAGCTCCATGGAACTCGAAGCAACCTACGACCGCTCGAGTGCAAGTTCCGCCTGACCCTGCGCGAGTTGCACATGGGGTGTGGCCTATCGAGGAGGTAACGGGGTAACCCCGGTTTTACCGGGCCCCGACCCTGCCGCCCTTGTCCCGGTGCAACGCAAAAAACAGCGGCTCAAAGCCCCGGCAATCCATCATACCGAGCAGGAGGTCAGGGGTGACCCTCCGGAACGAGTCAATAATGGGCTGCCGGTCATAGATCATCGACATGGTAGGCACACCCCGGCAGGTAAGCGTCCGCAAGCGCGCAGTGGGTTTATCCGTCGCCATGGCGCGATAGCCCAGCCGGAACAGCAACCGGACGGGGCCCAGCCGTTGCAGGCGGGCTGTAAGGCCGAGGGCAAGAATGTCCTGCTGTTGCGCGGCGTTTCGGTCGCCATATGCTGGTGATCGGCCGCGTGCTCGCCAGCACAACCACTCCCGCCGCCGCGCTGGTCCATTGGGATCGTTCCTTCCACAAGCTCGGTAGCTAAGGGCGGCAACCCCGGCAGGGTCGCCCATGTCGCCACCGCTCAAACCGTCTCGGCTGTGTCCTCGCTGCTCTCGCTCAGCCGATCATCGGTGAACTGCGACCACACCGCCATAAACAGCGCCGCAACCAGTGGCCCCAGCACAAAGCCGTTTGCCCCAAACAAGGACAAACCCCCGATGGTGGAAATCAGCACCACATAGTCAGGCAGCCTGGTTTCGCGGCCCACAAGCACGGGCCGCAGGAAGTTGTCGATCATGCTGATCACCAGCGCACCAACAAGGACGAGGATGATTGCCTTGGTGATCTCGCCGGTCAGGCCGAGATAAACAGCAAACGGCGCCCAAACCAGAAAGGCGCCAACCGCCGGCAGCAGCGACAGCACCGCCATCACCACGCCCCAAAGAAGCGGCGCTTCGATGCCAAGCAACCAGAACGTAACCCCACCAATCCCACCCTGGGCAAGGGCGATCAGCACATTGCCCCGCACCGTCGCCTTGACCACCGAAACGAACTTGGCGGCAATGTCGTCGGTCCGGGTGCGGTCAAGGGGAACTGAGTTGCGGATCATCAGCACCAGGGACCGGCCATCCCGGAACAAAAAGAACAACAGGTAAAGCATAATCGCCAGGCCAATAACGAACTGCAGCGTGCCTTGCCCGATGCCAAGGGCGCCGCTTGCAATGGTTTGGCCGGTGTTGGAAAGGGCTGAAAGCACACCGTCCTGGATCTCGCGCAGATTGCCCAGATTCATGTCGGCCAGGGCCTTGTTGGCAAAATCAGGCAAAACCGCTTGTACCTGCGCCAAGGCATCGGCGAGGCTAAAATCGCTTTCTTGGAGCCGCCGGATCAAGGACGAGACTTCAATCGAGAAGGACGCAATGACCAGGCTGGCCGGGATCAAAACCACGCATATACAGGCCAGTACGCTGACCACGGCCGCAAGGCTGCGCCGGCCACCGAACCAAACGCTCAAGCGCCGCTGCAGCGGATTAAACAGGATGGCCAGGATCACCGCCCACAAAATGGCGCTGTAATAGGGCAGGAGCAGCCAAACAAAGGCTGCAGTGATCGCGACCACCAAGGCCACGAAGCTGATGTTTTGAATGCCTTGTCTCGACATCGATGGAGCCCTTTTCGGTTCGCCTTCCGCAGCTGCTGCCAAGAGCGTGCGTACTGAACCCCCGAGGCGCCAGCTTCGATCCCCAGCAGTTGAGGTCCTTCACCGCGAGCTGGGCGCGGGGCTTGCTCGCCCGCCCTCATTGTGGCTGCAATGGACGCACACCGCCGTTACGGGTAGCCTCCGCCCATGATCTCGCAACCCGACCTTTTCGGCTCGCCTGGGCCGATGCTCCCTGAGGGCTTCCGCTATTTCCCCGAGGCCATCCCGCCTGCCATGCAGGAGGAGGTCCTCGGGCAGGTGCGGCAACTGCAGTTCCAGGCCTTCGACTTCCATGGCTTTGAGGGCAAGCGCCGGGTGGTTTCCTTTGGCTGGCGCTATGATTTCTCGACCGAGCGGCTGGCGCGGACTGACCCTATTCCCCCTTTCCTTTTGCCGCTGCGCGATCAGGCGGCGGCCTTTGCCGGCATCGAGCCGGACCGGCTGCAACAGGTTCTCGTCACCGAATATGGGCCGGGTGCACCCATCGGCTGGCACAAGGACAAGGCCGTCTTCGGATCGATCGTGGGGGTATCGTTGCTGTCGGCCTGCACCTTCAGGCTCCGGCGCAGGGCGGGCGCCAAATGGGAGCGCGTCTCGATCACCGCCGAGCCCGGCTCGGCCTATCTGCTCTCGGGCGCGGCCCGGACCGAATGGGAGCACTCCATTCCACCCGTGGAGCAAACCCGGTTTTCCCTCACCTTCCGCGAGCTGCGCAACCAGCCCTAGCAGCCCATCGCAACAACAAAGGGGCAGGTCTTGCCTGCCCCTTCCTGTCTTATTCGGCCGCAACAGCCGGCGCGCTGGCCGCCGCTGGCGCAATGGGCTCATCAACCCCGATGCGCTTGGGCTTGGCCCGCACCAGTTTCATGATGAACACGAACAGCACCGGCACAAACAGCACTGCCAGCAGCGTGGCGGCGATCATGCCGCCCAGCACCGTCGTGCCGATGGCGTTTTGGCTCGAGGAGCTGGCGCCCGTGGCGATCGCCAGCGGCACCACGCCAAGGGTAAAGGCCAGCGAGGTCATGATGATCGGCCGGAACCGCAGATGGGCCGCCTCGATCGTGGCCTCCAGCAACGGCTTGCCCTCGGCCCAGCTATCCTTGGCGAACTCGATGATCAGGATCGCGTTCTTGGCGGAAAGGCCGATAATGGTGATGAGGCCCACGGTGAAATACACGTCGCTCGCCATGCCGCGCAGCATCACGGCAAGCACCGACCCGATCACCCCCAGCGGCACCACCAGCATCACCGACAGCGGGATCGACCAGCTCTCATAGAGTGCGGCCAGCAGCAGGAACACAAAGGCCACGGTCAGGGCCATCAGGAACATGCTTTGCGAGCCCGACTGGATTTCCTGGAGGGTCTGGCCCGTCCATTCAAAACCAAAGCCGGCCGGCAACTGGGCGGCAAGCCGCTCCATCTCGGCAATGGCATCGCCCGAGGTAAAGCCCGGGGCCGCCGAGCCCGCGATGCGCACCGCCGGATAGCCATTATAGCCCACGATCTGCGCCGGCCCCAGCCGCCAATCGGCCTTGGCAAAGGTCGACAGCGGCACCATGCCCCCGTTGGAATTGCGCACGGTGAGGTTGAGCAGATCGCTCACATCCATGCGCTGCCCGGCATCGGCCTGCACCGTCACGCGCTGCATGCGCCCCGCATTGGGGAAGTCGTTCACATAGGCCGACCCCAGATTGGTGGAGATGGTCGAGCTGATATCGGCAAAGCTGACGCCAAAGGTATTGGCCTTTTCACGATCCACGATCAAATTGATCTGCGCCGTGTTGGGCATGCCCTCGACGCGCAATCCCCGCAGCACCGGGCTTTGCGACGCCAGCCCCATCAACTGCTGACCGGCGGCGGCAAGCGCCGCCTGTCCCTGCGATCCACGATCCTGCAAGCGGAAGGTGAACCCGTTTGAGGTCCCGAGCCCGGCAATGGGCGGGGGCGACAGCGCAAACGAGATGGAGTCGCGCAGGCCGAACAACTGGCCATTGACCCGATTGGCGATGGCGTCGGCGGAGTTGTTTTCGTCGCGCTCCTTCCAATCCTTGAGCGTGATGAAAGCCAGGCCCGCATTGTCGCCGGCGCCCGAAAAGCTGAAGCCGTTGATGGCAATAATGTCTTCCACCGCGTCTTCGGCGAGGAAAATGCCTTCCACCTGCTTGGTGATCTCGGCCATGCGGTTATTGCTGGCCCCTGGAGGCGCCTGCATGTCGGCGATCAAAAAGCCCTGGTCTTCACTGGGCAAAAACGAGGTGGGCAATTGCATATAGGCCCAGCCCAGCCCGACAATCAGCGCCAGGTAGATCACCATGAACCGGCCGGTGCGCCGCACCATCCAACCCACGCCCTTGGAATAACCGCCCGTCGCGCGGTTGAAGGTGCGATTGAACCAGCCAAAGGGCCCGCGCTTTTCGTGGTGCCCCGGCTTGATCGGCTTGAGCAGCGTCGCGCACAGCGCCGGGGTCAGCGACAAGGCCAGAATGCCCGAAAAGATGATCGAGATCACCATGGTCAGGCTGAACTGCTGGTAGATCACGCCCACCGCGCCCGACGTAAACGCCAGCGGCACGAACACGGCCGACAGCACCAGCGTGATGCCGATAATGGCACCCGAGATCTGCTTCATCGCCTTGCGCGTGGCCTGGAGGGGCGGCAGCCCTTCCTCGGCCATGATGCGCTCGACATTTTCCACCACGACGATCGCGTCGTCCACGAGAATGCCGATGGCGAGCACCATGGCAAACATGGTCAGCACATTGATGGAAAAACCCGCCGCCAGCATCACCGCGCAGGTGCCCGCCAGCGCCACCGGCACCACCAGGGTCGGAATCAGCGTGTAGCGGAAGCTTTGCAGGAAAATGAACATCACCACAAAGACCAGCGCCATGGCCTCGATCAGGGTGTGGATCACCTTTTCGATCGAGACTTCAACGAAGGGCGCGGTGTTGTAGGGGATGCGGTATTCGACCCCCGGGGGGAAGAACTGGGCGAGTTCTTCCATCTTGTGTTCCACCGCTTCGGCGGTCGCCATGGCATTGCCGCTGGGTGCCAACTGCACGGCAAAGGCCGCCGCCTGTTGGCCGTTGATACGGGTGGAAAAGCCATAGCTTTCCGCCCCGATCTCGATCCGCGCCACATCGCGCAGCCGCACCGAAGAGCCATCAGGATTGGCGCGCAACACGATCGAGCCAAAAGCCTCGGGCGTCGACAATTGCCCGCTCACCAGGACGCTGGCGGAAATCTGCTGCGTCAGCGGATTGGGCTGCGCCCCGATCCGGCCGGCGGCCACCTGGGCGTTCTGGCTGGCAATCGCCGCGGTCACATCGGCCGAGGTCAGGTTCAACCCCAGCATCTTGTCGGGGTCGAGCCAAACGCGCATGGCGCGCTGCGAAGCAAACACCTGCGCCCGGCCAACGCCTTCGATGCGGGCGATTTCGCTGGTCACATTGCGGCTGAGATAATCGCCCAGCCCCACGGCATCCATCTTGCCGTCGGTGGACACGAGCGCCACCATCATCAAAAAGCCCGAACTGGCTTCCTGCACCTGCACGCCCAGCCGGGTCACGATCTGGGGCAGCCGGGATTCCACCCGCCTCACCGCGTTCTGCACGTCAATCGACGCGTTGGCCAGCTCGGTGCCGGTCTCGAAAGTGGCATTGATCGTGATCATGCCCGACGCATCGGACGTCGATTCAAAATAGATCAGCCCCTCGACGCCATTGAGCTCGTCCTCGAGCGGGCGCGTTACGCTCTGGTAGATTTCTTCGGGCGAAGCGCCGGGATAGGTGGCGTAAACCGAGACCTGGGGCGGCGCCACATTGGGATATTGCGCCACTGGCAGATTGGGGATGGCGAGCACGCCGGCCACCACGATGAAAATCGCGACGACCCAGGCGAAAACCGGCCGCTCAATAAAAAACCCAGCCATATCAGTCCTCAGTTCGCCTTGGCGGCGTCAGCCACCGGCGCTTGCCATTCTTGCGGGTTGACCGTCGCGCCCGGCCCGATCTTCTGGAAGCCCTCCACCACGACCTTGTCGCCGACCTCAAGACCCTGCGCGATGAGGTAGCGGTTGCCGAGCGAGCGGCCGACCTGCACCACCCGCAGCTGCGCAACATTGTCTTCGCCCACCACGTAAACCTGCGAATTGCCACCGGCATCGCGCAGCAGCGATTGCTGCGGCACGGTGATCGCATCCTGGTCGAACGCCTGTTCGATCAGCACGCGCACATAAAGCCCGGGCAACAGATCGCCATCGGGATTGGGTATCTCGGCCCGCATCGTCACCTGGCCAGTGCTGGCATCCACCGCCGCTTCCTGGAACAGCAGCTTGCCCTCATGGGGATATTGGCTGCCATCATCGAGCTTGAGCGTGACCCTGGCTGCGTCCTCGCCGGCGCTGACCAGCGTGCCATCTTCCAGCGCACGGCGCAGGGCGATGAGTTCGCCCGAGGACTGGGTGAAATCGGCATAAACCGGATCGAACTGCTGGATGGTCGCGAGGCTCTCGGGGCTATTGGCCGTGACCAGCGCCCCTTCGGTGATCAAGGCCCGCCCGATGCGCCCGCTGATCGGCGCACGCACTTCGGTATATTCGAGATTAAGCCGGGCACCCGCCAGATTGGCTTCGGCCGCCGCAACATTGGCATTGGCCTGCGCCAGCGCGGCCGTTGCGCTTTCCAGCACCTGCTGGCTGGCCACATTTCGCTCGCGCAGCGTATTTTGCCGCTCGGCCTGCTGGCTCGCCTGCAACTGCCCCGCCTTGGCGCTGGCCAGGTTGGCCTCGGCACTCGCGACCTGCGCCGCAAAGCTGGCTGGATCAATGCGGTACAGCACATCGCCCCGTTCCACCTGGCTGCCCTGCTCGAACACCCGCTCGACGACAATCCCCGACACCCGCGGCCGCACCTCGGCGATCCGGGTGGGCACGATGCGGCCGGGCAACTCATTGACCAGCGCCACCCGCTCGGGCTTGACCGTCAAAACGCTCACCCCGGCCGGCGGCATCGCCGGCGGAGCCGCCGCTTCAGATTGTCCATCAGCATCGCTGCAAGCGGCAAGAACGGCTACCAGCCCGATGGCCAAGGCGGCCCCGGATACGCGTTTCACAAAGTTCACGGGAGTTGTAGTCCTGATTGGTCAGATGATGGTGGTGGATGGGGTTCAGTGGGGGTCGAGATCGTCCAGCTGCGCCAGCTTGCCGATCTCGGCGAGCAGCTCCTGCCGCTCGCCATCGGGCCAGCTATGGGTGCCAAACCATTCGAGCGAGCGCATGCCCTCAAGCGCGAGGAATGCCAGCCGCGCGCCCGCCGTGGCGCCGGGGGCTGAAACCGCCTGGATCTCGCGTTCATAGTGTTCGCTGATGACCTTGGTGAGCTCCAGATCATTGGTAAGCGAGGCGCAAAGATTGCGCGCCACGGCTCGCTGTTCTTGCGGCAGGGCGGCCATTGTCAGTTCCACATGGGCGGCAATGCGCCCTGAGGCGCCCTGGACCGGCTGATCCAGTTCGGCTTGGTCGAGCATGCGCTGCCATTCGTTGAAACGGCGTTTGACAATGAGGCGGATCAGGTCCTGCTTGCTGCCGCAATCGCGCACGACGCTGCCCTTGCTGATCCCCGCCTCCACCGCGACGTCCTCAAGGGTGAAATTGGCCGCGCCATTCTGGGCGATGACGCGTTCGGCCGCGTCGAGGATGGTGTTTTCCTCGATAGTCCTGTGGCGCGCCATGACCAACCCCGATTAATTCCTGAACAGTCAGCTATTATTGCTTGCGGACCCTGTCAAGCGTAGCGCCGCGCGTTTGGTTACCGCGGGCAAAGCAGCGCCACACCACCCCGCCACCGCCACCAAGCTCCCACCCGCATTCGCGCCGGCGCTTGATATCCGTCAGCCGCGCCGCTCGCCCTATTGCTAGAAATGAACTGCAATTGGCGTGGTCCGGCCGCTTCCGGCCGTCCTCACCGCGAGCGGAACACGGGAGCTTGGGGTGCAATCGAGGGGGTGGGGCACAGCTGTCATTTTAGCCGTTGCCCTCCCCGGCTGCGCCCGCGTCCCTCACGCCCCATCCGTGCCCATATTCGGCTCCTATTTTCCCGCCTGGGTGATCTGCGCCGTAGCCGGCATCATCATTGCGGTGGTCGTGCGCGCCCTCTTCATTCTTCTCCACATTGATCAAAACCTGCCCGCCCCGCCCCTGGTTTATCTCTGCTTGTCGATCAGCGCCGGCATCGGCTGCTGGCTCCTCTGGTCGGGATATCTGTGATGCTGGCAAAGATCTTCGGCAGATTGGTCGGCTATGCCATCTTCATCCTCACCGCCGGGATGATTTATCTGGCCTGGAGCGAGGGCGCCGCCAATCCAAGCTCGGATTTCGCCGAGATCGATGCGCCCCTCGTGCAGATTTCCCCCAATGTGCCGGGCCGCATCATCGAGATCCCGGTCAGCAACAACGCCGCCGTCAGCAAAGGCGATACCCTGTTCCAGATCGATCCGGAGCCTTACCGGTTGCGACTTGAACAAGCCCAGGCCGAGCTGCGCGCCACTCAATCCGAACTCGCCCAGGGCGAGCGCAACATTTCGGCCGAACAAGCCAATGCCGATGTCACCCAAAAACAGATCGAACGCGCCCAGTACAATTCGGACCTCGCCAAGCAGACCCTTGACCGGCTCGAGCCCCTGCTCAAGCGCGGCTTTGTCACGGCCCAGCAGGTCGATGAAGCCCGCACCGCCTACAACGATTCCCTGGTGAGCCTCGAGCAGGCACTTCAGCAATCCCAAGGCGCCACCGAGGTGATCGGCACGGTGGAAACGCGGCAAGCCCAGGTCGAAACCGCCACCGCCACCGTGGCCCTGGCGGAACGGGACCTCGCCAACACCACCGTGCGCGCGCCCATCGACGGCATCATCTCGGGCCTCACCATGGCGCCAGGCGAATATGTGCTGACCGGCGTGCCCGCCTTTGCCATGATCGACACCTCCAAATGGGAAGCGGTGGCGTTTTTCCGCGAAACCGAACTGCCCAATATCTCTCTCGGCGATGAGGCCGATGTCTACATCATGGCCGATGCCGAGTTGAGTGTGCGCGCCACGGTCACGGCGATCGGTTGGGGCGTTCGCTCCACCGATGAAACCACCATTCTGGGGCTACCCGTGCTGTCCAATTCACTTAATTGGGTAAAGGTGGCCAAGCGTTTCCCGGTTTATCTGGAAATGCATGAGCCGCCCTCCTCACTGCTGCGCGTCGGGGCGTCGGCAGTTGTTGTCGTGGACAGACCTTCGGATCGCCGCGATGCTCCCCGTCAGCCCTAGGCCCAGGCTTGGCGACGTCTTGATCGAAGAACTGCGCCCCCATCAAGGGCGGCTTGGCGCGTCCCTGCGCACCGCGCTCTGCTGCGTGATCGTCGTGGTGCTCTCCATGAGCCAACAGGTGCCCGAAGCGGCCTTGTCCTGCTATCTCGTGTTCTTTGCCAGCCGCAACAATGCTGCCAGCGGCATCGTCATTGCCTTGGCCCTCATCATGGCCGCAAGCGTCGGCATCGCGCTCGGCGTCCTGGTGCTCGACATCGCGGCCGACGAACCCATGGTGCGCCTCGCGCTCGTTGCGGCCTTCACCTTTGGCGGCATGTATTTCTCCGTCGCCACCTCCGCCGGCTCCATTGCTGCCACGGTCGGTTTCGTCTTCGCTTTTGTGCTCACCCTAAACGATTTCGTACCCATTCCGGGCCTGCTGGTCCGCGGGCTGAGCTGGATGTGGGTTGTGGTGTTCTTCCCTATGGCGACCCTGGTTCTGGTCAATGCTCTGATCGGTCCCAATCCCAACACCATGGTGCGCCACGCCATTGGCAAGCGCCTGCGCACCGGCGCCAGGGCGCTGCGCGGCGATGCCGGGGCGGGCGCTGTAGCCCTGGCTCTCCTGTCCGAAGAACCCGAGGAAGGCGATAAACTGGCTTCCCCCATCCAGCTGGCCGCCCTGCTAGGGTATGCGAGGCCAGCCGAAGCCGCGCGCCTTGGCGCGACCCTGCCCGCCAGCGAAAACCTGCTCCTCGCCACGCTCGGTGCGCCCCTAGATCCCGCGCTCGCCGCCGATCTCGACCGCCTTGCCACTCTGATCGAAACCCGAGCCCCCCACCGGGGCAGCTGGCAACCCAAGGCCTCCTCCCCCGCCACCCAGCCGCTGGCCGAGGCTGCCGACCGGCTGGCCGATCTCTGGAGCGGGGGCACGCCCCTGCCGCCCAGCCCCGAACCCAGCCTCGAGCTAAGGGCCGACACCTTCACCAACCCCGCCTATCTGCACTTCGCGCTCAAGACCACGCTCGCGGTCTTTATCACCTATGCCATCTACACCGCCCGCGACTGGTTCGAAGTGCATACCGCCATGATCACCTGCTTTTACGTGGCGCTCGGCACCACCGGCGAAACCCTGCACAAAGCCACCCTGCGCATCATCGGCTGCCTCATCGGCGCCGCCATGGGCGTTGGCAGCATCCTCTTTCTCATGCCGCACATGACCGATATCGGCCAGCTCATGCTGCTGGTGGGCGTCTGCAGCTTCATTGCCGCCTGGGTCGCCAATGGCTCGAGCCTGATCCAATATGCCGGCTGGCAGATGGCGCTGGCCTTTTTCCTCTGCACCCTGCACGGCTTTGGCCCCTCGCTCGATGTCGGGGTCGCCACCAATCGCGTTCTGGGCATCCTGATCGGCAATGTGGTGGTGGCCATTGTCTTTCTCTCGTTCTGGCCCACCAGCGTTGCCAGCGTCATCGCCGGCCATCTCTCCCATGCCCTCCAAAGCCTCGCCACGGCCCTCCGGCGCCCCACGCCCGGCGCGGCCGAGCCGGCCACCGAAATTGCCGAAGCCCACCGCCTCACCCTGATCTCGGTGTTCGAGCCAGCATGGCTGCGCCTCAGCTCGCCCGTCCTGCCCCATGTCGCCACCCTTCTCGAGGCGAGCCAGCGCGCCGTGCCCGAAATCGCGCGGCTGCAACTGCTGCGCCAGACCGGGCGCTTCCTGCGTGGCGCCCCGCGCAGTGTCAAAGCAGCAACGCTGGCGCAGGAAGCGTCTGTGGGCGGGTTTTTAAAGACTGCCGCCGATGCTATCCTCGAGCCTGCCCCGGAGGCCCGGACCATGCTCGACCAGTCGTTGCATCAAGCCTTCCAGTCGCTGCATCGCCTCGAGCGGCTGGAGCGCAAGGCGCCTCGCCGGGCCCGCTGGCGCGCCGACCTGGAGGGCGCCATCCACTCCTATCGAAAATTGCTGCTTGGTTTTGCTCGAACGCTCGAGGCAATCTAATGCTTGTGCACCGGCTCCCCCACGTCCTGGCTGTTCTGCTGATGGGGGTGGGGCTCGCCAGCTGCTCTCCCTCCTCCCTCAATCTCGCGCCCGCCAGCGCCACCACGCCCTATAATGGCGTTGCGGGCATGCCGGCGCTGGACAAGGGCACGCGGAACTTCGCCGCCGCGCCCGATCCCAGCATGCCCATCGTGGTGACGACGCCCACGCTCAATTCCTCCACCACCTACAGCCTGCCCCAGCTCATCAACATCGCCCAGCTCGCCAGCCCCGCCACCCGCGCCGCCTGGCAGCGGGCGCGCGAAGCGGCCGCCGCGACCGGGGTGGCCGAAGCCACCTATCTGCCCGTGCTGTCAGCCGATGTTTTAGCCGGTTTTGCCGCCACCTCCACTACCGCCCCGGGCCTGCAAACCGAAATCCTCGACGTCCCCATCGACATCCCCAACGGCACCATCACCACCTCAGGCGTGCAAGTGGTGCCCGCGCTCGCCATCGAATGGCTCCTGTTCGACTTCGGCTCGCGCGACGCAGCGCTGGCCAGCGCGCAACAGCTGTCCTTTGCCGCCAATCTCGGCTTCACCCTCGCCCACCAGAAGCTGATCTACGATGTCAGCAACGCTTATTACCAATACAACGCCGCCCGGGCGCAGACGCGGATCAATCGCGAAGCCCTCGACAATGTCAAAGTTGTCCTCGCCGCCGCCGAGGCCAAGCTGAAACAGGGCCTCGCTACCACAATGGAGGTCGCTCAGGCCAAGCAGCAGGTGGCCCAGGCCGAGTTCGACCTCACCCAGGCCGTCGGCCAGGAGCGGAGCACACAATCCATGTTGCTGGGGGCCATGGGCGTGTCGCCCCTCACCAACATCAAGGTGCAGGACATCAGCAACAAGCCGCTGCCGAGCAAGCTGCCCGCCAATCTTGACCGGCTGATCATCGCGTCGCTACAGCGCCGCCCCGATGTCCAGGCAGCCTTTGCCCAGATGAAAGCCAGCGAACAGGGCATCCTCGCCGCCCAGGCCAATTTCATGCCCAAAGTGGCGCTGACGGGCAATCTCAGCGCCGTTCTCGGCAGCTATTCGGTGGATGACAGCCGCTTTGATGCCGATGCCTCGCTCACCGTCGCCCAACCCAATGCCGCCGTGCTGCTGGGGCTCAGCCTGCCCATCTTTGATGGCGGCCTGCGCGACAGCCAGCTCCAATCGGCGCAAGCCAATGCCGCCGCTTCCGCAGCCGATTTCAACCGCCTGCAAAGCACCGCGGCCCAGGAGATCGTTGTCGCCTATGACGTGCTGCGCACCAGCCTTTCGGGCTATGCCGCCGCAACTCAGCTCGTCAACGCCGCCCGCACCAACAACGACGCCGCGGTGGAATATTACAGCACCGGCATCGGCACCCTGCCCGAAACCAGCGTGTCCCAGGCGGGGCTGCTCAAGGCGCAATATGCCCAGGCCCAGGCGCGCAGCAATGCGTTTTCCGCCGCCGCGGCCCTCGCCTTTGCCACGGGAACCTTGACCAGCGCGCATGGTCTTTAATGCCGGCGCTGCTCGCTGCCCCGCCTGGCGGCGGCCGCTAAAATAAACGACGATTGCTCATGCTGTGCCCAAGCAACCGGCAAGACTATTTCCCGTTTATCGGAACGTCCCCGCGGGGCCACCGTTGCTTCTGCTTGGCTAACACAAGGAGTGCCAAGCATGTTCATGCGCGTCGATCGCCTCATAACCGAGCTGCCGCCCCCCAAAAAGCAGGATCCCAATGCTGCGGCCGCACTGCAGGAACTGCTGGGTGGCAAATATGGCGAAATGTCCACCCTCGGGAACTACATGTTCCAAAGCTTCAACTTCCGCAGCAAGGACAAGCTGCGCCCCTTTTATAGCCTTGTCGCCTCGATCACCGCCGAAGAACTCGCCCATGTGGAGCTCGTGAGCAATGGCGTGGCCATGCTCAACAACGGCCCCGAAAAGCCGGGCGGCGATGCCGGCCCTGGTGGCGATATTTCCAAGTCGCCCTTCGAGGCCATGCAGGATATCCGCCTTGCGGCGGCGTTCCTTTCCAATGGCGGTGGCGCCACGCCGGTCAACTCCAATGGCGTTAGCTGGAACAATGATTTCATCACCACCACCGGCAATCTGATCTTTGATCTCTTGCACAATTTCCATCTCGAATGCGGCGCGCGCCTCCACAAGCTGCGCGTATACGAAACCCTGAGCGCTGACGACGCCACGGGCCGGGAAGTGTGCGGCTATCTGCTGGTGCGCGGTTCGGTGCACGCTCATTCCTATGCGCTGGCGCTCAAGAAGCTCACCGGCGTCGAGATCGAAAAGATGCTGCCAACGCCCAATATCCCGTTGGCCAAGATCCCGGAATGCCAGAAATACCTGGACGAAGGCTCACATCGCCGCCTCTACACCTGGAGCCAGAACGACTACAAGGACATCTCGGGCATCTGGTCCAATGACGAAGTCGCCCTGCCCGGCGATCCTCCCGGCCCGCTTGAGGTCGTTGAAGGCATGCCCAATGGCGGCAAGATGCAGCAGCTCCAGGGCGTCCCATCGGCTTTCACCCCCGATTATGCCCCCGAGGAATTCTACGAAATCGCCGCCAAGCTCTACCAGGCTTCGCGCTGATCCCATCGGGGCGGCTTCGGCCGCCCCGCTCCCCGCCACTCAGCCATTGAGTATCTTGGCCATGGATTGGCCGATCTGCCCGCCGGCATAAGCATCGCCGTAATCGGCCCGCGTCTTTTCCGCCAGCGCCGCCAGACTGGGCTCCGCCGCCACCCGCCGCGACAGCGCCAACGTCCGCGGCGCCGTATCCGCCAGCAACGCCTCGATCCGGCTGAACCGGTCCGCCACCGTGGTCCAGAGCGTTGCCGTGATCACATCGGCAATCCCCGGCCCCTCCCCGCCCAGCAGCAAGCCGGCGTCCTCGGTCAGGCCGTGGCGGCTGCCCAGTTCCTCCCACAGCGTCATCCACTTGGCAAAGCGCGGCACATGCTCGTGCCAGCGCACCTCGTTCCACATCTCCATGCCCCCTTGCAGGGTCAGCTCGTCGATCACGTCATTGGCGTCGTTGACCACTTTCATGGTCAGGGCGCGCAGTTCGGCCGTCGGCGGCATCAGCCCGAGCGTTTCCCCGAGATAAAGAATAATCGCGGGCATCTGCGACACGGCAAAGCCGTTGCCATTGTCGATCAACACCGGCGGGCCCATGAACGGCACCGGCATCTGGGCGACCGGTCCCCCCATCAGCCCCGCAATCGCGCCATCATCGGTTTCTGTCCAGCTCTTGCCGGCAAAGGCCAGCACTGCTCGCACGAACTGGCCGCGAAACGGCACTGACCAGTATAGGAGCTCATAATCGGCCACGATCCCTCTCCTCATGCTTGGGAAGGAACCAACGAAGCCGTGCCCGGCGGCGTTCCCGTTTGACCGGTCGCCCCTAGAACTTGCCCGACTTGATGAAATCCACAAAAGCGCGCAGCGGCGCTGGCACCAGCCGACGGCCGGGATAATACAAAAACGGCCCGCTAAAGCTCGACCACCATGGCTCCAGCACCGGCACCAGTTTTCCCCGCTCGAAATGGGGCCGCAACCAATCCTCGAACAGCGCGACGATGCCCATGCCCGCAATCGCGGTATCGATCGCCAGCTCCATCGCTGCCCCGGCCTGCACGATCAGCGGACCCTTGGGCTCGATGCTGACCCGCTCCCCATCGCGCTCGAAATCCCAGGCAAACAGCGCCCCGCTCGGAAATCGGCCCTGGGAACAGGCATGTTCGAGCAACTCGCGCGGATGGGTGGGCGTGCCCCGTTGCGCGAGATAAGCCGGCGCGGCTCCCAGGCCAAAGCGCTGCACCCGCGGCCCGATCGGCACCGCGATCATGTCCTGCGCCAGCTTTTCTTCATAGCGGATGCCGGCATCGCACCCGGTTGCCAGAAGGTCCACAAAGCTTTCATCGGCCACGATCTCGACCCGGATCTCGGGATAGGCAGCCAGGAACGGGGGGATGATGGCGGGCAGCACCGTGCGCGTGGCGCTGACCGGCACATTGAGCCGCAGCGTGCCCATCGGGCGCTCGCGATGCACGTTGACCACGTCTACCGCCAGCGCAATCTCCTGCAGCGCGGGCGCAAGCCGCGCCAGCAGGTCGCGCCCCGCTTCGGTGGGTCCGACGCTGCGGGTGGTGCGATTAAGCAGCCGCACGCCCATTTGCGTTTCGAGGCGCCGCACCGCGTCGCTCAGCCCCGAAGGGCTGCGGCCCAGCTCCCGCGCAGCATCACGAAAGCCTCCGGCGCGCGCCACTACCGCAAAGGCACTGAGGTCATTGAGGTCGAAATCCACTGTTCGCCCTTCCGCACAGCCCGTGCGGATTGTGGGGCGTTATCAGGCCAATCGGCAAGCCCTATCTTGGTGCGACAACTGGAGAATGATCATGTCCACAATCGAAATTGCCGGCACCTATCCCCTTGGCGACCGTCCCGTGAAGCGCCTCGGCTTTGGCGCCATGCAACTCGCCGGCCCGCATGTATTCGGGCCCCCGCGTGATCCCGACGCTGCCCGGGCTGTTCTGCGCGAAGCCATTGCGGCCGGGGTCAACCACATCGACACCAGCGACTTCTATGGCCCCCATGTCACCAACCAGCTGATCCGCGAAGCGCTCGCGCCCTACCCTGCCGACCTCGTCATCACCACCAAGATCGGCGCGGTGCGCGGCGCCGATGCCTCCTGGCTGCCGGCATTCTCGGCGACCGCCCTTGCCCAGGCGGTGGACGACAACCGGCGCAATCTTGGGCTGGATGTGCTCGACGTGGTCAATCTGCGCATCATGTTCGGCATGGGCCCGACTGAAGGCTCGATCGAAGCCCCGCTCACCGCTCTGCTCGAACTGCAAAGCCGTGGCCTCGTGCGGCATGTCGGGCTGAGCAATGTCACCGCGGCCCAGGTTGCCGAAGGGTGCAAGCTCGCGTACATTGTTTGCGTGCAGAACCAGTACAATCTCGCCCATCGCGAGGATGATGCGCTGATCGACGAACTCGCCGCCGCTGGCATCGCTTATGTGCCGTTCTTTCCGCTAGGCGGCATTTCCCCGCTGCAGTCGGCGACGCTGTCGAACGTGGCCGAGCGCCTCGGCGCCACCCCGATGCAGGTGGCCCTCGCCTGGCTGCTCCGCCGCTCACCCAATATTTTGTTGATCCCCGGCACGTCCTCGGTGGCCCATCTCCGGGAAAATCTCGCCACCGCGCAACTTGAACTCTCCGCGGACGATATGGAGGAACTCAACAGCATCGCCGCTCCCGCTGCAGCGTCGTAACCCGCTTTGCAGCCTTGGCCGGCCATGCGCTCCTCCAACGCAGGGCCGGCCGGCAGGGCCCTAGCGCAGCGGGTTCTCGCGCCGCCAGGCCTCGTATTCTTCCTGGGCATCGGGATGGAGCGGGTAATAGCGCTGCAGCGATTCCCCGGCCATCAGCTTCATGCGCGAGAATTCCTCCCATTCGGCATGCTTCTGGCCGTCCTCGATCACCTGCTGGGCCATCGACACCGGCACCACCACCGCGCCATCGTCATCGCCCACGATGATATCGCCCGGCACCACGGTCACCCCGCCACAGGCAATGGTGACATTGACCGCATAGGGATAGATATCGGTCTGCACATGGTAATTGGGCGACCAGCCCTTGAGCCAGAGTGCGAGGTCGAGCTTTTCCACATTGGGTCGGTCGCGCATCACCCCGTCGATGATGATGCCCGCGCCCCCGCGGCCCTTGAAATAGGTGGACATCATGTCCCCGAAAATGCCCGAGCGCATGTCGCCGCGCGCATCCACCACCACCACATCGCCATCCTGCACATGATAGAGCACATGCCGGTGCAGCTGCGTTTCGGGATCGGCATATTCGCCTTCGCTAAAGAGGTCCGGTCGCTGCGGCAGGCATTGCAGCGTCAGCGCCGGCCCACAGATCACCTTGCCCTTGGTCTGGGGCAGGATGCCGGTCATATGCGGGTTGCGGAACCCCATATGCCCCAGCGTGCCGGCAATGGTCGCCGCGCCCAGCCCGCGCAAGCCCTCGATCAATTCCTTTGCCGGCCGTTGAATCTCGGCGCCACTCGTCATTCGTCTTTCCTCCACTTTGGCCGGCCGCTTACCAGTTGGTCACCGAACCATCTCGGCGCCGCAGATGCGGCGCTTCCCAGAACTCAAAACTCTGCCGCGCCAGGAGGTCTTCATTGACCTCCACCCCCAGCCCCGGCGCATCGCTGACCCGGTAAACCGCGCCCTCCAGCTGCGGCTGCACCGGAAAGAAGTCGGCGTTGTTAAAGCCCAACCCGCGTTCGGGCTCCCGGGTCTCGAGCCAGGCAAAATTGGGCACGGCCGCCGCGAAGTGCACGGTCGCGGCTGTGCAGACCGGCCCCAGCGGGTTATGCGGCATCAGGTCGACATAATGGGCCTCGCTCCAGCCAGCGACCTTCATCGCCTCGGTCAGCCCGCCGACATTGCACACATCAAGCCGATTAAACTGGTGAATGCCCCGCTCGATATAGGGCAGTAATTGCCACTTGCTGGAAAACTCCTCGCCAATGGCGAAGGGAATATCGGTCATCCCGCGCAGCGATTCGTAGGCCTCGGGCGTCTCGTCACGGATGGGCTCCTCGAGAAAATCGAGCACGCCCCTGTCAAGCTTGTTGCAAAAGCTCGCCGCTTCCGCGACCGACAGGCGGTGGTGATAATCGATCCCCAGCACCACGGCGTCGCCCAAGGCCTCGCGGGCCCGGTTAAGCAGGCGCGCCGTGCTGGCAATGGATTGGCGGGGCTCGAAAATGTCGCGGCTGTCTTGCCCGATGGGGAAGAAGCGGATCGCGTCGAACCCCATTTCCATCAGCTCAACGGCCCGCTCGATCGCCCCCTCCCCGGCACTGTCGCCGGTGGAGGCGAAAGTGGGGATCACGTCGCGCTGCTTGCCCCCCAGCAACTGATAGACCGGCACGCCCAGCGCCTTGCCCTTGATGTCATGGAGCGCAATGTCGATGGCCGAAATCGCGGCCTGCAGCACCCGCCCGCCCTCGAAATACTGGCTGCGATACATTTCCTGCCAGATCCGGCCGATCTGCATCGCGTCCTGCCCGACGAGGAACTCGCGGTAATGCTCGACCGCCCCGGCCACGGCCTTTTCGCGCCCGGTAAGGCCACTTTCACCCCAGCCAAAGATCCCGCCATCGGTTTCGATCTTGAGCAGGAACTGGTTGCGGATACCCACGCGCACGGCAAAGGGCGTAATGGCAGTGATCTTGAGCTGGAACGGCATGAGCAGGGGTAATCCGGATTATGCCGAGCGCAGCGCCATTTCGGTTTGCCCATCGAACAGATGCATGCGCTCCTGGTCGAATTCGAGCCAGACCTGCTCGTCGGGCGCGACCTGCACCGTGGGTGGCAGGCTGATATTGACGATCGAGCTCGCGACGAACGCCTGCACAAAGGTGATGTCCCCGGTGGGCTCCACCGTATACACCCGCGCCGGCACCGCCCCGTCCACCGCCGATTTGTGCAGCCGGATGGTCGAGTGCCGCGCCCCCAGCACCACTTTGCGCGAACTGGCGCCCGCAACCTTGCGCGCATTGGCCTCCGAAAGCGGCATGTGCCAGCCCTCGGCGCTGGTCAGCACCGTTTGCCCATTGGCACTGCTGGCTTCCAGCGGCACCAGACTCATCGCCGGGCTGCCGATAAAGCTCGCGACGAACATATTGACCGGATGGGCAAAGACCTGCGCCGGCGTATCATATTGCTGCAGCAGTCCCCCGTTCATGACAGCCATCTTGTCGGCCATGGTCACGGCCTCGAGCTGGTCATGGGTCACATAAATGATGGTCGCCCCCAGATCCTGGTGGAAGCGCTTGATTTCCGAGCGCATCTGCACGCGCAGCTTGGCATCGAGATTGGACAGCGGCTCGTCCATCAGAAACACCGCCGGGTCGCGCACCAGCGCCCGCCCCAGCGCCACGCGCTGCTGCTGCCCGCCCGACAGTTCGCGCGGCTTGCGCTCGAGGAGATGGGTGATGTCGAGCACCTTGGCCGCCGCATTGACCTTGGCCTCGATCTCGGCCTTGGGGAGCTTCCTCATCTGCAGGGGGAAGGCGAGGTTCTGGAACACGCTTTTTTGCGGATAAAGCGCATAGTTCTGGAACACCATGGCGATGTCCCGGTCCTTGGGGTCGAGATCGTTGACCACCCGGTCTCCGATCACGATATCCCCCGAGGTGATCGGGATCAGCCCCGCCACGAGATTGAGCGTCGTCGTCTTGCCGCAACCGGACGGGCCGACCAGGGCGACGAACTCGCCATCATTAACTGTCAGGGACACGTCCTTGGCCGCGTAAACCGAGCCATAGGTCTTGACGAGATCCTTGAGAACCACCTGAGCCATGGGGCAACTTTCTAGTGTTTGACCGCGCCTTCGGTGAGCGCACGCACGAAATATTTCTGGAGCACGAGGAACAGCACCACCACCGGCACGCTCATCATGAAGCTTGCCGCCATCAGGCCCGGGAAATCGGTGGTGTTTTCCGAAAAGAACCGCTGGATGCCGACGGGCAGGGTCAGTTGGTCATTCCGGGTAAGGAAGGTCGCGGCATAGATGTATTCGTTCCACGCCCCGATAAAGGAATAGATCGCGGTGGCGATGATCCCCGGCGCCGAAAGAGGCATGACGATGAGGAGGAACGCCTGGAAGCGCGTGGCCCCATCGATCCGCGCCGCCTGCTCGAGTTGGACGGGGATGTTGTCGTAAAATCCCTTGAGCAGCCAGATCGCCAGCGGCAGCCCGAAGGTCAGGTAAGTCAGGATCAGCGAGCCATGGGTGTTCACCAGCCCCAGCACCCGCATCAGGATGAAGAGGGGCACGAGGAAAATCACCGCTGGGAACATGTTGCGCAGCAGCACCGCGAAAAACAGGAATTTTCGCCCGGGAAAGCTGAAGCGCGAGAAGGCATAGGCGGCCGGCACCGCCACCACCACCGCCATGATCGTGGTGCAGACCGAAACAAAGAGGCTATTCCAGAAAAAGCGCAGGAAATCCTGCCCCACGCTGTTTTGCGGATCGAGCAGCTTCTGGTAGCTCGCCAGCGTCGGCTCGCTCGGCCACCATTGCGGGGGGAACTGCATGGCGGCAAAGCCCGATTTAATCGAGGTCAGCAGCATCCAGATCATGGGCAATGCGGTGTAAACCAGCATGAAGCCGAGAAAGATGCGCCCTGCCCAGCGCCAGCCATCGATCTTCTTGCGCCCACGCCGGGCGGTAATTGCGGTGCGGCCGGATGAGGCAGCGGTTTGGGTGATGCTGGTCACGCGCCGTGCTCCTTTTTCTCGTTGCCGCTGAGCGCGCGGACATAGAAGTAGCCCAGCGCCATCAGGATGATGAACAGCAGCACCGAATAAGCCGAAGCCACGCCCCAGCGCTGCCGCCCGAAGGCCAGCTCATAGATGTGGGTGATCCAGATATGGGAGGCGTTGGATGGCCCGCCGCCGGTCATGATCCAGGGGATAATGAAGGAATTAAAGTTCGCCACTGCCAGCAGCAGGATGGTGACCGTCGATACCCCGCTCAGATAGGGGAAGGTCACGTGCCAGAACCGCTGCCAGGTCGAGGCGCCATCGACCTTGGCGGCGCGCAGCAATTGCTCGGGCACGGTCTGCAGTCCGGCCATTATCATGATCATGGCAAAGGGGAACTCGCGCCAGATATTGACCACGATCAGCGAGGGCAAGACGGTGTGGACATTGTCGATGAAGTTGGGCTGCTGGTCCACCAGCCCCATTTGCACCATCACCGCGCCCAGGATGCCGAAATCGGAATGGTACATCCACTTCCAGATATAGGACGCCGCCACCGCGCTGATCACCCAGGGAATGATGAGGATCGCGCGCAGCACGGCCCGGCCGGCAAAATCGCGGTGCAGCGCCAGCGCCGCGGCATAGCCCAGCACAAAGGCAATCAGGGTCGAGGCAAAGGTCCAGATCACGGTGTTGAGGGTGACGCGCCAGAACACATTGCTTGAGAGGATCGTGGCGTAGTTCTCGACCCCCACAAAGTTCTTGTCGCGCAGCTGCAGGCCGGGGGGCGTTTCAAAGAACGACAGGTCGATCGTGTAATAGATGGGATAAGCGATGACGATCAGCATCACGATGATCGCGGGCAGCACATAAAGATAGTCGGCCCGGCTGGCCCATATCTGCTGCAACACACTGGGGCGAACAATGCGCGCTGGGGTAGCAGCGCCGGCAAACCCGATCTGGGTGGTCATTGTGGCTCTCGTGGTGAGAGAAAAACTAACCGGCAGCGGCGCAGGGCTGCCGCCGGTCGCGTCTTCTGTGCCGGCTGGGCCTAGAGCCCGCCGCCGCCCGTCAGGTCGCGCACCTTTTGCGCCGCATCATCGGCCGCTTCATCGACCGTCATCGCCCCGGTCAATGCGTTTTGCAGCATGTCGGGAATGATGATGTTCATGATTTCGGGCGTCACTGGCAGCGCCGGAAACGGCACGCCATAGGGCAGCATGGCGGTGGTGACATCGAGGAACTCGATGTTTTCAAGCCGCTCCTTCATCCAGCTGGTCTTGAAGCCATTCAGATTGCCCGGATTGGAGCCGGCATAGGCCATTTTGAGCGACCATTCGGGGCTGGTCCAAAAGCAGGTCATCGCCTTGGCGGCTGCCTCGTCCACGACGCCACCGTCCACATATTCAGGCTTGAGAATGTGGATATTGGAGCCGCCGAACACCACGGCGCGCCGCCCATCGGGACCGGTGGGAATAAGGCCATAGCGCATATTGTCGATGACAGTCTGTGCCTTTTCCTTGTCGGCGCCCGTGGCCTTGGCCTGCAGGTCCAGCATCACGTCATAGTCGGACGGGTGCGACACCATCATCGCCACCTGGCCGGCCAGGAACAACGGCTGGTTGTCCGCCTGCTGGTTGGTCAGCGCCGAAACTGGCACCGATTTGTCGCGCACATACATGTCATAGGATGCCTGTAGCGCCGCCTTGCTTTCCGGGCTGTCGAGGCGAACCTCTTGGTAGGTGGGATTGGGATCGGCTTCGTCGAACACGCCCCCGCCATAAGCCCAGAGCTGGGGCATGAAGCGATAGGGGGTATTGCCCGCATTCTTGCGCGCCACGAGCCCATAGCCGGCAATGCCCAGCGTGTCGTGGATCTGCTTGGAATAGGCGACCACCTCATCCCAGGTTGCCGGTGGCTTTTCCGGATCAAGGCCCGCCCGCTCGAAGATGTCGGCGTTCCAGATAAAGCCCATCGTCTCGTTATTGGTGGGAATGCCGTAAGTCTTGCCTTCCCACATCACCGACTTCAGGGCGCCCGGCCAGAAATCCTCGCTCTTCCAGCCCACATCCTCGGGGCTGAGCTCCTGCAGATACCCCTTGGAGGCAAATTCCACCCCACCCAGGATCTGCAAGCGCACCATCATCGGGCCGGCATTACCCAGAAGGGCCGTGCGGAACTTGTCGAGCAGGTCGTTATAGGTCAGCGCTTGTTCCTGCAGCTCGATATTGGGATAGGTTTCCCGGAAGGCGACAAAGAAGTCCTTGTAGTACTGGCGCAGCAGATCGGGATCACCCTCGAACACGCCCTGGTACCAGAAGGTCAGCTTACCTTGGTAATCGAGCGGGGTGACGGCCCCGCACTGCTCGGCCGTGTCGAACTCCTCGGTGCCCGCGATCGAGCGCACATATTCCGGCGACCACTGGCTGATATCGACACTTTGCGCGAGCACGGAAGTGCTCATCATCGTCGACACAGCGAGCGCAGTTATTGCTGCGCCATGCACAAGGGCACGGCCCAAACTGGGCTTCCTCATCTCGTCCTCCTGTCATCCGCTGGGCTCGGCGCAGCGGGCTCCCTTGGCGATCGGACAGCGGGCTTGTGCCTCTTCTGTCTCGCGCCACCTCAGGCAGGTTTGCAGACAATAAATTATGTGTCAACGGGCTAAAATTGCACATTATCCGCAAGATTTGTTGTACGATCCCGGCCCGTCTTGGCTAGGCTTGGCCCTGCCGCAACGACACCAACCCATGGAAGTGACGGGACTATCAATGAACGACTACAAGGCGCAGCCGCCCGCAGGCATGGAGCCCAGCGGCGCGACTCCAGCCGGTGATTCGGTTTACCAGCAGATCCGGGACGACATCATTTCGGGACGCCTTGTGGCCAACGAACGCCTGGTGGTGGCCGAACTGGCGCAGCGCCATAACACCTCCGCCAACCCCATCCGCGAAGCCCTGCAGATGCTGCGTGGCGAGGGCTTTGTCATCATTTCTCCCAATCGCGGCGCCCGGGTGCGCCCGATCGACCAGGATTTCGTGCGCGACATCTACGAGATCGGCGTCTTGATCGAGCCCGCACTCACCCGCTGGTTCGTGGGCATGGCGACGAGCCAGGATATCGCGCAACTCGAAGCGGTGCAGGACGAGATCGAGGCCAACAATTTCGCCGATACCCTGCGCCACAGCGAGCTCGATACCCGCTTTCACACCATCATGTATGAGCGCCACTACAACCGCCATGCCGCCGAGCTCTGGTGGAAGCACCGCGAAGTGCTGCGCGCCGTCAGCCGGCGCTTTGATTTCACCCTGGCGCGCCGCGCGCAGGTCATGCGCGAGCATCGCGAGCTGATCGCACTGATCAAGGCGGGCGATGCCGATGGGTCGGCGGCGCTCGTGGCCCAGCATGTCGAGGGCTCGGGCCGCCATATTCTGGAACATATGCGTGCCGCCGAAACGGCACGGGCGAGTTAGCGCCGCATCTGCACAGCAATCGGCGCCTTGGGGAGGAAGGCAATGAAGATAACTGGCGTCAAACCTTGGCTGATCAAGTCAGCCGCATCCTATTGGGGCGAGTTCCTCTTTGTGGAGGTGACCACCGACGAGGGCGTGTCGGGTTGGGGGGAGATCACCACCACCACCTATGTCGCCAACCGGGCGCTTTGCGTCATGCTGACCCAGATCAGCAAGATCATCGAAGGCGACAACCCCGCCCATATCGAACGCATCTGGCACAAGATCTTCCGCAATTTCACCTATATGGGCAGCCGCGGCGCCGCGGTGGAATGCACCAGCGCCATCGACATCGCCCTCTGGGATATCCGTGGCAAGGTGCTGGGCCAGCCCATCTATGAATTGCTGGGCGGGCCGGTGCGCGAGGACATTCTCCTGTACACCCACCCCGACCAGCGCAAGTTCACCAGCCCGGAAGCCGTCGCCCAGGAAATCCGCGACATCGTCGCCTCCGGTCACACCGCGCTCAAATTCGACCCCTTCCCACAGCAGGGACCGGTGCTGGCCAACGGCATCGCCCGCGAACAGTTCGAGGGCTATCTCGATGGCACGATGACGCGCAAGGATGAGCGGGAAGCCGCTGAACTGACCGAACTCATCCGCCAGACCGCCGGGCCCGACATCGAAATCCTCATCGATGCCCACGGCCGCTTTGACGTGCCCACCGCCATTCGCCTTTGCCGTACGCTGGAGGAAGCGGGCGATATCGACTGGTTCGAAGAGCCCGTTCCGCCCGAAAGCTTCAACGCCCTCCAGCAGGTGCGCGAGAAGGTCAATTGCCCCATCTCCTGGGGCGAGCGCGGCCACACCAAATGGGATTTCGTGCCCATCCTGCAAAACCAGCTCGCCGACTACATCATGCCCGACGTCACCTGGACCGGCGGCATCACCGAGCTCAAGAAGATATCGGCGCTCTGCGAAGCCTATTACATCCCCGTTTCGCCCCATGATGCGGCCGGGCCCATCAATGTGGTGGCGGGCGCGCAGGTGATGATGACCGTGCCCAATTTCTACCGGCTCGAAACCTCGGAATGGAATCTGAGCAAGTACGACCACCTGATCGACAAGCCGCTCGACAACTCGAACGGCTCGCTCAAACTCAACCGGGCCCCCGGGCTCGGCATCGAAATGAACCGGGCTTATCTGGAGGAAAACCTGGTGGACCTCGCCTGAAGGCGGGAACGGGCGCGTGGAGGCGCCCCAATGGGAAAGGGAGGAATTGACCCATGAACGAGATCAACACCAATGAGTTGATCCAAGGTAATGTGCGCACCAGCTCAAGCCCGAGCGATCTGCGCATCACCGATATCCGCGTTGCCGAAATCGTGGGGGCGCCGTTCATCAGCGCGCTCCTCAAGATCTACACCAATCAGGGCATTGTCGGCTTTGGGGAAGTGCGCGACGGCGCCAGCGCCACCTATGCGCTGATGCTCAAGAGCCGGCTGCTCGGCGAAAACCCGCTCGATGTGGATCGCCTCTTCCGCCGCATCAAGCAGTTCGGCGGCCATGGCCGGCAGGGCGGCGGCGTTTCGGCTATTGAGATTGCTCTATGGGACATTGCCGGCAAGGCCTATGGCGTGCCGATCTACCAGATGCTGGGCGGCAAGTTCCGCGACAAGGTGCGCATGTATTGCGACACCGATGCCAGCGTCGCCAGCGGCACCGAAACCGGCAAGCGGTTGAAGGAACGGATGGCGCTGGGCTTCACCTTCCTCAAGATGGACCTCGGGCTGATGCAGGTCGTCGATACCCCCGGCTCCGTTGTGGCGCCCGCGGGCTCGCTTGAGGGCTATCGCATCCATCCGCCCCGCGGCCACGGCAAGACGCTCGAAGACCGGCGCGCCCGCAACGCGGTCTACGACACCCACAATGTGCGCCACCCCTTTACCGGGCTCAACTTCACCGAGCGCGGGCTCGACCAGCTCGAGCAATATATCCACGAAGTGCGCGAGGTGATCGGCTACGAGATCCCGCTCGCCATCGACCATGTCGGCCATATCTCGCTGCAAAGCGGCATCCGGCTCGCCCGCCGCATCGAGAAATACGCCCCCGCCTGGCTCGAGGACGTGATCCCCTGGCAATATGCCGAGCAGTATCGCGAACTGCAGCAGGCCACGACCGTGCCGATCTGCACCGGCGAGGACATCTATCTGCGCGAGGGTTTCGAGCCGCTGCTGGGTTCGGGCATTTCGGTGATCCATCCCGATCTCCTGACCTCCGGCGGCATTCTTGAAACCAAGAAGATCGGCGACGCCGCCCAGGAACAGGGCATCGCCATGGCCATCCACATGGCCGAAAGCCCCATCGCCTGCATGGCCGCCGCCCATGTCGCCATCGCCACGGAAAACTTCATGGCGCTTGAATACCATTCGGTCGAGGTCGACTGGTGGGACGACATCGTCACCGGCCTGCCCAAGCCCCTGGTGCAGAACGGCTTCATCACCGTGCCCGACAAGCCGGGCCTGGGGATCGACGACATCGTCGACGAGGTCATCGCCGAGCACCTGCAGGACGGCGTCAAAGGCATCTGGCTGCCCACCGACCAGTGGGACGACGACTATTCCTGGGACCGGACGTGGAGCTAGGCGTTTTCCCCGCCGGGGAAAATCGCCCAGCCTTTCCCCGCCTTTTCGCGCAGCGAAAATGGCGAGCGTCCATTCCAGGCGAAAATAGCGCCCACCCACTGAACGGCACCTCCCCCTCGATGGGGGAGGCTGGGAGGGGCCACGATATCGGGGCGAACGCCCCCCACCCTTGATCCCTCCCCCGCAAGGGGGAGGGTGTCGACTGAGAGCTTGCCAAGCCGAGAACAGGTTCAGGGAACACCATGAAAATCACCGATCTGCGCTGCGCCGTTATTGGCCGGCACCCCATTGTGCGCGTCGTCACCGATGAAGGCCTGTATGGCCTGGGGGAAGTGGAATACACCAAGGCTTATCTCAAACCCTGGGTGCTCCATTTCCGCGATGCGCTGATCGGGGAAGACCCCACCGATGTCGAGCGCTGCATGCTGAAAATCCGCCAGCGCGGCTCGTTCAAGCCCTATGGCGCCGCCGTTTCGGCCATCGAGCATGCCCTTTGGGACATTGCGGGCAAAGCCGCCAATGTGCCCGTCTACAAGCTCCTTGGCGGCAAGGTGCGCGACCAGGTTCGTGTCTATAACGGCTCCATCCGGCAAAAACGCACCGGCGATCGCCCGGAGGATTATGCCGCCGACGTCAAATGGATGATGGAGCAGCCGCAGAACTTCTTCATGGTCAAACAGGGCATCAGTTTTCATTCCAACATGAAGACCAATGTTCCCGATTTCCATTACGGCGTTACCCAGCCGCGCCTCTTTCACGGCGCCATGGACCAGGGCCAAATCAGCGAGCACGCCTTCAACCACATGCTCGATTGCGTCATCGCCATGAAGGAAGTGCTGGGCGACAAGGTCTCCCTCGCGCTCGATTGCGGCCCCGGCTGGTTCCTGCCCGACGCCATCCGCTTTGCCCAGGCGGTCGAGAAATACAATCTGATGTGGCTCGAGGACATGCTGACCGGCGACTACGTGCCCTGGGTAAATCCCCAGGCCTATCGCGAGCTCACCACCTCGACCTCCACCCCCATCCATACCGGCGAGCAAATCTATCTCCGGCACAATTTCAAGGAGCTGATCGAAACCCAGGCCGTGCGCGTCATCGGCCCCGATCCCGCCGATATCGGGGGCATTGCCGAACTCAAATGGGTGGCCGAGCACGCCTATATGCATTCCATCATGATGGCCCCACATGGCACCGCTAATGGCCTTTTGGGCCTTGGTGCTCTCATCAATGTCTGCGCCACGCTCCCCGCCAACTACATCGCCTTCGAATATCCCAGCGCTTCCGATCCGTGGTGGGAAGACATCGTCATCGGCCTGCCCGACCAGATCGTCACCAATTCAATGGTCGATCTGCTTGAAGCGCCAGGCTTGGGGCTCGACATCGATCCCGAAGGCGCCCGGCCCTATCTGCTGGAAGATGATCTGGACTTTTTCGCCCCCTGAGGAGAGGGCGAGGGAGCAGCTTTCACACAACAATCGGGCTGCACCATAAGGGGCAGCCACTCGCGCGGAGGAGAACCACGTGAAAATCACTTCGGTCACCACAGCGGCCACATCAGGCCATTGCATGCATCTATGGGTGCGCATCGAAACCGATGCCGGCATCACCGGCCTCGGCGAATGCGTCCATGGCGGCCACCAGGCCATTGCCATCATCCAGCGCGAACTAGCGGGCAAGCTCGTCGGTCGCGACCCCTTCGCCATCGACGCCATCTTTGAGGAAATCCGCCGCAGCCTCGTTTTTGAAGGCGGCTTTGCCGGCGCCCTGGTCACGGCGCTCACCGGCGTCGAGATCGCCCTGTGGGATCTCAAGGGCAAGGCCCTGGGCGTGCCGATCTATGAGCTCATGGGCGGCAAGTTCCGCGACCACATTCGCGTCTACTGCGATTGCGAAGTCTCGCCCGGCATGAACATGGACCAGGTGCAGGCCGAGGTCGATCAGGTGCTCGCGGCCGGCTTTACCGCCCTCAAGGTCGATCTCGATATCCGCGCCTATGGCCATACCGGCACGGAAACCGACTGGTACGAGAAGGACGGCTTCAACATGACTCCCAACAAATGGGAGCATGACCGCATGGTGCAGCTGGCCGAAATGGTGGTCAAAGCTGCCGGCAAGGAGGTGGAAGTCGCCTGCGACCTCCATACCCGCCTCGACAAGCACAGCGCCATCCGCCTCGCCCGCGATCTCGAACATCTGCAGCTGATGTGGCTCGAAGAGCCCATTCCGCCCGAGAACATCGATGTGATGGCCGAGATCACCCGCAGCACCACGACCCCGATCTGCGCCGGCGAAAACCTTTATCTGCGCCATGGCTTCCGCAAGCTGCTCGAGCAGCAGGCGGTGGATATCATCATGCCCGATATCCCCAAATGCGGGGGCCTGTCGGAATGCCGCAAGATCGCCGAGCTGGCCGATCTCTATTCAATTCCGTTTGCGCCCCACAATGTGTCCTCGCCCATCGGCACCATGGCCTCGGCCCAGGTTTGCGCCACGGTGCCCAACTTCCTCGTTCTCGAGTTCCATTGGTTCCACCGCGATTACTGGTCCACCATCAGCGATGGCGGCGAGATCATCAAGAACGGCAGGATTGCGCTCAGCGACCGGCCGGGCATCGGGCTCGAGCTCAACGAGGAAGTTGCCCGCGCCCACCAATATCCCGGCACGACCTGGTTTGAGCCGATGCAGTAGTCCGGCGCCACCGCATAGCGGTGGTCTCCCCGGCGCCGGCGCGCAAGCGCCGGTCGCCCCCAGCGTCGGCACGCTAGTGCCGATCGCGCCCGCGCTGGCGCTTCTGGCGCCAGTCGCGCACTCCCGCGCCGCCGCATCGCGGCGGTCGCGCTGCGCCACCCCATAGCGTCGGCCGCACCGGAGCCGGCGCCCCAAGCGCCGGCCGCGTCACTATCCCCCAGCGGGACTTACGCCGCCTGGGCTTCCAGCAGGTCGAAGGTCGCGACCTTGTTGGCAAAGGCGAATTTTTCAGCGGTGGAGCTGTCCATCGCCGTCATCGCCTGGTTCAGCAGCGCCTTGAATTCGACCAGCGCCGCGCTCGCATCATCCACCGAAAAGGGCTCGCCTTCGAACCGGGCGACAAAGCGTGCAGCCACCCGGCCGAGCAGGGCGAGAATGGCGGCATTGTCGCTATCCCGACGGGCCAGTTCGCGCACTTTCTGGTGGAACTCGGTATAGGTCCGGATGCCCCCGCTTTGTTCTTCAAGCCAGGTATAAAGGTCGTGCACTCTAGGTCTCCTGTCATAACAGACGCTTGCTGGACGGCGGAAACGGGCGTGTATATCAAAAGTGAGACTTAGCGCAAAGGGAAAGCATGTCCGCCCAGTTCGAGGAAATCGGCAAACGACTGCGCGCTCATCGGATCGGCAAGAATCTGAACGCCGATGATATTGCCGCCCATCTTGGCATCTCTCGCGCCGCCGTTTACCGGCTCGAGAAGGGCGAGATCGTCAAGGTCCAGATCCTGGAATCCATCGCCCGCTTCCTTGATGTATCCCTGCCATCGCTCCTGGGCGTTGGCGTCGAATACTACAGTAATGCCCTTTCGTTTTTCGAGCGCATGCGTCAGCTCGAAGAAAAGTCGCACTATCTCCTCGGCAATTTCTCGCCAGTCTCGTCCCTCTTGCTGTCGCCCGACTACATGGATTATCTCCGCCTGATGCTGGTGGAGGCCATTTCTGAAAACGAGCGGGACCGCCCTGCCGCTCTACACGCCATCGACAATATTCTCGATCTCCTCAATGAGCGCCGCCGCAGCGCCACCCGGCGCAATGTGCCCATCGTCTCCATTGTCGGCAGCCAGGATATCGAGCGGTTTTTGCTCTTGGGTCTGGTCGGGCGGCTCGATCTGCCGCGCGAAGTGCAGGCCGAGCGCCGCGCGGCCGCCCGTCTCGAAATCGAGCGGCTATGCACCACGCTCGAGCGCCAGCCCATCGGCACGCAGATCGGCATCATCGATGGCCAGCCGCCCAGCCAGACCTTCCAGATCTATGAGCGCGACGCCGATTCCGCGGTCACCCTTTCGCCCTATCGCCTTGGCGATCAACCCAATATTTCCTCGGGCATCGCCATTGTCACCACCGCGCCCGAAGCGGTGCACCACTTCCGTGACACGCTCGAAGCGCAATGGGCCGTGGCCAAGAAAGGCCCCGATGGCGCCGCCATCCTCCGCCGCATCATCGAGCGTACCGCCGCGACCTTCCCCTGAGCGCGCGCGGGCGGCCGACCACGCAGGCCCATTGACAACCTGCCCGGGGCTGCGCATTGTCTCAAAAATGAGACAGGATGAAATCTCCGCCCTCGCCCCCGCCACTCCTTTTGTTCCGCGCATCGCGGATACCTCGGCGCGCGTCCTTAGCAATGACTGGGTCAATGCCGAATATAAGCGCGTCGTGCTTGACGCCCCCGGCGTTGCCGCCACGGCTGAAGCGGGCCAGTTCTTCAACATCGACTGCCCGGCAATCGGCGAAGACAAGCCGTTCTTTCGCCGCCCCATGAGCACCTATGCCGCCGACCCCGCGACGGGCCGGGTGGAGTTCCTCTACAAGGTCGCCGGCGCCGGCACCCGTGGCCTCGCCAGCCTTGCGCCCGACAGCACGCTGCGCATTCTTGGTCCCCTGGGGGTCGGCTTCAGCTTGCCCGAGGGCATCCGCTCCATTGTCGTGGTTGGGCGTGGCGTCGGGCTTGCAACCCTCGCGCCCCTGGCCGAACTCGCCCGCAGCCGCGGCATCGCCGTTACTGCCCTTGTCAGCGCCCGCGATCCCGCAGCTGTGCTCTCGGTGGAGCGCTTCCGCTCTGCCGGCGCTGCGGTCGAGATCGTCCTCGACAGCGATGGCACCAGCGAGCTGCCCCATGTCGAGGCCCTGCTGCGGCGCCTCCATGCCGAAGACCGCGCCGACGCTCTTTACACCTGCGGCTCCAACCGTCTCATGCTGCTGCTCCAGCGCCTCGCCACTGAACTCGACCTTTACGGCGAAGTCGCCATGGAACAGCAAATGGCCTGCGGCCTGGGCATGTGCTTTTGCTGCGTGCGCAATTTCACTGTCGATGGGCAAACCGTGTCCAAGCGCGTCTGCTGGGATGGTCCCGTCTTTCCCCTTGCCGAGGCCACCTCATGGTAGACCTGCGCACCGATCTCGGGCGGGGCCTCGTCCTCGCCAATCCCGTCATGCCCGCCTCGGGCACCTTTGCCGAAGGCCTCGCCGACGTCATCGACCTCAACACGTTAGGCGCGCTGGTCACCAAGACCATCACCGCCGAATTGCGCGGCGGCAATGCTACCCCTCGCGTGGCGGAAGTGGGCAATGGCATGCTCAATTCCATCGGCATCCCGTCCAAGGGGATCGAGCATTTCCTCGCCGAAACCCTGCCCTTTTACCGCAGCTTTGCGAGCCCGCTGATCGTCTCGGTCTCGGCGCCCACCATTGCCGAATTTGCCGAAGCGGCCGCGCAGCTCAACCAGCCCGGCATTGCTGGCATCGAAGCCAATATCTCCTGTCCCAATATCGAGGAAGACGGCAAGGCCTTCGCCATGCGCCCCGCCACCACCGAACAGGCGATTGCCGCCATGCGCGCCGTCACCGACCTGCCGCTTTGGGCCAAGCTCACCCCCAATACCGGCGACATTGCCGGCGTTGCCCGCGCCGCTGAAGCCGCGGGCGCTGATGCCGTGGTCGTCGCCAACACCATCCTCGCCATGTCGATCGACATCGATACGATGCGCCCGACCCTCGGCAACATCATGGGCGGCGTTTCCGGCCCCGCCTTCAAGCCCATTGCCCTGCGCATGACCTATCAATGCGCCCGCGCCGTCCGCATTCCGGTGATTGGCTGTGGCGGCATCAGCAGCGCCCGCGACGCCATTGAGTTCCTGCTGGCTGGCGCCCGCGCCGTGCAAATCGGCACCGCCACCTTCACCCGCCCCGGCACCATGCCCGAAGTGATCGCCGGCATCGATCTTTATTGCGAGCGCCACGGCTTCACGAGCCTCGACCAGCTTATCGGCGCCCTCGATACCGACCTGCAGCTCCCTCACCTCATGGAGGCCGCTCAATGAACGCGCTTGCCCCCGCCGCCGACATCGATTGGACCGCCTTCCCCACCGAGCATGAGCTCGCCAGCGCCATCTTTGCCGAACTGGCCCGCTGCACGGGCGACGGCGTCGGCATCACCCGCGAATGCTATGCGCCCGGCGAAGACGCCGCGCTCGCCATCTTCTCGGCCGTGGCGCACGCCCATGGCTTTGCCATCAGCATCGATCCCGTCGGCAATCTCCTCGTTTGCCTGCCCGGCGATGATGGCACCCGCCCCGCCCATCTCATTGGCTCGCACGCCGATTCCGTGCCCCAGGGCGGCAATTACGATGGCGCCGCCGGCATCGTCGCGGGTCTCGCCTGCCTTATCCGCATTGCCCGCTCGGGGCGCGAGCTCACCACCCCCGTGCGCCTGCTGATGCTGCGCGGCGAGGAAAGCGCCTTTTATGGCCGCGCCAATATCGGCTCGCGCGCCCTCTTCGGCATTCTTTCCCCCGCCGATCTTGCCGCCCGCTCACGCGGCACCGGCCGGACCCTGGCCGAAGCCATGACCTCGGTCGGCATCGACCTCGCCCCCATCCGCGCCGGCCAGTCTCTCTTTGATCCCGCGACCGCCGCCAGCTATCTTGAACTGCATATCGAGCAGGGGCCGGTGCTGATCGACCGCCGCTTGCCCGCCGCCGTCGTGTCCGGCATTCGCGGCAATCTGCGCCACCGCCGCGTCGTTTGCCGCGGCGAAGCGGGCCATTCCGGCACCATCCCCCGCTGGCTGCGCAAGGATGCCGTTTTCGCCTTTGCCGATCTCGTCGGGCGCCTCGACGAGCATTGGCGCGTCCTCCTCGAGCGCGGCCTCGACCTCGTGGTGACCACGGGCATTGTCGGCACCGATCCCGACCAGCACGCCCTCAGCCGCATTCCGGGCGAAGTCATGTTCTCCTTTGAAGTGCGCAGCCAGAGCCACGACACGCTCGAAAGCTTCTACGAACTCTTCCGCGCCGAATGCCGCGCCGTCGGCCAGCAGCGTGGCGTCGTCTTCGAGCTCGACGAGCGCGTTTATACCGAGCCCGCTCGCATGGACCCCGCCGTGATCGAGCGCCTCTGCGCCGCCGCCGCCGACTGCGACCTCGATCCGCAAACCCTGCCTTCGGGCGCCGGCCATGATGCGGCGGTGTTCGCCAATGCCGGCATTCCCTCGGGCATGGTGTTCGTGCGCAATGCCAATGGCTCGCACAATCCCGCCGAAGCCATGGATATCGGGGATCTCATCAAAGGCACCGATGTGCTTTATAAGGCCGTGACCGCCACCAACTGAGCCAGGCCCCCGACCCCATGCGATCCCTGACCATCCGCAAGCCCGTCGACCTTCACGTGCATTTCCGCGACGGCGCGGTGCTCGATGCCGTCGTGCCCCATACCGCCCGCCAGTTTGCGCGCGCCATCGTCATGCCCAACCTGGTGCCTCCGGTCACCACATCAGCCATGGCCGCCGCTTATCGCGGGCGCATCGAGGCGGCCATTCCCGAGGGGGTCGAGTTCACCCCCATGATGACCTGCTACCTCACCGACGCCACCGATCCCGCCGACCTCATTGCCGGTCATCGCGACGGCATCTTTGCCGCGGCCAAGCTTTATCCCGCCCACGCCACCACCAATTCGGCCCATGGCGTCACCTCCATCGCCGGGCTCGATCCAGTGTTCGCCGCCATGGCACAAGCCGGCATGCCGCTCCTGACCCATGGCGAGCTCGTCCACCACGATGTCGATATCTTTGATCGCGAAGCGCGCTTCATCGACGCCGTTCTCGCTCCGCGGCTCGAGCGCCACCCCACACTCAAAGTGGTGATGGAGCATATCACGACGAGTGAAGGCGCCCAGTTCGCGAGGAGCCACGGCCCGCGCGTGGCTGCCACCATCACCCCCCAGCACCTGCTTTATGATCGCAATGTGCTGTTTGAAGGCGGCATCCGCCCGCATTATTATTGCCTGCCCATCCTCAAGCGCCGCTCCCACCAATTGGCGCTGCGCGAGGCGGCTACAAGCGGTGCGCCAAACTATTTCCTTGGCACCGACACCGCGCCCCATCTGCGCCACCTCAAGGAAAATGCCTGCGGCTGCGCCGGCGTCTTTTCCGCCCCTGTCGCCGTCGAGGCTTATCTCAAGGTCTTTGCCGAGGAAAACGCGCTCGACAAGTTCGAGGCCTTTGCTTCGCTCAATGGTCCCGCCTTTTACGGCTTTGCGCCTTCGGAAACCCGCGTGACCTATGAGGAACGCGCCTGGACCGCGCCCGCCAGCGTTTCGGTGGAAGAGCACCAGATTGTCCCGCTCTTTGCGGGCGAACGAGTTGACTGGGCTTTGAGCCGCGGTTTATAGCGAACCGGTTGCAATCGAGATTTAAGCACCCTGCGGCGCTGGACTTCCATCCGGCGGCCGCGATTTCGCGCGACCGCATGACGCAATGATGAAGGACTGTTTCCCATGAGTGCACTGCACCGCAGCGAAGACAAAAAAGCCATCGCCCGGCAAACCGCCCGGATGATGCTCGAGATCAACGCTGTTCACTTCAATGCTGAACATCCATTCGTCTTCACCTCCGGCTGGGCCAGCCCGGTTTACGTGGATTGCCGCAAGCTCATCTCCTATCCGCGCCTGCGTTCGGCGCTGATGGACATGGCCGCCCAGACCATCGTCACCGAAATCGGCTATGAGTCGATCGACGTGGTCACCGGTGGCGAAACCGCGGGCATCCCCTTTGCCGCCTGGATCGCCGACAAGCTGATGCTGCCCATGCAGTATGTGCGCAAGAAGGCCAAGGGCTTTGGCCGCAACGCCCAGATCGAGGGCGAAGTGATCGCCGGCGCCCGCACCCTCCTCGTGGAAGATCTCGCCACCGACGGGCGCTCCAAGGTCATGTTCGCCGATGCGCTGCGCAAGGCGGGCGCCAAGGTCGACCACTGCTTCATCGTCTTTTTCTACGACATCTTCCCCAACAGCCACGATTTGATGAAGGAGCTCGGCATCGAGCTGCATTATCTCGCGACCTGGTGGGATATCCTCGAGGCAGCCAAGGAATCCGGGCACTTCGATGCCAAGACCCTGACCGAGGTCGAAAGCTTCCTCAACGACCCCTCGAGCTGGTCGGCTGCCCATGGCGGCATTTCCGAATTCTCCCCTACCCCTAAGGAATAAGCCCGTTTTCAACCGGCAAAACAAAAGGGCCGCCCAGTGGGCGGCCCTTTTTTTGTCCCTCTGTGACCCCGGTCAGGGCGCCAGCATGCGGGGCAGGAACATCGAGATCTCGGGCAGATAGGTGATCACCAGCAAGGCCAGCAGGTTCACCACCACAAAGGGAAAAATGCCCGAAATGATCTTGCCCACCGACTCCCCGAGCGTCGAGGACGCCACGAAAATGTCGAGCCCGAATGGGGGCGTGATCATGCCGATACAGGTGTTGAGGCACACGATGATGCCGAAATGGATGGGATCGATGCCAAAGCTGACCGCCACCGGATAGAGCGCCGGTACGAGGATCAGCATGGTCGAATTGGGATCGATGAACATGCCGGCGACAAGGAACAGCAGGTTGACGATCAGGAGGAACATCACCCAGTTCGCATCGATCGCCCCGAGAAAGTCGATAACCAGAGTTGGCAGCTGCGCCAGCGTAATGAAATAGGCCACGATCGAGCCCATCGCCAGCAGCACGAAGATCGTGCCCGTGGTCACCGCCGCGCCGGTCGCGACCTTGAACACATCGCCCAGTTTCATGTGGCGATAGATCAGCACCTCGACGATCAGCGCATAGGCCACGCTGACGGCGGCAGCTTCGGTGGGGGTGAAGAGGCCCGAATAGATACCGCCGAGCAGCACGACCGGCAGGCCCAGCGCCCAGATCCCGCGCCCGACCACTTTGAGCCGCTCGCTCCAGGGCAGCGGCGCATCGCCCTTGATGTCGTGGCGATAGGCGTAAAACAGCACATAGCAGCAAAACACGCCGGCGAGGAACAAGCCCACGACGAGGCCGGCGGCAAACAGCGCCGCCACTGACGTGCCGGTCAGCCAGGCATAGATGATGAGCGTGATGGAGGGCGGGATCAGCAGCGATACTTCCGCCGAAGACACGATCAGCCCGAGCGAGAACTTGTCGGAATAACCCTGCCGCTGCATTTCGGGATAAACAATGCCGGCCAGCGCCGCCACGGTGGCCGGCGCCGAACCCGATACCGAACCGAAGGCCGCCGCGGCTGCCACCGTCGTCAGCCCCATGCCGCCCCGGCGATGGCCGAGAAAGGCCCCCACCAGCTGGATCAGGTGCCGCGCGATCACCCCCTTGGACATGATCTCGGCGGCAAAGATAAAGAAGGGAATGGCCAGCAGCGTCGAATGGTTGATGCCCCCGACGATGCGCTGCCCATAGATCAAATCGGGCATGCCCGAGAAAAAGAACTCCTTGGTCAGGATGCCCGGAATGCCGAGCACGATAAGCATTTCAAAGCCAAGGAAGAGGAGGGCCAGGGCCCCGGCAACAAGAACGGCAATCAACATCTCAGTGGGCCTCAGCCTTGTTGGACCAGCGATCGATCAGCCCGAACAGGCTCATGGCATAGCGCAGCGCCAGCAGCAGGAAGCCGGCGGGCAGCGCGTAATACAAAAGGGCAGCCGGCACGCCGAGCGTCGGGCTCATCTGGCCGGTCTTTGCCACGGTCAGTGCCATCTGCAGGCCAAACCAGGCGATATAAAGCGACAGCACCAGCCCCGACAGATCAATGGCCCGGCGGATCCAGAGCTGGGCGCCCGGGGACATGCGTTCGAGGAAACTGGTCATGGCGATCTGGCGCCCTTCGGCCAGCGCTAGCCCTAGCGACAGGAACACCAGCCATACCATCAGATAGCGGGCGGCTTCGTCGATCCAGGCGAAATTGCGCGCATAGACGGGAACCAGTTCGCGCACGACCACGCCGGTGACGTAAAGCGCGACCATGATCAGCATCAGGGCTGCCAACGCGATCCGCTCCAGGGACGACCAGGCGGCCAGCGCCTTGGATAACTTACTGTTTGGGCTCATGTCACTGCGGGTTCCCTCTGCACAAAAGAGGCGCCAGGGGTGTTGGAACCTGGCGCCTTGTGGCTGGCGCCTGCCGGCGCCGGTTGATCCTTGGGGTTACTGCCCCGAGACCGCGCTGTACTGCGCTTCATAGGCATCCACGATCCCCTGCCCGGCGGCACCCGCATTGGCGAGATAGGCGTCGCGCGCGGGGCCATACATGGCTTCGCGGAAAGCGGCGCGCTGGGCGTCGTCGAGTTCATGGATGGTGATGTCGCTGGCTCGGATGGTTTCGAGCGCGGTCGCCTGGGCGGCTTCCTTGAGCTCTTCCACCTGCGGGCGCACTTCCTCGAAGGCCTCGGTGATCACGGTCTGGTATTCGGCCGGCAGACCATCCCACCAGGCCTGGTTGAACATCACCACGTCTTCATTGGCGCCGTGCTCGGAGACGAGCAGGTAATTCTGCACTTCGTGATACTTCATGGTCGCGATCGTATCGAGGGCATTTTCCTGCCCATCAACCACGCCGGTCTGCAGCGCGGTATAGAGCTCGCCAAAGGGCAGCGCCACGGCCGAGGCGCCCACGGCATTGAACTGCTCGATCAGCACCTTGCTGTCCATGACGCGGAAGCTTTGGCCGGCGAAGTCCTCGAGCGCGGCAATCTCCTCGTTGGAAGTCATCGACTTGCGCCCATTGGGCCAGATAGCAATGGCCTTGAGCCCGAGCGGGGCAAAGCTGTCGAGCACGGCCTGCCCGAAAGCGCCGGTGCGCAGCTCATTGGCTTGGGCGCGGTCGGCGGGATAAAGGAATGGCACGTCGAGGATCGATACTGCAGGGTTGAAGCCGGCAAGGAACGCGGCGGGCGACACCGTGCCTTCCATCAGCCCCAGCTGGGTGCCTTCATTCATCTCGCGGGCCTGGCCGAGCTGGCCGGCGGGGAACAGCTGGAACGCCACGTTGCCGTCGGTGCGCTCCTTGACGAGGTCGGCAACCATCACCAGGCCCTTGTGGCGCGGCTGCTGGTCCGATTCCAGGTGGCCGATCCGGGCGGTGAATTGCTGGGCGGCGGCGGGCAGCGCCCCGATCAGTGCGGACAGGACCGCGACGCTGGCAAGCAATACACGACGGTTCATTTGGTTCCCCTTCATTCAAATTATTTTCGACAAAAGCCCTGCGCCCCAACGGAGTCAAGCGAACTTTCTCAAAAACTAGACAGTTCTGTTAGCCTGCCCCAATGTTGGGCGGCCTGCCCAAACTCTGCCCCGGTTGGCACCGGTTCACGGCAGCGCCAGTTCCTCGGTAAATCCGGCCAGTTCCGTCTCCACCGGCAGCAGCGCCCGCACCGCTTCGCGCACCGCTATCACATCGACATCGCGCGCCAGCGCCACCAGCACCACGCCTTGCGGCTCACCCACATCGCGCCCCTGTCGCTCCGCTGTCGGCAGCGCCGAGATGGCCTGATCAGCGAGGCCCAGATGGCACCCCGCCACCCCGGGCAGCGCCGCAATCCGCGACGCCACCGCCGCCCAGCCCTCCGCAGCCTCGGCGACAAGGCACCCCACCAGCACCCGCTCGCCCGGAGCCTCGCCAGCGCTCTGGGCGAAACCGCCGACGCAGCGCCGGTTGTTCTGGAACTGGCGCATCACTCGCTGCGTCCACAGGCTGGGATCGTTGAGCCGCGCCAGATACGCCGCCGACCGGCTCACCTCGGGCTCCGCAAGGGTATAGAGCGTAAAAAACTCGAGCGGCGCCTCGTCGGCCCGCCAGCGCGTGCCACTCAAAAACCCGGGGATGGCGAGGCGCTCGGGCATATGCTCCTCGCGGTGCCAATCGACGAAATCCTGCCGCCCTTCGGCCGGGATCCCGTTCCAGATCGCCACAAAGCCGCGCCCCGCCAGTGAATGCATCCGTGTCTCCGCAACTATCGGCCCGGCTATAACTGCCTCGCAGCCGCGCAACATCGCCGCTTCGTCTCACGATTGAGACAAAAGCTCCGTCTGCTTTGCCGCTTGTGCAGTATCCGCCCGCGTTCTGCTGTTGTTGCCCTGGCACACCCCAGCAGAACTTGGCGCCAGCCCCGGCCGGCTGCTTATCCCGGCTGCCGCCAGCTTGGCAATGCCCACGCCCCCGCGTCCGGTTGCCCCAGCCGCCGGAGAACAGCTTTCCACAAACGGTCGTTTTGCAGAATTTGTTACTCCTCTGGAACCCAGCGCGAGCAGTCCATCTTCCTTCCGCTAATGGAGTTGGCTGCCGCCCTGCCTTATGCTGCGGCACCCTTTTCGTGGAGCCCTCATGCCCAAAATTGCGCTTCTTGCCGCCGCCCTCCTTGCTGGCGTCAGCTTTCTGCCCGCCGCCGCCTTTGCCCAGGATTTTGATCCCGCCGCCACCATCCGTATCGGCTCGCTCTACGAGCCGCAAAACCTCGACAACACCGCGGGCGCTGGCCAGGGCATCAACGAGGCCTTCAACGGCAATGTTTATGAAGCGCTGTTCCAGCTCACCGATGCCGGCACGGTCGAGCCCCGGCTCGTGGCCGATTACACCGTCTCGGAAGACGGGCTCACCTATACCTTCACCCTGCGCGATGGAGTGACCTTCCATTCCGGCGATCCGCTGACCGCAGCCGATGTGAAGCACTCCATTGAGCGCGTCACCGCCGAAACCTCGCAAAGCTCGCGCAAGCGCAGCCTTTCGACCATCACCGGCATCGAGACCCCCGATGACCAGACCGTAGTCATCACCCTTTCGCAGCGCTCCATCTCGCTGCCCTACAATCTCTCCTATGTCTGGATCGTCAACGACGCCGCCCCCGACATCACCGCGGCCGAAGACGGCACCGGCCCCTACCAGCTCGCCGAATGGCGCCGCGGTTCGGCCCTCGCCCTCACCCCGTTCGAACAATATTGGGGCGAAGCACCCAGCAATGGCGGCGTGCTGTTCCAGTATTTCACCGAGGCCACCGCGCTCAACAATGCGCTGCTGACCAACGCCGTTGACATCATCACCTCGGTGCAAAGCCCCGATTCCCTGGCCCAGTTCGCCGACAACCCGGCCTTCACCGTCACCGAAGGGGCCTCCACCACCAAGGAAATCCTCGCCTATAACGACCGCGTCGCCCCCTTCGATAACCCCCAGGTGCGCAAGGCCCTCGCCCGCGCCACCAACAAGGCGCAGCTGCTCAATTCCGTCTGGGGCGACTACGGCACGCTGATCGGCTCCTTCGTGCCCCCCACCGATCCCTGGTATGTGGATCTGACCGGCGTTGATGCCTATGACGTCGAGTCCGCCAAGGCGCTCCTTGCCGAGGCCGGCTATCCCGACGGCTTCGAGTTCACCCTCGACACCCCCGACTACGACCCCCATCCGCTGGTGGCGCAGTTCCTCCAGGCCGAATATGCCAAGATCGGCGTCACGGTGAACATCAACATCATCACCGCCAATGAATGGTACACCAAGGTCTACCAGAGCCATGATTTCCAGGCGACGCTGCAGGAGCACGTCAATCACCGCGACATCGTCTTTTACGGCAATCCCGATTTCTACTGGGGCTACAACAACCCCGAAGTGGTCGAGCTGATCGCCAGCGCCGAAGCGGCCGCCTCCGAAGCCGAGCAGACGCAAAAGCTGACCGAAGCCAACCGCATCATCGCCGAAGATGCCGCCAGCAACTGGCTCTATCTCTATCCCCAGATCGTCGTTTCGGCCGCCAATGTCACCGGCTACCCCACCAACGGCCTCAACGCCCAGTTCTTCGCCTACGACATCCAGAAGACCAACTGACGGCCTGACCCCGATCCACCGGCAAACACCGGCCCATCCCCTCCCCCTTGAGGGGAGGGCCAGGGTGGGGGTGCCAGCCCATCCACCAGCCAGAACCCCGGCGCTTCCCTCAACGCTCGCCGCCAGCCTCTCCGCTCCATCCCACCCTCCCTCTTGCGGGGAGGGTAGCGCAGCTTGGGCCGCAAGGCCCTAGCGGAGCTGGGGAGGGGGTCGTCGAGCCTGCCACCGCTAGGCCACCCTTCTCCAGAGGGCGAACCTAGAGCACACATCCAAACCTTGGATAACCCCACCGGCCCTTTCGGGGCGCCGGTGGTTTTGTCCATCGCCCCCAGCTACACTGCGCGCGTCGCATCGCCGCCAAAGGACATCAGCCCATTCTCGCCTATACCATCCGCCGCACCATCATCCTGCTGCTGTCCCTGCTGATCGCGGCCGTGGTGCTGTTCGTCCTTCTGCGGCTGCTGCCCGGCGATCCCGCCAATGCACTGCTGGGCGTCGGCGCCACCCCCCAGCAGATCGAGGCCGCCCGGGCCCAGGTCGGCTCCGACCAGCCCCTCCTCACCCAGTTCACCACCTTCCTCGGCAATATCGCCCGGCTTGATCTGGGCACCTCGTTCGTCAGCCGCGCCTCCGTGCTCGCCGAAATCGGCAATCGCCTTGCCGTCACCCTGCCCCTCACCGCGCTTGGCTTTGCCATCGCGCTCCTCCTCGCCATTCCCCTCGGCATCATCTCGGCGGTCAAGGCCGATCGCTGGTATGGCGCCGCCATCTCGGTGGTCTCGCAACTCGGCATCGCCATTCCCGTGTTCTGGGTCGGCATTCTCCTCGTTACCCTCTTTGCCGTGAACCTGCGCTGGCTGCCCTCGGGCGGCTTTCCCCTGCGCGGCTGGAGCAGTTTTGGCGAAGCGGCCACCGGCATGATCCTGCCCGCTCTCACCATTGGCCTCGTCATGGGCGCCTCGCTGCTGCGCTATGTGCGCGCTGCCACCTTTGAAGTGCTCGGCAGCGACTTCCTGCGCACCGCCCGTGCCCTGGGCGCCAGCTTCCCCGAGGCTCTCATCCGCCACGGCATCCGCAATGGCGCCGTGCCGGTGATTTCCATTCTTGGCATCGAGCTGGCCTCGACCTTTCTTGGCGCCGTGGTGATCGAACGCGTCTTCAGCCTGCCCGGCCTTGGCTCCATGCTGCTCCTTGCCATCCAGCAGCGCGATTATCCCAATGTGCAGGGCGTGCTCTTCGTTTCGACCCTCCTCGTCCTGCTCATCGGCTTTGCCGCCGATCTCGCCCAGCGCCTGATCGATCCGCGCCTGCGCACCCGCAGCGAGGCCCGCGCATGACCGGCATTTCCACCACCGCCGCCGCGGCCCCGCAGCGCCGCCCGCGCGCGCTGCTCCTTTGGGTCGGCATTGCCCTGGTGAGCCTGCATCTCGTTGTCGGGCTCCTGACCCTCGTCTGGACGCCCTATGATCCCACCGCCTTTTCCGGCGGCCGCCTCGAGGGCCCAAGCCTTCTCCACTGGGTCGGCACCGACCGGCTCGGCCGCGATCTTTGGACCCAGCTGATGATCGGCAGCCGCATTGCCCTTCAGGTCGGCACCGGCGCTGTCGCCATTGGCGCGGTGATCGGCGTGACCCTCGGGCTCCTTGCCGCCTTTGCCAGCAAATGGCTCGATGACGTGCTCGCCGCCGCCCTCGATATTCTCATTGCCTTTCCCACCCTCCTCATCGCCATGCTGGTGGTGGCGGCCAGCGATACGGCGAGCCTTGGCTCCGCCATCCTCGCGCTAGGCATTGCCCTTTCGGCCATTGTTGCCCGGCTCACCCGCATTCTCGCCAAGCGCGTTCTGGTGATGGACTACATCACCGCCGCTCGCACCTCGGGCAGCTCCTGGCCAAAGATCGTGCTCATCCACATCCTGCCCAATATCCTGCCCACCCTTTCAGTCAATTTCGCCCTCCAGTTCGGCCTTGCCGTCATCGCCGAAGCCTCGCTCTCCTATCTGGGCCTTGGCGCCCCGCCGCCCAATGCCTCCTGGGGCCGGCTGCTGCAGGAAGCCCAGGCCACGGTTTACACCGCCCCCATCGGCGCCATCGCGCCCGGCCTCGCCCTTGTGTCGCTGGTGATTGGCATGAACCTTCTCGCCGATGGCCTGCGCGACCGCGCCGATCCGACGAGGCGCAGCCGATGAGCCCCTTGCTGACGGTCGACAACCTTTCCATCCAGGCCGGTACGACGACGCTGGTCTCGAATCTGAGCTTTACCCTCGCCCGCGGCGAACGCCTCGGCCTGATTGGCGAATCCGGCTCTGGCAAGTCGCTGACCGCGCTGGCCACCACCGGCTTGCTGCCGCGGGGCCTTTCCGCCACCGGCTCGGTGCATCTCGCCGGCCAGCAGATGGTCGGCACATCAGAGCAAAAGCTCAACCCGCTACGCGGCACCGCTGTCGCCACCGTGTTCCAGGAACCGCTGACCGCGCTCGATCCCCTGATGCGCATCGGCAAGCAGATCGCCGAGCCCCTGGCACGTCGCGCCCGCCGCGACGGCAAGCCCCTGTCCGGCAGCGCTCTCGCCGAAGCAGTGCAGATCCTGATGGGCGAAGTGTCCCTCCCCGATCCCGCCCGCATCGCCCGTGCCTATCCCCACGAGCTCTCGGGCGGGCAGCGCCAGCGTGTCGCCATCGCCATGGCCCTGGCCTGCCGGCCTGACCTGTTGATCGCCGACGAGCCCACCACTGCGCTCGATGTCACGACGCAGGCCGAAATCCTGCAACTGCTGGACCGCCTCGTGCGCGAGCGCAACATGGCGCTCCTCTTCATCAGCCACGACCTGCCCGTCGTCGCCAACACGGTCGAGCGCGTGGTCGTGTTGCGCCGCGGCATTGCCGTGGAAGCCGGTCCCGTCAGCACCGTGTTCAACACCCCCCACGACGAATATACGCGCAGCCTCTTGGCCGCTGCGCGCAGCTTTGACCGTGCACTGGAGGGCCAGCCATGAGCCTTGTTACGGTTGAAAATGTCGGCTTCGGCTACACCCGGAGCCGCCCAATCCTCGACAATATCTCGTTCGAAATCGCGGAGGGCGACACCGTCGGGCTGGTCGGGGAATCCGGCTCCGGCAAAACCACGATTTTGCGCCTGCTCCTCGGCCTCGAACGCCCGGACAGTGGTACCATCCATTTCGATGGCGCCCCGCTCGACCCGCGCAACCGCGCTTTCATGCGAAATTTCCGCCGCCAGGCGCAGGTCGTGTTTCAGGATCCCTATTCCTCGCTCGATCCGCGCCAAACGATCCAGGCCGTCATTGCCGAACCCCTGCGCTCGCTCCGGGTCGAAGGCGACCATCCGCAGATGATCAGGGCCGCCCTCGCCGCCGTCGGGCTCGATGCCGATGCCGCCACCCGCTATCCCCACCAGTTCTCGGGCGGCCAGCGCCAGCGCATCGCCATTGCCCGCGCCATTGTCGCCCGGCCCCGCCTGCTGCTGGCCGATGAAGCGGTGAGCGCTTTGGATCTCACCACTCGCATTCGCATTGTCGAACTCCTGGCGGGCCTCAGCCAATCCATGAGCCTCTTGCTCGTGTCGCACGATCTAGGTGTCGTTGCGGCCCTCTGTCGCCGCGTCATTATTCTCGAGCGCGGCCGCATTGTTGAAGCCGGCCTCACCCGCGACGTGCTCGCCCATCCCCAACACCCCTATACGCAGCGCCTGCTTGCTAGCGTGCCGCGCCTGCATCTGGAGACCCCGACGCCATGACCACCGCCCCCGCCGATTACACCGCCTGGCAAGACCGCCGCCTCGCCGCCCTCAAGGCCCCCGATGGCTGGCTCAACATCATTGCCCGCGATTGGCTCTCCGAAGGCACCGTCTCGGTCGGCAGCGCCGCCGATAACGACATCGTCTTGCCCACCGGCCCCGCCCATATCGGCACCCTGACGCAATCCGCGGATGGCAGCGTCACCTATACGCCCCTTGACGGCGAGCCGACTAGGCTTGCGCTCTCCAAAACCAACCCTCCCCGCTTCACCGCCGAGAACCTCTTGCTCGAAGTGACCACCCTCAACGGCGAAAACGCGCTGCGCGTGCGCGACACCGCGTCATCAGCTGGCGACGACCTGCCGCCCATCCAATACTTCCCCTATGATCCGAGCTGGCGCATCTCCGCCCAGTGGATCGCGCTCGACGCCCCCAAGCAGCTTTCCATCACCACCTCCAAGGCGATCCCGACCGAGGTTGAGGCCTCCCACAAGGCCGTGTTCACCCGCGAGGGCACCACTTACGAGCTGCTCGCCACCCATGGCACGCCGCAAAGCCCGCAATTCGTCATTCGCGACCTGACGGCGCAGAGCGAAACCTATGGCGCCTGCCGCTTTGTCTTCGGCGAGGAGGTTACCGACACCTCGATCGTGCTCGACTTCAACAAGGCCATCAATCCGCCCTGCGCCTTCACCGATTTCGCCGTCTGCCCGCTGCCGCCCGCCGAGAACGTCCTGCCTATCCGCATCGAGGCCGGCGAAAAGCGTCTGGCCAACAGCCACTAGGCCGCGGCGCTTTTCCCCTGCGCCACCGCCCGGGGGAACACTGTTCCGCCCCGGGCGGTTGCCGCCCTCACTTCGGCATGCTCCCTTGCTGCACCAGCCGACCGGCCCACAAAAACACTGGAGGAAACCATGAAGCTCGAATCCATCGCCCTGCACCACGGCTACACCGCCGAAGCCACCACCAAGGCCGCGGCCGTGCCGATCTACCAGACCACGTCCTATACCTTCGACGACACCCAGCACGGCGCCGATCTCTTCGATCTCAAGGTCGCCGGCAATATCTATACCCGCATCATGAACCCCACGACCGCTGTGCTCGAAGCGCGGGTCGCCGAAATGGAAGGCGGCATTGGCGCCCTCGCCGTCGCCTCGGGCATGTCGGCCATCACCTATGCCATCCAAACCATCGCGGAAGCCGGCGACAACATCGTCTCCATCTCCCAGCTTTATGGCGGCACTTATAATCTCTTCCAGCACACCTTCCCCCGCCAGGGCATCGAAGTGCGCATGGTCGGCTTTGACGATTTCGAGGGCTTTGAACGCCTGATCGACGCCAGGACCAAGGCCGTGTTCCTTGAATCCATCGGCAACCCGCTTGGCAATGTCGTCGACATCCAGCGCATCAGCGAGATCGCCCATCGCCATGGCGTGCCCGTGATCGTCGACAACACGGTCGCCACCCCCGTGCTCTGCCGCCCCTTCGATTTCGGCGCCGATATCGTGGTGCATTCCCTCACCAAATATATCGGCGGGCACGGCACCTCGATCGGCGGCATCATCGTTGATAGCGGCAAGTTCGACTGGGTCGCCAACAAGACCCGCTTCCCCATCCTCAACCAGGCCGACCCCTCCTACCATGGCGTCGTTTATACCGAAGCGCTGGGGGCTGCCGCCTTTATCGGCCGCGCCCGCGTCGTGCCGCTGCGCAATACCGGCGCCGCCCTTTCGCCCTTCAACGCCTTCCTGATCCTGCAGGGCCTCGAAACCCTGGCGCTGCGCATGGAGCGCCATTGCGACAACGCCCTCAAGGTCGCCCAATTCCTCCAGAACCACCCCAAGGTCGCCTGGGTGAACTACGCCGCCCTCCCCGATAGCCGCTTCCATGCCGTGGCCCAAAAGATCACCAAGGGCAAGGCCTCGGGCATTTTGAGCTTTGGCATCAAGGGCGGTCGCGACGCCGGTGGCGTCTTCATCGACAACCTCAAGATGATCCTGCGGCTGGTCAATATCGGCGACGCCAAGTCGCTCGCCGCCCATCCGGCCACCACCACCCACCGCCAGCTCAACGCCGAAGAACTGGCCAAGGCTGGGGTTTCCGAAGACCTCGTGCGCATCTCGGTTGGCATCGAGCATATCGACGACATCATTGCCGATATCGAGCAGGCCCTGGCCGCCGTCCCAGCCGCCTGACCCACTCCGCTCGCCGGCTGCAATCGCACCAGCCGGCGAGCACCTGACATTTTGTTCAGAACGCGTTCATCATCATGGCCAAAACCCGGCCAACCCGCCCCGGAGACCCCGTTTGCACCCCTTCACTACCCAGCTGCTCGACGCCATCAACACCGGCAATCCGGTCCGCCGCACCACCGCCAATCCCCCGCAAACCGCGGCTGAAAGCGAAGCCATCCAGGCCGAACTGATCGCCGCCCTCGGTGGCATCGGTGCCTGGAAAGTCTCCCCCTGGTCACCCGGTACCACCATGACGGCGGCTCCCATTCCCAAGGCCTGGGTTCACCAAAGCGCTGAAACCGTTGATCTTTCCGGCCTGCGCTTCGAGGTCGAGTTCGCCCTGGTTGTCGCTGATGACGGCTCCTTCCGCATCGCCCCCGCCCTCGAATTCATCCGCTCGCGCACTCAGGCCGACGCTGAATGGCCCGCCGCCGCCAAGCACGCCGACCTTCTCGTCACCGGCGGCCTCGTCCTCGGCACCCCCCAGCCCCTGCCATCGTCCGACAGCGAAATTGCCGTGACAATCCAGCTACTTGCGGGCGACGAAAGCCAGACGCTGACCACCAATCTGTCAGTCTCCGACCTCCTTGAAGCGGCCCGCTGGACCAGCGAATACGCCAGCCGCATCGGCCTGCCCTTCACCCCCGGCACCGTCATCATCACCGGCGCCCGCCTCGGCCCGATCGAGCTTGCCGCCAACCATATCCGCGCCGAGCTCGACAGTTTTGGCGCCGTCGAGATCTTCCGCGCCGGGGCACAATAAACTCCACCCCGCGGCGATGCTTGCCGCCGAGTAGAATTTTCTTCTCTGCTCGGCGGCCCAAACAACCAGGCTTTTATCTATTCTGCCCGGGCTTTGGAGCGCCAGACTTCGCTTCCGCACGCCCAAAGCCTTATGCTCCCAGCAACTTTGCAGGAGTGTGGGATGCGTTTTTCGTCTTTGGTTGCGGCCGCCATGCTGGTCGCGGTTCCCGTCGCCGTCCAGGCCGCCGAGGTGACCCCGCTGGTCACCGCCGAATGGCTCAAGGCCAATGCCGCCGACGAGAACGTCAAGATCATCGACATCCGTGACGAGATCGAAGGCACCGACCTCGGCGAATTGCCCTATATCGCCAATGCCGTGGTCGCTCCCTATGCCAGCGCCGGCTGGCGCACCGAGGTCGACGGCGTCCCCGGCCAGATCCCGCCCGAAGCTGAGATCGCCGAGCTGATCGGCAATCTGGGCATTGATGGCGACGATCACGTCGTGATCGTTCCCTGGGGCACCGATTCCTCCGAATTTGGCGGCGCCACGCGAGTGTACTGGACGTTCAAATATCTGGGCCACAACGATGTTTCCATTCTCGATGGCGGCTGGCGCCAATACGACGCCCAGGGCGGCGAGCGCGTCGCCGAGGCCGCCAAGCCCGTGCCCGTTGAGTTCCCCTACGAGATTCAGCCCCAACTGCGCGCCACCACCCCTGACGTGCAGGCCGCTCTTGAAAAAGGCACCAAGCTCATCGATGGCCGCCCCACCGAGCAGTTCGTCGGCCAGTCCAAGAGCCCGGTCGTTCGTGTCACTGGCACCATCCCGGGCGCGGTCAACATCCCGCACTCGACCCTTTACAGCGGCGAATATGCGAGCTTTGCCCAGCCCGAAACCATTGCCACCCTGGCGCAGGGCGTGGGCCTGGCCGAAGGCGAAGAAAACATCGTCTTCTGCAACACCGGCCACTGGGCATCCATCGCCTGGTTCGCCCTGAGCGAAGTGGCGGGCAACAAGAACACCGCCATGTATGACGGCTCCATGGCCGAATGGGCTGCCGATCCGGCCCGCCCGATCCAGTAAAAACCTGGCGCCGCCCCGCCACCACCATCTTGGGTGTTGCGCTTGACCGGCGCAGCATCCAAAGCTTTTTGAACACACCAGTTTTTCGAGACCCATGAGCCAGATATCTGCGGCCGCCCCGCCCAAACTGCTCCCCACCATTGTCCCTGACCGGGCGCCGCTCCTCGTGGCCAGCGTCATGCTGGTGCTCGGCTTTGCCCTCATCACCTGGCAGGTCGACCTGCGTCAGGGCGGGCTCTTCCTGATCGGCGCCGCCCTGGGCGTTGCGCTTTACCACGGCTCCTTTGGCTTCACCGGCGGCTGGCGCCGCATGGTGGTGGAAAAGCGCGGCCGCGGCATGCGCGCCCAGATGCTCGCCATCGGCGTGGCCGCCATCGCCATGATCCCCCTGGTGGCTGCCGGCAATATCGGCGGCCAGGCCATGGTTGGCGCCATGGCGCCGGTCGGCCTTTCCGTCCTGCTCGGCGCCGCTATTTTCGGGTTGGGCATGCAACTGGGCGGCGGCTGCGGCTCGGGCACGCTGTTCACCGTTGGGGGCGGCTCCGCCCGGATGCTGGTGACGCTGGTCTTCTTCATCATCGGCGCCGTCGCCGGCACGGCCCATCTGCCGTTCTGGCTGCAGCAGCCCTCGCTGCCGCCGATCAGCATCGGTGCCGAACTGGGTGTCGGCTTTGCCATTGCCGTCACCATCGCTGGCCTGGCCATCGTGGCGCTGATCACCGCGCTGGTTGAAAAGCGCGTGCATGGCAATATCGAGCACGAACCGGCACCGGCGCGGGCCGATTGGGGCTGGATCCTGCGTGGACCCTGGCCTCTCGTGGGTGCCGGCCTAGTGCTGGCGCTGCTCAATATCGCGACGCTTCTGCTGGCCGGCCATCCCTGGTCCATTACCTATGGCTTCGGGCTTTGGGGCGCCAAGATCGCCCAGGCCGTCGGCATCGATGTCGCCAGTTGGGAGTTCTGGACCTGGCCCGCTCAGGCCCAGGCCCTACAATCCAGCGTTCTGGCCGACACCGTTTCGGTGATGGATTTTGGCCTTGTGCTTGGCGCCGCAGCTGCCGCCGCCATCGCCGGCAAATTTGCGCCCAGGGCCGCCTTGCCTCTCGGCTCGCTGCTTGCTGCCATTGTTGGGGGCCTCCTCATGGGCTACGGCGCCCGCCTGTCCTTTGGCTGCAATATCGGCGCGCTGTTTTCGGGCATCGCCACCGGGAGCCTACATGGCTGGCTCTGGTTTGCCGCAGCTTTCGTTGGCTCGTTCTTCGGCATTGCCCTGCGGCCCGTCTTTGGACTTGATGGACTTGCCAAGAAATGAGCGCGCGTAACACCCTTCTGTTTGGCGCTGCTCTGGCCGTTTCCACTGCCGCGATCGCCTATGACCACGTGACCAATCCGGTGCCGCCGCGCCCGGGCACCCAGACCGTTGCCGCAGCGGGGGGCTCTGCCCCTTGTGCAGCCGCGCCCTGTGCCGCGGGGGCCGCTCCCTGCGCCGCCGGCGCGCCGGCCCCACCCATGCGCGTGGCTCCCCCACCCCCAGCCGCTGCACCCTGCGCGGCCGGTGCGCCACAGCTGGCGGCGCCGCCGCCACCACCAGCCACCCCGCCTGATGCCGGCAAGGCACCGCCCCCGCCACCACCGGCGACACTTCCGGCTCAGCCGCAGGCTGCGCTGGCTGCCCCGCCACCTCCGCCCAAGGCTAAGCTTGCGGGTGAGGAAGCGCCTGATCTGGTTCTGGACCCGTCCTGAAATGGGTGAGGACGCCCGCGGGCAAGCCCTGGCTGAAGTCGCCTTGTGCGAGACAATCCTCGCCAAGGGCGGCCTCAATGTGCTGAGCGAAACCTTTGCCGGCGTGACCGCGATTGAGGCATGGGAGCATTATCCCCCCGGCGATGTGTTCGACCCTGCGAGCAATTCCCAATGGTTCTACCATTGCCACCCGGCAGCGGAAGGGGCGCGCGAGCACGGCCATTTTCACTGCTTCTTGCGCCCGCAGGGTCCCGCCGGTCCCATCCACCATCTGGTGGCGATCGGCGTCGATGGTGAAGGGCGCCTACTGCGCCTTTTCACCGTCAATCAATGGGTAGTGGGCGATGACTGGGCCGATGCCGGGACAACGATCCCGCTGCTCGAGCGCTTCGACATGCAGATGCCCCGGCCCTCTTATCTGGTGAACCGGTGGCTGACGGCGATCATCGTTGCCTATGGGGAGCAGATCGCGGACCTGCTGCGCCAGCGCGATGCAGCTCTGGCGGAAGGCGGCGGGGATATCGACGCCCGCCGCCAGGATCGTTCGCTCGAAGTGCTCTCAGAGTTCTTTCCGGCCGCCGCCTGAGCCGACGGCCGGGTTTGTTGACCGGCTAAAGCAACCGGTACTGCTTGGCCTTGTTGCGCAGGAACGGCAGGCCTTTGTCCATCACTTCCTCAAAGCTGTTGGCGACGGGCCGCCAAACCGCAAGGCCATAGGCCAGTTCGGGCGGCATGTTGATGAAGCTTTCCATGGCAATGCCGCCCTTAAAGCCGATAGCGGCGAGGGTTGCATAGATTTCGTCCCAATCGCAGGTGCCTTCGCCCGGCGTGCCGCGATCGGATTCCGACATATGGATATAGCGCAGCAGGTCGCCCGCATCGATGATGCCGTTGCCCGCACCCTTTTCCTCGATATTCATGTGGTAGGTATCGAGGTGAATGAAGATATTGTCGGCGCCCACCTTTTCGATCATCCAGCGGGCCTGTGCTGCCGTGTTGATCAGGTGGTTCTCGTAGCGATTGACGGGCTCGATGCCAAAGGCCAGGCCCACCTGCTTGGCATGACGCGCCGCCGCTTCCAGCGCCCGGGCCATGTTGTCATATTCCTGCGCCGTGGGGGGCAGCCCGCTGCGCTGGCCGATGCCGCCATAGGTGACGCCCGACAGGGCCTCCGCCCCCATGGCTGCGGCAACATCCATGACATGCTTGAGATGGGCGATCCCCGCTTCTGGATCAACCGAAGGCCAGCTGCCCTCAGGCAGGCCGAGCGAGCAGACCGCCCGCATATTGTGCTGCTCGAGCAGCGATCTTGTATGGGCCGGATCCACCACACCCGGGTTGACCAGGGCGATTTCGATGAAATCCATCTTGTAGGCCGCAGCGGCGGCAACCGTGCGCTCCGCTCCGGCCCGATCCCAGTTCATCGTCCACATGCTGGTGTGAACACCAAAGCCTTGCATCGCCTTTTCCTCTTCTCGTCAGAAATCTTGACTACGGTGCCGTCTCAAATAGCCAAAAACCAACATGGCGCCTCAGGACCGATGCGCGGCGGCAAGGTTGCGGAGATCCCGCGCCGTAGCCTGCAGGGTGAGGAACGCCTGGTAGCGGAAATCCTGCAGCGCCCGCAGGTCAGGGTTGGGCAGGCAGCGCGCCGCCACGCGAGACATGGCCGGCATTGCCGTTTGCAGGTCCGGATAAAGGTAGCACGCCACCGCCCCCAGCATGGCCGAACCCAGCAGCACGGGCTCGGGGGATTCCGTGATATCGACCGGCAGGCCCGTGGCATCGGCCAGCAATTGCCGGGTCAGTGGATGGGCGCCGGCGCCACCACTAATGCTGATCGTCTCCACTGGAGCGCCATGAGCCGCCTGCGTTTCGATGATCTGGCGCAGGCCATAACCCAGGCCGCAAATGCCGGCGACGTAAAGGGCTACCAGCGAATCCGGACCCGATTCCATGCCTTGGCCCATGATCACGGCACGGGCATGCGGATCGGCAAAGGGCGCGCGGTTGCCCAAAAATTCCGGCACCACATGCAGGTCTTCGGCCAGCCGCACCGTGGCGCTGGCGTTGTCGGCGAGCTGCAAGGCGCGATCGGCAAGCCACTGCGGCAGGGACATGCCGGCCGCTTTTGCTGCGGCCGTCGCTTCCGCATTGCCGGGATGCAGTTGCACCAGCTGATCGATTGCGGCACCGGCTGCCGACTGCCCCCCTTCGTTCAGCCAGGCGCCGGGCACCATGGCCGAATAATAGGGCCCCCACACACCGGGTACAAAAGCCGGTTCTTTGGTAGTCGTCATGGTGCACGATGAGGTGCCGAACACATAGCCGAGGCAGCGCATGGCGTCGCCACCGGCCGCAACCGTGCCCAATCCACCCGCATGGGCGTCGATCAACCCGGCTGCCACGGCCGTGCCCGGCAACAAGCCCATCGCCTGTGCGGCGGTTTCGGTCAGCCCCTGTCCCAGCGGCGTGCCGGGGTCAACCACGCTTTGCCCGATACGCTCGAAGTCCTGGTCCGCCAGGTCGGCCAGGCCAATCTGGCGGAAATAACTCCCATCCCAGCGGCGCTCATGGGCCAGATAGGTCCATTTGCAGGTGACGGTGCAGGCCGAGCGATCCAGCGCCCCGCTCGCCTTCCAGGTCAGAAAATCGGTGAGGTCAAAGAAATTGGCGGCCCGGGCATAGATGTCCGGGCGATGCTCGCTCAACCACAGCAGTTTTGGGGTTTCCATCTCAGGCGAAATGCGGCCGCCCACATATTGCAGCACGGGATGGCCCTGCGCATTGATGCGCTCGGCCTGCTCCAGCGCCCGATGATCCATCCACACGATGATGTCGCGTTCGGGATGGGCGGGGTCGCCTACCGGCAGGCTTTCGCCCTGGGGGCCCAGCACAACCAGTGAGCAGGTGGCGTCGAACCCAAGCCCGCGCACATCGGCCGGGTCGATCCCGGCTTCGGCGACGCTTTGCCGAACCGTTTCGCAAACGGCCTGCCAGATTCGCGCGCTGGATTGCTCGGCGATCCCGCCGTCCTCGCGGTGCATGTCGATATTGCGGCGCGCCGTGGCCAGCATGCGGCCATCTGTGTCGAACACGCCGGCTCGCGCTGAGCCGGTGCCGACATCAACCCCAATAACATAGCTGGCCATGGCGGTCTCTCCCCTAAGCCCGTGTCAGACGCGATCGAAGCTGGTGGGGAGCACGATCATGTCGCGGATCGTCACCGTGCGCTTGCGGGTGAGCATGTAGACAACGGCGTCCGACACTTCCTCGGGGTCCATGAGGCTGCCCGCCTCCTTGGCCTTGCGCAGATTCTCCTCGGGCCAGTCGGCCAGCAGGGCTGAAACCACTGGCCCCGGCGAGACCTGGCCAACGCGGATACCATGGGGAATGAGCTGGCGGCGCATGCCCTGCACAAAGCTCGTAATGGCCCATTTGGAGCTCGAATAAACCGGCTCCCAATAGGTGGGGAAATGCCCGGCCACCGAGCAGGTAACGAGGATATCGCCGGTCTTGCGCTCCATCATATGGGGCAGCACGCCATGCACATTCTTCATCACCGCATTGACGTTGAGATTGAGCATGCGGTCGATGGCTTCGGGCGTGGTTTCAAGCAGATCGCCACCGACATAGGTGCCGGCATTGCAGTAAAGGATGTCGATATGCGGCACCTTGGCGAGGATCTCGGGCACCATGGCGTTGCAGCTCTCGGCGTCGAGCAGGTCGGTGACCTGGACAACCGCCTTGTCCCCCAGTTCGCCCGCAAGCGCCGTCAGCGCCGCCTCGTTGCGGTCGACCATCACCACCGTCGCGCCCTCCTTGAGCAGGGCCTTGGTGGTCGCCAAGCCGATGCCCGAAGCTGCCCCGGTGATCACCGCGATCTTGCCCTGCAGGGATTCCGCCATTCTTGTTCTCCTGGATAAAGGGGTTGAAGCGCGCCGCAGCCTTGTGCCTCACCCAAACTGTTGCTGATGGGCGGGTTTGCCCATCAGCCTGGTTCTTGCGTGCTTGCTGGCAGCTGGTTCCGGCTCTCAGGCCCGCCCATGCGAGGCGCGCGAGCGCCGCGCCAGCGAATCCACGATCACGGCGATGGCCAGCACGGCGCCGGTGATCATGTAGCGCAGGGACGAATTGAGGTTCAGCAGAGTCAGCCCATTGGCGATGGCCTGGATGACGATGATGCCGAGCAGCGCTGAATAGGCACTGCCCCGCCCGCCAAAGAGGCTCGTGCCGCCGATCACTGCCGCCGCGATGGCGTTGAGGTTCACGTCGCCCGTGCCGGCCTGCTGGCTCGAGGACGCCAGGCGCGACGCCGCCAGCACGCCCCCCAGCGCGGCAAAGGTCGAGCACAAGATAAAGGCACTGGCATAGATGCGCCGCACATTGATGCCGGCGCGGCGGGCCGCTTCCTTGTTGCCGCCCACCGCCTGCATGGAGCGGCCCCATTTAGTGCGCGTAAAGGCGTAATCCATGATGATGACCAGCGCCACAAAGAGGCCGAACATCCAGGGCACGCCGCGCCCGAGGTTAAGGTAGTAAACGGCCCCTTCGATCACGAGCGTCAACACCGCCGCCTTGAACAAGAGCCCGCCCATGCCCCCGGCACTCAGATTTGCCGCGCGCCGGCGTCGGATCGTCCGCATGCCCAGAACGATGGTGAAAATGCCGGGCAGCAGGCCCACAGCATGCGAAAGCCATTTGGGCATCATCAGGATCTGCCCGAACATAACGAGCGGCGACTGATAGGGCAGGTTGATCGAGCCGGCATTGCCCAGGATGTAGAGCTGCAGGCCCAAGAGGGCGAGCAAGCCCGCCAGTGTCGCCACAAAGCTTGGCATGCCCAGCCGGTTGTAGAGCAGCGCATAGATGCTGCCGACGACGACGCCGGCGAGGAGGGCCGCAAGGAGCGCGACCTCAAAAGGCCAGCCCTGCGTCACCCAAAGCGAGCCGAATAGCGCGGAAGCCAGGCCGCTCATCGAGCCGACCGACAGGTCGATCTCGCCCAGCATCAGCACGCAAACAATGCCAAGCGAAATGATGCCGACCGTGGCGCAATCGAACAGCAGGTTCACGAGGTTGTTGGGCGCCAGATAAACTGGGTTGAGGGCGCTGAACACCAGCGAGATCACCACCAGCCCGACGGCAACGGGCAGCATGCCGAGATCGCCCGAACGCACCCGGTCGAAAAAGCCTCGGATCGCGCCCGAGACGCCCTCGTCATGCCGGACGCGTACATCGCTGCGGTCCAGTTCACGGGAAGCCTCAGGCTTTACCTGATCGAGCTGGCTCATCGCATTGCCTCCTGGTCGGATGTGTCCGCAGCAAGTTGTTTGCGGCTCATGCGCCGCGACACGGCGTTTTCAGTAGCGCCGGTGATGGCCGCCACCAGCTCGTGGTTGGAATCCTCGGGCGTGAACACGCCATTGTTGCGGCCCAGGCGCAGCACGACAATGCGGTCTGCGACCGCCCGCACATCCTCCATGTTGTGGCTGATCATCAGCACACCCAGCCCCCGCGCGCGAACCCGCTCGATCAGGTTCAACACTTCGGCGGTCTGCGCCACGCCAAGAGCGGCAGTGGGCTCGTCAAGCATGATGAGCTTGGGTTCCAGCAGCAGCGAGCGAGCGATGGCTACGGTCTGGCGCTGCCCGCCCGAGAGCGACGCCACCGGCTCGCGCACCGAAGGAATGCGGGCGGACAGCTCGTTAAGCAGCGTCCAGGCGCGCACTTCCATCGCCACCTCATCAAGGCGCCAGGGGTTCTGCTCGCGCCCAAGATAGATATTGGCGACAACATCGAGGTTTTCGCACAGCGCCAGATCCTGGAACACCGTGGCGATGCCAAGATTAAGCGCTGCGGCGGGGCTGTCGAGGCTCACCTCTTGCCCATTGAAACGGATAGTGCCTGCCGACGGCTGGTGCACGCCAGCCAGGATCTTGACAAGGGTCGACTTGCCAGCGCCGTTGTCGCCCACCAGCGCCACGACCTCGCCAGCATGCACCTCTAGCTCGATATCGGTCAGCGCTGATACCGCGCCGAAATTCTTGGAAATACCACGCAGGCTGAGTACCGGCTCGCCAGTATGCTGCGCAGTTGATGACTGGTCGGACATGGCCTGCCCCTTCGCTCAGGAGAAACATCCGCCCGGCCATGACCTGGCCGAGCGGACGGGGTGGCGCTTACTCGAGAATGCCCAGTTCGCGGCAGCCTTCGGCATATTCACCCGTGCACACTTCCTCTGCGCTGGCGATGTCCTTGTCGAAGATCTCGGCCTTGATGTTTTCGCGCGTCACCACAACCGGCACGAACAGCTCCGAGGGCGTGTCGTAAAGCGTCGTCTTGGCTTCGGGGGTTTCCCCGTTCAGCAGCTTGTAGGCGACTTGCGCCGCAGCAGCCGCCACGATCTCGGACGGCTTGGAGATGGTGTTGTACTGATCCCCCGAAATGATCAGCTGCAGTGCCGCGATCACCGCGTCATTGCCCGTGACGGGCGGAACGGGGTCAACGCCTGCCGCCTTGAACGCAGCGATGGCGCCGCCGGCAGTGCCGTCATTGGCCGCAGCCACGCCCACGATCTGGTCGCCAAAGCGAGTGATCTGTCCGCTCGCCCATTGCTGGGCTTCGGCCGGCACCCAGTCGGGGGTATCGAACTCAGCCAGGGTCTCGTAGCCGGACGCATCGAGCGCCGAGTCAATGCCGTCCCGGATCAAGCCGGCTGCCGCGTCGGTGGGCGAACCATTGATCTGCAGCACCCCCGCGCCCTCGGGCACGCCCTCAGCCTTGAGGTGGTCCACCAGCGACTGCGCGATGGCCCGGCCAATACCTTCATTGTCGAAGGACACATAATAATCCGCCGGGGTATCGGGGATCGGGCGGTCATAGGCGATCACCTTGACGCCCTGGGCATGGGCCTGCTGGACCAGCGATGCGGCGGCCGAGGAGTCCACCGGGTCAAGCACGATCACCGTGGCGCCTTGGGTGATGGCGGAGTTGAACTGTTGCTGCTGCAGCGCGGCATCAGCCGTGGCGTTCTGGTAGATCAGATTGCAGTTGGCGCAGAGCTTTTGCATCTCTGCCTGGAAGCCCGGCCAATCATGCTCCTCGTAGCGCGTGGAGCCCTGGTCCGGCATCAAAAAGGCAATCGTGGCATTTTCGGCCTGGGCGAAAGCTGGGGCCGCCATCAGCAAGCCAGCAAGCGTCGTCGCCAGCGCAGTTCCGATCAAAGTTCTAGACATGTAGTCCTCCCATTGTGGTTGATTTCACTCACTCCCCCCGCCCGACTTTGTGTCTGGGCCGGGATTCCCTTGATTCTTCGTGGCGGCGCTTAGCGCCGTCGGCCGAGCGTCAGCAGCTCTGCGCCTCCTGTTGCGTGTCCCACGCTCTTGCCCGTGGAGCCCGGTGCGGCGGTCGATTCACGCAGCACCAGTTCCACCGGCAGCTGCCGGTGCACCGGGCCACCGCTGGCGCCGTTGATGCGTTCGAGCAATTGCGACCAGGCCAGCCGCCCTATGAGGTCAACAGGCTGCCGGATCGCGGTGATGGACGGCCGGGCAACCGGCATCCAGGAATAATCATCAAAGCCCACCAGCGACACGTCGTGAGGTACCGCACGCCCAGTGCGGTTGAGCGCCGCCAGCACTTGCAGTGTCGTGGTATTCATCAAGGCAACGATCGCGCTGGCGCTGGCAATCTGCGCCTCCGCCGTGTCTGGCAACGCTTCGGGCACGCCGCCAAGGCCGGTTTCCACCACCAAGGGTTCGGCGCCGAATTCAGCCAGCACTTGCGCCACGCCGGCGATGCGCTCGCGCAGATTTCGCACTCCCAGCGAGGGGGCGCAGACGGTGATTTGTCGATGACCGAGCTGCACCAGGTGGCGGGCCGCTGCCGCACCGGCGGCAACATTGTCGATCTCGACGAAGTCGCTGGGCTCGCCGTCGGGCGCCCGATCGGCAAAGACCAAGGGGATGCGGGCCGCCTCGATCTGCTTGCGGGACGCAAGTCCGGCCGAGCAGGGTATGATGATGAAGCCGGCGGGCTTCCATTGCATCAAAGCGTTGATGCGGGCTTCCTCGATTTCGGGCTGATGGGCGGAACTTGCCACGATCAGCTCGAAGCCATCCTTCTGGCAGCTGGCTTCCACTGCCGCCAGGATGGTGGGAAAGAATGGGTTGTCGAGGGCCGGCACGATCGCTGCCACGATCTTGGAGCGTCCGCTGCGGAGATAAGAGGCCGCCGGATTGACCCGGTAGTTGAGCGCCTCAACCGCCGCCATGACCTGCTCGCGCGAGCCGGCACGAACCGGCTTGTCGCCCGATAGCACGTTGGACACCGTCGCCACGGAAACGCCCGCGCGCTTGGCAACGTCCTTCATTGTCACGTTGATCTTGATCTTCCCACCCTCCCCGGTGAGCCGCCTCCAGCCGAAGCTAAAAACGATTTACGTAAATCGTTTCACGGCGCCGCGAGGCTGTCAAGCGGGTGCTTTGCTCGCCGCAGGAGGAGGGCTGCAGAAGCCTATGCAGGCGCCGCCGCCTTGTCTCCGGCGGAGTCCCGAGGAAGAAAGGTGGCGTCCAGAAGCGACACCAAGAGCGCGGCGAGCAGCGTACCGGCCACCGTCAAGCCCGCCCGCTGGACGAACGCAAAGCCGGGCTCGGAGGTGGCCAGCGCGCTGCCGACCAGCGAAATCATCACCGAAGCAGCATCCTGATAAGCCATAGAGGGCAACCGGCCGCTCAGCATCTTGTGCCCTAACCAGAGGGTCGCGAGAAAGACCAGGCACAGCAGCACAGCCAGATGCCCGACCCAATTGAGCAGCGCAAGAATGGTGAGCGCCAGCACTCCCCCAAGGATCACTGAAAAACTGCGCTGTCCCGCCTCTGCCCAGATCGAGCGACGCGTCGATTGCACCAGCACGAACATGCCGGCGACTGCCAGCATCATGTTGGAGAAGTCGAGGATCGTGTACAAGAACAGGCTATAGCCCAGCATGACCACCGTGCGATTGGCCGCACGGATCCCCCATCCTGAGGGAAATGCCGGTTCATACTTGTCCACATTGATCTCGGTGGTGCGGGGCGGCAGCAGCACATAAAGCAGTGGGATGACGACGGCCGAGCACAAGGCCGCCTTGCTCATCTCGCTGCGCAGATAAGCCATGGCCGGGTAGGAGCCGAGGCCCATGATCGACATCAGCGCCACGGCGACGATGATCAGCAAGCCAAAGGCGTTGCCGGTTCGCTGGATCAGGTAAAAGGCCAGAAAGTAGATGCCGCCGATCACCAGCAACAGCAGCGCCGGGATGCCTGAAAACAGCAGCACCACACCCGACATCAGCCACAACACCCCGCTGAACATGATGGGAGCGGCAAAGACCCGCCGGGCGTCGAAAGCCTTCCGATTGCCCGCCAGGAGCGAGAACATCAGGGTGGGAAAAATCATCGCCAAGGGCGAGCGGAAGGCCATGCCAATGAGGAGCCCGATAACAGGCATGATGGCAACCCGCACGGCAAATAGCGGGTCTTCATCGATCAGCGGCCGGGGAGCGATGAACATGGCTGCCCGTTAGTACAGATAGGAGAAATAAGCGCTGAGCGTCTGCAAGGCAGAGGCCGCAACAGCCACCGGATGCGAGCGGCCCTGCGCGTAAACCAGCGCACTGGCCTTTGAGCCCACCCGAACATTGTCCGGCCAGGTTTGGTCGGGCGCCAGTTCAACATGCACCGGGATCGTCCGGGCCGGCTCGAACCAGCGGGCCATGGCCTGATTCTGCGGCAAGCCGTTAGCAGCGGTGCGGCCGGGATCAATGCCCCAGGCAATGCCGCGCACCACGCCAGGATATTTGCGGCCCGGTGCGCCATCAAACAGGATATCAGCGTCATCGCCGACATCGATGTTGGCAAGCTGATTTTCGCGCATATCGACCACCACCCAGGAACTATCGGCCTCGATAAAGGTGAGCGCGGGGGTGCCGGCATTCACATACTGGCCCTGGGCGAGCTTGAGATTGGTGACCACCCCGTCAGCGGGGGCCAGCACCGAAGCAAAGGATCGGTTGAGCCGCGCTTGCTCGAGCTGCACCGCAGCCGTTTCCACCTGCGGATTGGCTTCCTTGCCACCGGCACGAAGCCGGGCGCTTTCAAGTTCCGCAGTGGCGGCATCAAGTCCCGAACGCGCCGATGCCAGTTGTGCATTTGCCGCATCGAGCTGAACCTGTGATGCCAAACCACGCTGATGCAGGCTCGTGGTGCGCTCGGCAGCGGTCCGGGCCGTATCAAGGCTGGCGCGCGCCTGCTCGACTTTGGCTTCCGTCGCCACCAGCGAGATGACCGAAGCGTCAAGGGTTTGCGTGACTTGAGCGAGATTGGCCTCGGCTTGCCGGACCGCCAGGTCAAAGGGAGCCGGATCCAGTTGAAACAGCGGCGTACCCCGGACGACAAACTGATTGTCCTGCACCAGTACAGTTTGCACCTGTCCCGATACCCTGGGGGCCATCAACGCGGTTAGCGCCGTCACCGAACCCGAGGAACTCGCCGGAGCCACCAGGTCGGTCGCTACATGCCAGCCCAAAGTGCCGATAAGGACAACAAGGATCACCCCGGCCACCTTGCGTGCCGGGTTGGCTCGTTTGGCGGCCGGTTCCGCGCGCGGCGCAGCTTCATCTGGCTTGCCTGCCGCAGCGTGTGGCTGCAGCGCCTGCGCGGGAGTTGCAACTTCGGTATCGATTTGAGCAGTTGTGCGAACCACGTTTTTTCGTCCTTGCCTCAAGGCGCCGACGCCTCTACAAGTAATTTATCTTCACCGTAGAGATACTTCATGGAAGAGAAACCGTCAAGCAGCAGTGCGCGCGACCTGAAGATGCGCCGGCTCGGATCGGCGCTGCAAAATCTGATGCGCAATGTAGAAAGCGCGCGTGAGGCCGCTGCCCGCGCCCAGAAGCTGCATCCAACCGATTTCTCCTGCATTGGCCTACTGGCCCGAGCAGGAGCACCGATCAGTCCCAAGCAGATCATTGACGAGCTGCATCTGAGTTCGGGCTCAGGGACGGCCTTGCTGGATCGCTTGGAACGGGCCGGCTTTGTGCGTCGCCTGCCCAATCCAGACGATCGCCGCAGTGTGTTGATCGAACTCGACAAACAGCAGGCCGCCGAGCCACTGGCCCGGTATCGGGAAATCGAACAGGCCTATGTTCGGGTGACGGAAAACCTGACCGACAAGGATATGGACACTGTGGCGGACTTCCTCGATGGCGTTGCCGCCCTTACCCGGCTGCATCCCCGGCCGTGATTTGACGCCTTCCAGCTCAGGCAGAAAACCAGCTGGCATGGGCTTCCGCCAATTTGGGCAGAGAAGTCAGGATTTCGCTTAGGTGTCGCTGCATCCCCGCTTCGGCGCTATCGGGATCACGGCGGCGGATGGCGTCGGCAATTACCGCGTGCTGCTCGATCAAGGTCTGGATCGGCGTGGCGTCTGAGAGGGACAGGTAGCGCACCCGGTCCATCTGCGCCTTGAGGCTCTCCAGCAAACGCCAGGCATGTTCGCAATCGGCAGCCAGTGCAATCGCCTGGTGAAAGGCTTCATCGAGGCGCAAGAATTCCACATGCTCGCCGGCATGATTGGCCTGGCGCTGCCGCTCGATCAACCCATCGAGAATGGAATGGTGACGAGGGTCGGCCTCGGCGGCGGCCTTGCGCACCACGGCTACTTCAATGGCTTCCCGAATGAACCGGGCGTTTTCCACTTCCCGGCGTGAAATCATCACCACTGAAGTGCCCCGCTGGGGCCGAATCTCCACCAGCCCCACCTCTGCCAGTTTGATGAAGGCTTCGCGCACGGGCTGGCGAGACACACCGAGCTGGCGGGCCATCTCGGCTTCCGACAAGGGATCGCCTGGCCGCAACTGCAGCTGGATGATGGCCCGGCGCATGGCCTCAAAGACCTTGTTGCCCACGGTAGCGGGCCGCCCCAATTGGGCACCCTCATGGGTCAGGGGTGCAATCGTTACCATGTTGACTCCTTTCAACTACCATACTACCATTTTTGCGAGGCCGTTGCCTAGAGCACGGAACGTCGCGGCTACGCCGCTTGGGAGGAAATCATGAAATTCACACCGCTCGCCGCGGCGCTTGCTGCTGGCTTGGTCATCTCGTACTCGGTTCCCGCGATGTCGGCTGACTATACCCTCAGCGTCAACACGGCGCTGGCCACTTCAGACCCGCTGTATAAGGGGCTTGAAGCCTTCCGCGACAATGTCGCCACCGCCTCCAATGGCGCCATCGAAGTCAAGCTCTTCCCCAATTCGCAGTTGGGCGCCGATGAAGACGTGCTGGAGCAGGCCCGTGCCGGAGCGCCGGTCGCTGTGGTGGTTGATGGCGGTCGCCTCGCCGCATTCGTCAACGAATTTGGCGTGCTCGGCGCTCCTTATCTCGCTTCGGGCTATGAAGGCATCCGCAAGGTGGTCGTTTCCCCGCAGATGGAGGAATGGATCACCAAGCTGCACGACGCTTCGGGTCACCAGGTGCTCTCGTTCAACTGGTGGCAGGGTGAGCGGCACCTCTGGACCAAGATGCCGGTCAATGTGCCCGCTGACCTCAATGGCTCGCGCATGCGTACCCCAGGCGCGCCGGTCTGGGTGGAAACGGTTTCCGCCATGGGCGCGACCCCAACCCCCATGCCGTTCTCGGAAGTTTATTCGGGCCTTGAGCAGAACGTGATCGATTCCGTGGAAGCCCAGCTTCCTGCCGGCTTTGGCTCCAATCTGCAGGAAGTCACGTCCGTCCTGACCAAGACCGGCCACATCAACCTGATCACCGGACTTGTCACCTCCGGCCCCTGGTTCGACAGCCTGCCGGCCGAGCTGCAAACCGTGCTCCGCGACGAGGCCCTTAAGGCTGGCGATATCGCTTCCTATGGCACCCAGGATGCCCTGGCCCATATCGAGGCCGACCTCGTCGCCGCCGGAATGACTGTCAACGAGATCGACGTCACCCCGTTCAAGGAAGCGACGGCCGGCGTTTATGACAAGCTCGGCTATGGCGCGCTGCGCGACGAGTTGCAGGCTATCGCCAACCAGTAATTCCTATGGCGGGTCCTGCGGAGCCCGCCATTCCATTGCTCAGGTAAAATCCATGCTCAAGCGTTTGGCTCAACTCGAGCTGGCGATCTGCTTCGCCTTGCTCGCCGGCATCACCGGCCTGGTGTTCACCGCCGCCCTTATGCGGTTCTTTGGCCATCCGCTGATCTGGTCGGTGGACATGGCCCAGCTCCTCTTCATCTGGCTGTGTTTTTTCGGCTCCAACAAGGCCATGCGCGAAAAATCGCATCTGGGCATGGAAGTGTTGGTGTCGCGCCTGGGCTACAAACGCCGGTTCTGGCTGGAATTTGCCTGCACGCTGCTGATCATCGCCTTTTTGCTGGTGCTGGCAGTTGAGGGTTGGAAGCTGACCATGCTCAACCGTGAACGCACCTTTGGCGACAGCACCCTTTCTTATTCCTGGGTCACCGTTGCCGTGCCCGTGGGCTGCGTGCTGCTCGCCGCCACACTGATTTACAATACGGTTCGGGCGTTCAAGGGCCGTCGGCAGGAACTGCTGATCTATAACCGCACGCAGGCCGAAATGGACGCCAGCGCCCCCACACTGGAGCTCTGATCATGGCCCTGATTGGTATCGCCTTTGTTGTGCTGATGGTCCTGGGCATGCCCGTTGCCTTCGCGACCGGCATTTCCGGCTTCATCTTCTTCATGACCACGCAGGGCATGCCAATGTCCATCGGCGTGCAGAAGATCGCATCGATGAGCCAGAGCTTCCCTCTGCTCGCCGTGCCCTTCTTCGTACTGGCCGGCCACCTGATGAATGAAAGCGGCATCACCGGCCGCCTTCTCAAGGTCGCGCTACTCTCGGTAGGCTGGATGTCTGGCGGTCTGGCGCAGGTGGCCATAGTGCTTTCCACCTTGATGGGTGGAGTTTCCGGCTCCGCCGTGGCCGACGCCGCCATGGAAGCGCGCATTCTTGGCCCCACCATGACTGCCAAGGGCTATGGCAAGGGCTTCTCGGCCGCCGCAATTGCCGTGGGCTCGCTTATCACCGCCACCATTCCGCCGTCCATCGGGCTGATCCTTTATGGGTTTGTCGGCAATGTCTCGATTGGCCGGCTGTTCCTGGCCGGCATCATTCCTGGCATCCTCATGATGGTGGTCCTGATGCTCACCACCTATCTCATTGCGAAGAAGCGGAAATATGTAGTCGCCGACAGCAAGAAACCGACGGTCAAGGCGCTGGCCGCCGCCTGCTGGGATGCCAAATGGGCGCTGCTGTTTCCCGTGGCCTTGGTGCTGGCCATCCGGGGCGGCCTCTTTACACCTTCCGAGGTCGGCTCCGCCGCCGTGGTTTATGCCCTCGTCATTGGGTTTTTCGCCCATCGCGAGCTAACTATGGAAAAGGTTTGGCGCTGCTTTGGTCAGGCGACCTCCGATGTTGGCCTGATCATGCTCATTATCCTGATGAGCGGCATGGTGGGCTATGCCACCATCTATCTGCAGGTGCCCCAAGAACTGGCAGGCTGGATGCTGGCCGGCATCACCGATCCCAACATGATCGTGCTCGTCATCCTGATCTTCCTCTTGGTGGCCGGCCTGGCGCTCGACAGCACGGTGATGGTGCTGCTGCTGACACCGATCTTTGTGCCCATCATCACGCAGGTCGGCATGGATCCCGTCCATTTCGGCATTCTGATGATGTCGATTGTCACCCTGGGCGGCATGACCTGGCCCAGCGGTTCGGCTATGTTTGCCGTGTGCTCGCTGATGAATGTGTCGATCGAAGAATATTCCATCGAATCGATCCCCTTCATCGCTGCCGTCGTCGCTCTGATCGCTGTGCTGCTCTTTGTGCCCGACCTCGTGCTCTGGCTGCCGCGCCTCGCCTTTGGCAGCTGACGACGCCGTTGGAGCCGCGTGCAGCGGCTCCGACCCTATTCCCTCGGAGATCGACATGAAGCAGACCTGGCGCTGGTTCGGGCCCCATGACCTCACCAGCATTGACGACATCATCCAGAGCGGTGCCGAGGGCGTGGTCTCGGCCCTGCACCACATCCCCAATGGGGAGGTCTGGACGCCCGAGGAGATCGCGCTGCGCCAGCGCCAGATCGGCACTCGCAGGGATGGCTCCCCTTCGGGGCTTCGCTGGGACGTGGTCGAAAGTCTTCCGATCTCGGAAGACATCAAGCAGCAGACTGGCGATTGGCGCCTTCACATCGCCAACTACCAGACCAGCCTGCGCCACCTCGCCGAAGCCGGGCTGGAGGTGATCTGCTACAACTTCATGCCGGTGCTCGATTGGACGCGCACGGCGCTTCGCTGGCGGCTCGCCCATGGCGGCACCTGCATGCGCTTCGAGCTCAACGATTTCGCGGCCTTCGACATCCACATCCTGGAACGCAAAGGCGCTGGGGACGACTACCCCGAGACTGTGGTCGAGGAAGCGGGCCGGCGCTTTGCCGATATGAGCGATGCCGATAAAATCACCCTCGCCCGCAGCGTGACCATGGGCCTGCCCGGCTCCACCGAGTCCATGTCGCTTGCCGACATGCACACCCACCTCGCCCGCTATGGCGCGATCTCCCCCGACCAGTTGCGCGCCCATTTCATCGCTTTTCTGGAAGAAGTGGTCCCGGTTGCTGAAGATCTGGGTTTGCGGCTCTGCTGCCACCCCGACGATCCCCCGTTTCCGCTGCTCGGCCTGCCGCGCATTATGTCGACCGGAGAGCACTTCCGGCTGATCCTGGACGCGGTCAACAGCCCGGCCAATGGCATGACTTTGTGCTCGGGCTCGTTGGGTGCCCGGCCGGACAATGACCTGCCCTCCATCATGGCAGAGCTTGGCGACCGCGTGCACTTCCTGCATCTGCGCAATGTGACGCGCGAAAACGATGCGATCATGGGCTCGTTCTACGAAGCCGAGCATCTGGGCGGCGATACCGACATGGTCGCGCTGATCGCGGCGGTACTTGCTGAGGAAGGGCGCCGCAAGGCGGCGGGCCGCACCGATTGGGAGATCCCGATGCGTCCCGACCATGGCCAGGACATTCTCGATGACCTCAACCGCAGTGCCCAACCCGGCTATCCGACCATCGGTCGCATGAAGGGCTTGGCCGAATTGCGCGGCATCACCAAAGCGCTGCAACACGGCGCCGTTCGCTATCAAGACGCTTAGGAGCGAAGCCCGCCTCCGGTACTAAGCTTTGCTCCGGTGCCCCAAGCGATCGGCTCCCAATTCCTGCAGGGTCTTGAGCAGCCTCGGTTCAATGCTTTTAGCCTGCAGTGCGCTTTCGAGGCTCAAGGCTTGCTGCACCTCGAGAAACTGCACCGCAAAGCCGCCGCGGGTTACCCGCACGACCTGGGCGCCGATGGCGCCGATCGCGAGATAGTCGCCGACCCCCAGAGCCAGAAAGGTCAGCACAACCGCGCCCGAGGCCGAAACATTGGCAATGCGGCAGCGGGTTTGCCGGCCATCGGGCAGGAAGATCAGCGCCTGCGTATTAAGGGGCACAAAGCGGGGATCAGCGCGCAATTCCGCGCGGTCATCGCCAGCAGCCGAGCTTGGAAGCCGGTCCCCAAACAGCGGCGCAAAGCGCGCATGCGAGCGCGGCGTGGCGAGCGTACTGTGCACCGCAGCCCCACCTAGGTAATTGAATTGAGCGGAATAGGCCGCTTCCGCCTTGCCGATCGTATTGGCGCCATAAGCAAAGCTGGCCAGACCGGCAAGCCGCGCTTCCCGCCCGAACCGCTCGAGTTCGCTCGCCATTTGCAGGTTTTCGCCCTCGGCTTCACCCAGCGAGATGGACAACCCCCAGGTCGCGCCACGAACGCCATCGTTCAACCGGTCGTCCCAAGGCGTAACTTGCAACACGACACGTTCGGTGATCTCGCGCGCCGTTCTGACGACCTGGAGCAACTCAAGCGCACTTGCCGCGGAAGGCACGCCGATAACGTCGAGCAACAGGAACTTGCGATAGGGTGGAGGCAGGGCCGCGCCCAGTTCGATGAACTCGGGCGAAGCACCCAGCAGAGTTTGAAACTGCACCGGAACCATGACGCTGGCCTGCTTGATGTCTCCAAGCGCCTGATGCAGGCCTTCGACGGACTTGGCGAACAACACGCAATCAAGATTGGCGAGCGCCTCCAGCAGCTCATCTCGGCTTTCGAGCGCGGTAAGATGTTCGGCCGCCGCGGTCCCTACCCAGCTATCAAGCAGGCTCCGGTTGATGGTTTTACCAAAGGCGCGGCTAGGCCAGAGCGGCTGGAACAGGGCACTGGCATAACGGAGCGCGGTGATGCGGTGGCGTTTGGCCGACCGGTCGCTGACCTGATCGCGAATGTCAAGTAAGCTGGCATGGAGGGCCGCCAGCGGGTCGCTGGTTTCGGTAAAACGTTGCGAGTCAACGGCCGCGGCAAAGCTTTCGACCGACACCATGGGAGCGCCATGTTGCAGCTCCAGCTTGATCCTTTCCTCGATCCGCGCCGCGATACGCTGCACCTGGAAGTGCGCGAAGGCTTCGTCCTGGGTCTCAAAGCAAACCTGAAACGCGCCACTGGGCAACAGCTGGAACACATCCTGCGGGCCCAGAAATTGCTGCAGCACCTCCTCGGCTATGCCAGTGGCGCGATCCGCGAGCGTGTTCCATCCCTCCCCAACGCGCGCCCGGATCTCGTCGAGCCCGACAAGGAGCACGCACCCCGCCATCACGGCCGTTGAATTGCGCGCGCGTATATGGCTGACCAGGCCAGCAATGTCATTGACGCGAGGCGAGGACGCCGATGTTGCGGCGGCAAAGCCCACAGCCTTGCTCGATCCGGTGAATAGCTCTCGGACGCGCTTCAGCAGGTAATCAGTGCGCACGATATTGCCTTGTTGCTTGGCAGTCTCCAAACCGAAAGCGGTTCAGTTGGCGCCGTATTCTCCGCTTGAGCATGCCGCGGCTTTACAAAGCATTAACCTCGACGCATTTGCCGTGTCGGAGCACGCGTCGGTCGATGGCTGCTAATCTCCAAAGAGGGGTGTAGCCCCGCCGCAAGACACAGGTGAAAGCCCAGCAGATAAGCCCAAATGTGCTACTTGCCGGGGAACAGAACGGCAGCAGCAAAGCACCAAGCAGATGAGCATTATCTTGACCGTGACAGCCGAGCCCTCGGCCGCCGACCTGTCGGCGATCAGTGAAGGATTGGCAGCCTTCAACCAGGCAGATGTCGGGCCAGCGGAGCGGCGAGCCCTTGCCGTGACACTCAAAGACGGTACTAGCACGCTTGTGGGCGGGCTTTCCGGCTATACGGCATGGGGCTGGCTTTACGTGCAGTGGCTGTGGCTGGATGAAGGCCAGCGCGGCCACGGCCTGGCCGGGCGCATGCTCGAGGAAGCGGAAGCAGAAGCGCGTAGCCGCGGCTGCCACGGCGCTTATATCGACACGTTCAGTCCCGTGGCGCTCAAGGTTTACCAGCGTGCCGGCTATGTGCCCTTTGGTGCCCTGCCCAACTTCCCCGCAGGGCGAACACGCACCTTTTTGCAAAAGCCGCTTTAGCCGGCAATGCGCCCGCCGGTGAGAGGATGGGGCGCCCCGGTGGTGGTCGGAAAACTGATCGGCAGCCCCCGCAGCACGCGAGCCGCAAGGAAGGCAAAGCATTCCGCCTCCACCGCATCGCCACGCCAGCCGACTGCTTCGGCGGGAATGGCTTCCACGCCGGCACGCTCATGCAACATCGCCATGATGGTCGGGTTACGCCGCCCGCCCCCGCACACCACCAGCTTGGTTGGGCGCTCCGGCAACAGGTCCAGTGCCTTGCCGACCGCTCCAGCGGTAAACGCGGTGAGGGTCGCCGCACCCCTTGCGGGATCGAGACCGTCGGCCATCGCAGCGGTGAAGTCGAAGCGGTCGAGCGATTTAGGAAAGGGCGCGGAGAAATAAGGATGCTGCAGCAATTGCGCGAGCCGCGCCTCATCGACCTGGCCGCTGGCGGCAAGTGCACCGTCGCGATCCATCTCACCCAGGCCTAGCGCCTTCATGAAGTCGTTAAGCGGGGCGTTGGCGGGACCGGCGTCAAAGGCAATCAGCCCGGCTTCGCCGTCCCACCAAGTGACATTGGCCACCCCGCCCAAGTTCAGGACGGCGGTGTCGCCGCTCGCCCCAATGCCCCGCAGCAGCGCCTGGTGGTAGACGGCAGCGAGAGGCGCGCCTTGCCCACCGGCGCGCACATCGGCCGAGCGAAAATCGAACGCAACTTTCACGCCAAGCAACTGGCTCATCAACGCGCCGTCGCCCAACTGGCGGGTTGCACCGATCCGGCCCCGCTGGGGCGCCCGGTGCAGCACCGACTGTCCATGAAAACCAACAATGCCAATATCGGCTATGCTGAGGCCCGTGCTTTCCACCAACTGTCGCACCGCTTCAGCTTGGGCGCGGGTGAGCGCGGCTTCGGCTTCGGCAAAAATGGCAGGCTCGGGCCCCTCGAAGTTCCACTGCCGAGCGGCGGCCAGGGTTGCTTCGAGCAATCGGCGAACCTCGCTCGTATATGGCGCCAGCGTATAGGCGCCGAACTGCTCGATCCGCTCGCCATCGGTCTTGAGCAGCGCAACATCGATATTGCCGTCCAGCACCGTGCCGGTCATCAGCCCAACAGTCCAGATCGGGTCCACGGTGCTATTCTCCATTGCCGCTAATAAGATCGCCTACGGCGCGCCGCAGGCTCATAATGCCACTGTCGAAATGCCGGGTCGGATGGACGCGATTGGTCAGGAGAGTCCAGGCCCGGCTATTCGCGAAATCGATCCATAGGCCGGTGCCGGTAAAGCCGGTATGGCCAATCGTCTCGGCCGAGCAAGCCTCCCCACCCGACCACCCCTCATAGGGGCGCTCCCAGCCATGGGTCCGGCGTCCCGACATTGGGGTGCGCATCAGCTCGATGGCTTTGGCCGAAGCACCCGTGCCATTCAGGAGGCCTTCGGCAAAGTCGAGCACGGCGCCAACGGTGCCGAACAGCCCGGCGTGACCGGAACCCTGCAGCGCGTAACAGTTCTCGTCATGCACTTCGCCAACCATGACCCGGCCGCGCCAGGGATCCTGTTCCGTTGCTACCGCCTGAATTGGGTCAACCGACCAGGCGAAACCCGGTCCGGGATCGATCTGGCGCATGGAGCAGCCCTGCAACCGCTCCAGCACAAAGCCCAGAAGGATGAAATTGAGATCGGAATAAACCGCCGGACCGGACGTCCATTCATGCTGCATCACAAAGGCGCGCAACAGCTCGGGATCACTGCCATAGGTATAGATGGGAAATACCCCAGGTAGCGGCGTTTGGTGTCCCAAACACTGCCGGAAGGTGATCTTGCGTTCCCAATTGTCGGGATTGTACTGCCGCCAATCTGGCAGCACTGAGATGATGGGTGCATCGAGATCGATGGTGCCCGCATCCGCCAGCGCAAGAATGCGCGGGGTGGTAAAGATCACCTTGGTGAGTGACGCCAGATCGAACCAAGAGGCTTCGCTGATGGGGCGCTGCTCTGGTACCAGCTGTGCAAAGCCGATAGCCCTTGTTGCCCGGGAACCGTCCCGCTCAACCACTCCGAGCACGCCGCCGGGGATGCGCCCTTGTTCAATCGCGTGCCGCACGGGGGCAAAAGCGCGCTCCGCAACATCCTCTAGGCTCATGCGTCCTCCAGCCTTACCCGGTGATCAATACCAGCATCTCGCCAGTTCGGCGTAGCTGGCTCATAGCCCGGCGGCCGCACCAGCGATGGGATCTGGGTGGCATCCACGGTGAAGTGCTGACGCCGCCGCTCGATAGTAGGCACCGCCGCAATCAACCGCCTGGTATAGCTGTGCTGCGGATCAGACAGCACCGAGGCTGCCGCTCCAATCTCGACGAACTGGCCCGCATACATCACGGCAATCCGGTGGGCGATCCGCTCCACCACGGCCATGTCATGCGAGATGAAAAGGTAAGCGAGCCCGAATTCCTGCTGCAGTTCCACGAGCAGATCCAGCACTTTTGCTTGCACCGACACATCAAGCGCTGACACGGCTTCATCCAGCACCAGAACATTGGGGTTCAGCATCAACGCCCGCGCAATGCAGAGCCGCTGGCGCTGCCCGCCCGAGAACTGATGCGGAAAGCGCAGGAGAGCATCTTCGGGCAGCCCAACACGGCCCAGCAACATGCTCATGCGCTCACGCACTTTTCCATCCAGCTTCTGACCAGCGGCAATGGCAGGCTCGGCCATCAGGTCACGCACATTGAGACGGGGATTAAGCGAACCGAACGGATCCTGGAACACCATCTGCATCGGACGCTCACCTGCGCCCCTGGCCGTCTCGATGTTGCCACGGGTCCTGGCGACGAGGTCCAGCATGGCCCTGGCGGTAGTGGATTTACCCGAGCCGCTTTCCCCCACAATGGCCAGCGTTTCGCCGGGCGCCAGATCGAACTCGACCCCATCCACCGCATGCACCGCGCCCCTAGCGCGCGCAAACAGCCCCCGCTTGACCGGGAAGCGAACCACAAGGTCCTCGACGGTCACTGCTCGTTGCTCGGAGCCTTTGCGCGGCGCATCGCTGCGCACCGCACTACCCTGGTTGAAATGGGGCACCGCTCCGAGCAGGTGCTTGGTATAATCGTGCTGCGGCCGGTCCAGCACGCCATCGAGCGCCCCCTGCTCCACCGCAACCCCGTTCTGCATCACCATGATCTGGTCGGCAATTCCGGCGACGAGCCCGATGTCATGGGTAATAAAGATCATCGCCATGCCGGTTTCTTCGCGCAGTTCGGCCAAGAGCGCCATGATCTGCGCCTGCACCGTCACGTCGAGCGCCGTGGTCGGCTCATCGGCAATCAGCAGACGCGGATTGCTGGCGATCACCATCGCAATCATCACGCGCTGGCGCATGCCGCCAGATAGCTGGTGTGGATAATAAGCCAGCCGCGCCTTGGCATCGGGAATGCGGACGCGTTCCAGCGCCTGCTCTGCCGCCAGAGTTGCCGCGCGGCCCTCAAGCCCGCGGTTGAGGCGGAAGGCTTCCTCGATCTGCTTGCCAATGGTTTGCACCGGATTGAGCGAAGTCATGGGCTCCTGGAAGATCATGCCGATTTCGCGCCCCCGAATCCGGCGCAGCACACCCTCCTCGGCACTGGTAATATCGAGCAGGTCGCCGTCAGGCCGCTGCAGCTTTACGGTGCCGCCAGTGATGCGCCCGCCGCCAAAATCAACCAGCCGGTTGATCGACAAGGCCGTAACTGACTTGCCCGAACCGCTTTCCCCCACAATAGCGAGGGTCTGCCCTTGGTCGAGCTCAAAGCTGACCCCCCGCACAACTTCATTGGCTTTGGGATCACGGCCAAAGCCCACCCGCAGGTCACGAACAGAAAGCAGCGGGCTCATGGGGTGCGCCCCTGCGTGCGAGGATCAAGAATGTCGCGCAGGGCATCGCCGAAGAGATTGAAGCCCAAAATACCCAACATGATCGTCAGCCCGGGAAAGATCAGCAGCCAGGGCGCCTGCTGCATCAGGTTGCGCGCCTCGCTCATCATCAAGCCCAGCGAAGGCGACGGGGGCTGAGTGCCGAGACCGAGAAAGCTGAGCCCCGCCTCGGTGAGAAGGGCCCATGCCAGCGCCAGCGTCACCTGCACGGTCAGCGGCGCCACGAGATTGAGCAGCAGGTGGCGGGTGAGGATGAACCATTGCGAGGATCCAAAGGTCTTGGCTGCCTCGATGAATTCCCGCCGCTTCAGCGACAAGGTCGGGCCGCGCACGACGCGCGCAAAGATCGGTGTATAAACAATGCCGATGGCGGCAATGCTGGTCATGGTGCCGGGGCCGACAATAGCGATGATCAGCAGCGCCAGAAGGATCGCGGGAAAAGCCAGGAGCACATCCATCAACCGCATCAGCACGCCATCGGCCGGGCCGCCCCACCAGGCGGCAAACAGGCCAATGACCGTCCCCGCCAGCGTCGCAATGCCAACCGAAGCAAAGGCGACAACGAAGGACTGCCCGATCGCCACCATCAGCCGGCTGGCCGTATCGCGTCCAAGGAGGTCAGTGCCCATCAGATAGGTGCCGTTCGGCGCCTTCATCCGGTCAATGCGAAACTGTTGCAGGGCATCATGAGGGGTGATGCCCACAGCCCCAAGGATTGCGAGGAAGATATAAAGGGTGACGATGGCAGCGCCGATCCGGCCGCTCGGATGAGCGGCAATAGCTTTGAGCAAACCCATCAGCGACTCCCCAGCCGAATGCGGGGATCAAGCGCCGCATAGGCGAGATCAACCAGAAGATTGACGATGAGGAAGTTGAAAGCCACGAACAATACCGATCCCTGCACCAAAGCGTAATCGCGCTGGCTGATTGCATCCAGCGTCAGCCGCCCAAGCCCTGGCAAAGCAAAGATCTGCTCGACGATCACGGCGCCGCCAAGGAGATAACCGAACTCCACCCCGCTCAGCGTCACCACGGGAATGAGCGCATTGGGCAAGGCATGGCGCCAGATGACGCTGCGAGACGAAGCGCCCTTGGAGCGGGCGGTGCGTACATAATCTTCATGCAGTACATCGAGCATGGCCGAACGGGAAATGCGGGTCACCGATGCGGCAAAGGCAAAGCCCAGCGTCAGCGCCGGAAAGATCAGCTGGCTCAGATTGGCCAGGGGATCGACGTGGAGCGGCGTGAACGTGCCCATGGCCGGCACGACGCCGAAATAAACCGACAGCACGAAGATGATCACGAGGCCCACGACAAAGCCGGGCGTCGATTGACCCAGCATGGCCAGCACCCGCACGACGAGGTCAGTGGGACGCTGCGCCCGCGTCGCCGCGAGCACCCCCGCCGGCACCCCGATGCTGAGCGCGATGAGCATGGACAAAACGGCCAGTTCCAGCGTCAGCGGGAAGCGCTCGAGGATCACGGACAGCACCGGCCGGCCATAGGTGACCGACACACCCATATCGCCCCCGAAGAGCCCAGTAAGCCAGCGCCAATATTGCAGGTGGATGGGTTGGTCGATGCCGAAATAGGCGGCTAGGGACGCACGTTGCGCCGGGGTCAGCAGGCCCGCTTCCGTGCCCAGCATGGCGGTGATCGCATCGCCCGGAATGAGCCGGATGGACACGAATACCAGCACCGAAACGCCCAGCAGGATCAGCGGAAAGGTCAGCAGCCGCTGCGCGACGTAGTTCATGAAATCAACCGTTGGGAAAGGAGGCGGGCCCCTGGCCCGCCTTCAGGCATCAGGGGGTGACGGAAACCTTGGTCAGGCCGAACAGCGTACCGGTCGGCGAAGGCTCAAAGCCCGACACGGTCTTGAGCTGGGCCGTATAGGTGTTGGAGGTCGACAGCCAAATCCACGGGGCCATCTCCACCAGATGCGCCTCGAACTGGCCAAAGATTTCCTTGCGCTTGGCGGGGTCCGTTTCGATCCGGCCCTGCTGCATCAAGCTGTCGAGCTCGTCATCGACATAGTTGGAAACGGCGAGCAGATTGCCATCCTTAGTGAAGTACCGATTGTACATTGGATAGGGGTCGGGACGGCCGCCGTTCTGGGCGACTGCCATGTCGAAATCACCGGCCAACCAGGTATCGACAAAGACATTGAGCTCCATGATCTTAATTTCGAGATCAACCCCGATCTCTGCCAACTGGCTCTGCAGCACCTGGGCCTCGGCCGAGGCGACCGGAGGTTCCCCGCTGGCGGCAATGACGGTGGCCTTGAACCCGTCAGCCATCCCGGCTTCTTCCATCAGCGCCTTGGCTTTTTCCAGGTCCTGCTCATAGCAGAACAGCGTGCTGGGATCGCTGGCATAGGCCGGCATGGTCAGGGGGCCGGTGACCTGCCCCTCACCCACTAGGGCGGTATCGAGCACTTCCTGGCGGTTGACCGCGCAAGAGATGGCCTGCCGCACCAGGAGGTTGTCCATCGGCGCTCGCGAGGGATTGAGCTGGAGCACGTTGTACGCAAGGCCCGGAATAGCATTGAGCTGCAGGTTCGGCTCATTAGGAACGAGCGTGGCGATCAGCGGATCGTTGAGCAGGGCAAAGTCGGTTTGCCCCGCACGCAGGGAGGCCAGGATCGCGGTCTCATCGGGCAGAACCGAAATGGTGATGCCATCGATGGCAAGCTCGCCGCCCGCCCATTCGGGATTGGCGCTCAGCACTTCGCGCGAATTAGGATCCCACTGGTCGAGCTTGAACGGACCCGAGCCAAGCGCTGTGGTGCCGATGCTGCCCGCCGTAATAGCGCTGGTCGGTACCACAGCGGCATTGATCGTGGCCATGGCCACGAGGATCGGCGCATCGGGCTGGGACACGGTGAACACCACCGTGCCCTCGTCGGGGGTGTCGATGGAGGCAATGGACAGGAAATTGGAGCGAGCCGCGGCACCTGTTGCTTCATCCAGCAACCGCTCGAACGAAGCCTTGACGTCCGCGGAGGTCACCGGCGTGCCGTCGCTGAACTTGGCATCGGCATCGAGCTTGAAGGTCAGCGTGGTGCCGTCTTCGGAAAAGCTCCAGCTTTCGGCAATCGCCGGCACCACATTGAGTTTGCCGTCGAGCCGCACGAGAGGCTCATAGATCAACTCCAGCAGCCGCAGGGACGAGAATGCGGTCTGGGTGTGCGGATCAAGCCCCGTGGCGTCCTGCGCCCAGGCCATGCGCAAGCTCGCCGCCTCAACGGGCAGCGCCAGGGCTGCGGAAAACATCGTCGCTATGGCGACGCTGGACAAAAACGGCTTGCCGAACTTCAGATGCATTGTGATCTCCGGTGCGAAACTCTTGCGCGCTCTTTGATGCCTTATGGGCCATCACGGTGCCGAGGGCGAGCTTATGCCTGGGAGAGCGGGAACGGCAATCAACCAACAGGTCGATAGCCTTGCTTCACAAAGCTTGGCAGCGCTTCTTGCGTTGACGAGCTTAGCGCCATAACGTCTGCTCTGTCGAGACTGGTATCATACTGGATCTATCGGGAGGGGCCGGTGATGGCAGAAAACGGGCTGGCGGCGCTTGCGCCCCAGAGTGAAGAGCTGCCCTCTGCCCTGTCGCAGGCCATTGTTGCTGCCATGCGCAGCGACATGGCCCATGAAGACCCACTTTATCTGCAGCTCGCCCGCGCCATTCGCGGCCTGATCGAAAGCGGTCACCTGCGTTACCGCGAATCGCTGCCTTCGGAGCGCACTTTGGTCCGGGCCACCGGCATTTCTCGCGTCACCGTGCGCAAGGCTATTGATCAGCTGTTCCGCGAAGGTCTGGTGTCCCGCCGGCCAGGAGCCGGCTCCTATGTCGCGCGCAAATTCGATCAGCCCATGTCGGTGTTGGTCGGGTTCACCGCTGACATGACGCGCCGGGGCCTTGCGGGTCGGTCCATTCTGCTGGACAAGACGGTCAGCCTGCCCAAGCCCGACGAATTGCTCAAGCTCGCCCTTTCTCCCAGCGACAAAGTGCTCCGCCTTTCGCGCGTGCGCCTGGCGGACGACGAGCCGCTGGCCATTGAAAACGCCGTGGTCCCCTTGTTTGCTGTTGAGCCAGACCGGATCGAGCATTCACTCTACGAAGCCATGCGACACACCGGTAACCGACCGGTGCGCGCTCTGCAGCGGCTGCGCGCCGCGGTAGCGGACGCGGACGAGGCTCGTCATCTAGACATTCCCGAAGGCAGCCCGATCCTTCATATCGAGCGCCATTCCTTTCTCGCCAATGGCAAGCCCATTGAGGTGACTCACTCCGCTTACCGCGGTGATCGCTATGATTTTGTCGCCGAACTGCACCTGGAAGACTGAGGCAAAATGCGACAAGTGCTTTACATCCGCAGCGCCTTGTTCAATGCTGTGGTATTGCACTGGTATGGTCCGTGCGCAGGAGGCCATGCATGGCGCGGTTGAACCTTCGTGGCGTCAAGAAACGCTTCAAGAGCACTGAAGTGCTCCATGGCATCGATCTCGACATCGGTGACCGTGAATTTGTGGTGTTTGTCGGCCCCTCCGGCTGCGGCAAGTCGACCTTGCTACGCCTGATCGCCGGCCTCGACCCCATCAGCGAAGGCGAGTTCATCCTCAACGGCCGGCGCATGAACGAAGTGCATCCGTCCCAGCGCGGCATCGCCATGGTCTTCCAGAGCTATGCGCTTTACCCGCATATGGATGTCTACGAGAACATGGCCTTTGGCGCTCGCCTGATGGGCCTGAGCAAGACCGAGGTCGAAGCCCGCATCGCCCAAACCGCGCGCATGCTGCAGCTCGAGCCACTGCTTAAGCGCCGCCCGCGCGAATTGTCGGGCGGCCAGCGCCAGCGCGTTGCCATTGGCCGCGCCCTTGTGCGCAAGCCCGAAGTGTTCCTGCTCGATGAGCCGCTGTCCAATCTCGATGCAGCCCTGCGCTCCGAAGTGCGCCTCGAAATCGCGCGCCTGCACCGGGAAATCGGTGGCACCATGATCTATGTGACCCACGACCAGGTGGAAGCCATGACCCTGGCCGACCGGATCGTCGTCATGAATGCCGGTCGGATCGAGCAAGTGGGCTCGCCCCGCGAACTTTATGAAACCCCGGCCAATCTCTTTGTGGCGACCTTTATCGGCTCGCCTAAAATGGCGGTGATCAATGCTGAGCGCACCGGCAATGCCGTGACTGTCGCCGGCGCCACGGTGCCACTCGCTCGCCTGCCCGCCGGTGGAGGTGCGCTACGCCTGGGCATTCGCCCCGACGCCATGCGCATTCAGCGCGAGCCGGGTGCCAGCGCCATTCCGGCCAAAGTCGTTTACACCGAATATCTGGGTGAAAACGCCTTTGTTTATGCCCGGCTCGTGGATGGCACGCTGGTGGGCATCCGCACCACGCCCAATGATCTCTATGAGCCCGACGCGCCGGTCGGCCTGCTGCTCGACAATGACGCGATCCATTTCTTTTCTGCCGAAGATGGCCGCCGGTTACCCGCGTAATCCAGGTGGCGAGTTGATGACGATTACGCCTGCAAACAAATCAAGGGAGTTGAAATGCCAAGCACACTCATTCGGATCGGGGCCGCACTGGCCGCCATCACCGTCGCGGCGCCCGCACTGGCGCAGGACCTGACCTTCTGGAGCTGGCGCCAGGAAGATCGCGCCCAGTATGACCAGTTCATCGACACGTTCGAAGCCGCCAATCCCGGCATCACCGTAAACTTCGAAACCTTCGAAGCCACGAACTACAACACCATTCTCGCCACGGCTCTCGCCGGCGGCAGCGGGCCCGACCTGATGATGGTCCGCGCCTATGGGGGGCTCGAAAACATCGCCGTGCCCGGCTATCTCGAGCCGCTGACGACCGAAATCGTGCCGGCTCTGGCCAACTACACGCCCGAAGCGCTGGCCGCCGAAACCGTGCGCGCCGACGGCAAGGTCTATGCCGTGCCCTTCGCCAGCCAGACTCAGCTCGTGATCTACAACAAGAAGATTTTCGATGATGCAGGCCTCAGCGAACCCCAGACCTGGGACGAGTTCATGGCGCTGAGCCAGAAGCTCAAGGACAGCGGCATCATCCCGATCGCCAATGGCACCGCCACGGCCTGGCAGAACGAGACCGTGACCTTCGACTTCGTGTCCTCGCTGATGGGCAAGGATTTCGTTGCCGATATCATGTCGGGCGAAACCGACTTCACCGATGAGCGCTTCACCAGTGCCCTGGCCGCTCTCAAAGACCTGTCACAGTACTTCCCGGACGGCTTTATCGGCCTTGATTATGCCAGCGCCCAGCAGCTGTTCTCCTCGGGCATGGCGGCGATGTTTGGCGGCGGCTCCTATGAGCTGGCCACCTTCCGCGCCCAGAACCCCGATCTGGAACTCGGCGTCTTTGCCGCCCCCGGCCGTACTGCCAAGGACGAAAAGCTTGTCGCTCTCTATTTCGACGGCGGCTATGCAGCCAATGCCGCCGGCGCCAACAAGGAAGCGGCGCTCAAGTTCATCAACTATCTCGCCAGCACCGAGTTCGGTCAGGCCTTTGCCGACAACCTCAACAACATCTCGACCGCACCGGGCGTAACCTTCCAGGATCCGCTCCTGGCCGAGGTTGCCGAGCTCAATGCCACCTCGATCCCCTACCTGTTTCTCGTGAACTTCCGCTATGGCGAGCCCTCCGGCTCGGTGCTGATCCAGAGCGAAGTGCAAAAGCTGTTTGCCGGCGAAACCACGCCGGAAGCCGCGGGCCAAGCCATCACCGATGGCCTTAAGGTCTGGTACGAGCCCTTCCAGGACTGATCACCCCTTCGCCCAATCCCTCCCTCGCCCACCGGCGGGGGAGATCCTAGCTGGAGAACACCATGCCACAACTTCGCCTCACCGGGCGCGGGCTTTGGATCACGGCGCTGATCGTGCCGCCACTGGCCTTTGTGGCGCTGTTCGTCGTTTATCCGATCATCTCCGCCTTCGCTTATGCCTTCTTTGACTGGAACGGGCTGCTGCGCGGCGAATTTGTCGGCCTCGACAACTTTCATACCGTGCTGTTTGTCGAGCCCTATGCCAGCTGGACCCGCAACGCTTTCTCCCACAACATCATCGTCTTTTTTGCCCTGATGGTGCTGCAGAACGGCCTTGGCTTCTTCCTTGCCTATGCGCTGTGGCGCGAACTGCCCGGCGCCCGCTTTCACCGCATCGCGGTGTTCCTGCCCGTCGTGCTCTCGACCATCATTGTCGGCTATCTCTTCAAGCTCTTCCTTCATCCGCTGTTCGGCGTCGTCAACATCAGCCTGCGCGGCATGGGCCTGGGCGAACTGGCGCAACCTTGGCTCGGGCAAAGCTCAACCGCGCTTTGGGCCCTGATCGCGGCCAATGCCTGGCACATGGTCGGCTTTCCCACCCTTGTCTTCCTCGCCGGCATGCAGCGCATCCCCACGGAAATGCTCGATGCCGTGCGCATGGAAACCCGCAGCGAATGGGTCAAGATCACCAAGATCGTCTGGCCGCTCGTCGCGCCCAGCGCCACCGTCGTCTTCGTCTTGCTGTTTGTGGGCGCCTTTAACTGGTTCGAGCTGCCCTATGTGATGGCGGGGCTCGATGGCTCGCCCTTTGGCTCTACCGACGTGCTGGGCCTTTATTTTTACCGCACCGCCTTCGGTAACGTGTCCTCTGGTCAGCAAGACTTCGGTCTGGGCAGTGCCCTTGCCGTGCTGATCTTCCTCTTTATCGCCGCCATCGCCGGCGTCATCACGGTGCGCCTGCGCGCACGGGAGATCCAGTTGTGAGCACGGTCACCAGCACTTACAGCGATCGTCCCGGCCTGATCGCCACCCTAGGGCGCGACGGGCTGATCCAGATCATCCTCATCGCCAATACCTTCATCATGCTGGCGCCCATCGTCATCATGATGTTTTCGGCCTTTAAGACCACGCCGCAGATCTTCGCTTCGCCCTTCGGCATTCCTGATTTCACCAATCTGGTCAATTTCAGCCGCATCTGGACGCAGACCAACTTCCTTCAATACCTCATCAATTCCTTTGTCGTGACTGGCGCCTCCATGGCGCTGATCCTGACCCTGGGCACGATGGCGGCCTATGCGCTGGCGCGCTACGAGTTCTTTGGCGCCGGCTTTATCCTGATGTTCTTCATCGCGGGGCTCACCTTGCCCCTCAAGCTCGCCATCATCCCGCTCTTCATGCTGATGCGCGATCTGGGCATTCTCAACAATCAGCTCTCGCTGATCTTCGTTTATACCGCCATGGGCCTGCCCACGACGATCTTCATCATGACCGGGTTCATCCGCACCCTGCCCAATGAACTTGAAGATGCCGCGCGAATGGATGGCGCCAGCGAAGCGCGGATCATGTGGTCGATCATGCTGCCCCTGGTGCGTCCGGCCATGGTGATCGCGGGCATCCAGAATGTCGTCCCCATCTGGAACGACTTCTTCTTCCCGCTGGTGTTCATCCAGAACGATCGCCTGAAAACCCTCCCCCAGGGCCTCACCACCTTCATGGGTGAATATTCCACCGACTACGGCGTGCTTTATGCCGGCCTCACCCTCTCGGCCCTTCCCATCATCATCATCTATATCGTGCTGTCCCGGCAGTTCATCAGCGGCATGACCTCGGGAGCCATCAAATGAGCCTGCGCCTGCAACAGGGGAGCCTCATCGTGTCCTGCCAGGCCCGGGCCGACAATCCCCTGCATGGTCCCCAGTTCATGGGCGCCATGGCCTTGGCCGCGCGCGATGGGGGAGCCAGCGCCATTCGCGCCAATGGGCCTGAGGATGTGCGGGCCGTGAAAGCTGCGGGTCTGCCGGTGATCGGTATCCACAAGGTCTTTTCCCCCGACGCGCCCGTCTACATCACCCCCACCATTGCGGCCGCCGATGCGCTGGCGGCAGCCGGCGCCGATATCATCGCGTTGGATTGCACCCCGCGCCCCCGCCATGGCGATGAACCCGCTGCCATCATAGCCCATATCCGCGACCGGCTCGGGCTCGAAAGCTTTGCCGATGTCTCGACGCTGGAGGAGGGCATCGCGGCGGCGGCCATGGGCGCGACCTATGTTTCGACCACCCTCTCGGGCTACACCGAATACACCCAGCCCAAGCCCGACCTGCCCGACTTCGAGCTGATCCGTGCGCTTGCTGCCGCCGTTAAGACGCCCATCATCGCCGAAGGCCGCTTCAACACCCCCGAACTGGCGCAAGCCGCGATCGCTGCTGGCGCCTATGCCGTCGTGGTCGGCACCATGATCACCAATCCGCGCGAGATCACCCGCGGCTTTGCCCGGGCGGTTGCCGAGGCACATTGATGGCAGGCTTTCTAGGCATCGATATCGGCGGCACCGCCTCGCGCTGGGTGCTGGTGGATGCAACTGGCACCCCGCTCGCCCGTGGTTCGGCCGCCGGCGCCACCGGCCATCTCTTTAATCCCGCTGAACGCGAGCGACTGGCCACCACCCTCGCCGCTATCGCCGCAGCGCTCCCTCAAGAGCCCATCCATGCTACCTGCCTGGGCATTACAGGGCTGGGCCAAAGCGTGCATGAAGAGGCACGGCAACTGGTCGGCAGCAGCTTCAAGCTCCAGGCAGGCGCCATTCGCCTCGTCGACGACATGGAACTGGCTTTTCGCACCGCCTTTGCTCCGGGCGAAGGGCACCTCATCTCGGCGGGAACTGGCTCGATCGGGCTGCATCTCGATGCCAACGGCACCATGCTCCGGGTCGGCGGTCGCGGGCTCCTGATCGATGACGGCGGCTCGGGCACCTGGATCGCCCTGACCGCGCTTGATCAACTCTATCGCCGCATCGATGCGACCGGCGGCCCCGCCGATGCCGCCATCCTCGCGCGCGAACTCTTTGCCGAGACGGACGGCGATCACTGGGACCAGACCCGCGCCTTTGTTTATGGAAGCGACCGCGGCCGCATCGGCACCCTCGCCCAGGCCGTGGCCCGCGCCGCGACTGCCGGCGATCCACTGGCAGCCGAGGTCCTCGAGCGCGCCGCCGATGAACTCGCCCGCCTCGCCAAGGCGCTGATTGGCCGTGCCGGCAGGCTCCCCGTCGCCTTTGTGGGTGGGATCACGACGCTCCACCCCCTGATCAAATCCGGCCTGACCGCTGCCCTACCGGAAACATCAGTCAGTTTCCCCCAGATCGACGCCGCCAGCCACGCTGCCCAATGGGCCAGAACCACTCACCAACAGGAGGCCCCTTTATGAGCCACACCACTGAATCCGCCTCCCTGCGCTTCGCCAATCTCGAAGACTGGTCCAGCACCGATCTCGTTGCCGGCATTCTGGAAGGCCAGTTCAGCGCGATCAGTGCCGTCCAGGCCGCCAGCGCCCCCATCGCCGAAGCCATTGACCGGGGCGCCGAACGGCTGGCCCGTGGTGGTCGCCTCGTTTACCTCGGCGCCGGCACCTCGGGGCGCATCGCCACCCAGGACGCTGCCGAACTGCCCCCCACTTTCAACTGGCCCTATGAGCGCGCCCTCAGCCTCATGGCAGGCGGGGAAGATGCCGTGTTCCGCGCCGCCGAAGGTGCCGAAGACAGCGAGCAGCTGGCCATCGAGGCTCTCGAGGGCATCGGCGTCAACGAAAACGACGTGGTGATTGCCCTCGCCGCTAGCGGCCGCACCCCCTATGCCATTGCCGGCGTCCAGCATGCCCGCGCCAAGGGTGCCTTGACGATCAGCATCTTCAACAACTCAGGCGCTCGCCTGGGCGAAGTCGCCGACATCGCCGTGCTGCTTGATACCGGGGCCGAGATCCTTTCGGGCTCCACTCGCATGAAGGCTGGCACCGCGCAAAAGGCGGCACTTAATTGCATCTCGACGGGCGTGATGATCCGGCTGGGGTTTGTCTATCGCGGCCTCATGGTCGAGATGCGCCCCACCAATACCAAACTCAAGGACCGCGCCGCCAAAATGGTCGCGACCCTCACCGACACCGATTACGCCACCGCCGCCGAAACCCTCGCCACTGCCGGCGGCAGCATCAAGATCGCCGCCGTCATGCTGCTCAAGTCGCTCGATCGGGCGGACGCGGAAGCCGCTCTGGCCGGCGTTGACGGCAATCTGCGCAGCGCCCTGCAATAGTCCGGCGCGCGTTTCGCGGCGCCCGCGCAAAGATCCCGGGACAACCGCTTATGGTTTACCTTCCGTCAACCCGCAGCCGCGAATAGTGCCGATCTCATTGAAACCCAGGAGGCACCATGAGCGACGCTGGTATTGCGGGTGGACGGATCCGTTCCTTTGTTGAACGCATCGAGCAGATCGAAGGCGAGATCGCCGAACTCAACGAAGGCAAGAAAGAGATCTTTGCCGAGGCTAAGGGCGAAGGGTTCGACGTCAAGGTGATCCGCGAGATCATCAAGCTGCGCAAGCAGGACCAGGACGAGCGTGACGAGCACGAAACCCTGCTCGATCTCTATATGCGCGCCATGGACCGCACCGACGAGACCGAAGACGCCAAGGCGGCCTGAGCTCGCCTTCGCCTCGTGAGCTTGGAAAAGCACTCCCGACGAGCTTGGGGGTGCTTTTTGCTGTCAGCTGGCCCCGTTCGGCAATGGCCGCCAGGGACCCTCGCCCTCGCGCTGCAGCAAGGGCGAAGCCAGGGGCGCCACGATGCGCTTTCGCCAGGGCGCCAGTGGCTCCTGCCACCGCGTGCCCTGCAGCATCGCCACCCCGATCACCACCGGCTCGATCCCGGCCTTCCCTAGCAGCCGCAGCACGGCTGCTGTCGAGGTGCCCGAGCTGATCACATCGTCGATCACCGCCACCCGCTTGCCCTCCAGCAGGGGCAGCATGCGGGGATCAACGAACATGGTCTTGCCCAGTCCCGGGCTGGTGATCGAGCTGATCGGCTCGGAGAGATCCTCGACATACCAGAACTTGCGCGAAGTTCCGAGCGCCACCATCCGGGGGTGGCCCAGCCGGCGCGCCACATTATTGGCGAGCGGCAAACCAAGCGTCGGCACCCCAACCACCACATCGGGCGCATGAGGGGCGAGCAGCCCCGCCAATTGCTCGGCCAGTGCATCTTCCACGGCAAAGCTCGCCTGGTTGATGATCAGGGAGGCAACCGCCCTGGTGCCATCGCCGGGCAGGACGCGAATGGGCAGCAGCAATTCGCGCCCATCCGCAAGTTGGGCCGGATAGCCGCCGAGATAGCCGGTTTCCGGGTCGCCAGGATAAGTGCCCTGCGGCACGATCTGCTGCCAAAAGCTGTGTGGTTCGATGGTCACGGCAAGGTTTCTCTTGCAAGGGCCCCACCCGGGAGCCGATGTCTGGGGACTAGTGTTTCAAGTACGGGCTTTCGATGCAATCCAACAGCAATGACCCCTTCGAGCTCATGCGCATGATCGAGCTGCGCCGCGACCTGCATGCCCACCCCGAACTGGGCTTTGAGGAAATCCGCACCAGCCAGATCGTCGCCGAACAACTCGCGGAAGTCGGCATTGAAGTGCATCGTGGCCTGGGCAAGACTGGCGTCGTCGGCACCTTGCGCGTAGGCACCGGCACAAGGGCGATCGCCTTGCGGGCCGATATGGACGCCTTGGCTATGCCCGAACTGGCCCAGCGCGATTATGCCTCCAAGACCCCTAACACCATGCATGCCTGCGGCCATGACGGCCATACGGTGATGCTGCTGGCGGCCGCCCGCCAGCTCGCCCGCGAGCGCAATTTTTCGGGCACGGTGCATTTCATCTTCCAGCCCGCAGAAGAAGGGCGCGGTGGCGCCAAGGCGATGATCGATGACGGCTTCTTCGAGCGCTTTCCGGTGGATGCCGTTTATGGCCTTCACAACATGCCCGGGCTCGCTCCCGACGAGATGGCAGTGGTCGCCGGCCCGCAGCTGGCTTCTTCCGATAGCTGGGAAGTGACGTTCCGCGGAGTTGGCACCCACGGTGCCAAGCCCCATCTGGGACGCGATGCGGTCACCGCCGCCGGCCAGTTCCTTCTTGCCCTCCACACCATCGTCGCCCGCCGCGTCGATCCGCTGCAACCCGCCGTGGTGAGCGCCTGCGCTATCGAGAGCGGCGATTTCCGGGCCCTCAATGTCATCCCTGACACTGTCCGCATCGGCGGTACGGCCCGCGCCTACAGCGCCGCGGTGCGCGACCAGCTCGAAGCCGAAATTGGCCAGCTGGCGCAGGGCACCGCTGCCATGTTCGGCATCACTGCGGACTATAAATTCCTGCGCCGCATCCCGCCCGTGATCAACGATGCCGACGCGACCCGTCGCGCCCTGGCGGCAGCGCAGGCCGTGACCGGCCGGCCGGTGGTCACCGATTTCCCACCCTCGACTGCCGGCGACGACTTTGCCTTCTTTGGCGCAGCGGTGCCCGGCGCTTATGTCTGGCTGGGCAATGGTCCGGCAGTGGATGGCGCGCTGCACCACAATTCGCGTTACGACTTCAACGACGAAGCCATTGCAACCGGCGCCCGCTTCTGGAGCACGCTGGTTCAACAAGAGCTGCGCTGAGCCCCGTTGAGGCCCTGCCTAAGGGCCTCGATAGCCCCGTAGCCATCGACCCGCATCGCAACCTTGATGGGCGGCGCGTCCGCGTCCTGCATAAGGGCGCCCGCTTCAGGTCCATCGCTCACATCAACGGCCAGCCTCAAGGTGTCGAGGCCAAACAAGCCAGGCTCGACCGCAAACAGCATCACGCAAGGGTCGTGGAGGGGCCGGCTTTCCCGGCCACTGCCGAAGTAGAGCGCGATGATCTCGGCACAAAGGTCTCCGGCCAGCGAGCCTGCAAACGAGGCAATCTGCGCCGGAACCACCCGGACGCGCCGGGTGACATCGAGCGGGATCAGGGTGAGATCAAGCCCCGCCCCAAGCACGATCTGCGCCGCTTCCGGATCAGTCGCGAAATTATACTCCGAACGCGCTCCGATATTGCCGGGCTCGTCGACCGCCCCGCCCATGACGATGAGTCGACCCAGGCGCGCCGCAGCATTGGGGTGGTCGCGCACCAGCAGGGCAATGTTGGTCAGGGGCCCGAGAGCGAGGATGTCGATGCTTCCGGCTGGCGCCGACTGCAATTGCTCGACGAGCCACCCGACCGCTTCTCCTTGCGCTTGGGCTTGCGGCGGGGGCAGCGTAAGGCCGCCCATCCCATCATCGCCGTGAATGGAGGTGAGCTCCGCCCCCACTCGGCAGAGCGGCTGCGCAGCACCCCGGCGCACCGGCACATCGCTGCGCGCCATCGCGGCAAGCAGCCGAAGGCTGTTGCTTGTGCTCGCCTCGATACCGATATTGCCCGCGACCGTCGTCAGTCCCAGCACCTCGAACTGACCGCAAGCCAGGGCATAAAGGATTGCGACCGCATCATCGAGCCCGGGATCGGTGTCGATGATCACCCGCCGCGGGGTTGCTGGCGCGCTCAAGCTTTCTGCTCGTCGAGAAGGACCATCTCGGCTTTGAACTGCTCGGCAATCTGCAGGGCATCGCGCAGCGCCTTTTTGGGCTCAAGCGTTTGCACCTGCCGCTCCCGCATCAGCCAGCGGCCGGCCACCATAGTGTCGAGCACATCACCGGGCATGGCTGCAAACACCAGCGCCGAATAAGGATCATAGATCGGATGCAGCCGCGGCGCTGCGAGGCTGATGCGAATAAGGTCCGCCTGCTTGCCCGGCTCGAGCGAGCCCGTCTGCAGATTGAGCCCCAGCACCCGGGCTCCCTCGATCGTCGCCATCTGCACGACATCACGCGCTGGCAATGGCCGCCGCGACTTGCCCAGCAACTTGGCAAACATCGACACCGGCGCGAACTGCGCAAACAGATCGAGCGTATTGCCGCTCATCGCCCCGTCACTGCCCATTCCAACCGGCAAGCCGGCATTACGCAGGGCTTCCACCGGCGCGATGCCGCGGCCGGCCTTGCCGTTGGAGCGCGGATTGGTCGCGACGCAAACCTGCGCCTCGGCCATCATGGTTATATCGGCATGATCGAGCTGCAGGCAGTGCGCGCAGATGAGGTTGGGCTTGAGCAACCCGGCCTGGCGCGTCACTTCGACCGTCGAGCAACCATGGGCGTCTTGCGCCCAGCGCACTTCCAGATCGCTTTCGGCCAGATGCATCTGCACGGGAATATCGGGGTGATCCGCCGACCATTGCGCCACCCGTTCCATGGTGGCCCGGCCGGTGGAGTATGGCGCATGCGGGGCAATGGAGGCCGTGACGAGCGGATGGCCGGCAAACTCGTCCACCAGCGCCTCGACCAGGGCAAAGCCCTCGTCCCAGTCGCGATGATCGGGCGGCTGGAAGTCGGCGAGGGTCTGGCCGACAATGGCGCGCAGGCCCGAAGCCGCAGCTACCCGGCCCACTTCCTGCTCGAAATAATACATGTCGGCGACGGTGGTGACCCCGCCCTGGATCATCTCAAGCGCCGACAGGGCCGAGCCGACCCGCACCATTTCGGGCGACACGAATTTGCGCTCAAGCGGCAGGATATAGCGGTACAGGCGATCATCCACGTCTTCGCCCAGGCCCCGGAACACCGCCATGCCCATATGGCAGTGGGTGTTGACCATGCCCGGCATCACGATATCGCCGCCGCAATCGACAATCTCGGCGCCGGCGATGGAGGGCGGCTCGCCACCGCCCAGTCCCGTGATGGTGGTGCCATCCACCTGCACCCAGCCAGGATTGTGCTCGCTCATCGCCTCGTCGAGCGTCAGCACCCAGGCATTGACGAAAAGAATGGTCACGCCGTTTCTGCCGCCAGAATCGTGCATTGCTCGGGCACGGGCACGAGCTTGGCCTGCCCACCCATCTCGAGCGGCCGCGTCAGCGGGCCGTTCGCCAGCAGCGGGCCGGCGGCCGTGTCGCACTGATACTGGTAGGCACGACCCAGATAGGTGCGCAGCCCCAGCGTCGCCGGAATGCCTTCCATGGCCAGGTCAGGGCTTGCCACAAGGCCATCGGCCCGGCAGGCCAGCGTGAAGCTGTCGGGAATGGCGCCGAACTGCTCAAGGCCCAGCGTCAACCGCACGCCACCGGCAGCCTCGGCGGTGATCTTCGCCCCATCCCGCTCGACAACTCGCATGGGGATCAGGTTCTCAAAGCCCACAAACCGCGCGACGAACGCATTGGCTGGACGCTGATAGAGGGTTTCGGGCGTATCGAGCTGCATGATGCGGCCCGCATGCATGATGGCCACGCGATCCGAGATCGAAAAGGCTTCTTCCTGGTCGTGGGTGACGTAAACCGAGGTCGTGCCATTGGCGCGCTGCAGCTGGCGGATTTCGACCCGCATATCGACGCGCAGCTTGGCGTCGAGATTGGACAGCGGCTCGTCAAACATCAGCAGCGGCGGTTCAATCACGAGCGCCCGCGCCAGCGCCACGCGCTGCTTTTGCCCGCCCGACAGCTCTCCGGGCAGTCGGCTCGCGAGATGCGCGAGGCCTACGCGCTGGAGCATCGCCGCGACCCGCTTGGTTTTTTCCGCCGGCGCGACCCCGCGCTGCTTGAGCCCAAAGCCCACATTGTCGGCCACGCTCATATGGGGAAAGAGCGCATAGTTCTGGAACACCAGGCCGATATCGCGCCGATGCGCGGGCAGCCGCGTCAGGTCAACCCCACCCAGCTGGATGCGACCGGAAGTCGGCTGCAGAAAACCGGCGACGAGGCGCAGGGTCGTGGTCTTGCCGCAGCCGCTGGCGCCCAGCAGCGAGACGAGTTCGCCTTCCGCCACCTCGAGCGAAAGATCTTCAAGCACCTTGGTCGTGCCGTAATGGGCAGTGATCGACTGGATCGAAAGAGCTTTGGTCACGCGCGTGGCACTCTATTTAGCAAGGAAGGTAAGGCCGAGCGTGCGCTCGACAATCGCCATGACCCCGACGGTCAGCACCATCAGCAGCACTGACACCGAGGCAACGGTGGGATCAAAGAACTGCTCCATATGGGCCAGCAACTGGATGGGGAGCGTGGAAATGCCCGGGCCGGTGAGGAAAATGGAGATGGACACGTCATTGATCGAGGTGATGAAGGCGAGGATAAACGCCGCGATCACGCCCGAGCGCACATTGGGGAGCAGGATGGTAAAAAAGGTGCGCAGCGGCGGAGAACCAAGGCTGATTGCCGCTTCCTCGATCGAGAAGTCGAACGAGGCCAGCGACGCGCTGATCACCCGCACCACATAGGGTAGCACGAGCAGGCTGTGCCCGAACACCAGCGTCAGGAAGATGGGGGTGTTGAACTGCACCGCCACATTCTTGAGCAGCGCAAAGCCCAGCACCAGCTCGGGCACCAGCACCGGGAGCACGAACAGCGTGGCCAGCCAGCCCGGCAGCTGGATGCGGTAGCGATTGAGCGCATAGGCGGCGGGAATACCGATCAGCAGCGCGATGAAGGTTGAGAGGAACGCGATCTGCAGGCTGGTGATGATGGTACGCCGGAACGCAGCGATCTCGAAGATATTGGCGAACCAGCGCAGCGACAGCCCCTGGGGTGGGAAGGTCAGATAGGTCGTGTCGCTCAGCGCCGAGCCCACCACGATGATGAGCGGGCCGATGAGGAAGATGAAAACGAGGACGGTAAAGCCAATGAGGGCCGGGTGTAGCTTTTGGGTCATCATACCGCCATCGGGTTGAGACGGCGGGCGACCCGCGTCATCACAAGGACAATGGCGATGGTGAACACCACCATGACGGCCGCGATGGTGGAGGCCGCGACCCAGTCGAAGGTAACCATGGCCTGCTGATACATCAGGGTGCCCATCATCATCACCTGCTCGCCGCCCAGTAATTGGGGCGTGGCATAGGAGGTGAAGCTGCCGGTGAACACCAGCACCGCGCCCACGATGAGGCCCGGCACCGCGAGCGGCAGAATGACCTGGGTGAAGGTCGCCCAAGGCTTGGCGCCCAGCGAAGAGGAGGCCTGGATCAGGTCTTCCGGGATGGATTCAAGCACGCCCACCAGGGTCAAAATCATCAGCGGAACAAAGAGATAGACCATCGCCACGATTACCGAGCCTTGCGTGTACAGCATGGTCAGGGGCTCGCCGATGAGACCGGTGGAGACGAGGAAATTGTTGAGAATGCCGTTCTTGCCCAGGATGATGAGCCAGGCAAAGGAGCGCACGACGACGCCGGTCAGCAGCGGGAACACGGCGGCAATGATCAGGATCGACTTGAGCCAACCCGGCGCGCGGCTGATCACAAAGGCCGTTATGAAGCCAACTATGAGCGCGATCGCCGTAACTATGAACGAAACCTGAATGGTGCGGAACAGCACCGTGCGGCGAAAACCGCTGCCGAAAAATCCAAGATACGGCGCCAGCGGACCAGCGGGCGTCATGAACGTGGTGACGATGGTGGCGACCACCGGCAGCACCAGAAAGACGACCACGAGCAGCGTCGCGGGGGAGGCCAGGGTCCAACCTGAAAATCGCTTCATTCAACCTGGCCCTTTAGTCCAGCAAAGAGTGCGGGGCGCTAAGGCGCCCCGCTTGGAGATTACATGCCGAAGATTTCGTTCCAGCGCTCGATCCAGCCGGACTTGGCGGCGTTCATCTTGGCATAGTCGATGCGCTGCAGGCCGGCGATGGTGTCGGCACCATAGGTCCAGAGTTCTGCCTGCTCGGGGGTCAGTTCCACCGCGGTGTTGACCGGAGCGTCAACGCCCTCTTCAGCCAGAACCTGCTGGATTTCGGGCGAGAGGATGAAGTTGATGAACTGGTAGGCCAGTTCCGGCTCGGCTGCGCCCTTGGGGATGTTGACGGTGTTGAGCGTGGCGATCGAGCCTTCCTCGAGCTCGGCCCATTCAACGGTCGGCACGGCAGCCTGAATCTGGCCAAGGGTGAAGTCCTGCGCAATGGCAGCACTGATCTCGCCGGTCGAGAAGAGATTGATCATCTCCGAGCCGGTATTGTAGTTCTTGACCACATTGGGCTTGAGTTCGGCGACGGCGGCAAAGGCGGCATCGGTGTCTTCATAGGCATCGACGCCGGCATGATCGCCTGCCTTGAGCACGACCATCGGGCCAGCCGTGGTGGTGATGCCGGGCAGCGAGAGCGAGGAAGCGAGGTCTTCGCTCCAGAGGTCATTCCAGGAGGTGACCGGCGTTGCGATCTTGGCGGTGTCGTAAACGATACCGACGCGGCCAATCGTATAGGCCGGACCATACCCGCCCTGCGGGTCCTTGGCGATGTCATAGAGACCGGCAAGATTGGGGAGCTTGGCCGGATCGATCTGCTGGAACAGGCCCGCTTCAATGCCCTGCTGGCTGAAGCTGTCGGAGAAATAGGCGACGTCAACGCCACCGCCATTGCGGATCTGCAGCTTGTTGAGACGCTCGCCATTATTGCCGGTCTCGAACACGATCTCGCAGTCGCACATTTCGCGGAAGGGCGCGAGCACCAGCGTCTCGAGCTTTTCGCCATTGAAGCCCCACCAGGAGATGGTCAGGGTCTTGTCCTGCGCCATTGCGGGCGCAGCCATCAGGGTAGTGGCGGCAAGGGCAACCGCGAAGACGGAAGAAACAGTTTTCGACATGGATATTCCTTTGCACGCGGAGTGCCGTCCGCGAACGGATGGAGCGCAGGCCCGGCCGGCAGAAGCCTGTTTTTTGGGTCGCATATGCCGCAAGCCTTATCTTTGTGCAACTGTCATGGGAAGATGGCTTCTACTCGCCATCCCTCTTATTGACAGGCAAGCGCATTGTCAGCGCGGCAAACTGTATCTCGGAACTGATATGACCACCATAAGCGATCTGCTGATCAACCCTGAAGACGAAGTCGCGATCCGGCAGAACCTGGCCCTGGTGGCACTGGGCAAGCGGCCGGCCGATCGCGCCATTCGCGTGGGAAAGGTGCTCGATGTCTATGGCCGCAACTGGCACGAGGATCAGGAGATCGTCGTGGCCGGGCGCCGCATCGCCTGGGTCGGCCCTGCTGGTGCGTATCCCGGCACTGTTGCCGAACGGATCGACCGCTCGCATCTGGCGGCGGTGCCCGGCTTTGGCGAAGTGCACAAGCATATTGAATCGAGCCATCTGACCCCCGAATGGGAGGCGGCGCTGGTGCTGCCCCATGGCTGCACCTGGACCTGTGAAGCCAGCCACGAATTTTCCAACGTGAATGGCGCTCACAATCTCCAATTCTGGCTGACTGCGCGGCTGGCCGGCTCGCCCATGAAGATTATCCCCTTGCCCGGCTCGGCCGTTCCGCCCACCGCCTATGAATGGGGTGGCGGGCATTTCGGCTATGCCGAACAGGCCCAGTTCCTGCGCAGCCAGCTGATGGTGGCGGGGCTCGACGAGGTGATGGATTGGCCGGCAGTCTGGAACCCCGACAACCCCTCCTATGAGCGGCTCTGGGGGATGATCCGCGCCACCTTCGAGCAGCGCGGCGTGGTCGAGGGGCATGCGGCCGGGATGCGGGACCTCAATGACATCAATGCCTTTGCCGCCGCCGGCATGGCGTCGGACCACGAAGCCTGGACGGCCGAGGAGGTCAGCGACAAGCTGCGGCGGGGCCTGTTCATGGAACTGCGCCCCCATTCCCTCACCGAAATGATCACGGGCCTGCTTGAGCGCGGGCAGAGCGATTGGTCCAATGTCGCGCTGTGCACCGATGATCGCTCCTGTTCCGATACAATGAAGCTGGGGGCCACCGACCATAATGTGCGGCTCGCCATCGCCGCAGGGCTGCCGGTCGAGACCGCGATCCAACTGGTGACGATCAATCCGGCCCGGCATATGCGGCTAACGCCTTGGGTCGGCGCTGTCGCGCCAGGACGCTTTGCCGATCTGGTTCTGCTCGATGACATTGAAAAGCTCGCCATTGACCAGGTCTGGGCTGACGGCACCCAGGTCTCGCAGGGGAAAAGCTATACCGGCGCCCTGCCCCAGATCACCTGGCCCGACTGGGCAACCAAGACGGTCCATATCGAGCGGGAGATGACGGCCGATGATTTCGCCATTCCCGCACCTGCGGATCGCGACACGGTTCAGGCTGCGCTGTTGCGGCCTTTCCACTGGGCCGATGACTTCATCACCACCGAACTCAAGGTAGAGAATGGGCTGGTGCAGCGCGACACTGCCCGCAACATCACCAAATGGGCCATTGTCGACCGGTTTTCGGGGGAGGGCAAAGCCGCGGCCATGTTCTGGCTGGGCACCGGGCCGGCTACGCCCGATACGGCGCTGGCCTGTTCCATGGGGCACGACAAGCACAATATCTGGGTTGTGGGCTCGTCGGACGAGGCCATGGCGCTCGCGGTCAATACCCTGCGCCAAACGCAAGGGGGCTGGGCGCTGGTGCGCGGTGGCGAAGTGCTCGCCACGGTACGCTATGAAGTCGGGGGGCTGATGACCTGCCGGCCGGCAGCCGAACTCGACGCGGAAATGGCCGAGCTTTATCGGCAGGGGGAAACCATTGAGTGGATGTTCGAGCCGACCTTTTCGCCGCGCTGGTGGCCCGGCTTTCCCGAACGGCTGGCCTTTGCCACCCTGACCTGCGCGCCCTGGCGTTGGGTTCTGGTAGCCCCTTCGCCGCTCGCGCCGGAGGGGTTCGTCAATGTTGCCACCGGAGCCACCCACCCCATCGTCTGGTAGATGTGGCTGGGCTCGCCTAGTGCAACGGGCCCAGCACGCGTCGATATTCTGCCTCGGGGGCGCCATAGGCATCGGCGGCAAAGGCCTCCGGCGCTTCGCGATCACGAATGGTGATGAAGCCGCGCTTCGCACGAATGAAGTGGCTCCCTTCAAGAGAGTGGAGCGCCGTGGTGACACTGGGGCAGCGCACGGCCACATCAGCGCGAGAAAGTCGTGCGTGAGCGCCATCTCATCAGCCTCGGCCCGGTCGTGACACATCAACAGCCAGCGCGCCAACCGCTCGTGGACCGGGTGCACGGCGTTGGACAGGCCGTATATCCGGTCTGGATCGACAGCGTGTGCACAAATAGCGAAAGCATCTGGTGCAGGGATGGCTGGCTCGGCACGCCCCCAGCAATGCTGTGCTATCGATGACGTGACCGGCGCCAGCCATTTGCATCACGATTAAATGAACCGGCTGACCGGACCCAAGGGGAATCGGTCCAACTTGGTACGCTTGCTAATACAAGTTGGTCCTATCGGGGCTGATGTGCTAAGACTGAGTTGATGACGCCTAGAGACGCAGCCGCCACAGGCGATGCTGCCCTGCTGCGTTCGCCATGAGCGGACGTCACTGCCCGATCCAGGCCGCTTTATACGCCAGAATTGCTGCACGAACCTGAGCGGACCGGCTCAGGCGAGACAATTAAACTGCAGTTCCCTGTAGCGCTTCCTGGCGCCATCAGCGGCACGGCAACAAGCGCAGACATGGCTTCGTAATTCTCGAGTTTGACTAACATAGTTCAATGAACAGGAGGTTGGCGATGTCGGATGGTGCGGAACTGATGATCGTTGAGGACGAACCCCTGATTGCCATGATGATCGAGGAAATGGCCGATGAAATCGGCTGGCCGGTCGGGAGGTGCCTCCACTCCGAAGCGGATGCCTTTGTTTACCTCAACAGCCACAAGCCTGCCCTGGCGGTGCTGGACATCAATCTGGGCCTGACCACGAGCCTCGGCATCGCGGCCGCCTGTCACGATCGCAACATCCCTGTTGTCTTCACCACCGGCTACACCCCCGCCGACGTGCCGACCCAATGTGGCAACGCCCCAGTGCTGGCCAAGCCGTTCTCGACCGAAGACTTGGCTCGAGCCATCAAGCAAGGATTGCAGCAACATGCTCATGCGTAACCATTCAGGCTCGGGCCTGCCCGCCAGCGGCGATGCCTTGGCCGGCCATCTGGGATTGTTTGGCCCCCTAAGCCCCGCTGAGCGCACTGGCCTGCTGGCCCTGACGGGCTCCACCGTGCGGCTGTCGGCCAATGAAGAAATTACCCAGCTGGGGTCGCACGCGTCCAGCATCGTCGTGGTGCTCGATGGCGTCTTGCAGCGCTTCAACGACGATGCCCGCGGCAATCGCCAGATCTGCGGGCTTTACCTGCGCGGCGATGCCCCGGGGCTGGAAACGCTGCAGATGCCGATCGCGGACCAGGGGCTTTCAGCACTGGTGCCCTCCATTGTCGGGCTCATTCCGCAGCGCAAGATGCTCGACCTGCTCGCGCAGTTCCCGTCCCTGCAGGGCCTGATGTGGCGCGAAACGTTGGTGCAGGCCTCGATGCTGCGCATCTGGCTTCTTCGCAACAGCATCAAGAATGCCGCCGGGCAGCTGGCGCATCTGTTTTGCGAATTGCTGATCCGCGCCAAGGCCGCCGGCATTGCCCAGGGCAATAGCTGCCCCCTGCCCCTTTCGCAGCGCCACCTTGCCGAAGTGACCGGGATGTCCGTGGTGCATGTCAACCGCACGCTGATGGTGCTGCGCGCCGACAACCTGATCGAATTTGCCAATGGCGTGCTGACGATCCACCGCTGGGACGAGCTGGCTGAAATTGGCGAATTCACCCCCGGCTATCTGCATCTGGGCGAGCAGGCTGCCGAGCTGGCCCCAGCCCGGCCCACCCCGGTGCTGCAAAGCCGGATTGAGGACAGTTTCGAGTTCATCCCCAGTCGCGCCCCTACAGCGTCCGAGGAGCCCGACGCCTTCCGGCGCAAGGCGGCTGATTTCAAGCAGATGCTCAAGACCTGGTCATTTGTGTCCTCGGGCATCATGCGCGGGGAAGCTGACGATCTGTTTGAAAAGCTCACCCGCCTCGCCAATGATCTGCACGAGTTGGCGGGCGATGCCCCCGAGCGCAAGGCCACGGTGGAAACGCTGACGAGCCTGTTTCACCGGGTGCAGTTGGTGCCCGACCGCAGCAAAAGCCAGGCCTGAGGCCTGGCTTTGCGCCCTTAGCGGAAACGCGCAACGCTGTAGGGCGTTGGATCCACAAAGGGGGTCTCCCCCGTCATCATTTCGCCCAGGAGCCGCCCCGTAGCGGGCCCGAGCGTCAGCCCATGATGGGCATGGCCGGTGGCCAGCCATAGCCCCTTGCGCCCTTCAGGCCCGATTATGGGCTTCATGTCGGGCGTGCAGGGCCGCGCCCCCATCCAAGGCTTGGCATCGAGCCGCTCGGCAATGGGGTAGCCCTCGCGCGCATAAGGCTCGGCCGCATCCACCTGCACCGGGTTGGGCGGCGCATCGAGCGCGGCAAATTCCGCCCCGGTGGTGAGCCGGATGCCCTGGCGCATCGGCACCATCAGGAAGCCCGCTTCATCAAACATCGGCATGGAGATGGTGGCATTGCCGCGCGGGCGGTAATGCATGTGGTAGCCGCGCTTGACCCCGAGCGGCAGGTGCCGCCCCAGTCTGCTCAGCAGCCCGCCCGACCATGGGCCCAGCGCCACCACCGCATCGCGCGCCTGGAGCGGGCCCTCGACCGTGTCGACGCTCCAGCCCGGCGCCGCTTCACGCAGGCTGAGCGCATCGCCATGCACGAACCTTCCGCCCAGCTGGATGAACAAGCGCAGATAAGCCTGCGTCAGCGCCAGCGGGTCGCGTACCGTCCAGGGCTGCGTCCAATGCACCGCGCCAACGAGCGGGGCAGTGACATGGGGTTCCTGGCTGCGCAGCGTTTGCTGGTCGAGCGCCTGGTGCTCCAGCCCATAGCGGCCATGCCCCTCGGCTTCCTCGAGGGCGGCGCGGAAACCCTTTTCGGTGCGGAACACCTCCATCCAGCCCGCCTTGCCGATCAGGTCCCCGGCGCCCGCTTCCTCGATCAACGGCGCATGCTCGGACACGGAATGGGCGATGAACTTGGAATAGTCCTCAACGATCTTCTGATAGGAGCCCGAGCGCGACGCCCACCAATAGCGCGCAAGGAACGGCGACAACTTGGGCAGGTCGCGCCAGCGAAAGCGCATGTCGACGCTCTGGTTGCGGCCATAATTGAGTACGGTCACCAGCGACTGGGGAAACAGATGCGGCGCCACCCCTTCGCGCTGGATCAGTCCGGCATTGCCATAGGAGGTTTCCTTTCCGGCCTCCCCCCGGTCCAGCAGCACCACGGAACGGCCGCGCTTGAGAAGGTGAATGGCGACACTGACCCCGACGATCCCAGCCCCGAGGACAACGCAATCTGCTTTCATGGAGAATTCCGACTCAACTCAATAATGTTGGCGATCCGCTGTCTAGACACCGCTGGGGCGCATGCGGAAGTCGTTGCCCTCGGGCAGCAACTGACCACCATCTACGACAATGGTGGTGCCAGTGATATAACTGGCCTCGTCGGAAGCCAGAAACAAAAACGCGTTAGCGACATCCCTGGCGCTACCCAGCCGACCCAGGGGAATGGCGCTTTCCATATCGGCGATGAAAGCCGGGCCGCGATGCTCCTGCATCGCTTCGGTCAGGATATTGCCGGGCTCGACGCCATTGACGGTGATGCCATAGGCGGAAAACTCCAGCGCCGCCGAGCGGATAAAGCCATTGATGCCCGCCTTGGTCGCGGCGTAGTGGCCGTGGCCCGGGCTGGTGACATGCGGGCCGGTGATCGAGGAGGTAAAAAGGATCCGCCCCGAGCCTTGCGCCCGCATCGGCCCGAGCGCAGCTTTGGCGGCATTGAACGAGCCGCGCAGATTGACCGCCATGACGCGATCCCAATCGGCTTCCGAAGTGTCCTCGATCAACTGCCAGGGATAAACGCCGGCATTTTGCACGATGATATCGAGCCGCCCATAGGCGGATAGTGCCATAGCCACGGCCGCTTCCGCATCGGCCAGCCGCGAAATGTCGGTGGCGATGAACTGCGCACCCAACTCCTCGGCCGAGGCGCGACCGGCCTCGGCTTCCCAATCGGCCAGAACGAGGTTGGCGCCTTCCTCGGCAAAGCGCAGCGCAATGCCTTTGCCAATGCCACGGGCAGCCCCGATGATCAGGGCCGTCTTGCCCGCCAGCCTGTCGCTCATGCCAATTGCTTTCTGATGGTTTGTTTGAGGGTATCGAGCAGCACCGCCGCCAAGACCAGAAGGCCATGGATGACTTGGGTGTAATGAGCCGGCAGGCCCATGAGGTTGATGGCGGTGTTGATCGACGAGAGCAACAGCACGCCGGCATAAACGCCGGGCAGCGAGCCTACGCCGCCCTTGAGGCTGACGCCCCCGATCACCACCGCGGCAAAGGCATTGAACAACATGCCGGCGCCTAGATTGGCGGTAGCTCCCGAGGTGCGAATGGCGAGGAGCCAGCCGGCCAGGGCGGCAATGGCCCCTGAAAGGACAAAGGCTGCCATCAGCACCTTGTTGACCTTGATGCCCGCGCGAAACGCGGCGCCTTCATTGCCCCCGATCATCAGCAGGTGACGGCCGAACCGGGTTCTCGCCAGGATGAAGGAAAAGGCCACAAAGCAGGAAATGGCGATGTAAGCGGTGAGGGGAATGCCAAGGACGCGCTGAATACCGAGCCAACGCAATTCGGGTGCCAGGTTCTGCGCCGAGCGGCCGCCCGACAAGGCCACAACCAGCCCGCGCACCCAGATAAAACTCGCCAGGGTGACGATGAAGGCATTCATCTTGACCTTGACCACGAGAAAGCCGTTAAGCACGCCGATGGCGGCGCCCACCAGCAGGCCGGCGCCAAGCGAGACTGGCACGACCAGCCAGCCCGGTGTCAAAGTTATGCCAAGGCCGATGCCAGACGAAGCAAAGAGAATCCCCGTGACCATGGCGCTGAGCGCGGCGACCGATTCCACCGATAAGTCCATGTGGCCGGCGATGATCACCAGCGCCAGGCCAATGGACATGACGCCCAGAACGCTGGATTGCTCGATGATGTTGGCGAAGATGCCGGGCTGGAAATAGTTCGGGATAACAGCCGAAAAGATTGCCAGCACCGCGAGCAGCATGAACCACACAAGGTTATCGAGCACGAACTCGAGCGCTTGGCGTTGGCGAGGCGGCATGGATGAGCTTCCGGGAGGGCTATGGACAAAGGCTCCCTCCCGATGGGGGAGGGAGCAGAGGGTTCAATGGTTATTCAACCGGCGTGATCGGCTGTGCTGGCGGCTGCCCGTTGCCCCAGAAAGCGGGGTCATCCACATTTTCGGCGGTGACCGCGGCACCCGGAATCTTGATCGTGGGGCCCCAGTCTTCGACCGTCACCGCTGAAGTCAGCCCGAGCACATCATATTCGCCGGGCTCGATGGGCTCCTTGGCAACGATCTTGTCCATGAACATCGCCACCGCCGCAGCCTGCGCATAGAGCGGCTGCTCGACCTCCACCTGCATCCAGCCATCGCGGATTAGCTGCAGGGCGACTGGGGCACCATTGGAGCTCATCACCAGGACATCGCCAGGCTGCTTGCCGGCCGACTCCAGCGCCGCCACGGCCGCGACGGATAGATGCGCTGCGTGGCTGAAGACGATGTCGATGTCGGGATTGGCCAGCAGCTGGTCCGACACAATGGTGCCGGCATTGCTCGCTTCCCACATCATGGCGGGTTGGCTGATGATGGTGACCTCGGGAAAGGCTGCCATCTTCTCTTCAAAACCCTTCTGAATATCGAGGGTGTAGGGGTCGCCGGGGTCGCCCAGCACCTGCAGCACCTTGCCTTTAACCCCGCCGTTCTTTTCGGTCAGCAGCCGCTCGACCTCTTGGGCGGCGACATAGCCAATCTCGATCGTGCCGGCGACCGAGGTGAAGTCCGAAACGGTAGAGGAAATCTGCCGATCAAACTGGATGACGGGAATGCCTGCCGCCCGCGCCGCATCAACGGAAGGCGCCAGGGCATTGAAGTCCACGGCTGCCAGGATAATGGCCGTGGGGGCTAGGGTGATGACGTCGTTCATCTGCGATTGCTGCAAGTCGGTCTTGTTGTCGGCATTGAGCGTCGTCATGTCGTAGCCGACCTGCTCGAGGAACATTTCGAGCGCACTGACCGAGCCGGTCTGGAATTCATCCAAGAGGGTCGGGACCATGTAGTAGACCGTGCCCTTGTCCTGGGCATAGGCCGGGCTCAACAAGGCGGCGCCACTCGCCGCCATGAGCAGGGTCGATTTCAGCAGTTTGTTCAAAACATCGCTCCTCGAACCGGATCGCTACTGCCCCGCGCCCAGGGCCGGTCCGGATCCGGTCAAGGTTTCGCCCGTGATCATGCCGATCACTGCGTCCGCATTGGTTTGACTGCGCGCCACATCGCCGGCCACCACGCCCTGGCGGATCACCACGATGCGGTCGGCAACCTGAAAAGCCTGCTGCATGATATGGGTGATGATGACGACGCCGATGCCCTGCGCAGCGACCTGGCGGATCATCTGCAGGCCCCGCCGGGTTTGCTCGACGCCGAGCGCCGCAAAGGGCTCGTCCAGCAAGACCAGCTTGCCGCCCCAATGCACGAACCGATTGAGCTCGATCGCCTGGCGCTGCCCGCCCGACAGGTGCTCGACCTTGGTGCGCAAGGAGGGAATGCGGGTTCCGGCATCGGCGAGGGCCTTGGCCGTTTGCCGCTCCATGGTGGCTTCATCGAGCACGCGAACGCCTAGCACCTTGCGCGTCAGCTCCCGCCCCATGAAAAAATTGCCGACCACATCGATATTGGTGCAGAGCGACAGGTCCTGGTAGACCGTCTCGATCCCGGCGGATTTGGCTTCGGACGGTGAACGGGGGCGGAAGTCGCGTCCCTCAAACCGCATGCTGCCCGAACTAGCCTCCAGCCCGCCCGAGATGATCTTAACGAGGGTCGACTTGCCGGCGCCGTTGTCGCCCAGAAGGGCGATGACCTCGCCCTTGGCAATGGAAAAGGACACTCCTCGCAGCGCCTCCACGGCGCCAAAGCTCTTGGTGATACCATCGAGCTCGAGGAGAGGCTGGTTCACGCGGCCACTCCACCAGCCGCGGCGAATAGGCAGTTCAACCTGCCAACCGCACCATCTGCCCCGCCAACTACCATGCCGCCGTGCTCCCTCAATAGGCAGCAGACTGGCAGCGCCTAAATTTCAAGTCAATCGGCAATCAATGGCTCTTGCTGCCCTCGCCCGGTCCCTTTCCTGAACCGCTCGCCACCGCAAGGTGGCCGTTGGCAGCATCCTGCATGAGGTGCAAGGCTAGAAGGCTGAGCTTTTCGGCGTCCTCGGCGCCAAAACTGCTGCGCGCTTCCTGGTCCAAGAGCGACAACGCGCCGACGATTTCCCCGTCGCCCCCAACCAGCGGCACCGAAACACAAAACCCGATGCCGTTCTCGAGCAGGGCGGGATCGGCGGAGAAACGCGCGTCCGAACGCACATCGGTCACCACCACGACTTCGCCCGTGCTCATGGCGAGAGCGGCCACCGTGCTGGCGCCATGCGGCGTCGCGGGCGTGGATGAACCATTGCTGCCGCCGGCCTCGTCCTGGCGCAAGTCCACAACCGCAACAGGCACTTCCATGGTCACCGCAATTTCCCGCAGGCGTTCGGCCACGGGGCCCTCAGGACGAGCGAGTTGCCGGATCCAGGCCATGTCGGCGGCCGCGCCAAGCGGGTCGGTTGCTTCGAGAGCCGGTGTCCCCCCTTCGGGCTCAGCCATCTCGACGCGCACGGCAGTGGCTGCTTCCTCGATATTGCGCGCCACCATGTCCACGTTCAGCTCACCCGCTTCGGCCGTCGCCATGTCGTCATTGAACACGCAGGCGATTACGACAAGGCCGGGCTGGCGACGGTGTAGACGGCGCGCCACATAGCGCAGATAGCTGCGCATGCTCTCGCCGAGATAACACAGGCACACCACCCGCACGCCTTCGAGATCGAGTTGGCCGATGCTTTCCTGGCGGACGGCTAGGGGCGGCATGACGCTGATGGCATATTCGGTTTCCAGCAGCCTCCCGAGCAACAGTGCGGCCGAGCCGTCGAGCTCGGTGCGCCCGCCGATGCAAAGCACCTGAGGCTTTTCCGCCTCCACCGCATGGCGGCCCAGATCATCGTCGAGGTCGTCCACCACGCCCGAAAGGCTTTCCACCACCCGGCGGCGATGGGCGACATCATTGGCGTTGGTGTCGAGGTCTGCTTCCGCCAGGCGCAGCGCGGGCATGGCGATCTCCTGGTAAAAGCGCTGCAGATCATGCTCGCCGACATATTCTTCGGCCAGCTCAATGGCCTCCACGGTGTTGCCCGCCACCAGCCGCTGGTAGAACCGCTCCGTCGGTTCCAGCACCGGCTCGCTGCCGAGGAGCGTCTCGAAAAACTGCAATTGGGGCACATAGCGGCCGAGCACGACAAGGCACACGGTTATAGGCGTCGACAGGATCAGGCCGATTGGTCCCCATAGTGTGGCCCAGAACATAGCCGCCACCAACACCGCGAGCGGTGACAGCCCGGTGCTCGAGCCATAAAGCCTCGGCTCGATGGCATTGGTGGTGACGAGCTCGAGCGTCGCGAACAGCGCCACGGAATAGAGCAGCATCGACCAGCCCGGATCCACCGCAAAGGCGAGGGTAAAGGGAATGGATGAGGCGATCAGCGTACCGACAAAGGGGATGTAGCGGAAAATGGCCGCGAGCAAGCCCCAAAGCACCGCATTGGGCACCCCGATCAGGCTGAGGCCCGTCCCGTACACCACCCCATAGGAAAGGTTGACGCAGAACTGCACCAGCAGATAGCGCCCAACGCGGGCGGCCGCTTCGTTCATTACCTTGGTGCTGGTGCGCAGATCGCCCCGGCTAACGAGTTTGAGGAAGCGGTCGCGGAGGTCTTCGCGTTCAAGCAGAAGGAAAATCAGGAACACTGCTACGATAGCGGCGGTGGTCAGCGGCCCCAGCACGGAACTGAGCACCGATTGCACCATGGCGAGTGGGCCAGCGGCATCATTGGTGATCACGACCGGCATGGGCCGCGTGGTTTCAGCGCCATCCGCTGCTTCAAGCTGCCCCTGCAGCTGGCCGATCGCATCGCCGAAACTGCTGAGGAAACCCGTGCCGCCCTCCCCGCCGAGGGTTTGCTGCAGCGCGGTAAATTTTTCGATTACTGTGGTCTGGTAGCGCGGCAGGTCGCCCGCGAGCTTGATCAGCTGGGTGGCGACAATATAGCCGATGGTCGACAGCACCGCGCCTGCCAGCAGCACGGCCAGCAGCACTGCCACGATATGGGGCAGATGCAGCCGCCGCAGCCGATGCACCACCGGCGCCAGCGCGAAAGCCAGCAGCACCGCCAGGACCAGCGGCACGAAAATGCCCGCCCCCAGATAAAGCACCACAATGGTCATTCCGATAAAGGCGGCGGTGACCAAGGTGTTGGTTGGCGGGGCGCCCTTGTAGTTGACCGCTCCGACCAGGGGAGGAGTGTCGTGCGGATCGCTCATGGGTGAATACCTGAAAGGCCGCGAGATTGCTGCGCCAAGGCAACGGCCACGGCCCCTCCCGGTTCCGTTACTCCGCGCCTAGGGCGCACAATGGCGCAAGGGGTGCCCTCAGGCACCCCGGCAAGGTTAGCGCAGCAGCAGCAGCGAGCGCGAGGTCATCCTTACGGGCTCGCCCGCTGTAAGCTTGCGGACTTCCTCGCCAGTGACGGCAGCAGTGTTGATCTCGACCAGCCATTCATGGCCACCTTCCCGCTCGGGCACGACGAAATCCACGTCGCCGTCATGGGGATTGAACAGCACCAGCACCTCCCACCAGGTGTCGGGCTGGCCCTTGAGATCCTCGCGCGCCAGATGCAGGCCGATCGTGGTGGCGCCGGCGTCTTCCCAATGCTCGTCCTGTTGTTCCCCGCCCCCCGGATTGAACCAGGTGACGGTCATGCCGTCGCGCCAATTGGCGCGCCGCAGCAGCGGCTGTGATTGCCGGAGCGCAATCACCTGGCGCACAAATTCGGTCAGTTCAGCGGTGGAGGCAGGCCGTTCGTCCCAGTTGACCCAGGAGATCTCGCTGTCCTGGCAATAGCCATTGTTGTTGCCCAGCTGCGAGCGGCTGAACTCGTCGCCCGCCAGGATCAGCGGCGTGCCGTGAGAAAGCAGGAGCGTCGCCAGCATGTTGCGCTTTTGCCGTTCGCGCACTTCATTGATCCCGGGATCGTCCGTGGGGCCTTCCGCGCCGTAGTTATAGGAGCGGTTATCGTTGTGCCCGTCATTGTTGTCTTCGCCATTCGCCTCATTGTGCTTCTCGTTGTAGGAAACGAGGTCATTGAGGGTGAAGCCGTCATGGGCGGTAATGAAATTGACGCTCGACCAGGGGCGGCGGCCGCGTAGATCATAAACATCGCCCGATCCGGTAAAGCGGGCCGCAAAATCGCGGACGGTGTTGTCCTCGTCGCGCCAGTAATCGCGCACGGTATCGCGATATTTGTCGTTCCATTCCGACCAGCCGGGCGGAAAGCCACCGACCTGATAACCCCCCGGGCCGATATCCCAGGGCTCACCCACAAGCTTGACCTTGCTCAGCACCGGGTCCTGCCCGACCGCTTCGAAAAAGCCGCTGCGCTCGTCAAAGCCATAGGGCTCGCGCCCCAGGATCGTGCCCAGATCGAAGCGGAAGCCGTCGATATGCATCTGCTCGACCCAGTAGCGCAGGCTGTCGGTCACCATCTGCAGCACGCGCGGATGGCTGGTGTTGACCGTGTTTCCGGTGCCGGTGTCGTTGATGTAGTAGCGCGGCTCGCCCGGCATGGTGCGGTAATAGGCGAAGTTGTCGATGCCCTTGAACGAGAGGGTCGGGCCCATTTCGTTGCCTTCGGCGGTGTGGTTGTACACGACGTCGAGGATCACCTCGATGCCGCCATCATGGAAGGCGCGCACCATGTCGCGGAACCCGTCGAGCCCCCGCGGGCCAAAATAACGGTTCGCCGGCGCGAAAAAGCCGAGAGTATTATAGCCCCAGAAATTCTTGAGCCCGCGATTGAGCAGGAAATCGTCATCGGGGAAGAAGTGCGTCGGCAGCAGTTCAACCGAAGTCAGCCCCATGCTCTTGATATAGTCCACCACCGCCTTGTGGCCCATTCCTTCGAAAGTGCCGCGCAGGTTTTCGGGGATCGCCGAATTGAGCTGGGTGAAGCCCTTCACATGGGTTTCGTAAAAGATGGTCTGGTCCCACGCGATATTGGGCTTGCGATCACCGCTCCAGTCATAGCCACGCGGATCGATCACCCGCGCCTTGGGCATGCCTGCGGCGTTGTCGCGCTCGTCAAAGGACAGATCCTTGTCTTCGCTATCGGTGATGTAGCCGAAATGGGCGGGCGACCACTGCACGTCACCCACCAATTCACGGGCATATGGATCCACCAGCAGCTTGTTGGGATTGAACCGATGGCCGTTCATGGGATCATAGGGACCATGGACGCGATAGCCATAAAGGGTGCCGGGTCCTACACCGGGCAGATAGCCGTGCCAGATTTCGTTGGTATATTCGGGAAGGGTGATGCGCTCTTCCGCCCCACTTGCCGGATCGAACAGGCACAGCTCCACCCGATCGGCATGAGCGCTGAACAGGGCAAAATTGGTCCCGTCCCCGTCCCAGTGAGCGCCCAGCGTGGTGAAATCACCGGGCAGGACCTGGCGGGAAGACGAGCTTGTAATCGACATGGAGCGGGAACCCTTGATTGACGCCGCTCAACGTCGCGAGGCCCTTCGAAGTTGCCTCAAATCTGTGGCGTTAATGCGCCAAATTGGCGGCGACGGCGGGCGGCGGTAACCTCGTCTTCACTATGCGCGCCCTACAAGGAAGGCGCACGGTATGTACCGGGTACGTGCAAACAGCGTCAGTGAGGCGCCTGTCCATTTGGTTGGGCAGGCGCCCTACGCTGAACCGAAAATGAACCAGGCGATATGGTTTGGTTCAGAGCCCAGCGGTTAGAACCGAGCATGCTTTTGAGGGCATGATCATTTTAAAACCCTGAGGTTCTCCCATGAAACTCCCCGCTTTTTCTCCCCTCCTGCGTGCTGGGGCCGTGGCACTGGCACTGGGTGTCACCGCAGTTTCGGCCATGCCGGCCCAGGCCCAGTCCAATAGCCCCAGCCTGTCGTTCAGCTTCCAGAACGGCAATGGTTATGGCTTTTCGGTTGGCGAACGCCACCGCCCGCAGCGCGATTGCATGAGCGATCGTGAGGTGCGGCGCTTGGTGGAGCGCGCCGGCTATCGTCACGTCCGCATCTATGCTTCGGGCGACCGCTATGTTCGCGTCCGGGGTGACGAAGGTCGCCGCTCCTATATTGTGACTGTAGACGCCTGCCGCGGCCGCATCATCGATCGCGACCGGGTTCGCCGCTAATCGCTTGGGCCCGGCTTTATGCCGGGCCTTTTGCTTGCTGACCGCTTGAGGGTCAGCCCGCGATGGCCACCTCGAGCGCCAGTTCTACCATCTCGCGAAGGGAGCTTTGCCGCTCTTGGGCGCTGAGCTCCTCCTTGGTGATGATGCAATCGGTCATGGTGCAGATGGCGAGCGCCCTCGCCCCGAACCGGGCGGCGATCGTATAAAGCGCGGCCGCCTCCATCTCGACGCCCAGAACGCCATGTTCGGGCAAGGCGTCGTAACCGGCCATCCCATCGGCATGATAGAAGATATCGGCCGACAGCATATTGCCAGCGTGAAAGCGCAGCTTGAGCTCTTCGGCGCGCTCGGCGGCACGGCGCAACAGCCCAAAATCTGCGATCGGGGCAAAACTATAGGGGCCAAACCGCCCCTTGACGATGGAGCTGTCGGTGCAGGCCCCTTGCGCCAGGATTACGTCGCGCACCTTGACCTTGGTGTTGAGGCCGCCACAGGTGCCCACCCGGATCAGCGTCTTGCAGCCATAAACATTGATGAGCTCATGCACATAGATCGAGAGCGAAGGCTGCCCCATTCCGCTCGCCTGCACCGAAACCCGCCGGCCCTGATAGGTGCCGGTATAGCCCAGACAATTGCGCACGCTGTTGACCTGCTGCGCATCGGCGAGGAACGTTTCGGCAATCCATTTAGCCCGCAGCGGATCGCCCGGCAGCAGCACGGCATCGGCGTAATCGCCCGGCTTTGCATGATTATGCGGCGTCATCGGTTGCGTCCCTGGCTGGTTTCGGAGACAAAACCCTGCCATCGGCCGCCCCTCCGGGCAAGGCCGGCGGCTTGACGCCGCGTCGGACGCGGCCCATCTAGACGAGCAACACGAGGAGCGCGAAACAGCACATGGCCGCCAAGATCTTCATCGATGGGGAAGCTGGAACCACCGGATTGCAGATCCGCGAGCGTTTGCAGGAGCGGCGCGATCTCGAACTGCTCACCATCCCGCCCGAGCGGCGCAAGGATGCAGGCATGCGCGCCCAGCTGCTCAACGAGGCCGATGTGGCCATTCTCTGCCTGCCGGACGATGCCGCCAAGGAAAGCGTCGCGCTGATCGAGAACACCACCACCCGCGTGATCGACGCCTCCACCGCGCACCGGGTGAACCCCAACTGGGCCTATGGCTTTGCCGAGATGGACCGCGCACAAACCAAGGCGATTGCCGAAGCGCGCTTCGTGGCCAATCCCGGCTGCTGGCCTCAAGGCGCCATTGCCGGGCTGCGCCCGCTGATCGCTGCGGGCTTGCTGCCGGCCGATTACCCGGTGACGGTTAATGGCGTGTCGGGCTATTCGGGCGGCGGTCGGCAGATGATCGAGGAATATGAAGCCGCCGGTGCCAGCGCCAGCCACTTCATGCCCTATGGCCTGACCTTCCAGCACAAGCATGTGCCCGAGCTTACCCAATACGGCACCCTCCAGCGCGAGCCGCTGTTCCAGCCGGCCGTTGGCGATTTCGCCCAGGGCATGCTGGTGGCCGTGCCGCTGCAGCTGGGCATTCTGCCCAAGGCCCCGACCGGCAAGCAACTGCATGCCGCTTTGGCCGACCATTACGCTGCCATTCCCGACAGCTTTGTCGACGTGGCGCCCTTCGAGGCCGTGGCCAAGACCCCGGCGCTCGATCCACAGCACCACAACGACACCAACCGCATGACCCTGCACGTCTTCGCCAATGATGATCGCGCCCAGGCGCTGCTCGTGGCGATCTACGACAATCTGGGCAAGGGCGCCTCGGGCGCTGCCGTGCAGAACCTCAACCTGATGCTCGGCGTGGACGCGCGCGAAAGCCTCGCGGCTTAAGGCAAGCCCCCAAACCTGACGACGGCAGGACGATCACCGCCGCCCCACCCTCGATGTCACCCGGCCCCATCACGAAATCCGGCCCCTGCCGCAAGGTGCTCCACCAGGGCACCTTGAGCACCTTCCACCAACACCTCAGGACGGGTCCCGGCTCAAGGCCGGAATGACAGCTGGCTGATAAGGCCACCTTTGAGCCCTTCCAAACGCCGGAAATTCCCTCTTCCACCCCAAAACCACTTCGCAGGCGTAACCAAGAGTACGCCAGCGAACGGTTTCCCCCCAACTCGACTTGACCCCATCCCCGCTTTCGCGCAAAGACCAAGCCAAAGCGAGGTTTTCCGATGGACAAATTCACCACCCTGACCGGTGTTGCGGCGCCATTGCCGATCATCAATATCGACACCGATATGATCATCCCCAAGCAGTATCTGAAAACCATCAAGCGCACGGGTCTGGGCACCGCGCTGTTTTCGGAAATGCGCTACAACGAAGACGGCACCGAAAACCCCGACTTCGTGCTCAACAAGCCAGCCTATCGCGGCGCCAAGATCATTGTGGCCGGCGACAATTTCGGCTGCGGCTCCTCGCGCGAGCATGCCCCCTGGGCGCTCCTGGATTTCGGCATCCGCTGCGTGATCTCGACGAGCTTTGCCGATATTTTCTACAACAACTGCTTCAAGAACGGCATCCTGCCGCTGGTCGTCAGCCCCGAGCAGCTCAAGCTCCTGCTTGACGATGCCGAGCGCGGCTCCAACGCCACCCTGACCATCGATCTGGAAGCCCAGACCGTTCAGGGTCCCGATGGCGGCACCATCCATTTCGATATTGACCCCAGCCGCAAGCAGATCCTGCTCGAAGGCCTCGACGATATCGCCGGCACACTCAAATCCGACCCGTCCATCGCTGGCTTTGAAAGCAAGATGGCCGTGGACCGCCCCTGGCTCTAAGGCTCCCGGCCATGGTGCAGCGCGTTTCTACCGGCTCGCCGTTTGAAACCGACCTTGGCTATTCCCGCGCCGTCCGGCACGGGGACACCGTCTATGTTTCGGGCACCACCGGCTATGACTATGCCAGCATGGTCATGCCCGAGGGCGTGGGCGATCAGGCCCGCAATGCCCTCGCCACCATCGATGCGGCCCTGCGTGAACTGGGCTGCACGATCGCCGACACGGTCCGCGTCGTTTATTACGTAGCAGACCGCTCACATGTCGAGGACGTCGTAGCGGCGGTCGGACCGGTTTTCCGCACGGTCCGCCCCGCCGCTTCCATGCTGATCGTGCAGATGATCGAGCCCGGCATGAAGATTGAAATCGAAGTCACCGCCCGCCTGGGCGCCTCCAACTCTTGAAAGCACAAAATATGGCCACCCATTCCCTCTTCCTCTTGCCCGGCGATGGTATCGGCACCGAGATCATGGTGGAGGTCGAAAAGCTCATCGATTGGACCAACGGCGAGCAGCTGACCGATTTCACCATCGACACAGGCTTGGCTGGCGGCGCAGCCTATGACCAGCATGGCGTGGCCATCACCGACGCTGACGTGGCCAAGGCACTCGCGGCCGATGCCGTGCTGTTTGGCGCCGTGGGCGGGCCAAAGTGGGACAATGTGCCCTATGAGCACCGCCCGGAAGCCGCCCTGCTGCGCCTGCGCAAGGAAATGGCTGTGTTCGCCAATCTGCGCCCCGCCATCTGCTATCCGGCGCTGGCCGACGCGTCCTCGCTCAAGCGGGAATTGGTGGAAGGCCTCGATATCCTGATCGTGCGCGAACTGACCGGCGGCGTGTATTTTGGCGAACCCAAGGAGATCACCGATCTTGGCAATGGCCAGAAACGCGCCGTCGACACCCAGGTCTACGAGACCTATGAGATCGACCGCATCGCCCGCGTCGCCTTTGACCTGGCCCGTACCCGCCGCGGTCTCGTGCACTCCGCCGACAAGAAGAACGTCATGAAGTCCGGCGTGTTCTGGGATGAAGTCGTGCACCAGGTGCACAAGGACTACTCGGACGTCGAGCTGCGCCATATCCTGGCCGACAACGCCGCCATGCAGCTCGTGCGCAATCCCAAGCAGTTCGACGTCATGGTCACCGATAACCTCTTTGGCGATATCCTCTCGGACGTGGCGGCCATGCTGACTGGCTCGCTCGGCATGCTGCCCTCCGCCGCGCTGGGTGCACCCGATCCGGTCACCGGCAAGCGCAAGGCCTTCTACGAGCCCGTCCATGGCTCGGCCCCCGATATCGCCGGCCAGGGCATTGCCAATCCGATCGCCATGATCGCGAGCTTTGCCATGTCGCTGCGCTACAGCTTTGGCATGGTGGAACTGGCCGGCAAGGTCGAGGATGCCATCTCGGCCGTGCTCAGCGACGGGTTGCGCACCCGCGACATCGCCCAGGACAACCGCAAGACAGTGGGCACCGAGGAAATGGGCTCCGCGATCCTCGCCAAGCTCAAGGCTTAAGGCCCCTTTCCTCAGCGTTGCACCAAGATCACCCCGGCCTCGCGCCGGGGTTTTTGTTTGTGCCGGCGCACGGCCAAGCCCCACAAACCAAAAACCCCGGCGCTTGCGCACCGGGGTTCTTCTGGCAGTCGCCAAAAAGCCGAATTACTCGGCGGCAGCGTCCTCGGCCGGAGCATTGGCGGCAGCAGCCTTGGCGGCCTTTTCTTCAGCGCGCTGGGTGGCCTTCTCGCCGGGCTTGCCCTTGTTGGGGTTGTTGCGGGGGTCACGCTTGGTCAGGCCCGCATTGTCAAGGAAGCGCAGCACGCGGTCGGTCGGCTGGGCGCCAACTTCGAGCCAATGCTTGGCGCGCTCGCCATTCAGCACGACGCGGTTCTCGGCATCCTTGTTAAGGAGCGGGTTGAACGTGCCCAGCTTTTCGATGAAGCGGCCATCGCGGGGCGAGCGGGCATCGGCAACAACGATGTGGTAGAATGGGCGCTTCTTGGTGCCACCACGAGCCAGACGGAGCTTGAGAGCCATTTTGGTATCCTAGTTTGGTTGAAGGGTTACTTTTTCTTGCCCAAGCCAGGCAGGCCGGGGAAACGGGGAGCACCGCCCAGGCCGGGTAGACCCGGGGCGGATTTTAGCAGCGAGCCGACATCGGTCGGCAGCTTTTCGGTCAGCTGCGGCTGCACGGAGGGCAGGCCCTGCAACTGCTTGGGATCGATGCCGGCCTGGCGGGCCATGGCTTCGAGTTGTGCGGGATCCATATTGCTCAGGTCCGGCATGCCGCCCAGCATATTGCCCATCTTGCCGCCGAACATGCCGCCAAGTGCGCCCATGCCGCCCTTGGAGACCTTTTTCATCATATCGGCCATCTGCCGATGCTGCTTGATGAGCTTGTTGATTTCGCTGACTTCCACGCCCGCGCCAGCGGCAATGCGCTTGCGGCGCGAGGCATTGAGCAGGTCAGGCTCCGCCCGCTCCTTCTTGGTCATCGAATTGATGATGGCGACCTGGCGATCAAAGATCTTTTCGTCGACATTGGCGCCGGCCATGGCCTTTTTCATCTGGCCCATGCCCGGCAGCATGCCCATGAGGCCACCCATGCCGCCCATCTTTTTCATCTGCAGCAGCTGGTTGCGCAGGTCCTCGAGGTCAAAGGAGCCCTTTTTGAGCTTCTTGGCCATCTTGGCGGCGTCTTCGGCCGACACATGCTCAGCCGCCCGCTCGACCAGGGAAACGATGTCCCCCATGCCGAGTATCCGGTCGGCAATGCGCGAGGGATGGAAATCCTCAAGCGCATCCATCTTTTCGCCCACGCCGATCAACTTGATCGGCTTGCCGGTGGCGGCACGCATCGAAAGCGCAGCGCCCCCGCGGCCATCGCCATCGACGCGGGTAAGGACGATACCCGTGACATCGAGCCGCTCATCGAACGAGCGCGCCACATTGATCGCGTCCTGACCGGTCAGGGCGTCGACGACCAACAGGATTTCGTGCGGATTGGCGATCGACTTGATCTGGGTCGTTTCGACCATCAGCTCTTCATCGATATGGGTGCGACCGGCGGTATCGAGCACCAGCACATCAAAGCCGCCCAGCCGGGCTTCGCGCGCGGCGCGCCGCGCGATCTCGACCGGGGTTTCGCTCGCGACGATCGGCAAAGTGGCAACGCCCACCTGCTCGCCCAGCACCCGCAGCTGCTCCATGGCAGCGGGGCGGCTTGTATCGAGCGAGGCCAGCAGCACCTTCTTTTTCTGCCGGTCCTTGAGGCGCTTGGCAATCTTGGCCGTGGTCGTGGTCTTGCCCGAGCCCTGCAGACCCACCATTAGGAGGGTTACGGGCGCAGGCGCATTGAGATCGATCGCAACGGCGTCCTCGCCCAGCACGGCAACGAGCTGGTCGTGGACGATCTTGACCACTTGCTGGCCGGGCGTGACCGAACGGGTGACTTCGGCGCCTACCGCGCGCTCGCGCACCTGTTCCACAAAGGCACGCACCACTTCGAGCGACACGTCGGCCTCGATCAGCGCGCGGCGGATTTCGCGCAGCGCTACATCGACATCGGCAGCGTTGAGCGCACCGCGCCCTCGCAGTCCCTCGAAGATCTTGCCAAGCCGGTCTGAAAGGCTCTCGAACATGAACTTGTCCTTTATTCTCTTCGGGTGATCCGAGGAGAGATAAGATCCATCAGCCCAAACGCCAAACCCACCCGCGGGCGCAACGCGCTGGCGGATGGTGGCCTCCGGGATCGTTTTATACCACTTGGGGTCCCGGTCGGCGGATCAGGTACGGCCTGATGAATGGGTGTTGCATAGAGTTTTCACGCCTTCGAGTCAAGGAAAGCCCGGCCTGCGCCCCTTTAGCGGCTGGACGCCCGCCGCTCCGCTCAGCCATAAGGGCGCCACCCCGAACAACTGGATCCACCCATGCCGATTGCCGTTGTCAGCTGGAACATCAACTCGGTGCGCTTGCGCCTGCCCATGGTGCTCGACTTTCTCAAGCAATATAGCCCCGATGTGCTGATGCTCCAGGAGATCAAGTGCACCGAGGACCAGTTCCCACGCGTGGCCTTTACCGAAGCTGGCTATCCCCATCAGGCGGTGAGCGGGCAGAAGGGCTATCATGGGGTGGCGATCATCTCGCGCTTTCCCCTCACCGAGATTGCCACCCGCCAGTTCTGCAATATCGAGCAGTCCCGCCACGTTTCGGCGCGGCTTGATTGGGGCAATGGCCCCGTGACCCTCCACAACTTCTATATCCCGGCTGGCGGGGACGAGCCTGACGCCGAGATCAACGTCAAGTTCAAGCACAAGCTCGATTTCCTCGACGAAATGGCGCTCTGGTTTGCCGAACCGCAGTTCGCCCAGGGCCAGCTCATCGCCGGTGACTTCAATGTCGCCCCGCACGAGAACGACGTGTGGAGCCACAAGCAGATGCTCAAGGTCATCAGCCACACGCCAGCTGAAACCGACCGGCTCGATGCCTTGCTGGCGGGGGGCCACGGCTGGGTGGACGTGGTGCGCAAGCATTTCCCTTATGACCAGAAGCTGTTTTCCTGGTGGAGCTATCGCGGGCTCGACTGGGAAAAAAGCAATCGCGGTCGCCGGCTTGACCATATCTGGACCACCGCAGACGTGGCCGCCCATTGCTCAGGGGCCGAGATCATCAAGCCGGCGCGCGGCTGGACCGAGAAGCCCTCTGACCACGTGCCGGTGATCGCCCAATTTGGCCTGTGACGCCTAGCGCTTGAACTTGTTGCGAATGGGCTGCAGCGCTTCGAGATAGCTGCCAAGGTCGGCCTGGATGCGCTCGGCCACGCGCTGCGCCAGCACCGGGGACTGCTGCACCAGCTTCATGAAAGCGTGCCGCGGCACGAAAAACACCTGGGCTTCGGTCAAAGCAGTGATGGTGACGGGACGAGGCTTGGCCAGGATCAGCGCCATGGCAGAAACAACGCTGCCGGGCTCATCGATTGTATAGGGGGCCGAGCCGTCGCCTTGTGGCGCCACCTGCAGGACTCCCTCGAGCAGCACAAAGGCGCCGCTCGGGATCTCGCCGGCCCGGTACAGCACCTGTTCGGCGCCAAAATGCTGCTGGTCGCCGGCAAAGGCCAGCATGCGCCGCTGCTCGTCGTCGCACATTTCCAGGAACTCGGCCCGCGCCAACATCGCGGCCGTATCGTCCATAATATCGCCCTATCCAACAAATCAGCGGGTCGCCCGGTCGGTCCGAAGCGGTTCGCCAAGCTATAGGGCAATTCGGCTCCCGCTTTGAACCCCCTTTAGCGCCAATGGGCTAGGGGACGAGGCGATAGCCCCCTTCTTCGGTCACCAGGAGCCGGGCATGAGACGGGTCACGCTCGATTTTCTGGCGCAAGCGATAGATGTGGGTTTCGAGCGTATGGGTGGTCACGCGGTTGTTGTAGCCCCACACCTCCTTGAGCAGCACATCCCGGGTGATGGTTTTTGGGCCCTGCCGGTAGAGATATTTGAGGATCGAGGTTTCCTTGTCCGTGAGGCGCACCTTGCCCCCGTCATTAGCCTCGAGCATCTTGGCCGCCGGCTGGAAGCTATAAGGCCCGATGGTGAACACCGCGTCTTCGCTCTGGTCGTGCTGGCGCAGCGCCGAGCGGATGCGCGCCATCAGCACCGGAAAGCGGAAGGGCTTGGTCAGATAGTCATTGGCGCCCGATTCCAGCCCCTTGATCTGATCGGCATCGCTGGTCTGCCCCGTCAGCATCAGGATCGGGCTCTTGAAGCCTTCCTGGCGCAGGATCTTGACCGCCTCGCGCCCATCCATGTCGGGCAGGCCGACATCGAGGATCATGAGGTCAATATTGCTTTCGCGGGTGGCTTTGAGCGCATCATTGGCGCTGGCGGCCTGCACGATCTCGAATTCGCGTTCGTCTTCGAGTTGATCCACCAGCGTCTGGCGCAGATCCGCATCGTCATCAACCAGAAGAATGCGGCGCTTGTTCATGGGATTCGCTCCGGACTTGGACCAGGGCGAGTGCAAAAGGCTGCCTGCTGGAACGCTGGCCTGCCGGTCACGTCGCCGTTACGGTGATAAGCAACGGAACATGGCGGCCAGAAGTTGCAGTGCGCGAGAAAACCGCGCCAAGTTTATCGCGCGCTAACCATTTGGCTGACTTAGGTAAGCGGCGGACGCGCCCCGAACAGTGCCGATCCAACCCGCACATCGGTGGCGCCCATGGCGATCGCCGTTTCGAAGTCCCCGCTCATGCCCATGGAGAGGCGCGACACCCCGGCCGCCCGGCCCAGCGTGGCCAGATGAGCAAAATAAGGCCCAGGCGGCACCCCATCGGGTGGGATGCACATCAACCCCACCACATCGAGCCCATGCACGCTCCGGCAGCGCTCCACAAACGCCACGGCTTCGGCCGGCGCAATGCCGCTCTTTTGCGGTTCTTCCCCAATATTGACCTGCACATAGCAGGGCAATTTCCGCCCCGCACGCGCCATCTCAGCGGCCAGCACCTCAGCTAGGTTGTCGCGGTCGACGCTCTGGATCACATCGAACAGGGCCACCGCATCGCGCGCCTTGTTGGTCTGCAGCGGCCCGATCAGGTGCAGTTCCACATCGGCAAAACGCTCGCGCAGCGTCGGCCATTTGCCTTTTGCCTCCTGCACCCGGTTCTCGCCGAAGACGCGCTGCCCTGCCACGAGAAAGGGGACGATCGCGTCGGCATCGAAGGTCTTGGATACCGCCACCAGCTTGACCTCGGCCAACCTTGGCTCGAAGCGAGCCTGCGCCCGCGCGATGCGATGACGGATTTCGGCCAGCCGCGCCGGCGCGTCCACTGCAGTCTCGCTCACGCTTTTGCCCTGTTGCTGTTGACCTGAGGGGTGATTTCTGATGATGGTCCGGTAGCCAAAATCCCCAATAAACGCAAGCAGCTTCGCCCTTTCGGCATACTGCGCATTTGCCCCCAAGGACTGATAGATTGAGCGGCGAACGCTATAATCCGCGCGAAATGGAACCGCACTGGCAGCAGGTCTGGGACCAGCGCCAAAGCTTTGTGACCTCCAATGATGACCCGCGCGAGCCCTATTACGTGCTCGAAATGTTCCCCTATCCTTCGGGGCGCATCCATATGGGCCATGTGCGCAACTATGCCATGGGCGACGTTGTCGCGCGCTATCACCGCGCCCGGGGCAAGAATGTGCTGCACCCCATGGGCTGGGACGCTTTCGGCCTGCCGGCGGAAAATGCCGCGATCGAGCGCAAGACCCATCCCGGCACCTGGACCCGCGCCAATATCGCGACCATGAAGGGCCAGCTCAAATCCATGGGCCTGTCCATCGACTGGACGCGCGAATTCGCCACCTGCGAGCCCGAATACTACAAGCACCAGCAGGCCATGTTCATCGACATGATGGCGGCCGGCCTCGTTACCCGCAAGCAAAGCAAGGTGAACTGGGATCCCGTCGACATGACCGTGCTCGCCAATGAGCAGGTGATCGATGGCAAGGGCTGGCGCTCGGGCGCCGTCGTGGAACAGCGCGAGCTGACGCAGTGGTTCTTCAAGATCTCCGACTTTGCCGAAGAGCTGCTCGAAGCGCTCGATGGCCTGACCGAGTGGCCCGAAAAAGTGCGCACCATGCAGCGCAACTGGATCGGCCGCTCCGAAGGGCTGCGCCTGCTGTTTGAGATGGTGCCCAACAACACCGTCAATGCCGGCAGCATCGAGGTCTTCACCACCCGCCCCGACACCATTTTCGGCGCCTCCTTTGTCGCCCTCTCCCCCGATCACCCGCTGACGGCTGAACTGGCGGGCAGCAATTCGGCGCTGGCCGAGTTCGTCGAGGAAACGCGGCGCCTCGGCACGGCAACCGAAACCATCGAAAAAGCGGAAAAGAAGGGCGTCTTCACCGGCCTCCACGTCAAGCACCCCGTGCTCGAAGGCCAGACCCTGCCTGTTTATGTCGCCAATTTCGTGCTGATGGACTATGGCACGGGCGCCATTTTCGGCTGCCCGGCCCATGACCAGCGTGACCTCGACTTTGCGCGCAAATATGACCTGCCGGTGATCCCCGTCGTGCTGCCGCCCGACGCGGACGCGGCCAGCTTTGCCATTGGCGATGAAGCCTATGTTGACACTGGTCACATCTTCAACTCGGGCTTCCTTTCCGGTCTCTCCATTGCCGAAGCCAAGACCGCCGCAGCGCAGTTCTTTGCCGAGCGGACCGTCGACGGCAAGCCGCAGGGCAAGGTCGAGGTCAATTATCGCCTGCGCGATTGGGGCGTTTCGCGCCAGCGCTATTGGGGCTGCCCGATCCCGGTGATCCATTGCGAGGTCTGCGGCACCCTGCCCGTCCCCAAAAAGGACCTGCCGGTAGTGCTGCCCGAGGATGTCACCTTCGACAAACCCGGCAACGCCCTCGATCATCACCCGACCTGGAAGCACGTGCCCTGCCCGCAATGCGGCGGCCCCGCCCGGCGCGAAACCGATACCATGGACACCTTCGTGGACAGCTCCTGGTATTATGCGCGCTTCACCGCACCTCAGGCGGAAACCCCGACGGTGCCGGCCATTGCCAATCGCTGGCTGCCGGTCGATCAGTATATCGGGGGCGTCGAGCACGCGATTTTGCACCTGCTCTATTCCCGCTACTTCACCCGCGCGATGAAGGCGACCGGCCATGTGGGGCTCGATGAGCCGTTCAAGGGCCTCTTCACCCAGGGCATGGTCACCCATGAAACCTATCGCTCGGCAGCGGGCGAATGGGTCGCCCCGGTGGACGTCGTGCTCGAAACCAGCAGCGAAACCCGCTCCGCCACGCATCTCGAAACCGGCGCGCCGATCAGCATCGGCTCGGTGGAAAAGATGAGCAAGTCCAAGAAGAACGTCGTTGATCCCGACGAGATCGTCGCCACCTATGGCGCCGATACCGCGCGCTGGTTCATGCTCTCGGACTCCCCGCCCGAGCGCGACGTGCAATGGACCGAAGCGGGCGTTGAAGGCGCCAGCCGCTTCCAGCAGCGCGTCTGGCGACTGGTAGGCGACACGGTGGCCCTGCGCGCCCAGTCGCAGGACCTCGCCCCTGTTGCCGCCGACGAAGAAGCCATCGCCCTGCGCCGCGCCGCCCACCGTGCCGTGCAGCAGGTCGCAGACGACATTGAAGGCCTGCGCTTCAACCGCGCTGTCGCTCAGATCTATGAGCTGACCAATGCCCTGGTGCGCTCCTCGGGCCTGGTGTCCGCAGCGCCTGCTGCGCGTCTCGCCGCGCTCGAGGAAGGCGTTGGCTATCTCGTGCAGCTGATCGCCCCGATGATGCCGCACCTGGCAGAAACCTGCTGGCAGGCACTAGGCCGCGACGGTCTCGTGGCCGATGCAGCCTGGCCCCAGGTCGATCCGGCGCTCCTCGTGGACAATGACGTGGTCATGCCCATCCAGGTCAACGGCAAGCGGCGTGGTGAAATCACGGCGGCCAAGGGCACCGCCCCTGCCGAGATCGAGCGCATGGTCTTGTCACTTGAAGCGATTGCCCGCATGCTGGACGGCAAGACACCGCGCAAGATCGTCGTGGTGCCGGACAGGATCGTCAATGTCGTGGTCTAGCCCGCTCCGGAGCGCATTGCTCGCTCTTGGCCTTGTCGCTGCTGCGGCCACCTTGGGTGGCTGCAGCTTCTCGCCGGTCTATGGGCAAGCCAATGCGGCGCTGGTCGAGCAGTTTGCGCTGAGCTTTGCCAAGCCGGGCAACCGGCTCGAGCAAATCATCTACCAGGAGCTGGCTGAAAGCTTCAGCAATTCGGCCACTGCTACCCCTCGCGAGGCCCGCGTCAGCCTCGCAGTAACCTATGCCGATGCGGCGCTGTCGCAAACTGGCAGCCCCTACAAGCCGCTCGAAGTGACCATTACCGGCACCCTGACCGTGGCAGCCTTACCAAGTGGCAAGCCGATCGTGCTCACCCGCACGGCGACAGCGAGCTTCACCAAGAATGATCAGGTTCTGGCCGATCGCATGGCCGGCACCGAAGCCGCGGAACGCGCGGCCCAATCGGTCGCCGAGTCACTGCGTCTCGGGCTCCTGGCCGTCCTGTCGCGCTAGATGAGCGCGCTCAAGGCTCATGAGGTCGCGCGCTATCTCGCCCGGCCCGACCTCCGCGAGGGCATTTTTCTCGTCTACGGGCCCGACACCGGGCTCGTTCGCGAAACCGCGCAGACCCTCATCCGCCGCCTCAGCGGCGATGATCCCGAAGCCGCCGATTTGATCGTGCTGGACAGCGCCCAGCTCGATGCCGACCCTTCCCTGCTGGTGCTCGAAGCGCGCAGTACATCGCTGTTTGGCGGCAAGCGCATCATCCGAGTTCGGGGCGCCGGCAAAAGCCTTGTCATGCCGCTGACGCAGTTACGCGATGATCCCGGCGGCTCCGCCATCGTGCTCGAAGCCGGCAATCTGGCCCCGCGGGACGCCCTGCGGGCCCTTGTGGAAGCAGCCAAGCTCGGTCGCGCCCTGCCCTGCTATGCCGATACGGACGAGACCCTTTCCGCCCTCATCCGCGAAACCTTCAATGCCCAAGGCATTAGGGCGGATGGTGACGTGGTCTCCACCCTGCTCGAAATCTTGGGCAATGATCGTGAAGTCACCCGGCGCGAGCTCGACAAGCTCAGCCTTTATGCTGCGGCGAGCAAGCAGCTGACGCGCGAAGATGTGCTGCGCCTGTGCGCCGACAACGGTGCACTGGTAATCGACGCTATCATCGATGCGACTGCTGGCGGTCATGCCGAGCGTTTGGAACTGATGCTCAATCGAGCTTTGAGCGGCGCCGTCGATCCCCAGCGACTGCTCGCCACGACGACCATTCACTTCGCCAATCTGCGGCGCTGGCGCACCGAAGTCGACAAGGGCCGCAGCCCCCGCGATGTCCTGGATAGCTTGAAGCCCAAGCCGCATTTCTCGCGCCGCTCGAGCCTGGAGCAGCAGCTGCGGCTTTGGTCTGATACTGCACTAGGCACGGCGTTGGAGCGGCTCCTGCTCGCCACCGGGGAGTCGCGCCGTCGTCCGGCCTTGGCCGAACCGGTGCTGCGCCGTGCTTTGCTGAGCATCTGCACGGCGGCCGCAAGCCATTAAAGCCTAGTTCCCGGCGCCAGTCAGCCGATGGCAAATGCCGTCGAGTTGTTCCATGGTCTTGTAGCGAATCTCGATCTTGCCGCCCTTGTCGCCATGATTGAGCGACACCGATAGGCCCAGCGCGTCCGACAAACGTCGCTCCAGCGACACCGTATCGCTGTCGCGCTCGGTTGGCGTGCTGCGCTTCTTGGGCGCAAACTCACGCTGTTGGCTCAACGCCTCGGCCTCACGCACGGAAAGGCCTTCATCCACGATCTGCCGCGCCAGTCTGGCCGGATCTTCCGCCGTGATCAGAGTGCGGGCATGGCCCGCGGTCAAATCGCCGCTCGAGACCATCTCCTTGACGTCTTCGGGTAGGCGAAGCAGCCGCAGCGTATTGGCGACATGCGAGCGGCTCTTGCCGATCACCTGCGCCAGATCCTGCTGGGTGTATTCGAACTGCTCCATCAGTTGACCATAGCCCATGGCCTCTTCGAGCGGATTGAGATCGGCCCGCTGCACGTTCTCGATGATGGCGAGCTCGAGGGCTTCCTTGTCCCCGACCTCCCGCACGATCACCGGCACATCATGCAGCCCCGCCTTTTGGGCGGCCCGCCAGCGGCGTTCGCCGGCGATGATTTCGAACAGATGCGGATCTTCGCTCGGGCGCACCAGCAGCGGCTGCATGATGCCTTTCTCGCGAATGGAATTGGTCAACTCTTCGAGCTGATCGGCATTGAAGGTACGGCGGGGATTGGACCGGTTGGCAATGATGAATTCGACCGGGAGGCGCTTAGTCCCCTGCATGTCGGTGACCCGATTGCCTTCCATCGTCGCCATATCGCCGATCAAAGCCGCAAGCCCGCGGCCGAGCCGCGTTGGTTTATCGTTCATTAACGCTCTCCTAAGCCGCGTTGAGCTGGCGCTCGCGCCGAATAACTTCAGTGGCCAATCGCAGATAGGCCTGGCTGCCCGCACATTTCAGATCATAGAGCAAGGCGGGTTTACCATACGATGGTGCTTCACTCAGGCGCACGTTGCGCGGAATGACCGTGTCATACACCAATTCGCCCATTTCGCTGCGCACATCATGCAGCACCTGCTCGGACAAATTGTTGCGGCGATCGAACATCGTCATCACCACGCCTTGGATCGACAGGCGCGGATTGAGCGTCGAGCGGATCTGCTCGATGGTCTGCAGCAGCTGGCTCAAACCCTCAAGCGCAAAGAACTCGCATTGCAGCGGCACCAGTACAGCGTCGGCGGCGACCAGCGAATTGATGGTCAAGAGGTTGAGCGAGGGCGGGCAGTCAATCAGCACATAGCTGATCGCCTGGTCATTGATCTTGAGGTCACCCAGAGCTTTGAACGCGTTGCGCAGCTTGAAGGCGCGGTCTGCCTGCGCGGCAATGGTCAGCTCGACGCCAAGCAAGTCCATGGTGGATGGAACGATCGCCACATTGGGAACGCTGGTCAAAACAGCCGACTCGACCACGGTCGCTTCGCCCACCAGCAGGTCGTAGGCGGAAATCTCGCGTTCGTTGCGGGCGATACCAAGACCGGTGGAAGCATTGCCCTGTGGATCGAGGTCCACGATCAGCACGCGTTCGCCAATGGCAGCGAGAGCGGTGGCCAGGTTGATGGCGGTTGTAGTTTTACCCACGCCGCCTTTCTGGTTCGCCAATGTGAGAATACGGGGTGCCAAATTCGCCTCCAGTACACCGCTGCTAGCGAGATCTCAGTCCGGTGAGTTCAAGCAGCACGCCATGCGGATCAGTGTCGCTTTGCGCTACTACCACGTCGAATGCCCATAAAGCACGCGATTCGCTGATCTCTTCACCATATTCGCGGCCTTTGTGTAGCAGTGCACGGGCGTGCGGGCCGAAGAACGGCTGCATCATGCCGCAGAGCTGCGGTAGTGCCGCCAAGGCGCGTGAAGTGATCACGTCGGGAATCGCTGTTTCACGTGAATCAATCTCGTTGCTGCGCTTGGGAATCACGGTGACGGCGAGGCCAAGCTCGCGCGCTACGGTGCGCAGGAAGCTTACCTTGCGGCCTGTGGGTTCAACCAGGGTGAACTGCGCCGGGGTGTCCTTCAGCGCGATTGCCATTGGCAAAGCTGGCAGCCCGCCCCCGCTGCCGAGATCGAGAAAGTTCCGGTCTTCTGCCCGAACAAGAGCCAGAGTTTGCAGACTATCGGCAAAGTGGCGCGTCCAGACCTGGTCCAGTGTTTCACGTGAAACCAGATTCTGCACCGCCTGCCAGCGCCGCAACAGACTCTCATAATCCTGCAGATCGGCCTCTACTTCGCCCTGACTACGAGAAAAATACTGTGCGTAGCGTTCTATACTGCTGTTAGGCACTGGCACGCTGCCTCACATCTCCACGTCGGATGGCCGCCAGAACCAGGGTGATCGCGGCCGGGGTAACGCCATCCACTGCCTGTGCCTGAGCAATGGTCTGGGGTCGCGCCTTAGCGAGCTTCTGGCGCAGCTCACTCGAAAGACCGGGCAGCGTCTGATAATTGAAATCATCGGGAATACTGCGTTGCTCGTCCCGCCGCACCGCCTCAATGTCCTTGCGCTGCCGATCGAGGTAGACGGCGTATTGCGCATCCACCACCAACTGCTCCAGCGTTGGCGCAGCTATGCTGTCAAGTTCCGGCCAGAGCTTGCGCACGTCATCGAAGGCAACGTCCGGATAGGACAACAGCTCAAAGGCGGAGCGCGATTGCCCATCGGCATTCACAGCAATCCCGGCCCGTCGTGCCACTGTGGGGCTGACGCGAAGGGTCTGGAGCAACGACCGCCCCGTATCGAGGGCTGCCGCCTTCGCCTGGAACATCTGCGAGCGCTGCTGACCCACGAGCCCGCACTCGATCCCCAGCTGGGTCAAACGCTGATCGGCATTGTCGGCGCGCAGGTGCAGCCGGAACTCCGCCCGCGATGTGAACATGCGATAGGGCTCAGTCACGCCGCGGGTGACCAGGTCATCAACCATCACCCCGATATAGCTCTCGGTACGCGACAGGACCAGCGGGGCCCGTCCCTGCACCGCCGCCGCAGCATTGGCACCGGCCAGCAAGCCTTGCGCCCCTGCCTCCTCATAGCCCGTTGTCCCGTTGATCTGCCCCGCCAGGTACAATCCGGGCTGGCGCTTCAGTTCCAGTGTGGCGCGAAGCTCCCGCGGATCAACATAATCATATTCGATTGCGTAGCCTGGGCGAACAATCCGCACCTGCTCCAGTCCGGGCATGGAGCGCAGGAAGGCCGCCTGTACGTCCTCGGGTAGCGAGGTCGACAAACCGTTGGGATAAACCGTGCTGTCGCCCAAGCCTTCTGGTTCCAGAAAGATCTGGTGGCTATCGCGATCGGCAAAGCGGACGATCTTGTCCTCTATCGACGGGCAATAGCGTGGCCCACGGCTCTGGATGCGACCGGAATACATCGCCGAGCGATGCAAATTCTCGCCAATGATGCGATGCGTATCGGCCGTGGTCCGGGTAATGTGGCATTCCACCTGCGGCGTCGTGATTGCAGCCGTAAGCATGGAAAAGGGCTCAGGCGGCGTATCACCCGGCTGGGCTTCAAGCTGCGCGTAATCAATGGTGGTGCCATCCAGCCGCGCCGGCGTGCCGGTCTTAAGCCGGCCAAGCTGCAGACCGAGTTGCTCCAGCCGCGCCGACAGCCCAAGCACCGGCCCTTCCCCGAACCGCCCAGCCGGCGTGGTTTCTTCACCCCGATGGATCAAGCCCCGCAAAAACGTGCCGGTGGTCAGCACCACGCTTCTGGTGCTGAAACAACGCCCATCGAGCAGAACTACCCCCGACACCTTGCCGTCACTGCCAACGCTGATGTCATCGACTTCGCCCTCGATGACCTGCAGGTTCGTCTGCGCAGTAATGGCTGCCTGCATAGCCTGGCGATACAGCTTGCGATCCGCTTGGGCGCGCGGCCCGCGCACCGCCGGGCCTTTGCGCCGATTAAGCACCCGGAACTGGATGCCGGCGGCGTCGGCAACGCGGCCCATCAAGCCGTCGAGCGCATCGATCTCGCGCACCAGGTGTCCCTTGCCCAAGCCGCCGATGGCCGGATTGCAGCTCATCTCGCCAATGGTGGCGAACCGATGGGTGATCAACGCCGTCGGCACACCCATGCGGGCTGAGGCGGCCGCGGCCTCACAGCCGGCATGGCCCCCGCCCACCACGATCACTCCGAACTCAGTCATTCCGCAAACTCCAACAACCCGTGAAGCAATGTTCCACGTGAATCATTGCCGGCATCGCACAGCCCGGCTTACTTGCCGATACAGAAGCTTGTGAACAGGCGATCCAGTACCATTTCCGGATCGAGCCGGCCCACCAGCCGCTCCAGGGCACTCGAGGCCAACCGCAACTGCTCAGCCGCAAGCTCGGGTTCATCGAGCAGCCGCGTGGCCCAACCCATTGCTTCCCGTGCCGCCACCAAGGCTGCACGATCGCGCTCGCGGCTCAACAGCGCCGGCTCGCCGCCGGTGTAATCTTGCCCTAAATCAGCTAGGCGCTGCAACAACTGCTCCACGCCGCTGCCATCCAGCGTCGACACTGCCAAATCAGCATCTGGGCTCACCTGACCCATGTCGGCCTTGGTGCTGACCCGCAGCAATGGCGCCAAATCTGCCGGGGGCTCAACGGGCTCGATGTCCGGCGCCTCAAGCCAGAGCACGAGGTCGGCACTCTGCATGGCTTGACGGGCCCGGCGGATGCCTTCTGCTTCGGCCTTGCTGTCGGTGTCACGCAACCCCGCGAGATCGAGCAGCACGAATAGCTGCCCACCAATATCAAGCGGCACTTCGCGCACATCGCGCGTCGTGCCCGCTTCATCGGTGACAATGGCAATGTTCGAACGCGCCAAGGCATTGAGCAGACTGGACTTTCCCACATTGGGGGGGCCGGCCAGCGCCACGCGAATACCCTCGCGCACGATTCGGCCATGCTCGACGCTGCTCAGCGCTTGGGCGATTTCTTGATCAAGCGCCGCAATGCTACGACCAAAGCCTTCCGGCAGGGCCTCCCCGACATCGCCCTCGTCGGAAAAATCGAGCCGCGCTTCGATCTCGGCCCGCAGATCGAGCAGTTGCTCGCGCCAGCCGCCGATCTTGCTGCTAAGCCCGCCTTCAAGCCGCGCCAGCGCTTGGCGACGCTGGTTCTCGGTTTCCGCTTCCAGTAGGTCGCCGAGCCCTTCGACTTCGACGAGATCGAGCTTGCCGTTCTCGAAGGCGCGCCGGGTGAACTCACCAGCTTCGGCGAGGCGTGCCCCCTGCTCCACGAGTAATTTGAGAATGGCGCGCACGCCGGCCGGCGATCCATGCACCTGCAATTCGGCGCAATCTTCGCCGGTAAAGCTCCTGGGGCCCGGGAAAAACGCCACGAGACCCCGATCGAGTGCCGTGCCGGCACCAATGCTGCGCAAGGTAAGCTGCCGCGGCTTGGGCAAGACGCCTGTCACCGCCAGGAGCAGCTCTTGCACGGCGGGACCCGAGAGCCGGATCACCGCCACGCCCGAAGGCGTCGCGCCGGACGACAATGCTACAATCGTATCGCCCAGGCGCATTGATCCACCCTCGCCCCGCGGCTCAGGTATTCATCGAATCAAAGAAATCCGAATTGGTCTTGGTCTGGCGGATCTTGTCGGTGAGGAATTCCATGGCATCGATTGTGCCCATGGGCGTGAGGATCCGGCGCAGCACATACATCTTCTTGAGGATGTCGGCTTCCACCAGCAGTTCTTCCTTGCGGGTGCCCGACTTGGTGATGTCGAGCGCGGGGAAGATGCGCTTGTCGGCGACCTTGCGATCAAGAATAATTTCGGAGTTACCCGTGCCCTTGAACTCTTCAAAGATCACTTCGTCCATGCGCGAGCCGGTATCGATCAGCGCGGTCGAAATGATGGTCAGCGAACCGCCATCCTCGATGTTGCGCGCCGCACCGAAGAAGCGCTTGGGCCGCTGCAGGGCGTTGGCATCCACGCCGCCGGTCAGAACCTTGCCCGAGCTTGGCACGACGGTGTTGTAGGCGCGGCCAAGGCGGGTGATGGAGTCGAGGAGGATCACCACGTCGCGCTTGTGCTCGACGAGGCGCTTGGCTTTTTCGATCACCATTTCGGCGACCTGAACGTGGCGGCTGGCGGGCTCGTCAAAGGTCGAGGAGATGACTTCGCCGCGAACCGAGCGCTGCATGTCGGTCACTTCTTCAGGCCGTTCGTCGATCAGCAGCACGATTAGATAGCATTCGGGATGGTTGGTGGCGATCGACTGCGCGATGTTCTGCAGCAGCACGGTCTTGCCGGTGCGCGGGGGTGCGACGATCAGAGCGCGCTGCCCTTTGCCCAGCGGTGCCACGAGATCGAGCACCCGCGCCGAGCGATCGCGAACCGTGGGGTCCGGCAATTCCATGCGCAGCCGCTCTTCGGGGTAAAGCGGGGTGAGATTGTCGAAGTTGACCTTGTGGCGTACCGCCTCAGGATCTTCGAAATTGATGGTGTTGACCTTGACCAGGGCGAAATAGCGCTCGCCTTCCTTGGGGGAGCGAATCTGGCCCTCCACCGTATCGCCGGTGCGCAGGCCGAAGCGGCGGATCTGCGAGGGGCTGATATAGATATCGTCCGGACCCGGCAGGTAGTTGGCATCGGGCGACCGCAAGAAACCGAAGCCATCGGGAAGAACTTCCACCACGCCTTCGCCAGTAATGTCGACTTCGCGCTCCGCCAACTGCTTGAGAATGGCGAACATCAACTCCTGCTTGCGCATGGTCGATGCATTTTCAACTTCGTGTTCTTCTGCGAACACAAGAAGTTCGGCCGGAGATTTGGCCTTGAGCTCGCTGAGCTTCATATTCTGCATGTAGAGGATGACCCTGCGGGAAATCGAAAAGGCGGAGAGGAGGGGGGTGTAAGGCCCCGCAAGCAACCTGGGCGGTCGCGAAAGCGCGGAAGCATTTCGTTTCAGATAGCCCGGCTTGCCGCTTATTTCAAGCGACAAGCGCGGTGCAATGGCGTTTTTCGCGCCTGAACGGCTAGAACGGCCGCACGATAACAGCGATGACGATGCCGATCATCAACACGGTCGGCACTTCGTTGATGATCCGGAAGTAGCGCTGCGGCTTGGTGTTGGCGTCCGCGGCAAAGTTCTTGGTGTGGCGAACGAGAATGCCATGGCACGCCGTCAGCCCGATCACAAACGCCGCCTTGAGCCACGGCCAACCCTGGCTCCAGTCGACCGCGCCCATATGGATCATCCATAGTCCGAAGACGAAAGTGGCGATCATGGCGGGGTTGATGATCCCCTTGAGCAGCCGCCGCTCCATGATCTTGAAGGTTTCCGATTGCTCCGTGCCCGGGGTGGTGACGGAGTGATAAACGAACAAACGCGGCAGATAGAGCATGCCCGCCATCCAGGCGATCACGACAATCACATGCCCCGCTTTAACCCATTCATACATGCCCGCTACCCGTTCTTGACCAGCTCGACCAGCCGCTCGACATGAGCGATTGGCGTTTGCGGCACAATGCCGTGCCCCAGATTGAAGATATGCGGACGATCGGCAAAGGCGGCGATGATCTGGCGCGCCCGCTCTTCCATCTGCGGGCCACCGGCAACCAGCCGCAGCGGATCAAGATTGCCTTGGACCGCCATCCCGGGTGGCACCGCGTTCTGGGCAAAGCCGAGCGGAGTGGAATAATCCAGACCCACGGCATTCACCCCCGTCGCGGCGACATAGGCGGCGATGTTGCCGGCCGCGCCACGGGGAAAGCCGATGATCGGCGCATTGGGCACGCGCTGGCGTACGCCTTCGACGATCCGCCGATTGGGTTCAATCACCTGTGTGCGGAACGCTTCTTCGTCGAGATTGACGGCCCAGCTTTCAAACAGCTGCACCACATCGGCGCCCGCTTGAAATTGCGCCACGAGATAATCGATGCTGGCTTGTACCAGGATGTCCATCAAAGCCGCAAAGGCCGCCGGCTCCTGCAGCGCAAACAACCGCGCCGCCGCCTGATCGGGCGAACCGCGTCCGCCGATCATATAAGTGGCCACGGTCCAGGGCGAACCGCAAAAGCCGATCAGCGTCTTGTCGGCGGGCAGTTCGTGCTTGAGGCGCCGCAAGGTTTCAAACACCGGCGCCAGGTGTTCGAGCACCCGTTCCGGACGAAGCTGACCCAGGGTCTGCGCGGTGATGGGCTCGAGCAGGGGGCCTTCGCCTTGTTCAAAGCGAACCGATTGTCCCAGCGCATCGGGCACGACGAGAATGTCCGAAAACAAAATCGCTGCATCGAGCGGGAACCGACGCAGGGGCTGCAGCGTCACTTCCACAGCCAGATCGGGCGAATAGCACAGATCAAGGAAACCTTTGGAGCGGGCGCGCACTTCCCGATACTCGGGGAGATAGCGTCCAGCCTGGCGCATGATCCAGATCGGGGGTCGTGCCTGTCGCTCACCGAGTACGGTGGCGAGAAGAGGCTTGAGGGCCACTTGGCTCACAGTGACTTTCCCTTCCAAACCCCTGAAAAGACTCTTGTTCTTAGTATCTCTATTATCATTGCGGTGTTTTGCTCTAATTCACGGGCATCCACAATCGCTGTGGTGGCGACACAGTTACGCAGGATTGCGGCGGCGAGGCTGTGAATCCAAATCAGCGGCGTTGCTTTGAGGGCCGATGCGCAAAAGGTTAACGCGGCGTTAACCCGCGGACTCCCAGAGTCAAGCCAAAGGTTAAGGCTGTGTGAACCTGCCTCGCCGGCGGCTGGAGGGCAAAAAGTTTTCCCCAGAGTTCCCGCTGACTCTAAACGGCCCCCTCCCGGAGTCCAGATGTTAACGTTTTACTAAGCTGGTCGAACAACTCGGCGCCTGGCCGGAATCTATGAGTCAAGAACACAGAGATTGCTTGAGCTGTGGATAGCAGTGTGGAAAACATCCCGCCATGCTGATCCTTGCATCCCAAAGCGCAACCCGTAAGGCCTTGCTGATACAGGCAGGTTTGCGTTTCGCCGCACATCCTGCCGCTATCGACGAGCGCCTGACCGAAGCCACGATCCTCAACGAAGGGGGCGGGGGCAGGGCAGTCGCTATGGCCCTCTCTAGCGCCAAAGCCCTTAACATCTCCTTGCTCCATCCCGGCGCGCTGGTGATTGGCGCCGACCAGACCTTAACCTTTGGCGGACAGTTGCTGCACAAGCCAGCCGATCGCCAGCGGGCGGCCGCACAGTTGCGCCAACTCAGCGGCCAAACCCATCAACTCCATGCCGCCGTGGCGCTGGCGCGGGGAGGGGAGGTGGTGTGGAGCTTTGTTGACACCGTTGAGCTGACCATGCGCGGCATCAGCGATGCCGAGATCAAGGCGGTGCTGGATGCGGAAGGCGATGCCGTTCTGGCATCTGTCGGCTCCTATCGGCTGGAAGGGGCCTCCATTCAGCTGTTCGAACGGGTGCAAGGCGACTATTTCTCCATTTTGGGGTTGCCCCTGTTGCCCCTCCTCGGGGCGCTTCGGCGCTTTGCCCCACACCTGTTGCTCGGAGCCAGCCAGTCTTGACCCGCAAAGCCTTCGTTATCGGCCACCCCATCGGCCATTCCCGCTCGCCCCTGATTCATGGCACCTGGCTGGCCGAACACGGGATCGATGGTACCTATGAGGCCATCGACGTGGCGCCTGCCGATCTGCCCGGCTTTTTTGAGCGCCTGCGTGGTGGGGAATTTGCCGGCGGCAATGTCACCATTCCCCATAAGGAAGCCGTGTTTGCCCTGTGCGACACGGTGGATCCACTGGCGCGCAGCATTGGTGCGGTCAATACGCTGGTGGCCGAGCATGGCCATGTGCACGGCACCAACACTGATTATCTCGGCTTTCTCGGCAATCTCGATCAGGGCGCGCCGGGCTGGTCCGAGGGGCTCGATGCAGCCATCGTTCTTGGAGCAGGGGGCGCGGCCCGCGCGATCCTTGTGGCGCTGCAAAGCCGCAATATCCCGATCATCCTGCTCAATCGCACGCGCGAAACGGCCGACCGGCTGGCGCAGAGCATCGGCGGCGATATCGATGTCGCCGACCTGGAGGAGTTCAACAGCATCGCTCCATCAGCCGGTCTCGTGGTCAACACCAGCTCGGTTGGCATGCATGGCACCGGCTTTGCCGATTTTGACCTCGGCCAGTTACGGCCCGATGTGTTGGTGACCGACCTGGTTTATGTGCCGCTGCAAACTCCCTTGCTCGCCGATGCGGCCGCCCGTGGCTTGCGCATAGTTGATGGTCTCGGCATGCTGCTCCATCAGGCCGTGCCGGGCTTTGCCGCCTGGTTCGGCATCCAGCCCGAGGTCACCCCGCAATTGCGCGCCCGGATCGAAGCCACTCTGGACCATTGAACATGTATCGCCTTGGCCTCACGGGCTCCATCGCCACTGGAAAATCTGCGGTCCTCGCGGCCTTTGCGGCCAATGGCGTGCCGGTGTTTTCCGCCGATGCTGCAGTGGCCGAGCTTTACGCCGGCGCTGCCGCTCCGGCCGTCGAAGCGCTGTTTCCCGGCGTTGTCGTGGAGGGAGCCGTTGATCGCACGCGGCTATCGCTGCAACTCGCCAAAAACCCCGGAAAGTTTGACCAGCTCGAAGCCCTGGTCCATCCCATGGTGCGCAGCCGCATCGCCCAGTTCCTCGCCGATGCGGCAGCGGCGGGCGAGACCCTTGCCGTTGTTGAAGTGCCGCTCCTTTATGAGACGGGCCATGATTATAGCTTTGATGGCGTGGCTGTCACCCTGGTTGACCCCGCCATTCAACGCGAGCGCGCGCTGGCCCGCGCCGGCATGACCGTGGATAAGCTGCAAACAATTCTTGCCCGCCAGCTCCCGCAGGCTGAAAAGCAGAAGCGCGCCGATTTCGTTTTCGATACGGGCAAGCCGCTCGCGGTCACGCAGGCTGAGGTGGCGGCCCTGGTCGAAGCCTTGCGGGGCCAGCAGGAACAAGCATGAACCGAGAAATCGTCCTTGATACGGAAACCACGGGCTTGTCTCCCGCCACGGGCGACCGGCTGGTGGAAATCGGTTGTGTCGAGCTGATCAACCATATCCCCTCGGGCAAGACCTACCATATCTATATCAATCCCCAGCGCACCATGCCCGAGGAAGCGTTTCGGGTGCACGGGCTGTCCGACGAATTTCTGGCCGACAAGCCCCTTTTTGCCGAGGTAGCCGAGGATTTCTGCCAGTTCATCGGCGATGCCACGCTGATCATTCACAACGCCCCATTCGACATGGGTTTTTTGAACGCGGAACTAGGCAAGCTTGGTCGCGGTGCTCTGCGCAACACGGTGATCGATACGGTGATGCTCGCCCGTGAGCGGCACCCCGGCGCTCGCGTGAGCCTTGATGCCTTGTGCAAGCATTACGGTATCGACAATTCGCGCCGGACTCTCCACGGCGCGCTGCTCGACAGCGAGATTCTCGCTGAGGTCTATCTCGAGCTGATCGGCGGCAAGCAGGTGAGCCTGGCGCTGGTGGCGGAAAACCGCGTTTCGGGCGCCGAGGCTCTTGCGAGCTTTGCAGCCGCCCCACGCCGGCCCTTGCCCCTGCCACCTCGGCTGACGCAAGCGGAACTGGCGGCCCACGCCGCCTTCATCGCTTCGCTTGGGCCCGAGGCGCTCTGGACCCAATTCGCCGCCGACGAAGTCCCGACCCGGCTCAGCGCCTGATCAACGAAAAACCCCGGACGCGAGCCCGGGGTTTGGTTTATTGAAATTGTGCCAGCCGAACTCAGTTCGGCTTGTCGCTTTCGGCATCGGCAGCAGTCACTGGAGCGGCAGCATTTGCGCCACCCGCATTCTGCTTGGCTGCGAGGGCCTGCAGGTTCTGGCGATAGATCGAAGCGAAATCCACCGGCTCCATCATCAGCGGCGGGAAGCCACCCTGCTGGGTCACGCTGGCGAGCACCTGGCGGGCAAACGGGAAGATCAGGCGCGGGCATTCGATCATCAGCAATTGGCTGAGCTGAGCTTCGGGAACATTGCGCAGCCGGAACACGCCGCCATAGACCAGCTCCACCGCAAATAGCAGAGTGGTTTCGCGATTGGCCTTGGCGTTGAGCGTGAGCTCGACGGCGAATACTTCGTCAGCCTGCTTTTTGACGGCGACGCTGATCGAAACATTAAAGGCCGGGTTGCCGCCGCCTGCCATGATCGAACCCGGTGCGCCCGGATTCTCAAACGACAAGTCGCGAATATACTGCCCAACCAGGTTCATGCTGGGGGCGGTGCTGGCCTGGGGTGCGGCGCTGCCCTGGGTCTCGTCAGCCATGATCGTGGGTCCTCTGTCCGGTTTTTTCTTGCGCGCTGGCTAGCATCTTTGCTTCGAGCGAACAAGCCAAGCCCGGAGCGCCTATTTCTCCCGGAATTCGTCGTCATCCAGATCGATTGTATCGGGGCGATCGATCCGGCGCTCGTTCCAGGCGGTCGAGCTTTGATAGCTCGCGGTACTCACCACTGTCATGCGCTTGGCAAGGCTCCGGTAGATCCAACTGCGCACCGGCGGCAGCAGCAGGAGAATGGCGACAATGTCGGAGAAAAAGCCCGGCAGCACCAGGAGCACCGCGGCGATCCCCAGCATCATCGCATCAGCAATGGCGCGCGCCGGCATCTCGCCCCGGTTCATGCGCTGGCGCATTTGCGTTAGCACGCTCACCCCTTGCTGGCGCAACAGCACCGCGCCGAGGAGCGCCGCGAGGATCACGAGCCCCAGCGTTGGCCACAGGCCGATTGTCTGTCCCACCTTGATAAACAAGGCAATCTCGACAATAGGCAGCAGCAGCAGGGCAAACGGCAGATAGCGGATCACGCGAACACTCCTTGTTAAGCCAGATGCGGGGTGGCGCGACACAATGCAACTTGCCCGCTGGCGAACTGGTTTCGCCGTCAGCTTTGCCTATATATAGAAACACTTCGTGCGCATGCGAGCGCATCAGCGTCCTTTGCGGCGCTTCAAGCAAAGGTGCATTGATGGACGATTTTCTCGATCTGCCCACTCTCATTGTGATCGTGGTAGCCGTGATTGTTTTATTCCGGCTGCGTTCGGTGCTGGGAACGCGGACGGGAACCGAGCGTCCACCCGTCGAGCGCCGCAAACCCGCCGAGGCCGCTGCCGCCGACGATACCGTCGTGCCGCTGCGCCCGCGTGGCGCCGGCCAACCTGAACTTGATGACGAGCGGCGCGCCCGCAAGCTCGAGGCCGAGATCGAGCAGCATTCGCGCGGCAATCAGCCTTTGGCACAGGGCATGCGCGACGTCGCGGCGGCCGACCCCACCTTTACGCCCAAATCCTTCCTCGACGGCGCCAAGCAGGCCTATGAAATGATCGTGACCGGCTTTGCCGCCGGCGACCGCGCTCTGCTCAAGACGCTGCTGGAAAAGGACGTGTTTGACGGCTTCAACCGCGCTATCACCGACCGGGAAGCGGCGGGCCAGACCGTCGACTTCACCTTTGTGGGCCTGCCCAAGGTGGAAATCTCGGAAGCCGAGAACAATGGCAAGTCCGTACTCGTGACCGTGCGCTTCCATGCCGAAGTGGTTTCCGCCACCCGCGACAAGGACGGCAATCTGGTTGAAGGGAATGCCGATCAGGTGCAAACCGTCGCCGACGAATGGACCTTTGCGCGCAACCCCAAGTCGCGCGATCCTAACTGGAAGGTCGTCACCACCAGCCAGCTCGACTGACCCGGGCTGGCACCCATTCATGTCCAAGCGTGATCCCAAGCGGCTGCCGCATGACTTCCACTTGTGGACGACGGTCGCCGCAACGGTAGATCCGCTCCGGCGCAAGGGGCTGATGCGCATGGGGGCTGGGCCGCTGCCCATGCCGCCGGCCGAAACGCCCGCTGAGCCCCCTGCGCGGCCCGCTCCCGGCAAGCCCAAGCCGCCCCGCAAACCGTTCCTCGCGCCGTACCAGGCGCCGCTCCCCAGCGCACCACCTCCCGAGCGCAGCATCGAGCCCGCCATCCATAAAAAGGTGCGCAAAGGCCGGATCGATATCGATGGCACCATCGATCTGCACGGCATGACCCAGAACGAAGCGCGCAGCGCGCTGCATCGCTATGTGCAATCGCGCTGGGCCCGTGGCGATCGCACGCTCCTCGTCATCACCGGCAAGGGTGCCCGTACCGACAATGACTACATTGCCGCCATGAACGAGCGCGGCGTCTTGCGCACCATGTTGCCGATCTGGCTGAGCGAGCCGGCGCTGTCGCCACTGGTATCAGGCTGGACACTGGCGGCCCGCGGCCATGGCGGGGAGGGCGCGTGGTATGTGCGCCTGCGCCGCCAATGACCCCGCTTGGCGCCAAATTGCGCGCGCTGCGCGAAGAACGCGGCATCCAGCTCAAGGACATGGCAGCGGCGCTCCAGGTTTCGAGCGCCTATCTATCCGCTCTCGAGCACGGCCGGCGCGGCAAGCCCACCGGCTTTCTCCTCCACCGCATCATCGCTTATTTCAACGTCATCTGGGACGAAGCCGAGGAACTGCAGCGCCTCGCCGAAATCAGCGACCCCAAGATAACCATCGACACTGCCGGCATGGTCCCCGAAGCCACTGAACTCACCAACCGCCTCGCTGCCGATATCGGCAAGCTCACCGCCGAAGACCTCCGGTTCCTCCACACCGAACTGGTACGCCGCTCCACCCGCCGGTAGTTTTGAGCTGTTAGGGCCGGTGCTGTCTGTCGGCTCACCGCCCCATCCCACCCCCGATGGTTGGCTACTTAACCTTTACGCGGCTGGAAGCCATCACGCGGGCAAAATCAAAAGGGGTGAGAGAACCACCTCCCACCCCTTCACACTCAAAAGACTACAGCACGAACTTGCTCAGATCCGTGTCCGCCGCCAGCACGCCGACCTTCTCGGCCACGAAGGCCGCATCGATTCGGATGGTCTCGCCCTGCTTGTCCGGGGCCTCGAACGAGATGTCTTCCACCAGCCGTTCCAGCACGGTTTGCAGCCGCCGGGCGCCGATATTTTCCACCGACGAATTTACCCGCACCGCCGCATCGGCAATGGCTTCGATGGCATCCGGGGTGAATTCAAGCGTCACCCCTTCCGTACCCATCAGCGCCACATATTGCTTGATGAGGCTGGCTTCGGTGTCGCTCAAAATTCCGATGAAATCCTCGCGCGTCAGCGCCTTGAGTTCGACCCGGATCGGCAGGCGGCCCTGCAATTCGGGCAGCAGGTCCGAGGGCTTGCTCACATGGAACGCGCCCGAAGCGATAAACAGGATATGGTCGGTTTTGACCGGCCCATATTTGGTCGCGACGGTCGTGCCTTCGATCAGCGGCAACAGGTCGCGCTGCACGCCTTCGCGCGATGGCCCGCCCTGCACGCCGCCCTCGCGCGCCGCCACCTTGTCGATCTCGTCGATGAAGACGATGCCGTGGTTTTCCACCAGCTCGATCGATTCGGTCTTGAGCTGTTCCTGGTCGAGCAGCTTGTCGGCTTCCTCGGCGATCAGCGGCTCATAGGCATCCTTGACCTTGAGCTTGCGCTTAACCCCGCGCCCGCCCATTGCCGACTTGAACATGTCCGATAGATTGATCATGCCGATCCCGCCATTGGGCATGCCCGGCATCTCAAAACCACCAGTCGAGGGCGATGGGGTCAGCTCGATCTCGATTTCCTTGTCGTCGAGCTCGTTGGCCCGCAGCTTCTTGCGGAAGGAATCGCGGGTTGAAGGCGTGGCTGACGTGCCGACCAAGGCATCGAGCACCCGCTCTTCGGCATTATGATGCGCCTGGGCCTGCACATCGGCGCGGCGCTTGTCGCGCAGCACGGCAATGCCCGCTTCCACGAGGTCGCGGATGATCTGCTCCACATCCCGCCCGACATAGCCCACCTCGGTGAACTTGGTGGCTTCCACCTTGATGAATGGTGCTTGAGCCAACCTGGCGAGGCGGCGCGAAATTTCGGTCTTGCCGACGCCGGTGGGCCCGATCATCAAAATATTCTTGGGCGTCACCTCGCGCCGCAATTCGGGCGGCAGCTGCTGGCGCCGCCAGCGATTGCGCAGCGCCACGGCTACCGCGCGCTTGGCATCCGCCTGACCCACGATATTGCGGTCGAGCTCGCTGACGATCTCGCGCGGGGAAAAATTGGTTTCACTCATTTCGTTGTCTTTCCTGGTGCCTCGTCGAGCAAGCGCACCATCAGGTGTTCGTCGATGTAACGACCGTTCACATAAAGAGACCGCGGTTCGGTCCCGTAGATTTCAAACCCGGCCTTCCGGTACAGCGCCAGGGCCGGTGCATTTTCTGCGCCAGCGGCCAGCAGCACCTGCTGGTGGCCGAGCTGTCTCGCATGGGCCACGGCCGCCTCGATCAGCGGCAGCGCCATGCCTTGGCCGCGCGCCTCGGGGCGGACATAGACGGTATAAAGATTGCCGATATGCCGCCGCTTGGCGCTCTGGCTCCAATACAGGCCGACCACGCCGCAGAGTCTTTCCGCAACAAAGCCACCAAACACGGCGCTGCCCGTCAGTTGCTCGGTAAAGGCCTCGAGCGGTTGCTGGCTTTCCTCGCCATGATCGCCGCCAAAGGCTTCCGGTGTATCGAGCAGCGCTTCGAGCCGGATCGTCCGGAACGCTTCGGCATCCGCCGCCGTCAATTGCCGGACCGAAAAACTCACGCGTCCAGCTCGATGGTTTCCACCGTCACATTGCCATTGGTGTAGACACAGATTTCCTCGGCGATCTTCATCGCCCGGCGCGCCACATCCTCGGCATCGAGTTCGGTGGCCTGGTGCAGGGCCAGCGCTGCCGAATGGGCGTAGTTGCCGCCCGAGCCGATGGCGATCACGCCATGATCGGGGGTCAGCACATCGCCATTGCCGGTCAGCACCAGCGTGTCCTTCTTGTCGGCCACGATCATCATGGCTTCCAGCCGCCGCAGATATTTGTCGCCGCGCCAGTCCTTGGCCAGCTCAACGGCCGCGCGCATCAGCTGGTCGGGATATTGCTCGAGCTTGGCTTCGAGGCGCTCAAAGAGGGTAAAGGCATCGGCGGTAGAGCCGGCAAAGCCGCCGATCACCTTGCCCCCGGCCAGGCGTCGCACCTTCTTGGCGCCGTGTTTCATCACGGTCTGGCCCATGGACACCTGGCCATCGCCAGCCACCACGACCTTGTTGCCCTTGCGCACGGAAACGATCGTCGTCCCGTGCCAGCCGGGGAATGCTGCATCACTCATGGGGAGAACTCCAGAACTTGTCGGTTCTTACTTAAGCGCAGCCCCGGTGATTTCAATGTGGGCCCGGCCGAGGCGCCACCTCGCTTCAATCCAATCTTTAAGGCTGCCGCGCTACATGCTAGGAGCCCGACGCCCGGAGGCCCCAATGCGCACTGCCACCATCGCCCGCAAGACCAACGAAACCGATATCCGCGTGTCCATCAATCTCGATGGCACCGGCAAGCACGCCATGGCGACGGGTGTCGGCTTTTTCGATCACATGCTCGATCAGCTGGCGCGCCACTCCCTGATCGACATGGAGATCAGCTGCACCGGCGATCTGCACATCGACTTCCACCACACCGTGGAGGATGTCGGCATTGCCTTGGGCCAAGCCATTCGCGAGGCCATCGGCGACAAGCGCGGCATCAACCGCTATGCCAGCTGCGATCTGCCCATGGACGGCACCCTGACCCGGGCGGCGCTCGATGTTTCGGGCCGCCCCTTCCTCGTGTTCCGCGCCCAGTGGAACCGCGACAAGATCGGTGAGATCGACACTGAGCTGTTCCAGGAATTCTTCCAGGCCTTTGCGGTCAATGCCGGCATCACCCTCCACATCGAGAACTTCTACAGCGACAACAGCCACCATCTGGCCGAGTCCATGTTCAAGGCCGTCGCCCGTGCACTGCGCGTGGCGCTCGAAATCGATCCGCGGGCGGCCGACCGCGTTCCCTCCACCAAGGGCACGCTCTAGGCTTTCGCTGCGGCGCCTTTTGCCCTAATGGAGCAGCAGCGGGCGGGAACACCCCGCGCGGCAGGCCCACGCCCCGGGTCTGCCCTCCGCCGCGCTCTTTGTGCACTGGAGCCAACTGGTGACCTTTTACGCCATTTTTGACGCTAAGCCCGGCCAGGCCGATCTGCCCGTCGCCGTGGGGGATCGCTTCTCCTGGCTCGCCTTCTGGCTGCCCCCCGTCTTTGCGCTGCGCCATGGGCTCTGGCTCGAATTGCTCGGCTACGTGCTCCTTGTCCTCGCGCTCGGATTTGCCTCGCTCTGGCTGGGGCAGGGCGCCACCACAGCCCTTTACGGCGTACTGGCCGCTTCAATAGGCTTTGCCGCGCCCTCGCTGCGCCGCGCCAAGCTGGCGCGCACCGGCTGGACCTATCGCCGTGAACTCTGGGCACCCTATTCCGAACAGGCTCAACTGGAGGCCCTGCAATGAGCCGCGTTGCCATTATCGATTACGGCGCAGGCAATCTGCATTCCGCCGCCAAGGCCTTCGAGCGGGTGGCCGCCGGCTTGGAACACCCGCCTGAAATCCTCGTCACCGCCGACCCTGAAGTGGTGCGCGGCGCTGACCACATCATGCTGCCGGGCGTCGGCGCCTTTGCCGATTGCAAGCGCGGCCTCGATGCCGTGCCCGGCATGGTCGAAACCCTCAACAGCAAGGTCATTGCCGGCGGCACGCCGTTTCTGGGCATCTGCGTGGGCATGCAGCTCATGGCCGGCGAAGGCCGCGAAAAAGAAATCACCCCCGGCCTTGGCTGGATCCCCGGCCCGGTCGAACGCATCACCCCCAGCGATCCCAGTCTCAAGATCCCCCATATGGGGTGGAACACGCTCCGATTCGAGCGCCCCCATGCCCTGTTGTCCGGGATCGCCGACGGACCCGATGGGCTCCACGCCTATTTCGTTCATTCCTATCACCTGCGCCCCACCCATCCCGAGCACCTTATCGCCACCACCGAGTACGGTGGCCCGGTGACCGCTTGCGTTGGGCGCGACAATCTCTTTGGCGCGCAATTCCACCCGGAAAAATCCCAAACCCTGGGCCTGCGCCTGATCGAAAACTTCCTGAGGTGGACGCCATGATCCTCTTCCCCGCCATCGACCTCAAGGATGGCCAATGCGTGCGCCTCAAGCTCGGCGACATGAACCAGGCCACCGTCTTCAACGACGATCCGGCTGCCCAGGCCAAGAGCTTTGAAGACCAGGGTTTTGAGTATCTCCACGTCGTTGATCTCAACGGTGCCTTTGCCGGGCAAAGTGTCAACGGCGCGGCGGTGGAAGCCATTCTCAAAACGGTGAGATTTCCCGTCCAGCTCGGCGGCGGCATCCGCAATCTCGGCCATATTGAAGCCTGGCTCGACAAGGGCCTCGCCCGCGTCATCCTCGGCACCGTCGCCGTGCGCGATCCCGCTTTGGTTAAGGAAGCCGCCCGCAAGTGGCCCGGCCAGGTCGCCGTCGGCATCGACGCCCGCGCTGGCATGGTGGCGGTGGAAGGCTGGGCCGAGACCTCCGAGCTCAGCGTCATCGAGCTCGCCTGGCGCTTCGAAGGCGCTGGCGTTGCCGCCATCATCTATACCGATATCGATCGCGACGGCGTGCTCGCCGGGATCAACTGGGACTCGACCCTGGAGCTTGCCCGCGCCACCGCCATTCCGGTGATCGCCTCGGGGGGCCTCGCGTCCATGACCGATATCGAGCGCCTGATCCAGCCCGATGCGCAGGTGCTCGAAGGCGCCATCACTGGCCGCGCCCTTTACGATGGCCGCATTGATTCACGTGAAGCCCTGACGCTGCTGCGGCAGGCGGCTTGAAATGGCGAACCGCTTTCCCGGGCGGTTCTACCTTCTGCGCTCGCCGTCATCGTCTTTCTGGCCCTCCTGCCACTGATTTCGGTATGGCTGGCCACAAGTCTTGCCGATTGGCACAATTGCCAACTGGACGAAGGCTCGGTTCATGCCTGCATGATCGCCGGGGCCGATTGGGGGGAAGCGCTTTACGCTATGGCCCTGATGGGCTGGCTGATGCTGGCCAGCATTCCGTTCGGTGGCGGAGCCGTGCTGGTCTGGCTGATCATGCTTACTATTCACTGGCTGGCCTGGCGCCGGCACCATCGCCTGCCGCAAGGATAATCCGATGAGCCTCAAGACCCGATTGATCCCCTGCCTTGATGTGATGGGCGGCCGCGTCGTCAAGGGCGTGCAGTTCGTTGACCTTCAGGATGCCGGCGATCCCGTCCAGGCCGCCATGGCCTATGATGCCGCCGGCGCCGATGAGCTGACCTTCCTCGATATTGCCGCCAGCCATGAAGGGCGCGACACCATTGTCGATGTGGTCCGCCGCACCGCCGAGCATTGCTTCATGCCGGTAACCGTAGGCGGCGGCGTGCGCACTGTCGAAGACATTCGCCGCCTGCTGCTGGCCGGGGCCGACAAGGTCGCCATCAACTCTGCCGCCGTCAGCGATCCCGATTTCATTGCCCGCGCCGCCGACAAGTTCGGCAATCAATGCATTGTCGTTTCCGTCGACGCCAAGGCCCGCGCCGAGGGGGCAGGTTGGGAAATCTGGACCCATGGCGGCCGCAAGCCCACTGGCATTGATGCGGTGGAATTTGCCACCCGCATGGTCGAGCGTGGCGCCGGCGAATTGCTCGTGACCTCCATGGACCGCGACGGGACCAAGACCGGCTTTGATCTGCCCCTCACCCGCACCATCGCCGATGCCGTGGAAGTCCCGGTGATCGCCTCGGGCGGTGTCGGCACGCTCGATCACCTGGTCGAGGGTGTCAGGGAAGGCCATGCCAGCGCCGTGCTCGCCGCCTCCATCTTCCACTTCGGCACCTTCACCATCCCCCAGGCCAAGCACTATCTGCGCGACCACGGCATTGCTGTGCGCATGGACCCGCCCGATGTCGAACCCGAGCAAAGGATTGCCCCATGACCCTCGAGGAACTCGACGCCCGCATCGCTTTGCGCGCCAGCGCCTCGCCCGACCAGAGCTACACCGCCAAGCTCCTCGCCCAGGGCATCGAAAAATCAGCGCAAAAGCTCGGCGAAGAAGCCACCGAAGCCGTGATTGCCGCCGTCACTGGCAACAAGCCCGAACTCACCAAGGAAGCCGCCGACGTGCTTTATCATCTGCTTGTCGTGCTGCGCGCGGCTGACCTGCCGCTGGCCGAGGTCATGGCCGAGCTTGACCGCCGCACCGCCCAAAGCGGGCTCGAAGAAAAAGCTGCGCGCGGGGCAGGGCACTGATGGCCAAGCTCAAGCGTCGGCCCCCCGAGCCCTACCATCACCTCACCAAGGCGCAATGGTCCAAGCTGCGCGCCGATGAGCCCATGACCCTGACGCGCGAGGACGTTGCGCGCCTGCGTACCCTCTCCGATCCCATCTCGCTCGAGGAAGCCGAGGAAGTCTATCTGCCGCTGACCCGGCTGCTCTCGTTCTATGTGGAAGCCGTGCAGAATCTGCACCAGGTTTCGACGCGCTTTCTCGGCACACCCGACCAGCGCGTGCCCTTCATCATCGGCGTTGCGGGCTCGGTTGCCGTCGGCAAATCCACCACCGCCCGCATTCTCCAGGCGCTGCTGCGCCGCTGGCCGGCGAGCCCCAAGGTCGATCTCGTCACCACTGATGGCTTTTTGTACCCCAATGCCGTTCTGGCCGAACGCGGGCTCATGGAGCGCAAGGGCTTTCCCGAAAGCTATGATCGCGCTCGCGTCGTCGGCTTTCTCGCCGATGTGAAATCGGGCAAGGGCAAGATCTCGGTCCCGGTTTATTCCCACCTCGTTTACGACGTCGTACCCGGCGAGGAAGTGGTGATCGATCGCCCCGACATCCTCATTGTCGAGGGGCTCAACATCCTGCAGACCGGCGAACTCCCCAAGACCGGGGATCCGATCCTCTTTGCCTCGGATTTCCTCGACTTCTCCATCTATATCGACGCCGACGAGGATGATCTGCGCGACTGGTACATGGAGCGGTTCTTCCGCCTGCGCGAAACCGCCTTCCGTGACCCCAGTTCGTTCTTCCGCCGTTTTGCCGATATGACTGAGGAAGAGGCGGGGACCTTTGGGAACAAGGTCTGGGAAACCATCAACCTGCCCAATCTGCTCAATAACGTGCTGCCGACGCGTGGCCGCGCCGATTTGATCCTCAAAAAGGGCAAGAGCCATTTGATCGAGGAAGTGCGCCTGCGTCGCGTCTGACGCTTAATACGTCCCCGGCCGCGGCTCGCTCAACACGATCTGGTTGCCGTCAGGGTCGCGCAGCTTGGCGGTCTTGAAGAAATCGCCTATCGATTTGGCCACCGGCTCGATGCCCACACTTTTGAGCCGGTGCAATTCCCCCGCCAGATCATCGACGATCAGCGTCAGCGTCGATGCACCCGCCCGATCCCCGTCGGTGATCAGCTGGATCCATCCATCCGTTGGCAGTTTCCATTCCGCCACATCGCCCAGCGGGCGCGAATCGGCCTCCCGGCCGAACAGCAGCTCATACCAAGGCAGCGACTCGCCGAAATCGTCGACCGCGATGCCCGCAAGCGCATTGGTGATGGTCATGCAAGATCTACCCCGCCCTTAGAGTTTCCCAACCTAGCACGCCGGTCCCCGCGGGGCACGCAGTTGGCGCGGCCCGATGGCGCTGCTATAGGCAAAGCCGAAAATCGGAGTAGATGATGGCGGAACTGAGGGTAATCATCGCGGGCGCCGGCGGGCGCATGGGCGCAGCCAATATTCGGGCGCTGGTCAACCATCCCGGCGTGGTGCTCCACGCCGCCCTGGATCGGCCCGGCTCAAGCGTGCTCGGGCGTGATGCCGGCACGCTAGCCGGACTCGAGGCCGTCGGCGTTCCGGTGGTCGATTCGCTCGATGCCGCGCTGACCGGCGCCGACGCCATCATCGATTTCACCGCCCCGGCGGTCAGCGTCGCGCTGGCACAGCGGGCCGCTGACACTGGCTTGATCCATGTGATCGGCACAACCGGCTGCACCCTCGAGCATGACGCCGCGATTGCCGCCGCTGCCAGGGCCGGGGCCCGCATCGTCAAATCCGGCAATTTCTCCCTCGGGATGGCCGTGCTCTCCAACCTCGTGGAACAGGCCGCTGCGGCTCTGGCCGACTACGACATCGAAATTGTCGAAATGCATCATAGCCGCAAGGTCGACGCGCCCTCGGGCAGCGCCCTCATCCTCGGGGAAGCGGCCGCGCGCGGTCGCGCCGTTTCGCTGGAGGAAAAATCCGTGCGCGTGCGTGATGGCCATACCGGCCCGCGTGAAGCGGGCACGATCGGCTTTGCCACCCTGCGCGGCGGCACGGTCGTTGGCGACCACAGCGTTATCTTTGCCGGCCCCGGTGAGCGCCTCGAGCTTGGTCATCGCGCCGAAGACCGCTCCATCTTTGCCAATGGCGCCCTGCGCTCGGCGCTCTGGGCCCGCGATCAGGCCCCCGGCCTTTACACCATTGCCGATGTGCTCGGCCTCACCCAGTCATCAAGGACCTCATCATGACCGGCACCCTGATCCTTGTCCGTCACGGGCAAAGCGAATGGAACCTGCTCAACCTCTTTACCGGCTGGCGTAACCCCGACCTGACCGAGCAGGGGATGGAAGAGGCCCGCGCCACCGGCAAGGCGCTGAAGGCCGCTGGCATCGTGCCTGACCTTTATTACACCTCGGCTCTGCGTCGGGCCCAGCACACGCTCGATCTGATGCTCGAGGAAATGGGCGTTCTGAATTGCACCATCATCCGCAACACTGCGCTTAATGAACGCGACTATGGCGACCTGTCGGGTCTCAACAAGGATGATGCCCGCGCCAAATGGGGCGAGGAGCAGGTGCTGATCTGGCGCCGCTCCTATGATGTGCCCCCTCCTGGCGGCGAATCGCTCAAGGACACCGCGGCCCGCACCTTGCCTTACTACGAAGCCGAGATCCTGCCGCGTCTCCAGGCCGGCGAAACCATCCTCATTGCTGCCCATGGCAACTCGCTGCGCGCCATGGTCATGGCCATTGAGGGGCTGACGCCCGAGCAGATCCTCAAGCGCGAGATCGCGACCGGCCAGCCCACTGTTTACGAGATCGGCAGCGATGGCGCGCTGCTGCGCCAGGTCGCGCTCTAGGTTTCACGTGAAACCGGGTGGGTGGCCGAAATAACCCCGGCTTCCCACCCCAGGATCGCGCGCTTGCGTGGCACGCCCCAATGATAGCCCGTCAGGGCCCCCGAACTGCCCACCACCCGGTGGCAGGGCACCACAAAGCTGATCGGGTTCTTGCCCACCGCTGCCCCCACCGCCCGCGATGCCGCCGGCCGTCCGACCTGACGCGCCACTTCGGCATAGGTGCTGGCCTGCCCCAAGGGGATCGAAAGCAGCGTTTCCCAAACCTTGACCTCGAAATCGGTGCCAATCAGCACCACCCGCACCGGCTGCTCGGGCGACCAATGCGCGGGCGAAAACACCTGGGCCACCATTGGTGCGATTCGCGCATCGTCACGGATGAACCGGGCATTGGGCCAGCGCTGCGCCAGATCCTCGAAGGCCCCCTCAACGCTTGTCTCGCCATCGGCAAAGCCCAGCCCCGAAATGCCGTAGTCGGTGGCAGTCACGACGGCCGTGCCGAACGGCGAGGGGGCCGCGCCCCAGACCATGTCGATACCCGCGCCCCCTGCCCGGAACACGCCCGGCGGCATCGCCTCATAGGTCACGAACAGATCATGCAGCCGTGAGGTGGAGGAGAGGCCCACTTCGTAGGTGGTGTCGAGCACGCTTTGCCGGCTCGCCAGCAGCGATTTGGCATGGTCGAGCGCCACCGCCTGGGCAAAGGATTTGGGCGTCAGCCCGCACCAGCGGCGAAACAATTCGCTGAGCGATCGTTCGCTTTGCCCCAGCGCGCGGGCGAATCGGGCGAGATCGAGTTCATCCGGGCCCGTTTCGCTGAGATAGCGAATGGCCGCACGGATTGCCTCGTAATCATCGGCTGCGGAAATTGTCACATGCGTGTTCATGGGGTGGAGGCTAGGCCAATGCGCCCCGGCACGCGACCCGAAAACAACGTCTAGGCGCGCGCCTTGCGCAGGGCCGAACCGAAGGCCTTGCTGAAGCTCGAGAGGTCATCGGGATGCAAGAACGCCCCCACTGGCGTATCGAGCCCGCCCGAGCGCAGCAACAGCCCCGTCGTGCGCTCGTTGATATCGCGCTCGATCACCAGCCGCACTTGGCGCGGGTCAAACAGCTGCGTGCTGGTTTCGCCCTTGGCCCCGATGCTGGTCAGCTCGAGCCGATCCTTCCACAGCCGCACCTGCTCGGCCTGCTTGCCGCCCTTGATCGAGGCATGCATGGCCCAGGCAATCGCGAGCACGTCGAGGCCCATGAACCCGATCACCGGCCAGGCGCCCATGGCAAAAAAGATGATACCGGGGATCAGCGCGAGGACGCCTGCCAGGGCAACAACGAACCAGCCACCGCGTCGCGACAGGGAGCGGTGTGGCGTCAGCCTAGCTGCAAAGAGCGGCGCTGTGGTTGTAGCTTGCATCGACATGGTAAAGCTCTCAAGCCATATAACCCCAAAGCGGGGAGTGAGAAAATGCCGCCATTAAAAAAAGTGAAGTCACTGCCTCCCGCGGCTATCGCGGCGATCTTCGAGCGCTTCCACAGCATAGACCCTGAGCCGAAGGGCGAACTCGAATATGTCAACGCCTTCACTTTGTTGGTGGCGGTGGTGCTTTCGGCCCAGGCGACCGATGCCGGCGTCAACAAGGCGACGCGAGCGCTCTTTCAACTCGCGCCCACCCCCGCCGCCATGGTGGCGCTTGGCCCCGAGCGCATCGAGGAAATGATTCGCACCATTGGCCTGTTCCGCACCAAGGCCAAGAATGTCTATGCCCTCAGCCAAAAGCTCCTGGCCGAGCATGGCGGCGAGGTCCCGGCCGATCGCGAGGCGCTGGAATCCCTGCCCGGCGTCGGGCGCAAAACCGCCAATGTCGTGCTCAACATCTTTTTTGGCCAGCCCACTATGGCCGTCGACACCCATGTGTTCCGGGTCAGCAACCGCACCGGCATCGCTCCAGGCGCCACGGTGCTGGCGGTGGAAACCCGGCTCATGCAGGTTATTCCACCTGAGTATGCGCTCCATGCCCATCACTGGTTGATCCTGCACGGCCGTTATATCTGCAAGGCGCGCAAACCCGAATGCTGGCGCTGCCCCATCCGGCAATGGTGCCTGTTTGAGCCCAAGACGCCCGCACCCGGCGGCGGCCCTCAGCCGCTCTCGAGCTAGCTGCCGTAACCCCGCGCCATCATCGCAGCAAAGATTGGCACGAGGATGAGAAAACCCAACTCGGCATGGAGGAACCGACGCTGCCGGCGAATTTCACCTTCGCTTGGGCGAAAGCCGGGATTGGCGCGAAGCGCTTTGCGCCACCGGCCAAAGGCAATTGTGGGCGCAATTGACAGCAGGCCCACCGCCACAAAGGCGGCCATCTTTCCCCAGAAGGCGTGATTGCTGAAATAATAGTCCGGACCCGCGGCACCCCAGTACAGCCGCATCACTCCCACTAGAACGACCAGCACTGCGGCGCTGCCATAAACGGCGTCGAGCCGCGCCAAGCGCTGCAGCTGTACGCCGTCTAGACCGGGACGCAGCAGCACGAATTCGGCTGCGATCGCGCCAACCAAGGTGAACACCGCTAGATGGTGACCAATCGCCAAGGCAAGATCTGCATCCATCTTCCGCTCCATTGTTGACGCTGTTCACATGCTAGTTTAGGCATGTGAACAATGTCAACTTCGAACCACCCGCCGTATCACCATGGCGATCTGCGCAACGCCTTGCTCGACGCCGCTCTCATCATTCTGGAGCGGGAAGGGGAGGCGGGCCTCGGCCTGCGCGAACTCGCCCGTGCCGTTGGCGTGTCACCAGCCGCGCCTTATCGCCATTTCGACGGCCGCATTGCCCTCCTGGAAGCGCTGGCGGTCACCGGCTTTCGCCGCTTCACCCAGATGATGGACGAGGTCGGCGCCACGAACCCGCCCGATCCTCTCGCCGCCATGGGCCGCGCCTATGTGTTGTTCGCGCTTGATAACGGCAATCTCTTTCGCCTGATGTTCTCCCCGCAGCTGCGCCGCGCCAATCGTCCCGGCCTGCGCATGGCCGCCGATGCCGCCTTTGCCACCCTGCGCCGCGTTGCTGGCGGGGAAGGGCGGGAAGCCCGCATTGCCTCGCTCACCGCGTGGGCGCGCGTTCATGGCCTTGCCGTGCTGCTGCTCGATGGCCAGATCGCCATTGAAGCGGGCGAAGACACCCGAGACCTGATCGCCCAGATCATCGGCCGCTCCTAAGCTGGCTACCCGCCTAGTTCGGCTGGCCAATTGCACAGCCCGGCGCGATCCTCTACACCGCCAAGGTCTGGTCCCGGAGCCCCTGCATGTCCGAAACGCGGTTTGACGTCCTCACCATCGGCAATGCCATTGTCGATATCATTGCCCCCGTCGAGCCGGGCTTCATCGAGCGCGAAGGCATGAGCAAGGGCATCATGCACCTCATCGACACCGACCGCGCTGCCGATCTTTACGACAAGATGCCCCTGGGCAAGCAGCAGATCTCGGGCGGCAGCGCCGCCAACACCGCCGCCGGCGTCGCCTCCCTTGGTGGCCGCGCCGCCTTTATCGGCAAGGTCGCCGACGATCCGCTGGGCGACGTCTTTGCCACCGACCTCGATGCGCTGGGCGTCTACTACGCCACCAGCCGCCTCGAAAACGGCGCGCTCACCGCCCGCTCCATGATCTTCCTGTCCGAAGATGGCGAGCGCACCATGAACACCTATCTCGGCGCCTGCCACGAGCTGACCGAGCGCGACATCCGCCCCGACGAGATCGGCAGCGCTGCCATCACCTATATGGAAGGCTTTTTGTGGGACCCGGTCGAGGCCAAGAAGGCCTTTGTGCTGGCCGCCCACTACGCCCACAAGAACGAGCGCGCCGCCGCCTTCACCCTTTCGGACCCGTTCTGCGTCGATCGGTATCGCGCCGAGTTCCTCGATCTCATCCGCTCCAAGACCATCGACTATGTCTTTGCCAATATCAACGAGCTGAAATCGCTCTACCAGACCGATGATCTGGGCGTCGCGGTGCGCGAGATCGCCAAGGATGCCGAACTCGCCGCCATTACCATGGGTGCCGATGGCGCCATGGCGACCTGCAATGGCGAAGTGGTTTCGGTACCAGCCTTCCCGGTGCCCCATGTCGTCGATGCCACCGGCGCCGGCGATCTCTTCGCCTCGGGTTTCCTGCTCGCTATGGCCCGTGGCCAAACGCTGGAAACCGCGCTCAAAACCGGCTGCCTCGCGGCTTCCGAGGTGATCTCCCATATCGGCGCGCGCCCGCAGCTCGATCTGGGCGACCTGACCCGCGAGCACGGGCTGGCGGGCTAGGCTCGGAGCGCCTCCAGCCGCCGCAGCGCGCGCGGGGCGAAATCCGCCAGCGCCTCGACTGGCCGCCATTGCGCGCCATGCACTTCCTCGAGCTGGGGCGTGAGCGGCAAGGCCGGGTCGGCCACGTACAAATATTGCAGATCGTGGTGCACATGCGCCGGCTCGTTGCGGGCCGGTTTGTCCGGCACGTCGTGGCTGTCGATGGTGAAGGGCAGATCGCTATCCGCGTGCCAGGAATGGAGCCGCAGATCTGCGACCCCCGTTTCCTCGAAGGCTTCCCGTGCCGCCGATTGGGCAAAGCGCGGTGCCGGTTCGTAGTGCCCGCCCGGCTGCAGCCATCGGCCGATGGTGACATGGTCGATCAACAAGGCCTGCCGGAGATCGGGCGAAAGCACAAAGGCACTGGTCGTGACATGCCCCGGCAAGGTGCTCCGCTCATCGAGCTGATGCCCCTCTGCGATCTGCCAGCGTAACAGGGAGAGGTATTCTCCCCGCTCCGCCACTTCGGCAAGGTAGCGCTCCACGAGGGCATTTAGCGTAGGCAGGAAGAGTTTAGGCAAGCCGGGTGCCGCCGGCCATTTCGGCGAGGATCGCCCGGGCTGCCGCCGCGGGATCGGGCGCTTCGATAATCGGGCGCGCCACGACGAGATGGGTCGCGCCGGCGTCGAGCGCCTCGCGCGGACCCATGACCCGCTTCTGGTCCCCCGCCGGCGAACCGGACGGGCGAATGCCGGGCGTCACTACCGCGAGGTCAGGACCCACGAGATTGCGCACCATCCCCGCTTCATGGGCCGAAGCCACAACGCCACCGATCCCGGCTGCCCGCGCCTGTTCGGCCCGCAGCGCGACGAGGCCCGCCGCATCGCGCTCATAACCCGCTTCGCGCAGATCGGCATCGTCCATCGAGGTCAGCACGGTAACGCCCAATACGCACAGCCCCGATCCCGCGGCGGCCTTGGCGGCGGCGCGCATGGTCTTGGGATAGGCATGCACGGTCAGCATGGTCGCGCCGGTCTGCGCGAAAGCAGCGACCCCTTTTTCAACCGTGTTGTCGATGTCGAGGAGCTTGAGATCGAAGAATACCTTCTTGCCCGCGCTAATCAACTCCTTGCCCAGGGCAAACCCGTCCCCGCCATAAAACAGCTGGTAGCCGATCTTGTAGAACTCGACGCTGTCGCCCAGCCGCGCCACCATGTCTTCGGCCTTGGCGCGCGACGACAGGTCCAGACCAACAATCAATTCTCCGCTCACCGCTGTACTCTCCCGGGGTAAAAACTGCCGGGAGGCTTAGGTCAAAACCCGTGCCTCCGCAATCGCCGGCGCGGTGAACCAGTCCGCCGGCAATTCCTCGAGCGGGGTCCAGTCCAGCAGCACTTGTCCCTCGGCAAGATCGAACACGAACCCATTGCCACCGCCCCGACCGCCGCGGCGTCCCTGGTCCTCCTTGCGATCGATCGGCACTCCTGCGGCAAAGCATTTGAGTAGCGTGCCCACCCCGCCATGCCCGCAAAACACTGCCGGGGTGCCCGGGGGGACACTGGCCAGCGCCGTGCGCACCGTTTCAACGATACGGGCCTGCGCGTCGATCGCCCGTTCCCATCCCTGGTAGCTGCTATGGGGTTCGGCAAAGAACTGGTCGGCTGCCAGCTCAAACAGCGCCGGGGGCAGAAAGCCCGTGCTGCTGCGATCATTTTCCCCCATCAGGTGATCGCTCAACACCACTGTCCCGGTGCTCGCCGCGAGAACTTCGGCGAGATCGAGTGCCTTGCGCTCGCGGCTTGAAAAGATCATCGCGCCGGGCGGCACCACGCCGCGCGCCGCAAAGCGCTCAGCCCGGTCGAGCCCTTCGGCCGATAGCGGCCACAGCGGCACCGGCACATTGGCATCCATGCTGATCTGCGGGTGGGAAAGGTAAAGTGCCCGCATCGCTTGCTAGCCTCTGCTGAAATGGGTGAGATCGTGCACCAGCTGCTCGATCTTGCCTACCACGGATTTTTCGGTGGGATTGCCGTCCGCATCAAAGGCGGCGGCGCCCGGGCCAATGCCGAGCAGCGTCGGCACCACCAGGGCTCCAAGTTTGCTCAGGCTATCGCGCAGATGGGACTGGCCCATCACCGTGCCATATTTGCCCGAGCTCACCCCGCCAATGCCAAAAACGGCGTGCCGGAACGGGTTGGGCTTTTGCCGGCTGAGCCAGGCAATGGTGTTGACCGTCAGGGGTGTCAGCCCGCCATTATATTCCGGACTGGCCCAGAAGATGATGTCGTGGCTGGCAAACAGCTGCGCGAGAACAGGCGCTGCTTCCGGTACCTGGTCCGGTTCCAGATCCTCGTTGAACAGGGGCATGGGAAAGTCGCCCAGTTCAAGCTGGGTGACCGCAACCCCGGCTTGCGTGAGCTTGCGCCCGACATGGTTTTGCAGCACGCGGTTGAGCGAGCCGCGCCGGATCGAGCCTGAAAGCGTCAATGCAGTGGCCATGCCGGCAGTGTTCCTCCGCGTTGGAGGATCAATGTTGCTCAGCTGCGGGATGTGCACAAGCCATGTTGACGCATAGCTGCCGATGGGATCGTCTCAACTCGCACTGAGGGAGACAATTTCATGGCTTCGAAGTTGAACGTGACCCATCTCTCGCACGACCTGGCGGCCGGCAAGAGCTATCTGTCATTCGTGTGGGCCGATGATTCCAATAAGCGCCTTGGGCTTGAAGTGCCCTTCGGCACCGCCATCGCCGATGCCGAGGATGCGGGCAGGGCGGCGCTCACAGCCCTGTCGCGTGAACTCGACGAAGCCGTGCTCGCCCTGCCGCCAGCGGCAACCGCCGGTTCTTGACCGGCGGCAGCGCCCTTAGGCGTCGAACATCTTTTTGAGCTTGGCGAAAAACCCGTCCGAAGTGGGGCTGGTTTCGTTCGTGGTCAGGCGCTGGAATTCTTCCAGCAGCTCGCGCTGCTTGCGGCTGAGGTTCTGCGGCGTCTCGATATCGAGCTGCACATAAAGATCGCCCTGATCCTTGGAGCGGAGCACCGGCATGCCCTTGCCCTTGAGGCGCACGCGCTGACCCGGCTGGGTCCCGGCTGGCACCTTGACCTTGGCTCGCGCATTATCAAGCGTTGGCACCTCGAACTCGCCCCCCAGCGCCGCCGTCGTCATCGCGATGGGGACGCGCGCATAAAGATCAGCGCCGTCGCGCTGGAACAGGTCGTGCGGCTTGATCGAGATAAAGATGTAAAGATCGCCCGGCGGGCCACCACGCAGCCCCGCCTCGCCCTCATTGGCCAGCCGAATGCGCGTGCCATCCTCGATCCCCTTGGGGATATCCACCGATAGCTTGCGGTTTTCCTCGCGCCGGCCCTGGCCACCGCAATCGGTGCAGGGCTGGTCCATCATCTGCCCACGGCCCTGGCACACCGGGCAGGTCCGCTCGATGGTGAAAAACCCCTGGGCGGCGCGCACCTTGCCATGGCCATTGCATTGCCGGCAGGTGTGGCTGCCGGTGCCCGGCTTGGCGCCCGAGCCATCGCAGGTGGTGCAGCCCACCAGGGTCGGCACATCGATCTCGACCGTGCGGCCGGTATAGGATTCCTCGAGCGAGATTTCGAGATTATAGCGCAAATCCGAGCCGCGCAGCTTGGCCGAGGCCCCGCCACCGCCGCGTCGGCCGCCCATGAAATCGCCAAAGATGTCTTCGAAGATATCGGACATCGAGGAGTTGAATTCGGGGCCAAAGCCCGCGCCTCCACGCCCCCCGCCATTTTCAAACGCGGCATGGCCGAACCGGTCATAGGCGGCGCGCTTCTGGCCGTCCTTGAGCGTGTCATAGGCCTCGCTGATTTCCTTGAACTTGGCTTCCGCTTCGCTGTTGCCGGGGTTGCGGTCGGGATGATGCTGCATGGCCAGCTTGCGATAAGCACTCTTGAGTGCCGCATCGTCGGCTCCCTTGGCAACGCCAAGCACTTCGTAGAAATCTCGTTTGGCCAAGAAAATTGTCTCCAGACGCCGGGCTGCGGTACGGGCGTCGCGCGGGGAGCGCGCCAGCCCGGCACCGATGGGATTGGTTGGAACTGCCTCACAGATGGCGACGCTGCGCCGCCGGTGCAAGGGTGATTATCAAGGGCAGGGCGCGCCAGCAACTCTTGGATTCACGTGAAACCCTGTTGCCCAGGCCCAAAAACAAAAAGGGCCCGGCCAAGCCGGACCCCTCTAGACCATTCTGAAGGCTTACGCCGACTTCTGGTTGTCGTCGTCGCGCACTTCCTCGAAGTCCGCATCGACCACGTCGTCATCGCCATCGTCGGTGCCGGAGGCCTTGGCCTCGGCTTCCGCCTGCGATGCCTTGTACATGGCCTCGCCCAGCTTCATCGACGCTTCCGCCAGAGCCGCGGTCTTTTCCTTGATCGCTTCGGCATTGTCGCCTTCGATCACCGAGCGCAGATCGGCAAGAGCGGTTTCGATCGCCGTCTTGTCTTCGGCCGAAACCTTGTCGCCATATTCCTTGAGCGACTTTTCGGTCGAGTGGATCAGGCTCTCGCCCTGGTTCTTGGCTTCCACCGCTTCGCGCTTCTGCCGGTCGGCTTCGGCGTTCTGCTCGGCTTCCTTGACCATGGCTTCGATATCGGCGTCGCTGAGACCACCCGAAGCCTGGATGCGGATCTGCTGCTCCTTGCCGGTGCCCTTGTCCTTGGCCGAAACCTGCACGATGCCGTTGGCGTCGATGTCGAACGTCACTTCGATCTGCGGCACGCCACGCGGTGCAGGGGGAATGCCGGTCAGGTCGAAATTGCCCAGCAGCTTGTTGTTGGCCGCCATTTCGCGCTCACCCTGGAACACCCGGATGGTCACGGCGCTTTGGCTGTCTTCGGCGGTCGAGAACACCTGGCTCTTCTTGGTCGGGATGGTGGTGTTGCGATCGATCAGGCGGGTGAAAACGCCACCCAGGGTTTCGATGCCCAGCGACAACGGGGTCACGTCGAGCAGCAGCACGTCCTTGACGTCGCCCTGCAGCACGCCGGCCTGGATCGCTGCGCCAAGCGCCACCACTTCGTCCGGGTTCACGCCCTTGTGGGGCTCCTTGCCGAACAGCTGCTTGACTACTTCCTGGACCTTGGGCATGCGGCTCATGCCGCCCACCAGCACCACTTCGTCGATCTGGGCTGCCGAAACCCCGGCATCCTTCATCGCCTGCTTGCAGGGGTCGATGGTGCGCTGGATCAGGTCTTCCACGAGGGTTTCGAGCTTGGAGCGCGTCAGCTTGAGCGTCAGGTGCTTGGGGCCCGAAGCGTCTGCCGTAATAAAGGGCAGGTTGATTTCGGTCTGGGTTGCGCTCGAAAGTTCGATCTTGGCCTTTTCGGCAGCTTCCTTGAGGCGCTGCAGGGCAAGCTTGTCATTGCGCAGGTCGATGCCCTGCTCTTTCTTGAACTCGTCGGCCAGGTAATCCATCAGGCGGTTGTCGAAGTCTTCGCCACCCAGGAACGTGTCGCCATTGGTGGACTTCACCTCAAACACGCCATCGCCGATCTCGAGGATCGAGACGTCGAAGGTGCCGCCGCCAAGGTCGTACACGGCGATGGTGCCGCTGTTCTTCTTGTCGAGGCCATAGGCCAGCGCCGCTGCGGTGGGCTCGTTGATGATGCGCAGCACTTCAAGGCCGGCAATCTTGCCGGCGTCCTTGGTCGCTTGGCGCTGCGAATCGTTGAAGTAAGCGGGAACCGTGATCACCGCCTGGGTGACGGTTTCACCGAGATAGGACTCGGCGGTTTCCTTCATCTTCTGCAGGATCATGGCCGAGACCTGCGAGGGCGAATATTTCTCGCCCGAGGCTTCCACCCAGGCGTCGCCATTGTCCGCCTTGACGATCTTGAAGGGCACCAGGTTCTTGTCCTTGGCCACAACCGCGTCATCGAAGCGGCGCCCGATCAGGCGCTTGACGGCAAACAGCGTGCCTTCAGGATTGGTCACCGCCTGCCGTTTGGCCGGTTGGCCAACCAGACGCTCGCCATCCTTGGAAAATGCCACCATGGAGGGGGTGGTACGCGCCCCTTCGGCGTTCTCAATCACCTTGGGATTGCTGCCGTCCATCACGGCGACGCAGCTATTGGTGGTGCCCAGGTCGATACCGATTACTTTAGCCATAACGTGCCTCTTTTTAAGCAAAACCCTTGATCGAAACCCCTCTTGAAAGCGGGTTTCCAGGGCCTTCGGAGCCGGGTTTCCTTGAATTGGGTGTGCTCATTGCTGAGCGTGAGGGGTATATAGGAGGGGGGCTGGAAGCGTTCAAGCAGAACAAAAGCGATTTGCCTGAACGAGGGGCCCTCCGGGGCCGCCATCGTGCCGGCCCGGCGCTGCTTGTGCCACCCGGCCGCGCTCGCGCCAAGTGGCTTTGCACGGCGGCCCATCCACAATAGAATCAAAGCCATGTTCGCTCCCGGCTCAGTGCTGCTCCACGACAATCTCGCGCCCGACGGCACCAATCTGCTGTTCACGGACCCGCACGCCATCCTTGTGGCCCATACCAGCGAGGAAGCCCGAAGGGCCCTGGCGGAACTGGAACGAGCCAAGCAGCAGGGCTTCTGGGCCGCGGGGTTTCTGAGCTATGAGCTCGGATTTTTGTTTGAAGAGCGCCTCCAGCCCCTTCTGCCCGAGCGCTCGCCTTTTCCCCTGCTTTGGCTTGGCCTCTACAGCGCGCCCCAACGCTTGTCCGTCGGGGAAGTAGACCAACGCCTCGACAGCGCCATAGCCGGGCAGGGTGCAGAAGCCCTCGACCTTGTCCCCAGCCGGCCCTTTGCCGATTACGCCCCCGGCTTCGGGCAAGTGCAGCAATGGATCGGCGCCGGCGACACCTATCAAGTCAATCTTACCTTCAAAGCGCGCTTCCGCCTCGAAGGCCACCCGGCCGCGCTTTATCGCGATCTCGCGCGCAAGCAGCAGGTTGCCTATGGCGCGCTCATCAACACCGGCGAGCACTGGATCTTGTCGCGCTCGCCCGAACTTTTTGTCGCCAGCACCGGCGGCACGCTTTCTGCCCGTCCGATGAAGGGCACGCGGCGGCGCGCCGGCACCATTGCACAGGACGAAGCGGGTCGCGCGGCCCTCGCCGCCGATCCCAAGAACCGCGCCGAAAACCTGATGATCGTTGATCTCCTGCGCAACGATCTGTCCCGCATCAGCGCCGTGGGCTCGGTCGAGGTCACCGACCTCTTTTCCGTGCAAACCCTGCGCACCCTCCACACCATGACCTCGGGCATCACCGCGCAGCGCCTGCCCGATGTGTCCACCACCCAGCTCCTCGCCCAGCTCTTTCCCTGCGGCTCCATCACCGGGGCGCCAAAACTGCGGGCCATGGAAATCATCGCCGCGGTGGAGGCCGAACCGCGCGGGCTTTACACCGGCTCGATCGGCTATTTCGCCCCCAATGGGGACCTTACGCTCAACGTCGCGATCCGCACCGCTGTGATCGACGGGGAGGGGCAGGGGGAAATCGGCATCGGCGGGGGCATCGTTGCCGACTCGGTGGCCGAGGACGAATATGAGGAAGCACTGCTGAAAATGGCTTTTCTTGCGGACAAGAGCCCACCCATCTGCCTGATCGAAACCCTGCGTTGGACCAACACCACGAGCTTTTGGCTGCTCGAGCGCCATCTCGATCGCATCGCCGCTTCCGCGCAATATTTCAACATGCCGTTCGACCGGTACGCCGCCACAAGCCTCCTTACCAAAACCGCTGCCGGCTGGAGCGAGCCGGCCATGCGGGTGCGCCTTACTCTCGACCAGGTGGCGGGGCTCGGCCTGTCCGCCACCCCGTTGCCGGCCAACCCGGCGCTGTTTCGCTTCGCAGTTGCCGAGGAGCGGCTCTATTCCGGCTCGCTCTGGCTGGCGCATAAAACCACCAACCGCGCTTTTTACGACGAGCCGCGCCAGCGCGACGCGGCCGCGCTTGGCGTCGACGAAGTCGTCTTTCTCAACGAGCGCGGCGAGCTGACCGAAGGCTCCATCACCTCCCTGTTCCTGCGCCAGGGCGGCGTGCTCCTCACCCCGCCGCTCGAGGCCGGCTTGCTGCCCGGCACCTTGCGTGCTGAACTGCTCGCAACCGGCGCAGCCAGGGAGGCGCGCCTGACCCTTGATGACCTGGCAAGCGCCGACGCCATTTATCTCGGTAATTCCGTGCGCGGCTTGCTCCGCGCCAGCTGGATTCACCGCCCAAGCAAGGATGCGACATGACCTTCGACATCACCCCGCATGACGTTCTGATCGTGGTGGATGTGCAAAATGATTTCCTGCCCGGCGGCAGCCTTGCCGTGCCCGGCGGTGACGAAATCGTGCCGCTGATCAACCAGCTGGCCCGCCGCTTTACCCATGTGGTGCTGACCCAGGACTGGCACCCCGCCGATCACATCTCCTTTGCCAGCCAGCATCCCGGCACCCAACCCTTCCAAACCATCGAGCTGCCCTATGGCACCCAGGTCCTGTGGCCCGACCATTGCGTTTGGGACACCCATGGGGCGCAGATTTCGGCCGATCTCGATATTCCCCATGCGCAGCTGACTATCCGCAAAGGCTATAACCGCGGCGTCGATTCCTATTCCGGCTTCCAGGAAGCCGACCGCCGCACCCGCACCGGCCTTGGCGGCTATCTCGCCGAACGGCGTCTCGCCAAGATCTATGTTGCGGGTCTCGCCACCGATTTCTGCGTCGCCTGGACCGCGCTCGATGCCGCCGAGGCGGGCCTCGATGTCAGCGTGATCGAAGACGCCAGCCGCGCCATCGACAGCAATGGTTCACTGCAACAAGCCTGGACCCAGATGGGTGCCGCCGGCATCGGCCGCCTGATGAGCAGGGATATTTTGGGGTAACGGGCCCTCACCATCCCTACAAACAAAAATCCCCGCCAAAGCGGGGATTTTCCAGAACCGTACCTGAACACTCAGGCTGATTTATCAACCGTTTCGGCGCCTTCTGCGGCGCGTGGGCCACCCTTGGCCACACCAACCATCGCCGGGCGCAGCACGCGATCGCCGATGGCAAAGCCGGTCTGCACTACCTGCACCACCGTCCCTTCGGGATGGCTGGGATCGGGCACTTCAAACATCGCCTGGTGCTTGTGCGGATCGAACTTCTGCCCTTCGGCTTCGATCGGCTTGACGCCATGCTTGGCCAGCAGGCGCTGCATTTCGCGCTCGGTCATCTCGATGCCCTCGATCAGGGACTTGGTCGTGGCATCGCCCGATTCGCGCGCTTCGGGCGGCAGCACCATCAGCGCCCGGCTCAGTGCATCGGTGGCCGAGAGCATGTCGCGGGCAAACCCCGAAATGGCATAGGAGCGCGTATCGGCAATATCGCGTTCCATGCGCTTGCGCAGGTTTTCCATTTCCGCTGCCGTGCGCAGCACCCGGTCCTTGAGCTCGGCATTCTCGGCGCGCAAGGCTTCCACGGGATCCACTTCGCTTTCCGGTACGGGCGTTTCGATCTCGAATTCTTCGCTGGGCGAGGTGTTTTCGTCGCTCATAAGGGCAAGCTTTCGCATTGGGAATGAATTTGCCCCCGATATCGGTCAATGCACCGGCTTTTTCAACCCTCCCTAGCCGCGCCCCTTGCGCGCCATCATCGAGGTGATGACATTGGCGGTATAGTCCACCACCGGCACGATACGGGCATAATTGAGCCGCGTCGGCCCGATAACCCCAAGCACGCCCACCACCTTGTCATTGGCGTCCTTGTAGGGGCTCAGGATCACCGAAGATCCCGAAAGGGAAAACAACTTGTTTTCCGAGCCGATAAAAATGCGCACGCCCTGGGCGTTTTCCGCATCTCCCAAGAGTTCCAGCAACCCGTCCTTGCTTTCGAGTTCGTCGAATAGCTGGCGCATGCGCGCCATGTCTTCGGACGCCATGGTGTCATTCAACAGATTGGCCCGACCCCGCACGATCACCGTGGGCTGCGCCGCCGGCGATGGCTGGCTCAGTGTCGCGATCCCGGAATCAACCAGCTTTTGGGTCAGCTCGTCCAGTTCCGCCCGCTGCTCGGCGCGCTGCTCGCCTAGCGCCTTGCGCGCTTCCGCAATGGTGCGTCCTACCACATGATGGGCAAGGTAATTGCTGGCCTGTTGCAGTGCACTGGCGGTCAGGCCGGGGGGCAGGGGCAGGATGCGGTTTTCCACCTGCCCGTCCTCCCCCACCAGGATCGCCATCGCGCGAGCTTGGTCGAGCCGGACAAATTCGATGTGCTTGAGCACCATATCCGCTTTGGTCGCGATCACCACGCCCGCGCCCTGGCTTAGCCCCGACAGCAGCTGGCTGGCCTCGGCGAGGAGGTCTTCCACCTGCCCGCCCTGCGCGGTTTCGGCGATGTGCTGGGCGATGCGGCTACGCTCGCGCTCATCGACCGCGCCCACTTCGAGCATGGCATCAACGAAAAACCGCAGGCCTTCCTGGGTGGGCGCGCGCCCCGCCGAAACATGGGGTGCGGCAATCAGCCCGAGATCCTCGAGATCGGCCATCACATTGCGCACCGAAGCGGGCGACAGGCCCAGTTGCAGCATGCGGCTGAGATCACGCGAACCCACCGGCTGGCCCGTGTCGAGATAGCGTTCCACGATGCGCCGGAAGATGTCTTGGCTGCGCGTATTGAGGACGGCGAGAAAGTCTTCGGGTGGCTTGACCATCATATTCGTTCAAATTGTCGGCTTTAACCCTCCCCATTCATTTAGGGGCATTGCGGCCATTCGCCAAGCCAGCCCGGCTTGTGAGGACCTGCAGAGAGGGTTAAGAGGCGGTTAACTGTTTTTTACTGCCAAGGTGATTGCCTATGCGCCCTTCCGGACGCGAACCCAACCAGATGCGCGCGATTTCCATCGAGCGCAATGTTTCGCTGAAAGCCGAGGGATCCTGCCTTGTCTCGTTCGGCGACACCAAGGTTCTGGTGACCGCTTCGGTGGAAACCAATCTGCCGGGCTGGCTGCGCAACAAGGGCCAGGGCTGGGTCACTGCCGAATACGGCATGCTGCCCCGCGCCACCGGCTCGCGCACCCGCCGCGAAGCGACTGCCGGCAAGCAATCGGGCCGCACCCAGGAAATCCAGCGCCTGATCGGTCGCTCGCTGCGCGCCGTGGTGGATCTCCCCATGCTGGGCGAAAACCAGGTCACCCTCGATTGCGACGTACTCGAAGCCGATGGCGGTACCCGCACCGCCGCCATCACCGGCGCCTATGTCGCGCTTGCCGATGCCATCCGCTGGATGGACGAGCGCAAGCTTACCCGCGGTCCGGCCTTGCGCGATTCCGTGGCCGCCGTGTCCTGCGGCATCTATCGCGGCACCCCGGTGCTCGATCTCGATTATCTTGAAGATGTCGAAGCCCATACCGATGCCAATTTCGTCATGACCGGCTCGGGCAAGTTCGTGGAAATTCAGGGCACCGCCGAAGGCGCCCCGTTCAGCCGCGACGAGCTCGACCAGCTCATGGGCCTGGCCGAAACCGGCATCGCCGAACTCACCCGCCTTCAAACAGCAGCACTGCAAGCATGAACCTGTTTTTCCGCAAGAAAAGCGGCGCCGCCACGACTGCCCCCCAGGCGAGCCGCCGCAGCACGCCCGGCACCAATTGCCCGATCTGGCATGACGTGGCGCGCGCCCTTGATCAATCCGCCCGCCCCTCGGCCGGGCGCACCAAGGCCCGGCAAGGATCCCCCAAATGAGCGCCATTCCCCGTCTTCGCGCTGGTGACCGCCTCGTGCTGGCGTCGCACAATGCCGGCAAGCTGGCCGAGTTCCGGGAATTGTTTGCCCCCTTCGGGCTCGAGCTGATCTCGGCCGCGCAGCTTGATCTGCCCGAACCCGATGAAACCGGCACCACCTTTGCCGAAAACGCCCGCATCAAGGCCCATGCCGCCGCGAGCGCCGCCAATATGCTGGCCCTGTCCGATGATTCGGGCCTGTGCGTGGATGCGCTGGGCGGCGATCCCGGCGTCTACACCGCCAATTGGGCTGGCCCTAATCGCGATTTCAATCACGGCATGAAGCGCGTCGAGGATGCCCTTCAGGCTGCCAATGCCACCACCCCGGCCCAGCGCCACGGCTCCTTCCGCGCCACGCTTTGCCTCGCCCATCCCGATGGCCGCGACGCCCTCTACGAGGGCCGCATCGATGGCACCCTGGTCTGGCCGCCACGCGGCGATGTCGGCTTCGGCTTTGATCCCGTCTTCATGCCCGAAGGCTTTGACGCCACCTTTGGCGAAATGCCCTCGAGCGTCAAACATGGCTGGGCTCCGGGGCAGGAGGGTCTCTCCCACCGTGCCCGCGCCTTTGCCAAATTCGTCGAGGGCCAAATTGAGCAGGCTTGATCGCGTGCCCGCCAATCGCTGCCACGCCACCAACCCACATGAGGGGGCTGCCGCATGAGCCGTAACGACCTCTTTGGCGTTTATGTGCACTGGCCCTTTTGCGCGGCCAAGTGCCCTTACTGTGATTTCAATTCCCATGTGCATCGCGGCCCACTCGATGAGCAGGCCTTTGTCGCCGCCTATCAGCGCGAGATTGCCCATACCGCCAGCCTCACTCCCGGCCGGGTCGTGCAGTCGATCTTTTTTGGCGGCGGCACCCCCTCGCTGATGAGCCCCTGGGCCGTCGGCACCATTCTCGACACCATCGCCGCCCATTGGACGGTCGAGCCACGCGCCGAGATCACGCTCGAAGCCAATCCCACCAGCGTCGAGGTCGATCGCTTCAAGGGTTTTCGTTCCGCCGGCATCAACCGTGTCTCGCTCGGCGTGCAGTCCCTGCGCGACAAGCCGCTGGCCGACCTCGGCCGCCGCCACACCGTCGATGAAGCCATCGCTGCCGTGCGCATCGCCCAGTCGATCTTTGATCGCTCGAGCTTTGATCTGATCTATGCCCGCCCCGGCCAAACCCTCGAGGATTGGGAGGACGAGCTCAAGGAAGGCCTCTGGCTCGCGCGTGGCCATATCTCGCTCTATCAGCTCACCATCGAGCAGGGCACGCGCTATTTCGACCTGCATCGCGCCGGCAAGCTCATCATGCCCGATGAGGATCTTTCCGCCGATTTTTATGAGCTGACCCAGGAACTGACGGCTTCGGCCGGCCTGCCCGCCTACGAGATTTCCAACCACGCCCGCCCCGGCCAGGAAAGCCAGCACAACATGCTCTACTGGCGCTATGGCGAATATGCCGGCATCGGCCCCGGCGCGCATGGGCGCCTCTTGATCAACAACCAGCGCCACGCCACCGCCGCCGAAAAGCTGCCCTTCAAGTGGCAGGAAAAGGTGCTGGCGCAGGGCCATGGCCTCGTCACCGATGATGTGTTGACCTGGGAAGAGCAGGGCGACGAATTCCTCGTCATGGGCCTGCGCCTCAAGGAAGGCATATCGCCCCAGCGCTTCACCGCGCTGTCGGGGCGCCGCATCAGCCAGCGCCAGATCGAGGATCTCAAGGGCTATGGCTTTGTGGAAACCCTGCCCAACGGCAATATCCGCGTCACCGATCGCGGCTGGCCGGTGCTCGACGCCGTCGTTGCCGATCTTGCCGCTTAGCGATTGGGTGGCGCGCTTCTGCGTGCTAGCCTTGCACCCATGAGTTCAGAGTTCTTCATCGCCGGCACCAAGCTCGAGGCCCCACCCTTGGCGCCCGGCCTTTACGTCGTTGCCACCCCTATCGGCAATCTGCGCGACATCACCATCCGCGCCCTTGAAACCCTCGCCGCCGCAGCCGCGGTACTGTGCGAAGACACGCGCATGTCGGCGCGACTGCTCGATCACTACGGCATCAAGACCCGCCGCGTGGCGCTACACGAACATAATGAACGCGCCAAGGCGGACGACATCGTTGCGCGCATCGCCGCCGGCGAAGCCCTGGCGCTGATTTCCGACGCCGGCACGCCCTTGCTTTCCGATCCCGGCTTTCCCCTGATCCGCGCCCTGGCCGCCGCCGACCTGCCGGTCTTTGCCGTCCCCGGCGCCTCAGCACTTCTTTCCGCTCTTGTCGTCGCGGGCCTGCCGACCGACGCCTTTGCCTTTCACGGCTTTTTGCCGGCCAAGGCGGGCGCTCGCGCTACTGCGCTCGCGTCCCTTTCGGTTTCACGTGAAACTCTGGTGTTCTACGAATCCCCGCGCCGCCTCGACGACACTTTGGCTGCTATGGCTCAAACGCTCGGCCCTGATCGGCAGGCCGCCGTCGCCCTCGAGCTCACCAAGCGCTTCGAACGCGTGCAACGCGGCACTCTGGCCGAACTCGCCGCGAGCTTCGCCGAAGGCGATACCAAGGGCGAAGCCGTTATCGTTGTCGCCGGTGCGGCCGAAGCTGCGGCCCCCGACGCGGCCGATTGGCAGGCCGCGCTCCTTGCCGAAATGGCCGACCAGCCCCTCCGCGCCGCGGTTGACGCCGTCACCGCCCGCTTTGGGCTCAAGCGCAAGGAGGTCTATGATGCCGCCCTCGCCCTTAAAGCCACCGACTGAGCCCAGCCGCGCCCGCCAGCGCGCCAACCGCGGGGGCGAACGCGCTGAAGCCCTGGCCGCGCTCTTTCTCCAGCTCAAGCTCTACCGCATTCTTGCCCGCCGCCACAAAACCCCGCTCGGCGAAGTCGACTTGATCGCCCAGCGTTGGGGCACCACGGTCTTTGTCGAGGTCAAGGCGCGTGCGTCGCGGGGCCAGGAAGGCGAGGCGCTCACCCAGGTCAACCAGGCCCGCATCAGCCGCGCCGCCCACTACTGGCTCTCGCGCCACCCCGCCTATGCCCAGGCCAATCTGCGCTTTGACGTGATTTTCCTTGCGCCCTGGGCTTGGCCGCGCCATCACATCAACGCTTTCGACGCTTCCTAGGACCTCTGCATGTCACTCAAGATCGCCGTCCAGATGGACCCCATTGCCAGCATCAATCCCGCCGGCGACTCCACCTTTGCCATGATGCTCGAAGCTCAGGCGCGCGGCCATGCGCTGGTATATTATACACCCGACACGCTCGGCCTGCGCGGCACCACCGTTTCCGCCCTCGCCTCACCGGTCGAGGTCTTCGACAAGCCCAAGGGCGAACACTTTAAGCTGGGTGAGTTCACGCGCCTCGATCTGGGCGAGCAGGATGTGATCCTGATGCGCCAGGATCCGCCCTTCGACATGAACTACACCACCATCACCCATATTCTCGAGCGGCTGCACCCGGAAACCTTCGTGGTCAATCCGCCCGCCGCGGTGCGCAATGCGCCCGAAAAGATCCTCGTTACCGACTTTCCCGAGCTGATGCCACCTACCCTCGTGACGCGCGATCGCGAGATGATCCGCGCCTTCCGCCAGGAGCATGGCAACATCATTCTCAAGCCCCTTTACGGCAATGGCGGCGCGGGTGTCTTCTTCCTCCAGGAGGGCGACCATAACCTTGCCTCCCTGATCGAGCTGTTTGAGCTCAGCTTTCGCGAACCCTTCATGGTGCAGAAATACCTGCCCGATGTCCGCAAGGGCGACAAGCGCATCATCCTCATCGATGGCGAACCCGTCGCAGGCCTCAACCGCATTCCCGCCGAAGGGGAATCGCGCTCCAACATGCATGTGGGCGGCCGCCCGGAATTGTCCGAACTCACCGCCCGCGAGCGCGAGATCTGCGCTGCCATCGGCCCCGCGCTCAAGGAGCGCGACATGATCTTTGTCGGCATCGACGTGATCGGCGACTACCTCACCGAAATCAACGTCACCTCGCCCACCGGCATTCGCGAGATCAAGCGCTTTGGCGGTCCCGATATTGCGGTGATGATCCTCGATGCCATCGAACGGCGCCGCCGCTGATCGTGCGACTTAACTTGAGGGCGGTGTGCTGATGCCGGTCGATACCTATCTGCTGGCGGTGACTACGTTTTTCGCCACCATCGGTCCAGCCGATCTGGCCGTGGTGTTCCTGGCGCTCACGCGCGACACCTCCTCGCCCGAGCGGCGCCGCCTGGCGCTTCGCGGGGTGCTGATCGGCGGATTGATCCTGCTCTTTTTCGCGCTCTTCGGCGAACCGCTCCTTGCGCTCTTCGGCATTACCTTGCCGGCACTGCGCACGGCCGGCGGCGTGCTGCTGCTCCTCATCGCCATCGACATGGTGTTCGCTCGCTCATCTGGCGGCACCTCCACCACCACCGAGGAAGATATCGAAGCGCGCGACCGCGCCGACATTTCCGTCTTTCCTCTCGCCACCCCATTGATCGCCGGGCCCGGCGCCATCAGCGCCGTGATCCTGCTCATCGCTGGTTCGGAAGGCGATTACGTCAAGGACGCCGCGGTGATCGCGGGCCTGCTCACCATCTTGCTGCTGACCTATGTGATGCTGCGTCTCGCCATCCCCATCCAGCGCTTGCTGGGTGTCACCGGCGCCCATGTGGTGTCACGCGTGGTCGGCGTGCTGCTGTCGGCCCTGGCGGTGCAGTTCATCTTTGATGGCATTGCCTCGAGCGGCATCTTCCGCCCCTTGGCCAGCTAATCCCGCGGCGCCCCTTCTTTGGGCGCTCGCGCCCGCGGCGCCCATTCCCGGCGCTCGCGCCCGTGGCGCCGATTCAGGCGCTCGCGCTGCTGGCCCCCGTTGCAGCCCCCAACAACAAAAAAGCGACCGGCCTTGTGCCAGTCGCTCATTCGCATTTGCTCGGCATGCTTACTTCTTGCCGGTATTGCCGGTGCTGCCGCTACCAAGGCCCGTGATCGGCTTTGCTGTTTCCAGCTTGTCCTTTTTGGGCTTCTTGGCTTCCTTGTTGCTGCGCATCTGACCTTTAGCCATGGCTGTTCTCCTCTGCGCCGGGCTGAGCCCGGAAGACGGGCTGGAATCTAGTCCTCGCCACCGCGGCTGACAAGTGACGGCGCCCTATTTGTAGACGCGGCACCGGCCAGTCGGGGCGAGGGCGGCAAATGAGCGTGGATCGCAGCCCGTCATCAGGAAATTGATCCAGTCATTCCGATCACCGTAAAAGGCGTTGCGGTCCACTTCACCTCGGATGCCGGGCACGACGCCAGTCTGCGTCCACTGCCAGAACGTCCAGCCGCGATTACGATAGCGCTCATGCGGCTCGGCAGCCGTGGAGCGCAACCAGAACGCGTTGGGGAAGTACTCCCCATCCAGCACGTCGCGGTGGAAGTTCATGTCGGTATAGATGATGGGCAGCTTGCCGGTATGGGCTTCCATTGCCGCCAGCATCACCCGGATCTTTTCCAGCGCATCGGCCCGCGATGGCTTCACCTTGCACGAGGAATGATTGTTCCACTCCAGATCCAGAACGGGCGGCAGCGCATCGGGATCATTGGGCACATTGGCGATGAACCACTGCGCCTGCTCGGAGGCAAGCGAGCACCAGGTCATGAAGTGGTAGGCGCCGCGCGGCATGCCCGCATCGCGTGCGGCCGCCCAGTTCCGGCGGAAGTTCGGATCGATGTAATCCTTTCCTTCCGTAGCCTTCATGAACACAAAGGCGATGCCCGAGCGCAGCGCCGTCGAAAAGTCGATATGGGATTGGTAACGCGCCACATCGATCCCCTGGATCGGCATTTTGCGCGCCCGGTCCACTCCGGCATGAGGCCGGTTGTCCCCGTCGATCGGGCCATAAAGTCCACCGCCGCTCGCGCACGCGGCAAGCAGCACCACCATTGCCGCCATTGCGGCGCCCTTGAGCATGGAAGAAAAACGGCGCGCGCAGACTGGGGGCATGAATATACTCGTGTACGACCAGGCGAGCCTTTCATTCAACATGGCGCGGTTAAGGGAAGCTTGCGTTAACTCCAATCCGGCGCCTCGTGGTTAACCCCTATTTAATGTTCGCTGAACGTTCTTGTTGGAGCGGCAGTGCTCTGCTAGCCTCCTCCTGTTCTGGGGGAATGGCGTACATGGTAACCCGGGTTGCGACCGTGGCTTTTCAGGGCATCGAGGCGGTGCCGGTCGATGTCCAGGTGCAGATTGCGCCAGGCCTGCCCAAGTTTCTCATGGTCGGTTTGCCCGACAAGGCGGTCAAGGAGTCGAGCGAACGCGTTTATGCCGCGCTGCTCGCCTCGGGCCTCAGCCTGCCGCCCAAGCGCATCACCGTTAATCTCGCTCCCGCCGACCTGCCCAAGGAAGGCAGCCATTATGATTTGCCTATCGCCCTGGGGCTGATGGCCGCGATCGGCGCCATTCCGCAGGATGCGCTGGAAGGTTTCCTTGCCCTGGGCGAACTGGGGCTCGATGGCCGCCTCGCTCCCGTAAATGGCATCCTCCCTGCTGCTATTGCCGCCGGTGCCCGCGACCTTGGCATCATCTGCCCCGAAGCCTGCGGCCCCGAAGCCGCTTGGGCCGGGGAAGACATCGACATCGTCGCGGCAGAAAGCCTCTTGGCCTTGGTCAATCACCTGACCGGCCATCAGCGCGCCCCGCGGCCACTGCCGCGCAAGCACCTCACCAATGGCGGCCTGCCAGATTTGAGCGAAGTGCGCGGGCAACTCGTCGCCCGCCGCGCCCTCGAAGTCGCCGCTGCCGGCGGGCACAACCTCCTGATGATCGGCCCGCCCGGCGCCGGCAAATCGATGCTGGCGGCCCGTCTGCCCTCCATCCTGCCCCCGCTCAATCCGCGCGAACTGCTCGATATCTCGATGATCCAGTCCATCGCGGGCGAACTGGCCGGGGGTGCCATTTCCGATCGTCGTCCCTTCCGTGCCCCGCACCATTCTGCGTCCATGGCGGCGCTGGTCGGCGGTGGCCTGCGCGTCCGCCCGGGTGAAGTCAGCCTTGCTCATAATGGCGTGCTGTTTCTCGACGAACTCGCCGAATTCGCGCCCCAGGTCCTCGATTCCCTGCGGCAGCCGCTTGAAGCGGGCGAAACCGTCATCGCCCGCGCCAATGCCCGCGTGTCCTATCCCTCGCGCGTCCAGCTGATTGCGGCGATGAACCCCTGCAAATGCGGTCTCGCCGGTACGCCCGGCCACACCTGCAAGCGCGGCGCCGCCTGCGCCAATGATTACCAGGCTCGCGTGTCCGGGCCCTTTCTCGACCGCATCGATATCCGCATCGACGTGCCCGCCGTCAGCGCCGCCGATCTTATTGCCCCCGCCGAACCCGCCGAAGCCTCCAGCGTCGTCGCCCAACGCGTCGAGCGCGCCCGCGAGCGGCAACGCCAGCGCTTCCTCGAACACGGCGCGCCTGGCATCTACACCAATGCGGCTGCCGGCCCCACCCTGATCGAAACCGTGGTCAACCCCGATAGCGACAGCCGCAAGCTCCTGTTCCAGGCGGCCGAACGCTTCAACCTTTCCGCCCGCGCCTATCACCGCGTGCTCAAGGTCGCGCGCACCCTGGCCGACCTCGCCGGCGTCGACCGCGTCGCCCGCCCTCATATCGCCGAAGCCCTGAGCTACCGCGTCAACTTGGCCGCAGCGTAAGTCGCGCTGATATTTGCTTAACTGCATCGCGGCTATGGCTAGGGCAAAGGGGAGCCTCAATGCCCAGCGATCAACCGGGAAGGTCGCCCATCAAACGCCCGCCCGCCCGAAAACCGCAGACAAAAACGGCGAGCCGTCAATCGAAGCGGCTGCCTCCCGCCCCTCCGCCAAAGCCAGCGCCTGGGCTCAGAACCGTTGCCGCCATCCTGCTGACCGCCTTGGTTGCCTTGGCGCTCGCCCGGGCCGCACTCCCCGTCTGGTCAGCGGCGGTTTATTTCGCCGCGAGCGCCCTGTCTTTTCACCTCTACCACAAGGACAAGCTGGCCGCTCAAGCCGGTGAGTGGCGGGTCAGCGAAGGCGCCCTCCATGCTATTGATCTGTGCGGCGGCATAATCGGTGGCCTCGTGGCGCAGCAGCGGTTCCGCCATAAAACCCGCAAGCCGAGCTTCGTTCTGGCGACAGCTGGCATTGCCCTGCTGCATCTGCTGGCTCTGGCCGCTTTGGCGCTTGGGCTTGTAGCACCGCGTGGAGGGGCGAGTCTGTTGCCCTAGTGTTCCCACTTGGCTTCCCAGTCGGGGTAATGCTCTTCCCAGAGCGCCTGCCATTCGCGCACCAGCGCCGCGCGCCGGCGGCCATAGCGCTCCTCGGTGAGCTCGAGCGCCAAAATCCGGTCGGTGCGGAAATTACGGAACGCTTCGCGCAGGCAGCACCAGGCCGCCACCGTCTGCTTGCCCTCGAAAAACGCCACCTGCACCGGCCAGATCACCCGCTCGGTACGCTGGCCCGCTTCATCGGCATAGTTGATCCGCAGCGCCTTTTCGCAGCGCATCGCCATGCGCACGTCCCCAAGAATGGGCAGCGGCTCGCGCTCGCGCCACAGCGCCACGGGCCAGAGGCCCGTATCATTGATGCGGTCGCGCAGATCCTCGGGTGAGGCCGTCGCGATTTTCGCCAGCGCGTTCTTGGCCGCGAGCCCCAGCCCGTCATCGGGCTGCGCCTGCACCCAGCGCGCGCCCAGCACCAGCGCTTCCAGCTCTTCGGGCGTGAACATCAGCGGGGGCAGGAAAAATCCGGGTTTTAGCATATAGCCGATCCCCGCTTCTCCCGCGATCGGCGCGCCCAGCCCGATAAGGGTCTGCACATCGCGATAAAGCGTGCGCACTGAAACGCCCTGCTCCTCGGCGAGCGCCGCGGCGGTAACCGGCCGGCGGTGCCGGCGCAGCGCATCCATGATCGAAAACAACCGCTCGGTCTTGTCCAGCTTGTGTTCTCCATCCCCGGCCCTCCCGCTTGGTGCGGAAGGGATGTTGCGCTTTGGTCCTGACAGCCAGTGTCAGGACGGGTGGTGTGCGTCAGCCGATCTCGATCTCGCACCAATGCCGGTATGGCTTGTCGGGCCCATGGATGATCGAGGGGAAATGCGGGTTGTGCAAGGCATCGGGGAACATCTGGTCCTCGAGGCAAAACCCGGAATGCTTGGGATAGCGGCGACCGTTCAACCCGGGCACCGCCACATTGGTCATCACCCCGTTATAGAACTGCAGGCCCGGCCGGTCGCTCCATAATTGGAGTGTAAGCGCCCCGTCTGGCCCGCGCACGGTCGCGATCGGGTCGGCGAGATCGCGGCCGGTGTCGAGCACGAGATTGATGTCATAGTCGATCGGCGCGCCCGCTGCGTCGCGCAGGATGCGCCCCGCGCGCAGGTCATATTGCGTGCCGCGCGAGGGCAGGATGGCGCCGGTGGGGCACAGATCGGGCCCCAGCTGCGTATAGGCGCTCGAGGGGATCTGCACCCAATGGTCCAGCACCAGCGGGTCGGTGCCCAAATTCCAGTACTGATGCTGCACGAGGCTGATCGGCGTGCGCCGGTCCGGGGTTGCCTCGAACTCGGTGCGCAGGCGATTGCCCACCAGCCGATAGGTCACGGCAAAATCCACATTGCCCGGATACCCCATCGCCCCGTCGGGGCTGTGGAGGGTGAACCGCACGCTGTTGCCGGCACTGTCGACCTCGCCGGCCCAGACCTGGCGCCCCAGCCCTTCGGGCCCGCCATGCAGGTGAATATTGCCCTCATTGACCGGCAATTGGTAATGCTGCCCATCAAGATCAAAGGATGCGCCCACGATCCGGTTGGCCACCCGCCCCGTGATCGCGCCGAAATGCGGACTATGCTCGGGATAGGGCTCGAAGCTGTCGAACCCCAGCGCCACCGAGCGCAGGCCCCCCGCCACCGGCACCCGCCAGTCGCGCACCGCCGCGCCATAGCCGATAATGTCGATCTCGACCCCCGTATCGCTGCGCAGATGATATTGATCCACGCGCTTGCCGTTGAACTGGCCGAATTCGCTAACTGCTATGCTCATGCGCCTCTCCCTTTGCGCCCTGCTTTAGCCGGTTTGCGTTCACCCCTGCAACGGCGCACTTGACCAAACACTTGACCTAACCGGCTGCCCTCCGCAGTGTCTCGCCCGGTTTGGAGACAAGGGCAGTGAACGAGATCGGATCGAGGCGCCGGGCAACGGTTCATGATGTGGCGCGCGCCGCGGGCGTGTCGCTGGCCACGGTTGATCGCGTGCTCAACAATCGCCCCGGCGTGCGCCCCATCACCGCGCAAAAGGTGGAAGCGGCCATGGCCGCCATCGGTTTTCAGCGCGATCTCTCGGCTTCCCTGCTGGCGCGCGGCCGCGATCTGCGCGTCGTTTTCCTGCTGCCCGCCGGCTCCAATGAATTCATGGGCAGCCTGGCGGGCGCGGTGGAGCGGCGGGCCCAATCCAGCGCGGGCGAGCGGCTGGCGCTCGAACTGCGGCGCCTGCGTCCCCTTGATCCCGAAGGACTGGCCCGTGCCCTCGATGGCCTCGAGCCCGCCACCTGCGATTGCGCCGTGATCGTGGGCAGCGAAACCCCGTCAGTGCTCGCTGCCGTCGAGCGGGCCAGCCGCCGCGGCGTCGCCGTTGTCACCCTCGTGTCGGATCTGCCCAATTCCGCCCGCCGCCATTTCATCGGCATCGACAATCTCGCGGCCGGCCGCACCGCCGCCTCCCTCATGGGCCGGTTCTGCCCGAAGGGAGCCATCGGCGTCATTGCCGGCTCGCTCGCGCTGCGCGATCATCGCGACCGCCTCGATGGTTTTGGTGCCGTCCTCGCCCGCGAGTTTCCGGGCTTGCAACTGCTTGGCCCCCTTGAAAGCCATGACGAGCCCGCCCAGGCAGAGGCGGTTGCCGCCCGGCTTTTGGCCGAGCATCCCGATCTGGCCGGCATCTATAATCTTGGCGCCGGCAATGCCGGGCTCGTGGCGGCGCTCGCTGCCTCCGAGCGCGCCCGCGCCGTGCGCGTCATTGCCCATGAGCTGACGCCCGCTACCCGCGCCGGGCTTGATTCGGGGGCGATCGATGTGGTGCTGGATCAAAATCCCGATCACGAAATCCGCGAAGCGCTGCGCGCTGCCCAGCAATGTGCCCTTGGCAGTGCCGCACCCGTCACCACTGACCCCATTGAAATTGGGATATTCCTGCGCGACAATCTGCGCTAACACAGCAGCCGATCCAAAATTCGGCATCGCCCAAACGGGCAGGGGAGGGACTTTCGTGTTTTCACGCTTGCCAAATTGTGAGGTACGTTCCTCATGACCAACTTCCTTGGCATTGATATCGGCACCTCCGGTGTCAAGGTGATGCTGATCGATGCGGCAGGCCGTCCCATCGGCGACGCCACCGCGCCTTCCCCCGAGCCGACCCGCCCCCATCCTGGCTGGTCCGAACAGAACCCCGCCGATTGGTGGGCAGCAACCCAGGCCGCCCTTGATGGGCTGAGCCAAAGCCACGGGAGCGAGCTCGCCGCCGTGCGCGGCATTGGCCTCTCCGGTCACATGCATGGCGCCACGCTGCTGGGGGAAGACGATGTGGTTCTGCGCCCCTGCATTTTGTGGAATGACGGGCGCTCGGCCGCCGAATGCGCCGAAATGGAAGCGGCGCTCCCCACCCTGCGCGACATTGCGGGCAACATCGCCATGCCCGGTTTCACCGCGCCCAAGATCGCCTGGGTCCGCAAGCATGAGCCCGAGGTCTATGCGCGTATCCGCAAGGTGCTGCTCCCCAAGGCCTATGTGCGCCTCTTGCTGACCGGCGACTATATCGAAGACATGAGCGATGCCTCGGGCACGCTCTGGCTCGATGTCGGCCGGCGCGACTGGTCCGACGAGCTGCTGGCCGTCACCGGCCTTGATCGTTCCCACATGCCGCGCCTCGTTGAAGGCTCCGCCCCCTCCGCCATCCTCAAGCGCGAGCTCGCTGCCCGCTGGGGCATGTCGGGCGATGTGGTGGTGGCTGGCGGCGCTGGCGACAATGCCGCCGCGGCCTGCGGTATCGGCGCCATCCGCCCGGGCGAGGGCTTTGTGTCGCTCGGCACCTCGGGCGTCCTGTTCGTATCTAACGACAAGTTCCGCCCCAACACCTCGGGCGCCGTGCATGCCTTTTGCCATGCCGTTCCCGACACCTGGCACCAGATGGGCGTGATCCTTTCGGCGACCGACTCGCTCAACTGGCTCGGGCACATCACCGGCCAAAAGCCCGCCGCCCTGGCCGGCGCTGCCGAAGCCGGTTTCACGGGCCCGGGCGAGGAGATCTTCCTGCCCTATCTCTCGGGCGAACGCACGCCGCACAACAATGCCGGCGCCCGCGGCTCCTTTGTTGGCCTTTCCCATCGCTCCGATCCGGCCCGGCTCGCCCAGGCGGTGATGGAAGGGGTCAGCTTTGCCGTGCGCGACTGCCAGCGCGTCCTTGAGGATGCCGGCACCCAGATCAACCGGCTGATCGCCGTTGGCGGCGGCAGCCGCTCCGCGCTCTGGCTCAAGATGATCGCCACCAATCTCAACACCGAGATCGCCCTGCCTGAAGATGGCGATTTCGGCGGTGCGTTGGGCGCCGCCCGTCTCGGGCTCTGCGCGGCCACCGGCGCCAACCCCGCCGAGGTGATGACCATGCCCGCCATCAAGACCGTCATTGCACCCGACGCCCGTTTGTCGGCTGCCTATACCGAGCAATACCAGCGCTACCGCGCGCTTTATCCCGCCATCGAGGAGGCACGTACGTGACTGATTTCTTCAAGGGCATTTCGCCCGTCAAATATGAAGGCCCGTCGAGCACCAATCCGCTCGCCTATACCCATTACAACAAGGACGAGATGGTCGCCGGCAAGCGGATGGAAGACCATATCCGTCCCGCCATCGCTTATTGGCACACCTTTGCCTATGAAGGCGGCGACCCCTTTGGCGGCCGCACCTATGATCGCCCCTGGTTCGATCGCGGCATGGACGGCGCCAAGATGAAGGCGGACGTGGCCTTCGAGCTCTTCGAATTGCTCGACGCGCCCTTCTTCTGCTTCCACGATGCCGATATCGCCCCCGAAGGGGAAACCCTCGCCGAATCCAACCGCAATGTGCGCGCCATCGGCGAGATCTTTGCCAGGAAGATGGAAACGAGCCGCACCAAGCTCCTTTGGGGCACGGCCAACCTCTTCTCGAACCGCCGCTACATGGCGGGCGCCGCCACCAATCCCGATCCCGAGATCTTTGCCTATGCCGCCGGCCAGGTGAAGAACGTGCTCGAACTCACCCATGAACTGGGTGGCGCCAATTATGTGCTCTGGGGCGGTCGCGAGGGCTATGAAACCCTCCTCAACACCAAGATCGGCCAGGAGCAGGACCAGATGGCCCGGTTCCTCCATCTCGTGATTGATCATGCCGACAAGATCGGCTTTACGGGCCAGATCCTGATCGAGCCCAAGCCGCAGGAGCCATCCAAGCACCAGTACGACTTCGACGTCGCCACCGTTTACGGCTTACTCAAGAAGTACGGTCTCGAAACCCGTGTGAAGTGCAACATCGAAGTCGGGCACGCCTTCCTTGCCAACCATTCCTTCGAGCACGAACTGGCGCTGGCCGCGTCGCTGGGCATGCTGGGTTCGGTCGATGCCAATCGCAACGATCTGCAGTCGGGCTGGGATACCGACCAGTTCCCCAATGACCCGCGCGAAATGACCCTGGCCTTCCTGCAGATCCTCAAGAATGGTGGCCTTGGGTCAGGCGGCTTCAACTTCGACGCCCGTGTCCGCCGCCAGTCGCTTGATCCCCAGGATCTGCTGATCGGCCATATCGGCGGTCTCGACGTCCTCGCCCGCGGCCTCAAGGCTGCTGCCGCCATCATTGCCGACGGCACCTATGACCAGGCTGTCGACCAGCGCTATGCCGGCTGGACCGAAGGCCTTGGCCAGGACATCCTTTCGGGCAAGTTGTCGCTCGCCGACCTCGCCCAGAAAGTGGAAACCGAGAACCTCAACCCCCAACCCGTCTCGGGCCGCCAGGAATATCTCGAAAACCTGATCAACCGCTTCATCTAAGGCAGTTGAGGCACAAAGCCTCGGCGCCATCCCACCCCTCCCCCTTGAGGGGAGGGGCCGGGGGAGGGGGTCCATCAGTAAACTCGCTTACCCATCCCCGCCCCCGATCTCTCCTTCCCCTCCCCCTTGAGGGGAGGGAAACGGGGGTGGGGGTTCCGGCCTCTCTCCCGCTTCGACTTCGTCGCTCGACAAACCCGCAGCCTCGATCCCGCCCTAGCGGCCGGGAAGCGCAGGAGTCTCAAGACCCATGCCCACCATCACCAATCCCATTCTGCCCGGCTTCAACCCCGATCCCTCGATCTGCCGCGTCGGCGAGGATTATTACATCGCCACCTCCACCTTCGAGTGGTTCCCCGGCGTGCAGATCCACCATTCCCGCGACCTCGCCAACTGGGACCTGGTCTGCCGCCCGCTGACCCGCAAGACCCAGCTCGACATGCGCGGCGATCCCGATAGCTGCGGCGTCTGGGCGCCCGACATTTCCTATGCCGATGGCTTGTTCTGGCTCGTCTATACCGACGTCAAGCGCAAGGACGGCTCCTTCAAGGACGCGCATAACTACATCGTCACCGCCCCCTCGATCGAGGGGCCCTGGTCCGACCCGATCTACATCAATTCCTCGGGCTTTGACCCCTCGCTGTTCCACGACGATGACGGCCGCAAATACTTCGTCAACATGCTCTGGGACCACCGCACCCGCCCGCTCAAATTCGCCGGCATTGCGCTCCAGGAATTCGACCCCGCCGCCGGCAAGCTCGTCGGCCGCGTCACCAATATCTACCAGGGCACCGACCTTAAGCTCGTCGAAGGCCCCCATCTCTATAAGCGCAATGGCTGGTACTACCTGCTGACCGCCGAAGGCGGCACCGCCTATGAGCATGCCTGCACTTTTGCCCGTTCGCGCACCATTGACGGGCAATACGAAACCCACCCGGACAAGCATATCCTCACCTCCAAGGATGCGCCCTTTGCCGCCATCCAGCGCGCCGGCCATGGCGATCTCGTCGACACTCCGGATGGCAAAACCTATCTCGTTCATCTCGGCGGCCGCCCCACCACCCAGAACCGCCGCTGCGTGCTGGGCCGCGAAACCTCGATCCAGCAAGCCTATTGGGGCGATGACGACTGGATTCACGTGAAACAGGGTCCCGTGCCCTCTCTCCACGTCGACGTGCCCGGCACCCGCAACGAAACCCCCTATTGGAGCGAGCAGCGCTATAGCTTTGCCGATGGCCAGCTGCACCAGGACTTCCAGTGGCTGCGCACCCCCGAGCCTGAGCGCATCTTTGCCCTTGAGGATGGCAAGCTGCGCCTCTTTGGCCGCGAATCCATCGGCTCCTGGTTCGAGCAATCTCTCGTCGCCCGCCGCCAGACCCATTTCTCCTACGATGCCGAAACCACGCTCAGCTTCGATCCCGTGGACGAGCGCACCATGGCGGGCCTCACCGCCTATTACAGCCGCTACAATTTCTTCTACCTGGCCGTCACCGCCCATTCCGATGGCCAGCGCGAACTGCTCTTGATGAGCTCGGAAATGAGCTGGCCCGACGGCAATCTGCGCTTCCCCGCCGAACCCGTGCAGATCCCCCAGACCGGCAAGGTCAAGCTCGCCCTCTCGATCCGTGGCGCCGCCTTGCAGTTCTACTACGCCCTCGAAGGCGAAGCCCTGCAGCCCATCGGCCCCGTGCTCGATGCCTCGATCCTTTCGGATGAATGCGGCGGTCACCAGGCCCATGGCTCTTTTACTGGCGCCTTTGTCGGCGTCGCCGCCCAGGATCTCAACGGCACCGCCCGCCCGGCCGATTTCGATTATTTCATCTATCGTCCCGAGCACCACGCCAGCGACCGCTACGAGGTCTAGCCGCCACAACGACGGGAGGGCAGGGCGCCATCGTGGCCCCGCCCGCCTGCCCCTTCACATCTTGCGGATGGGGGCGACACCGCGTCGCAGCTGCCCTATGCTCATCCTATTGCGGCTGCGGGTCCGCTGAACGCATCGCTGGTATTCTCACCGGGCCATGTGGCCTCCATTGGAGGATACCTCACCATGGCCAATTTCCACATTCTGACCGGCGCGGGCACCAAGCTCGACCTGCCGGTTATCCGCACCATCACCATCGCCGATCTGTTTGATGCCCTTCGCGCCGGCGCCAGCGATTTCTGGGCCAAGCCGAGCCATTATCTGCTGCTCGCCGTAATCTACCCGATCGTGGGCGTCGTGCTCACCGTTTGGATGAGCGGCTTTCACACCTGGCCGCTGCTTTATCCGCTGATCGGGGGCTTCGCCCTTATCGGCCCTATCGCCGCGCTCCCCCTTTACGAAGTCAGCCGCCGCCTCGAGATGAGCGAGGAGATATCCTGGGGCGAAGCCATGAGCGTGCTGCGCTCGCCCGCCATTGGCGCCATTGCCGTGCTCGGGCTCATGCTCTTTGTGCTGTTCACGCTCTGGCTTACCGCCGCCCAGGGTCTTTACGAAGCCCTCTTGGGCGCCTCCCCGCCGCGCACCTTCGACGCTTTCCTTGCCCAGATCATGGGCGAACCCGCCGGCCGCACGCTGCTGGTCGCCGGCACGCTGCTTGGCGCCGGCTTTGCCCTCGTCACCCTTTGCACCACCGTCATCGCCTTCCCGCTGCTGCTCGATCGGGACGTGGGCGCCTATGTGGCAATGGAAACCTCGTTCCGCGCCGTGCTGCACAACCCGGTGCCCATGCTGGCCTGGGGCGTCATGGTGGGGGCCGGGCTGTTCCTGGGCTCGCTCCCCATCTTTGTCGGGCTTGCGCTGGTGATCCCCATTTTCGGCCACGCCACCTGGCACCTCTATCGCAAGCTGGTGGATTCCGCCTCCTTGATCCGGGGTGCCTGACGCCCCAGCGGCAATCTTGCGGGCATATCCAAACTGCCGCAGTTGGCATTGCCCCGCTAAGCCCCTAAGGTCCGCGCTTTCGAGCCCGGACCTTTGAGCGCTTGATGCACGGATCGCCCACTTCTCCCGCCCCGACCGGCCCAGCCCCTGCGCTGACGCCGATGATGGCTCAGTTCTTCGAGATCAAGGCGAACCATCCCGGCTATTTGCTGTTTTATCGCATGGGCGATTTCTACGAGCTGTTCTTCGAGGACGCCGAGATCGCCAGCGCCGCCTTGAACATTGTCCTCACCAAGCGCGGCAAGCATCTGGGGCAGGATATCGGCATGTGCGGCGTGCCCATCCATGCCGCAAATGATTATCTCAACAAGCTCATCAAGCTTGGCCACCGCGTGGCCATTTGCGAGCAGGTGGAAGATCCCGCCGAAGCCAAAAAGCGCGGCGCCAAATCGGTGGTCCGCCGCGAAGTGGTGCGCCTTATCACCGCCGGCACCCTCACCGAAGACGATCACCTCGACGCCCGCCGCTCCAATTTTCTCGTTGCGCTTGCCGCCGTCCGCCACGGCCAAACCGATTTCGCTCTCGCCTGGGCCGATATCTCGACCGGCGAAACTTTTACCCTCGAGCTGGCCGCCACCGAGCTCGCCGACGAACTCGCGCGCATCGATCCGGCTGAACTCCTCGTCAGCGCCCCGACGCGCCTCCTGCTGCGCGAGCAGCATCTTTGGGCCCCTGCCTGGGACAAGCTCACCCACGAAGCCGACCCGGCCGTTTTTGACAGCGAAGCGGGCACCGCGCGCATCCGTTCGGCTTTGGGCGGCGAAGGCTTCGATCCGACCTCGCTGTCCCGTCCCGCCCGCGCGGCGCTGGGTGCGCTGCTCGCCTATGCGGAAGATAGTCAGAAGGGCGCGGCCGTTCCCCTGCGCGCGCCGGCCAGCGAAGCGCCCGGCAAGTTCATGGCCATCGACAGCGCCACCCGCGCTTCCCTCGAACTGCACCAGACCCAGCGCGGTGAAGCGCGCGGCTCGCTTCGCCACGCCATTGACCTCACCGTCACCGCCCCCGGCTCGCGCCTCTTGGCCGCCCGTCTCGCCGCCCCCCTCAACGATGCCCGAGCCATCAATGAGCGCCTCGACGCCGTCGCGGCCCTGGCGCAGGACCCAACCCTCACCGGCCGTCTGCGCACCGAGCTCAAATCGGTGCCCGATCTCGCCCGTGCGCTGACCCGCCTGGCGCTCGAGCGCGGTGGCCCCCGTGATCTGGCTGCCATCGGTCGCGCCATCGCCGCCGCCGCCGCGCTCGGCCACCATCTGGCCGGCATCGAGGGCTCGACCACCCTGTCGCGGCTGCACGCCATCCTCTCCGGCGCTCCGCTCGATCTCGCCACGGTGCTGGGCAACGCTCTCGCCGACGAGCTGCCGCTGCTGGCCCGAGATGGCGGCTTTGTGCGCGAAGGCTATGAACCCAAGCTCGACGCCGAGCGCCTCCTCGGTCGCGAAACCCGCGCCGTCGTCGCTGCGCTCCAGGCCGATCTCGTGGCGCAAACCGATATTCGCGCCTTGAAAATCCGGCACAACGGCATGCTGGGCTTTTTCGTTGAAGTCCCCGCCGCCCAAGGCTCCAAGCTCCTTGAAGAGCCGCTGCGCCAAAGCTTCATTCACCGCCAGACCATGGTCAATGCCATGCGGTTCACGACGACCGAGCTGGCCGAACTCGAAGGCCGCATCGCCCGCGCCGGCGACGCCGCACTCGAGCTTGAAACCGCAATCTTCGCGCGCCTCCGCACTGGCGTGCTCGACCACACACCAACCCTGCGTGCCCTGGCCGATGCGCTGGCCGAACTCGACGTCACCGCCGCGCTCGCCCATCTCGCCGCCACCCGCAATTATGTGCGCCCCGAGATCGACACTTCCCTCGCCTTTGCCATCACCGCCGGCCGCCATCCGGTGGTCGAGGAGATGGTACGCGCTGACGGCAAGTCTTTTGTCGCCAATGATGCCGATCTCTCCGGTGACGAGGCTTCGGGCGGCGGGCATCTCTGGCTGGTCACCGGCCCCAATATGGGCGGTAAGTCCACCTTCCTCCGCCAGAACGCCCTTCTTGCCATTCTCGCGCAAATGGGCAGTTTCGTGCCCGCCGATCGCGCCCATATTGGGGTGGTCGATCGCCTGTTCTCGCGCGTCGGTGCTTCGGACGACATCGCCCATGGCCGATCCACCTTCATGGTGGAAATGGTGGAAACCGCCGCGATCCTCAACCGCGCCACGCGCCGCTCCCTTGTCGTGCTCGACGAGATTGGCCGTGGCACCGCCACTTTCGATGGTCTGTCCATTGCCTGGGCGGCTGTCGAGGCGCTGCACGAAACCACCGGCTGCCGCGCGCTCTTTGCCACTCACTTCCATGAGCTGACCAGCCTCGCCAAGACCCTCACGCGTGTGTCCAACCACACCATGAAGGTGCGCGAATGGGAGGGCGAGGTGGTGTTCCTCCATGAAGTGGGGCAGGGCGCGGCCGACCGCTCCTATGGCATTCAGGTTGCGCGTCTCGCCGGCCTGCCCGAGCCGGTTCTGCGCCGTGCTCGCCAAGTCTTGACCGTGCTGGAGGAGCGCGCGGCAGGTGCGGCCCCTTCCGGCCGCGTCACCAGCGTGCTAGACGATCTTCCGCTGTTTTCCCACCAGCCAGCGCCGGCGCCCGCCGTCGCCAACCCAGTTGATGAAAAGCTCGACGCTATCCGCCCCGATGAAATTACGCCTAAAGAGGCGCTCGAGCTGATCTACGAGTTGAAGAAAACCCGCGATGCCGCTCGCCGAAGTTGACGCCAAACCGCGAAAGCCGCTGTTTGCGACCCGACCTGCCCAAGTCATCCTGGAAGAACTCGATGCTGCCATTGGCACCGAGCCACCCAAGAGCGCGGCGGCACGCGCTGCGGTCCTCGCCCATGTCAGGCAGTGCCTTGCCGAAGCGCGCCAGGGTGCCGAAGCCGAACTGATCGCCAGTGGCAAGGGCACGCGCTGCGCCCAGAATTTGTCGGCGGCGCAGGACGAGATCATCACCGCCGTCCACCTCTTTGCCACCCGCCGCGTTTACCCCGTCGATAATCCCTCCGGCGCCGAAGCCATTGCCCTCTCGGCCGTTGGCGGCTATGGCCGCGGCACCCTCGCCCCCGGCTCCGACATCGACCTGCTGTTCATTCTCCCCTATCGCCAAACCCCTTGGGGCGAACAGGTCACTGAATACATCCTTTATATGCTCTGGGATCTCGGCCAGAAGGTCGGCCATGCTGTCCGCTCGGTGGACGAATGTATCCGCATGGCCCGCGCCGACATGACGGTGCGCACCGCGACCCTCGAAGCGCGCTTCCTCACCGGCGACAAGGCGCTCTTTGACAATCTCGTCCACCGCTTTGAAACCGAGATCGTGCCCCATACCGGGCCCGAGTTCATCGCCGCCAAGATGGCCGAGCGCGACGAGCGCCACCGCATCATGGGCAATACGCGCTATGTCGTGGAGCCCAATGTCAAGGATGGCAAGGGGGGCCTGCGCGACCTCAACACCCTCTTTTGGATCGGCAAATACTTCTACCAGGTCAAGACCTCGGCCGAACTCGTCGACAAGGGCGTGCTCGCGCCGGCCGAATACCGCCTGTTCCAGCGCGCCGAGGATTTCCTCTGGGCCGTGCGCTGTCACCTGCATTTCCTCACCGGCCGCGCCGAGGAGAAGCTGACCTTTGACGTGCAGCCCGAACTCGCGCAGCGCATGGGCTATGCCAAGCGCGCCGGCATGCTGGGCGTCGAGCGCTTCATGAAGCGCTATTTCCTTGTCGCCAAGGATGTGGGCGATCTCACCCGCATCTTCTGTGCTTCGCTCGAATTCAACCACGCCAAGGACATGGACCTGGTGGGCCGCGTTCTCGCGCCTTTCCGCTCCGGCAAGTCCAAGATCAAGGGCGAAACCGATTTCATCCTCGATACCGGCCGGCTCAACATCGCCCGCCCCGATGTCTTCACCAGGGATCCCGTCAACCTCATCAAGATGTTCCTCGTTGCCGGGCGCCAGCAGCTGCTGTTCCACCCCGATGCGATCAAGGAAATCACCCGCTCGCTGCATCTCATCAACAACAAGCTGCGCACCGATCCCAAGGCCAACAGCTATTTCCTGACCATCCTGACCTCACCGCAATCGGTCGAGCGCATGCTGCGCCAGATGAACGAAAGCGGCGTGCTCGGCCGGTTCGTGCCGGAATTCGGAAAGATCGTCGCCCTGATGCAGTTCAACATGTACCACCACTATACGGTGGACGAGCATCTGATCCGCGCCGTGGGCGTCATGGCCGAGATCGCCAATGGCGGCCTGCGCCAGGAACTGCCCCTCACCCACGAACTGCTGCCCCAGCTCAACGACACCCGTCTCCTCTATGTCGCGCTGTTCCTCCACGACATTGCCAAGGGTGGCCAGGAAGACCATTCCGAAGCCGGCGCCCGCATCGCACGGCGCCTCTGTCCGCGCTTCGGCCTCTCGCCCGCCGAAACGGACACCGTCGCCTGGCTGATCCAGTATCACCTGCTGATGAGCGAGGTCGCCCAGGCCCGCGACATCCAGGACCCCGAAACCGCCAAGGCCTTTGCCGATATCGTCCAGTCGCCCCAGCGCCTTGCGCTCCTGATGATCCTCACCGCCTGCGATATCCGCGCCGTCGGCCCCGGCGTCTGGACGGGATGGAAGGGCTCGCTGCTGCGCGCCCTTTATTATGCCACCGAACCGCTGCTCTCGGGCGGCCATTCCCAGGTCACCCAGTCCGCCCGCATCGCCGATGTCCGCGCCACCCTCACCGAGGCCCTCTCAAGCTGGCCCGCCGAGGAAGTGGCCGCCTATACCGCCCGCCACTATGACCATTACTGGCTGCGCGCCGAGCCCGAATTGCAGATCGAGCACGCCCGCATGATCCGCCAGGCCGACCAGAACGGGGAAGCCTTTGCCGGCTCCATCCGCGTCAAGGCCTTCGAGGGCATCACCGAAGTCAGCTTCTATACCCCCGACCATCCGCGCCTCCTCTCGCTGATCGCCGGCGCCTGCACCATGCAGGATGCCTCCATCATCGGCGCGCAGATCTTTTCCACCCGCGACGGCCGCGCCATCGACACCTTCCGCCTGCGCCGCACCTTCACCAATGACGAAGACGAAAAGGTGCGCGCCACCCGCATCATTGATACCGTCAAGCAATTGCTGCAGGGCCGCCGCACCATCCTCATCGATCTCGGCAAGGAATCGCGCCACAACCGGCGCCTGAAACCCTTCGCGCTGCCGGCCGAAGTGATGGTCTCCAACTCGCTCTCGGAAAAATTCACCGTCATCGAGGTCTCGGGCCTTGATCGCATGGGTCTGCTCCATGCCCTGACCCGCGAGATCTCCGATCTCAACCTCTCCATCGGCTCGGCCCATATCGGCACCTATGGCGAAAAGGCCGTCGACGTTTTCTATGTCACCGATCTCACCGGCGGCAAGATTTCGAGCAAGCCCCGCCAGCGCCGCATCCGCGATGCGCTCCTTGCCGTCTTCCACCCCCGCGCCGCCGAAGCCAAGGTGGCCAATGGCTGAGGCCCAGCCCCGGCGCGCGCGCCCATGAGCCTATACCGCAATTTCCTGTCCGTGGGCGGGCTCACCCTCGTGTCGCGCGTGGCCGGCTTTGCCCGCGATGCACTGATGGCGGCGGTTCTCGGCATCAGCCCCGTCGCCGATGCCTTCAACGCCGCCTTCCGCTTTCCCAACCTGTTCCGGCGCCTCTTTGCCGAAGGCGCCTTCAACACCGCCTTTGTGCCCATGTTCTCGACCGCGCTCGAGCAACAGGGCCACGACGCGGCCAAGGAACTCGCCTCGCGCATCATGAGCTGGCTCGTCGCCGCCATCGCCGTGGTGACCATCCTCGCCGAAATTTTCATGCCCCAGATCATGGTCTGGTTCGTGCCCGGCTTTGCCGATGATCCGCAAAAGCTCGAGCTGACCGTCTTCCTCACCCGGGTGATGTTCCCGTATCTCGCCTGCATGTCGCTGATGTCGGCCTATGCGGCGATCCTCAATTCTCTGGGGCGGTATTTCGCCTCCGCCTTCGCGCCGGTCGTGCTCAACATCGTCAACATCGCCGCCCTTGTGCCGCTGGCCTTCCTCAACCTGCCCGATCAGGCCGATACCGCCTTCTGGATCGCCATCGCCACCATGCTCGGCGGCATTGCCCAGCTGGCGCTGGTTTATGGCGCCATTCGCCGGGCCGGCTTTGTGCCCCGCCTGCGGCTGCCGCGCTTTGACCCCGATGTGCGCCGCTTCTGGGTCCTCGCCATCCCTGCGATCCTCGCCGGCGGCATCACCCAGATCAACATTTTCGTTGGCACCATCATCGCCTCGACCAGCGACAATGTCATTTCCATCCTCGCCTATGCCGATCGCCTCTACCAATTGCCCCTTGGCATTGTCGGCATCGCCATCGGCACCGTGCTCCTGCCCGAACTCTCCCGCCATATTGGCGCCGGCCGCGATGCCGAAGCGCGCGCCAGCCAAAGCCAGTCCCTGCTGCTGGCCATGCTGCTTTCGCTCCCCGCTGCCGTGGCGCTCGCCACCATTCCCGTCCCCATCATCCGCGTCCTCTTCGAGCGCGGCCAGTTCGGCCCCTCCGATACCCTGCTTACCGCCCAGGCCCTGGTCGGCTACGCCGTGGGACTGCCCGCTTTCGTTCTGGTGCGCGTGCTCCAGCCCGGCTTCTTTTCACGCCAGGATACCCGCACCCCCACCGTCTTTGCCGGCGTCTCGGTCGCGGCCAATATTGCCATTTCCCTCTGGCTGTTCCCGACCCTCCAGCATCTGGGCATTGCGCTCGCCACCTCCGCTTCCGCCTGGCTCAATGTCCTCCTCCTTGCCGTTTTCCTGCGCCGTCGCGGCCATTTCCGCATGAGCCTCTCGGAATGGCGGCGCCTCGCCACCATTCTCCTGGTCGCCATGGTCATGGGGGCGGTGCTCTATCTCCTTGCCGCGCGCGCCGGGGCGATTTTTGCCCCCGGCCACTCGCTCTTGGTGCAGATCACCGCGCTGGGCGCCATTTGCCTCTTTGGCGCGCTGACCTATTTCACCCTCGCCCATTTCAGCGGTGCTCAGTCGCTTGGCGGCCTCGTGTCGCGCCTCCGCCGTCGCCGGCCCAAAAGCCAAACTCCTGCCGGCTCTTGACCAACTCCAAGGTTCCATACCGGGCATTTGCCCTATAATGCTTCCCCTCTGATCCCATTCCGTTCGACCAGGCGTTCCATGACCTTCACCCCGCGCATTTTTTCGGGCATCAAGCCTTCGGGCGATCTGCATCTGGGCAATTATCTCGGCGCCATCCGCCAGTTCGTACCCCTGCAGGACACCCACGAGACCATCTATTGCGTGGTCGACATGCACGCGATCACGGTCTGGCAGGAACCCGAGGATCTCAAGCGCCGCACCTATGAGATCGCCGCCGCCTACATTGCCGCCGGCCTCGATCCCAAGCGCTCCATCATCTTCAACCAGTCCCAGGTGATGGAACACGCCGAGCTGAGCTGGATCTTCAACTGCGTGGCGCGCATGGGCTGGATGGCCCGCATGACCCAGTTCAAGGACAAGGCCGGCGAAAACAGCGAAAACGTTTCGCTCGGCCTCTTTGCCTATCCCTCGCTGATGGCCGCCGATATCCTCCTTTACAAGAGCACGGCCGTGCCGGTAGGCGAGGACCAGCGCCAGCATCTGGAGCTGACCCGCGACATCGCCAAGAAATTCAACCACGATTTCAGGAAGCAAATCGCCGAGCTTGGCTTTGAGGAAGACTTCTTCCCCATCACCGAAACCCTCGCCACCGGTCCGGCCATGCGCGTCAAGTCGCTGAAAGACGGCTCCAAGAAGATGAGCAAGTCCGAGTCGACGTCGGACCTCGCCACCATCTACCTGCTCGATGATGCCGATGCCGTGGCCAAGAAGATCAAGCGCGCCACCACCGATCCCGAACCCCTGCCCAGTGAAGCCGCGGGTCTCGAAAGCCGCCCCGAGGCAGAAAACCTCGTTGGCATCTATGCCGCGCTTTCCAATCAAAGCGTCGATGCGGTGCTGGCCGAATATGGCGGCAAGGGTTGGGGCGCCTTCAAGCCGGCCCTCGCCGAGCTGGCCGTCAGCGTGCTCTCCCCCATCGCCAACGAAATGCAGCGCCTCGTCGCCGATCGCGGCGAAATGGACCGCATCCTGCGCGATGGTGCCGATCGCGCCCGCGCCATTGCCGCGCCGGTCATGGCCGATGTGCGCCAGATCGTCGGCTTTATCCGCTAACGGAGGCCCGCATGGTTCCCGCCAACGAATACAAGCGCAAATTCCTCGTCGTCATCGATGAAACCGAGGAATGCGACCGCGCCCTCCTTTTTGCCGCCTACCGCGTCAAGCGCACCGGCGGCGCCGTCGTGCTGATGAGCGTGGTCGAGCCGCCCGAATTCATCGGCCTTGGCGTCGAAGAAGTGCTGCGCGCCGAAGCCGTGGAACAAGCCGAGCGCAATCTCGACACGCGGCTGGCCCGCCTGCGCTCCATCGGCGACATCAAGGTGGAATCGGTGATCCGCGAAGGCAGCGGCCCCGAACAGATCGAGCGCGTCATCGACAAGGACAAGGGCGTCGCCATCCTCGTCCTTGCCGCCTCCATCTCCCCGGAAGGCCCCGGCCCCCTGGTCCTCCACTTCGCCAACCGCGCCAACGCCCTCCCCATCCCCCTCACCATCGTCCCCGGCCACATGACCGACGAAGAAATCATCGCCATCTGCTGATTTTTGTCACCGGCGGCCGAACCGCAACCGGCACCAGCCTCACGGCTCCCGCCCACCCTCCCCCTTGCGGGGAGGGCCGGGGAGGGGGTCCATCAGTTCTGGCAGCAAGTCGGCCAATCTACGGCCAGGCCTGGCACCGAGCCAATCCGCCCCTTCGTCCCCTCCCCCTTGAGGGGAGGGCCAGGGTGGGGGTTCGAGCCTCTCCACAAACTGGGATGACGTAAAGCCGCCTGCACCCGCCTCTTAAGTGGCAGGGAGCCACCAAACCCCAAGGCTCCTGCCCTCCCTCCCCCTTGAGGGGAGGGCCGGGGAGGGGGTCGATGGTCAAGCCACCAAGCCAGCAGGTCGCTCAGCCTCGCCCGTTCAGTCCCGCGCCGCCACGGCCATCTGCTTGCGCCGCAACAACCCATCATTAACAAACGTCCCCAACGGCACAAAGGCCGCCAGTGCCGTGCGCACCCACTCCCCTGGCGTAAAACCCTTGCCGGGCAGGCACACCAGCATGGCCAACAGGTGAAGTACAAACGCCGCCCCATGCGCGGCCCCGACGGGCGGCACGAGGCTGGGATTGCCCAAAACATACTTCATCGGCATGGCGATGCCGAACAGCGCCAGTGTGGTGATGCCCTCGAGGAGGGCCAGTCGTCGAAACCATTGGATCATGCCAGCGTTGTACCGCCCGCAGCGCATGGGAGCCACGCGGCGCGAGGTCGCGTAAAGCCTCTTGCACGGCGCGGCGAAAAGCTTATTTTAGAAGCGTTCTAAACACGTCCACGGCAAGGAAGCGCCATGTTCATCCAGACCGAAGCCACGCCCAATCCGGCGACCCTCAAGTTCCTGCCGGGGCGCGATGTGCTGGTGGGCGAGCCGCGCGATTTCCGCAATCCCGATGCCGCCGCAGCGTCCCCGCTGGCGACGGGCCTGTTTGCCATTTCCGGCGTTACCGGCGTGTTCCTGGGCTCCGATTTCATTTCGGTCACCAAGGACGACACCAACTGGGCCCATATCAAGCCCGCCATTCTGGGCGTGATCATGGATCATTTCCTGTCCGGCAAGCCGGTGCTGGCGCCCGAAGGCGAAGGCGCTTCCGACTTTGCCGATGATGGCGAAGAATTCTTCGAGGCCGAAGACAGCGAAACCGTCGAGGTGATCAAGGAGCTGCTCTCCACCCGCGTGCGTCCGGCCGTGGCGATGGATGGTGGCGACATCATCTTCAAGGGCTACAAGGAAGGCACCGTGTTCCTGCACATGCAGGGCGCCTGCTCGGGTTGCCCCTCCTCGACCGCAACGCTCAAGAATGGCATCGAAAACCTGCTGCGCCATTTCGTGCCCGGCGTCGAAGCCGTCCAGCAGGTCTAGGCTCTCCTTCATCACTTACAAAAAAAGCCCGGAGCGATCCGGGCTTTTTTTTCATCAGGAGGCGGCTTTTTCGCCTTCGCTGCGCTGATCGGTGATCGCCAGCGGCTCTTCGGGAGCGCCACCCTCGGGCACCCGGCGAATGCGCAAGCGCTTGATACGGCGGCTATCGGCAGCCAGCACCTCGAACTCGAACCCCTTTAGTCCGCCAACCTTTTCGCCGCGTTTTGGCACGTGTCCGGCCAGGTCGAACACCAGCCCGCCCACCGTATCGACTTCCTCGGCATAAGTGCCGGGATCGAAATCGGGCCCGATCAGCGCCTGCACATCGGCCAACTCCGCCCGGGCATTGGCGATATAGGTGTCTTCGCCCACTTTGCGGATGAGGGCAGCGGTGAATTCGTCATGCTCGTCTTCGATCTCGCCGACCACCGCTTCGAGCAGGTCCTCAATGGTGACGAGCCCATCCGTGCCGCCATATTCGTCGATGACGATGGCCATATGGACGCGGCTGGCGCGCATGGATTGCAAGAGGTCCCCGACCGGCATGAAAGTGGGCACGAACATCGCCGTGCGCACGAGATCAAGCTTGCCGATCTTGGAGCGCAGCGCCGGCGACACCAGCTTGACCGGCACATCCTTTTCGGGATCGTTGACGCTGTCGGTGATGCGCCGCAGCGCGTCCTTGACGTGAATGAAGCCCAAAATGTTGTCGAGCCCGTCCTCGTAGACGGGCAGGCGGGAATGGCCGACATCGCGAAATTTAGCCAGGAGCGTGCCCAGATTGACATCGGCCTCGATGGCCTGGATGTCCGAGCGCTCCACCATCACGTCGCCCACCGTCACATTGCCCAGCTTGAGCACGTTCTGCAGGATCGTCCGCTCGCTTTCGGAGAAATCGCCGGTTTCGGCGCTTCCCGGCTCGTCCAGAGCTTCCTGCAGGTCTTCGCGCAGCGACGCCGTGCCGCGCACCAGCATGGAGCGGATGCGGTTCAGGATCGAAAGCCCCCGGGCGGCTACCGGCGCGGGGGCGGGGGAAGAAGGAGGCTCGGCATTTTCGGGTCGGTGGCCCAAACTGTCACTGTCGGTCATTGTTTCATGCCGCAAACGGCGGCTCTTCTGCTGTGGGAAGGGGTGTGGGCCCTGCGGGCGCTAATCGGCATAAGGGTCTTCAACCCCAAGACTTGCCAATATCTGCGTTTCGAGCCCCTCCATTTGAAGGGCCTCGTCTTCAACAATATGATCATAACCCAGGATATGGAGAAATCCATGCACCACCAGATGGGTAAAGTGATCGGTAAAACTCTTGCCCAACTCTTCGGCTTCGCGCGTCAGGGTCTCGTGGGCGAGCGTAATATCGCCAAGGATCCCGACCACCGGGCCAAAGGGCTCGATCTGGGGAAAACTCAGCACATTGGTCGCGCTGTCCTTGCCCCGCCACTGCGCATTGAGCTCGCGCTGTTCGGCATCATCGGTGAGGAGGATGGAGATCTCGGCAGCGCCGGCGATCCGCGCCTTGCTGTGAGCAAGCGCGGCCAGCACCGCCCGCTCCGCCAGCGGATCGAGATCTTCGGGCCAGGCGTCGCTGTTGCGGATCACCGCGATCTCGAGGGGGGAAGCGCTCAGCGGGCCACCCCTTCGGCAAGCTTTTCCTGCGCCTTGCGGGTGGTGTCGGCCTCATAGGCCCGCACGATCCGCCCCACCAGGGCATGGCGCACCACATCCTTGTCGCCAAAGCGCGAGACATGGACGCCCTCGATCCCGTCGAGCAGCCCCACGGCCTCCACCAGCCCCGACTTTTCGCCCCGCGGCAGGTCGACCTGCGTCGGATCGCCCGTCACGATCATCTTGGAATTTTCACCCAAACGGGTCAAAAACATCTTCATCTGCATGGAGGTAGTGTTCTGCGCCTCATCGAGGATCACCACCGCATTGGCCAGCGTGCGCCCGCGCATAAAGGCGAGCGGGGCCACTTCGATGATCCCCGAAGTGATGCAGCGCTCGACATTTTCGCTCTTCATCATGTCGTAAAGCGCATCGTAAAGCGGGCGCAGATAGGGATCGACCTTTTCCTTCATGTCGCCGGGCAAAAATCCCAGCCGCTCGCCCGCTTCCACTGCCGGACGCGACAGGATGATGCGGTTGATATCCCCGCGCTCGAGCAGCGACGCGGCATGCGCGACCGCGAGATAAGTCTTGCCGGTGCCGGCCGGACCCACCCCGAACACCAGCTCGGCCCGGTCCATGGCCCGCATATAGGCGTCCTGCGCCGGGGTGCGCGCCAGAATCGTGGATTTGCGCGTGGCGATCTGGGCCATGCGCACCTTGCCCTTGCGCTCGAGCGTCGGCAGGGTCAGCTGGCTGTCCTCGGTTTCGATCATGCGGATCACGCCATCCACATCCGAAATTCCGAGCGCCCGACCTTCCTCGAGCGAGGCATAAAGCGATTCCAGCACGCGCCGCGCCTGGTCTACGGCCGCTGCCGCGCCCTTGAGCAGCACGTGATTGCCACGCGGCGCCGCGGCCACTTTGAGCCTTTGCTCGATCAGCGCCAGGTTCTGGTCGAAATCACCATAAAGCTGCGCCGCCAGGCGATTGTCTTCAAATGCGAGTTCGAGTTGGGATGCCAGTGCGTTGTCTGCGGTGGGTGCCAAATGCCTGCTCAAAAAAACTGGGGCTCCTCAAGGGAACGGAAAACTGGCGCTGCCAGCAACGGGTAAACGAGGCTAGGACGATTTTGTCCCCGCGTCAGCAGTAATATTGTGACGCCCAGGCCCGCGCGCAAGCCGCTCCCTCGCGCCAGGCGCATCGGCAGGCGACCGCCGGCTTAACCCACGTGCATAACCGGCTCATCGCTGCGCCGAAACTGCGGCAGATGCGCATGGCTGACGAGCCGCCCGACCAGCGAATTGGTCGAAGTGCCGATGATTTCCACCTGGTGGATCGACCCGATCAGCTCGGTCCCGCCCTCCAGATGCACGGCCTGTAGGTAAGGCGAGCGCCCGCCGACCTGCCCCGGCATGCGCCCGACGCGCTCGATCAGTACCGGCAAGGTCTGGCCGACGCAGCTCTGGTGGAAGGCTGTGGTCTGGGCATTGACCAGTTCCTGCAGCCGATAAAGCCGCTCGGTCTTGACCTCTTCGGGCACCTGGTCGGGCAGATTGGCGCCGGGCGTACCCGGTCGCGTCGAATATTTGAACGAATAAGCCGAGGCGTAGCCCACCGCGCGAATGATCGCGAGCGTGTCCTCGAAATCGGCCTCGGTTTCCCCGGGAAAGCCGACAATGAAATCACCCGACAGCGCCATGTCCGGGCGCGCCAGCTTGATCTGCTCGATCAGGGCCAAATACTCCGCCGCCGTATGACGCCGGTTCATCGCCTTCAAAATCCGGTCCGACCCGGACTGCACCGGCAGGTGCAGATAAGGCATCAGGATGGGCAGGTCGCGATGGGCGGCGAGCAGCGCGTCGTCCATGTCGCGCGGATGGCTCGTCGTGTAGCGCAGCCGCTCCAGCCCGTCGATTTCTGCCAGCAGGTAAGCCAGCTCCCCCAGCCCAACCACCCGGCCGTCATCGGCCAAACCGTGGTAGGCATTGACGTTTTGCCCGAGGAGGGTGATTTCGCGCACCCCCGCTTCCACGAGGCCCCGCGCTTCGGCCAGCACCTGGCGCACCGGCCGGCTGACCTCGGCGCCGCGGGTATAGGGCACGACGCAGAACGAGCAGAACTTGTCGCAGCCTTCCTGGACCGTCAAAAAGGCCGTCAGCCCGCGCTTGATCGTCACCTCGCGCTGGGGCGCGGGCAGGTGGTCGAACTTGTCTTCCTCGGGGAACTCGGTGTCCACAATGGTGCGCCGCAGCGAGGGATGCACGGCGCGCCGCGCCTGCGCTTCGGCCAGCATCTGGGGCAGCTTGTGATAGGCCTGCGGGCCCACCACCATGTCGACCACCGGCGCGCGGCGGGCAATTTCCTCGCCCTCGGCCTGCGCCACGCAACCGGCCACCCCGATCATCAGATCGGCGCCATCAGCCCGGCGCTCCGCCTGCAATTCCTTGAGGCGCCCGAGTTCGGAAAATACCTTTTCGGCCGCCTTTTCGCGGATATGGCAGGTGTTGAGCAGCACGAGGTCAGCATTGCCGATCTCGGTTGTCGCCTCATAGCCGTGCGGCGCCAGCGCATCGGCCATGCGGTCGCTGTCATAAACGTTCATCTGGCAACCATAGGTCTTGATGAACAGCTTTTTGGTGTTGGCACGCGTCTGGGTCATGGCGCTCCTTTACCAGAGCCTGCCGCCAGACCCAAGCGCTCCCTGCAACTTCCGGCCCCTCGCGCCGTTTAACGTGAGCTAACTTTTTCAAGGAGGTCACCATGACCGATCCGACCACGCCAGGCGCAGCGGCACTCAAGGACGGCGAAAAGCCCGGCCCCAAGGATTCCCCGGTGCAGATCCGTCCAGCCGGCGGCGAGTCCCAGGCCGACAAACCCGAGGATTGGGATGAAGTGGATGAGGCCGTGGACGAAAGCTTCCCGGCCAGCGACCCCATCGCCAAGTACTGAGCGCCTGCAGGACCCGGTTGATGGCCGCTGCACCCCGGGTGTGGCGGCTATCGCCTGTTTGGCAATCCAATAAAATCTGGCTTTGCACGCTCCAATGCAGTATAGGGCAGGGCAACTGGCGGGCTTTGCCCCGTCAGTTTATTCGGCCCCGCCTGGACGACATCCCGGCCGGGGCGACCCATCCTCCCAATTGAAAGGATATGCCCGATGTCGATTACTCCTGAGCGCAAGACCGCCCTGATCCAGGAATATGCGACCAAGCCAAACGATACCGGTTCGCCGGAAGTGCAGGTCGCCATTCTGTCCGAGCGCATTGCCAACTTGACCGAGCACTTCAAGGGTCACGCCAAGGACAACCATTCCCGCCGCGGCCTGCTCAAGCTGGTTTCGACCCGTCGCAGCCTTCTGGACTATGTCAAGAAGATCGACGAGGATCGCTACAAGACCTTGATCGAACGTCTCGGCCTTCGTCGCTAAGCGACGTCAGATGATTTGCGGATGCGGGACCCGGTTCCGCATCTGTCGCCGGCGCCTTGAGATTGCGTCAGGGCGAGCCGAAAGTTCGGTTTTCGAGAACCGGAGCGGAGCGTACATCGGTACCTCAGCACCGGAACCGCAAAAACGGACTTGCAGGCCGCCCTCACGCGAAGATCAAGGGGTCGGAAGCGTAGACCGGCGTTCGCCGGAGCATGGCAGGATTATTAGCCGCTCCCCGCCTCACGCACTGCAAAATCATTCCCTTGGTTTTGAATCCGTGAGGCGCCCCACCATTCGGGGAGCGTCTTGTTGTCTTGCCCATGTTTCAGCCCGCCGAACCGAAACAGTGTCTGGTTTTGAGCCGGCGCGGCACATGGGGTGCGGCGCTCGGTGCGGACACACTCGATGACTTCGCGGTCGCTATGCGCCGCGCTCCGGGTCATTGGGCAGAGATGAAAGACAAACACATGTTTGATCACCACAAGGTAGAGCTCAACTGGGGCGGCCAGCCCCTCACCCTCGAGACCGGCAAGATTGCGCGCCAGGCCGATGGTGCCGTTCTCGCCACCCTGGGCGAAACCGTGCTTCTGGCCACCGTCGTCAGCGCCAAGTCCCCCAAGCCGGGCATCGACTTCTTCCCGCTGACCGTCAACTACCAGGAAAAATACTTTGCCGCCGGCAAGATCCCCGGTGGCTATTTCAAGCGCGAAGGTCGCCCGACCGAAGCTGAAACGCTGACTTCGCGCCTGATCGATCGCCCCATCCGTCCCCTGTTCCCCGATGGGTACAAGAACGAAACCCAGGTGATCGTTACCGTTCTCCAGCACGACATGGAAAACAATCCTGACGTTCTGGCCATGGTTGCCGCTTCCGCCGCCCTCACCATTTCGGGCGTGCCCTTCATGGGCCCGATCGGCGCTGCGCGCGTTGGTTACGTTAATGGCGAATACGTCCTCAACCTGCCGGTTGACCGTCGCGCCGACTCCAAGCTCGATCTCGTCATGGCGGGCACTGCGGATGCCGTGCTGATGGTTGAATCGGAAGCCAAGGAACTCAGCGAAGAAGTGATGCTGGGCGCCGTGATGTTCGGCCACGCCGAATCGCGCAAGGTCATCGACGCCATCATCAAGCTGGCCGAGCTGGCCGCCAAGGACGCCCGCGATTTCGAGCCCGAGGATTTCTCGGCCATCGAAACCGAAATGCTCGGCGTGATCGAAGCCGATCTGCGCGCTGCCTACAAGATCACCAAGAAGGAAGATCGCTACGACGCGGTCGACAAGGTCAAGGCAACGGCCAAGGCGCATTTTGCTGCCCGCGTAGATGCCGGCGAGATCTCGGCCGAAGATGTTGGCGCCGTGTTCAAGTCGCTCCAGGCCAAGGTTGTGCGCTGGAACGTGCTCGACACCGGCTACCGCATCGATGGTCGTGACCTGCAAACCGTTCGCCCGATCGTTTCGGAAGTTGGCGTTCTGCCCCGCACCCATGGTTCGGCGCTGTTCACCCGCGGCGAAACCCAGGCGCTGGTGGTTGCGACCCTCGGCACCGGTGAAGACGAGCAGTTCATCGACTCGCTCGAAGGCACCCAGAAGCAGAACTTCCTGCTGCACTACAACTTCCCTCCATATTCCGTGGGTGAAGCTGGCCGCATGGGTTCGCCAGGGCGTCGCGAAATCGGCCATGGCAAGCTCGCTTGGCGCGCGATCAACCCGATCCGCCCTTCGGTTGAAGAGTTCCCTTATACGATCCGCGTCGTGTCCGAGATCACCGAGTCCAACGGCTCCTCCTCGATGGCCACCGTTTGCGGCACTTCGCTGGCGCTGATGGATGCTGGCGTGCCGCTGGCCCGTCCCGTGGCCGGCATTGCCATGGGCCTGATCCTCGAAGGCGAGAAGTTTGCTGTGCTCAGCGACATTCTCGGTGACGAAGATCACCTGGGCGACATGGACTTCAAGGTGGCGGGTACCGAAGAAGGCATCACCTCGCTCCAGATGGACATCAAGATCGCCGGCATCACCGAGGAGATCATGAAGATCGCCCTCGAACAGGCCAAGGGCGGTCGTATCCACATCCTGGGCGAAATGGCCAAGGCGATCACCGCTTCGCGCAGCGAAGTGGGCGAATTCGCTCCGCGCATCGAAACCATGAAGATCCCGACCGAAAAGATCCGTGAAGTGATCGGCACCGGCGGCAAGGTGATCCGCGAGATCGTCGAAAAGACCGGCGCCAAGATCAACATCGATGATGACGGTACGATCAAGATCTCGTCCTCGGACGGCGCTCAGATCGAAGCGGCCATTAAGTGGATCCGCTCGATCACCGACGAAGCCGAAGTTGGTGCCATCTATCAGGGCACGGTCGTCAAGACAGCTGACTTTGGTGCCTTCGTGAACTTCTTTGGCGCCAAGGATGGCCTCGTGCACATCTCGCAGCTGGCCGAGGCTCGCGTTGCCAAGACCACCGACGTGGTCAAGGAAGGCGACAAGGTCTGGGTCAAGCTCCTGGGCTTTGACGAGCGCGGCAAGGTCCGCCTCTCCATGAAGGTTGTCGATCAGGCAACCGGCAAGGAAGTCGAAAAGAGTGAACCGGCCGAATAAGCCGAAAAACATCTCCCAAGGGGGCTCGGTATCAAACCGGGCCCCTTTGCCTTAGTTGCGCCTCTGCAACACCACATTTCACATCTGTGCGAGGCAACCCACGCGTTAACGTAGCGTTGGCGTAGTGATGCTTTCCTGCACTCGACAATGGCTGTCACGGGGCTTAGGTCATTGTCGAATCACCATTTTTTCGTTCAGCCGCTCCACCAGGGAACTACTGTGCTCAACCGCCGCCTGTTTATGATTGGACTTCCCCTCGCCCTGGCTGCCTGTACCACGTCGCGTCGTGCGCCGACGATGTCAGAGCCGACCATTGATCCGTTCTACGTGTCCATGTACGGACCCGTGCTCGATGAACCTCATCCCGTCGCCGCCATGGACCTGCGCCGTGTCGACCCCAAGTGGTGGCGCCAGGAAGTGGAATATGTCACCGACGAGCGCCCGGGCACCATCATCGTCGATACTCCAAACCGCTTCCTTTACCTTGTGCAGGAAAACGGCCGCGCCATGCGTTACGGCATTGGTGTGGGCAAGGACGAAGCTCTTGAGTTCCGCGGCAATGCCACGGTCGGCCGCAAGGCTGCCTGGCCCCGTTGGACCCCGACCCGGTCCATGATCAATCGCGAACCCGACCGCTATGGCCAGTATGCCGGCGGTCTTGAAGGCGGCCCGACCAACCCGCTTGGTCCGCGCGCGCTCTACCTCTACAAGAACGGGCAGGACACCCTGTTCCGCCTGCACGGCACGACCGAGCCCTACACCATCGGCACCAATGTCTCCTCTGGCTGCATTCGCCTGATGAACCAGGACATCATCGACCTGTATTCGCGCGTTCCCACCGGCACTCGCGTGGTCGTTTACAACTAAACGGATTGGGTCATTGCCGCGGCAGCGGGGCTCCTTTTTTCGGATCCCGTAGTCACCGAACCAAAGAACGCCGCTGTCGCGGCAATGACCCGGTCCAGCATCAAAAGCCCGCTCTCCTTGAGAGCGGGCTTTTTGTTTGCCGCCATTTGATTCCCGGTCCACGTGCAGTTTTTTGTGCGCCTCATATCTGCGCTTGGGCGGCGATCGGCAGGGGCGCGGCTAGGTGTGCCGCTTCGCGCATGAACAAGTCCTCAGCGGCTGTTCAGAACCCGTTCAGCTACATGGCCCCTTTGTGGCCAAGGCAACAAAAAAGGGCGCGGATCCGATCCGCGCCCCTTTCAATTTCTGTGTTTTTTAAGCCTACAGCGTGCGCTGCACCGTCTCGACGCGGAAGCATTCGATGACGTCGCCGGGACGCATGTCCTCGTAGTTCTCGAAGGCCATACCGCATTCCTGGCCGGTCTGGACTTCCTTCACTTCATCCTTGAAGCGCTTGAGAGTCTTGAGCTTTCCTTCGTGGATCACGACGTTGTCGCGGATCAAACGCACGCCCGAGCCACGCTCCACCATGCCTTCGGTAATGCGGCAACCGGCGACCTTGCCGACCTTGGTGATCTGGAAGACCTCAAGGATCTCCGCATTACCAATGAAGGTCTCGCGGCGCTCAGGCTTGAGCAACCCGCTCATCGCATTTTTCACATCATCCACAAGATCATAGATGATGTTGTAGTAGCGAATTTCGATCCCGTCGCGGGTCGCAAGATCCGTGGCCTGCTTGTTGGCACGCACGTTGAAACCGATAACGATCGCGTTCGAGGCCGAAGCCAGGGTCACGTCCGATTCAGTGATCCCGCCCACGGCGCTCATCAGGATCTGCGCCGACACTTCATCGGTTGAGAGCTTGTTGAGCGAAGCCACGATCGCTTCCACCGAACCCTGCACGTCGCCCTTGATAATCAAGGGGAACTTGGCAATGCCCGAGGCCTTGAGCTGGTTCATCATCTGCTCAAGGCTGGTCGCGCCGCCACCAGCAGTCTTCTCGCGGATAACGCGCTGTCGGTACTCGGTAACCTCACGAGCCCGTGCTTCGCTTTCAACCACCGAGAACCGATCACCAGCGCTTGGCACGCCGGTAAAGCCCAGCACCTCAACAGGGACCGAGGGACCGGCCTCTTTGACTTGTTCGCCCTGATCGTTGATCAGCGCACGAACGCGTGCAAATTCGGTACCAGCCACCACGATGTCGCCGATCGCCAGCGTGCCGCGCTGCACCAGCACCGTCGCAACGGCACCGCGACCGCGGTCGAGCTTGGCTTCAATCACAAGGCCTTCGGCACGGCCGTCGCGCGCCACGCGTAGCTCAAGCACTTCGGCCTGCAGCAGGATGGTTTCGAGCAACTTGTCGAGGCCATCGCGCGTCTTGGCGGAAACCTCGACGTCGAGCACGTCGCCGCCCATGGTTTCAACAAACACCTCGTGCTGCAGCAACTCGGTGCGAACCCGGGTCGGGTTGGCATCGGGCTTGTCCATCTTGTTGATGGCCACGATGATCGGAACACCGGCCGCCTTGGCGTGCTTGATGGATTCAATGGTCTGAGGCATCACGCCGTCATCGGCTGCCACAACCAAAACGGCAATGTCGGTCGCCTGCGCACCACGGGCACGCATGGCGGTAAAGGCTTCGTGGCCCGGGGTGTCGAGGAAGGTGATCCGTGCACCGTTCTTTTCCACCTGATAGGCGCCGATATGCTGGGTGATGCCACCGGCTTCCCCGCTCACCACATTGGCTTCGCGGATGGCGTCGAGCAGGGAGGTCTTGCCGTGGTCCACGTGACCCATGATGGTCACGACGGGCGCACGATTAGTCAGATCCTCAGCCCGGTCATCGGTGGGCAGATCATAAAGCCCTTCTTCAACATCGGCTTCCGACACGCGCTTGACGGTGTGACCGAGTTCGGTCGCAATCAGCTCGGCCGTATCGGCATCGAGGATGTCGTTGATCTTCATCATCTGGCCCTGGGCCATCAACAGCTTGATGACGTCAACGGCGCGCTCGGCCATGCGGTTGGCCAGTTCCTGGACGGTGATCGCCTCGGGAATGGTCACTTCACGGCTAAGCTTGGGCGCCACCTGCTGGTTGCGGCCCATCTTCTTGTCGCGACGACGGCGCATTGCAGCCAGCGAGGGACCGCGATCACGGTCGCTTTCGGCGCCGGCATTGGTAACCGTCAACCGGCCGCGAGCATTGGCATCCTCACCAACGCGGCGCGTCGGACGCTCCGGCGTGGCGCGCGATGCGCGGCGGGCATTTTCCAGTTCAGCTTCACTGATCGGGCCACGATTGGTGGGCGCGCTGGTGCGGATCTTGCGACCATCGGCTTCGCTGGGCGGTGCTGGCGGCACATTGCCGATCGGTGCCATGCCAGCGCCCGCTGGACGACGAGCCTCCGCGGGACGAGTGGCAGTGCCCGACGGACGGGCCGTGGCAGCACCGGGGCGCAGTGCAGCGCCTGCGCCGCGCTCGCTTGCGGGGCGCAGATTGGGGTTGGGGCGGTCGCCTGCCGGGCGCGTTGGCCGAGGCGGCTGGCCTGGGCGGCCGGCAACCACACGAACGCTGCTCGGCCCGGGATTGCGCTGAGACGCTGGAACAACGGGTGCAGCAGCTTCTGCCGGGGCAGGAGTGGGAGCCGATGTCTCGGCCGGAGCTGCAACTGGAGCTGCTTCAGCCTGAGGGGCAGGGCTGGATGGCTCAGGTGTCTCTGATGCCGCTTCGCTGGCGCGACGGCGCTCTTCTTCGAGCCGGGCCGCCTCTTCACGCACCTGGCGGCGGCGGGCATCTTCCTCAACGCGGCGGGCTTCCTCGGCGGCAAAGCGCTGTTGCTCCTCCGCCTGGCGCGCGCCGGCCTGCAACAGGGCGTTGCGCCGGGCTTCAGCTTCAGCAGCTGACAGGCCCAAGGGGGCACGGCTCTGCCCGGCCGGGCGACCTTGCGGCGGACGCTGGCTCTGGGGAGGGCGCTGGCTTTGCGCTGGCCGCTGGCTCGCCGCGGCGGCAGGGGCCGGAGCCGCTGACTGGGGCCGCTGCGGTGCACCACTCGGGGCGCCCGGCGTCGGCACGCGGCGCGTGCGCTTCTCGACCACCACGGTACGCGACTGTGGACGCGACATGCCGGGGCGGTTTCCGGCACCCGGACCCCCCTTCAATGTCAACGTCTTCTTGCCCCCGCCAGAAGTGTCGTCGATGCGCTTGTCGTCGTTATCAGCCATGTATCTCGCGTCTCTCAAACTCGTTCGTCTGGCAAAACAGCACCGTCAACCGCAGGGCGGTCGGTGCTGTCGGCCATCGCTTGGGCGGTGTAAAGGGCCAGTCTGCGGGCCTTTTCCACTGCCGATTGGGCTGCCGCCCCTTTCGTTAGGGCAGCATGTATCACATTTTCCTGGCCAAGTGCCAAACCCAATTGCTCCGAAGAGAGCAATTCGAGATGAGGCACTTCAAAGTCGTCCACGCCTTCTTCGCGTGCGGCGTGATGAAGGGCCTTGAGGGGTCCTACCATCTTGCTGCGTCCATCCGCCGAGGCGTCGGACGCGGTGATCAGCGCAACCAACTCGCCCGCGGCAAGCAGACCGCGAACTTTGGTCGCCCCGGTCACCAGCTGCCCCGCCTTGCGCGTCATGCTCAGGGCCTGCAACAAGCGCTGCTCAAGCCGGGTTCGCACCAGCTCGGGCAGGTCTTCGGGGACCACAACCTCGCTTTTGAGGCTGCGCCCGAACACCTTCTTTTTCACCGCCTCGGCAACGGCCTGCTGGTTGAGGCTGATCCAGACGCCCCGCCCATCCGCCTTCGCCTCTGTGTCAGGGGCCAGGACCCCGTCGGGGCCGAGCACAAAACGGATCAGCTCGGCGACCGGCTTTTCTTGCCGAGTCAGCGCGCACATCCGCGTTGTTTCTTCGCGCCGGCCCAAACGGAGCTCCCTTGCCTTGAGGCGGCTTAAACCGCCGCCTCTGCTTGAGTGTCTTCGCCTTCTTCAGCCTGCGCGCCAGGCAGTTCGTCTTCGTTGATCCAGCCGGCCCGCACCCGCGCCTGCATGATCATGTCTTCAGCTTCCTCGCGGCTGACCGGGAAGTCCTTCAACGTGCCTTCGAACCGCTTGGTTTCGCCGTCCTTGCGCTCACTCCAGCCCACGAGGTCGTCGGCGGCGCAGCCCGCGAAGTCTTCGACGGTCTTGATGTCATCCTTGCCCAGAGCAACCAGCATGGCGGCAGTCAGGCCCGGGATCTCGTAAAGATCGTCCTCAACACCGAGTGTCTGGCGCTCCTCGTCGTGAGCCCGATCAATGGCGGCCAGATATTCGGTCGCGCGGTTCTGGATTTCTGCGGCGGTTTCTTCGTCAAAACCCTCAATCGAGGCGATTTCATCGAGTTCGATATAGGCGAGTTCTTCAACCGACGAGAAGCCTTCAGAAGCCAGTAGTTGGGCAACCATCTCGTCCACGTCAAGGGCATCCATGAACAGGGTCGAGCGTTCGGTGAATTCTTTCTGACGCCGCTCGCTTTCTTCCTGCTCGGTCAGGATATCGATATCCCAGCCAATGAGCTGGCTGGCAAGACGGACATTCTGGCCACGGCGGCCAATGGCAAGGCTCAGCTGCTCATCGGGTACCACCACTTCGATACGCTCGGCCTGCTCATCGAGCACAACCTTGGCAACATCTGCCGGCTGCAGCGCCGAAACCACCAGATCGGCAATGGAGTCGGTCCATGGGATGATGTCGATCTTTTCGCCCTGCAGTTCGCCCACAACAGCCTGCACGCGCGAGCCGCGCATACCAACGCAAGCGCCCACGGGGTCGATGGAAGAGTCCGAGGAGGTTACCGCGATCTTGGCGCGCGAGCCGGGGTCACGGGCAATCGAGCGGATGGTGATGATGCCATCATAAATCTCGGGCACTTCCTGCATGAACAGCTTGGCCATGAACTGCGGATGGGTGCGCGACAGGAAAATCTGCGGCCCACGCTGTTCGCGGCGCACGTCATAGACATAGGCGCGCACGCGATCGCCATAGCGGAACATTTCGCGCGGAATCAGCTCGTCGCGCCGGATAATGGCTTCGCCCCGGCCCAGATCCACGATCACATTGCCGTATTCAACGCGCTTGACGGTGCCGTTGACGATTTCGCCAATGCGGTTGAAGTATTCGTCATACATGCGCTCGCGCTCGGCATCGCGCACCTTTTGCACGATAACCTGCTTGGCCGACTGAGCGGCAATGCGCCCAAATTCCATTGGGGGCAGGGGTTCGGTCAGGAAGTCGCCGATCTTGGCGGTAGGCGATTTGATCTGGGCGGTCTTCAGGTCAACCTGACGGCTGGGCTCTTCAACCTCGTCAACAATTTCCAGCAGGCGCCACATCCGGGTCTCACCCGAGCGGGGATTGATCTCGACCTTGATCTCGGTTTCCGCGCCATAGCGGCCCTTGGCGGCCTTTTCCATGGCGTCCTGCATGGCTTCGATCACAACCATGCGGTCGATCGATTTCTCGCGGGCGACGGCATCTGCAATCTGCAAGAGCTCGAGTCTGTTCGCGCTAACGGCCATTTAGTGGGTCTCCTGAACGATTTGGTCGTCTTGATCGTCGTCGCCGGGATCGGTGAACTCAACCGTTTCCGTTTCGTCGTCATCGATGGGATGAGCTTCCTGGTCGATCCGCGCCTTTTCCATCAAGGCATCGGTCATAACCAGCTTGGCTTCGGCAAGAGCCGTAAAGGGCAGGCGGAAATCGGGATCGGTGCCGCCCGGCGCATCGGGAATGGTAATGACGAAGGCATCATCCTCGACGGCCTTAATGATGCCGCGGAAGCGCTTGCGGCCATTAAGGGCATCGGCCAGTTCCACCTTGGCTTCATGACCGATATAGGTCTCGAAGTCGCGGCGGCGCACCAGCGGGCGATCAATGCCTGGCGACGACACTTCCAGGTGATATTCGCGGTCGATCGGGTCCTCGACATCCAGCACCGGGGAGAGATCCTTGGACAGGGTTTCGCAATCGGTGATTGCAAAGCGGCCGTTCTCGTCCTCGGCCATGATCTGCAAGGTCATGCCATTTTCCTGGGTGACCTTCACCCGCACCAGGGCATAACCAAGGCTGTTGGCGACCGGCTCGATAATGGCTGCCAGCCGTTGCTCGAGTCCGGTTTCCTTGATGAAGCGTTTTTCAGTAAGATCGATTGGCATTGAACCTTCAGGTAATAAAAAAGAGCGGGGCCGGGAAGGCGCCCACTCTGCAAACTGCCAGAGATGTTGAACCCTTATATAGCGCTGTATTGCCAGCGCTGCAAGGCTTCCATCAGCGACGCTCGAAACTGAAGTAGAACGACACCATCCGGCCTTCCCGGCGCGCCTTGGTCTCGTACCGCGTCGCTTCCCAGCCAGGATAAGGCTCGTGCCACTCGCCCCCACCACCGGGATTGAACGCGAAATCGGGGCTGCGCAGGATATGAGCGAGGCACCAATTGGCGTAATCCTCAATGTCGGTGGCGAAATAGAACTTCCCACCGGGGCGGATCACTCGCGCGAGTTCCCCCAGTGTTGTCGGCGACACAAAGCGCCGCTTGTGGTGTCGCGTTTTGGGCCAGGGATCGGGATAAAGCAGGTAAACGCCATCTAGGCTGGCGTCCGGCAGCGCCATCAGCAGCTTGAGGGCATCATCGGTAAAGAGCCTGATATTGCGCAGCCTCTGCGCGGCGATGGTCTGCACCATCTTGCCGATGCCGCCGGTAAACACTTCGCAGCCGATAAAGCCGGTTTGCGGATGCCGGCCGGCCTCAAGGGCAAGATGCTCGCCCCCACCATAGCCGATCTCAACGATGATCTCGTTGGCGTCGGGAAACAGCGAGCGGGGATCGAGTGATCCTTCGAGCTCGATCTCAAGCGCGGGCAGGGTGGCGTCGAACACCGCCTGCTGCCCGCCATGCAGCTTCTTGCCGGAACGGCGGCCAAAAAAAGCGCGCGGTTCACCCGCGCGCGTTTGCGGAAGTTGGTGAGCGGTCTTGGTCATCAGGTTCGCGGCTATAGCAGGCCGCTGCCCGTTACGCCAAGGGCTCCTACTTTACCGCCGCCTTGAGCGCCCCTACGAGGTCGGTTTTTTCCCACGAAAACGAACCATCCCGTCCGGCCTTGCGGCCGAAATGGCCATAGGCGGAGGTCTTGGCATAGATGGGCTTGTTGAGATCGAGATGGGTGCGGATACCGCGCGGGGTCAGATCCATCACCTGGCCCAGAGCCAGCTCCACGGCTTCTTCCTCGACCTTGCCGGTGCCATGCAGGTCCACATAGATCGAGAGTGGCTGTGCCACGCCAATGGCATAGGACAGCTGAATGGTCGCGCGATCGGCCAGACCTGCTGCTACGACATTCTTGGCGAGATAGCGTGCTGCATAAGCGGCCGACCGATCCACCTTGGTCGGATCCTTGCCTGAAAAGGCGCCACCACCATGGGGGGCAGCCCCGCCATAAGTATCGACAATGATCTTGCGGCCGGTCAGTCCGGCATCGCCATCGGGGCCACCAACCACGAACTTGCCGGTTGGATTGACGTGCCACACCGTCGCGTCATCGATCCAGCCGTCGGGCAGGGCCTCGCGCACGAAGGGTTCGACAATCGTTCGCACATCGGCCGAGGTCAGGTCTTCATCAAGGTGCTGCGTCGAGAGCACGATCTGGGTAACACCAACCGGCTTGCCGTTCTCATAGCGCACCGTCACCTGCGATTTCGCATCGGGCCCCAGCACGGCCGCCGGACCCACTCCCGACTTGCGCGCCTGGGTCAGCACATCGAGAATCTTGTGGGCATAAAAGATCGGTGCTGGCAGCAGTTCGGGGGTTTCGCGGCTGGCATAGCCGAACATGATCCCCTGGTCTCCCGCGCCGACATCCTTGTTGCCCGCCTCATCCACACCAGCTGCGATATCGGCGGATTGCCCATGCAGCAGCACGTCGATCTTGCAGGTTTTCCAGTGAAAGCCTGCCTGCTCATAACCGATGGCACGGATCGCCTTGCGGGCCGCGGCCTTGAACTTAGCCGGATTGACGCGTGGCTGGCCGGCACCGTCGAGCACGACATTACCGTCCTTGTCCTTTTTCAGCAATGTTTCGGGCACGCGCACTTCACCCGCGATCACCACGCGGTTTGTGGTCGCCAGCGTTTCGCAGGCAATGCGGACCTTGGCCGGGTCCATGCCGGTTTTTTTGGCTTCGCGAAAGACGAGATCCACGATTTCATCGGAAATGCGGTCGCAGACCTTGTCCGGATGGCCTTCCGAAACCGACTCAGAGGTGAAAAGATAAGAAGAGCGTGCCACGCCTTGTTCTCCGCTACCGTCAGAAGGGCAGCATTTCCCCTCTTCAGGGGTGGTTTTGGCACCGGGGGCCGTAGCGGTCAAGGCGGATATAAAGAAAGCTTGATATCTCGTTGGCGTGAAGGTGGGCAAAGCCTGCCCATGGCTGGCGGCGTTCAGGGGACCAACAGCGAGAACTCTAGGTCTGGACAGGGTCGAGTCCAGCCCTTCATATCGGCCCATGACCGAAATCGCTCGATTCCCTGACGTCATGCTGCTGGCCGCCGGCCTTGGCACCCGGCTTCGGCCCATCACCCAAACCTTGCCTAAGCCGCTTGTACCGGTGAGTGGCACCCCGCTGATCGAGCGCGTCATGGCAAGTGCGCGCGCTGAAGGGGCCAAGCGCTTTGTTGCCAACGCCCATTATCGGGCCGACCAGCTGCTCGCCCATTTCGGCGGCCTGCTCAAGGTGTCGCGGGAAGACACGCTGCTGGGCACCGGTGGCGGGGTTAAGGCAGCGCTGCCCATGCTTCATTCCGACCCGATCCTCGTCATGAACACCGATGCCTTCTGGCTCCCCGGCGCTGACACGCCGCTCGCCCGCATGCTCGAGCGCTGGGAAGGAGGAGAAGCCGAAACTGTGCTGCTTTGTGTCCATCCCAGCCGGGCAACGGGGTTCGGGCGCAGTCACGATTTCTGTCTTGATCCCTTCGGCAGGGTCACGCCGGACTATGGCGCGCCGGTAATCTATGCCGGCGTCGCTCTCCTCGGCAAAGCGGCCTTTGCCGATACCCCGGATGGGGCATTTTCCCTCACCAAATTGTTCGACCGGGCAATGGAGCGGGAAACCCTTGCCGGCGTAGCGTTGAACGCACACTGGTTTCACGTCGGCGACCCCGAGGCACTGGCGGCGGCGGAGCAGGAACTGGCGTGACAATCTTTTCCATTGCGCCCCATGCGCCCTTCCTGCCCAGGCTGGCAGATCGAATTCTTGATGGCACGCTGTTGGGCGATTGGGACCGCAGCCAGCCCTTCTGGTTGAGCGACGTCACCGTGATTGTCCCGACGCAGCGCGCCCGTCTAGGGCTTGCTGAGGCCTTTCGGCAGCGTGGCGGTGGTCTATTGCCCGATATTCGGACCTTTGGTGGCGAAGTGGAGGATGAAGAGCCGTTCCTGCCGCCCTTCGATGCGCCCTTGCTGCCGCCGGCCGCGTCCGGGCTGGAGCGGCGCCTGGTGCTCTCGCGCCTGGTTGGCGCCTGGGCCGATACCAGCGAAGGGCGCGCAGCATTTTCTACCCCGCCCACGGCCGGCGAAATCCTCTCCATGGCCGAGTCGCTGGGAGAGCTGATCGACGACCTGACCACCGAGGAGCGCACCGCTGGCGACCTGCGCGCCATCGCCGCCGGGGTGGAAAGCAATCTCGGTGCTTATTGGCAGCAAACCCTGCGCTTTCTCGATATCGCCCTGCAGTTCTGGCCCGAGCACCTGCGCGAGCGGGGCCGTGCCGATCCGGCCGCATTGCGCTCATTGCGCCTCGACCGGCAGGCGGCCGCCGCGCCCTTGCTTTATGGTGGCCGGCCGGTAATTGCGGCCGGATCCACGGGCTCCATTCCCGCAACGGCGCGGCTTCTGGATGCCATTCAACGGCTCCCTCGCGGTGCGCTGGTGCTGCCCGGCTTCGATACGACGATGAGCGAGGCTGATCATGCCGCTTTGCTTGATTATGCCAACAATCCCCATGGCCACCCGCAATATGGGTTGAGTAAGCTGCTGCGCGGGCTTGGAGCGGGGATCGGTGAGGTGATCGAGCTTGAGGATACCCCCGCCGCCCGTACCGACCTGGTCCGTCTCGCGCTCGCGCCAACGCCCCAAACCGCTATTTGGTCCGAGCAGCGCATGAGCGAGGAAACCCTTGCGCTCGCCACTTCAGGCATGAGCATTCTTGCCGCGCGCACCGAAGACGAGGAAGCACGCGCCATTGCCCTGGCGGCCCGAGCGGCGCTTGCAGAGCGCAAGACCGTGGGCATCGTCACGCCTGATCGTAACCTCGCGCGCCGGATTGCTGCGGAACTGGCCCGTTGGGACGTTCGGGTGGATGACGCCGCCGGCGCTCCCCTTTATCAATCTGCCGCGGGACGGCTGGTGCGTGAAATCCTTGCGCTCGCCACCAATGGCTGTGCGGCCGTTGACCTCATGGCATTGCTGCGCAACCGCGCCGCCCTTTTTGGCCGCTCCCGTGGCGAGATCGCCCGGGTCGCTGACATGATCGAGCTGGGCCTTTTGCGTGGGCAGCGCTCCAGCCCCGGCCTTGACGGCATTCGCACCCTGCTGACGGCCAACATCGATGGCACCACCGCCTTCCCGGCCTTACGACTGGACCCGCGGGCGGGCGCCGACATATCGGGCTTGCTCGACATGGTGGAGGCGGCCCTCGCGCCCTTGCAGGCGCTGCTGGCGGCGCCCGAGATCACGGCGGCGGGTCTCGCCTCGGCCTTGCTGGCCGGCTTTGTCGGTGTCGCCGATGGCGCCGATATCCCGGCGCGCCGGGAACTCGAGGCCTGGGCCAATGAACTCGATGGTCACGGCGAGCAGGGCCTTCGCTTTGCCCCACGCGGCCTTGACGCGGTGCTGCGTGCCCTCATGGCCGGGTTCCAGGTGCGCACGCTTGAAACCCGGCGCACTGACATCACCATCTGGGGACAGCTCGAAGGGCGCCTGCAAAACCCCGATCTGCTGATCCTCGCCGCGCTCAACGAAGACAAATGGCCCGAACCGGCCGATCCCGGCCCCTGGCTCAGCCGCGGCATGCGTCTTTCCGCCGGGCTCGAGCCGCCCGAGCGGCGGCAGGGCCTCGCCGCGCACGACTTTGCCCAGGCGCTGGGTAATGGCGAAGTGCTGCTCGCCTTTTCCGAACGCATCGGCACGAGCCCCGCCATTGCCTCGCGCCTCGTGCAACGCCTCGAAGCCTTTGCAGGGGACGTGTGCATCAAGGCGTTGCGTTCGCGCGGCAGCCGCTGGTGCGTAGAGGCGCGGGCGCTTGACGCGGTAGCGGCCGTGCTACCGGCGACCCGTCCCGCACCCAATCCGCCGGTGGAAGTGCGCCCACGGCGCCTTTCGGTCACTGAGATCGAAACCCTGATGCGCTCGCCCTATGATCTCTATGCCAAGCACGTGCTGGGCCTGCGCCCGATCGATGCCTTGGGCAGCCCGCCCGATGCCCGCGAACGCGGCACCATCATCCACGACATCTTTGCCCAGTTCGTGATCGATGGTCATGATGCGATGGCCGCGGACGCCATCGACATCCTCAATGCCATTGCGCGCGTCAAATTCGCCGGGCTCGACGCCATTTCCGAGCGGCGCGACATCTGGCTGCGCCGCTTCGATACCGCTGCCCGGCAGTTCCTTGACTGGGAGCGCAGCCGGGATGCCGAGATTCGGCGCCGGCATGCCGAGATCGATGGCGACTGGGCGCTCAAGCTCAAGGAACCCATGCGCATCACCGGCCGCGCGGACCGGGTTGACGAGCGTGTCGATGGCACGCTCGAGATCATCGACTTCAAGACCGGCACTCCGCCCAACAAGGCCGCGATGCAGAACTTCCAGGTGCCCCAGTTGCTGCTCGAAGCGCAAATGGCGCGCGTCGGCGCGCTGGAGGGTGTGGCGCCCGCCGATACGGCTGCCCTGACCTATGTGAAGGTTGGCTTGGGTCCTGACGCCTTTGTGCCCAAGTCCTTTGTTCCCCCCGAAGGGCATGACCTGATGTCGGCAGCGGACGAACTGGCGCGTCGGGCCCAGGCCCATATGGAGTATTTTCTGTTGCGCCAAACGCCCATGCCGTCCCGGCTCTTGCCCATGGCCGGCCAGCGCTTTGCCGGCGCCTATGATCATCTCGCCCGGGTTGCCGAATGGAGCGCCATGGATGGCACGGAGGGCGACCAGTGAGCGATCGCGGCGAACTTCAGGTCCCGTTCAATACCCGCGCCAATCAGGCCCAGGCAGCCGATCCGGGCCTCTCAATCTGGGTGTCGGCCAATGCCGGCTCGGGCAAGACCTTCGTGCTCACGCGCCGCGTCCTGCGCCTCCTGCTGGCCGGCGTCGATCCACAGGCAATTTTGTGCCTGACCTATACCAAGGCCGCGGCCGCCGAGATGCGGCGCCGGGTGGCGCGCGAATTGGCGCGCTGGGCAACCATGGAAGAGCCGGCGCTCGAAGAGGACCTGCGCGAGCTTGAGGGCGCAAGCTTTCGCCCCGCCATGCGCGAACGCGCCCGCACCTTGTTTGCCCGCGCGCTGGAAACCCCGGGGGGTCTGCGCATCAACACCATTCACGCTTTCTGCGAAAGCGTGCTGCATCGGTTTCCACTCGAAGCGCGGGTGCCCTTCGACTTCTCCGTAGTGGAAGATGACACGCGCGAAGATATGCTGCTCGGCGCCCGCGAAGCGGTGCTGGCCGAGGGCATTGGCGTCGAAGGGGCCGTCGAAACCCTCTTTCGCGCCCTTTCGGATGACCAAATCCGCAAGGCCATTGCCGATGCCCTGGCTGATGGGCGCAAGCTCAAGACTGTGCTGCAGCATCCCGATCGGGCCAATGCGAATCTCCGGCGTCTGGTGGATGCCGGCAACCGCTCCAGCGCCGAAGTGGAAGCCGAGCTCCAGAACGATACACTGCTCAACGCGCTTAGCTGCCGTGATCTCGTAACGATATTTGCCGGCGATCCCCTTAAGGGGGTAGGTGCGCGCTTTGTTGACATGCTCGCGCGCTGCAATCCCGATCTGATCACCCAGGGTGAGTTGCGGCGCCTGTTCCTGACAGACAAGGGGCCGCGTTCGCGCCTGCTCACGGCCGCCCAGCAGGCCAAGCGCCCCGATCTCTTCGATCTGCTGACCCGCGAGCAGGAGCGCGTGGTTCGGCTCGATGCGGAATTGAGCAAGCTCGAACTGGTGGAGCGTAGCGAGGCCTTTTTTCAGATCCTGGGCGCCATCCACCAACGCTATGAGGATGCCAAGCGCCGGCAGTCCAAGCTCGATTTCGACGACCTGGTGGAGCGGCTTGCCGACCTCTTCGAGCGCGAAGCGGGCGAATGGGTGCGCTACAAGCTCGATGCCGGGATCGATCACATCCTCGTCGATGAGTCCCAGGATACTAATGGCGAGCAATGGCGGGTGGTCAAGGCGATCACCGCCGAGTTTTTTGCCGGCGAAGGGGCGGTGACGCGGCCGCGTTCGCTCTTTGCTGTGGGCGATCAGAAGCAATCCATCTATTCGTTTCAGGGCGCCCAACCTGAACTCTTTGGCGAAACCGGCCAGCTCTACCGCCGGCTGGCCGCTGAAGCCGATGCTCCCTTCCTGCCGGTGCCCCTGCGCACGAGCTTCCGCACCCTGCCAGAAATCTTGCAGGCGGTGGACCTCGTCACTAACAGCCCCGAGATGCGTGAAGCCCTGCTGGAAAACGAGCCGGTGGAGCACCAGGCCGCCCGCACCATGCGCGGGGGTACGGTGACCCTGTGGCCACCGCTGCAGCAGCCGGCGGGCGGCAAGGGGGGCGATGAATGGCCCACCAGCGTCCCACCCACCGAGCAGACCGCGCCGCGGCAGGTCGCCGAACGCATCGCCGCCGAGATCAGCGGCTGGATCAAGGGGAGCCGCCCCCTCACCGGCCGCGGCCGCCCCGTGCGCGCCGATGACGTTCTCATTCTCGTGCAATCGCGGGGGCCGCTTTTTGCCGAGATCATCCGGGCGCTCCGCAAATGGGACCTGCCCACCCCGGGCGCCGACCGGTTGGGCGTCACGAGCCACATCGCGGTCATGGACCTCTTGGCGCTCTGCGACGTGCTGCTTAACCCCGCCGACGATCTGCAACTGGCCGCCTTGCTGCGCTCGCCCTTGTTCGACATCACCGAGGATGATCTGTTCGGCCTCAGTCATGGGCGGGCGCGGGGGCAAAGCCTGTGGCAGGCCCTCAGCCGATGTGCGATTGCCCCTTGCGCCGAGGCTTACGAACGGCTCCATCGCTGGCGCGGCGAGCTCGATTTCGAGCGCCCGTTCGAGTTTCTCGCGCAGGTGCTTTATGCCGAAAACGGGCTTGCGCGCTTTCACGCCCGGCTCGGCAGCGAAGTGGACGACGTGCTGGCCGCGTTACTGGAACTGGCTCTCGCCCACGAGCAGACCGAACAACCTTCGCTGCTAGGGTTTGTCGCGGCGATGCGGGGGCTTGGCGGTACCGTCAAGCGGGAACTGCCGGAATCGGGGGCAGGGGTGCGCATCATGACTGTGCATGGCGCCAAGGGGCTCGAGGCCCCGATCGTGATCCTTGCCGATGCCGTCAACAAACCACGCCCGCAACAGGTGGGTCGGCCGATCTACCTTGTGCCGGACTATCCCGGCCCGCTCCTGATCCATGCGAGCGGGGCGAACGGGCACTTGCCCGAAACCTCGCCCCTCAAGCAGCGGATCGATGCCAATCTGCTGAATGAATATTGGCGCAAGCTTTATGTCGGCATGACCCGGGCCGAAGACGAGCTTTACCTGACGGGCGCGCTCACTCCCGGGACCGACGCCGGAAAGCAGCTCGAGGGCAGTTGGTATGCAGCCGTGGAAGCCGCGCTTCGCCCGCTAAGCCAAAGCACCACGGATAGCGATGGCGTAGAAACCGCGCTGGTCTTTCCACGCGATCGCGAGCAACCGGCCGCCTTGTCCGGCAGGACTGCCCAGGAGGCCCAGAGCGGCGGCACGCTTGCGCTTGAGCCTCTGCCAACATTCCGCGCCATTCCCACCGTCACGCCCGCTGGAGCGGGCACGCAGGGCGCGCCACGTACCCCCTTTAGCACCGCGCTTGAAGGGGTGCGCGACGCCGAGGCTTCGCGGCGCGAGGGTATTGCGCTCCATGCGCTGCTGCAGCATCTCGGCAGGGTGGAGCCCGCGCTTTGGCCCCAGGTCGTGCCTAAGGCGGTCGCAGCGCTCTTGCCCGAGGCGCCCGAACGACAGACGGTCGTGGGCACCAAGGCTATCTCCATCCTGACCCGGCCCGAGCTGGCGGGGCTCTTCGGCGCCTCGAGCCGCGCGGAGGTGCCGTTTCTGTTTGATGCCGCCCAAAACGGCGAGCCAATTCGGCTGGCGGGGCGCATGGACCGTATCGTCGTCGATGCCGACGGCGTTCTGGTGATCGACTTCAAATCCGACGCCATCGTTCCTGATGCACCTGAACGAGTGGCGCGGAACTACCTGACCCAGCTGGGGTTGTATGCACTGGTTGCAGAACAGCTCTTCCCTGGACTGCGGGTGCGGGCCGCCATCCTGTGGACGACGCTGGAATCATTGATGTATCTTCCACCCCACCTCTTGCACGAGGCGCGCGAGGGTTTCACCATCCGGTGAGTCTGCTTGCTGAAACGCTAGACTCTTCCCAGCTTTGGGAGCAAACAAAGCACCGCTTTCAACCAAAAGGCAATTTTGATGACCAAACACGTTTCCGACGCCAATTTCGGCGAGGAAGTTCTGAATTCCAAAGAGCCCGTTCTGGTCGATTTCTGGGCCGAATGGTGCGGGCCCTGCCGGGCGATCGCACCCGTGCTCGATGAGCTGTCGACCGAGTTGGCTGGTAAGGTCAAGATCGTCAAGCTCAACATCGACGAAAACCCCTCCACCACCGTCAAATACGGCGTTCGCTCCATCCCGACCATGATCTTGTTCAAGGACGGTGAAGCGGCCGACATGAAGATCGGCGCCGGCACGCCCAAGGCCGGCCTCAGCAAGTGGCTGTCCTCGCACGCCGCCTAAGCTGATCGACCGATCACGAGATTAGCTGACACCGCCGGAGCGATCCGGCGGTGTTTTTGTGTGCGGTGACGCTGCTCAGTGGGGCGGCGTGCCATTGAGCGCCAGCGCGTGCCCGGCAAGATATAGCGAGCCGCAAATCACGACCCGCGCGCTCGGAACACCCGCGGCCTTGCGGATCGCGGCGCCAAGCGAGCGCTGGGGCCTGGCCTCAAGGCCAAGTGCCTGGGCGGCTTGCGCGATAGCGGAAGCCTCGTGGGCATTGGTTTCGCCGGGAATGGTCAAACCCACAACCTGCGGATTGAATTGCCTGAGGGGCTCAAGGAAGATCGCAGGCGAGCGGTTGTTCATCATACCCATGATCAGCACCAGCGGGGCTGGGCGCTGGCCCTGGAGAGCCGCCAGCGCGCGGGCCAGTGCGGCAGCGCCATGGGCATTATGGCCACCATCGAGCCAGAGTTCTGCATCGGGGGGCAAGGCATCGCGCAACTTGCCCGTGAGCGGGGTCATGCGCGCGGGCCAGGAAACCGTCCTCAGCCCCCTCTCCAGTGCCTGCTTGTCGACCGGCAAACCGAAGCGCCGTACGGCGGCAATGGCGAGGCTGGCATTGTCCACCTGGTGATCGCCAAAAAGGGCTGGCGGAGGCAGATCGAGGAGGCCATCGCCATCCTGGAACACCAGACGCCCATCTTCCAGATGCCCGTGAAAAACCTCGCCTTGAAACGCGGGGTGAACGCCAAGTCGGCGTGCCGCCCGCTCGATCACATCGCGACCTTCAGGCTGTTGATAGCCGACGACGGCCGGGCTGCCGCGCTTGAGAATGCCGGCCTTGCTGACGGCGATTTCGGCAATGGTGTTGCCAAGGAATACCTGGTGATCGAGGTCCACGGGTGTGATAACGACGCCTCGGGGCTGGGCCACGACATTGGTGGTGTCATAGATGCCGCCCATGCCCACTTCGAGCAGCAGGAAATCAGCCGGTGTTTCGCTGAATAGCAGGAACGCGGCGGCGGTGGTCACCTCGAAGAGGGTGATGTTTTCGCCCCCATTGACCCGCTCCACCCGCTCCAAGGCCTCGTTGAGGCGGCGCGTCGGCACGAGCTGCCCACCAAGCCGGATGCGCTCGTTGAAGCGCACGAGGTGAGGGGAGCTGTAGACATGCACCGATTGCCCCGCGGCCTCCAGAAAGGCGCGCATGAAGGCGATGGTCGAGCCCTTGCCATTGGTGCCCGCGACATGGATCACCGGCGGCAGCCGATCCTGTGGCCGCCCCAGCGCCTCAAGCAGCCGTTCGATACGCTCCAGCCCCAAATCGATCAATTTGGGATGAAGCCCCGAAAGGCGTTGTAAAATGAGGTCGGTACGCGACATGGGGCCCCCTGACTGGACGGCACTCCCTAGCCCCGATCTTGCCGCCGCTCAAGCGAGCAGCGCGAGATCGGCTGATCAGTCGCAATCAGCGGCCGGCGCTATTCGGCATAGGCCGGGGGCTGCGGCCGCGCCTCGTCATCCGCTTCTGCCGCCACCGCCACTTCACGCAGCGTTACCTGCTGCAGCAGCGGTGAGGACGAGGCGAGTTCCGCTACCGGCTCGGTCTTGGTGAAGATGCCGGCAAGCGAGCCGATGGTGGAGCGCAGATTGTGGCGGTGCACTACCATGTCGACCATGCCGTGCTCATAGAGATATTCCGAGCGCTGGAAGCCCTCGGGCAGCTTTTCGCGAATGGTCTGCTCGATAACGCGCGGCCCGGCAAAGCAGATTAAGGCGCCCGGTTCGGCAATATGCACATCACCCAGCATCGCATAGGAGGCGGTAACGCCGCCGGTGGTGGGATTGGTGAACACGACAAAGAAGGGCAGCCCCGCTTCGCGCAGCCGCAGCACGGCAACCGTGGTGCGCGGCATCTGCATCAACGACAGGATGCCTTCCTGCATGCGCGCGCCGCCTGAGGCCACAAACAACACCAGCGGGGTCTTGCGCTCGAGCGCGGTTTCAAGCCCAGTGATGATGCCCTGGCCGGCCGCCATGCCGAGCGAGCCGCCCATGAAGTCGAAGTCCTGCACCGTCACCGTGATTGGATGGCCATAAAGCGTGCCGGTGGCCACGATCACCGCATCTTCGTGACCCGTCTTGGTGCGATTTTCCTTGAGGCGATCGGTGTAGCGCTTCTGATCGCGGAATTTCAGCGGGTCCTGCGGCACGGCCGGAACAGGCACCAGGTCATAGCGGCCTTCGTCCATGAAGGTGGCGAGCCGATCGGCCGGCTTGATCTTCATGTGGTAGCCGGAATTGGGCACCACCCACTGGTTGGCTTCCAGATCGCGATAGAACACCATCTCGCCCGACTCAGGGTCCTTGACCCAGAGATTTTCCGGCGTGTCGCGCTTCGTGTTGAGGAACGAGCGGATTTTCGGGCGGACGAAATTATCGATCCAGTTCATGCGAAAGCCTCGGCGGATTGGTCGCGAAAGGATGGCTTAGGAGACGATTGTGGCATTGTTATCAGCGGCGACCACAATCGCCAATGTGGCGAGGTTTCACGCGCGGGCGCGCCGCACGCCGCCGGCAAGGGTCGCCACCAAGTCGCGCACTGCCCCAACGGTTGCGCCGGTGGCCTTGCCGTCTTGCAGCGAATTGCGCACCGCGTCCACCAGAACCGAGCCAACCACGATGCCATCGGCATGGCGCCCGATCTCGGCGGCGTCTTCTGCGGTCTTGATGCCAAAGCCAACGGCGACCGGCAGATTGGTATGGGCCTTGATCCGGTCAACCGCCTCGCCGACAGCGCCGCGCGACTTGATCGCCGATCCTGTCACGCCGGTCATAGATACGTAATACACAAAGCCGGACGTGTTCTGCAGCACCTTGGGCAGGCGTTTGTCGTCCGTCGTCGGCGTGGTCAGGCGAATGAAGTTGATGCCAGCCGCGAGCGCAGGCAGGCACAGCTCCTCATCCTCCTCGGGGGGCAGGTCGACAATAATCAGCCCGTCAACGCCTGCTTCCTTGGCGGCGGCGACAAAACGCTCAACCCCAAACGAGAAGATGGGATTGTAGTAGCCCATCAGCACAACCGGCGTGGTTTCATCCTTACGGCGGAAATCTTCCACCATGCCGAGCACGCCGCGCAAGGTCTGGCCCGAAGCCAGCGCTCGCTGACCCGCCAACTGAATGGCAACGCCATCGGCCATGGGGTCGGAAAACGGCATGCCCAGCTCGATCACATCGGCGCCCGCTTGCGGCAAGGCTTCGAAAATGGCCTGGCCCGTGGCGAGATCAGGATCCCCCGCCATCACAAAGGTCACGAGCGCCGGGCGGCCCTCGGTCTTGAGCTGGGCAAAACGCTTGTCGATACGGGACTGAAACATGAATGGTTCCGATGGGAGCAGCTGGGCGGTTTAGGAGCAGAAGCGGGCAGCTGTCAACGACAGCCGCTGTCGCGTCAGAGCAGACCCAGGCGTCGGCCAACGCTCTCCACATCCTTGTCACCCCGGCCCGAGAGGCATAGCACCACCGACTGGTCCTTCGACATCGTGGGGGCGAGCTTGATCACCTGCGCCAGGCCATGGGCCGATTCCAGCGCCGGGATGATGCCCTCTAGCCGGGTACACAGCTGGAAGGCTTCGACGGCTTCGGTGTCCGTGATGGGCACATAGGTGACGCGCTGGGTGTCGTGCAGGAAAGAGTGCTCGGGTCCGACGCCGGGATAATCGAGGCCGGCCGAAATCGAGTGACCTTCAAGGATCTGCCCGTCGCGGTCCTGCAGCAAATAGGTGCGGTTGCCGTGCAGCACGCCGGGGCGGCCGCCGGTCATCGAGGCCGCATGGCCGTTCTCCACCTCGATGCCATGGCCGCCTGCCTCGGCGCCGTAGATGGCGACTTCCGGATCATCAAGAAAGGCGTGGAAGGTGCCGATGGCATTGGAGCCACCACCGACGCAGGCCACGATCGCTTCGGGCAGCTTGCCCTCGGCTTGCCGGAACTGCTCCTTAAGTTCGGTGCCGATTACCGACTGAAAATCGCGCACCATCTCGGGATAGGGATGGGGGCCCGCGGCGGTGCCGATCAGGTAATATGTGGATTCAACATTGGTCACCCAGTCGCGCAGCGCCTCATTCATAGCGTCCTTGAGCGTTCCGGCGCCGGCGGTGACGGGGCGCACTTCGGCGCCCAGCATCTTCATGCGCAACACGTTCGGCATCTGCCGCTCGACATCGGTCGCACCCATGAAGATAGTGCAGGGCAGATTGAACTTGGCGCAAACGGTAGCGGTCGCCACACCGTGCTGGCCCGCGCCAGTCTCGGCGATCACCCGCGTCTTGCCCATGCGGCGTGCGAGCAGGATCTGCCCGAGGCAATTATTGATCTTGTGCGATCCGGTATGATTGAGCTCTTCGCGCTTGAACCATACCTTGGCTCCGCCAAGATGCTCAGTCAGCCGCTCGGCAAAATAAAGCGGGCTGGGCCGGCCGGCGTAATGGGTCGACAGGTCGTTCAGTTCGGCGGCAAAGGCGGGATCTTTTTGCGCTGCGCGATAGGCAGCCTCCAGATCCAAAATCAGCGGCATCAGCGTTTCGGCAACGAACCGGCCGCCATATGGGCCAAAGCGGCCCGCTTCATCAGGGCCATTGCGTAAAGAGTTGATGCCGTCCATGGGGTCTCGCCAATCGATCGCGGAGCAGAAAGGAAGCCGGAGCTTGCCGCTTCAATAGGCCCTGCAACGTCCCAATTGCAAACTCAAAGCGCGGCGCGGGCGTTCCGGATAAAGGCTTCGACCAGGCGTTTGTCTTTTACGCCAGGCGCTGATTCCACACCCGAGGACACATCGACGCCCATCGGGCGCACGGTACGGATGGCATCAGCGACAGTCGCGGGCGTCAGACCCCCAGACAGCATGAAGGGAACCGCCGGGTCCAGCGTCTCGAGCAGCGACCAGTCAAAGGTCTCGCCGAGACCGCCCGGCCGGTCGGCGCCCTTGGGCGGCTTGGCATCAAGCAGAATACGGTCGGCCACTTCAGAGAAACCAGCCACATTGGCGACGTCCTCGGCAGTCCCGATCGGCACCGCCTTGATAATCTCAACGCCCGCTTCAGCGCGGATCGCCGCGACGCGGTGCGGGCTTTCGGGCCCATGCAACTGGATCCAGTCTGGGCCGAGCGCCGCTACTTCGGCAACGCAGGAATTGTCTGGATTGACCAGCAACACGCTGCTCTCGATCCGGCCGCGAGCCGTGGAAATCAGCCCGGCAATATCCTCGATGGTGCAGTGGCGCGGCGAGCGCACGAAATGCACGAAGCCCACCATGTCGGCGCCCGCCGCAATGACGGTTTCGAGCATGTCGGTGGTTTTGATGCCGCAAATCTTGATGATGAGGGGGTCTGCCATCGCCTGTCACGAATTGGGGGGCAAGCTGCGCATCAGCGCAGTTCCAGAAGATCGTCGACTTCAGCAAGGGGAGCGTTTGCGCCCGCTGCCGGGGTTTTGCGCAAGCTTTCAAGCTCGCTTTGAAAGGCATAGGCTTCACGCCGCCAATGCCGCTCGCCACTGCGATGGCGAGCCTGGGCGAACCAGGTGGCAATACCCCCCAGGAGCACGCCCACCAGCAACACGACATACAGTACGACGAACAACGGCACGCCATAACCGGGTGTCGCCATGGATTCGACCGGCACGAACGGGTTGAAGTTGATCAGCACGAAATGGCGGTTGGCCAGCGCGAACACGATCAAAAGGGCGCATAGCGGCACCAGAACCAGCCAGCCGACGATTTTCTTGACCATAAAAGCGCTGCCTTGGGCTGTGTGCCCGTTACGAACGGTTTAGCCGCTCGCGGATTTCTTTGCCAGCCTTGAACTGGGGAACGTATTTCTCCCCCACATCCACCTGCTCGCCAGTACGCGGATTGCGCCCGAGGCGCGCCGGCCGGTTCTTGACCGAAAAGGCGCCAAAGCCGCGTAGCTCAACGCGGTCGCCCCGCGCCATCGCATCGCCGATCTCATCCAGGATAGCATTGACGATGTTTTCTATATCGCGCTGGAACAGGTGCGGATTTTCGGCCGCAAGTTTCTCGACGAGTTCCGACTTGATCATGTTTGGCTCCGAAGGTGCCCTAATCCGTCCCCACTCACGAGGCGGGGTCAACCTGCCAAAGCGAAACCAACCCGTCAAGCGCGATGGCACCGGCAGGAGGCAGCCCGAGTGCCGCCCGGGCTTGGCCGGAGATCATGGCGCCAATCCAGCCCAGACCCTGATCAGGTTTGGGCCAAGCGGTCACAAGCTCCAGATTCTCGGCAATGCCGCGCTCTGCCACTAGCCACTCGACGGCCTCACGCTCGGACCCGATACCGTCGATCAGTTTGCTTGCAACAGCCATTCGCCCTGTGACAATACGCCCGTCCGCTAGTGCCAGCGCTTCGGGGCGCGACAAGCCCCGTCGCTCGGCCACTACGTCTACGAACCACTCAAAACTGTCGTTGACGAGTGCCGCGATGGATTCGCGCGCTGGGCCCACCAAAGGTTCATCAAAGTCGGGTTCAGCCTTGAGCGGGCCTGAAGCAACCTTGTCGAGATTGACGCCAATTATATCCATCAGCTTGCCGGCATTCACATGCTGGTACAGCACGCCAATGGAGCCAACGATGGACAGTCGTCGCGCCAAAACGCGATCTGCGGCGATGGCGGTCATATAGGCGGCCGATGCGCCCAGTTCCTGGACCACCGCGACAACAGGTTTGGTTTGGCGCAGTCGGCTCAGCGCTTCATAGAGTTCCTCGCCCCCCGCGGTCGTGCCGCCAGGTGAGTTGATGGCCACGATGACAGCGGTCACGCTGTCGTCCTCGGCGAGCTCTTTCAACGCTTCCAGCCGATCACGATTGGTGCTGATCGCGCCATCGATCACAACCCGGGCAATGTGGTCGCCGACCACACCATCGCCACCGGTGAACCGACCCAGCAGCGCCAGGATGGCCACGACAATGGCAACCCCGGCAACAATGCGCCACCAACCGCGTGATCGGCGGAAGTGGACGGCAGCAAGCGCCCCATGCGGATCGAACGGGCGGGTAGGCTCGGGAGAAGGCTGCTCGGTCATGATCGGCTCACTCTTTGCCCGCCAAGCGGTAGCGAGGCGCGCCCGGGAAAGCAAGCACGCGGCGGGTCAGCTCAGTTGCCGCACCATATATTGCGCGGCGTCTTCATAGCTCAGCAGCGCTTCGCGCAACTCGGGCACATCAACAGGGACGAAGCCGTGCCGGCTCCAGAACGGCGCCGAGCCATTGACGGCGGCAAGGCTAGCCGTGGCGCAGCCGGCGCGCCTGGCATGGTCCAGCACCTGCTCGACGATCACTCCAGCGGCTCCATGGCCGCGAGCCTGGGGCAGAAGTGCCAGATCGTGCAGATAATAGGTTCGCGGCCCGCTCGGCAGGGTGCCGTAAAGCTGATTGAGCTTCGGCATGGTGCCGGCAGTCCAAGGGTGGGTGAGGAAATAACCGCTGGGTGTGCCGTTGATGTCCAGCAGCCAGGCGCCATCTGGGTACAAGGCGCGGCGCTCGGCAAACACCGCAAGATCCTCGGGAAAGCTGGGATGCACGCAAGCGGCAATAGCTTGCACCGCCGGCAGGTCCAGCGTCGTCATGCCCCGCCAGTGAATACCCTTGCTTGTCATGGCATACCCACAAAAGAAAGGACCCGCGCTAGAAAGCGCGGGTCCCGATGGCATGAAGCCAATCTTAGTTGTTGTCGCGACCCTTGAGCGCAGCGCCCAGGATGTCGCCGAGCGAAGCGCCCGAATCGGAGGAACCGTAATTGGCCACGGCTTCCTTTTCCTCGGCAATTTCCAGCGCCTTGATCGAGAGCTGGATGCGCGAGGTCTTGCGATCGTACTGGGTGACGCGTGCGTCGACCTTTTCGCCCTTGCTGAAACGCTCGGGACGCTGGTCGTTGCGATCGCGCGACAAGTCGGCGCGGCGGATGAAGGCCGTCATGTCGCTGTCGGCCAGCTTGACTTCAATGCCGCCATCGTTGACGTCGATCACGGTGCCGGTGACCACAGCGCCCTTGCGGATGCCGCCGGTCTCGCCCTCAGCCGAGGATGCAGTCTCGCCGGTGGCTAGCTGCTTGATACCCAGGGAGATGCGTTCCTTCTCGACATCGACGTCGAGCACCTTGGCCTGAACCATGTCGCCGCGGTTGTAGTCGTCGAGCGCGATTTCGCCGGACTTCTGCCAATCGAGGTCGCTGAGGTGCACCATGCCGTCCACATCGCCTTCGAGGCCGATGAACAAACCAAATTCGGTCTTGTTCTTGACTTCGCCTTCGATGACCGAACCCACGGGGAACTTGTCAGCAAACGATTCCCACGGATTGGCCAGGGTCTGCTTGAGGCCAAGCGAGATACGGCGCTTGTCGGGATCGACCTCGAGCACCACCACTTCCACTTCCTGAGAGGTGGAGACGATCTTGCCGGGGTGGACGTTCTTCTTGGTCCAGCTCATTTCTGAGACGTGGATCAGGCCTTCAATGCCTGGCTCCAGCTCCACAAACGCACCGTAGTCGGTGATGTTGGTGACGCGACCGGAGAACTTGGCGTTGATCGGGTACTTGGCTTCGATGCCTTCCCACGGATCGGCCTGCAACTGCTTCATGCCCAGGCTGATGCGGTGCGATTCGTGGTTGATGCGCACGATCTGGACCTTGATGGTCTCGCCGATCGTGAGCACTTCGGACGGGTGATTGACCCGGCGCCAAGCGATGTCGGTGACGTGGAGCAGACCATCGATACCGCCGAGGTCCACGAACGCACCGTAATCGGTGATGTTCTTGACCACGCCGTCGACAACCTGACCTTCTTCCAGCTGCTGGACGATTTCCGAACGCTGTTCAGCGCGGGATTCTTCCAGAATGGCGCGACGCGACACGACGATATTGCCGCGGCGCTTGTCCATCTTGAGGATCTGGAAGGGCTGGGGAACGTTCATCAGGGGAGCGATATCGCGGATTGGGCGGATATCGACCTGCGAGCGCGGCAGGAAGGCGATGGCGCCTTCGAGGTCGACCGTGAAGCCGCCCTTGACCTGGTTGAAGATCGTGCCTTCAACGCGCTCGTTATTGTTGTACATTTCTTCGAGCTTGACCCAGCTCTCTTCACGGCGGGCCTTCTCGCGGCTCAGCACCGCTTCGCCCATCGCGTTCTCGACGCGATCGACATAGACTTCCACTACCGAGCCGACGGTGATGGTGCCGTCACGGCCAGCCTGGCCGAATTCCTTGAGCGCAATGCGCCCTTCGGTCTTTAGACCGACATCGATGATCGCCAGATCCTTTTCGATCGCGACCACGGTTCCCTTAACGACGGTGCCTTCCAAAGGCTCGTTGTCGATGAACGAGTCCATCAACAGTGATTCAAAATCTTCTTTAGTCACAGTTTGCTGTGCCAAATTCATCTCCAGATGCGCCGGCGGTTGGGGGTTGGCATTGTCGCAATGGGGGCTCGCCATCTGTTGGTCAGATGCCGGCGCGCGGGCGCCCGATCGGAACGGCAATGTTGGGTATTCTGCCCGGCAGCCGAAGCCTGCATGCACAAGGATTGAATTAGGGCACGAGCCCTGCCTTGCGCCTGATGGCTCCATCGACAATAGCGATGGCTGCGCGGAGTGCGGCTTCTATATCGAGAAGCGTGGTGTCGAGCAAGTGCGCGTCCGCTGCCTTGTAAAAACCGCCATGGGGATTGGCCATGTCCCGGGCATCCCGCTCTTCTATTTGGTGATAAAGGGCGTAGCGATCAACCACCTGGCCGCGCATTTCTAGCTGGCGGGCTCGCCTTTCCATGCGCGCCTTGGAATCAGCCTGGATAAAGAGCTTAGCATCCGCCTCGGGGCAGATCACGGTACCGATGTCGCGACCATCGAGTACGGCACCGCCCTCCTGCAGGGCAAACTGGCGCTGATAGTCAAAGAGTGCCTGACGGACTTCTCCAATCACGGCGACTTTGGACGCCAGCTGGCCCGCCCGCGCCGAAAGCAGTAGTTCGGACTGCAAGTCCGCCTCATCAAGCTTCCGGGCCGCTGCGATGGCGCGGTTCTGAAAATCCGGGGCGTCCTCAAAGCCGTCCACCGCCTGCCCGACAGCGCGGTACAACAGGCCCGTATCCAGATGCGGCAGCCCGTAATGGCGGGCGAGGCCGCTCGCGAGCGTGCCCTTGCCCGAAGCAGCGGGTCCGTCGACGGCGATGATCATGGCTTTCTCCGGGCGGCTGGAACGGCGGGGCGGGCTTAGCATTTTCGGTTTGACAGGGGCAAGGTTTGCCCATAACCGGACGAGCCAATGCGGGGCTTGCCCCGCGCTCTCCCATCGACGAGGACCACCCATGGCCAGTTCCGAACGCGGCACCAAGCGGACCGATCCCGACACCGGCAAGAAGTTCTACGACCTCAACATGGACCCGATCGTTTCGCCTTATACCGGCAAGAGCTATCCGCGGTCCTACTTCGAGCAGGTGCTGATCGGCAAGGCTTCCCCGGCAACCGCCCGGAAAGTTGAGGAAGAAGACGAGACGGAAGAAGAAGACGAGGTCGTGGACGCGGCAGCGCCCGAGATCGTTTCGCTCGAGGACGCCGATGCTGAAGAAGCCGGCGAGGACGAGATCCCTGATGTCGAGGATGTCGAGGTCGACGAGGAACTCGGCGACGACGAAGACGTGTTCCTGGAAGAGGAAGACGACGAGGACGACAGCCTGGCATTCGATGTTGGCGGCGACGAGGATCGTTGATTTCGCTTGAATTTTTTCGCCGGCCAAGCTTTCGGCCGGCGAAATAAAAAAGTGTCATTTAGGCACTTGCAAGGGGACGGAGCATCCAATAGGTTCCGCCTCGCTTCGGACGGGAATGACCCGGACGAACCCGAAAAGATGGGGCCATAGCTCAGCTGGGAGAGCGCTTGCATGGCATGCAAGAGGTCAGCGGTTCGATCCCGCTTGGCTCCACCAATCCTTCGATAACTTCCCTGACGAGACTTGTCTCGGGGTTGAGCCCCGCTCGAGGGTTCTCAATCACTCGGCGACCCAACCCGCTGCAGCCGCTTTCCATCCACCGCCCGCCGCGCTACAAGGCGGCCGCGTCAGCTGGAGGTGAACCGCGTGCCCACAACAGATATCGCTCGGCGGGTCTATGATCATACCTGGAAGCTCGACCCGATCATCCGGAGCCTGCTGGACACCGACTTCTATAAGCTGTTGATGCTTCAGATGATCTGGGGCTTGTACCCCAAGATCGACGTCACCTTCTCGCTGATCAACCGCACCCGCTCGGTTCAGCTTGCCCATGAGATCGACATCACCGAGTTGCGCGCCCAGCTTGATCACGCGCGCACTCTGCGCTTCTCCAAAAAGGAGATGATCTGGCTGGCCGGCAATACCTTTTACGGCTCGCGCCAGATTTTCGAGCCAGCCTTTCTGCAATGGCTCGAGGACTTCCGGCTGCCGGAATACCATCTGGAGCAGCGCGACGGTCAGTTCGTGCTGGAATTTCCAGGCAAGTGGTTGGAAACCTCGATGTGGGAGATTCCCGCCCTTTCGATCATCAACGAGTTGCGCAGCCGCGCCGCGATGAAGCGCTACGGGCCCTTCACGCTCGATGTGCTCTACGCCCGGGCCAAGGCCAAGATGTGGGAAAAGGTGGAACGGCTGCAAAAGCTGCCGGAATTGCGCATTTCCGATTTTGGTACACGCCGTCGCCATTCTTTCCTCTGGCAGCGCTGGTGCGTCGAGGCGCTCAAGGAAGGGATCGGGGAAGCTTTTACCGGTACCTCCAATGTCATGCTGGCCATGGATACCGATCTCGAGGCTCTCGGCACCAATGCGCATGAGCTCCCAATGGTCCTCGCGGCGCTGGCCAAGACCGATGACGCCCTGCGCGAGGCCCCCTATGGCGTGCTGCAGGACTGGGAAAGCTATTATGGCGGCAATCTCAAGATCGTGCTGCCCGATGCCTTTGGCACTGATTCCTTTCTCAAGCATGCCCCCGATTGGGTTGCCGACTGGACTGGCTTCCGCCCAGATAGTGCCCCCGCTATCGCTGGCGGCGAACGCATCATCCGTTGGTGGCAGGAGCGGGGGCGCGACCCGCGTGACAAATTGCTGATCTTTTCCGATGGGCTCGATGTCGACATGATCGAAGAGGCCTATTTGCACTTCGACGGGCGCGTGCGCATGGCCTTTGGCTGGGGCACCAACCTGACCAATGATTTTGAAGGCTGCGCGCCAGAGCCCAATCCGGGACTGGACCCAATTTCGATCGTCATCAAGGTCAGCGAGGCCAATGGGCGGCCCGCGGTCAAGCTGTCCGATAATCCGGCCAAGGCGACGGGCGAGAAAAGCGAAATCGAGCGTTATCTGCGCGTTTTTGGTGATGCTGGCCGGGTAGAACACGCCGTGCGCGTTTGACCCGCCCGCACGCTGTGGAGAACCGCCTTTAGTTCGAGGCGGTTAACGGGGCTGGAACGCTAAACGTCCAGCATCGTTGCCTGTCCACAGGGCCGGAACCGTTTGACTTACCAACTTATCGACATTGCCGTAGCGCATAAAAGCGCCCATCCCCGCTTGCCTAACCGCGTAACCGGCAAGGTGCGCGCCGTGCTGACCGAAATACGCGATGGGCGCGAACAGCGCCACGATCTGGAGATCCCGGTTTGGGCCAACACGTCCGAAACCATGAGCGAAGAAGATATCGAGATGGCCTTGCTGGTGAAAGCCGCCGACATTTTGGCGCGGCTGAAATCGACGCTCGATCAGGTATAGGGCTGATTGCCTGCGTTCTGCAGGAAGGCGCGGTAGGCGGGCGAAAGGCCGGGAAAAGTCTGAGCGTTTTGAGCCTCTGCCGCAGCTCGTGGGGCAGGGGAAGGGTAGAGCCGGGCCGCCCTCCGCCGGCGACGATGCTCTTGGCGCTCATCCACTGCAAACCACAGCACGGCGGGGCACCACTAGCGTCCAGATCGCGATCAATTGCCAAGCCACGCCAACCTCCCTGCAGCGCCAGCAAGGATGCTGTACTCGTCGAAGGCTCGTTAACGCTAGAAGGCTCGGCGGTTAGTGTTAACTTGGGACGGCAGTGCTACTGCGGCTCGCCCTTGGCGGGCTTGGATCCGGTTTCGATCGGCACGGCATAAAGCTCGAGGCGATGATCCACCAGCCGGTATCCCAGCCGCTTGGCAATCACTTCCTGGATCGCCTCGATTTCCTCGTTGCGGAACTCGATTACCCTTCCGCTTCGAACATCGATGAGGTGGTCGTGGTGCTCGTCGGGAATCAGTTCGAACCGGGCGCGTCCATCCTTGAAATCGTGCTTGGTGACAAGGCCGGCTTCCTCAAACAGGTTGAGCGTCCGGTAGACCGTGGATAGTGAGATGCCGGCGTCGATCGCCGCTGCGCGCCGGTGCAATTCCTCGACGACGGGATGGTCAGCACTGTCCTGGATCACGCGGGCGATGATCCGGCGCTGGTCGGTCATGCGCATGCCCTGCGCCACACAGGCCTCTTCCAGGGTCGGTTCGCTGCTGGTCTTGCTCACAAGCGGGTCCTGCCAAGGCTATGGGAAGGAGTTAGCCAAGATCGGCGGCCATGACAAGCGCGGTGGCTGCCGAACCATCCGGGCGGGGATAATAGCCCTTGCGCCTACCCACTTCCACAAAGCCATGACTGCGATAAAGTCGCAGCGCTGCACTGTTGCGCTCATCCACTTCCAGGAACATGCGGCGGGCATTGGTAAACAGCAGATCATCCAGAGCCGCTCGCAGCAGAGCCTGGCCCACCCGCTTGCCCCGCCATTTAGGCTCAACGGCAATGCTGAGCAATTCCGCCTCATCACCAATCAGTCGCACCAGGATGAAACCGGCAACTTGGCGCCGTGGGTCACAGGCGACCAGGGTAGTGCATTCCGTTTCCTGGAGGAAGTCGGCAAACTCCTCGCGAGACCAGCCACGAAAGAAGCCCTGGGCGTGAATAGCGGCCAAGACCTCGGCATCGCCTACCTGGGCGGGCTCCACATGCAGGCCATGCGGCCCCAGCCACAGCTTTCTCACGGGGCGAGCCGGGGTATGCGGGCGGCAGCCTGGGGCCTGGCATCTGCTTCGCGCACATAGGCAGCTTCCGGGGGATAGTCGGCCGGATCAGCGGTAGCCCCAAAGCGGGCCAGCAAGCTGACATCGATGAAGGGGCCGCGCAGCAGAGTTGCCCCTGCTGGCACCGCAGCTTCCGCTTGCGCCATGGGCAGCAATTGCGCTGCACCGGCCGGAACGCCTCTAGTGCTGAAAGTCTGGGAATAGGCCTCACCCCGCCGCGCATCGAGCAGCACCGCTATCGGCCCCTCGCTTGGAGCGGAGAGGGACAGGGCCAAAAGGGTCGGGGCACCCACCACCGGGATGCCCCGGGCCAACGCTATGCCTCGCGCAGCGGAAAGCCCGATGCGCAAGCCGGTAAAGGAGCCAGGCCCGGTCGAGACGGCCACCCGCCCGAGATCGGCATAACTCAACCCATTGCGCTCCAGCAGCGCCGTGAGCCGCCCGAAGATCAATTCGGCATGGCCGGTGGCGATCTCGTCGACCAGCACATCCACGCTTCCATCCGCGAGCAGCAGAGCGAGCTGCAGCCGGGGCGCAGCAGTATCAATGGCGAGGGTGATGGGCAGGGTCTGCATAGCTATCGCTCTAGCGGCGTCGTCCTTCGGTGTCGAGACCGATCAACTCGCCAATGTGCCTCGGGCAGCGCCTTGACGCTGGGGCTTTGCGCAGCCAGCTTGCGCCCATGCACCCCGATTCGCGCAGTGTTCTGCAATGACCTGGCTGGCCGAGACTGCCATGCTGAGCCATGGTTGGCGGCGCTTCCTGCTGCTCTTGCTGGCTGGGGCGGTGGCCGGGCTCGCTGTGCCCCCCTTGTTCGTGTTGCCGACGCTGTTCCTGGCATTTCCCGTCTGGGTCTGGTGCCTCGATGGTGCCGAGCATGGCCGCGGCTGGCGGAGATTGTTCGGACCAGCCTTCACCATTGGTTTTGCCTTCGGCTGGGGCTATTTCACAGTCGCGTTTCACTGGTTGGGCGCGGCTTTCTTTGTAGAGGGCGGCGTCATGCTGGTGCTGATGCCCTTTGCCATCTTGGCCCTTGCCGCTTTGATCGCCTTGTTTTGGGGGTTGGGCAGCGCTGGCGCGCACCTACTCTGGTCCACCGGACCTTGGCGCATTGTGACGCTCGCGACCTTTGTGACCGCCGCCGAATGGGCGCGCGGCCATGTGCTGACCGGCTTTCCCTTCGACCTGCTTGGCTATACCCTAACCCCGACAACGGAGATGATGCAGGCGACGGCCCTTGTGGGCGTTTATGGCCTCACCTTTGTTGCGGCCCTCCTGGCAATGACGCCGGCCCTGATCTGGCCCGCTGACGGGCGCCCGCTGTCGCGGCGGCTGCTTCCGTTCTTCCTGTCGCTGGCGGTCCTGGCTGGCCAGCTAGGCTACGGCTTCAACCGGCTGGCAGGCACCCCTGTCGGCGAGCGTACCGATATCGCCATGCGGCTGGTGCAGCCCCTCGTTTATGAACATGCCAACTGGGCCCAGGTCGATCCGGCTGGCCTCATCGATCGGCTGCTGATGCTGTCGGAAATCCGGATGGATCCGCAGGACCAGGGTCTTGCCGATATCACCCATCTGGTGTGGCCCGAATCCAGTCTGCCCTTCTTTCTGGCGTCCTATCCCGATGCGCTGGCGCGAATTGCTCGCATGCTGCCGGACGGCACCATCCTCCTCACCGGAGCGCCGCGCCAGCAGTTTGCTCCGGGCGCGACCAGCCCATCGGGTCCGCCCTTCAACGCCATTCTGGCGATCAACAGCGATGGTGAGGTGATCGAGAGCTACGACAAGGCTCATCTGGTGCCCTTTGGCGAGTTCCTGCCCTTTCAGGACTTCTTTGCCCAGCTTGGTATCAAGCAATTCGTGCCCGGGGCGGAGGGCTGGGGCCATGGCGACGCGCGCCGGCGCTTGCTGAACCTGCCGGGGACGCCGGCTCTATTGGCGCTGATCTGCTACGAAATCCTGTTTTCCGGTGATCTGGGCGACACGGCCGAAGCCCAGTTCCTGTTCAACATCACCAATGATGCCTGGTTCGACGGCTCAATCGGTCCGGCCCAACATGCCCACCATGCTCGGGTGCGGGCAGTGGAAGAGGGGATGAGCCTGATCCGGGCGGCCAATACTGGCATTACCTTTGCCACTGATCCGCTGGGCCGCATCACCGGGCAGCTGGCGCCCCTGGAGATGGCCGCGCTCGATGTGCGCCCGTCCGAACGGCTGGCCAGCACCCCGTTTGCCCAATGGCGCCATTGGCCCTTGCTCGCCGTTCTGGCGCTGGGCCTGCTGATCTCGGTGCTAGCCTGGCGCGCCGAGCGGCCCCGGCGGCGCAAGCTAGGCTCCTAGGTTCGGAGCACGCCGCCGCTGGCTTTGCTGACGGCATTGACCACAGCGGCCGAAACCTTCTCGATCTGCTCGTCGGTCAGCGTCTTGTCGGTAGGCTGCAGCGTTACCGCGATCGCCACTGACTTCTTGCCCTCGCCAACATGGGTGCCTTCATACACATCGAACACCTCGACGCCGGTAATCAGTGCCTTGTCGGCACCACGGGCTGCCTTGATGATCGTCCCGGCGGACACAGACTTGTCGACCACAAAGGCGAAATCGCGGCTCAGGGGCATGAGGCTGGAAAGCGGCAACGCCGGCTTGGTGCGCATCGGCTTGCGGCGCGGCTCGGGCAAGGCATCCAGATCAATCTCGAAGGCGGCGATGGGCCCCAAAAGGTCAAGCTCGGCACTGAGGGCCGGGTGCAGCTCGCCAAACCAGCCCAGCGTCACCTTGGGTCCGAGCGCCAGGCGCCCGCCACGACCGGGATGGCTCCAGGAGGCGGCTTCGGGCAGCACCTGCACCTTGTCGATATCAACCCCAAGGGCGTCGAGCACGGCCGCGAGATCTGCCTTGGCGTCGAACACGCCAACGGGTTCCGCCTTGCCGTCCCAGCGGCGACCGCTGCCGGTCAGCTTGGCCGTGCCGGTGCGGATGCCAGTGGCATAGGTGTGCTGGCCTTCGGGAGCATCGGACAGGAACACCTGCCCGACCTCGAATAGGGCCAGATCCTCAATGCCGCGATTGGAATTGCGACGCGCTGCAGCCAGCAGGCCCGGCAGCAGAGAAGGGCGCATATCGGTCATATCCGAAGCAATGGCATTGGCCAGCTGCAGGGTCTCTCCGCCTCCGCCGAAGCGCAGGGCTTCCTTGTGCGAGATGAACGACCAGGTGACGGCCTCGTCCAAACCGCGGGCGGCCAGCAGGCGCCGCGCAATACGCCGCCGGTTCTGCATGGTCGTCAACACGCGCGGGGCCACATGGTGCAGGCGCGGCAGCGGCTCGACAGGCACGGCATCAACGCCAACCATGCGCATCACTTCTTCAACGATATCGGCCTTTTGCGTGATGTCGGGCCGCCAGCTGGGCACCGCGACATCGCGCGTTTCACCACTGCCGCTCACAGCAAAACCGAGACCTTCGAGGATAGCCTCGATTTGGCTGGGTTCAACCGTAAGGCCGGTCAGCCGCTTGACCTCGGAAAGCGGGAATTCCACTCGCGTATTGGGGAACACGTCTTCGCCCGAGATCACCGGCTCAGCCGCCTCGCCGCCGCAGAGCTCCAGCACCAGCCGGGTGGCCAGCTCGAGGCCGGGTTCGGTCAGCGCCGGGTCAACGCCACGCTCGAGCCGATAACGCGCATCCGAGACAATGCCGGTCTTGCGTCCGCTCCGGGCAATCAGGTCAGGATCCCAGCTGGCGCATTCCATCAGGATTGTGGTGGTATCATCAGTGCAACCCGAGCGTTCGCCGCCCATGACGCCGCCAAGGCAGAGCGGCCCCTGCTCGTCGGCGATCACCGTCATGGTTTCGTCGAGTGGGTGGAGCTTGTTGTCGAGACCATCAAGGCTCTCCCCGGCGCGCGCATTGCGCAGCACGGGCTGGCCCACAATCTTGTCAGCATCATACGCATGGAGGGGACGCCCCCAGCCCAGCGACACCAGATTGGTGATATCCACCACCGCATTGATTGGGCGCAGACCCACCGCGCGCAGGCGGCTTTGCAGCCACTCAGGGGAGGGGCCATTCTTGATGTTGCGAATGACCCGGCCAGCGAATTTGCGGATGGCCTTGGGCTCGCCTTCGGCGAATTGGTGCGGCAGGGGCGCCAATGGGCTCGGGCTCTTCGAGGCCACGGGCGACATGTCGGTGCGCTTCAATGTGCCAACGCCAAAGGCTGCCAGATCCCGGGCGATTCCATAAACGCCGGTGGCGTCGCCGCGATTGGGCGTGATCGAAATGTCAAAGACGACACCATTGATGCCCTCATAATCGACATAGCGCTGACCGACGGGTGCATCTTCGGGTAGCTCGATGATGCCGTCATGGTCGCTCGACAGGTCGAGCTCGGCCGCCGAGCACAGCATTCCATTGGAGGCGGCGCCGCGAATATTGCCCACCCCGATAGTCATGTCCTTGCCCGGGATATAGGTCCCGGGGAACGCGAACACGGTCTTGAGCCCGGTTCGGGCATTGGGCGCACCGCACACGACGTCGATCAGCTCGCCGCTGCCTGCATCGACCTTGCACACGCGCAGCCGGTCGGCATTGGGGTGCTGCTCGGCCGATACGACATGGGCCACCACAAAGCTCTTCAGCGCTTCGCCCTGATCCTCCACGCCTTCCACTTCGAGGCCAATCATGGTCAGCGATTTGCTGATCTCATCCACGGAGGCTGTGGTGTCGAGATGCTCGCGGAGCCATTCAAGGGTGAACTTCATGATCGCATACCTTAACGGAAGTCGCTCTGGCTACCGGTGATCGGCGGCAGTGCGCGGGAAATCTTGAACAATTCGACAAGGACTCGGGCAAAGCCGCGGGCATCGTCGATCGCATGATGGGTGTGGGCGATATGGCCGTAGAACTCGGCGGGCAGCTTGCTCATCCCCCAATCGAGATAGGGCGCGCCACGCAACGTTCCGGCCATGGTGTAAAGGCACACCCCGCCGCCACGAAAGATCTGCCGGCCCTTGAAGGGACCGCTCAGCACTCGCGTGCCGGCAAACTGGTCGAGATAATGGTCCATCCAAAGCCCGTCGAACATCAGCGGCGCGGCGGCAAAGACCTTGGGGCCGGGCAAGTTTTCCACCCAATCGGCAAAGCGCGGCATCACCGTTTCGGCCGGCTCGGCTCCCGTGGTTGCCGCTGCCCAGGCTTCGGGCTGGGTTTGCCACCAGGCCATGGTGGTTTCGTTGGCCTGCCGATCCGGGCGCGGCTGCAGCACGGCCTCGAACTCGCCATGTCGCCTCCCATCGGCCTCGATCGCGACGGCGGCAAAGCTCAGCATAGAATTGTGCAGCGGGGTCGGGCCGTCCGCCTCAATATCGGTGACGATAAAGATCGGCCGCGCCACCTGATTATAGACCGGGCGCCCGGCAGGCAGTACCTCAACCAGCCGAAACTGCTCGCAGACCACCGGCATGTCGGGAGCAAAGCCACCGTTGCGAGCGAAATAACGCTCATGGCCGGCGCGCCACTCGGCATAGGGGCCTTCGCCTTCAAGGTCGCTGAACTCCGGACCGATCTCATCGAACCGCTTGACCTCGACCGAGAGGGTTTCGATCACCGCCGCCGCTTCTCCCGCTCCGTTCAGCACGACATCGCGCCGCCCGGCCTGGGATAGGGGTTCCTTGTATGGCCCGAAATCACGCAAGGCGCCGCAGGTTGCCGTCTTCTTGCCGGCAAGCACGAGGGCGAGCAGCTCGTCTGCCAGCTCGGGCGAGTCGCCGAAGCTGAACTGGATGGCATTGCGGTAAGGGGGCGGCAGGTCAGCCATACTGTTAGCTCGACAGCCCGCCAAACAAGGTTGGCAGGTCCAGCGGGCGGAACCCATAATGGTCGAGCCAGCGCTGGTCGGCGTCAAAGAACTGGCGCAGATCGGGCATGCCGTACTTAAGCATGGCGATGCGGTCGATCCCCATACCCCAGGCAAAGCCCTGATAAACGTCCGGATCGAGCCCGGCATTGCGGATCACATTTGGATGCACCATGCCGCAGCCCAGGATCTCGAGCCAATCATTGCCTTCGCCGATCTTGACCTCATTGCCCGAGCGGTCGCAACGCACATCCACTTCCATGCTGGGTTCGGTGAAGGGAAAAAAGCTCGGCCGGAAGCGCAGCGTCACGTTGGGCACTTCGAAATAGGCCTTGAGGAACTCCTCGAGCACCCAGCGCAGCTGGCCGATATGGCTGGACTTATCGATCACCAGCCCCTCCACCTGATGGAACATGGGCGTGTGGGTCTGGTCGGAGTCGTTGCGATAGGTGCGCCCAGGAATCACCACCCGGATCGGCGGATCCATGGACGGCGTGATATAGCTCGCGGCCGGCTTTTCATTGGTTCTCTGCATCACCCGGACCTGGACCGGCGAGGTGTGGGTGCGCAGCAGCTTTTTGACCCCGTCAGGGCCGGGCTTCATGAAAAAGGTGTCATGCATTTCCCGGGCCGGATGGCCTTCGGGGAAATTGAGCGCGGTGAAGTTGTAGTAGTCCGTCTCGATATCGGGACCTTCGGCGATGGAAAAGCCCATATCCGAAAAGATCGCGGTGATCTCATCGAGCGTCTGGCTGATGGGGTGGATGCGGCCCCGGGCGGTCGGTGCCGGCTGCAGGGGCAGGGTAATGTCGACCGTTTCGGCTGCTAGACGTGCTGCGAGCGCTTCGGCCTCGAGCGCTGCCCCCCGAGCTTCGATCAGGCCGGCAATTTCACTCTTGAGCCCGTTGATCGCTGGACCCGCCGATTTACGTTCTTCAGGGGCCATGCTGCCCAGGGAGGCTAGCAGCGCCGAAACACTGCCCTTCTTGCCCAGCGCGGCAACGCGAACCGCATCCAGCGCGCCGGCATCGGCGGCAGCGGCAATGGCGTCGGTAAGCTCGGCGCGGAGAAGATCGATCTGCTGATCAAGAGACATGGGGAGATCCGGATTGAGTGAACGCGGTTAGACCAAAACAAAGCGCCTTGCACCAGCCCTTCCGGGTGGCACAAGGCGCAATGATGACCTCAGCGAAGGAGAGTCTTAGGCAGAAACGCGGGCGTGGGTGGTGGCTTCAACGCCTTCCAGATACGCCAGGGCTGCCTTGGCCTTTTCGACCAGTGCGCCGAACGCTGCGGGCTCGGTGATCGCGAGATCGGAGAGCACCTTGCGGTCAACGGCAATCTCAGCCTTGCTGAGGCCGTCGATAAATCGGCCATAGGTCAATCCGTGATCGCGCACGGCAGCGTTGATGCGCTGGATCCAGAGAGCGCGGAAGTTGCGCTTCTTGACGCGGCGGTCGCGGTAGGCGTACTGGCCGGCCTTTTCCACTGCCTGCTTGGCAATGCGGATCGTAGACTTGCGACGGCCGTAATAACCCTCGGCAGCCTTCAAGACCTTCTTGTGACGGGCGTGATTGGTAACGCCTCTTTTAACGCGTGACATGTGTCAGGGTCCTTTCGAGAGCGTTAGCGGTTGTACGGCATGTACCACTTGACCAGCGATTCATCGCCCTTCTGCAGGATTTTGGTCCCACGATTGGTGCGAATATACTTGGCCGAGTGGTTGATCAGGCGGTGGCGCTTGCCGGCGACGCCGGCCTTGACGCGACCGGTTGCCGTGAAGCTGAAACGCTTCTTGGCGCCCGATTTAGTCTTCATCTTGGGCATTTTGCGGGTCCTTGGTGTTACGAGGATAGACAGAGGGCCTATCGCATTCAAAGACCGCCACGGCATGCCTGAGGCCGGGCGGTCAGCAGAAGCCGGCTCTATAGGGCCAAAGGCGGCACAAGGCAAGAGCCTAGCCGTCACCAGCGAGCAAATTGGGCCGCCTTGAACAGCGCCGGGCGCCCACCATATGTTGGCAAGGCGCGTGATGCCGTTCTTTCTGGGTCCGCGCCAATGCGTTGCTTGTGATCAAGGACGGCTGCATGTCGCGTGTCTCGGTGTTTTCTGCGCCCTTTTTGTTGGGCTTCGACAATCTGGAAGAGCGGGTAGACCGCCTGGCCAAGGCTGCCGAAGGCTACCCGCCCTATAACATAGAGCGTAGCACCGCTCCGGATGGGACTGAACAGTTCCTGGTATCGATTGCCGTCGCCGGGTTCTCACCCGACGATCTGGAAGTGACTGCCGAAGATGGGCAGGTCCTCGTGCGGGGTCGGCAAAAGGAAGATGGTGCGCGTCAGTTCCTGCATCGCGGCATTGCCGCCCGCCAGTTCCAGCGTTCCTTCCTGCTCGCCGACGGCATGATCGTTAGGGATGCAACTTTAAGCCACGGTTTGCTCGTTGTTACCATCGAGCGCCCCCAAGCGCCTAAGATAGCCCGGCGCATTGAAATTCGCTCAGTTTGAGGAAAGGGCCAGTTATGTACGAAAAGCGTAACACTGAAAATTACACTGAGACCTTGGCCAATCCGCTAAAGTCTCTCACGCGGGCCCAGTTTGCCGCACTTGGCGGCAGCGCGGTGGCCTATGTACGGCCCGTGGGCGGCGATGTGCTGTCGGCCATGATCGAGGAAGCCGAGTTCAACACTGACGAGGTTTATCAACTCGTCATGTCTGCCGATGGCACACCCTTGCTGGTAACCGATACCGAGGATGCCGTTAGCGAATGGCTCGGCACCCGCAATCTGGGGCTGGCTACCGTCCATTAAAGCGAATCCAACTGGAAGGCCGGCCGCCAACGGCGGCTCAGGCGGCGTAGTTGGTGTCCGATGGGCTGCTTAGAATGGCGTAAAGTTGAGCTTCATCGCCGGCGCGGCGCAACTCCTCGACCACGCTTTCGGTGCGCAACAAGCGGGCCACCCGCGACAGCGCCTTGAGGTGATCCGCCCCCGCGCCGGCTGGTGCCAGCAGCATCATGACGAGGTCTACGGGCTGATCGTCGACTGCATCGAACTCGATCGGCTGGTCAAGCCGGGCAAACACCGCCGTCACCTGTTTGATGCCGGCGGTTTTTCCGTGTGGAATCGCGATCCCGTTGCCCAGGCCCGTCGAGCCCAGGGCTTCGCGATTGGAAATGGCATCAAGGATGTCGTTGCGCTCGAGTCCCGTCAGTTCGGCGGCCCGTTGGGCAAGCTCTTGGAATAGCTGCTGCTTGGATTGCACTCCCGTACAAGCAAGCACCGCGCGTTCAGCCAGAATGTCGGCCAACTCCATCACTATAGCCTTAATCTAGATTATTCTTGGTGCAGCAATTACTCGGGTCTAATTTGCGCCCAATGCCGGATCGATCCAGCCAATATTGCCGTCGGAGCGGCGGTAAACCACATTCAGCCCGCCATGTCCAGCGTGGCGGAACATCACAGCCCCGGCGCTGGTCATATCCAGTTCCATGACGGCCTCTTCCACGCTCAGCGAGCGCAGGTTTTTTGTGGTCTCCGCGATCACAGGTGGCGCATAATCTTCTGGAAGTTCCTCAAGCTGATCGCCTGCACCAAATACCGTGTATTGCGCGGTTCCGTCGGCGTCGGGCACCTGGGTGTCGCCGACGCCGAATCCACCGCGCCGATGCGACTTGAGCTTCCGGTTATACCGGCGCAACCGCTTTTCGATGTGTTGCGTCATCAGCTCGAAGGCGGCGATAGCGTCGCCACCCTGGGCGCTCGCCTGCAACACGGCTCCGGTGTCAAGATGCACTACACAATCGGCCAGGAAGCCAGTTCCGTCGGGAGTAAGGGTGAGGTGGCCGTCATAATTGCCGTCGAAATACTTCCCCACTGCTGCGTCGATATGCTCCTCCGCACGACCGCGCAGGGCATCGCCGACATCCATGTTCTTTCCCGAAACGCGTAAGCTCATGGCATCCTCTTTCTTTTTGTTCTCGCTTGATGCGCCGTAGCCAGAGTAACCCTTGGTGGGCCGACTAAATGTGCCACTCCCTGGGCAAGCTGGTTGCAGCCATCACGCACCCAACGCGTAACTTGCCCCCTCGGTTCGAACCTGCCCTATGCAACATGGTCGTACCGGCCGGTTGCAAGCGGACAGGCGCCGGTCTCAGGCCATTGTCGCCAGATCTCGTTTTTGGCGCCGGCGGATCACCGAGGAGGGGATGTTCATACCTTCCCGATACTTGGCGACCGTCCGCCGGGCCAATTCGATACCCTGCTCGCGCTTGAGCATGGCCGCGATCGTATCATCGGACAGCACATCGCTAAGCGATTCGCTTTCGATCAACTGGCGGATACGATGGCGTACCGCCTCGGCCGAATGGTCACCGCCGCCGTCAGAAGCGGCAATGGCGGTCGTGAAGAAGTATTTCATCTCGAACAGCCCGCGCGGCGTGGCCAAGTATTTGTTGGAGGTGACGCGGCTGACGGTTGATTCGTGCATATCAATAGCGTCGGCCACCATTTTGAGGGTCATCGGCCGCAGATAAGCGATGCCATGGCGCAAAAAACCGTCCTGCTGGCGCACGATTTCCGCGGCCGTCTTGATGATGGTTTGGGCCCGCTGGTCAAGGCTCTTAGTCAGCCAATTGGCGCTGGCGAGGCAATCTGACAGAAAGGCTTTGTCGCCTGGCTCGCGCGTCCGCTTGGACACGGTGGCGTAGTACACCCGGTCAACTAAAACTCGGGGCAGCACCTCGCTGTTGAGCTCGATGCCCCAGCCACCATCAGGAGCAAGGCGCACAAACACGTCGGGCACCACTGTTTCAGCCGGGCCAGAGTCGAAGGCCAGGCCCGGACGGGGATCAAGCCGGCGCAGTTCAGCGAGCATGTCGAGCAGATCTTCCCGATCGCAGCCGATGGCTCTTTGCAAACCGGAAAGGTTGTGCTCGGCCAGCATCGGAAGATGAGCGAGCAGGCCCTGCATCAGTGGGTCCAACCGATTGGCTTCCCTGAGCTGAATAGCAAGGCACTCAGCAAGGTCCCGCGCGAACACTCCGACCGGTTCACACCCTTGAAGCGCTCCGAGCACAGCCTCCACGTCCGCCAACTCAGCGCCGAGTTGCTCAGCCGTCGTGTCCAGCGGCGCACTCAGATAACCCGCCTCATCCAGTTGCCCGATCAGGGCGCCGGCGATCAGGCGGTCCGAAGCCGTCCGTAAGATCAGATTGGCCTGGCGTTCCAGGTGCTCCGAAAGCCTCGGGCGAGCCGAAAGGAACTGGTCCAGATCGGGTGCCTCGCTCCAATCCACACTGTCGCGCTCGCGACCGCTCGAGACTTGGCCCTCCGATCTGTGCTGTTCGGGGAAAACATCTTCCACGGCCGTGTCGAGGTGCTCCGCAATGGCCTCGGCCGTGGGCAAATGCACCGCGCTGTCCAGTGTGTCAGCAAAACCGCTGCCGGTCTCTGGCTGGTCAGCGGCCTCAGTCATATCCCCCGTCACTAACGCGCCGTCGCCTTCAGCGCGCTCCAGTAGCGGATTGCGCAGTAATTCGGCGTCGACGAACTCATTGAGTTCGAGATGGCTCAACTGCAACAGCCGGATCGACTGCATCAATTGCGGCGTCAGCGTCAGGCTTTGCGCCTGCCGAAACTCCAGCCGCGGCCCTAATGCCATAACTGTCCTCACGCCCATTTGCGGCACTTCTGCCGCGCTTCCCGCGTGCAACATGACTCAGTTGCAGTTCCAGGGCAAGTTCCATGCCAAGAAGGCGGTTGCGGTTCAGATGGCGAAATTCTCGCCGAGGTAAACGCGCCGGGCATCAGGGTCGGTGCTGATCGTTTCGGGCTTGCCCTGGATCATCACCTTGCCCCCATGAATCACATAAGCACGATCCACCAGACCCAGGGTTTCGCGCACCGCGTGATCGGTGATGAGCACGCCGATGCCGCGTTGCGTCAATTGCTTAACCAGGCCCTTGACCTCGGCCACCGCGATCGGATCGACGCCGGCAAAGGGTTCGTCAAGAAGCATGAACACGGGGTCGGCCGCCAAGGCGCGCGCCAGTTCCACCCGCCGGCGTTCGCCGCCCGAAAGGGACAAGGCGTTGGCCTTGGCGAGGTGCGAGATCGAAAACTCGTCGAGCAGGGCTTCCAGGCGCGCTTGGCGTGCCTTGCGCCCCCGAACATGGTTCTCCAAAACGGCCATGATGTTGCCGCGCACCGATAGGCCGCGGAATATCGATGGCTCCTGCGGCAAATAGCCAATGCCTAACTGGCCGCGCTGGAACAGCGGCAGGTGGGTAATTGGTCGCCCATCGAGCCGGATATCGCCTGCATCGGGTTTGACCAGCCCCATGATCATGGTGAAAACCGTAGTCTTGCCCGCTCCGTTGGGACCCAGCAGGCCCACAGCCTCGCCCCGCCGCACGGCAATGGAAACATCGCGCACGACGACGCGCTTGCCGAAGCTCTTGGCCAAGCTATGCGCAACCAGCCATCCGGTCTGGTCAATTCGGCCTTGGGCGCGCGTCTCGTTCATTGGGAGGTAAACACGCCGGTGACGCGTCCGCCTTTGCCACCGGTGAAGGTAGACACATTGGTTGCAAGATTGACGACGAGTTCGCCGGCATCCACCGTGCCGCCCGAATTGGTCACCTTCACATTGCCGGTGAGGCGCAGCAGTTGATCGCCCGGGGTAAACACGGCCCGCTCTCCCGTTGCGGTCTGGTCGGGTGTTTCGAGCTTCACGTCCCCCGTGGCCTCAAAGGTCTCGATATCGGTAGTGCCCCCAGCGCCATAGGTGGCAACGACCTTGGTGGCCCAGACCTTCACCGTTGGATGGGTCACCACGACATTGCCGGTAAACACCGCCTCCCGCTCTGCCTCGTTGAGGGTGAACAGGTCCGCCGTAATGGCGACGCGGTCCTGCGCTGCGGCCAGCCCAGACAGGCAAAGCAGCAACAAAATCGACAACAGCGATCGCATCATCATCGGGGCTGGGCTCCAGGCGTGTGGGGCAGGGTGACGGTGGCGCCACTAAATGTCCAGACGCTCGCCTCCGCGTCGAACTGCATTCCCGCAGCGGTCAACTCCGTGCCGTCGGCATAGTGGATAACGACCGGGCCACCGCCGGTCAGCGTCTGCGCACTCCAATCAAATACCGACTGCTCGATCGTGCCGCTGGTGCCGGTGCTGTCACTGATGTCGGACGCGCCCTCGATCCGAACCACTCTTTGAGCTGTGTCCAGAACCGCGCTATCAGCGCTCGCATCGAACACTACCCCATCGGGGCGCACAACGTTGAGGGCGGCGTCGCGCAAGGCGATCTGCTCGGTCGAATTGAGCATCGCCTGCGCGTCGCTCGCCCGCACCCGATAAGAGGAGCCGTCGGACAAGACTCCGGCATATTCGGGTGCTTCCACCCGGATGCTCTCACGATCCATGCTGACTTCGCCGATACTGAATTGATCCAGCAGGCTGGACAGGTAGATCTGCCCTACCAGCAGCAGCAGGGTCACCGCCCCGAGAGCGGGAACCGCAACGCGTAACACGCCCACTATGCGGTTGCGGCCCTGCAAGCGTCGGTAGGTGGCAGGGCGGTCAGTGCTCGTGGCGTGCTGCTCCGTCAAGGACAGGCCCACGCCTTAACTGTGGGCAAAGATGTCGGTCTCATCCCACCCCAGCAAATCCAATTCGCATCGGGTGGCAAGGAAGTCAAAGCAAGCCCGGGCCAGTTCGGTTCGGTTTTCGCGCCGGAGCATCCGATCGAGATGACGCTTGAGGTCGTGCAAGTAAAGCACGTCCGAAGCGGCATAATCGAGTTGTGCGTCGCTGAGCTTTTCGGCCCCCCAGTCCGAGCTTTGCTGCTGCTTGGAGAGATCGATATTGAGCAACTCACGGACCAGGTCCTTGAGCCCATGGCGATCCGTATAGGTGCGTACCAGTTTGGACGCGATTTTCGTGCAGTAGACCGGACCGGCCACCACGCCAAAGCGGTGCTTGAGCACTGCCACGTCAAAACGGGCATAATGGAAGATCTTGGTCCGCTCAGGATCGGCGAGCAGTCGAACGAGATTGGGCGCCTCGTTGCTGTCGGCCGGAATCTGCACCACATCGGCACTGCCATCACCGGGCGACAGCTGCACTACGCATAAGCGGTCGCGATGCGGATGCAGGCCCAAAGTTTCAGTGTCAATCGCCACCTCGCGGCCATAGCGCGAAAGGTCGGGCAGGTCGCCGCGATGCAGTCTGGGGGTCATATTCATCTCAACAAACGGATGCAGCGTTCCTCTTGGCACAGCATCAGGGCATTGAAAAGGCAAGACCAAAAACCAGAAGGCCGCCCGCTTCACAGCGGCCGGCCTTCTTGAAAAATGGTGCCCAGAAGAAGACTCGAACTTCCACACCTTGCGGTACACGGACCTGAACCGTGCGCGTCTACCAATTCCGCCATCTGGGCAGGCGGGGCGTTGTTAGGGCCGGCGCCGACCGATGTCAACGCCTATTGTTTCAATTCACATATTAGCCCCATCCCAATGCGTCACGGCACCAGTGTTAACTGGCGGTGCATCATCGAGGCAGTTGACGTTGATCATCACCGTTTCGGTGCCGTTTTCGTCCCGGCCCCGCCCGAACGATTCGATGCCGCATGTTTTGCAGAACAGATGATCAATGGTGTTGGTGTTGAAGTGATAGAGGGTGAGATTGTCCGCGCCGCGGAGCAGATTGAACCGGACCGCGGGGACGGGCTGCATCACCCAGCCCAGCCTTTTGCACCGGGAACAGTTGCAGGTCATCAGGCTGTCCAACTCGGTCTGGGCCGTGTAACGGACGGCGCCGCAATGGCATCCGCCCGAATAAATGTTCATGTCAGTCATGTTCGCCTCCCTGAAACAAATAGGGAACATCATAATTCTTGTGTCAAGAGCGTGCATCCACCGCCTCTCGACCAATCCCGCGCCTTAGGCTAAGAGCACGGCTAGTTTGCCCTTCCATTGCTGCCGGAGCCTGCCATGGACCCCCTCAACGAAAAACTGGTGACGATCTTCGGAGGCTCGGGGTTCCTAGGCACCCAAGTGGTCCAGGCGCTGTCTCGGGCTGGGTATCGCATCCGGGTGGCCGTGCGGCGTCCTGACCTGGCGGGCCATGTTACGATCTATGGCAATGTCGGGCAGATCCAGCCAATTCAGGCCAATCTGCGCCATGCAGCTTCGGTGGCGCGAGCGGTCGCCGGTGCGGATGTGGTGATCAACCTTGTTGGTATTGGCGGCGAACGCGGGGCGCAGACCTTCAATGCCGTTCATACTCAAGGCGCTCAGACCGTCGCGGCCGCTGCCAAGGCTGCGAGGGCTTCGGTGCTCGTGCATCTGTCGGCCCTCGGGGTGGATCGGGCGGAACGAAGCGCCTATGCCCGCAGCAAGTTGGCCGGCGAGGCCGCCGTGCTGGCCGCCTTCCCCCAAGCGGTCATCCTGCGCCCTTCGCTGATGTTCGGCGCGGACGATGGCTTCTTTAACCTCATGGGTTCGCTGGCCCGCATGTTCCCGGCCATGCCTCTGGTTTGTGGCGACACCCGCTTCCAGCCGGTTTATGTTGGCGATGTTGCCGATGCAGTGACGCTTGCCGCGAGCGGCAAGGTCAAAGGCGGTCGCATCTACGAACTGGGTGGGCCGCAGGTTGAAACCCATCGGGAGCTTCTGACCCGCATACTGCGCGAGACAGCCCGCAAACGCCCGCTGGTGCCGCTCTCCCCGGGGATGGCCAAGCTCCTGGCTCTGCCACTGTCGATCCTCCCCGGCCAGCCGTTGCTGACCAAGGATCAAGTGGAACTGCTTGGGGTCGACAATGTCGTGTCCGAAGCGGCTATCCGCGAGAAGCGAACATTGGAAGGGCTCGGCATCGTGCCGACCTCGATGGATACTATCCTGCCCACTTACATGTGGCGCTTCCGCCGCAACGGCCAGTTCGATCGCAACCTCATCGAAGGCGCCAACGAAGGCGCAACGCTCTAGCCACTTAGCACCCTAAAATATCTTGGCCGCCTTCTCACCTGAGGGGGCGGCTTTTTCGTGCTCAGCATTTTGTTCGAGATATATCTTGAATGCTCTTTTGCGGACCCAATGTAAGCAGCCGGGGAATTGAGATATATCGGAGACACATCATGGCACCTTCTGGACGTGACGGCGAACTGAACTGGCGGCGACTAGAACAGATGGCGCGGCGCTGGGGCCGTCTGGCCTACCAAGCCGATGCGAGCCTTCTGGGCAATGTCGGCGGAAATTTCCGCATCGGCCGCATGCTAGCTTCGGGCGATCTGCGGCTGGTGGCCCTGTATCTGATCGAACAGCAGCCCCGGCACGGTTATGATCTGATCAAGGCCGTGGAAGAGCGCTCTAGCGGCTTTTACGCTCCAAGTCCTGGCGTGGTTTACCCCGCTCTGACCTTCCTTGAGGAAGCGGGCTATGTGACCTCCGCTGCCGATGGTAACAAGAAGCTTTATACCATCACCGATGCCGGCCGTGCCCACTTGGCAGACAATCGCGAGGCGATCGAGGGCACGTTGGCCTTTCTCGCCAAAGCAGGCGAACAGGTGCACCGGTTCCGCGATTTCGCCCGTACCGATTGGCCGTTTGGCGGCGATCGGCCCGAGGGGTCTGACGCTGCCAGCGGCGCGTCCTCCAGCGGCGAACAGGGGGCGGCTGCTGAACACGCATCCGACACCGACATGAAAGGCGTCGTTCCCGACCTGAATGAAGCCCGTAAAGCGCTCAAGGCTGCCATCAAGGCGGCCCGCCACTACTCGCGCCAGCGGCAAACAGAAGCCGCGACTATCCTTCACCGTGCCGCAGCTGATTTGACGGCTCTCGGGACGCACCCTGATGACGACGTCGACATCTGAGTGCTAAGCCTGGCTGCCCGGCATGAGCCGGGCAGTTTTTTGCCCAACAAGGATGTGAGCCGCTTCCGACGCAGCTACTAACATGTTAGTGGATTGAGATGCAGCAAGCTCTCATTACCCCTGTCACCCAGCCCCCGCTTGATCGTCAGGCCGCGGGCGAACGGCTCGTCGCGCGCCTCAAGGGCGTGATCCCATCCGAAAAGATGATGACCGACCCGCTGATGACCTATGCGTGGTCCGGCGACGCGTCTTCTTATCGGCTTATCCCGGCTGCCGTTGTCTTCATCAATTCCGAGGCCGATGTGCAGGCAGTAATGCAAGCCTGCCGTGCGGAGGGCCTGCCGCTAACCTTCAGGGCCGCCGGCACGTCCTTGTCGGGTCAGGCCGTGACCGATGGGGTGCTTGCAGTTCTCGGCGACGGCTGGCGCAAGCTCGACATCCATCCCGGCGCCGAGCAAGTGACGCTAGGGCCCGCGATCATCGTCGCGCACGCCAACCGTGCTCTCAAGCCCTTCAACAAGAAGCTTGGTCCCGACCCAGCCAGTCAGGCCACCTGCAAGATCGGCGGCGTGGTCAACAACAACTCGTCCGGAATGTGCTGCGGCGTTGCCCAGAACACCTATCACACCATGGCGCGCCTGCGAATCGTGCTCACCGATGGCACAGTTCTCGACTCCGGCGATCCCGTTTCACGTGAATCGTTCCGCCAGAACCGCGCTGATCTGCTCGACGGCATTGCCGCGCTTCACGCCCAAGTCATGGCCGACGCGGAACTTGTTGCCCTCATCCGCAAGAAATACGCGATCAAGAATACTGTCGGGTACTCACTCAATGCGTTGGTCGACTACCACGACCCGCTCGACATCCTTGTGCATCTGATCGTGGGCTCGGAAGGCACTTTGGGCTTTGTGTCCGAAGTCACCTACAACACTGTGCCCGAGCATCCCTTTAAGTCGACGGCGCTGGTGCCGTTCCCCGATCCCTACGCCGCCTCACGCGCCATTATCCGGCTCGCTAATGGCGGCGTACATGTGACTACTGGCGTCACTGCAGCCGAATATATGGAACGGCGGGCCTTGGCGACGGTGGAGCATCTGGCTCCCATGGCGCCGCTCCTGCCCTGGCTGACGGATCACTCGCCTGCCGTGTTGATCGATGTCACGGCTCCAGACGCGGAAACGCTCGAGCGCGAAGTCGAAAAGGCCGTAGCGATCCTAGCTGAAGAAAACGCCACTCATATCGATTTTTCCACTGACGAGGCCCGGTCACACGCGCTTTGGGATATCCGCAAGGGGTTCTTCACTTCCGGCGGCGCGGCGCGGCCGAAGGGCACCTCGATGCTCACCGAAGACGTGGCGGCTCCGATCGACCAACTCGCCGATTTTGTCATCGACATGCGCCAGCTGCTCGATGACCACGGCTACGAAGATGCCATCATCTTCGGCCACGCCCTGGCGGGAAACCTCCATTTCCAGATGAGTGACAACTTTTCCCAGCCAGGCTCGGCCGAGAGGTTCGATGCGTTTTCTGTCGCATTGTCGCAGCTTGTCTCGATCCGCTATGGCGGCTCGCTCAAGGCGGAGCACGGCACAGGCCGCGCCATCGCGCCCTTTGTGGAAGCTGAATGGGGTTCGCGCGCATACGGCGTAATGCGCCGGATCAAGACCCTTTTTGATCCGGAGAACCTGCTCAACCCCGGCGTCTTGCTCAACGACGACGCAAAGATTCACGTGAAGCACTTGAAGGTGATGCCGCTGGCCGATGAGCTCATCGACATGTGCATCGAATGCGGTTTTTGCGAACCTGCTTGTCCCAGCCACCAGATGACCTTGTCGCCACGCCAGCGCATTGCTGTGACGCGAGAGCGGGCTCGGCTACGGGCCAGCGGGGAAAATCCGGCACTCCTGGCTCGTCTCGACGATGACTTCCGCTACGCCGGCATTGACACCTGTGCCGCCTGTAATCTTTGTTCCCTTCGGTGCCCCGTGGGTATCGAAACGGGCACAAGGATCATCAAGGAACGCGGTGAGCGCCGTACCGATTTTGCCCGTTCGGTAGCCGGCTTTGCCGCCGATCATACCGGCGCTATTGAAAGCTTCATGCGTGGGGGTGTGGCGCTTGCGGACGCGGCTAAGGCCGTTGTCTCGGCGCCGTTGATTGAAACGGTGACCGAAACCGCCCGCCGGCTGACCGACAAGCATGTGCCGCGAGTTTCGCGGACCCTTAAACCTGGCCCTGGAGCCCCAAAGGCCCCGCCCGTCAGTTCCCGCGACGGTCCTCGCCGCACCGGTTTTCCCGTGCCCATCGTGCAAGGCGGGCGCCAGCGCGTGGCTTATTTCCCGTCCTGCGCCACCCGCATGTTCGGCGCGCCCAAGACCGAGTTTGATCTTCTTGCCGTACCTGACGCCATGCTGGCGCTGCTGGATCGTGTCGGGTTCGATGTTGTTATGCCCGACCACCTGAATGGCCAATGCTGCGGCCAGCCATTCCACTCCAAGGGCTTTCCCGAACAAGCCGTGCAAGTAGGCGCCGCGCTCCTGGACGAACTCTCGGCTTTGCAAGGGGACCTGACCGTCACCGACGCTTCCACTTGCGCCAAGCACCTGCGCGGCGCTCCCGAAGGCGCGCCGGTGCTGGATTCCAGCGAGTTCATCGTCACCCATATCCTGCCGCAGCTGACCGTCACGCGGCATCTGCCGGTCGTGGCTGTGCATCATAACTGTTCGGCCCAGCGATTGGGTGAGCAGGGGGCTACGGAGGCGATCGCCCGCGCCTGCGCCAGCCAGATCGCGGTATTGTCGTCCGTCACCTGCTGCGGTTACGCCGGCGACAAGGGCTTGTTCATCCCCGAACTCAACCGCTTTGCCAGCCGATTTGCCAAGAACGATATTCCGCCAGGCTGCACGCTGGGTGTTTCGACGGTCTCCACTTGTGCCTCTGGACTCTCCGAGCATGCCGGTATTCCCTTTGTGGGGCTGGCTAGCCTGCTCGAATATGTAAGTCGCCCGGGCGACTAAAGGCGCCACGCGGCCCTCCGTACCGGCTACCCTGATAAGCTTTGCTTGCCCGCCGCCTTCCCCTTGGATACTGCACGGCGGGCAAGCCATTGGATGATTATGACCCTCACCGCCACTATTCTAAGCCTCGGCCACAAGGGCGAGGGCGTCACCGAGATTGATGGCCGCAAGGTCTTCGTGCCATTGGCGCTGCCCGGCGAAACAGTGGTGATCGAGGCGGACGGCGAGCGAGGCACCCTGCTTGAGGTGCTAGCGCCCGCACCTGAGCGGATCACGCCTTTTTGCCCGCACTTCGGCTTTTGTGGCGGCTGTCAACTCCAGCATCTCGAACGCGCCGCTTACGAAGCGTTCAAGACCGGCATCATCGAAACGCAGCTACGCTATGCCGGCTTGGATGCCAAGGTTGAGCGCTTCATCGATGCGGCTGGGCAGGGACGCCGCCGGGCTACCTTGCATGCGCGGCGCGAAGGCCCTGGGTATATGCGCCTGCGTAGCCACGAGGTTTACCCCATCGATGCCTGTCCTATCCTGGTGCCCGCGCTCTCTCGCGCCCCGCGGATCGCCGCGGCGGTGATGGCAACCCTGGGTGAGGCCGATGTGGCTTTCACCGCCACGCTAACGGGGCTCGATGTGGCCGTTCGGACAGAAAAAAAACAGGCGCGCGCCAAGCGGATCGAGCCACTCGTCAACCAGTTCGGCTTGGCTCGCCTAGCGCTCAATGGCGAACTGGTACTGCAAGCCCAAGCGCCGCTGGTGTCCATGGGTCGAGCTACGGTTGAGCTACCGATCGGATCGTTTCTGCAGGCCACTGAAGCCGCCGAGTCAGCGCTGGCGGATTATGTGCTCGGCGCGGTGGGCAAGGCCAAAAAGGTGGCCGATCTATTTTGCGGTGTCGGCCCGTTCGCGTTGCGGCTGGCTGAGGCAAGGCCCCTCTACGCCGCCGACACCGACAAGGCCGGTATCGCAGCACTCGACAAGGCGCGCCGCTACGCCAAAGGTCTGCGGGAGGTCACTGCCAAGGCTCGCGACCTGTTCCGCGATCCCCTGACGCAGTTCGAACTCAACGAGTTCGATGCGGTGGTGCTTGATCCGCCCCGCGCCGGGGCCGAGGCGCAGGTGCGCGAGCTCAGTAACTCCAAGCTCAGAGTGGTGGTGATGGTCTCTTGTGACGCGCGCAGTTTCGCTCGGGACGCAGCGCTGCTGATCGGCGCCGGATTTACTATGAGCGACCTTGTTGCGGTGGATCAGTTCACCCAATCCACCCATATCGAGATTGCTGCCACTTTCCGGCGCCAATAGGGGTCTATCAAGCAACCGCCTGAGACAAGGCGCGTTACCCACCCATCGATTAACAAGGACGACTGCGTGGGGCGGGCGTTGTTGTCCACGGAGAAACTCATGCAATCTTTGAAATACGCTCTGAGCCTTGGCGTCTTGTGTGCTGCTTTTGTTGCCCCAAGTTTTGCCCAAGAGGCCGCCTCCACCGCTAACACCGCATCCCCGGAAGGCAACTTCGTGGATAAATACGGTACCTCGTTCCAGTTCTCGCTTTGCGGCGACAGCGGCACCGATCTTTGCGGCGTGCTGACCAATCTCGAAGGTGAGTCCGCTACCGAAGAGAACCTGGCTTTCGTAGGCAAGATGGTGATGCAGGCGCCCCAGACCGGTCCAAACGAATGGAAGGGCGCGCTTTCCGCGGGTGGAATCAGCGCTGAGGCCACCGTCACCCAGACGAGCCCTGATACCATCGACATCCAGGGCTGCCGCGCAGCCATTCTCTGCCAGACCCTGACCTACACCCGTATGTAGGGCTGCTTAGTCTAGCCCCCGGACCGCTTGGTTCGGGGGCTTTTTGCGTTTTCAGCAGACCGTTGCCACGCGCTCCTTGATCACGTCCAGCACTTCGTCTCCAGGCCGCTGCCACCAGTTGTCACGCGAAAAAATCTCCACTTCCTGTGGACCATGGTAGCCTGCAGTTTCGATCATTGCCCGAATGGCGGGCAGGTCGATCACCCCATCGCCCATCATGCCGCGGTCGAGCAGCATATCGGTCGTGGGCACCAGCCAATCACAGATATGGTGGGCAAAGATGCGGTTCATCCGCCCCGCCCGCGCGATTGCCTCTGCTAGGTGGGGATCCCACCAGACATGGTAAACGTCGATGGCAACGCCAACGCTCTCGTCCAGCGATGCACAAATATCGAGCGCTTGGTCGATCGTGTTCACGCAGGCGCGGTCTGCGGCATACATCGGATGCAACGGTTCGATGGCAATGCGAACTCCCGACGCACGGGCATGGGGCAGCATGGCAGCAATCCCCTCTGCCACCATTCCCCGCGCGCCCGGCAAGTCCTTGGAAGAACCCGGAAGGCCCCCTACCACGAGCACGAGGCAGTCGGCGTCGAGGGCGGCAGCTTGGTCGATGGCGCGCAGATTGTCGTCGATATTAGCCTGCCGGCCTAGTGCTGTTTCAGCGGGAAACATGCCCCCGCGGCACACGCCGGTGACCCGCAGGCCATTGCTGCGCACGATGTTGGCGGCTTCCTCGATCCCGATGGCCTCGATCTGGTCGCGCCAGGGCGAAATGGCCGTGATGCCGTGGCGCAAGCAACCATCCACCGCTTCCTCAAAGCCCCATTGCTGCCGCGTTGTGGCGAGGTTCAGCGAAATCCCTCCGTTCATGCCTCCACTCCGTGGACCTCAAGTACAGCGCGCATCCGATTCGTGGCCAAATCAGGATCGGCAAGCACGCGAGCGCGGTCAGCAAGGCGGAACAATTCGCAGAGGTGCTGGAGCGAACGGGCCGACTGCTGACCACCGATCATGGTGAAATGGTCCTGCAGGCCATTAAGATAGGCCAGGAACACTACGCCCGTTTTGTAGAACCGCGTTGGAGCCGCAAAGATATGGCGGCTCAGCGGCACTGTAGGTTCGAGCAGATCGAAGAATTCATTGGTATTGCCACGGCCAAGCGCAGCCAGGCCTGCCGATGCGGCCGGGGCGATAGCGTCGAAAATCCCGAGCAGGGCGTGGGAATAAGCATGCTCGTCTCCGGCAATAAGTTCGGCATAGTTGAAGTCGTCGCCGGTATACATCTTGACGGATGCGGGCAGGCGTCGGCGCATCGCAATCTCTTTTTGCGCTGACAGGAGCGAAATCTTGATGCCATCGACTTTGTTGGCATTGGCCGCGATCACATCAAGGCACACATCCATCGCCGCATCATGATCTATGCTGCCCCAGTAACCCTGCAGCGCCGGATCAAACATCTCCCCTAGCCAGTGCATGATCACCGGCTGCTGCACCTGCCCGAGAATGTGCCCATAAACGCGCGCATAGTCGTCGGGTGACTTGGCGGCAACGGCAAGGGCGCGGCTGGCCATCAGGATAACCCGACCACCCTCTTTCTCCACGAAGCCGACCTGCTCCTCATAGGCCTTGATGATGTCGTCGATCGTGACATCGGGCGCCGGCGCCAGATGGTCAGTGCCGGCGCCATAGGCGATCAATGCGTCACTGCGCGTTCGTGCCTCGGCTTGCGAACGCCGGATCAACTCCTGCGCCTCGGTCCAGGTTAGGCCCATGCCGCGCTGGGCGGTGTCCATGGCTTCAGCGACACCTAGTCCGAGATCCCACAGCCGATGTCGGAACTGGAGCGTCGTGTCCCAGTCGATAGCGGGCGCAAGCCACGGATCGTTGCTGGCAAGGGGATCGGCGACCACATGGGCCGCAGCATAGGCAACGCGCGGGAAATCCTGCGCCTTGAACTTGACGAAAGGAATGGGGTCTCCGGTGAGCCGGTAGGGCGTGATTGACCGGTCGGGATTGAGCAGCCGGATGGTGGGCTGGGTGAGGACCTCGCTCATGCCTCAAAACTCCAGCTTGGGGACATCCAGCCAGCGCCGTTCGGCCCAGCTCTTGAGACCCAGTTCGGCCAACTGCACCCCCTTGGCACCCGCTTCGAGCCCATAGGGCCAAGGCGCATCCTCGGCAACATGGCGCAGGAACATTTCCCACTGGGCTTTAAAGCCGTTTTGGGCGGGCCAGTTGTCCGGCACTTCTTCCCAATCGCCAAAGAAGTCCATGGTTTGCGGCTGGTCGGGGTTCCACACGGGCTTTGGCGTATTGACGCGATGCTGGGTCCAACACTTGTGCAGCCCGGCCACGGCAGAGCCAAGCGTGCCATCGACATGGAAGGTGACAAGGTCATCGCGGCGCACACGAGTGGTCCAACTGGAGTTGATCTGGGCCACGACGCCGCCTTCGAGTTCGAAGGTAGCATAAGCCGCATCGTCCGTATCTGCTTTGAAGCGTTGACCTTTTTCGTCGACGCGCTCCGGAATATGGGTAGCGCCTAGGCAGGACACGGCCTGCACTTCCCCGAACAAATTGTCGAGCACATAGCGCCAATGGCAGAGCATATCGAGGATGATGCCACCGCCATCCGCCTTGCGGTAGTTCCAGGACGGGCGCTGCGCTGGTTGCCAATCGCCCTCGAATACCCAGTAACCAAACTCACCGCGCACCGAGAGGATTTTGCCGAAAAAGCCGCTGTCGCGGAGCATTTTGAGCTTCAGAAGGCCCGGAAGGAATAGCTTGTCCTGCACGACGCCATGTTTGAGGCCCGAGGCGCGGGCGGTTTTCGCGAGGCGAACGGCAACGTCGAGATCGTCGGAGATCGGCTTTTCGCAATAAACATGCTTGCCGGCGTCGAGGGCTTTTTCCAGCAACTCGGCGCGCATCAGGGTGGTCCCGGCATCAAAGAACACCGTGTCTTCCGGGTTGGCGAGGGCGGCGTCGAGGTCTGTTGTCCAGCGTGCAATACCGTGCTTCTCGGCAAGTGCTTGGATTTTCTCGCGATCCCGTCCCACGATAATGGGGTCGAGCACCAGGCGGTCGCCGTTGCTCAGCGCCACGCCACCCTGATCGCGGATCGCCAGGATCGAGCGGACCAAGTGTTGATTGTACCCCATGCGACCTGTCACGCCATGCATGATCAGGCCAAGTCGCTGCTGCGCCATGCTGTTTTCTCCCCCGCGCCACTTTCGGCGTAACTGTTTAGTTACTTGCGTACACGCGGAAAGGCAATGCAGTCAAGGGGCCGCTCCCCGGCGGCCTCAAGCAATGCACTTCCCAGTTCATCTTTGAAACACTTTACCCCCGCTGGTGCGGCTGGTATCCGTCGGGGGTAGGGCGGCGCGGCAGCTCGGTTTGGAGGAGGCAGATGGATCAGGCGCCGAGTGGAGTGGAGAATGGGGTCAAGCGGGCCCGCAACTCCGGCAAGACCAAGGCGGCGATCCTGGTGGCGGCGCGGGCTGAATTTGCCGAACGGGGCTTTGAGGGTGCGCGGGTGGATGCCATTGCCGAGCGGGCGGGCGCCAACAAACGGCTGCTCTATCACTACTTCGGCAACAAGGAAGATCTCTACCGCGCGGTGCTGCTCGACGCCTATGGCGAGATCCGCAAGGGTGAGCGGGCGCTGAGTCTGGACCAATATGGCCCGGTGGAAGCCATGGACCGGCTGGTGCGGTTCACCTTCCGCCACTTCCTGGCAAACCCTTGGTTCCCAAGGCTTTTGGGGACCGAAAATCTGGAGAATGCCCGCTTTCTCAAGACCATGCCGGATATCCGGGCGCTCCATTCGCCGCTCGTCGGGCAGATCACCGAGATCGTGCGGCGCGGCAATCAGGCCGGCATTTTCCGCGGCGATGTGGATGCGGTGCAGCTTTATATCTCGATCGCGGCACTCGGATTCTTCTATGTTTCCAACATGGCGACCCTGTCGGTGATCTTTGACCGTGACCTTGCTAGCGTGGCCATGGTGCAGGAGCGGGAGGCGCAAGCGGTGCAGATGGTGCTAGATTACCTGCGCACGCGCCCGAGTTGAGCCACATAGATGAACAGATTATGAACGGCTGCTGAACAGCTTGCGTTCGTGCCGTTTTTCGTCTTCCATACAAGAAGGGCTTGGCGGTGCTTGACATCGACCAAAGTCTGACACAGTGTTGTAACCAGTTGGTGAGTTAGCGGCGGGGGAGGCCGCGCTCGTATCCGTCCCTGACCAGGGCGGGCAGCTGTTCATGGGAGGACATCATGACAATTCGTATCGACCGCCGCGGCTTTCTGCTCGGCAGTACGGCCCTGATGGCGGGAGCCGTCACCGGCATTCGCCCGGGCTTTGCCCAGGAAGGCGCCAATCTGCGCCTGATCTTCTGGGGCGGCCAGGCGCGCGCCGACCGCACCTATGGGGTGACGGATCTGTTCACCGCAGCCAATGGCGGTGAGATCCAGGGCGAGTTCCTGGCCTGGAACGATTACTGGCCCAAGCTCGCCACACAAACCGCTGGCGGCAATGCGCCTGACATCATCCAGATGGATTATCGCTATATCGTTGAATACGCGAACCGCAACGCCATCGCGCCGCTCGACGAATTCGTGGGCACTACGCTCAAGCTTGACAATTACGATGCCGACCAGCTCGAGGGCGGCAAGGTTGGGGGCAAGCTTTACGGCGTCAGCCTTGGCGCCAATTCGGTTTGCACCCTGATCAACACCACCGCATTCGAGGAAGCGGGCGTCACCCCGCCCACCAATGCCTGGACCTATGATGACCTGATGGCCATGGGCGAGGCCTTCAAGTCGGCCAATATCCGTGGCGGCATGAAGGCCATCATGGATGCCTCCTATACCGAGCCGGCGCTCGACAACTGGCTGCGCCAGCGCGGCAAGGCCCTTTATACCGCCGAAGGCCAGCTGGGCTTTGGCGTCGAGGACATGACCGAGTGGTTCACCCTTTGGCAGGGTCTGCGCGAAGCGGGCGTCTGCGTTGCCGCCGAAGAACAAGCGCTTGATACCGGCCCGCTCGAAACCACGATGCTGGTGCAGCAAAAGGCGGCGCTGATGCCGTCCAACTCCAACCAGCTGGTGGGCTACCAGGCGCTGATGGAAGACAAGCTCGATATGTGCGGCCAGCCGCGCATCGCTGCCGGGCAGGGCGGCGGGCATTACCGCAAGCCTTCGATGTTCTTCTCGGTTGGCGCCAATTCGCAGAACAAGGAGGCGGCCGCCAAATTCCTCGATTTCTTCATCAATGATGTGGAAGCGGGCAAGATCCTGGGCGTAGAACGCGGCATCCCGCCAGCAGTGGCCGTGCGCGAAGCTGTGGCGCCGACGCTGGACGAAGCCAACCAGATCGCCCTCAATTTCGTGGCGAACCTGGGTGACCTGTTGGGGCCGCTGCCCCCGCCACCACCGGCCGCCGCGGGCGAGATCGACATCTCGCTGCTGCGGACCGTCGGCCAGGAAGTGGGCTTTGGCGCCCGCTCGCCTGAAGACGGCGCCCAGTACTTTGTTGGCGAAGCGACCGCCATCCTGACCCGGGCAGGCTAATCCATGACTGCGCGCTCCCTTGCACCCGACGCTCCTGCACGGGAGCGCGCGCATTCTCCCTCCTTCCTGTCCCGCATCTGGCACAATGATGCGCCGGGCTATCTGTTTTTGCTGCCCTGGTTCATCGGCTTTTTCGGCCTGACCATCGGGCCGATCATTTCCTCGCTTTATCTCAGCTTCACCGATTTCGACCTGCTGACTGCCCCTGACTGGGTTGGCGCGGACAACTATGTCCGCATGTTCACCAATGATCCGAAATTTGCCGCCTCCATGCGGGTGACGCTGTTTTTCGTGCTGTTTTCGGTGCCGCTGAAGCTGGCCTTTGCGCTGGGCGTCGCCATGCTGCTCAATCGTGGCATCAAGGGGCTGCCCCTCTACCGCGCGCTGTTTTATCTGCCATCGCTCCTGGGTGCTTCGGTCGCCATCGCCATTCTGTGGCGGCAGATCTTTGCCGGCGACGGCCTCGTCAACCAGCTGCTCGCGCCACTCGGCATTGTCGGCCCGAGCTGGATTTCCAATCCGCGCTATTCGCTTTGGACGCTGGTGATCCTATCGATCTGGCAGTTCGGCTCGCCCATGATCATTTTCCTCGCCGGACTGCGCCAGATCCCAACCGACATGTATGAGGCCGCGAGCCTTGATGGCGCCAGCCGCTGGCGCCAGTTCGTCAAGATCACCCTGCCGCTCCTGACCCCGGTGGTGTTCTTCAACGCCATCATCCAGACCATCGACGCGTTCAAGAGCTTCACCCCCGCCTTCATCATTTCGGGCGGCACCGGCAATCCGATCAATTCGACGCTGTTCTATACGCTCTACCTCTACCAGGAGGCCTTCGGCTTCTTCCGCATGGGCTATGCCTCGGCGCTGGCCTGGGTGCTGCTGGCGCTGGTAGCGGCGTTCACCGCGTTCTCGTTTTTGACCAGCAAGTACTGGGTGCATTATGACGACTGACGCGCCCCGCCTCGAGGTCGTGACGGCCCATACGCCTTCGCCGCTGCGCCGGCGCCTGACCACCATTCTCATCCATGTGCTGCTGATCGGCGCCTCGATCGCCATGCTCTATCCGCTGCTCTGGATGCTGTCGGCCTCGGTGCGGCCGGAAAACGAGATTTTCAACGCCACGAGCCTTTGGCCCAGCGAATGGAGCCTCGATGCCTATCGGCGCGGCTGGAACGGGTTGCGGGTGAGCTTTGGCACCTTCTTTTCCAACAGCTTCCTGATCTCGATCCTGTCGGTGCTGGGCAATGTGATGGCCTGTTCGCTGGCCGCCTATGCCTTTGCCCGGCTCAAGTTCCGCGGGCGCAATTTCTGGTTCGCGCTGATGCTGATGACGCTGATGCTGCCCTATCAGGTCACGCTCATTCCCCAATATGTGCTGTTCCGGCAGCTGGGGTGGATCGACACCATCCTGCCGCTGGTCGTGCCCAAATTTCTCGCGGCCGATGCGTTCTTCATCTTCCTCATGGTGCAGTTCTTCCGTGGCCTGCCACGCGAGCTCGATGAAGCCGCGCAAATGGATGGCTGCTCCCCCTGGCGCATCTATTGGAAGATCATCCTGCCGCTGTCGACGCCGGTGCTGGCGACGGCCGCGATCTTCACCTTTATCTGGACCTGGGACGATTTCTTCGGGCCGCTGATCTATCTCAACGAGATGCGGCAATACACGGTGATGCTGGGCCTGCGCACCTTCACCGACTCCACCGGCGAAAGCGATTACGGCGCGCTCTTTGCCATGTCGGTGCTCTCGCTGATCCCGATCTTTGTGTTTTTCCTGTTCTTCCAGCGGCTGCTGATCGAGGGCATCGCGACCACGGGGATGAAGCGGTGATGACTGAGGGGAACACCGGCCCGGTTCCCTCCCCTTGGGGGTGCGGACCCGGCCTGCGCTCCACTCGGGGGGAACGGCCGGCACCCCCACCCCTGACCCCTCCCCTCAAGGGGGAGGGGAAGAACAGCCCGACACTCCCGGTCCAAAAGAACTGAGTAGACCATGACCATCAAGATTGCCGCGATCGGCATCAATCACAGCCATATCTATGGGCAGGTTAATTGCCTGCTCGATGCCGGTGCCGAACTCGTGGCGTTTCATGCGCCCGAGGACGATCTGGCGGGCCAGTTCGCGGGAAAATACCCGCAGGCGCGGCGGGTTGCCGATCCCAAGGCGATCCTTGAGGACGAGAGCATCGCGGTGATCCTGACCTCGGCCATTCCTGCCGAGCGCGCCGCCATTTCCATCGCCGCCATGCAGCATGGCAAGGACGTGCTGTCCGACAAACCGGGCATGACGAGCTTTGCCCAGCTCGAGGAAATCAAGCGCGTGCAGCGGGAGACCGGGCGCATTTATGGGGTGCTGTATTCCGAGCATTTCGAGGTGCGCGCCACGGTCGAAGCCGGCAATCTGATTGCCGCGGGCGCCATTGGCGAAGTGATCAACACGGTGGGGCTCGGACCCCATGCCATCCGCAACAACCAGCGGCCCGACTGGTTCTTCGACCGCAGCCGCTATGGCGGCATTTTGTGCGATATCGCCAGCCACCAGTTTGAGCAGTTCCTGTTCTTTTCCAATAGCCTGGATGCCGAAATCATCTCGGCGAGCGTCGCCAATCGCGCCCATCCCGACCGGCCCGGGCTGCAGGATGTGGGCGACACGCATCTGCGCACGCCTCGCACCACCGGCTATATCCGCGTCGACTGGTTTACTCCCGAGGGCCTGCCCACCTGGGGCGATGGCCGGCTGACCATTTTGGGCACCGAGGGCTATATCGAGCTCAGAAAATATATCGATATTGCCGGCCGGCCCGGCACCGATCACCTGTTCCTCGTCGACAAGTCCGGGGTGCAGCATGTGGATTGCTCGGCGACCGAACTGCCCTTCGGGCGGCAGTTCCTCGAGGATGTGCGCAACAGAACGCAAACGGCGATGCCCCAGGAGCGGTGCTTTAATGCCATGCAGCTGGCGCTGACCGCCCAGCAACTGGCCGAACGCGGCACGGAGTGGCAGCAGTGAAAGAGATCTTCAACGTCGCCATTATCGGCTGTGGCATCGGCCGCTCCCATATCGTGGAGGGTTATGCGCCCAATGCCGACAAGTTCCGCGTCCTTGCGCTGTGCGATCTCAACCCCGAGCGCATGAACCCCATTGCCGATGAATTCGGCGTGCCGCGGCGCGAAACCGAGTTCGACGCCGTGCTGGCGATGGACGATATCGACATCATCGATATCTGCACCCCGCCCATGCTGCATTACCCCATGGTGGTGGCGGCGCTGCGCGCGGGCAAGCATGTGATCTGCGAAAAGCCGCTGGTGGGCTCGCTCGCTCAGGTCGACGAGGTGATCGCCGAGGAAAAGAAGTCCAAGGGCATGCTGATGCCGGTGTTCCAGTACCGGTTTGGGGATGGAATCGAGCAGGCCAAGGCCATCATCGATGCCGGGATCGCGGGCAAGCCTTATGTGGGCACGGTGGAAACGCTGTGGACGCGCGGGCCTGATTATTATGCCGTGCCCTGGCGGGGCAAATGGGCGACCGAGCTCGGGGGCGTGCTGATGACCCACGCCATCCACCAGCATGACCTCTTCACGTATCTGATGGGCGACATCAAGCGCCTGTTCGGGCGGGTGGCGACGCGGGTCAACGACATCGAAGTGGAAGATTGCGTCACCGCTTCGCTCGAGCTCGAGAACGGGGCGCTGGGGAGCTTTACGGCGACGCTGGGCTCGGCCCAGGAGATCACGCGGCTGCGACTGGCCTTCGAGAATGTCACCTTCGAAAGCGATCACGAGCCCTATAATCCGGGCAACAAGCCCTGGACCATTTTGCCGCGCAACGCGGAAACGCGCGAAAAGATTGAGGCGCTGCTAGCCGATTGGCAGCATGTGCCGTCGCGGTTCCAGACGCAGATGGCGCGGTTTCATGCGGCGCTGATGGGCACGGCGCCGCTGCCGGTGACCTCGGCCGATTCGCGCCGGGCGCTTGAGCTCGTCACCGCGTTTTATCATTCCTCCACCACCCACGAGGATGTGGAGCTGCCCCTTCGGGCCGAGCATCCCCGCTATTCCAGCTGGGTGCCGCCCCAGTTCCAGCCGGCTTAAGGAGCGTTTCATGGCCACCAGTGTCGTGCTCGACAATATCCGCAAGGCCTATGGCGATATCGAGGTGATCCATGGGGTGGATTTGCGCATCGAGCCGGGGGAATTCACCGTGTTTGTGGGGCCCTCGGGGTGCGGGAAATCCACGCTCTTGCGCATGATTGCGGGGCTCGAGCCCATCACCGGGGGCGATCTGCTGCTCGATGGGCAGCGCATGAACGAAGTGCCCGCCGCCCGTCGCGGCATTGCCATGGTGTTCCAGAGCTATGCGCTTTATCCGCATATGACGGTCTACCAGAACCTGGCGTTTGGGCTCGAAACCGCGCGGGCGCCAAAAGCCGAGATCGAGCAGCGGGTGGCGCGGGCCGCCGAGATTTTGCGCATCGAGCCGCTGCTCAAGCGCAAGCCCAAGCAGCTCTCGGGCGGACAACGCCAGCGCGTCGCCATTGGGCGGGCGATCGTGCGCGAGCCCAAGATCTTCTTGTTCGACGAGCCGCTGTCCAATCTGGATGCCGAGTTGCGCGTGCAGATGCGCGTCGAGATCGCCAAGCTGCACAATGACCTGGGCAATACCATGATCTACGTGACCCATGACCAGGTCGAGGCCATGACCATGGCCGACAAGATCGTGGTGCTGCGCGCCGGGGTGATCGAGCAGGCGGGCGCGCCGCTCGAGCTCTACAACAATCCGCGCAACCTCTTTGTGGCGGGCTTTATCGGCTCGCCCAAGATGAACTTTTTGCCCGCCCAGGCGCAGGGCAATGCCAATGAGCTGCAGGTCGCGGGCGACCGGATGAGCCTCAATCGCGCGGCAACCGGGGCAACGACGCTCGGCATCCGGCCCGAGCATATCAGCGTGACCCCGGGCGCCGGCACGCGGCTGGCGAGCGTGCGGGTGGATCTGGTGGAAAGCCTTGGCGGCCAGACCGTGGTTTATGCCACCACCGCCGACGGGCAGGCGCTGACCATCGTGCTGGAGGGGCAGCGGCAGTTTGCGTTGGGGTCGGATATCGAAACCTTCATCGACCCCGCGCGGGTGCATTTGTTCGACAAGGACGGCCACGCCTTTTAGCGCCCGCTTTTCCGCTGCGTCGGGTGTGGCGGTGGAGTGGGGGATCGGGTGCAACACAATCTTAAGATCTGGCGCCCATCGTCCGCGGGCTGGTTTTGTTGAACCTCCAAGCCAACTTGCCGCCCCGGCCTGCCGCGGGCGGCTCTTCTTTGCGGGCGTTGTTGCGCATGGCGGCGGGGACTAGGGTGGGGCCATGAGTGTGTTGACGCCCCTTCATCGCCTGTTCGAATCCTGGATCGACCCGTTTCGGGCGCCCCCGACGCTGCAGCCTCCCGGCACGGGGCCGCAGTTTTTCTGGCATTATGTGCGCCAGGCCAAGCTGCCGTTCCTTGCGCTTTTGGTGCTGGGCGGGGCGGTGGCGCTGGTGGAAGCGGCGCTGTTTTACTATGTCGGGCGGCTGGTCGATATTCTGGACGCCGCCAATCAGGCGGCGGGCTGGAATGGCCTCCTCGCCAGCGCGGGTACCGAGCTTGGCATCATGCTGGTGGTGGTGCTCGTCGTGCGCTTTATCGTCACCTGGCTCTCGGCGGCGGTGGAAGAGCAGACGGTCAATCTCGGGTTTTACAACCTTGTGCGCTGGCAGGCCTATTCGCATGTGATCCGGCAGAGCCTGTCGTTCTTTCAGAACGATTTTTCCGGCGCCATTGCCAGCAAGGTCTGGCAAAGCGGCGGAGCGGTGGGCGATTTCATGGTCGCGCTGCTCCAGGTCGTGTGGTTCATCGCCGTTTATGCGCTGACAACGCTGGTGCTGGTGGGCCAGCTCGATTGGCGGCTAGGGGCGGCGGTGGCGCTCTGGATCTTCGCCTTTGCGCTCCTCGCCTGGTATTATGTGCCGCGCATGCGCCAGCGCTCGGCGCAGGCGGCGGAAGCGGCCTCGGCGCTCAATGGCCGGATCGTTGACAGCTTTGCCAATATCCAGACGCTGAAACTCTTTGGCTCGAGCGATGAAGACGACCGCTTTGTGCGCCGCGGCTTTGACGGCTTCATCGAAGCCATGCGGCGCCTCGCGCGTACGCTGGTGGGGGTGCGCGCGGCCATGGGCATGCTGTCGGGCATCGCCATTGCCGGGATCGGTGCCCTTTCCGTGCATTTGTGGACGCAGGGGCTGATCTCGGTGGGCGGAGTAGCCTTTACGCTGGGGCTGGTGCTGCGGCTTTATAATCTTCTTGGGCGCATGATGAACCAGCTCAACGGGCTGATGCGCAATTATGGCACGGCACAGAACTCGGCCGAACTGATCGCCCGGCCGCTGGCGCTGGTTGATGCGCCCGATGCCAAGCCGCTGGTGGTGACGCAAGGCGCGATCAGGTTCGAGAACATTTCGTTTCACTATGGCCAAACGCAGGGGGTGATCGAGGGGCTCAATCTCGATATTGCGCCGGGCGAACGGATTGGGCTGATCGGGCGCTCGGGAGCGGGCAAGTCGACGCTGGTCAATTTATTGCTGCGCTTTTACGACCTCGAGGGCGGCCGGATCACCATTGACGGGCAGGACATTGCCGGGGTGACCCAGGCCTCGCTGCGCGCCAATATCGGCGTCGTTACGCAGGATACCGCGCTGCTGCACCGCTCAGTGCGCGCCAATATCGTCTTTGGCCGACCCGAGGCGAGCGACGCCGAAATGGTCAGCGCCGCCGAAATGGCCGAGGCCGACGAGTTCATCGAAACCCTGGTCGATCACCGTGGGCGCACCGGTTACGACGCGCAGGTCGGCGAGCGCGGCGTCAAGCTATCGGGTGGGCAGCGCCAGCGGGTGGCGATTGCCCGGGTGCTGCTGAAAAACGCGCCCATCCTGGTGCTGGACGAGGCGACTTCGGCGCTGGACAGCGAGGTGGAAGCGGCGATCCAAAGCCAGCTGGAACGATTGATGGCTGGCAAAACCGTGATCGCCATTGCCCATCGCCTTTCCACCATTGCCGCGATGGATCGGCTGGTGGTGCTGGAAAAGGGCCGCATCATCGAGCAGGGCACCCATGCCGAGCTCTTGGCGCATGGCAAGACCTATGCCCAACTCTGGCAGCGGCAATCGGGCGGTTTCCTTGATCCCGCGGAGGTCGGCGGCCGCTAGAGATCCCTGGCGGCTCAGTGGAGCCGCCGCGCCAACGCGGCTTTTTGGGCCAAGAGGAGAGCTGAAATGCGCATGATAGCAAGCAGTGGTGGAGCGCAACTGGCAAGTGTGGCGGAAGGGGAGCGGCTGGAAGGGACGATCCTCCTTGTCATGGGCGCCACGGCATCCATGGTGTGGTGGCCCCAATCGCTGGTGCAGGCGCTGGCTGGTGCGGGGTTTCAGGTGATCCGGTTCGATCATCGCGATACTGGCGCCTCCACGACCAACCCGCCCGGAGATATCCGCTACACCATCCAGGAGCTTGCCGATGATCTGGTCGCTATCCTGGACGCTTATGGGGTGCGTCGAGCCCATCTGGTGGGCATGTCGCTGGGCGGGTATCTCGCCCAGATCGTGGCGCTGCAGCATCCCGAGCGCGTCGCGACGCTGGCCCTGCTTTCGGCCGAACCGCTGGGCATGAACTACCAAGGCGAGGGGATTGCGCCGGCACTGCTCGAGCATTTCGGCACTTTCGGCTCGGTCGACTGGAGCGACGCTGCCGCGGTTCGACGCTTTATGCTGCGCGATGCCGAACTCTGCGCTGGTACTGCCGTGCCGTTCGACACCGATGCTGCGAGCGCCCGGATCGAACAGGAGCTGAGCCGAACGCAAAGCATGGCCAGTGCCTTTAATCACGGCTCGGTCGGGGGCGAACTTGATCCGGGCTTGAGCGTGGCTGATTTACGGCTGCCGCTCCTGGTGGTGCATGGCAGCCAAGACCCGGTAATTTCCCTCGCGGCAGCACGCACCAGCGCCGCCGCTGTGCCCGGCGCGGAACTGATCATCCTGCCCGAGCGCGGCCACGAACTGCTCGAAATGGACATGCCCGAGATTGCCGCAGCTGTGGTGCGCAACTGCGCACGCGCGTCGTGATGCCAGGTGACCAGCCCCGGGGTCAAGCGGCCAGTGGCGGATCGGTGAAGTGGCGGAACAGCACCCGGTTGCGCCCGGTGGCCTTGGCACCATAAAGCCGCTCGTCTGCCAGCGAGAACAGATGGTCATAGGTGGCGAGCCCGTTATAAGTCACGCCCCCAATGCTGACGGTGATTTCGTCTGATATGGCCGGCAAGGGGAGCTTGAGACTGCCAACCGCCTGGCGGATGCGCTCGGCAACTGTTCGCGCTTCCTCGGGGGTTGCACCGGGCAGGAATACGCCAAATTCCTCGCCCCCGACGCGCCCGACAATATCGGCCCCGCGCAGCATGCCCTTGATGGTGCCGGCAATCAGCTTGAGCGCCTCATCGCCCAGTTGGTGGCCGAAGCGATCATTGATGTTCTTGAAATGATCGGCATCGATCACCAGCAGCGCACCCGAGCGCAGATTGGCATGGGCGCGCGATTGCTCGAGATAAGCGTCCACCATCATGGTGAAGGCGCCCCGATTGAGCACGGCGGTCAGGCTATCGGTAGACGCCAGCTTGGCAAGGTCGCGCTGGGCGATGGCCAATTGCCGGATCTTGCTCATCAGCAAGAACAGCAGCGGGCCTGCCAGCGCACTGGGCAGCAACAGGTCGACTGCTATGGCCCGCCGGAACTCGTCAAGGGTCATGGTGGGGAAATTGAAGGAGTCCACGAACAGCGCCGCGCCCGCGCAGAAGATCATCCCGGCAAGGGTAACCAGCCAAACGCGAAGGCGTCCGGTGGCGGAAAAATCGAACTGCATGGCCACGCGCTTGCTCATGCCGCGACGTGGTGCTTGGTGCCGGGGTCGCGGGCGTGCAACCAGGCGGTGAAGGCTTGGGCGGGCACCGGCCGCGAGATCAGGTAGCCCTGGGCTTCATCGCACCCGGCCTCGCACAGGAAATCATAGGCAAGCTGGGTTTCCACCCCTTCGGCCACGACGCGCAAACCAAGCTCCTGGGCCATGGTGATCATGCCCCTGACCAGCGCACTGTCGGCACCACCGGGCACGAGGGTCCGGATAAAGCTCTGGTCGATCTTGATGATCTCGGCAGGAATGTCCTTGAGATAGGAAAAGCTGCTGTAACCCGTGCCGAAATCATCAATGGCGCAGGCAATGCCAAGCGCGCGGATAGCAGCGAGATTGATGAGGATCCGCCCCTGGTTGCGGATCAGCCCACTTTCGGTGAATTCGATTTCGAGCGCCTGGGCGGGCACGGCGTAGCGGGCAAGGGCCTCGCCCATCCGCTCGGCAAAATCGGCTTCCTCGAGATTGGCCGGCGATACATTGACCGAAATCTTGAGCTCGAGCCCGGCGGCGCGCCAAACGGCGGCCTGTTGGAGCGCCGCCTCGATCACCCATTGGGTCAGGGGACGCGCCAGTTCAGTGGCTTCGGCGAGCGGAATGAACTCGCCGGGGGCAACATTGCCCAGCGCGGGATGCTGCCAGCGCAGCAGCGCTTCAACGCCATCGCACCGCCCGGTGCGCAGATCGATGCGCGGCTGGAAGTGAAGGCTCAACTGGTCGGGGGCAAGCAGGGCATCATGGAGGCCATCGAGCAGGGCATAGCGCCGCTGATGGGCATCATCGAGCGCCACCGAATACAGCCCGACGCTTTTGCCGGCGTCGCGTGCATCCTGGGCGGCCCCAAGCGCGGCGCGCAGGACCTGGGCGGGCGAGACTTCGCTGAGGCGGAAGGGCATCAGGCCCACCACCGGCGCCGAAGCGGCGCGGTCGCGCCCAAGGGCTGTTTCGGCCACTTCCGCGAAATGGGCTTGGACCTGATCGAACAGCACCTGGGGATTGTGGCCGACGAGGACCGTCGCGAACTGGGTGACGCCGACCTGATAAAGGGTGGCTTCGCCTTTGAGGCGCTCCTTGATGGCGCCGGCGGCGGTCTTGATCATGGTGTCGAGATAGGCGGGGCCAAGAATGCGCATGCACTGGTTGAGCTGAACGGGCTCGACCAGATCCACCAGCATGGCGATGCGCTCCTGCCCGGCATGGTCGCGGCTGAGATCCTCGAGGTCTTCGGCAAACTGGTTGCGATTGGGCAGGCCACTGGCCGGATCGATGCGCCCCAGGGCATGCTGCAGTTCGACCTGCGCCATGACCATGGCGGCCAGATCGGTGAGGATGCGCGCTTGTTCGGGGGTGATGGTGCGCGGCTTGGTATCAAGAACGCACATGGCGCCCAGGGTGAACCCGTCACGCGTGGTCAGGGGCGCGCCGGCATAAAAGCGCACGCCGCTCTGGTCGAGCACATTGCCCTTGAAGCGCGGATCCTGGGAAAGGTCGGAAACCACCAGCACATCGCCCAGGCGCGTGACTTCGGCGCAGGGGGCGCGGTCGCGCGGAATCTCGGTGCCGCAGCCTACGCGCGACTTGAACCATTGCCGGTCCTTGTCGGTCAGTGAGACCGCGGCGATGGGGGCACCAAAAATCTGGCTGGCCATGCGCGTGATGCGATCAAAGCTTTCGCTGGGTGCTGTGTTGAGCAGACCCAAATCATTGAGCGCCCGGAGCCGCTCGCCTTCATCCTGCTGCATCACGCTTTGCCTTTATCGTCCGTTGTTGCGTAGCTCAAAGTTACGGCGGGAAGATGAAAAAGGTTTAAGCGCAAGATTGCAGCTGCTGAGCACAGTTAATGCGGTGTTACCCGGGGGGATCAACTGCAACCGATATTGGAGCTTTTCAGCGCCCGCCGGCAAAGGCGGCGAGCGTATCAGTCAAGCTGGCAAGCAGGGCCGGATTGTTCCACACCACGAGGCCGCCGGCACCCAGCGCCACCACCAGCAAGACGCCGAAGATTTTGCGCAGGACGGTGAAAACGAGCCAGACCACGACAAGGCCAACAAGGCCCAGGATAATCAGGGTAGTGGTATCGGTCGGGATCGGCTGGCTCCGTCGGGTCGTGGCAGCCGCGGCTCCGGCTCGGGGCGGGAAACGCGGCTGCGCTGGGTTGGCTTAGCGCTTGTCGAGCACGTCGCCTTCAAACACGCCAAGGTTTTCCAGCATCTTTTCGTTGAAACTGAGGTCAACCAGATCGTCGAGCGGAACGGGAGCGATTTCGGCAAATTCCGGATTGGCATAGGCGAACTCGACCGCAGCGGCCAGATTGTCCGGGTTCATGCAGCCATTGACGCACCAGCGCGAGGTGTTAAGCGCGGCGGTGGCGGAGATGGCTTCGGGGGAAAGGTCATCGCGGGCAGCGGCAATGGCGGCTTCCCAGGTGGCGGGATCGTTCTGCATGGCGCGGGCGGCATCGGCCAGGGCATCGGTGAAGCGCTGCAGCGCGTCGCGCTTGGCTTCGATCGTGGGCTCGAGCGCGGCGACGAACTTGGCCTGGCCGGGCGAGCGCTCGGCGAAGTCATCGGCGTCCACCAGCACATGGATGCCTTCCACGTCGGCAATTGACTGATAGGTGCCGAACGAGACGGTGGTGGCATCGACCTGGCCGGCGGCCAGCGCCTGGACGCGGATATCGGGCGCGCCGATGGCGACGAAATTGGGCGCGTCGGTCGGGATGTCGTAGCTGTTGAGGACCGCCACGGTCAGGTTGTGATCAAGGCTGCCGCTATCGGCGATGGCAAAGGAGCGCCCGGCGAGGTCCTCGACCGTTTCGATATCGTCCTTGGCGGCCATGAGAAAGGCGCTGCCGGAAGACACCGCGGTGATGCCGCGGATCGGCACGTCGTTTTCGGCGCGCAGGCGGATGGCCGATTCGATGGTGATATCGGCCACATCAACGGCACCCGAATTGAGGGCAGCGACGGCCTGGGGCGTGCCATCGAGGGTGACGACATTCACCTTGACCCCGTGCTTTTCGTAAAAGCCCATATCCTGCGCGATGCGGAAAATCGAGCCGGTGGTCGGGTTGAAATTGGCGTCGGTGCTGGCCAAGGCGAGGTTGATCTCGGGCAGATCGGTGGATTGGGCGAGGGCGGTGCTGCCGAGCAGGCTGGCAAGGGTCAAACCGGTGGCAAGGGCGGCGGCAAGGGGGCGGGTGGGGTGAGCGGACATGGCACTACTTTCTGGTGACGGGTTGGACTGTTGGGTCCGGGTTAGTGTTTGGGGGCAAAGAGGGGGATGGAGCTGAACTCGCTTTTGAGGATGCCCGAGGGATGCTCATGGCCCATCCAGCCCTCGATGAGGGTCGAGTAGATGCGGCGGTAATCGGTGGTGAATTTGAGATTGCCGTCGTCGAGATCGGTGAGGCTGGGCACGCCGCCATAGTGGCCGCCCAGGACCGGCTTGCCGATCACAAAGGCGGGGCCCGCGGTGCCGTGATCGGTGCCAAGGCTGGTGTTTTCGGCGACGCGGCGGCCGAACTCGCTGAACACCATGACAACCACGTCATCGCCGCGCCCGACCCGCTCCATGTCGCGCACAAAGGCGGCGATGTGGTCGGAGGTATAGGCCCAGAGCCGGGCATGGGTGTCGCCCTGATAGACATGGGTATCAAAGGCATTGTTGCGATAAGGGACGTAGTAGACCTTGGTGGGGAACTCGGCGGCAATAAGGGCGGCAACGCGTTCGAGGCCGAAGGGCACGAGGCCATAATCGATGGGGCTGGAATAGGTGTTCCAGGCCTCGCGCACCAGATGCTCGGAGCTGTTGGCGCTGGCCGCCACGTCAAAGAGGAAATCCTCGGCGGGATTGCGCCCGCCATTGCCGAAGCGGGCGTCGAGCACGCCCAGGGCCGGCTTTTCCTCGTGCAGCACCCGGCGGGTGAAGTTGTCGGGGTTGTTGAAGACCAGCGGCACATGGTTCATCGAGCGCACGGCCAGGGACTGGTTGTCGTCGATATTGACGAGGAAATTGGTGGTGTGGCCGAGCGGATCGATGGCATCGGCCATGCGCCCGAGCCAGCCATAGGCCTCGCCGCTATTGGGCGCGCCGGTCTGCCAGAAGGCCATGGAGGAAAAATGCGAGAACGAGGGCTGGTCATAGCCCACGCCATGCACGATCCCCATCATGCCGTCCTTGTAGAGCCGCTCAAAGCCGCTCATGGTTTTCTGGAAGCCGAACTGGTCGTCGATCTTGAGCAGCTTGTCGGGGCGGATCCCGAGATGCGGGCGGGCATTGTAATAGGCGTCATCGCCATAGGGGATGACGGTGTTGAGCCCATCATTGCCGCCCGACAGCTCGACGATAACGAGGATGCGCTCATTGGCATCGGCCTGCGCTTGGGCGACCCTGGACCAGACCGGCGAGCTGCTGATGCCGCCCGCGCCGCCCAGCACCATGCTGCCAAAGCCGCTTTGCAGAAGGCCTTGCTTGTCGGTGCCGCTGAGTTTGGGTGGTTTTGCCATGAAAAGGTCTCCGCCGGTCAGGCCAGCTGATATTGCGGTGCGCTCATGATGAGATGGGCGGCCATGCGCAGGCCGTGCTCCATATAGGTGTCGGCTTCCAAAAGGCTCGTCGTACCCAGCTCTCCGTCGAGCGTTTCGATGAGGACAGCGCGGGCGGGCGGGGCGAGGGGCACGCGCAGCAAGCGCCGAGCGAGCAGGTCGACCGCCTCGCCCGTTGTCGCGGCGCCTTCGGTGCGCAGCATGTCGGACAGGCTGAACTGGGCGGGGGCGCGGGGCGTCGGCTTGAGCTTGCGCAGCGCCTCCTGATAGCCCACGAGGCTCCCGTAGCGGGTATTGAAGCTTTCCTGGATGCCGGCGGCCATGCTGGGCGAGGCGCCTTCCTCGAGGGTGGCCGCGGTGATCTCCATGCCCGAAAGGATATTGGCATTGACCCGCTTGACCACCCGCCCTGGGTTGAACAGGGGATCGGTGAAGTCGATCACATTGGGGAACATCACTTCGCGGGCGAAATTGGCGCGCTCGAACAAGAGCCCCGGCGTGATCCAGGCGCGACCTTCGCCCCAGCCGGCGACGGTGGGCGGATAGAGCAACACCTGGCCCAGGGTCTTGCCGACGCTCCAGGGGTCGGGAATGCCGGGCAGTTCCCCAATCCCGAGCTTGCGATAGGTCGAGACGATCAGCTCGGTCGGGGACTTGATATGGGCCGCGATCGAGGGCTCGGCATAAAAATCCTCGGACAGGAAAATGGTCTCGAGGAACGGGGCGATCTCGTAATTGCCCGCGCGCAGCAGGTCGCCGAGAGTTTGGGCGAAGTCCGGCGAAATCTGCTCGCGCACAAAAAAGCGGTAGAGCTTGGCGGCAATGTAATTGGCGGTTTGCGGCTGCTCGAGGATGATGTGGAGGATATCTTCGCCGGCAAAGGCGCCGATGCGGCCAAGGAAATTCTTGATCCCGGTATCGTGCTTGTCGGGATCAACCACGAAGGTGAGATCGTCATTGCCCCAGCCGGTAAAGGCGCGGGCGGCTTCGCGGATATCGTCCTCGGTGTAATTGCCCACGCCCATGGTGAACAATTCCATGACCTCGCGGCCGAAATTCTCGTTGGGCGCGCCTTTCACATTCTGGGCGGCATCAAGATAAACCAGCATGGCCGGATCCTTGGCCACGGCTTCCAGCAGGGCGCCGAAATTGCCGCTGGCGCCAGCGCGCAAAGTGCCGAGTTGAAGGAGCGCCTTGCGGTAATCGCGCAGCTTTTCTTCGCTGGTGGCAAAATGGCCGTGCCAGAACAGGGTCAGCTTTTCTTCGAGCGGACGGTTGGTGCGCACCATGCGATCGAGCCACCAATAGCCGATGCGCCGGGTTTCGAGCGTCGTCGCGCGGGCCCAGTAAAAGAAGCGATTGGTGACGGCCTGCAGGGGGCGGGGGCCGCTGGGCTTGGCGCGCACGCCCATCGCCTCGCCGGTTTGTGCGGCAAGGGTGGTGGCCGCGGGCCGGCTGACCGGAAAATCCTTGAGCGTGGGGTCCCAAAATCCAGATTCCTCGAAGGGCGGCAAATGGCTGTTGTCGTGCTGCCGGTAGTGCACGAGGCTGGCGACGGCAGCGGCCGGTGTCACCGCGGCCAATTGCTCGATCTCCTGGGGCGTTCCACCAAAACCGGCGCGCTCCAGCAAATGCGCCGCCAGCTCATAGCTCCAGGCGGCGTCGGAAAGTGGCGACAGGTTTTCAGCGCGTGGCAGGCTCAATGTGGTCCGGTACCTTTGGCACCCCGCTTGGCGCGCGGGCGCGCGCGGAACAACCGGGAGGTTGCCCGCCCCATAAGATCACCGATCGGGACGCGCTAACACTCTATGAGACCTATAGGAAATTCCTATCCGGCGGTGGTGGTCGGCGCCGGATCGTCGAGGGGAAAGGCGCCGGCCAGTTCCTCGAGCTGGGCGCCATCGCGCACCATGTCGTGAATGCGGCCCCAGAGATGGGCGCGCATGTCGGCGAATTGGGGCAGGGTGCGCGGATCGGTGTCCCAGCGCGCCTCGGGCAAGCGCACATCGACGATCTCGTCGACCCGGCCGGGGCGCGGGCGCAGGAGCACGATGCGCTGCGACAAGAGGATCGCTTCATCGATGTCGTGGGTGACGAAAACGATGGCAATGCCGCGCCGCGACCACATCTGCCAAAGCTCGCGCCGCAGCACTTCGCGCGTCATGGCATCAAGGGCGGCAAAGGGCTCGTCCATCAGCAGCACTTTGGGCTCGACGGCAAGCGCGCGGGCGAGGCCCACGCGCTGTTGCATGCCGCCCGAGAGCTCATGGGGAAAGGCGCCGGCAAAATCGCGCAGTCCGACGGCGCCCAGCAGGGCCGAGGCGCGCTGCGCCCGCTCGCGCCGGCTCATGCCCCGCAGCGAGAGCACAAATTCGATATTGCCCGCGACCGACAGCCAGGGGAGGAGGCGGGCGGACTGAAACACCATGGCCAGGTCCGGCCCCGGCTCGGGCGGGGCACCAAGCACGCTGACCTCCCCCTCATCGGCGGGGGTAAGGCCATTGATGATGCGCAGCAGCGTGGTCTTGCCGCAGCCGCTGGGGCCCACGAGGCTGACAAACTCGCCCGGGGCGATATCGAGCGAGATGTTCTCGATCGCGCGGATCTGCCCATCGCGAAAGCTCTTGCCGACACCGCGCAGCGAGATCAGGGGGGTGGGTGTGGGGGCTTGGGTCATTGGGCGTTCCTTTGCGCCACGCGCCAGCGCCCGAAGCGCCGTTCGGCCCAGCGCAGGAGGGCGGTGAGGGCGGTGCCCAGGGCCATGAGGACGATGACCACGGCAAAATAGCGATCCATCTGGAAGCGATTGCCGGCGGCGGCCAACAAGCCGCCAAGGCCGGACTGGGCCATGGTCAGCTCGGCAATGACGGTGCCCACGGTGCTGATGGCAGCGCCGATCCGCAAGCCACTCAGGATGGAGGGCAGGGCATCGGGCACCATCACCCGCCAAAACAGGGTCAGCCGCTTGGCGCCAAAGGCGCGGGCCATTTCCACAAGGTCCTTGTCGGCATTGGCAATGCCGGCAGCGGTGTTGATGAGAATGGGAAACAGCGCCGCGTTCCAGACGACGACGATCTTGGCTTCGGTATAAAGCCCGAACCAGACAATGATCAGCGGGATAAAGGCCGCGCCGGGGGTCGAGTTCATCGCATTAACGAACGGGTCGAGAATGCGCCCGACGAGGGGAAAGCCCCCGAGCACAATGCCCAGCAAAATGCCGGTGCTAGCCGAAAGGAGGAACCCCAGCCCGATCACGGTCAGCGATTCGCCCAAGGCGCGTAACATGGTGCCGTCGGACCAGAGCTTGATGCTTTCATCGAGAATGTCGGTGGGCTTGGGCATGATCAGATTGCCCGCGCTGGCGTTGAGCGCGAACATGCCCAGGATCAGGAGGAGCACGAGGCCGATCTGGATCGCGAGCACCAGCGTGCTGGTGCGCCGGCGGCGGTTTTGCGCGCGGCTGGCAAGGTCTGTGCTCGACAGGCTCGATGATGGGGCGGGCGCGGTTGAGCGGGCCGGCGGCTGTGGCGGTTGCCCTTCTCCGATCATGCCGCTATCCCCCTCTTTAGGCTGCACAAGGCGTGGCACCCGATGCAATTCAGAGCGGGCAGACCGCGGTCCGGATGGCCGCTGCTGGCGATAGTTGGACCAAGCGGTTGAACTATTCAAGCCGCACTGGACGAGGGGACCGGGCGCCCCGCGGCGCTTTGCCCGTGCGGCGGAGGCGGGTTTGGGCTAGATCTGGGCCCCTGGTGCCAGGGGCCGGGCCAAAAGAAAGTTTGATCCGGAATGGATGACAAGCAGGCGATAAAGCCGGGAGCCAAGACAGGGAGCAAGGCGCGGGGTCGCGCGCGGGTCACGAGCGCGGCGCAGCCGCGAACCGGGGATCTGACCCTCCACCAGTTGCGCATTTTCTGGGCGGTGGCCCGCTCGACGACCCTCACCAATGCGGCCAAGCAATTAGGGCTGACCCAGCCGTCGCTGTCCCAGCAATTGGCCAAGCTCGAGGCCAATGTCGGCACGCTATTGTTTCATCGCCGCTCCAACGAGATGGAACTGACCGAGGCCGGGCAATATCTGTTGCCCAAGGCCGAGCAGGTGCTGCGCTCGATCACCGAACTCGAGGACGGGCTGGGCCAGTTCGGGGCCGGGCAGCGGCTGACGCTGCGGCTGGCGGGGATCAATTCTGTGCTCCGCGTGGTGCTGCCCCGCGCGGTCGGGGCGCTGCAGGGGCAGTTTCCCGAACTCGAATTCGACCTCTTGGAAAGTGCACCCGGCGAGATCCTTGATCTGCTGTATAGCCGGCGGGTGACGATCGGGCTTTTGGCCGCCAATTCGGTGGCGCAGGCCGGCGTGGGCTTTGTGCAGGTGCCGCTGCTTGAAGACCCCTATGTGCTGGTCGTGCCCAAGGGGCTCGAACTCGATGGAGTGAGCGATCCGCAGGCCCAGTTGCCAGCCGAGGGGTGGCGGCTGCTTAACCAGGCCATCCAGTTCAGCTTTGGCAGCCGCCACGCGAGCCGGGTAGCCGATTGGTATGCGCGCCTCCTGCCCGAGCACCGGGTGGTGGCGCAGTGCCGCTCGTTTGAAACCGCGATCGGACTGGTGCGGGCGGGGGCCGGGGTGTGCCTCGCGCCGGCGCTGGCCTCTGTGGGGATCGATGGCGTGCCGAGCGATGTGACGCTGTATCGGGTGCAGGCGCCGCCCCGGCGCATCGTGGCGCTGGTGCCTTCGCAGTACCGGCGGGTCGAGCCTTATGCGGCAATGCTGGAAGCGCTGCAGGCGAGCGCGGCTGGCTATGTCGCTCCCCCTATCGCCGCAACGCCGCCGTGGCTGGCGCTGGATAGGGCCGAGGAGTTCTAGGCTTCAGGGGCGGTGCTCGCCTTGCCGATCGCGCCTAGATGGGTGTGGTTGAAGGCCGAGGCATATTTGAGCCCATAGCCAAGGGCGCGGTCAAAACCGATATGGGCGGCAAGGATCAAGGCAAATTGCCAGATGAGCTCAACGCCAAGCGCCCAGCCAAGGCCGCCAAGGAGTGCCGCCAGCACATAGCTGTGGGCCGTGTTGTATACGGCGGCGCCGGCCCTGGCATTGAGGGCATAGCCGGCAAAGCTCAGATCGGGCACGAAAAACAACAGCACGAACAGCCAGGGATTGCCGCCGCTGGCGAAATAAGCGGCGGTCGCCCCGGCGAGCACCGCCAGCGCTTCAAGTCGCAGCACGCTGCGCACTCCACCCGTCGCCGCGCCAATTGGTGAAGATTTGCCCTGGTCCATAGCTGCCCCTTGCTGCTGCCTTGCGCGATAGTCTAGCGCGGCGGGGAGGGGGTTGGCGACTGGGCTCAAGCGGCGCCGGCCAAGACCGTTTTGGGCGCCTGGAGGGCGGGTCGAGCATTCCGCCCGGCCCGCCGGAAATTGGTTTGACCCTTAGGTCGAGATGCTCAGAATATGGCTTTCAAAGGCAACAAAGTCGCCCTCGATCCGCGTGCCGTCACTGACCAGCGTGCGTTCGCCGCTGATGCGCAGATAGCCTTCGCCGAGCACTTCCTCGATGATGTCATCGAGCTCGCGCTCATCGGTGAAGCCGATCTTGGTGCCATCGCTCGTGGTGAGTTGATAATCAGGCAATTCGCTCTCCTGTTTTCGACGGTTCGTGCATCAACGCCGCAACCGGGCAAAAGGTGCGACGGGTTCTGACGCGCTGTCGGGGAGGAATATGATCGGGTGGAACGCTGATTCGGCTCGCGGTCACAGACCCACGCGGCGCCAACCCCGGAAAAACAAAAAGGGTCCCGAAGGACCCTTTGTTTCTCAAGGCTTGCCGGCCTTGAGAATTGGAGCGGGCGATGGGATTCGAACCCACGACCCTAACCTTGGCAAGCTAGGAATTGCCCCGTTCGAGCAGTGCATTAGCGTGCACGTGAATACGCCCGAGTGCCCGTGTTTACGGGTTCCGATTAGCTCCGCTGAATGCCTTTAACTCGTAGCGGATGCAATCACGGTGAAATTCCTTGCACCGCTGTGGAATGCCGTAACGGGAACCGCTGAGCAACCGGCATCCCGAATTAAAAGCCTTCGGGTTGCCTGCCCTTCGCGTGACCGGTCCGAGTTGATTGTTTTAGGCTCTGTCGTCGCAGTGCCGTTCACATGCAGCAACTTTTCTTTGGTACCGGCGAAGAGGTTCATTTTTATTCCCCCTGACCGGTTACTTGAATATGCCAGGGTGCAATTACATGCTCGAGCCATTGCACGAATGCATTGAGCACGATGGCAAAGGTCAAGAGCACGATGATAGGTGCGAACATTTCGGCCGTCTCGAAATTGTTGGCAGCCGTTAGGATGATGCCACCTAATCCAGAGAGCGCCGTGAAGAACTCTGCCACGATCATGGCAATGATGCCCTTGCCAACCGCCAGCCGTATACCGGCCATGATATGGGGCACGGAGGCGGGTAGGACGATCTTTTGCAGGATGTCCCGTCGTGAGCCGACAAACGATTCGCCCACCTCTATCAGCGACTTGGGGATGGATTTAACGCCCGACCATGTGCTCATGCAAATGGGAAAGAAAGACAAGGTAGCGATGATTGCGACCTTGACGGTGAAGCCCAGCCCGAACCAGAGCATAAAAAGTGGTGTGATGGCGATCAGCGGCATGGCATTGCCCGCCGTGACATAGATGCCGAAGGCCGCTTCCATGAAGCGGAACCTACCGAGCAGCATGCCGATGGGGATGCCCAAGATGGCGGCGATGCCGAAGCCGACCACAAAGGGCTGCAGGCTCTGGAAGAAGGCCCGGGGGAGACGGCCGCTGAGAGTGAGTTCGACTATCTTGGCCGCAATGGCGGACGGATATGAGCCGAACAGCGGATTGACTTGGCGACCGAAAATCTCCCAAAGCAGCAGCGCGATGGCGACCGACGCGACAGTGATGACCCGGCGGCTCATCAGAATAGTCGCAAGGTCCATGTGCATGCTGGCTGGCGCGGTTGTGGCTTCGGTGTTCATTAGGCGGCCTTTCTCGCGTCGGCGTCCATTTCGGTTTTCAATAACTCCCACAAGCGCAGACGCTTGTCGCCGAACTCGGGATTACCACGCAGTGCGGCAAGGCTGGGACGGGGCCGGGGCAGGTGCACATCGAGGGTCTCGGCAACACGTCCGCGACTCATGACCACAACCCGGTCGGCCAAGAGCACGGCTTCGTCGAGATCATGGGTGACGAGGATAATGGTCTGCTGCGTCTTAGCTTGGATGGTCAGAAGCTCGTTCTGCAGACCCTCGCGGGTTTGGGCGTCCAGCGCGCCGAACGGCTCATCCATCAGGAGCACGTCGGGGCCGATCGCCAGTGCCCGGGCAATGCCGACGCGCTGCTTCATGCCGCCAGACAGCTGGTGCGGCAAGCGCTCGGCGGCGTGACCTAGGCCGACTAAGTCCAGGTAGCGCCGGGCTTCTACTACCCGGGTCGGCTTGTCCATGCCCTTGAGTTCGAGCCCGAAGGCCACGTTGTCAACGGCATTGCGCCAGGGCAGCAGTTCGGAGTGCTGAAACACCATGCCGCGGTCATAACCGCAGGCACTAACCTTCTTGCCGTTGACCACCACCGAGCCACCGCTGGCCTGTTCGAGGCCCATAATGATGCGCAGCATGGTGGTCTTGCCGCAGCCGCTCGCTCCAGTGATGGCGACGATCTCGCCCCGTTCGAGAGAAAAGGAGACCCCGCTCAGCGCGTGCACTTCGCCTTTGGCGCCGGCCACCTTGGTTTTAAACGTCTTAGTGACGTTCTGGATTTCGACCAGCGCCATTGCGGGTCTCCTTTGCTGGCGTTATTGGGCGGCGAGAAGCGCCTTAGCTTTCTCGAGGACGGTTGTGTCAACGATTGCCGTCGGATCGTAGCCTGCATCCATATTGCCGGTTTCCGCTAGAAGGCTGCTCAGCCATTCGAGCTTGTCGATCTCAACAGTCATCTCCGGATTGACGGCGCTATGCTCAACAACTTCGTTGTAGATCAGCACAGGTGCCTGGTCGGTTTCTGGCAGTTCCGCCTTTTGATAAGAAAGGGCGAGTGTCGCATCCTTGTTCTCGAGGGCATAACTGAAGCCCTTCATCTGCGCGGCCAGGAAGTTTGCAATGTATTCCGGGCGATCGCGCACTATGTCCCCCCGAGTCATAATGCAGAAGCGCACATACTGGGGCACCACATCGCGGGCATGTACCAGCATGTGAAGGCCGAGTTCCGGCGCCTTTGCGTTGAACTCGCTGGAGCTCGGCGCTGCGGTGATAAGATCGGCTGAAACGGCCGCCATACGCTCGGCGTCGCTGCCCGCGACGGTGAAGTTGACGTCCTCGAGCGAGATGCCGGCCGCCTTGATTACGGCACGCGAGAAGAGATCCGGCAGCGAACCGGGAGCTGAAACGCCGATCGTGCCGCCAGCCAGCTGTTCCACCGATGTTACTTCTGGCTTAGTGAAGAGTGCATAGGTCAGACCAGGCCATGGGCAACCAATGATCTTGATGTCAGCGCCCTTGCTGGCCGCGATCATCGGTCCACCGGGATTGCCGATGTAGGCGTCGAGCTCACCGGCTAGAAGGCCACGCAGCAGGATGGAGTCGCCCTTGAAGGACTGGACGTCAATATCAACCCCGAAGCTGTCGTCGAAGCCATCCTCGGCTGCCATATAGACGAAGCCGGCGTCACCTTTGGTTGCCACTGTTCCGTAGCGGAACGGCTCGAGCGATTGTGCCTGCGCAAAGGCAGTTGTGACGAGAAGCGCCGTAGCGGTCAGGCTAGCAAGCATTTTCATGTGGTTCGCGTCCTTTGATGATGGCGGCGGTCCCTGAACCGGCGCGCTTTTCTTCAATTCGAACCAGAGGCCACCCATTCGGCCTACCGGCTCGCCTGTGCCGCATCACTGCGGCAAGCTCTCAATGCCCACATCCGAGATGAACACCCCTCGTTTCCTCGGATCTGAAAGACGGTATTACGTAATACAAGTAATGTCTACCATTTGGTTATTTGTTGTACGATCTGGCAGGCCGCACAAATTTTGTGCGATGAGACGTTGGAACGTCTTTCACATCGTCGTTCCAGCCTCTAGCTAGACAACCCAAATATGAGATGACATAGTATCGTCATACAAGATTATGGACGTCAAGAGAGGTATCATGCGACCAGGCGGTGTGCTGTTTTCCGAGATGACTCCGGATCCCAGCTGGGAAGGAGACTTCCACGACTGGTACGATACTGAGCACATCCCGATCCGCATGGCGGCTCCAGGATTTCTGGGCGCGCAGCGCTATAGCCGCAATGACGGCCCAGGATTTCTCGCGGTCTACGACATGGATGCGCCAGAAGCGCTCCAGACGGAACGCTACAAGCACATCAAGGGCGAGCCCAGCGAACGCACAGCACGCATGCTGCGGGAGGTTTCCGGCTTTACCCGGTATACCGGCCAGCTTCTCAGCTGGCAGCAACAGGAGACGATCAACGAAGCCGAGATGCTGGAAAGCGAAGTGCTTTATTCGGTGTTCTTTACGGTTCCCCAAGATCGTCAGGCGGACTTTAACGATTGGTACACCCAAGACCACGTGCCCAAGCTACTGGAGGAACCCCTTTGGCTTGGGGTGCGCCGCTACCAGATTGTCGATGGTGCGCCGGAAAGCTATACCCATATGGCCCTGCATCACCTCTCCTCCGTCGCTGCGCTGGAAAGCCCAGCCCGCGCTGCGGCCCGCGCCACGCCCTGGCGCGACCGGCTCGCGACGGAAAGCTGGTTTCGCGGCACGTACATGATATTTACGAAGCGCCGGCAGCGATTCCTGGCCCAACCTGCGGCCTAGATCTCGGAGATCGAACATGAATAAGGTAGTCGGGTCCGCAGATCGGTTGCGCAAGGGAGAAGAGTTGGTGGCGCCGGTCATGCCAGATCTACGCATTGTTCAGCCTCGCTCCCTGCTACGCGAACAGGTCCTTGATAAACTGCGCAATGCGATCATCGAGGGCTGGTATCCGCCCGGTACGCGCCTGATTGAGCGCGAGCTGTGCGAGGCTCTGGGCGTTAGCCGCACCTCTGTGCGCGAAGTCTTGCGTCAGCTGGAAAGCGAACAGCTGATCACGGTGGAGGCGCGCCGCGGGCCCATCGTAGCCTTTATCAGCGTCGCCGAGGCCGAGGCCATCTACGAGACCCGGTCGATCTTCGAAACGGCCGTAGTCCGCGCGTTCATCGAGCGCGCCCCTGATATTGAGTTCCACAAGCTAATGGTGGCTGCGCGCGAGTTCGGCGAGGGCGCGCTGGCCGAGGACCACCACAAGCTCCTCACAAGCATGAGCCTCTTTTATGAAATCCTGCTACGCGGCGCCGGCAATCCGGTATTGCAGAGCGTCGTTCGCCAACTGATGGCCCGAGTAGCCTTTTTGCGCAGCAAGTCGTTAAGCGTGCCGGGGCGTCTCAAGTTCAGCGTTGCCGAGATCCAGGAACTGTCGGACGCGATCATGGCTCGCGACACTCAGCGCGCTGAAAAGGCCGCAGCCAACCACGTCGCCATGGCTCGGGAGGCCGCGGTGCGGCAGATCTCGCTTGAAAACATCGACGAAAGTCTACGCGGCGCTAGCTGATTAGCTGGTCCAGAAAGGACTGAACTGCGTCGCCACGATCTCATCATCTGCCAGCACGCGGTCGCTTAGGCGATTGGCCATGGCAAAGCGGTTCAATCCCTTAAGAGCCTCGGGCCCGATGCTTGCATCGTAAAATGGGCTATCCCGCTCTACTAGCACCGGAATAAGCCCGGCCTGCTCCTGAGGGAAGAGGGCGTCGCCTACCTGCCGCGCTAGGGATGGGTCAGCCCGCAGCGCCACCTGCGTCGCCCGGATGGCGCGCACCGCGGCAGCGGCGACTTCCGGCTCGTTTTTTACCAGCGCATCGGTCGCAGTCAGTGCAGCGAAATTGTAGTACCGCGCGCCCACCGGCCCATCGCCACGCCTCAAGTCCAGGTGCAGCTTGGCTAGGCCCGCCTTTTCCGCCAGCGCCAAGCGCATTCCATTTCCCCAGAAGGCATCTGCATGGTTCTGCTCAATGGCCCGAACGCCATCAAGACTGTGCCATTCCGACTCCGTGGCGAGGCTCTCGACGATCTGCACATCGTCGTGACCAAGCCCCGCCTCGGCAAACATGTGCCGCAATGCGGTCCGCGGAAACTTGAACGAGGACGAAACACGAAGACCCTTAAGCGCTGCGATATCGCCGCGGGGGATGTCGATATCCTTGCGGATACCCATGAACCAATAGGAGTATTGGGACAAAGCACAGAGAAGCTTCGCCCCCTGCCACATCGGAAAGGCACGGGTGGCAGCAAATGCAGGTCCACCAAAAAAGTGGATGGTGCCGTCGCGCAGCATCTCGGGCCCCCTTTGGGCGCCGTATTCGGGCACGAACTCGACCGTGAGGCCCTCGGCCTTAAAGAACCCCAGCGTCACTGCCGCCGTAGCGACGAAATAGGACGGGGAATCCACGTCGGCGACCATCAGCTTGTACATCATTGAACTCCGTTGAGCCGCCAGTGCGCGAGACCTATGAGATCGGCGTCTCTGCCCGATCTGCCGATCAGTTGCACTCCCAACGGCAGGCCGCCATCCGTGAGGATCGGCAGAGAGATGGCGGGTGCGCCCAGGATCGAGGCCGGCACGTTCATTGCTGGGCTGCCGGTAGTGTCATCGAGCCGCGGCGCCGCGCCGGTGGCCGCCAAGGTGACGAAACCGTCCACCCGCTCCGCGACACCCTCGAAGAGCTGTCGAATTGCCTCGCGACGCCCCAGTGCCTCCTTGTAGTCCTCGAGGCTCATTTTCAGCCCTGCGACTAGGCGCGTCTGCATGGTTTTGCTGAGCTGATCATAAGGATAGCTGCGCAGCGGCCAAGAGAATTCCCAGGAGAGAATCCGTTCCGTCAGCGGCCAGGCCTCGGCGAGCGCCGTTTCCAGCATCGCGAGTTCAGCGTTTTCCGTGTCGCTGATGACCTCCACCCCTGCACGCTGCAAGAGACGCAGTTCCGAGTCCAGAGCCGCCCGTGCCCCCGATGTCAACTGCGACCAGCCGGCGGTTCTCAGCAAGGCTATCCGGCTCGGCGGCCGTGCCTCTGGCACCGCCACATCACCGCGCAACGCCGGCTGCCCCGGATCGCCGCCGACGCGCTTGGCAATCTCCGTCGCCAGGGCCCAGGCGCCGGTCAGCGTCTTAGCGATCGTTCCTAGGCAACTCTGGCTCAGCTGGTCGTTGGCGCCGCCCCGGTTAAGCGCACCGAAACTGGGCTTGAAGCCGACAGCGCCGCAATAGCTCGACGGCCGGAGGATTGACCCAACGACCTGCGTCCCTAGCCCCGCATCCAGCATGCCGCCTCCCACCGCTGCCGCTGAGCCGCTGCTGGAGCCGCCTGGCGTTCGGGCGGTGTCATGCGGATTGCGCGTATCGGCAAAGCTGTGGCGTGTCGCAAATTCGGTGGTGGTAGTCTTCCCCAGGACCACGGCGCCTGCCTCACGCAGTGCCTGCACCGAGGCCGCGTCGCGCTTCGTCTGAAACCCTTCCCAAATCGGGGAGCCCTGCCCTGTAGGCATGTCGGCGGTTTCGATCACGTCCTTGATGCCGATCACCATTCCGTCGATCGCTGAGAGCGGCTTGCCTTCCGCCCAACGCCGGGTCGAGGCAGCAGCTGCTGCGGTAGCCCCGTCGGGATTGAGCGCCGTGAACGCCTTGACCTCCCCCTCGCGCGCCGCGATAGCGGTGAGATAGAGGTTTAGCACCTCGGCCGGCGTTACCCCGCCCGCCCTATAACGGGCGCCGGGTTCTTCCAGGAGCGGGTGCGGCGCGGCAGCCTGGCTCATGCGGAGGCCGGCAAGTCTTCATAGCGCAGCCCGCCAACGCGAGCATTGATCCGGCCGCCCGTGCCCATGCAGAAGATTATTGCTACTTCGTCGGGCATCGGACCCTCGGGAATGAGCAGCGTCATGCCGTCATAGTGCGAGCGCACATAGACGTCGTCCTTGCAGTTCATCGGCACGTCGATCACCGCGCCTGGAGCCGCGACCTTGGTCATTGACGAAATCCAAGCTTGAGCCCCGCCGATAGCCTCGCGGAATGGATTAGCGAAAGTGGTGGTGAGGAGGGCATTAGCGTGTTCCTGCTCACCCGCCAGGCCTACGACGCCGCCCTTGCCGTAGCTTTGCACTGGCATGCCATCGAGTGCCCTCAGCGCCGTGTGCGCCATCTGCCTGCCCAGCCCCTCGCTGGCTTCGATCAGCGGCGACAGGTCTTCCACATAGCGGCCGATATAAGGGTTTTCGAGCAAATAGATTACCGCGACCTTGCGCAGCGGCGTCTCAGCGCGCCGCCCGGCCTCGACCCGCTTGTCGTCTATCAGTGTGAAGGTGCGGCGGATATTGAGATCCATATGACTGCTCCAGAAAAGATGCCGATTATTGTCATACAATAATATGACAGTCAATATTACGAAGGTGACACAAGGGTTTCCCAGAGCATTTTGGCGGCAAGCCCCGCTAGGAGCAGCAGAATCAGCCGGTCGAATGCCTCGCGCGACACCGTTCGGCCGAGGAAGGCGCCGAACGACATGCCTAGGAGCATCGGCAGCAGCGCCGCGCAACTGAGCAGAAAACCGCTGAAGGTCAGCACGCCAGTGAATGCAAGAGCCGGCAGCTGCACCGCGACGAACGTCACGAAGAGCATAGATACCGTGTTCATGAAGGTGAGCCGGTCTAGCTGCATGGCATTGAGGAAGCTCAGTGAAACTGGCGCCGAAATGCCCGCCGACCCTTGCACCACTCCGCTCATGAAGCCGAAGGGCGCGGCCAACCGGGCGGCCATCGGCGCGCTCAACTGCCAATTTGCCTTCGTGACCCTCAAGACAAGATAGAGCAGGACGGCTAGTGCCACCACCAGCGATAGGGTCCTGGAGTCCAACCCCACCAAGGCCCAGGTGCCCAGCACCACGCCGATCGCGGCCGAAGCGAGAAACGGGACGAGGAAGCTGGCCCGCAAATGATGCTTCCGGTTCTGCCAGGCTTGCATGAGATTGGTGACGAGGTTTGGTACCGTCATGACGACGATGGCGAAGCGCACGTCATGAAACGCCGCCATGGCGGGGATGGCGAGGATCGGCGCCCCGGCGCCGGTCGCGCCTTTTAGGATCCCGCCGCAAGCCAGGCATACAAAGATTACGGCCAATTCGAAGACGGACAAGAGCTACTCTCCTCGGCTCGGCCTTTAGGCGGCTGGAAAGCCGAGGCCGCCCATGCAGACATATTTGACCTCGAGATAGTCCTCGATGCCGTGGCGCGCTCCTTCGCGGCCTATGCCGGATTCCTTGACCCCACCAAAGGGCGCGACCTCGGTGGTGATGAGCCCCTCGTTGACGCCGACGATGCCATACTCAAGCGCTTCCGATACACGGAAGGCTCGGCCCAGATCGCGCGTGTAGAAGTAGCAGGCGAGCCCATATTCGGTGTCATTGGCGAGCTGGATAGCCTCCTCCTCGGTCTCAAAGCGGAACACCGGCGCTAGTGGCCCGAAGATTTCCTCGCGCGAAAAGCGCATGCCAGCAGTGGCGTTGGCAATGACGGTGGGTTCGAAGAAATTCCCGCCCAGGTGGTGGCGCTGGCCGCCAGTCACTACGCGCCCGCCCTTGCCGACGGCGTCGGTCAAGAGCTCTTCTACCCTGTCGACGGAATTGGCGTCGATTAGCGGTCCGAGCTCCACGCCGTCCTCGACTCCGGCTCCGACTCGCAGCCGCTCGGCGGCGGCCGAGAGCTTTTCGACGAAGGCGTCATAAACACCGGCTTGGACATAGAAGCGGTTCGTGCACACGCAGGTCTGGCCGGTATTGCGGAATTTGGCATTGACTCCGCCGTCCACCGCGCGATCAATATCGGCGTCGTCGAAGACAATAAACGGGGCATTGCCGCCTAGCTCCATTGACACCTTCTTGACGGTGCCGGCCGCCTGGGTCAGCAGGACTTTGCCGACCTCGGTCGAGCCGGTGAAGGTGATTTTGCGGACCAGCGGATTGGAAGTGAGTTCACCACCGATCTCACGCGCCGAGCCGGTGACCACATTAACGACGCCGGGTGGAAACCCGGCCTGGGCGCAGAGCTCGCCCCAAGCGAGACCCGAATAAGGCGTTTGCGTCGCCGGTTTGCATACGATGGTGCAGCCCGCCGCCAGCGCCGGGGCAATCTTGCGCGCCAGCATCGAGGACGGAAAATTCCAAGGCGTGATAGCGCCCACGACGCCGACCGGCTGGCGCGTGGCCAGCAGCCGTCGTTCGCGCCAGGGCGAGGGAATGATCTCGCCATAAACCCGGCGAGCTTCTTCGGCAAACCACAGCACGTAAGCGGCGCTCATGCCGACCTCGCCCTTCGCCTCTGCTAGCGGCTTACCCTGTTCAAGCGTCAATATGCGCGCAAGCTCGTCTCGATTGTCTAGGATGAGTTGATGAAGCCGCCGCAGCATCTCCGCGCGTTCCGCGGCAGTTATGCGGCTGAAGCTCTTAAAGGCTTCATGCGCCGCTTCGATGGCGCGACGGGTCTCAGCGGCGCCGGCATTTGAAATGGTGCCAATGACAGCGCCAGTCGCGGGATCTTCGACCTCCAGCCTGTTACCGGACTGGGCATCGCACCAGGAGCCCGCGATATAAAGCTGCTGGCGGAATAGTGGGCTGTCGCGGAGGTCTTGCGGCACGTTCATCTCCTTTGCTGGGAGGCCGATCAAGCGGCTCGCAGGTCGGCAACCTTGCGGTTGGCTTCCAGCATTGATGCCCGCATGAGATACGCCTTGGCGCTAACTGGATCGGCCGCGATACGCCGCAGTTCATCCAGATTGGCCTTGCGAGTTTCTGGATCTTTGGCTTCGAGGCGCTTCTTGTTCTGGATGGTTTGCGCCTGCACGAAGTCGACCGTCAGGCTGCGGCGCTGCAGATCGTAGAGATCGAGCAGCGTATGGGATGCGCCGTGCCAGACCTGCGCGAGTTTTTCACCCAGATTGACCGCATCCTGGATTCCGCCGTTAAGACCCATGCCGCCGATGGGGTTGTTGACGTGCGACGCGTCGCCGGCGAGAAGGATCCTCCCCTGTCGGAAAGTCTTAGCTACCCGCTGGTGCACCCGATAAAGGTTGCGATGCACAATCTCGTAGTTGCCTTCCTTAGGGAAGAAGCGCTTGAGACGGGCATGCACCGCCTCATCAGACATGAGCTCGGCTTCGGTTTGGTCCGGTGAAGTGGGAAACACCGTACGCCACAGTCCGGGCGGGCCGTCCGCCGCCACCTTGAAGCAATTGCACCATTCGTCCGGGTCGGCAAAATAGCTGCGGAAGCAGTAGCCGCGATTAGCCTGAAAATCGAAGGGGGTGGTGAGTACCAAAAACTGTTCGTCCCAGGTAAAGCCCCCAAACTCGATATTGGCGCCCTTGCGCACCGTGGACCGGCCACCATCAGCACCGACGAGATATCGCCCCCCGAACTGGCGGTGCCCCTCCGGCGTCTTCACCGTAACGTCTACCCAATCATCGTGCGCCACGAAACTTTCCACTTCGTGCTCGAACAGCACTTCTGCCGAAGGCTCGGCCTGAAGATGCTTGAGCACGATCTGAGCCGTCTTGAACTGCTCGCATTGCACGACATAGGGGTAGGCCGTTTCGTCGGCGATCAGGGCATGGTCGAACTCGGCGACCAGATCCCCGCTCGGGCGGTCCCAAAATTGGAAGATCGGCGCCACGAGACCCGCAACGCGCATCTCTTCCTCGAGCCCCAGTTCACCAAGCAGTTCAAGCGTTGCGGGGTGCGTGGTGGCCGCACGGGGATCTTCCTGCAGCCTCGAAAAGCGCTCCAGCACGGTAACCGGCACCCCCGCTCGCGCCAAGCTTAGTGCACAGATCAGCCCCACCGGCCCACCGCCGCTGATGATCACGCGATTTTTGTCGGACACAGGCTTTCTCCTTGAGGTGACTTAGTGCGCGGTGCCGCTGAAATCGCGTGGCAGGCGGTTCTCGGCAACACGGATGGCACGCGTGGGCGCGGGTGTATTGCGGCTGCGCCCGATAAAGCGCGGTACGCCATCGCTAAACACGGCTCCCACTGCCACCGGATCGCCGTGACGCAGCGCGGCTAGCGCGGTGTCCTGGGTGCCACCAAGCGGCGCATCGACCAGCACCAAATCGGCATCCTTTCCGGGCGCGAGGAAGCCGGAATTGCGGCCATAGACGCGGGCATTGTTGCCCGTCGCCGCGCCAATCACCATTTCAGGCGGCAGGTCCAAAAGGCTCGAGAGATGGGTGATGGTATAGAACATACCCAGTGGCATGATGCCCGAGCCGGTTGGAGTGTCGGTTGCGATCAGCAGGCGGTCAAACTGGTCGTGCGCAAGCGCCTGACGGGTGCACAACAGGGCCGTTCTGAGGTTGCCGGCGGTGCAGAGCTGAAGCGCAACTTCGCTTTCAGTCACCACGCGCTCGAAGTGAGAATCCGGCATGGCGACGGGGCCACCATTGATATGAAAAGATACGTGCGGATTGATCGCCAGCACATGCTCGCCATTGATAGGAGAGGAGCCCGGAATTGAGGCGCCACCGGTGTGCATGGTTGTGATCATGCCATGGTCGCGCGCCATGTCGACAAGCGGCTTATATTCCATTGGATCCGCAAAGGCCCCAAAGCCGGCCTTTGCGAGCCAGACGCCGGCGTCAGATAGCTCGGCGAAGTCTGCCTCGGTCAGTCCCGGCTCAAGGATCACCGATCCGGCCCAAACGCGCATACCTCCAGGACGATAATTGGCAAAGCAGCGCTGAGCGGCAATTGCGAGCGCCTTTACCCCCACCGGATCGGTAGGACGGCCAGGTACATGAACTTCCGACGCGCTGATGGAGGTAGTGACACCGCCATGCACATAGCTTTCGAGATAGCCCACGGTTTTCTGCCGGGGCGTGTAATCGCCGAAGGTGATGTGGACATGGGAATCGATTAGGCCCGGCATGGCCGTGGCGCCGCCCGCATCCACCACCACATCGCAAGAGGCAAGCACCGAGGCGTCGACAGTGCCGACTTTCTCGATCAAGCCATCGTTCATCACAATGCTATCGGCGTTGATCAGTGGCTTACGCCAATCGCCACTTACAATGCATCCCAGATTGACAATGGCCGTACGCACTTTGACACCCAAGCTCGTTTCGCTCAACGTTTGTATGACAAGATTATGATATGTCAAGCAGCGTTGGAGTTTTGCTGTTCCCGTGCGCAGTTCTCCGCCCCGCATTGGTCCCGCCAGCAACAGCGCGGGCCGGAAACGATCACTACTACGCTGGGCAGCCGGAACGGATTCGGTCCGGCTGTATTAAATCCGCCGATGTACCTGAGTGCCCCATGCAGGCCGTAGAGGCCGCACCCCGCAAGAAGCGGTCACCCCGCAGGGACTCAGAATCTACCCTCCCACTCCCCAGCTTCCGCCCATTCCAGCTCTGCACCTTGACCGAGGCTATCCCTGTAGGCCCGGACTGGCTGTTCGAGATGAAGTTCGACGGTTATCGCGCGCAGATAGCCATCTCCGGCTCCGATGTGCGGGTCTATACGAGGAACGGGCACGACTGGACCGAGCAGTTCAAGGTTATCCTTGAGCCGCTGCAGAAACTCACCGAGGGATCGGCGCTGATCGACGGGGAGATTGTTGCCATTGACGGGCAAGGGCGCACCAACTTCTCCATGCTCAAGACCGGCATTGCGGCGGGCATTCCGCTCAAGTTCTACGCTTTCGATCTGTTCGAGGTGGATGGCCGTGACCTCACCGGATTGCCCCTGATCGAGCGCAAGGCCATGCTTGCCGAGCTTGTTGGGGATCGCGGCCCCGAGGACATCCTGCAGTTCTCCGAGGACATCGCCGACAATGGACAATCTGTGTTCGACGCCATGTGCGCGGGCGGGCATGAGGGCGTTATCGCCAAACGGGCAGATCGTCCCTATGTCGGTGACCGCACCTCGGGCTGGCTCAAGATCAAGTGCACCAAGCGGCAGGAGTTCGTGGTTGGTGGCTGGCGACCCAGCGACACCGGCAAAGGCATGGCCTCGTTGATCTTGGGCACCTACGAGAACGGCAAGCTGGTGTACCGCGGTCGGGTCGGGACTGGCTTTACCGACAAGATGCGCGAGAAGATCCTGGCGCAGCTGCAAAGGCGGCGCTTGGACAAGCCGGCATTCGCGTCGGTGCCCCGCGACATCGCCCGCAAGGCCCATTGGGTTACTCCGGAGCTGGTTGCCGAAGTCACCTATGCCGAGATTACCCCCGATGGGTCACTGCGGCACCCAAGCTTTAAAGGGATGCGCGAAGACAAGCGTGCCGATCAGGTTGTGTTGGAACGATCAATAGCGACACTGTCAGTCGCAACCGCTGCGAGTTTGGATCCTGAGGTGGGGAGCGGAACAGCCACGGCGCTAGGCATCAAGCTCTCCCATCCCGACAAGCTCATGTATCCGGGCACCACCATCACCAAGGCGCACTTGGCTGCGTACTATGCTGCGGTTGCCGGTTGCATGCTGCCCCATATCGTAGACCGGCCCCTATCCCTAGTTCGGGATACCGATGGTGACCTCACCAAGACCTTCTTCCAGAAGCACCAGCTGCCAGGCATGCCAAGCTTCATCAGGGCAGGGGAGCTGACCAAGCTGTCGGGCAAGGACAGCCGCATTCTTTGGATCGAGGATTTGGCGGGTCTTCTTGGTGGCGTTCAGATGAACACCCTCGAGTTCCATGTCTGGGGCTCCCGCCGGCAGCAGCCTGATCTGCCTGAACGCATGGTATTTGACATCGACCCCGATGAGGGGCTTGGCTTTGAGCACGTCAAGCAAGCGGCGGTAGATATCAAGGGCGTGCTGGAAGCTATTGGTCTGCAATCCTGGCCTCTGCTCTCGGGTGGTAAGGGCGTGCACGTGGTGGTGCCACTCATCCCGCAGGCTAACTGGGACGAGGTCAAGTCGTTCTGCCAGAACTTGGCCGAGCTGCTGGCCCGCACCGAGCCGCAACGCTTTGTCGCTAATATGAGCAAAGCCCGGCGGAAAGGTCGCATGTTCCTCGACTATCTCCGTAATGGTCAGGGCAGTACCGCGGTGTGTCCGTGGTCGACCCGGGCTCGCGCCGGTGGCACGGTTGCTGTGCCGGTCACCTGGGATGAACTGGCCAGCCTAGATCGCGCCAACGCCTTTGGCATCTTCGCAGCGGCCGAGCGGGCTCAGGGTCCGGATGCGTGGGAGGGTTACTTTGAGCTCTCACAGACGCTCACCCGCCGCATGCAGGACGTCCTCAAACAAGGGTAGGGTAGGGTCCTCGGCCGTCACCCCCCACCAGCCTGCGCAGAGAGCCTCGAGACGATATGTTACGGTTGCCAAAGATCAATCCTGGGAAGTTTGCCACTGCCCTTTAGCTATGGTGTAAATCTCTCTTGGGCAGTGCCCCTCCCGCTCTCGAGCTCGTCACACACGCATAGGATTGCAGCATGGAATATGCCCGGCTTGGCACCACCGGCCTCGAGGTCAGTCGCATTTGCCTTGGATGCATGTCGTTTGGGAAGCCAAATGACCAGCGTCCCTGGGTTCTTGATGTTGATGACGCTCGGCCGATCTTCCGGCGCGCGTGGGAAGCCGGCATCACCTTCTTCGACACCGCCAATGTTTATTCCCATGGCACCAGCGAAGAGATCACCGGCACACTGCTGCGCGAGCTCGCGCCGCGCGAACAGTATGTGCTGGCGAGCAAGGTGAACGGACGGATGCGACCAGGCCCGAACGGCCAGGGACTGTCCCGCGCTGCAATTCTGTCAGAGATCGACAACAGTCTCCGGCGGCTGGGCACAGACTACATTGACCTCTATCAGATCCACCGCTTCGATCCGCTTACGCCGGTAGAGGAGACCATGGAGGCCCTGAACGACCTCGTTCGCTGGGGTAAGGTTCGCTACATCGGCGCCTCGTCAATGTTCGCATGGCAATTCGCCAAAATGCAGCACACTGCCGACCGGCACAGTTGGAGCAGGTTCGTTTCGATGCAGAACCAGCTGAGCCTGCTTTATCGCGAGGAAGAACGAGAGATGCTGCCGCTCTGTCGTGACCAGGGCGTGGGCGTCATCCCTTGGAGCCCTCAAGGGCGGGGGCGCCTCACCCGGCCATGGGGCACTGAAACCAGTCGTTCCGAGACCGACAACTTTCACCGCGCGACGCTAGACCGGGATGTCAGCCGTGACATCGTCGGAGCTTTGGAAGTTGTCGCCCGGGAACGCGGAGTCTCCATGGCAATATTGGCCCTGGCTTGGGTACTGTCGCGACCTGGTGTCACGGCACCCATCGTAGGTGCGACTAAGATGCGGCATCTGGATGATGCCATTGAATCCGTCGGCCTGACGCTCTCTGAAGAGGAGTGCAAGCGGCTGGAAGCGCCCTACACTCCGATCTCCGTTAGCGCTTTCTAGGCTAACGACTTCATGGACTATCCTCATCGTGGCCAGGGCAGACCTGCGTCCGAGCATCGCCGTAGCTGGCATCAAGCTTCGCCCGAGTGCCCGTCGGTTCGCGGCAGAAACGTAGTCTGAACCGATTTGTTTTTGAACGCCACGTAGCCACTACAAAGCCTTTTGAAATCCGGAGAACTGCCCTACAGGAACCCACTGGCAGCCGGATGCCTAGCGTCCTCAGCACGTGCCCAACGAAGTTCATGCAGATACCTCGTGAGGAAGCGTAATCCTCGTTTCCGAGAAGCCGTTGAGTTAAGGCGTTCCTGAGCAGGGCACATTCCCGTCAGAAACCGTTGACCGTAATCGGCTGGTAAGGCGCTTCGAGCAGCGCGATCTCTTCATCGCTCAGCGTCAGCTCTTCGGCGGCAATAGCATCTTCGACATGAGACAGCTTGCTTGCCCCAACGATGGGTGAAGTGACGCCCCGCTTTCGGAGAACCCACGCCATGGCCACTTGCGCCATGGGCAAACCGCGCGCCTTGGCTACCTCCTCCACCGCCTCCACAACCCCGCGAGAGTTGCCTTGGGTTTGTTCATACATCGTCTTATTGTAGCGGTCGGTTGTGGCGCGCTTTGTCTCTGTACCCCACGGTCTTGTAAGCTTGCCACCGCCAAGAGGGCTCCAGGGTAGCAGTGCGACACCCTGGTCGATGCATAGCGGGATCATCTCGCGCTCTTCTTCACGGTAGGTCAGGCTCACCTGATTTTGCATCGAGACGAACTTGGTCCAGCCGTGCAGTTCGGCGGCATGTTGAAGCTTCGCGAATTGCCAAGCCCACATCGACGAGGCGCCGATGTAGCGAGCCTTCCCAGCCCGAACGACATCATGGAGCGCCTCCATGGTTTCCTCTGCCGGTGTGAACGGGTCGAACCGGTGGATTTGGTAGAGATCGACATAGTCGGTCCGGAGGCGCTTAAGGCTGTTGTCGATTTCGGCAAGGATGGCCTTGCGAGATAGGCCTTGGCCGTTTGGCCCCGGCCGCATTCGGCCGAAAACTTTGGTGGCGAGCACGATCTCCTCACGCGGAGCAAGTTCCTGGATGACTTGTCCAGTGATCTCCTCGCTCGTGCCCTGAGCATAAACATTGGCTGTATCGAAGAAATTGATGCCGGCTTCCCAGGCACGGCGAAACATCGGGCGAGCGTCCTCGATCCCCAAGACCCATGGTCGCTCTTCGGTCACCTTGCCGAACGACATGCAGCCGAAGCATATACGGCTAACTTCAAGACCTGTTCGGCCCAGTCGTATGGTTCTCATCGTTGACCTCTTCAGAAGAGTGGAAACGCCAAGGCGACGAACTCCCTGCCAAATGCTCCAGCCTCTCGCAAGAATGTTTGGGGTCCCCCGAACGTTCAAAAGTTTTGTCATGATTTTCGATGAACTGCAGGCGCAAGCAAGCGGGGCGCTGCGGCCGCGCAACGCGGAGAGCCAAAACCTGTTCAGCGATAGGAGGAAATTCAAATCCGGTTACAGCAATGTGTAGCTGGCTACGCCTTCTGCACCTTGGGATTCCCAGCACGGGCCAGCACTTAGCTGAACTGCGGTGAACTGGAGTGACGGGTTGATTATACCCTCAGTTTGGCAAGGCAGGAATTGCTCTGTTCGTGCAGCCGCTTAGCATGCGCTCGAATTCAATCCAGTGCCCGTTCGTTCAACGCTGAGAACGCTGTCCACACCGTTCAGACTTTGTATTCTGTGTAACCACGACGAACCCTGTTGAATTTGGACAGAATGCCGCGACAGTAACCCGCTCGCAACCGGCTGCCTTTTGCTCTTGTGAACGGACCACATGCAGATAAGTCGCTCTGAACTCTACCGGCTCGTTTCTTTGAAACCGCTGAGCAAGGTGGCTCCAGATCTCGGCACTTCGCCTACCCTCTTAGCTCAACTCTGCAAATCGAACCAAATTCCTTATCCAGGCTCTGGCTACTGGACCAAGAAGGCGATGGGCTTGCCGGTAGAAACAATCCCACTCCCCTCCACAGGAGAGGGCGGAGACCGTATCGATTTAGCGCCCTCAAAGCCCAGGACCGCACGCGGAAGGGCTTACAGCGGCCTGTGGTTGTTGAACAAGAGAAGTTGCCAGCACCAATTGCTGATCGACTGGTCCACGTCAATGAGCGCCTAGCAAAACCCCACTCACTAATCTCCAAGTGGTTGCAGGATCACGAAGACCGCACACGAAACGCGGCAAAGTCACGCGACCCTTGGCAGATGCGTTTGGCACCAGCTTCCTGGACTGCTTTGGATCGCCGTCGACACCGAATTCTCGACGCCATATTCAAAGCGGTTGAAGCTGACGGCGGTGAGATTACGGAGGGCCCCAAAGGGCTGCTACGGGCAACCATCTCGGGTGAAAAGATCGATTTTCAGATTCGAGAGAAGTCCCGGCAGGTCAAGATCCCGAGGGATGACAAGCGAAGTTCCTACCTTTCGATGGAGCTGGTTGGTACCGGATCGCTTGTATTCGCACTTCGCACATACCTCCGAGGACCTTACAATGAGGAGTGGAGAGAGACGGAGCGACGCCCCCTCGAAGCTCAAATTCCGCAGATCGTGGATCGCTTGTTTGAGGGGGCAGAAATCCTCAAGGCTTGGCAGAAGGAGCGAGATGCTGAGGCCGAGCGTTGGCGCCTCGAACGAGAAACGCGTGCAGAGATCGAACGCCAACGGGTGCTCGACGAAGCACGTAAGGCAGAACTGATGAAGCTTGCAGAGCGCTGGGAGACTGCCCAGCGCCTGAAGAGTTACCTGACGAAATTGGCTTCTGCGCAACCGCCGATGGATGCGGTGGTGGGGGACAAGACCGTAAAGGACTGGTTTGAATGGGCCGATGCCGTTGTTGCCGAGCTCAACGAGCAAACTGGTTCTGCGGTGTCTGCGTTTTCCTGGATCAATTCAACAGGAGCAAACAGTTGACAGGGGGATGCGCACTCCCGTCACCGCGCTCGGCTAGCCGCTCTAGTAAGTGAAGCAGGGCAGCCCGTTTCGGACTACGAGTTGCGAATTTGGAGTTGAATCGATGACCGTGCGCTCCGTGAAATCGGCAATGGGCCCGTAATCCCACTATCGTATGCGCCCTTCATCTGATTGCTGGCGGTGGCGCCGCAACGGCCAATTCTACTAAGCTCCCGACAGAGCCCAATCTAACGAATCGAATCCGGATCTAATGATGACCAGCACCCAACAACGCGCCGCCCTGCAACGTCAGATTTGGCAAATCGCCAATGAGGTGCGTGGTGCGGTCGACGGCTGGGATTTTAAACAGTACGTGCTCGGCGCCTTATTCTACCGGTTCATCAGTGAAAATTTCGCCAGCTACATCGAAGGCGGCGACGAGAGCATCAACTATGCCGAGCTGGCCGACAGTGTAATCACGGCGGAGATCAAGGACGATGCGATCAAGACCAAGGGTTACTTCATCTATCCCAGCCAGTTGTTCGCCAATGTCGTCGCCAAGGCCCATAGCAATGAGAAACTGAACACCGATCTAGCAGGCATCTTCGTCGCAATTGAAGCCTCGGCCAACGGTTACCCCTCCGAACACGACATTAGGGGCCTATTCGCCGATTTCGACACCACCAGCAACCGCCTGGGCAATACGGTCAAGGATAAGAACGCCCGCTTGGCTGCCGTACTGAAGGGCGTGGCAGGACTGGACTTCGGCCACTTCGATGCCGCCCATATCGACCTGTTTGGGGATGCCTACGAGTTCCTAATTTCCAATTACGCCGCCAATGCCGGCAAGTCTGGCGGCGAGTTCTTCACCCCGCAGCATGTGTCCAAGCTGATCGCTCAACTGGCAATGCACAAGCAGACCAGCGTCAATAAGATCTACGACCCGGCATGCGGTTCCGGCTCGCTGCTGCTGCAAGCCAAAAAGCATTTTGACGCCCATGTAATCGAGGACGGGTTTTTCGGCCAGGAGATTAACCACACAACCTATAACCTGGCGCGCATGAACATGTTTCTGCACAACATCAACTATGACAAGTTCAATGTGCAACTTGGGAACACTCTAATCGAGCCACATTTCGGCGGCGACAAACCGTTCGATGCCATCGTCTCCAACCCACCGTATTCGGTAAAGTGGATCGGCAGCGACGACCCCACCCTGATCAACGATGATCGTTTCGCGCCGGCCGGTGTTCTGGCGCCCAAGTCCAAGGCTGACTTTGCCTTCGTACTGCACGCGCTCAGCTATCTCTCCAGCAAGGGCCGCGCCGCCATTGTCTGCTTCCCCGGAATCTTCTATCGCGGCGGCGCCGAGCAGAAGATCCGCCAGTATCTGATCGACAACAACTACGTGGAAACGGTGATCGCGCTGGCGCCCAACCTGTTCTACGGCACCACCATCGCCGTCAACATCCTGGTGCTGGCCAAGAACAAGACCGACACCCACACGCAGTTCATCGATGCCAGCGGTCTGTTTAAGAAGGAAACCAACAACAACGTGCTGCTGGAGAAGCACATCGAGCAGATCATGCAGGCCTTCGACAGCAAGGCCGACGTGGACCACTTCGCTCGCTCGGTGCCGCTGGAGCGTATCGCCGGCAACGACTACAACTTGTCGGTCTCCAGCTATGTGGAAGCCAGGGACACCCGCGAAGTGGTGGACATCGCCGCGCTCAACGCTGAACTGGAAACCACCGTTGCCCGCATCGACCAACTGCGTAGGGAGATCGACGCCATCGTCGCCGAGATCGAGGGCGTGGAGCCGCAGGCATGAGCGGGATGGACTACCTAGACCGACTGCTGGATGGGGTGGCGGTGGAGTGGAAGGCGCTGGGGGACGTACTTGTTAGGACCAAAGGAACAAAGATCACCGCTGGACAAATGAAGGAGCTTCACAAAGATGGAGCGCCAGTAAAAATCTTTGCGGGCGGGAAAACCGTTGCCTTCGTTGATTTTGATGACATACCGAAAAAAGATGTAAATCGAGAACCTTCAATTATCGTCAAGTCTCGTGGGATTATTGAGTTTGAGTATTACAGCAAACCGTTCTCACACAAGAATGAAATGTGGTCATATTACTCGAAAAATACAGCAATTAACATAAAATATGCTTACCATTTTCTGAAGTTGAATGAACCACACTTTCAGAACATTGGTGGCAAAATGCAAATGCCACAGATTGCAACTCCGGATACCGACAAGTTCGCAATCCCCATCCCCTGCCCAGACAACCCGCAAAAATCGCTGGCCATCCAGGCCGAAATCGTCCGCATACTGGACACTTTCACCGAGCTTACCGCCGAGCTTACCGCCGAGCTTACCGCCGAGCTTACCGCCCGCAAAAAGCAATACGCCTACTATCGTGACCAACTGCTGCGGTTTGAAGACCGCAAAGTGGAGTGGAGGACGCTGGGCGAGGCAACCAAAAGTATTGCGTCGGGGCGCAACAAAATTCGGTCTTCAGAGGGTGTCATTCCGGTCTACGGATCGACGGGACCTATTGGCTATACTAATGATGCAGCGTACTCCGGAGATGTAATTCTGGTTGCTCGCGTTGGCGCCAATGCCGGGCTGGTGAATGCTGTTACGGGCGAATTTGACGTATCTGACAACACACTCGTACTTCGTCCCACTGATAAGTGGAATATCCGCTTCGCCTTCCATCAGCTAACACACATGAATTTGAATCAGTACGCAGTGGGCGGGGGGCAACCGCTGGTTACAGGTGGCCTTCTAAAAAGCTTAAAAGTCCCGTTCCCCAAATTGAGAGAACAGGAGCGCATTGCAGGCATCTTGGACAAATTCGATGCTTTGACGAGTTCCCTCAGCGAAGGCCTGCCGCGCGAGATCGCGATGCGCCAGCAGCAATACGCGTACTACCGCGATCGCCTGCTGAGCTTCCCCAAACCGTAAGAAGTGGCGATCTGACATGGGCAAAACGCTGACCGAGATCGCCCAGCAGCTGAAAGACGCCAACAAGAAGGTGCAACTGATCTATGCCTTCAACGGCTCGGGCAAGACGCGTCTTTCGCGAGAGTTCAAGCGCTTGATTGCGCCCAACGGCAACGAAGGCGATGTCGAGGCCGAGCAGCCAGAGCTGTCGCGCAACAAGATCCTCTACTACAACGCCTTTACCGAAGACCTGTTCTATTGGGATAATGATTTAGTGGGCGATGCCGAGCCAAGACTGAAGATCCAGCCCAACACCTTCACGGATTGGGTGCTGAAGGATCAAGGTCAGGACATGAACATCATTGCGACGTTTCAGCGTTACACCAATGACAAGCTCACACCGCGCTTCAATGAAGAGCGCAAGGACGATATATTCGGGGAGGTCATCGTGAAAGCCTTCTCGGAGGTCACCTTCTCGATCGAGCGCGGTGACGATACACATTCGGGGAATCTGAAAATCTCCAAGGGTGAAGAAAGCAACTTCATCTGGAGCATTTTCTATACGCTGCTCGAGCAGGTGATCGGGGTTTTGAACGTGCCAGAACGTGGCGATCGTGAAACCAATGAGTTCGATCAGCTGGAATATGTGTTCATCGACGACCCTGTCAGCTCTCTAGATGAGAACCATCTCATCCAAATGGCTGTCGATCTGGCGGAGCTGATTACGCGAGCCCCTTCTCAACTCAAGTTCGCCATCACGACGCACAGCCCACTGTTCTACAACGTGCTGCACAACGAATTGGGTATGAAGAAAAACCCAGCCAATGAAGGGTGTTACCTGCTTGAACGGCTGGTGGATGGAACATTTAATCTCAACACGAAATACGGCGATTCAAACAAGAGCTTTTCCTATCATCTGCACTTGCGGAGGGTTCTGGAACAGGCGATCGCCGAAGATAAGGTCGAGCGATATCACTTCACTTTGCTGCGCAATCTATATGAGAAAACCGCAGGTTTTCTAGGGCACAATCAGTGGGGTGATCTATTGAGCTCAGCCACAGGTAGTAAAGAGGCCTATGTTCGGACGATCAACACCTTTAGCCATTCATCAATTTCAATCGACCAAGTACGCGACCCGACGCCGCAGGAAAAACAGACCGTAAAGTTGTTACTAGAGAACCTGATTAACAATTACGGTTATTGGAAATAGGGCCCAGGGATTGATTGAGCAGACGAAAGCCATCGCGGAGTCTAACAACTTCATCGTGCTCGACAAGTACGCCCGCGAGTTGAATGCCGCGGAGGGCTACCAGAGCGAGAGCGCGCTGGAGCAGGAATTCATCCAGGATCTCGTCAATCAGGGCTATGAGTTCCTGCCCAGCCTAAACACGCCCGAGGCTCTCCTGGCCAATGTCCGTGTGCAGCTTCAGGAGCTAAACGCCGTGCAATTCTCCAACGGCGAGTGGCTGCGCTTCGTGGAGACCTACCTGGACAAGCCCAGCGACGGGATCATTGAGAAAACCCGCAAGATCCACGATGATTACATCCACGACTTCGTGTTCGACGACGGACACATCCAGAACATCTACCTGCTGGACAAGAAGACTATCGCCCGCAACAAGGTGCAGGTGATTAAGCAGTTCGAGCAAAGTGGTAGCCATGCCAATCGCTACGATGTGACGGTGCTGGTCAATGGTCTGCCGCTGGTACAGGTGGAGCTGAAGAAGCGCGGCGTAGCAATCCACGAGGCTTTCAACCAAGTGCATCGCTACAGCAAGGAGAGTTTCAACAGCGAGAATTCTCTGTACAAATACCTGCAGCTATTTGTGATCTCTAACGGCACCGACAGCCGCTACTTCGCCAACACGACTCGGCGCGACAAGAACAGCTTCGACTTCACCATGAATTGGGCGAAGGCAGACAACAGTCTGATCAAGGATCTAAAGGACTTCACCGCCACCTTCTTCCAGAAGCATACGTTGATCAACGTGCTGCTGCATTACTCGGTGTTCGACGTCAGCGACACACTGCTGGTGATGCGGCCTTACCAGATCGCCGCTACCGAACGCGTCCTCTGGAAGATCAAGAGCGCCCATGCCGCTAAGAGCTGGAGCCAGCCAGAAGGCGGCGGGTACATCTGGCACACCACAGGTTCAGGCAAGACCCTGACCAGCTTCAAGGCGGCGCGTCTGGCCACCGAGTTGGACTTCATCGACAAGGTGTTCTTCGTGGTCGACCGCAAGGATCTGGACTACCAGACTATGAGGGAATACCAGCGCTTCTCCCCGGACAGCGTGAACGGTTCGGACTCCACCGCCGGCCTCAAGCGCAATCTGGAAAAAGACGACAACAAGATCATCGTCACGACCATACAGAAGCTCAACAACCTGATGAAGAGCGAGGGCGACCTGCCCATCTACAACAAGCAGGTCGTGTTCATCTTTGACGAGTGCCACCGCAGCCAGTTTGGCGAGGCCCAGAAGAACCTCAAGAAGAAGTTCAAGAAATACTACCAGTTCGGCTTCACCGGCACGCCGATCTTCCCTCAGAACGCGCTGGGTGCGGACACCACCGCCAGCGTCTTTGGCCGCGAGTTGCACTCCTATGTGATCACCGACGCAATCCGCGACGAGAAAGTGCTGAAGTTCAAGGTGGACTACAACGATGTGCGTCCGCAGTTCAAGGCCGTCGAATCCGAGCAGGACGAGAAGAAGCTAAGCGCGGCGGAAAACAAACAGGTTCTGTTGCACCCGGACCGCATTCACGAAATCAGCCAGTACATCCTGGACCACTTCCGTCAGAAGACGCATCGCCTGCAACCGGGCAATAAGGGTTTCAACGCAATGTTTGCGGTGAGCAGCGTTGACGCGGCCAAGTTGTACTACGAGTCCTTTAGGGAGTTGCAGAAAGGCAAAGAGAGACCTTTGCGAGTGGCCACGATCTTCTCTTTCGCCGCCAACGAAGAGCAGGATGCAATCGGCGACATCCAGGACGAAAGTTTTGATGTGTCGGCCATGAACAGCAGCGCTAAAGAATTTTTGAGCGCCGCTGTTGCCGACTATAACACATTGTTCAAGACCAACTTCAGCGTTGATAGCAACGGCTTCCAGAATTACTATCGTGATCTAGCGAGGCAGGTAAAGGCGGGGGAAGTCGATCTCCTGATTGTGGTGGGCATGTTCCTCACCGGCTTCGATGCTCCCACGCTCAATACGATGTTCGTGGACAAAAACCTTCGCTACCACGGCCTGATACAGGCGTACTCACGCACCAATCGCATCTTTGATGCCACTAAGACCTTCGGCAATATCGTCACCTTCCGTGACCTTGAACACGCGACTGTCGACGCCATCACGCTATTTGGTGACAAAAACACGAAAAACGTGGTGCTCGAGAAGGGCTACAAGGAATACATGGGAGGCTTCACCGACGTACTCACCGGTGAGGCGCGACGCGGCTTCGTGGAGGTGGTGGACGAGTTAGAGGGCCGCTTTCCTGACCCCGCCGCCATCGAGAAGGAAGCTGACAAGAAAGCCTTCGCCAAATTGTTCGGCGAATACCTTCGAGTTGAGAACGTTCTGCAGAACTTCGATGAGTTTGCCAGCCTGAAGGCCATGCAAGACGTGGACATGAAGGATCCGGCGGCGGTGGAGGCGTTCAAGGTTAACCGCTATTTGAGCGATGACGACTTGGCAGCACTGCAAACAATCAAGTTGCCGGCCGAGCGAAAGCTGCAGGACTACCGCTCGACCTACAACGACATCCGCGATTGGCTGCGTAAAGAAAAGGTCGCCGCTGAAAAGGAAAAATCCACCCTCGACTGGGGCGACGTGGTGTTCGAGGTGGACCTGCTGCGATCGCAAGAAATCAACCTTGATTACATCCTAGAGCTGATCTTCGAACACAATAAGAAGACCAAGAGCAAAGCTGACTTGGTGGACGAAGTGCGCCGCGTGATCCGTGCTAGCCTGGGTAACCGCGCCAAGGAGAGCTTGGTGGTGGATTTCATCAATCAAACTGATCTTGATCAGATCGGCGAAAAGGCTAGCGTAATTGAGGCCTTCTTCACGTTTGCCCAGGCTGAACAGCGACGTGAGGCGCAGGAGCTAATCAGCTCAGAGAGCCTAAATGCTGAAGCGGCCCGCCGCTATATCACCACCTCGCTCAGGCGGGAGTTCGCCACCGACAATGGCACCGAACTCAATGCAGTTCTCCCTAAAATGAGTCCGCTTAACCCTCAATACCTGAGCAAAAAGCAAGGCGTTTTCCAGAAAATTGCCGCCTTTGTGGAGAAATTTAAGGGCGTTGGCGGGCAGGTCTAGATGAACCGTACTCCACTAGTCGTCCGATATCATGTTTCGCTGGCTATGGCGGCACTTAAGGACGGCGGCACTTGACGAATGGATGGTCGATGAGCTCGAGGGCTCTAGCAGAGGCCGCTCGCTCGGAGCTATAGCTACTGGCATAAGGCCAAGAAGGCCGCACCCTTGAATTGATCGATGGCACGGGACGCAGAGTTGGACAGCCGACGTAGCTTTTTGTCATGCTTTCACTAGCTTTTTCTTTAGCCGAACTGGCTTCGGCTTGATGTAGTTTTGCGGGTACACCTCAAGCAGTGAGGCATATTGAGCTCTCTCGATCACGGAGAGCGCATGGACGGCCTTCGCTGTCTTTCTCACGCGATAGTGCCCGTCGACTTCGCCTGGTATAGAATGTGGTCCCCGGACGCTCACCCCCTTATCAGTAGTGAAGCGATTAAGTCGGCGAGCTTCGCTGATGACGAAAAGCATGGTGCGACAGTTTGGGGCGTGAGCACCGATCGTAGCAAGCCTCTTAAGGTCGTTGTCGATCTCACGTCGAGCTGCTGAGCCGCGCTTAACTTCGATGATGAACTGCGGCACAGATGTACCGTCTTTGCGTGTTGGCTTCTGCGCGATAACGATGTCCGCACGCGCTCTTCTGCCGAATATCTCAGCGGGAAGAATGTCGTCCCCACCTGCCAGTTCGCTGTAGGCGACTTCGCACCTTAGCAGCTGTGTGGAGTCAAGGTGTGCATAGATGAGGTTGCAGAGTTCGGCCACGAACGCAGATTCGCCGAGCGGATATTGGTCATAGAGGCAGCGTCTGTGCCCGATCCAAAAGGTAATTCCTTGGAGAGCTTTCTTTGCCCAAATCGGAACGTCCGGTAGATCAGTCGTCATAAGTTGCTCATTCTAAAACGACCAAACAAAGTCAGCAACTCATGCGATATGCCAACCATGGAAACAACCAGGCCATCGTCTCTCAGCCCGCGAATGCCACGAGGCGGATACCGGAGCCCGTGAATGCCATGGGGCGGATACCCCTCACTCAACCAGCTTTCGAACAAGGGGGTTGGCACGGATACGGAGAACGCATGGAACAACTGGTACTACACCGGGCCAGACGGCAAACGAGCCCTTGTCACCACCCTGCGAAACTCAAAGTAAGCACCGACGCCGATCTAAATTGAACCGAGTGGCTGCTTCCGATCAGGCCGTCGCTCATGACTGACCGCTGACGGCCTCGCGCTAGCCGTACAGCAGCTACGCCTATACTCAACATTTTCCATTTTTTGGTGCGCGGCGCACTACGTGCGCGAGCGCGCGGAAGCAGCGCAAGGATGAGGCGTGCCATACTCCTATAAGAGCACGGCTTTGTTCAAGTCCTTGCGCCATACGTACCCTACATACCTATTTCCCCACTACAACAGTTTGAGGGGGCGCCGCGGCTACGTGCGCGCAGGCGCGGAAGCAATGTGACGGCGGTGACGTAGGTGACGGCGCTCCGGAGTGGGTTGACCTGCGCCACAGCGAGGGGAATTGGAGAGGTATCCTTTCAGAGTGTGGTAGCGCGAGCGCCTAACGAGTTCCGACCCTGGCTGTCGGGGGTGGCAATGCGAAGACAAGATATCCTGCGCTTGGACGATCCCAGCAAGGCAACGATTGTGTACCTATCAATGGAACACCGACTGACCACAAAACAAGAACACGCACTTTCAGCTTGTACGAGTGACCAAACTGAGTAATCTTGACGGCGTAGCTGATGAAGAAATGCTGACGCGCAGTTAAGATCTGCCTTCATTTGCAGTGCACAGACAATACAACTAACGTGCAAGCTGGCTGATAGCCCTTCCACAGAGTTGAAACGATCTGCAGAGCGCGGCCGGTTGCATTTCCACCCTGTTTAACAATAGGGCGGGGATGTGCTGTGCAGCCTCTTTTCCGGCTCCGTCATCTCCGCCTCTAAGGAAGAGATGATGCAAAGCATTGAAAAACTACTTTCCATACACGAGGCCGCCGATACCCTTGGGGTGTATCGTTGGGCGCTTCGGCGCGCGGTGGGGCGTGGCGACATCCCCAGCTACACGCCCTTCAACAAGCGCAAACTGGTTCGCTTGTCAGAGGTGATTGCATACATCAACTCCTGCCGCCAGGGAGGCGAGTGATGACCACAGCTCTTCACTTGCCAGAGCCGCGAACCGACGAGGCCATAGAGTTCCTCAAGGCGATGTTCCCAGAGCGTTGGGACCTGGCTGCTATCCCTCCGGATGGCGGTCGCCCAGAATTCTGCACATTCCGGCCGGCAGAGGAGAACGACGCCTACACGTGGATCGATGATCGCCAAGGGACTTCGAACATCCACTACCACATCAACGAACCGCGTCAGGGCCTGCTCAACAAAAAAGCCGCCAAGTCGGACATCGCCAAAGTGCGTTACCTTCACGCTGATGTGGATATTGCGGACCAGGTCACTCTTCGGAGGATTCGCGCATTTGTACCCAGGCCCACTGTGATCGTTTTCTCAGGCGGTGGCTACCAGCCCATTTGGGCATTGCATGAGCCCTCGAACGAATTCGACCGCGTCGAGCGGATCAACAAGGACATTGCCGCCATCCTCGGTGGTGACAACTGTCACAATATCGATCGTCTGCTCCGGTTGCCGGGCACCATCAACATGCCCAACGCGAAGAAGCGGGCTGCCGGTCGTGTTCCCACGCTTGCTGGGATCGTCTAGCATGAACCTGGATCTGAAATATTCCCTCGACGACTTTCCGTCTGGCCAGTTTCCCCCTCCTGCTGGCCCAAAGGGCTTTGTTGCGCAAAAGTTATCCGTTGCTGCCGTCGATCTCGACAGCCTGGGTTCCTCGGTTTCGGCATTCACTCGAACGCTCATCGAGTATGGCGACGACCCGGAACGTCCGTTTAATAGCGACGCGCCGCACTTCCGCTCGAGAAGTGAGGCAGTGTTTCGCGCAGCCTGCGACCTAGCTCGTGCAGGCTGCGACGAAAACATCATCACCGGTGTTCTCACTAACCCAAAACTTGGCATTTCGCGGTCAATTTTGGAGAAGACGAGCCCCGAACGCTACGCCCTTAGGCAGGCACGGTCAGCGCTTGCAACGGTACAGAACGGGTGGCCGGATCACGACAAGACCGGCCTCCCAAAACCAACGATGCGAAATGCCTACGTGGCCCTCCAACGTCTTGGTCTTAGCTTCGCACATAACTTGTTCAGCCATCGCAAGGTCGTCAATGGAAATGTACTGGATGAACATCAGGGCGATATCAGTGACGACGCTTGCGCAGTCCTTCGAGGGCTAATCATCGACAACTTCAATTTCGATCCAAGGGGGGAACATGTCCGCGATGCTGCTACACAACTCTGCTTGGAGCATACGTTTCACCCCATCCGCCAAATGCTGGATGTCCTTATCTGGGACGGCATCCCTCGCATTGACCGCTGGCTAACAACTTATCTGGGCGCCGAAGACACGACGCTAAACTCGGGCATCGGGACCATCATGTTGGTTGCCGCAGTGCGGCGGGTCCGGGAGCCAGGGGTCAAGTTTGACACCATCGTGATATTCGAGGGGAAGCAGGGGACCGGCAAGTCCACGGCACTTCAAATCCTAGCGGGCTCAGGCAACCATGCCGACAATGAGCTCCTGTCGTTGAATTCCAAAGAGCAAATGGAGGCAATGGAGGGGGTCTGGATCTACGAGTTGAGCGAAATGTCGGGCCTCAGCAAGAGCGAGGCCGAGAAAACAAAGGCGTTTGCATCTCGCCAGTTTGATCGAGCACGAATGTCCTACGGCCGGTTTTCGGAGCGTCGCGGTCGCCAAGCCATTTTCGTGGGCACCACAAATGAATCCAAGTACCTCAAAGACCGCACCGGTAACCGCCGCTTCCTACCAGTCAAAACAGCCGAAATCGACCGCGAGGCGTTGCAGCGCGATCGGGATCAATTGTGGGCAGAAGCTGCTCACCGTGAGCGTCAAGGGGAAAGCATCGCCTTGCCGCCTGAGCTGTGGGAACTCGCCGCTGCCGAACAGGAAGAACGGCTGGAGGAGGATCCGTGGCTAGAAGCTCTTGCCGAGGTTCAGGGACACGCATTTGAGGCAGAAGTACGCGTGTCCACCAGCGAGCTTCTGGGACAGGTGTTAAAAATTGAGGTGGAGCGCCAACACAACGGCCACACCAAGCGCCTTGCGAGCCTAATGCGGAGCCTTGGTTGGAAGCCCGATAAGTACAAGGTCGCGGGGCGAACTGTCCGGGGTTTTAGCCGCTCCAAGCCAGAAGTCTACGTAGAGGACCGCCCGTTGAACTCTCGCCAACCGTTCTAGGTGGCGGGGTGGCGGCGGTGGCACGTCACGTGGGCGCTGCCGGCGTGCGGGGGTGCGGGGGTATTGGTTACGTCGGGCTATGTGCCCACGCCCCGGCACCCCCTGCCGCCACGCCACCGCCGCCACCCCGCCACCGGGGACTTCAACCCCGCTGGGCGTGGAATCCGCGCTAGCCCGTCGAACTCCTGAGGTCCCGTCGTACGGGGCTTCTGACCCTCACTGACACTGGCTCCTGGGCCTTTCGAGTTTGCTCGGTTCCTTCGTGGTTCCCGCGCCGACACGTGGAAAATTGTGCCCAATATTCCGCCCGTGTTTTCCTAGTTTAGTTGCAATCAGAGGTACTTAGATCATGGAAAAATTCGATCCCACTATTACCAAGCGCACCCGAAAGCGTAAGCTGTCGGACGGGCGCCTAGTCGAACAAGTTCGCTGGTTCACTAACTACCTTGATCCCCATACGGGTCAGCGCAAACTTCCTTCGTTCGTGACCAAGCGCGAAGCCGAGGCGTTCCGCACCGAGCTGATGAGCGAGGTCCACTCCGGAACCTATGTCGATCCGTCCCGTGCTCCCACGGTAGCCGAGGCTACGGAACACTACCTCGCCGACCGCGCGTCGCAAGTGAAGGCGTCGACCCTGTACGGGTACCGCGTCGTAGGTAAAGCAATTACCGGCCCGCTGCTCGAAGGCACGACACAGGAGCGCGCCGAATACGCCATCTGCGGTAAGCTTCCGCGCAAGGACGCGCGGCTGCTGCAGATGTTGGGCCATGTGCGCGCCAACGAACTCACCACGGCGCAAATCCGCCTCTGGCACAAGACGGTGCAGGAGCAGGTTGGCCGCTATACCGCGAACCGGGCGCTCTCGATGCTCAAGTCCATCCTGGCTTTGTGCGAGGAGGACTATCGTGTCCGAGCGCCGTCGCTGCCCACCAACGTCGTGCGCCGCCGCTCCAAGCCAAAGAAAGGCATTCTGACGTCCGCCCAAGTGGGACAGTTGATTGCGGCCGCGAAGGCCGACCCGCATCGCGGCATCTACTACGCTTTCCCGTTCTTGGCTGGCACCCGCATCAGCGAACAGCTTGGCCTCCTGTGGGAGGACGTCGACTTCGAGCGCAATGTGCTCAAAATCCGGCGCATCCAGGAACGCGACGGCAGCCTCACCGAAACCACCAAGACCGAGGCCGGCGTACGCGAGGTCCCGATGACGCAAAGCCTGCGGGAAATGCTGCTCGCTTGGCGTTTGTTGTGCCCTCGCACGGAAGGCAAGCTCTATCGCGTCTTCCCTGGTCTGGGACGGCTGCAACCCTGGCCACTGCCGCGCAAGGATGGCGGTGGTCCGTTGCTGTACCAGAACTACCGCAAGCGGTTCTGGGTGCCCGCCTTCGAGGAGCTCAAGCTGCCCTATGTAACTCCGCACGCTGCTCGCCACAGCTTCATCTCGACCTTGCAGGCGCAGGGCGTCGAGGTGGGTCTCGTTGCCAAGCTAGCGGGGCACGCCAATGCCAACGTCACCCTCGGTCACTACACCCAGGCGGTACGCGGTGGTGAACTGGCAATGTCGGGCCTCGAACAGGCCTTCACCTCAAAAGCACCGGAGGCTCGTCATGGGTAAGGCACTCGCCATTCGAATTGCTGGAACCGTCTTTCCGTCGCGTGGGCAGGCGGATGCCGAATGCAGCCGGATTTTGAACGATGGTGCGATAGGGACCACGATTATTGGCGCAGACAGCGAATTTGTTGAGGAGCTCTGGCTGAACCGCCCAGACAAGCTTGCCGAGTTCGCCGGCAAGCGTGTTGTTCGTTTTGAGCGACGTTATCGCAACGGCAAGGAGAGGTGGACGCGCTGTTTCTGGGCGGTATTCGAAGGTGAGAACGAAGCTACTGACTTCAGCTACGCCAAGGCCCTTGACAACATCGTCGCTGCGCAGCACCCGCCTGCACCCTAGCCGCCGCTGCCGGTGCCCGCCGCTGCCACGCGGCGGGCCACGCCATGGCTGCAGGCATGGCGCCGCGCCCGCTGCAGCTCCGTGCAGCGCTGCCGGCGGGTGTAGCCTTCCGGGCCAGCGGTGCATGCGGCCTTCCCGGCGCGCATTTTGCGCACCCCCCACCCCCTGCAAACGTCAGCACCATTGAGGGGGGACCCGCTTCGTCCCTGCGAAATATCCGGGGATCGTTGTAGTAACGCGGGCTGCTGACTAGCTTCGCCGTACCGGAAAGGCTCGCAACCTTTCGACTCTGCTAACAAGCTCCTGGGTAGCGTCCGAAGAATCATGAGCGTGGTGCATGCGCCGGTGACAATTAGGGCAGCAAGCCACAGCATTCTCAATGACGTCGGGTCCTCCGTCCGACAGCGGCCTTACGTGGTGGACTTCTAGATACGGCTCCCCACTGGGCGTTTGAAAGGGAGCAGGGTCGCAGCAGACCTCACATACACCGCGCGCCTCGTCCAACACCCACGCAACAACTTTTGGATCGCGCACGAACTGGTCTGTTGTAATCTGTCGCCGGCGCACTTCGCGTTGCCCTTGCGGAGAAAGCGCGACGCGTGTCTCTGCCCGTAACACCCTCTCGGCCAGCACCCGCGCCTCGAACTCCTCAGGATCAGCTGTTGGCCGTGCAAGGTCGAAGTCTTTTCCGAACAACTCGGCAATGAGTTCAACCACGTCCTGTTTGACGCCACCGAGGTTTTTCGCCGGCAGATAACCCGATACTGTGGGAAGCCCTAGTTCCTCCATGACAGCAGAGATGTTTCTCATGCGGAACTCGTATGACGCCTCACTGCGTCCGCGTAGATTGGGAAGAACACTTCGTCGAAGCGCCGCCTTGTTCAACTGCTCCCCTCGCCGCTGCGCGTCCAACATGTGGGAGTAAGCCACCACGCAAGTGCGGAGTTCGTCCAAGGACCAGCCTTCGGGCACTGCCGCTTCGATCGCCGCGGCGGGCGCATTCGATGCAAACTCAAAGAGAACGCTGCTGGTGGCGGGCCGGTAGAAGGCTGAATAGCCAACGCCCAACCAGTTCGTCCTACGCTGGAGGTGGAAGCCCCCAGCGTTCGCCCAAAACTGAGGTGCAAACGCCGATTTCGGGAGCGCTCCAACAAGACGCTCTAGGTCGGAAAACGACAGTTCGACCGTGTTAGGCCGCTGGGCTCGGAGGAAGTCTCCCAAAGGTTCGTACTTCATTCCGACATCCAATGTTTACGGCTTCAGGGAAGATATCCTGGGATGCGACGTCATTGAGGCGAACACACGTACGGAGTTACATCAGCTTTTTGGACGCCCGTTTAGAGGGCCCAGGAAGATCAACCTCAGTGCTCTCATCGAACAAGCTGGCGACTCTTACCCCAAGCGCCTCGGCTGTGTGCCACAGGCTGATGGCTGTGGGATTTCGCTCGCCCCGTTCTAAGGCGCTTATGTAAGCTCGATCTACGCCCATCAACTCAGCAACGCGAGCCTGCGTCAGGTCAGCCTTCAGCCGGTATCGCCTAACATTCGCCCCGATGACGCGCCGCACATCCATGCGGCATAACGAGCAAAATTGTGCTCGTTACTGCGACGTACTATAATGCTCATTATGTGGGGTGGAGGTGAGCATGGACTTCAGGATTCTAACTTCGGTATTGCTGCTGTGCTCAGCTTCATCGCCAGCCTTTTCCGATACGTTTGATATGGTGCCACATCCAGGTGGCTTGAAGGCCCAGGGCACTTACCGTTGCGAAATGACGGATGGCCGTTCGGTAAACGCTAACGGCAAGCTAGTCCGAGATTGGTGGGCGGACGGGTTCATCAAGGACTACAGCTCGTTTGAATTTAATGCCGAAACTGGCAGCTTCATTTCGAACGGCCAGACGCTGGAATGGGTGGTTCTCCGGGCTGGGGACAGTTCCTGGGACCTAGTTGCGCACCTCCCCGGATTAGATACCTCGTTCAATATGATGCGGATCGAAGTCTGGAACGATCCGATCCGCTTTGTTATGACCAATGGAAAGGCGTTTTATTCCGGCCTCTGCGACAAAACCGGTTAGCTCATAGTCGCGCACGATGGGCTTGCATCGCTTCGTCGAGTGTAGCCCACATTCGAAGTCCTCGGGACCAGCAAGATCACGTTCGTTTCGACGAGCCTACGCCGCTTTGCCGAGAACTATTAGGGCAGAATACCGACCAGAGGCCACTGCGGTCGCCAGACCTTCGCCAGCTTGGACGCGTCACGTGGGTCGGCTTCGGTGTGGCATGCAGTTTTGCGAAAACGCGGAAGACTTCATGAGTCTGCCTACAGGCGGGGAACTCAATCCACTAGGCCTCGAACTATTCCCGAGCTATCACCAGAGCCTCAGTATAGCTAAAGGCCCATATCTCGGCGCGTTCGTTCAGCCGAGCTTGTAACCGTGATGTGGAAGTTTGTGGTATCGAAGCTACTCATCCTCGGCCCCATTTCAGGCCCTTCGAGCTCAAGCACTTTTTCGTCGAGCAGTTCCCGCTCAGCTTTGCATCGCCCACTGGCTACCAGGACTATATCCTCGGCGGCTAGATCGGGTTCTTCAACAGCTAACTCTTCGCCGACACGCCTGCCGCATGAAAGATAGGCTTCAACAAACGTTTGAAGCTCATGCTGCTGCGCTTGCGTGGGTTCCACATACTGGATGCGCTGCGCCTGTGAGGTAGCGACTTGGCATCCTCCAACGGCCACTACAATCGCTGTGACGACGAGCAACCTTACGATTTTCATCGGCGCGCTCAATCCGTCCTTCGTCGCTCGGCCCACGTTCCTGCTTGATCACAGATCAAGGTCATATCGTTGTTGGTCACATTCTCGACGGCGCCAACTCCGAAGAACTTTCCATCACGGATGCAACCGGCTGCCCATTCTTCAGTCGCGACCCAAATGCCGTCTTCTGAACAATGCATACGTTGATTGGAGGCTCGCATGGTGACCCCGGGCGAATACGTTGTTGAGCCGAGCCAGCAGCGCGGCTCCTGCGGTGCTGGAGTTGGCGTTTCTTGAGCCGAAACGGGCAACGTCATCGTGAAAATTGCAGCTATCGCCATTAGTCGCATGATTGTCCCCCACGCGCACCAAACTCTACACGGGAAAATTCGGGGGGCAACCGCTTCCGTTAGGCGCTGACGAACCCTCCTACGAATTCCTCGAAGCCGCAGAATTCATTGTAGAAAACGTTTCGACTTGGGAATCTGGATCCGAACCAGAATGTAGACGGTCAGTGTCCCACATCCAGTTTGACGCGCTACACGCTGCTGGGCAACTGCCGTCATACCTATCCATTCCGACCGATTGTGGAACCGAATTGGAACCGCGGACTCCAACCACGCCCCATTTGCCACCGCCGGAAAAACAAAAAGGGTCCCGAAGGACCCTTTGTTTCTCAAGGCTTGCCGGCCTTGAGAATTTGGAGCGGGCGATGGGATTCGAACCCACGACCCTAACCTTGGCAAGGTTATGCTCTACCCCTGAGCTACACCCGCGCTCCGTTGTCATCCACGCTGCCTTGGCATCGGGTCGACGGCGGCCTATATGCCTAATCGCATTCCGCTTTGCAACCGCAAAAATGGGCCTTGTTGCCAAGTTCGTGTTCCGGGATATCCCGGCACACTTGTCAGAAGCCGGTTTGCGGGGGCATGAAGACACCAATCTGCTTTTTTGCCGCACCCGAAGGCTTGCTCCCATGTCCCAGCCGTTCACAGCTTCCCCCGCCAGCCAGCCCGTCCCTCCCAATGGAGCGCTGGTAAAAAATTCCAGCGACGCCGCGTTCAAGGCCGATGTGATCGACGCCTCGCTCGAGGCGCCGGTGCTGGTGGATTTCTGGGCGCCCTGGTGCGGCCCCTGCCGCCAGCTGACCCCGGCGCTCGAAAAAGTGGTCAATGAAAAGGCCGGCAAGATCCGGCTGGTCAAAATCAATATCGACGAGCATCCCGCCATTGCCGGCCAGCTGGGCGTGCAGTCCATCCCGGCGGTGTTTGCCTTTGCCGGCGGTCGTCCGGTGGACGGGTTCATGGGCGCGATGCCCGAAAGCGAAGTGCGCCGCTTTGCCGACCGGGTGATTGCCGCGGCCCCGGCGCCCGGTCCCGCTCCCGATTCGATGGAAGCCCAGATCGCCGAAGCGGTCGCTGCCGCCGAAGAGGCGCTTGGAGCGGGCGACCTGCCGCGCGCCGCGCAGATCTTTGGCATGGTGGTGCAGCACGCGCCCGACAATGCCCCCGCGCTGATTGGCCTGGCACGGGTATATCTGGCAGCGGGCGAGCCCGACCAGGCCCGCGCCACCCTCGACATGGTGCCCGAGGAAGCGCGCACGGGCGAGGCCTATACGGCGCTCGCCAATTCGCTGCGCCTCCTGGCCGAAGCGGCCGAGTTGTCGGAAACGGCGACGCTGGAAGCGGCGATCGCTGCCGATCCGGACAACCACCAAGCCCGGTTCGATCTCGCCGTCGTGCTCAATGCCGAGGGGCGGCGCCTTGAAGCGGCCGAGGCGCTGGTGACGCTGCTCCGGCGCGACCGCAGCTGGAACGAGGATGGCGCGCGCAAAAAGCTGCTCGAATTCTTTGAAGCCTGGGGTCCCAAGGATCCCGCCACCGTCAAGGGCCGCCGTCTGCTCTCGGCGGCGCTGTTCTCGTAACGCAAAGGAAAGCACTCGTGCTCAAGCGCCCCGCTTCTCCCGCCGACCTGCCCAAAAGCGTGCCGCTGTTTCCCCTCAGCGGCGCGCTGCTGCTGCCCTTTTCGCACCGCCCGCTCAATGTATTCGAGCCGCGCTATCTGGAAATGGTGGACGCGGCCCTGCGCGGCGACCGCCTGATCGGCCTCATCCAGCCCGAAGACAGCGAGGAGGAAAGCCCCAAGGGTCGCAGCCCGCTGCAATCAATCGGGTGCCTGGGGCGAATCACCCATTTCGAGGAAAGCGGGGAAGGGCGTTACTTCATCATCCTTGAGGGCATCACCCGGTTCCGGCTGGTCCATGAGCTGACGGTGATGACGCCTTATCGCCAGTGCACGATTTCAGCCGAGGAATTCGCCACCGATTTCAACCGGCAATGGGGGGAAGGGGCGGTCGACCGCGAGCGCTTCCTCAAGATGATGCGCGATTATGCCGATTTCGCCGATATTGAGCTCAACTGGCAGGAAATCGACAATACCGGCACCGCCGACCTCGTTAATTTCTGCTGCATGGTGTCGCCCTATGGCGCGGCTGAAAAACAGGTGCTGCTGGAAGCCCCCACGCTCGAGCAGCGCGCTGAAACCTTGATCGCGATGACCGAATACGAGATCGCGCGCGGCGGCGCCGGCGGTTCGGCGCCCCCGCTCAATTGAGTGTTCCCGAGGTCAATCCCCGGCATGTGGTGGACCGCCGCACGCTCGAACTGCTGGTGTGCCCACTGACCAAGACGCGCATGAGGCTGTCCGCCGACAAGAGCGAGCTGATTTCGGTGGCCGCGCGCTTGGCCTTTCCCATTCGCAAGGGCGTGCCGCTGCTCGCCCTTGATGAAGCGCGCAGCATCGAGCCCGAGGAGATCAAGGCGTTGACGCGCCCGCCGGCGCCTTAGATCGGCAGGCCCGAGAGGAGGCGCGGCCCGTGGGCCGAAAGGCCCGCGGCACCGCGGATCATCATCGCCTTGACCGGGCCGGCGCGATCCACCAGCCCCAGGCCAAAATCGCGCAGCGCCCGCACCGGCGGGGCGTCCGTCGAAAAGAGCCGGTTCATGCCATCGGTGACAAGGGCCATGCCGGTGGTGTCGAGCCGCCGCCAGCTCTGGTAACGCTCGAGCACGGCGGGACTGCCATGATCAAGCCCGAGCCGCATCGCTTCGACCACGGCTTCGGCTAGCGCCGCCACATCCTTGAGCCCGAGATGCAGGCCCTGTCCCGCGACGGGATGCACCACATGGGCGGCGTCGCCCACAAGCGCCAGGCGCGGGCCGACAAATTGGCGGGCCAGCTGCAGGCGCAGGGGGAAGCCCATCAGATCCTCGTCCACACCGACGGTCCCCAGGGTCGAGCCCATCACCGCTTCGATTTCGCGGGCGAGCTCCTCTTTGCCCATGGCGAGGAACCGGGGGGCATCGGCTGATTTCTCGGTCCACACGAGCGACGAGCGGTTGCCGGGCAGCGGCAGGCTGGCAAAGGGGCCGGCGGGACGGAAATGTTCATACGCCACCCCGTCATGGGGGAGTTCATGGGTGATGGTGGTGACGAGCCCGGTCTGGCGGTAATCATGGGAAAAAACGCCGATCCCGCTCATCTGGCGCAGGCTTGATTGCGCACCATCGGCCGCAACCACCAGCGGCGCGCGCAAGATCCGCCCATCGGCGAGCACCAGATCGGCCGAGTTGGCGCTGGTCTGCAGGCCGGCAACACTGGCCGGCGCCACGACGGTAATCTTGCTCGCTACCGCATCCAGCAGCGCCTGCCCGCTGACCCGGTTGGGCACCATATGGGCAAAGGGCTCGCCCGGAGCCACGTCCCCTTCAAAGCTCAGGAACAGGGGGCGGGACAGATCGCCCGGACCCGAATCGGTGATGCGCATGGCGGTGATCGCCTGGGCCTGCTCTGCCATGGGCGCCCAGACGCCGAGCGCCGTCCAGGCGCGGCGCACGCTCGCGGCAATGGCCGAAGCGCGGTTGTCGCGCGGCACTTCAAGCGGGCGGCGGTCGACCAGGGCGATGCGGATGCCGCGGGCAAAGCGCGACAGGGCCAGCGCCAGGGTCAAGCCCGCCGGACCGCCGCCCACGATCACCACATCGAACTGTTCAGCCTTGCTCATCGGGAACGCCTCCATTGCGGCTATTGAACGCGCCGGGCTCCTCAACGCAAGAGTGCCAAGGGTCGCGCCAGGCCGCCGCAAATTTGCTCAAAACCCTCCAGACCTGCTCATTAATTGAGCACTTGCGCTCAAGCATACGGGTGAAATTCACGCACGATCTGGCAAGTGCCTGAAATGTTTGTTGTTTCTGAGCAGCTATCGAGTTGGCACGGCACTTGAGTCTTGCTTGGCATCAAGACCAGCGCAAGATGCAAAGGGGCTCGCATGAAACTGGTGATCGCTATTATCAAGCCATCCCGCCTCGAAGAGGTTCGCCAGGCACTCAATTCACTCGATGTTCACGGCATGACTGTGACCGAAGTGAAGGGCTATGGCCGCCAAAAGGGACATTCGGAAATCTATCGCGGCACCGAATATGCCGTCCATTTCCTGCCCAAGCTCAAGGTCGAGATCGCGGTCGACGACGCGCTTGCCGATGCCGTTTCGGCGGCCATCCGCGACAGCGCCCAGACCGGTCGCATCGGCGACGGCAAGATTTTCGTGCTCGACCTGCTGGCCGTCACCCGTATCCGCACCGGTGAAACCGGCGCCTCTGCCCTTTAAGCGTCCTCGGGAGAAACAAGAAGATGAAGACGTCCAAAATCTTGGGGAGCGCCGCACTTGCCTCCCTGCTGCTGGCCCTGCCGGCCTTCGCCCAGGATGCGGCGGCACCAGCCGTCGAAGTCGTTGAAGAGGCCGCTGCCACGATCGACACCGGTGACACGGCCTGGTTGATCGTTTCGACCCTCCTGGTCATCCTCATGACCATTCCGGGCGTGGCGCTGTTTTATGGCGGCCTCGTGCGCTCCAAGAACATCCTGTCGGTCGTCACCCAGGTGTTCGGCGCGTTTTCCATGATCGCGCTGCTCTGGGTCGCTTATGGTTATTCGCTGGCCTTTTCCGGGCCGAGCGAAGGCGGATTGTCCGCCTTTATCGGCGATTTCTCCAACTTCTTCCTCGCCAATGTGAACCCCGACTCGGTTTCAGGCACCATTCCCGAGCTGATCTTTGTGGTGTTCCAGCTCACCTTTGCCTGCATCACTGCGACCCTCGTCGTGGGCGGCATTGCCGAGCGCATGAAGTTCGGCGCGGTGATGGCCTTCCTCGCGATCTGGTTCACCTTCGCCTATCTGCCGATCGCGCATATGGTGTGGTCGGCCGCGGGCCTCTTTTTCCAGATGGGCGCGCTCGATTTTGCCGGCGGCACTGTCGTGCACATCAATTCGGGCGTTGCCGCACTCGTGGCTGCCATCGTGCTGGGGCCGCGCCTTGGCTATATGAAGGAGCCGATTGCGCCCCATAACCTCGTCTTCACCTATATCGGCGCCTGCCTGCTCTGGGTTGGCTGGTTCGGCTTCAATGCCGGCTCGGCTCTCGGCGCCAACGGCGTTGCCGCCCAGGCCTTCCTCAACACCATCACCGCTCCCGCCGCAGCCGGCATTGCCTGGGCTGTGGGCGAAAAGATCACCCGCGGCCATGCCTCGGCCCTGGGCTTTGTGTCGGGTGCCGTTGCGGGCCTTGTTGCCATCACCCCGGCTGCCGGTTTTGCCGGCACCTTTGGCTCAATCGTTCTGGGTGCGGTGACCGGCTTTGTGTGCCTGTGGGCGGTTGTGACCCTCAAGCCCATGCTGAAATACGACGACAGCCTCGATGTGTTCGGCATTCACGGCGTCGGCGGCATTGTCGGCGCCATCGGCACCGCTGTTGTTGCCGATCCGGCCCTGGGTGGCTTTGGCGCCGAGGGCTATGCCATGGGCGGCCAGCTGGTCACCCAGGTCATGGCGGTGGTTGTCGCCATCCTGTGGTCGGGCGTCGTGGCCTTCGTGGCCATGATGATCGTCAAGGCGATCTTCGGTGGGGCCCGCGTCCCCGAATCGGCCGAGGTCGACGGGCTGGACCTCTCCAGCCACGGCGAGCGCGCCTACAACTAGCATTCCTCCCTTCCGGGCGGCGTCCCTCGCGTCGCCCGGATCCCATTCTTTGCCTGCATTGATCGTGGCGTGCGGCTCGTGTTCCTCTTGGCCCGCCCAGAGGCTTCCCACTCGCAAACCGCATGGGCCGCACTCCTCGATCAATCCTCCCTAGTGCCGCCTTCCCCCCGCTGTTCGCGGCACTCTGCCTGGGCCCGTTGCCTGCAACGGGCCCTTTTTCTTGCCGCAGTGGGGATGGTTAGCCTGCGATTAACCACACGGCTCTAGCATCGGCGGCATGCGGCCTGGATTCTCCCGGGCGCCACCTAAACCATAGTGCCCCATGCCATCACACCCCACGCCAATGCTCGACGAGATTCGCTCGGTGCCACAACGCGGCACCCGGGCCGCAGCCAAGCCAGCGCCTGCTGCCGTGAGCGCCATTGCCATTCGCATCCCGGTGCGCCTTGTGGGATTGCTGGGCCTGGTTTTGGTAGCGGTGTGCCTTGTCGCCATGGCCTCCTGGTCTGTGGATGACCCAAGCTTCACCTATGCCACGACCAAGCCCGCCGCCAATTGGCTGGGTTTTCCCGGTGCGGTGATTGCCGATACGCTGTTTCAGATGCTGGGCCTGGCCGGGCCCGTGCTGCTGGTGCCGCCGGCCCTGTGGTTCTGGGCCATGTCGCGCCGGCGCCTGCCCACCCGCTTTGGCCTTCGCGCCACGAGCTGGATCGGGGCGACCATTCTTGTGGCCGGCGTGCTGGCCTTTGTGCCCATGCCCGCCACCTGGCCGCTGCCGACCGGGCTTGGCGGCATTGTCGGCACCGGCTTTACCGTGCTCGCGACCCTGGTCGGGGGCGCCCAGCCGCAGCCACTGACCGCAGCGCTGTTTGCCGTTATCCTCGCGGCTCCCGCGATTGCCCTTTTTTGGATCGGCATGGGGTTGGGTACCGCCCGTTCAACGGCCCCGGGCAAGCCGGCCAAGGTCGCTGGCCGGGCCGAGCCCGAGCCGCGCGACGCCCGTGACCCTGACGAGGAACGCGAAACCAATCCGCTGGTGGACGTGGCGCTCGGCGCCATGGTGCATTTGGGCTATTCCCTGCGCACCGCCTTCCGCCGCGCCCGCGCCAGCCACGCCGAAAAACGCGCTGCCGACAACGCGCCCTATCGCGATGACGAATTCGAGCCCAGCCTGGATGGTCGTGGCGCGCCCCAGTTGGAGCGCCTCGAGCCCGCTGTTGTGGCCGAGCCGCGCCGCATCCATTCGCGCACCATGCCTGAGCCGAGCTTTGCGCCCGAAGCGCCGGTGTCCGCGCGCATCAATGCCCGCCCGAGCTATGACGAAAGCGAGCTCGATTATCCCGATGATGCCGAAGACGACGACATCCCCTTTGTGCCCGAGCCCGCGGCCCCCGCCGTGGTCAATCACCGCCAGCAGGGCGATTCCCGCTTCCATCCGGTCAATCCCGCGGCACCCCGCGTCGCGGCGCCAGCGCCTGCCCCGGTGCAGGGCACCCGTGTCGCGCGCGAGGCCCAGCCCTCGTTCCTCGACGAGCCCGGCGCGTTTGAGCTGCCGCCGCTGAGCCTTCTGGCCGAACCCAAGCACAAGGGCCCTTCGCCCGAGCATGCCCCCGAGCGGCTCGAGGAAATGGCGCGCCAGCTCGAAGGCGTGCTGGAAGATTTCGGCGTCAAGGGCGACATCATCAATGTCCGCCCCGGCCCCGTCGTCACCTTGTTTGAGCTCGAGCCGGCGCCCGGCATCAAGTCGAGCCGCGTGATCTCGCTGGCCGACGACATTGCCCGCTCTATGTCGGCCATATCAGCCCGCGTTGCCGTGGTGCCCGGCCGCAATGCCATCGGCATCGAGCTGCCCAACCAGATGCGCGAAACCGTTTACTTCCGCGAAATGCTGGCTTCCTCGGACTTCGAGAAGATGAAGGGCAAGCTGCCCATTTGCCTGGGCAAGACCATTGGCGGCGAGCCCGTGATCGCCGATCTCGCGCGCATGCCGCACCTTCTGATCGCCGGCACCACCGGCTCGGGCAAATCGGTGGGTATCAACACCTTCATCCTGTCGCTGCTCTACCAGATGACGCCCGAGCAGTGCCGCATGATCATGATCGATCCCAAGATGCTCGAATTGAGCATCTATGACGGCATTCCCCATCTGCTGACCCCCGTGGTCACCGACCCCAACAAGGCCGTGGTGGCGCTCAAATGGGCGGTGCGCGAGATGGAAGATCGCTATCGCAAGATGAGCAAGATCGGCGTGCGCAATATCGATGGCTTTAACCAGCGCGTCACCGAATCCAAGGCGCGTGGCGAAGTGATCACCCGCACCGTGCAGACCGGGTTTGACCGCGAGACGGGCGAAGCGATCTTTGAGAGCGAAGAGTTCGATCTCGAGCCCTTGCCCTATATCGTCGTCATCGTCGACGAAATGGCTGACCTGATGATGGTGGCGGGCAAGGACATCGAAGGCGCCATCCAGCGCCTGGCGCAAATGGCGCGTGCTGCCGGCATCCACATCATCACCGCCACCCAGCGCCCGTCGGTGGACGTGATCACCGGCACGATCAAGGCCAACTTCCCAACCCGTATCTCGTTCATGGTGACGTCCAAAATCGACTCCCGTACCATTCTGGGCGAGCAGGGCGCCGAGCAACTGCTGGGCAATGGCGACATGCTCTATATGGCCTCGGGTGGCCGCACCAAGCGCCTGCACGGCCCCTTTGTGGCGGACTCCGAGGTCGAGGCAGTGGTCAAGCACCTCAAGGCGCAGGGTGCGCCCGATTATCTCGACTCCATCACCGCCGATGAAGACGAGGATGGTGGCTCGGCCGCTGATTTCGGCGGTGCCGATGACAGCGGCGGCTCGGGCGACGAGCTTTATGACAAGGCCGTCCAGATCGTGCTCACCGACAAGAAGGCCTCGACCTCCTATGTGCAGCGGCGCTTGGCCATCGGCTACAACAAGGCGGCGACCCTGATTGAGCGCATGGAGCGCGAAGGGGTGATCTCGCAGGCCAACCATGCCGGCAAGCGCGAAATCCTCGTCGGCAACAACGCTGACGGCTATTAAGGCTTTGGTCAGGCAGCGGCAGCACGCGGGGAACCTTCCCGCTCCTGCCGCAATTGCTGTCTAGGCTGATCTCGAACACCAAAGCCCCAGGGAACTCCTCCATGTTACGCCGCGACGCTCTGCTGCTTGGCCTTTCGGCCGTTCTCGCCACCACGCTGCCCAGCCTGGCGCTGGACCGGGCCCTTTCGGCCGAAGAGCAGCAGTTGATCGCCGATATCGGCGCCCATAATTCGGCAATCCGCTCCATGGCGGGCCGGTTCCTGCAGATCGACACCAATGGCGGGCGCAGCGAAGGCACGTTCTTCCTTGAGCGCCCCGACAAGGTGCGCTTCCGCTACAATCCCCCCAGCCGCGAAGAGATCGTTTCGGTGGGCCGGGGCTTTTACGTGCTCAACCGCAAGGAAGAGACCTATTACGCCTATCCGCAGGACACGATCCCCTTGCGCCAGTTCCTGGGCGACAAGATCGACCTGCTCAATGCCAATGTGGTCGATGTGACCACCTCGGATGGCTATATGTCGATCACCGTGATCGATGAAACCGTGGCGGGCACGGTGCAGGTTTCGCTGATCTTTGACACCTCGACGCTGGATCTGAGCCAATGGAGCCTGGTCGAGCCCAGCGGGGCGGAGCTGACCTTTTCGCTCTATGACGTGGAAAAGAACGTCGAGATCCCGCGCGCCTATTTCTCCATTCCATCGACCTATTCGGCCGCGCAGCCGAAATAACCTTCGGGCGGGGCTTTAGCGCATGACCATAAGCGCAATGAGCCCCGCGCCACCCACCAGGATGCGCCACCAGGCAAAGGGCGCAAAGCCATAGCGGCTGACGAAAGTCAGCAGGTAGCGCACGACGAGCGCTCCCACCACGAAGGCGGCGGCAAAGCCGATTGCAACATTGAGCGCGATGGAGGCGTCGATCAGGTCGCGGCTCTTGTAAAGGTCGTAGCCAAAGGCGCCCACCATGATGGGGAGGGCGATAAAGAAGGTGAATTCCGCCGCCGCGCGCTTGCTGGCGCCAAACAGCATGCCCCCCACCACGGTCGAGCCCGAGCGCGAAACGCCGGGCACAAGGCTGAGCATCTGGAACAGGCCGACAATTACCGCCAGATGCCAGGGGAACTGGTAGATATCGTCATATTTGGGCTGGAGCGGCAGCCGGTCGACGATGAGGAGAACGATCCCGCCGATCAAGAGGGTCCAGCAGATCAGCTGCGCCGAGTCCCACAAATCCCCCTGGATGAAATCGCGCAGCAAGACGCCGGCGACCACGGCAGGCAAACAGGCGAGGATAACGGTTACAGCAAAGTGCCAGGCATAGGGCTTGCCGGTCAGCGCATCGCGGATCAGCAGGCCCAATTTGGCGAAATAAACCGTGAGGACAGCCAGGATCGCCCCCAGCTGGATCAGCACGATAAAGGTCGCGGGCTGGGTCAAACCGAAGAAGTGGCCGGCCAGGAGCAGGTGCCCGGTGGAGCTAACTGGCAGGAATTCGGTAAGCCCTTCGAGTATTCCAAGGACCAGCGGCACAAAAAGACCTTGATCGGCGTTCATCTGATCCCCTAACTCCACTAGCTAGCCGCGTGGCAGCGCCGGGGGGTCTTAAACTGCTTCGCTCCGAGCGCCAAGGCGGGCGAGCAACCGGCCCGAACACCAGCCTGATCTGAACACCAGCCTGAACTTAACAAGAGCATCCCGCATGCCAAGTCTGCTGCACCATCCCCTTGATCCGTCCTCCCGAATTATTCGCCTGATGTGCGCGGAATACGGCGTGCCGCTCGACATGGAGGAGATCAAGCCGTGGCTGCGCGAACCCACGCTGCTCGAGATCAACCCTGCCGCGACCCTGCCCATCCTGCTCGATGACAGCGACACGCCCATTGTCGGCATTCTGGCGGCAATTCATATGGTCGAGGACCTCTGGTCGCCCAATGTGGTCTCGGGCCTCGTGCCGGCCGATCCGGGACCGCGCGCCGAGATGTGGCGGCTGCTGGAATGGATCCTGACCAAGCTCAACGAGGAAGTGACGCGCTATATTCTCGAGGAAAAGATCGTCAAGCGCGACCAGCGCGGCGCCACCCCCGACCCATCGGTGCTGCGGGTGGCCAAGGCGAACCTGACCGAGCATATGCTCTATTTCAACTGGCTGCTGGCGACGCGCTCCTGGCTGGGTGGCGACAGCATGACCCTGGCCGATTTTGCGCTGGCGGCGCATTTTTCCACCCTCGATTACCTCGGTGACATGGACTGGAACAAGGCGGGTGAAACGCGCGACTGGTATTCGCGCATCAAGTCGCGCCCGGCCTTCCGCACCCTGCTCAATGACCGCGTGGTGGCGATGCCGCCCCATGCCGGCTATGCCGATCTGGATTTTTAGCGACCATGCAACTGCACCTTCCCCAACTGCTGGAGGGTTTGTCGACCCCCGCTGAGGGGAAGGCGAGCGCCGGTGCTGCAACCGCACCCGAAAAGCTCGTGACCGAGCTGCGCGAGCGCGCGAGGGCGCTGGGGTTTTCGAGCTTTGGCATTACCCGCGCCGATGCGCGCCCGGACCTGCCCGCCAAGCTCGAGGCGGCGCTCGAAGCGGGCTGGCATGGCGACATGGACTGGATGGCCGAAACGCCCGAACGGCGCGCGAGCCCCCAGGGTCTGTGGCCCGAAGCGCGCTCGATCATTCTCCTCGGCTTCAATTATGGCCCGGAAAGCGATCCGCTCGAAGCGCTGGGACATCCCTCCCATGGCGCCATTTCGGTTTATGCGCGCAATCGCGATTATCACGAGATCATCAAGGGCAAGCTCAAGGAACTGGCGGGCCTGCTGGCGCGGCGCGCAGGCGCCGATGTCAAGGTGTTCGTCGACACCGCCCCGGTGATGGAAAAGCCGCTGGCGGAAGCCGCGGGCCTGGGCTGGCAGGGCAAGCACAGCGTTTTGGTCAGCCGCGACTGGGGGGGCTGGCAGTTCTTGGGCGCGATCTTTACTTCGGCCGAACTGCCGGCTGACCAGCCGCATCGCTCAAGCTGCGGCACCTGCACGCGCTGCCTTGATGTCTGCCCGACCAATGCCTTTCCCGCCCCTTATCGCCTCGATGCCCGGCGGTGCCTGGCTTACCTCAATATCGAGCACAAGGGGCCCATTCCGCTCGAATTTCGTGTCCCAATGGGCAACCGCATCTATGGCTGCGATGATTGCCTCGCCGTCTGCCCCTGGAACAAATTTGCCAAGCAAAGCCAAGAAGCGCGGCTGCAGGCGCGCGAGGAGCTGGACCGCCCGGCGCTGTCCGGTCTGGTGCAACTCGATGATGCCGGGTTCCGGGCGCTCTTTGCCGGCTCCCCAATCAAGCGCATTGGACATGCCCGCTTCTTGCGCAATGTGCTGATTGCCGTGGGCAATAGTGGGGATGTCGCCCTGCTGCCGCTGGCCGCGGCCCGCCTGGCCGATCCCGAGCCGCTGGTGCGCGGCGCGGCGGTGTGGGCCACGCGGCGGCTGGCGGTTGATGATGACGGCGCCGCTTATCGCGCGCAGTATGCGCCTGATGAAACCGACGCGCAGGTGCGCGAGGAATGGACGGCAGTGCTGCAATGAAATTCTTCTTTTTCGGCCTCGGCTTTTCGTCCCTGGCCGCCGTCGAGCAGGTGCGGGCCCTCGATCCGGCGGCCAGCATTGCCGGCACGGTGCGGTCACTTGAAAAGGCGGCGTTGCTGCGCGACAACGGCATTGCCGCCCACCTATTTTCGGGGGATGCGCCGAGCGAAGCGTTGAGCGCGGATTTGCAGGCTGCCACCCATGTCGTGTTGTCCATCGCCCCTGATGCCGCGGGCGATCCGGCGCTCAGCCAGCACCGGGCCGATCTCGATGCCGCGCCCGATTTGCAATGGCTGTGCTATTATTCCACCGTGGGCGTTTACGGCGATTTCGGCGGCGCCTGGATCGATGAAACCGTGCCGCTGGTGCCGCGCAACGAGCGCTCGGACCGGCGGGTGGCGGCGGAAGCCGCCTGGCGTGATTATGCCGGGGAGCGCGGGGTGGGGCTGGCGATTTTGCGGCTGGCCGGTATCTATGGGCCGGGGCGCTCGACCTTCGACAAGCTGCGCGACGGCACGGCGCGGCGGCTGGTCAAGCCCGAGCAGGTGTTCAACCGCATTCATGTTGAGGATATTGGCCGGATCACCGCGCTCGCGGCGCAGCAGCGGCTGGCGGGGACCTTTAATCTGAGCGATGACGAGCCGGCGCCGCCGCAGGACCTCGTGACCCATGCCGCTGACCTCCTTGGGGTCACGCCGCCCCCCGAGATTGCCTATGCCGATGCGGAGCTGACGCCGATGCAGCACTCGTTTTATGCCGACAACAAGCGCGTTGCCAACCGCGCCATCAAGGAGGCGCTCGGGATCGAGCTGCTTTACCCGACCTATCGCGAAGGGCTGGCCGGTATCTTGGCGGGTGAAGGCAAGTGAGCGTGGCGCCAGCCAAATCGGCGCCCGAACGGCAGGTGCTCGAAGGGCGCCTGGTGCGGCTCGAGCCGCTGGAAGCCAGGCATGCGCCCGATCTCCTCGCGGCATCGCAAGGGCCGGATATGGACGAGCGCTATCGCTGGCTGGGGGAATATCCCCCCCAAAGCGTCGGGGAGCTCGAAAGCTGGATCGCTGCGGTCAATGCCGGAGCCGATCGCTTTGTTGCCGTGGTTGACCAGCGCACAGGTCGCGCCCTTGGGCGGCAGGCCTGGATGCGCATCTTTCCCGAACATGCCTCGATCGAAATCGGTGGCGTTTATTGGGGGCCGAACATGGCGCGCACGCCCCTGGCGACCGAGGCGCTGTATCTGTTTGCCCGCCACGCCTTTGACGATCTGGGTTACCGGCGCTTTGAGTGGAAGTGCAATAATCGCAACGAGCCGTCCAAGGCCGCGGCGAGGCGCTTCGGCTTTGCCTATGAGGGGCTGTTCCGGCAGGACCGGATCGTCAAGGGCGAAAGCCGCGATACGGCGTGGTTTTCCATCATCGACAGCGAATGGCCCGATCTGCGCGCCGAGTTCGAGCGCTGGCTGAGCCCGGACAATTTTGCCCCCGATGGCACGCAAAAGAGCCGGCTGAACGCGCGCCGCTAGGCGGTCTTGGCGTTCTAGGCCAGCGCCAGCACCGCCGCGCGCAGCCGCTCCAGATCCTCGGGTCGGCTGAGGCGATGGTCGCCATCGGGGATCAGCGTCAGGGTGACGGGGTCATGCAGCAGGTGGGTGACGAGCTTGATGGCATGGGCCTGGGGCACGTCGGTATCCTGCCCGCCCTGGAGGATATGCACCGGGCAGCCGGTTTCGATCACCGCGCCAAACAGGAGGTGCTGTTCCCCGTCCTCGAGGAGGCCGCGGGTCAGGCGATAGGGCTCGGGTGAATAATCAGAGGGCTGCTCGACATAGCCTTGGTTGCTCAGGGCGTCGTGCTCGGCCGGGGTGAACTGCGCCAGCATCAGGTCCTGCGTCATGTCCACGGCTGGGGCGATCAATACCAGACCGGCGACCCGATGATCGCCTTGCGCGAGCATGGCGCGTACCAACAGGAGGGCGAGCCAGCCGCCCATGGAGGAGCCGACGATGATCTGCGGCCCGGTCGTGGTGGCAAACACCGACTGGGCTTCCTCGAGCCAGCGGCTGATCGTGCCCTCATTGAAATCGCCCCCCGAAGCGCCATGGCCGGAATAATCGAAGCGGGTGACGGCAAGACCCTGTTCGGCGCCCAGGGCATCAAGCGCCAGCGCCTTGCTGCCATTCATGTCCGAGCGAAAACCGCCGAGCCAGAAAATGCCGGGCTTTGCACCCTCCCGCCGCGCCACGGCAATGGGCCGGGCAGCGTCGCCTGTGCCAACGGAAAGCAAGGATGGCTCAACCATGAAATGCACCAATCATTATCCAGTTGGGAACGCAAAGCGGCTCAAGAGCGCTTTAGTGTGGCCCCGAACGCCCAGCAGGCAAGAAATCCCTGCTTGTGCAGTTGACTTCCGGTGCCGCTACCACGATTTTACGCCTGTTTTCACCACTTTGTTTAACTACACAAGGAACGCCCGCCATTCGCCGTCCCATGAGACCCGTTACGCCCCAGAAAGATGGGCCGCTCTCCAATGAGGATATCACCAGCCCTGATGTTCAGTTGATCGATGCCGAAGGTGAGAACCGCGGCATTGTCCGAACGCGCGAGGCGCTGACTGAAGCCCAGGAAGCAGGCCTTGATCTGGTGCTGATCTCGCCTAACGCCCAGCCGCCGGTTGCCAAGATGCTCGATCTCGGCCGCTTCAAATATGCTGCCCAGAAAAAGGCGGCCGAAGCGCGCAAGAAGCAGAAGGTGATCGAGGTCAAGGAAGTCCAGCTGCGTCCCAATATCGATACGCACGACTACGAGACCAAGATGAAGGCCGTTCAGCGCTTCCTCGACGAGGGTGACCGGGTCAAGGTGACAATGCGTTTCCGTGGCCGCGAAATGGCGCACCAGGAAATCGGCATGCAACTGCTCATCAAGGTCAAGGACCAGATGGAAGCCCTGGCCAAGGTCGAGTCGCAGCCGCGCTCGGAAGGCCGCCAGATGGTGATGGTGCTGGCGCCCAAGTAAGCGCTGGCGCTTCAAAGGTATGCAAAGGCAGGCCAGTGGCCTGCCTTTTTGCTTTTGGGCCCTACTGCCCGTAGGGCTCAAGCTCGGCGGCGCGGGGGATGGCGGGCTGGGCTCCGGGTTTGAGGCAAGCCAGGCTCGCCGCCGCCGTTGCGCGCCGCACTGCGGCCTCAAGCGACAGCCCAGCATCGAGCCCGGCAGCGAGATAGCCGCAGAACGTATCGCCCGCGCCAACCGTGTCGACAGGGGTGATCGGCAGGGCTGGCACGCTGATGACGCCTTCCGGGGTCGCGGCCCGCGCGCCATCGCCGCCGAGGGTCACGATCACGGTCTGGTTGTGCTGGATGGCCCAATCCTGCATTGCCACCATGATGTCGGCATGGCTTTCACCGCAGAGCAGCGCAAACTCGCTTTCATTGGCGACGAGGATGTTCGCCTGCGTCGCGATCGCGGCGGTGGTGGGCAGGAAAGGGGCGGTGTTGAGGATCGAGATCGCCCCGCGCTCGCGGGCGAGCTCCAGCGCGCGTTGCGTGGCGTCCTGCGGGATCTCCTGCTGCAGCAGCAGCACCGAACCCGCCTGGAGCCCCGAAACGGCGGCATCGGCATCAGCCGGGCTCAAAGTGCCATTGGCGCCCGGCAGCACCGCAATGACGTTTTCGCCCTGGGCGTCCACCAGGATCATGGCAATGCCGGTGGGCTCGGCGGCAATCTTGACCTCGTTGAGATCAACCCCATCGGCCTTGAGCAGCTCGAGCGCTGCCTGGGCGAAGACGTCGTTGCCTACGGCCGATACATGGCGCACTTCCGCCCCGGCGCGGCGGGCAGCCAGAGCCTGATTGGCCCCCTTGCCCCCGGGGGAAACCGAAAACGTGCCGCCGGCCACCGTTTCACCTGGGCTGGGCAAGCGGGTGACAGTGCCGATCTGGTCGAGATTGGTGGAGCCAAAAATGGTGATCATGTGGGGCAGGCCGCCTTAAGTATGGTGTTCCAGTTGCGCGTGGTGGCAAGACCCGCCTTGTCCTGCATGTGCCCGAGCTTGTCCATGCCCGGCACACTCATTTGGGCGTGTCCCTGGTCTGGGGGTAAATGGCCTCACCGCGGGCCAGCATGGCGACGAACTCGGCGATCTTGCGAGCGCGACCGGCAGGGGTGCGCAAATTGGCGAGGCGAAACGCCAGGGCAAAGCGGTTGGTCTTGCTCAGCCCCTCAAAGGTCGCGAGAGCGGCAGGATCGGCGGCAATCGCCGCCATCAAGTCGGCCGGTATGTCCATCTTGCTGGGGGACGCATAGGCGGCGTCCCAACGGCCATCGGCCTTGGCAGCCTCGACCTGGCGCAGGCCGTGCTCGGTCATGCGCCCCTGGGCAATCAGTCTCGAGACATGATCGCGATTGACCTGGCTCCAGATGCTGCGGGGCTGCCGGGGCGTGAAGCGCTGCAGAAACGAGGCCTCGTCCCAGGATTTGCGGATGCCGTCAATCCAGCCCCAGCACAAGGCGACGTCGAGCGCCTCGGCATAGGTAACCGTGGGGGTGCCATTGCCCTTCTTGAAAATGCGCAGCCACAATTCGGGCTCGCTCCCGTGGTGTTCGGCGAGCCACGCTTCCCAGGCGGCCGCGTTGGGAAAGGCGCGGATCCGGTCGGGGCGGGGCACCACCGGGGCCATCAGGTGGTGAGCGGATTGGCGCCGGCAAGGATCGCGAGGAGCTTGGCGTCGAGCAACTCGCTTTCGGGCAAGGTGATGCCGAAATTGGCCATCAGGGCTTCGCGCAGTTCGGCCTCGTTGGTGAGGGTCCGCTGCTCGGGCTCGCCTTCGGGACCGGGCAGGCTTAGCTGGTTGCCAGTAAGCACGATCCGGCTGCCCTTGGGGGAGAGGGCCGCGGTCAGCGTACGGCGCTGCGAGGAGGCGGGATCGCTCCAGACATACTGGTTGGACGCTGCGATATCGCCTTCGGCGTTGGCGTCAAAGCTATAGAGCGGCACCCAGTCCTCGCCGAGCTTGGCCTGCAGCTCCCAGCGCGGATCCCCGCCCAGGAGGCGATAATCGCCATGGGGAGTGGTCTGCTCCACATCGGCGCGCAGCTTGAGCGGCGCGGTGGGGGTCATGGCGCCAAAGCCGGCATCGGCGAGATAGGTCTGCCCGGCAAGCTCGACCAGCACGATCAGATGCAGATCCGGATCGATTTCGGTCTGCGGGCTGGGCCAGAGCACCGAGGCCAGCAGAGGGCGGGCGGTATAGTCGAGCTCGCCCAGCATGCTCAGCAAGAGGCTGTTGTGCTCAAAGGCGTTGCCGCCGCGATTGTCGGCCAGGAGCTTGCGCTCAAGGCTCGCCTGATCGAGCAGCACCGGTTCGCCCAGCAGGGGATCGAGATTTTCAAAGGGAATGCTGGCTGGATGCAGCTGCACCAGCTGGTCGAGCGTGCCAAGAGTTGGAGCGATGGAGCCGGCAAAGCCGATTCGCTCGAAATAGGCATTCAGATTGACCTTTGGCCGCATCAGCCACCCGTTTTGCTGTTTCCGTTGCGGCGCAATATGCCGGTGGGTCACGCTTTTGTCACCCGCCAAGCACCCGGAGGGGCTGACCGGAGCCCCGCACCAGGCCTGCACTCCGAGGTGGAGGGCACGCCAAAGCTGCAGTTTTCTAGCCCTTTACTGGGCCTGCTTGCGCACCCGGATCACCACATCCACATGGCTCACCTGCATGCCATGGGGAGCTTCAGGCAGGGTCCGGAACTCCACCGAAGAGGCCGGAATGTCGATCATGCGCTGCTCGTCCTCGACATAGAAATGGTGGTGGTCGGAGGTATCGGTATCGAAATAAGAGCGCGATGCATCCACCGCCACTTCGCGCAGCAAGCCCGCCTGGTGGAACTGGTGGAGGGTATTGTAGATTGTTGCCAGCGACACATTGACCCGTGCCAAGCTGGCTTCGCCGTGCAGCTGCTCGGCACTGACATGGCGATGCGGGCCGCCAAACAACAGTTCGGCCAGGGCCACGCGCTGCCGGGTCGGGCGCAATCCCGCCATGCGCAGCACGGCCGTGAGACACGGTTTACGGGAAGGAACAGGTCGGAGGGTCTGGGATCGCTCTGACATGGGGTCCTTGAAACGCAAGATCGGGATCAATAGTCCGGACCTTATAGCTTTGGCGGGCGTTTAGGACAAGCTAGAGCGCCTGGGAGGGCTAACGGGATGCCCCCGATCCCTTGACCCTCCCCCTGCGCGCCTATACGAGACGATTTAAACATAAGGAGCCAGGCCATGGCCGAGCGCCAGCACGCTTTTGGATACGAAGAACTCCTGGCTCACGGCCGGGGTGAATTGCCCGGGCAAGGCGATGCGCGCCTGCCCGCTCCGCCCATGCTGATGTTCCATCGCATCACCCATATCGATGATACCGGTGGCGCCTTCGGCAAGGGCCAGGTGCGGGCCGAACTCGATGTCGATCCAAGCCTGTGGTTCTTCCAGTGCCATTTCGTCGGCGATCCGGTGATGCCGGGTTGCCTGGGGCTCGATGCCATCTGGCAGATGACCGGGTTTTTCCTCAGCTGGATCGGCCAGCCCGGTCGCGGCCGTGCGCTGGGCGGGGAAATCAAGTTCACCGGCCAGGTCACCAATGACGTCAAGCTGGTGGAATATGCCATCGACCTCAAGCGCGTGATGCGCGGGCGACTGACGCTGGGCATTGCCGATGGCTGGGTCAAGGCTGACGGCAAGGTGATCTATGAGGCCAAGGACCTGCGGGTAGGCCTGTTCACCGACAGCCAAATGGGCGAACAAAAGGTCGCCTGAGCCCCTTTTACCCAACAAGCCGAGGGGTCCGGTTCAACGGGCACCCACACCTAGGAGCGGAAACAGATGAAACGCGTCGTCGTGACCGGCATGGGCATTATTTCTTCCATCGGCAATTCGGTTGCCGATGTGACCGAAAGCCTGCGTACCGCCCGGCCCGGCATTTCCTTTGCCCAGGATTATGCCGATCTGAACTTCCGCAGCCAGGTCAAGGGCGATCCGATGCTGGATCCCTTTGCCGAGCTTGATCGGCGCACCACGCGCTTCATGGGGCGCGGCGCCGCCTGGAACTATCTAGCCATGCAACAGGCCATCGCCGATGCCGGGCTGGACGCCGCCGATATTTCCAACGAGATGACCGGCATCGTGATGGGCTCGGGCGGCAGCTCCACCCGCACCATCGTCGAGGCCGCCGACATCACCCGCGAAAAAGGGCCCAAGCGCATCGGGCCGCTGGCCGTGCCCAAGGCGATGGGTTCGACCGCTTCGGCAACCCTGGCGACGGCGTTTGGCATCAAGGGCATCAATTATTCCATCACCGCCGCCTGCGCGACCTCCAAGCACTGCATCGGCAATGCCGCCCAGCAGATCATGCTCGGCCAGCAAAACATCATGTTTGCCGGCGGGCACGAGGATCTCGACTGGACGCTGTCGAACCTGTTCGACGCCATGGGCGCCATGTCCTCGAGCTATAACGCGACGCCGGAACGCGCTTCGCGCTGCTATGACCGCGACCGCGATGGCTTCGTGATCTCGGGCGGCGCGGGCGTTCTGGTGCTCGAAGAGCGCGACCACGCCATTGCCCGCGGCGCCACCATCCATGCCGAGCTGATCGGCTATGGCGCAACATCCGATGGCGTCGATATGGTGGCTCCTTCCGGCGAAGGCGCCGAGCGCTGCATGCGCCTGGCGCTGCGCGACGTGAAGCAGAAGGTCGACTACATCAATCCCCATGCCACTTCGACGCCAGTGGGCGATCTCAAGGAGATCGAGGCCCTGCGCGCCGTGTTCGGCAACGAGGACAATTGCCCGCCGATCGCCGCGACCAAGTCGCTGACCGGCCATTCGCAGGGTGCGACTGGCGTGCATGAGGCGATCTATTCGATCCTGATGATGAAGCACCGCTTCATTGCCCAGAGCGCCAATATCGCCAATCTCGACCCGGCCTTCGAGGACATGCCCATTTTGCGCGAACGGCGCGACAATGTGGATCTGGGCGTGGTGCTGTCCAACAGCTTTGGCTTTGGCGGCACCAATGCGGCGCTCGTCTTCAAGCACCCCGACGCCTGAGGTTGTTAGAGGGCGAACTCGGAAAACCGGGCGTCCTTGCCGTCATAAACCAGCACCCGCCCGACGAGGGGGGTGCCGATGCCGGTGATGAGCTTGACCGCTTCCATCGCCATCAGCGTGCCGATCACCCCGGTGAGCGGGCCGATAATGCCCGTGGCCTCGCAGGAGGGCAGATCGGCATCGTCAGCTGCCGCCGGGTAAAGCGCCGCAAAGGGCGGGCCCCCCGGGGCAAACACCGTTACCTGGCCCGCAAACATCGAGACAGCACCCGAAACCAGCGGCAGGCCAAGCTTGGCGGCGGCGGCGGCGGTGATGCGGCGCGTGGCGAGATTGTCGGTGCCATCCAGCACCAGATCGTATTGGGCGAGGAGCGCTTCCGCATTGCCCGCGGTGACGGCGGCGGCATGGGGCACCAGTTGCACATGCGGGTTGAGCGATTCAGCAAAGTCAGCGGCGCTTTGGGCCTTGTTGGTGCCGATGCCAGCGCCCGTATGGATCACCTGCCGATGCAAATTGGACAGCGACACCGTGTCGTGATCGACAATGCCGAGCGTGCCAATGCCGGCGCCGGCGAGATAGGCGATAACGGGGCTGCCCAGCCCGCCCGCACCCACCACCAGCACCCGGGCGCGCTTGAGCGCTTGTTGCCCGGCCCCGCCCATGCCCTTGAGCACGAGGTGGCGCCCATAGCGCCGCGTTTCCTCGGGTGAGAGTGGGGTGGGGTCAGCGGGCAAGCGGCACCCCCTCAGTTATGGCGTGATCACGCCGGTGGAGCCAAACCCATTGGCGCCGCGGCCGGTGTCATCAAGAACGCTCTGTACGCCGAACTGTGCCGGGGTGACGGGCGCCACGAGAAGCTGGGCGATGCGCTCGCCGCGGCGGATATCGAACGGCTCCTGCCCCAGATTGATGAGGAGGGCGCAGATCTCGCCGCGATAATCGCAGTCGATCGTGCCCGGCGCGTTGAGGACGGTGACCCCGTGTCGGAGCGCCAGGCCCGAGCGGGGCCGCACCTGCGCTTCAAAGCCGGCGGGGAGCGCCATGGCAAAGCCGCAGGGCACCAGCGCCCGCCGGCCGGGCGCGAGCACGAGAACTTCGCCCGCCGGGATGGCGGCCTGCAGGTCCATGCCGGCGGCGCCGCTGGTTTGGGCGGCGGGCAGGGGGAGGCCCTCGCCATGGGGCAGCCAGCGGAGGGGGATGGAAAGCGGGCTCATGGGCTAGAGCACCGCGCCAATGAGGATGCCAAGCAGCAGCAGCGCCCCTGCTCCAAGGGCGAGAGGAAGGCGATTGCCGGCATCGCGCAGCCGCGCCTGTTGCTCGAGCCGGGTTTGCGCCAGAACGAGTTCGGCTTCCGCCAGGATGGTGGGCACGCGCTTGCTCGCATCGGTAAAGACCTCAAAGCCGCGCTTGAGATCATCGATCCGGCCCATGGGCCCGGCTTCCCGGCGCAGCCAATCGCCGACGACCGGCTCGGCCAGCGACCAGATATCGAGATCGGGATCGAGGGCCCGCGCGACCCCTTCCACCAGCACCATGGATTTTTGCAGCAGCACCAGTTGCGGCTGGGTTTGCATGGAAAACAGGTCGGTGACGGCAAAAAGCTGCCCCAGCACCCGCGCCATGGAGATATCGGCGGCGGTGCGGCCATGCAGCGGCTCGCCAATGGAGCGGATGGCGAGGGCGAAATCGTCCACCGACTGGTTGGCGGGCACATAGCCGATCTCGAAATGCCGCTCGGCCACTAGGCGATAATCGCGGGTGATGAAACCGTAAAGAATATCGGCCAGGAACCGGCGCTCGGAGCGCCCGATCCGGCCCATGATGCCGAAATCGACGGCGATCACGTCATTGCTGCCGGGCGCGGCAAAGAGATTGCCTGGATGCATGTCGGCATGGAAAAAGCCGTCACGGATGGCGTGCTTCAAAAAGCTCTGCAGGATATTGGCGGCCAGAACCTTGCGATCGATCCCCGCCGCATCGAGTGCCGCGAGGTCGCGGACGGGAATGCCCTCGACCCAGGTCGTCGTCAGAACATTTTGCGCGGTGTGATCCCAGCTGACAGTGGGGATCACAAAGCCCGTGTCACTCTTGATGTTCTCGGCCATTTCTGAGATGGCCGCCGCTTCCAGGCGCAGATCGAGTTCGAGCCGGGCCGAGCGGTCGAGCGTTTCCACCACCTGGAGCGGACGCAGGCGCCGCAGCTTGCGCGCGAGCCGTTCGAACAGGCGCGCGCCGGCATAAAAGCTCTCGATATCGGCGGCAAAGCTTTGCACGATCCCGGGGCGCAGGATCTTGACCGCAACGGTGGTCGGGGCGGCGCCGGTGGGCACGAGCCGCGCCTTGTGCACCTGGGCAATGGAGGCGGCCGCGACCGGCGCCGAGATGTCGCGCAACTGTTCGGCCTTGGGGCCGAGCGCCTGCGACAGAATATCGGGGACGAGCTTGGGGTCGAACGGCTCCATCCGGTCCTGCAGGCCCTGCAGGTCGGCGGCAACCTCGGGCCCCACGACGTCGGGCCGGGTCGCCAGCGTTTGGCCGAATTTCACATAGGTCGGGCCGAGGAGCCGCAGGGCGCGGTTGAGCCGCTCCACATGGCCGGTGCGGCGCACTTGGGGCCGCTCCACAAGGCGCCCCAGCGCAATGGGGGCGCGCAGCGCCGGCGGCAGGCTTTCCCTGGGGATGATCGACAGGGCGCCTTCGCGCGCCAGCACAAAGCCGGCTCGCGCCAGGCGAAAATAGGGCGACAACCACATGGGCTAGAGCTTCCAGCCGCTGAACAGCGCCGCGATATTGCCGGTCATGGCGGTATGCTTGACCCGCTTGAAGCCCGCCTGGGTCAACATGGCCGAAAAGGCGGGCGGGGAGGGGAATTTGCGGATCGATTCCACCAGATACTGATAAGGCTGGGCGTCGCCGGTGACGAGCCGTCCCATAGGCGGGATCACCCGGTCGGAGAACTGGCGGTAAAGCGCATCGAGCCCGGGCACATCCACCTGGGAAAATTCGAGCACGAGAATGCGCCCGCCGCGCTTGAGCACCCGGTGGGCCTCCGAAAGTGCGAGGGGGATGCGCGGCACATTGCGGATGCCAAAGGCGATCGTATAGGCGTCAAAGCTGTTGTCGGGGAAGGGGAGGGCCTCGGCATTGGCCTCGACAAAGCTCACCTGGTCGGGGTAGCGCCATTCGCGCGCCCGCTGGGCGCCGACGCGCAGCATGTCCGAATTAATGTCGGAAACGACGACCTCGGCATAACCCACCGAGCGATTGATGATGCGCTCGGCAATGTCGCCGGTGCCGCCCGCCATATCGAGGACGCGATAAGGCCTTGTGCCCGATTTGGGCGGGCTCAGCTCGGTGACCATCGCATCCTTCCAGATGCGGTGCACGCCCCCGCTCATCAGGTCGTTCATCAGGTCATAACGATCGGCGACGCCGTGAAACACGGCATTGACCATGCCCTGCTTGTCTTCGAGCGCGACAGTTTGCTCGCCGAAATGGGTGGTCTCGCGCGTGTCGGTCATGGCATGGAACTCTTGAACGCTGGGGGCCTTGGTTTGCGCCGCACCATAGCGAAGCCCGCCTCGCTTTGCCATGGCGCAAAGCAGCACAAGCGCCAGGAGCCGAGGATGCCAGAACTGCCCGAGGTCGAAACGGTGCGCCGGGGCCTCGCGCCATGGCTCGAGGGCGCGCGCATCGACAAGGTGACTTTGCACCGCGAAAACCTGCGCTTTCCCTTTCCGCCGGGTTTGAAGGAAAAGCTGGAAGGCCAGAGCGTGCGCCATGTCGGGCGGCGGGCCAAATACCTGCTGATGGAGCTCTCGAGTGGCGCAACGCTGTTGAGCCATCTCGGGATGACGGGGGCGTATCGCTTTGCCGAGCACCCCATCGACAAGCCGCCGCGCTATTATGAGCTCGAGCCCGTGCCCAAGCACGACCATATGGTTTGGGAGATTTCTCATCCCGTTCATGGCCGCTCGCACCTGATCTATGCTGATCCGCGCCGCTTCGGCTTTGTCGATTACTACGAAGACATCACCCAAAGCCCGTACCTGGCGGGCCTGGGGCCCGAGCCGCTGGGCAACCAATTCAATGTGGAAAGCCTGAGCGCGGCGCTCAAGGGCAAGAAGAGCCCGATCAAGGCCGCGCTGCTCGATCAGCGCGTGGTGGCGGGGCTGGGTAATATCTATGTCGCCGAAGCGCTGCATCGTGCCCATATTCACCCGACCGTTTTGGCCGGAACGCTGCTCCACAAGGATGGCGCGCCCAAGCCGGCGCTCGAAGCGCTGGTCAATGCCACGCGGCAGGTGCTGATCGAGGCCATCGAAGTGGGGGGCTCGACCCTGCGCGACTTCCGCAATGCGGAGGGGGGATCGGGTTATTTCCAGCATCGGTTTGCCGTTTACGACCGGGAAGGGCAGCCTTGCCCCACCCCGGGCTGTACGGGTACAATCGAGCGCATCGTGCAGTCCGGCCGGTCCACCTTCTTTTGTCCGGTTTGCCAGGGGCAGCCCTGAGCGGAGCGCGGGTGAATCCAGTTGACGCCTGCCGGCCTATCCCCTATAGAGCCCACGACCTGGCGGCTCCTGTGCCGCCGCTTTCATTTCGCCCCGTACCCTGCTGCGCATTTTGCGCATCTCGTCCGGATGGACCGCAAGAGGACCGTTATGGCCAATACGCCTTCAGCCAAAAAGGCTACCCGAAAGATTGAAGCCCGCACCGCGGTCAACAAGTCGCGCCGCTCGCGCGTTCGCACCTTCATCCGCAAGGTTGAGGAAGCCATTGTTGCCGGCGATCACGCCACTGCCATGCAGGCGCTCCGTGCCGCTGAGCCCGAGATCAACCGGGCTGCCACCAAGGGCATCGTCCATGCCAATCTGGCTGCTCGCAAGGTGTCTCGCCTCAACAACCGCGTTAAGGCTTTGAGCGTCTGATCCCTGCCTTTGCAGGAACGAGCCAAGCATTGAACGGGCCCCGCAAGGGGCCCTTTTTTATTGCCCGATCGCGGGGTGCTTTTTTGCCTTTGGCGGCAGATTGTGTCAGCTGCGTGAATGCGGCACGCCAAAGGGTGTGACAAAGCGCTGCGACAAAAAGCGCGGCACAATCAAAGGCTTGCCTTGATTCTGCGTTGTCGGCCGCAGCTTCCAATTTCCCAGAGACCGTCGAATTTGCCGGCCGGTCGAAATATTTTTTTCGCCTTCACAAAGCGCTTGCTACGCGATTCATCGTGGAGTCACAGAGCTTTGAGCGAGGGGGGCACAGAGCCCTTGCTGGAGGTTAACGGAGGCCGGGCGAGTCAACCCCCATTTTGAAAAATTCACGTGTTGCGAGCCCAAAACCCACACTCTAGAATGCCTCTCGTCAGCTCAGGACGGGACGCGAAAAGCGCCATCCGAACCGAGTTGACGGGTCGAATAGGCTTATGGATTGGGTCGCTTTGGCAGCAATGGCGAGGCGAAGTGCGGTGACGATGGCAGCGGTGAAATTGGTTCATCCGGTCCGGTCCGGACCTGCATCAAGAACAAAAGCCCACTAACCGACTCCGGTTGGGTTCAGCGACAAGAACGTAAATAGCCAATGGTGGCTTGCGCCGCCAACGATACTTCTTTGCGTCCACAGCTTTGGGACGCAATGGCGAAGCTTTGGCTGCGGAGACCCTCCGCCGCCATAACAAACCAGGCCGGCCCGATCTTGCGGACGGGGCGGCAACACGAATGGGGCACCAGAATATGAAGCAGCAGATTGCCGCCGGAAGAGCAGATTGGGACCGATCCAACGCTTCTTCCTTTTCGTCGACCAGCATGGGCGAGGTGTCTGCCGTGAACGAAGCCGAGTTTCCCTCAGCCGATCAGCGTCAGCTCTGGAGCCGGGTCCGTGCCCGCCTCAAAACTGCGGTTGGCGAGGATGTGTTCACCTCCTGGTTCGCCCGCCTCGAACTCGAGGAAATCGCCGGCGAAGTGGTGCATCTGTCTGCCCCCACCCGGTTTCTGTGTTCCTGGGTTCAGTCAAATTATGCCGATCGCATTGTGGAAGCGTTCCGCCTGGATGATGAAGCGATCACCCGGCTCCAGGTCACGTTGCGCGTCAATGGCCAGCCCCGCCAGCGCCCGACCCTAGTGGCTGAATCGGCGCCCGCCGAAAGCGCCGCCGCTGCGCCCGCGCAGTCGCCACAGCCCTCGGCGACCGTGACGCGGATTGGCCGCGAAGCTCCCGCCCCCAAGGGCGATGCCCTTTCGGGCAGCGGCATCGATCCGCGCATGACCTTCGATACATTTGTCGCCGGCGCCGCCAACGAAATGGCACTGGGCGTTGCCCGCCAGATCGCGCAGGCCGCCGCCAATGACACCGTGACCTTCAACCCGGTTTACATTCATTCCACCGTGGGCTTGGGTAAGTCGCACCTGCTCAATGCCATCGCCCATGCCACCCAGCAGGCCGATGCCACCAAGAACATCGTCTATCTGACCGCCGACCACTTCATGTACCATTTCATCACCGCCGTGCAGCGCCAGTCCGCGCTCGGCTTCAAGGAATGGTTGCGCCGGGTCGATCTGCTGCTGATCGATGACATGCAGTTCCTGCAGGGCAAGTCGGCTACCGAATTCGGCCATACGCTGGGTACGCTCCTGACGGGCGCCAAGCAGGTCGTCGTGGCCGGCGATGCGCCGCCGCGCGATCTCGAAATGCTCGACGAGCGCGTGCGCTCGCGCCTTTCTGGCGGGCTGGTTGTGCCCATCTCGGGCTTTGACGTGGAACTGCGCCGCTCCATCGTACAGCGCCGCGCCGATCAGGCGACCGCGCGCTTTGGCATGCATTTCCCCGCGCCCGTGCTCGATTATGTCGCCCGTGCCGTGGTCAGCCATGGCCGCGATCTGGATGGCGCCGTCAACCGTCTGGTGGCCGCCAACCAGTTGACCGGCGAACTCATCACCGTGCCGCTGGCCGAAAAGACCTTGGGCGACCTCATCCGCACCCATGACGCCAAGCGCGTGCGCATCGAGGACATTCTCAAAATGGTGTCGCGCCACTACAAGGTGCCGCGCAACGAGTTGCTGTCCGCGCGCCGCTCGCGCGATGTGGTGCGGCCGCGCCAGATCGCGATGTTCCTTGCCAAGGCCCTGACCTCGCGCTCGCTGCCCGAGATCGGCCGCCGCTTTGGCGGGCGCGACCACACCACCGTGCTCCATTCGGTGCGCAAGGTCGAGCAGATGATCAAGGACGATGTGGAACTCGCCCAGGAAATCGAACTGCTCAAGCGCATGCTCGAGGAATAGGGCGGGCCTGGCGTGAAGTGAGTTGCGGCGAGCCTTTGAGGTCTCGCCGTACTTGTTTTGGGGCAATGGGCCAGCGTGTCGCGCTCCCGGGCCTTGCCAATCGGTTCACAAATTGTAAATGTCCAAACCCGCCTCGCCGGGGTGTTGGCTGGCCCGATCAGCCGCGTAGTGCTTTGGAAGTTGTTGCCATGAAGATTACCCTCGAACGCAATCATCTGCTCAAGTCGCTGAGCCATGTGCATCGGGTGGTTGAACGGCGCAACACCTATCCAATCCTGGCCAATGTGGTGTTCAAGGCCGCCGAGGACGCGGTGGAACTGCGCGCCACCGACCTTGATATCGAGGTCACCGAAAGCGTGCCCGCGATGGTCTCGACCCCGGGCACCACCACGGTGCCCGCCCATACGCTTTATGAAATCGTGCGCAAGCTCGCCGATGGCGCCGAAGTGCGGCTTGAAACCGAAGGTGGCGAGCAGATGCTGCTGACCTCCGGGCGCTCGCGCTTTCACCTGGCATGCCTCTCGCCCGACAGCTTTCCCGATCTCAAATCGGGCGCCTTTGGCCACGAGTTTTCCATGCCGGCGAGCGGCTTGCGCGAGTTGATCGAGCGCACCCAGTTCGCCATTTCCAACGAGGAAACCCGCTACTATCTGAACGGCATCTATCTGCATGCGGTGGAATCGAGCGCCAATGGGCCGCTGCTGCGCGCAGTGGCAACCGATGGGCACCGCCTGGCCCGTGCCGAAATGCCCGCTCCCGAGGGCGCCCAGGGTATGCCGGGCATCATCGTACCTAAAAAGACCGTTGGCGAAGTGCAAAAGCTACTCGACGGCGTTGATGGCGATGTCAAGGTCGAGGTGTCCGACACCAAGATCCGCTTCACCGTGGGTCCGGTCGTGCTGCTGTCCAAGCTGATCGAGGGCACCTTCCCCGATTATGATCGGGTCACGCCCAAGAACAACGACAAGCAGATGAATGTCGATCGCGCTTCCTTTGCCATTGCGGTGGATCGCGTTTCCACCATTGCCTCGGACCGCGGCGGCAAGGCGGTCAAGCTTTCGGCCAAGGATGGCCTTTTGGAATTGTCCGTCACCAATCCCGATCACGGCACAGCCAGCGAAGAACTCGCGGTGGAATTCGACACCGATGGCTTCGAGATCGGCTTTAATGCCCGTTACCTCTTGGACATTGTCGGGCAGATCCGCTCGGAAAGCGCCGTCTTCATGTTCAATGATGCGGGCTCGCCGACCCTGGTCAAGGAAGAGGGCGAGGCCAGCGCGCTTTACGTGCTGATGCCCATGCGGGTCTGAGCGGCATTCACAAGTTGAGCATTGATGCGGAGCCGATGGCTCCATTGCTCCTGCGGGGTCATCGATGATCCGCCACCTGTCGCGCCTGCGCCTGACGGCCTTTCGCAACTACACTGCCGCTGCGCTCGATCTGGATGGTCGCCATCTGGTTCTGACCGGCTCCAATGGCGCAGGCAAGACCAATCTGCTTGAGGCCATTTCCCTGCTGTCGCCCGGGCGCGGGCTGCGCCGGGCGACGTTCGACGCCGTGGGTGAGCAAGGCTCCGACACGGGTTGGGCAGTGGCCGCGACGGTGGAAACCGAAGCCGGACCCACCGACATTGGCACCGGCGCGTCCCTCGGCGATTCCGGACGCCGGGTGCGCATCAATGGCGCCAATGCCCGCTCGGTGGAGGCGATGAGCGAGTATCTGCGCGTCTTGTGGCTCACCCCTGCTATGGACGGGCTGTTCTCGGGCCCCGCCAGTGACCGCCGCCGCTTTCTGGATCGCCTCGTGACCACGCTGATCCCCTCCCACGGGGCGGCGGTGTCGGACTACGACAAGGCGATGCGCCAACGCAACCGGCTGCTTGAAGAAGGTGGCGATGTTCGCTGGCTCGGCGCCATCGAGGCGCAGATGGCGGAGTTGGGCGCCTCCATTCACCTCGCCCGAGTCGATAGCCTCGAGCATCTGCAAACCCTCATCGCCCGTAGCCTTGAGGACGAGAGCTTTCCGGCGGCCGATCTGGCGCTGACCCCGCTCTGGGAAGACGGGCCGGCACCCACCGTTTCAAGCGAGCTCGAAACGTCCTTGGGTGAGCTCTGGCTGGGCTCGCGCGGCCTTGATCGGGCGGCCGGGCGCACCATATATGGTCCACACCGTCTGGATCTCGAAGTGACCTATCGCCAGAAGGGCATGCCGGCCGCGTTGGGCTCGACTGGCGAGCAGAAAGCGCTGCTGATCGGCCTCATTCTGGCGCATGCCCGCCTGGTGCATCACCGCACCGGCATCACGCCATTCCTGTTGCTGGACGAGATTGCCGCGCATCTGGATCCAGATCGCCGCCGTGCGCTGTTTGGCGCTCTGGACGGTCTGGGCACGCAGTGTTTTCTCACCGGCACGGACAGTTTGCTGTTCGCCGATCTGGGCGAGCGGGCCCAGGCGGTAACGGTGCGCGACGGGCGGCTCCTCGCGGAGCGCTAAAGCCCGGACTCACCTGCCGATTTGCGCTATATAGACCCATTCGACTTGGGGTTGACGCCCCAGTTGGATACAACAGTTTCACTCCCTAACGACTTGATTCGGACCCCATGACCGACAGCGAAAATTCCGTTCCCAACGAATACGGCGCCGATAGCATCAGGGTGCTCAAAGGCCTCGACGCGGTGCGCAAGCGCCCGGGCATGTATATCGGGGACACGGATGACGGCTCGGGCCTGCATCACATGGTCTATGAAGTGGTCGATAACGCCATCGACGAGGCACTGGCCGGCCATGCCGACCTCGTGACGGTCACGCTGAACGCCGATGGCTCGGTGACGGTGATCGACAATGGTCGCGGCATCCCGACCGACATCCACAAGGAAGAAGGCGTTTCGGCGGCCGAGGTCATCATGACCCAGCTCCATGCCGGCGGCAAGTTCGACCAGAACAGCTACAAGGTTTCGGGCGGCCTGCATGGCGTGGGCGTGTCGGTGGTGAATGCCCTCAGCCAATGGCTCAAGCTCAAGATCCGTCGCGACGGCAAGATCTTCGAGATGAGCTTCACCCATGGCGATGCCGATGGTCCGCTCCAGCAGACCGGCACCTATGTGCCCGACAAGCAGCCTGGCACCTATGAAGGCCGCTCAGGCAGCGCCATCACCTTTTTCCCGTCGGACCAAACCTTCACCATGGTGGAGTTCGACTTCAAGACGCTCGAGCACCGCTTGCGCGAACTGGCCTTCCTCAATTCGGGCGTGCGCATCCTGCTCAATGACCTCCGGCATCCCGAGCCGGTCAAGGTCGAGTTGTTTTATGAAGGCGGCCTCGAGGCCTTTGTGCGCTATCTCGACAAGGCCAAAACGCCGGCGATCGACCACCCCATCACCATGATCAGCGAAAAGGACGGCATCACTGTCGAAGTGGCGCTGCAGTGGAACGACAGCTACCACGAAAACGTGCTGTGCTTCACCAACAACATCCCCCAGCGCGACGGCGGCACCCACCTGGCCGGCCTGCGCGGGGCGCTGACGCGCCAGGTCACGAGCTATGCCGAAAGCTCGGGCATCAGCAAAAAGGAAAAGGTGACCGTCACCGGCGACGATACGCGCGAAGGGCTGACCTGCGTGCTCTCGGTCAAGGTGCCCGATCCCAAGTTCTCCTCCCAGACCAAGGACAAGCTTGTGTCCTCCGAGGTGCGCCCGGTGGTCGAGAACATCGTGAATGAAAAGCTCGGCCAGTGGTTCGAGGAGCATCCCAACGAAGCCAAGATCATCGTTGGCAAGGTCGCCGAAGCTGCCGCTGCACGTGAAGCCGCCCGCAAGGCGCGCGAATTGACGCGCCGCAAGGGTGCGCTCGAAATCTCCTCGCTCCCCGGCAAGCTTGCCGACTGCCAGGAACGCGATCCGGCAAAATCCGAAATCTTCATCGTCGAAGGTGACTCGGCCGGTGGCTCGGCCAAGCAGGGGCGCGACCGCTCCAACCAGGCGGTGCTGCCGCTGCGTGGCAAGATCCTCAATGTGGAGCGCGCGCGCTTTGATCGCATGATCTCGTCCGACCAGGTCGGCACGCTGATCACGGCGCTGGGCACCGGCATTGGGCGCGAAGAGTTCAACGCCGACAAGCTGCGCTACCACAAGATCATCATCATGACCGACGCTGACGTGGACGGCGCCCATATTCGCACGCTGTTGCTGACCTTCTTTTATCGGCAAACGCCCGAACTGCTGGAACGCGGCCACATCTATATCGCCCAGCCCCCGCTTTATAAGGCCAAGCGCGGTCAGTCCGAGCAGTATCTCAAGGACGAGCGGGCGCTCGAGGACTATCTCCTGGCGGCCGGCCTGGACGATGCCGTGTTCACCACCAGCGCAGGCGTCGAGCATGGCGGGCATGATCTGCTCTCGATCCTTGGGCAGTCGCGCGACATCGTGCACGCCATCGCCAATCTCAACACCCGCTACAACCGTAGCCTTGTTGAGCAGGCCGCTATCGTTGGTGGCATGGACCCTGAGGGTCTCGCCGATCCCGAGCGCGCCGCCGCGACCGCCAAGCGCATTGCGGGGCGCCTTGATCGCATCTCCGATGAGCTCGAACGCGGCTGGATCGGTGAACTGGCCGATGACGATGGCCTGACCTTCTCGCGTACCGTGCGCGGCGTTACTGAAACCCACCGGCTCGATCCGGCACTGCTGGGGAGCGCCGATGCGCGGCGCCTGCGGCAACTGGCCGAGCGGCTCGATGAACTCTATGCCGGCGTGCCCACTCTGACGCGCAAGGGCGAAACGATCCCGATCTTCGGGCCGTCCTCGCTGTTCAATGCCGTTACCGATGCCGGCCGCAAGGGCGTGTCGCTGCAGCGCTATAAAGGCCTGGGCGAGATGAACGCCGAGCAGCTCTGGGAAACCACGCTTGATCCCAATGCCCGCACCCTGCTCAAGGTGGAAATCGACAAGTCCGACGAGGCCGACAGCGTGTTCACCGCCCTGATGGGCGATCTGGTGGAGCCGCGCCGCGACTTCATCCAGGACAACGCGCTCAGCGTCTCCAATCTGGACGTTTGACCTGGCTGATGGCGGGGTGTCGCAACCCCGCCACAGCGCCGGGAAATCGGCTGTTATCACATAAACCGGCCACATTTTGCCGGGACAAGCAAAGTCGTGTGGACGCGCGGCAGCACCCCTATTGGGCGGGCGCCAGGTGAGCGGCCAGACCAGCATCTCTTTGCCAGGCAAGCGCATTGCGCGATACCGGGCCGGGACACCGTTCAGGGTTCAGATTTGATGGATTTCCGCATCACCGCCGATGACCGTGTCGGGGCTCAGCCTGGCAGGAAAGCCAAACCCGCGCCGCGTTCCGCCTCAGCCAAGAGCCGGGAACGCGTCGAGCCTTCAATGGGCCGCTCCGTTGGGGTGTTTGTGGACGATGAACGCACGGGCGGGGCCTCACCCGGGCCCAAGGGCGCCAAGCGCCCGGCGCAAAAACGCGGCAAGGCAACGCCACCCCGTCGCCCCGGCAAGCCCAAGCGCCGTCGTTCGGGCGCGGGCGGCTTTCTGATCGGCGTGCTCCATTGGGGCTTTGTCTTATGCCTTTGGGTCGGCATCGCCATCGCCGGCGTCGTGGTTTACTACGGCGCGCAACTGCCATCCTCTGACACCTGGGCTGTGCCGGATCGGCCGCCCAATATCCGCATCCTTGCCGCTGACGGGCAACTGATTTCCAATCGCGGCCAAACCGGCGGCGAAGCCACCGTGCTACGTGAGCTGCCGCAATATGTGCCCGCGGCGCTGCTCGCCATCGAGGATCGGCGCTTTTACGACCACTTCGGCGTCGATATTGTCGGCCTTGCCGCCGTGGCGGTGGAAAGCCTGCAGGCTGGACGCGTCACCCGTGGCGCCTCGACCATTACCCAGCAGCTGGCCAAGAACCTCTTTCTCACCCCCGACCAGACAATTGGGCGCAAGGTGCAGGAAGCGCTGCTCGCCGTGTGGCTCGAGCAGAACTATTCCAAGGACGAAATCCTCGAGCTTTATCTCAACCGCGTGTTCTTCGGCCACAATTCCTACGGCATCGAGGCGGCGGCGCAGACCTATTTTGGCAAATCCGCCCGCAATCTGTCCCTGGGGGAAGCGGCCATGCTGGCCGGTTCGCTCCAGGCGCCATCTCGCCTCAATCCCAAGTCTGATCCTGCCGCCACCTCGGCGCGACAAAAGCTCGTCCTCAGTGCCATGGCCGAAGAGGGTTATATCACCCGCGAGGAGGCCCAGGCCGCCCAGATCGATCCCGATCAGACCATCCGCACCAAGGTGGCCGGCTCGGAATCCTATGTCGCCGATTGGGTGGAGTCACTGATGACCGCCTATATCGGTGAGATCGAAGGCGATGTGGTGGTCTCTACCACGGTCGACTGGGACCTGCAGAAGCAGGCCGAGTTCATCGTGCGTGAGGCGGTGGCCAATGAAGGCCCCAAGCGCGGCTTCACCCAAGGTGCGCTCGTGGCCATGGATGTGGATGGTACCGTTCGCGCCATGGTGGGTGGCGTGGATTACCAGGCCAGCCAATACAACCGCGCCGTCACGGCCAAGCGCCAGCCCGGTTCGACCTTCAAGCCATTCGTGTATCTCGCGGCCATGGAAAAGGGCTACACCCCTGATACCCTCGCCGAGGACGCGCAGTTCGAATATCAGGGCTGGAGCCCGCGCAATGCTTCGGGCAAGTATGCCGGCACGGTAACGCTGCGCCAGGGCCTGGCTTATTCGCTCAACACCATCGCCGCACGGCTCGCCATTGATGTCACGCCCCAGGCGGTGATCGATACCGCCATGCGGATGGGCATTTCCTCGCCACTGACGGCGGTGCCCTCGATTGCGCTCGGAACCCAGGAGGTGAACTTGCTTGAGCTCACTTCCGCCTATGCACCCTTTGCCAATGGCGGCATGGGCGTGATCCCTAATGTGATCACCCGCATCGAAAGCAAGGACGGCGAGGTGCTTTACGAGGCCAGCACTGCCGGCCCGGGCCGCGTTATTGCCCCTAATATCCTTGCTGAAATGAACGACATGCTCAAAACCGCCGTGGAAGTGGGCACCGGCAAGGGCGCCAACCTCAATGGCTGGCCCTTTGGCGGCAAGACCGGTACCAGCCAGGAATCCAAGGATGCGCTGTTTGTCGGCTATACCGCACGCATGGTCACTGGCGTGTGGCTGGGCAATGACGACAACACCAAGACCACGCTGTCCGGCGGCAATGTGCCGGCAGCGATCTGGAGCCAGTTCATGACCAAGGCCCATGAAGGGCTAGAAGTGGCGCAGATACCAGCCGGTTCCGGTGAGGCCAGCGGCGCCGGGGGCACGGCCTCCAGCCAGCCGGTTGCCCAGCCGGTTTATGATCCCCAAACCGGTCAGCAAGCCGTCGACCCGACGACCGGTCAGCCCATGGTGCAATATGTGGATCCGGCGACCGGCGAGCCGGTGGACGGCTTTGCTGAAGCAGCTTCTGCTCCCGCAGCGCAGATCGATCCCACTACGGGCCTGCCGGTCGATGCTAGCCAATCGGCTCCGGCGATCGATCCGGCTACCGGCTACCCCGCCGGGACCATCGTTGACGCCTCGGGCCAGCAGATCGATCCTGCCACGGGCTATCCCGTGGGCGAGGCAGCTCCAGGCTTTGACAACACCCCGATTGATCCTGACACCGGCATGCCCATGCAGCGGGTGGTGGATCCGGCAACCGGCCAGGAGGTTTGGGTCCCGAGCCAGCCCGCGCAGCAGGCCCAGCCGCAATGGCAACAACAGCAGCCCCAGGGCATCCAGCCGCCGGGCGACTTCGTCGCGCCCCAGCCGGTGCAAACCCAGCCCGCGCCCAGTGGCGAGCGCAAGCCGCGCACGCTGATGGACATGATCTTTGGTGGTTGAACTGGTTCTTCGGGGCTAATTGGCGCGAAACGCCATCAGCTCGCGGCCATGGCTCTTGAGCCAGGCCCGGCCGCGATCCATCTCGGGCAGGGTGCGCTTGACCGTGGCCCAAAAGGCGGCGGAATGGTTCATCTCCACCAGGTGAGCGACCTCATGGGCAGCCACATAATCGAGCACGAAGGGCGGCGCGAGGATCAGCCGCCAGTTATAGTTGAGGCTGCCGCTCGAGGAGCAGGAGCCCCAGCGGCTGGCCTGGTCGCGCATGGTAATCGAGCGCACGCTGACCCCGAGCCGGGCGGCATGGTGGGCGCTGCACAGCTTGAGCTCGACCGCCGCCTCTTCCTTGAGCCAATCAACGAGCCGTCGAGCGCGGTGCGCCGGCTCTCCTGGCACAAACAACACTTTCTCCCCATCCTGCTCGCCGATCTCGACCCGGCCGCGCAGCTTGCCCGTGGCAATGATCCGGTGCGGGACGCCCCGGAGCGGCACGAGCACGCCATCGGCAAAACTGACGGGCCCGGTAGCGCCATCGAGCCGCTCGGCGAGCCAGCCCGTCTGGCGCTGCAGAAAGGCCTGCGCATCGCTCCACCGCCCGCCGGGCGGCAGGGTCAGCACCGGCGTGCCGTCATGGGGAATGGAGAGGCGATAGGAGCGCGCGCGGGCATGGGTGCGCACGGCAACGCTCACGGTGCGATCGGCAATCCGGATCTCGGTCGAGGGAGGGATTTTGCTTTTAAAGAACAGGGCAGTGGTCCGCATCGAATCAGCCACGCCCAGACTAGCGCGCCCGCCAGCCACACCCCAAGAAAAAGGCGCCTTCCTTGCGGAAGACGCCTTTGCTAATGCGGTCCCGGGCAGGGCTTAGCTGCCCCAGTTGGCCGTGTTGTTGTCGCCATAACCCTGGCGGGTGCCGTTACGCTCGCTCATGAAGCGGTCGAACTCTTCGCGGTCCTTGGCCTTGTGCAGATTGGCCATGTATTCGCGAAACGCGTCGATCTCTTCGTCGAGCCGGCGGCGCTCTTCCTCAAGCCGGCGCAACTGCTCGCTGCGATACTCGTCAAAGGCGGCATTGCCGCTCGAGGACGCTGCAAAGCCACCGCTAAAGCCAGCCGGCTTGTTGGAGGAAACAAAGGAGCGAGCCTTGTTCCAATAGGCTTGGGCCTTTTCAGGCGAGCCGCCAAATTTTTCACCCCACAGGATATAGCCAAGAACGGCCAGACCCAGGGGCCAGAAGATGATAAAGCCTAGAACCATCAGGGCGATGGTCAGGGGGGACCAAGCCGGTTTGATAAGGGCAGTGTTCATGTTTCGCATTCTCCCAGTCACAACAGGGAATACGTGGTCCCCTCGGGCGCAGGATCAAGCATGAAGGACCAAAAATTTCGTCTTGAATCGTTCGCCCGCCATTCCCATGCGCTATGGAGGGGTTTCCCCGGGAGGCGCGCGCCATGAGTTCAGTTGAAATGGCCGACGGGCTGCTGCGGCCTTCCACCTGGCGCCGGCTCCGGCTTGAAACTCTGGTCTTGCTGCGCTGGCTGGCCCTTGCCGGCCAAACCATTGGCGTGTTGTTCGTGGCGTTCGGGCTGGGCTATCCGGTGCCGCTAATGGAATGCGCTGTGTTGATCGGGCTTTCCGCCGCGCTCAATATCTGGCTCGTCTTGCGCTTTGGTCCCGCCCACCGGCCCACCTCACTCTTTATCGCGAGCCAGATCGCCTATGACTGCCTGCAGCTTGGCGGCCTGCTGGCGCTGACCGGGGGGCTGCATAATCCCTTTTCGGTGCTGCTGCTGGCCCCTGTATCGGTCTCGGCAACCACTTTGCCGCGCCGCGACACGCTTCTCATCGCGCTTCTCGCCGCCTTAATCGCCTCCATACTAGCGGTCTGGCACCTGCCGCTGCCCTGGAGCCCCAATGAGCGCATTGTTTTCAATCGCATCTATGTGGTTGGCATCTGGGTCGCCATTATCTGCGGCCTGACCTTCATTACCTTTTATATCAACCGCGTCGCCCATGAAGCCCGCCAGATCGGGGACGCCCTGGCAGCAACCGAGTTGGCGCTGTCACGACGAGAGCAACTTTCCGCCCTTGATGGGCTTGCTGCCGCCGCTGCCCATGAATTGGGGACCCCTCTTTCCACCATCGCTCTCGCCGCCAAGGAGATGCGGGCCGAAGTCCCGCCCGGGAGTGATCTGGCCAGTGACGTGGAATTGATCATCAGTCAGGCCGCGCGCTGTCGCGCCATTCTATCGAAATTGCGCAATCTGGGCAGCGAAGGCGGCGATCCCTTTGCGGCGGCGCCCCTGACCGATCTGTTGTCCGAAGTCGCACGCCCGCATGAGGCGCTCGGCAAGACCATCCTGTTTGACGTAGACGGAGCGGGTGGTGAGCCTCCGGTGTTCCAGCGCAGCGTCGGTCTGCTTTATGGCCTGGGCAATCTCATTGAGAATGCCACCGATTTCGCCCGCAGCACTGTTCGCGTCGGCGTTCGCTGGGATGCTGACAGCGTGTGCGTGACCATTGCCGATGATGGGCCCGGTTTTGCCCCCGAGCTGATCGCCCGACTGGGCGAGCCTTATCTCACGACGCGGCCGCGCGATCCTCAAGGCAGCGATGCCCATCAGCCAGGGGGACTTGGGCTCGGCATTTTCATTGCCAAGACGCTGCTGGAGCGCACGGGCGCACGGCTCGAATTTGCAAATGCTGACCCAGAAGGGCACGCCCAAGTAACCATTGTTTGGCCACGTTCAGCCGTGGAGGGCTGAAACGGCCGCCGGGCTTTTGCTTTTTGCGCCTGCAATACCTAAATAAGGCGCATGAGCACGATTGAAGAACTTTTGGCCGCCGATTCCAGCTTGTTGCTGGTGGACGACGATGCCGCATTCCTGCAGCGCCTCGAGCGCGCCATGGCCCGGCGCGGCTTTGACGTCCGCTCCGCTGGCTCGGTTGCCGAAGGGCTTGCCGCAGTGGCCGAACGCGCCCCGGCCTATGCGGTGGTCGACTTGCGGCTCGAAGATGGCAATGGCCTTGAAGTGGTCTCGGCTCTCCACCAGCAGCGTCCAGATGCCCGGGCCGTGGTGCTGACCGGCTATGGCAATATCGCGACGGCGGTGACGGCGGTCAAGCTCGGTGCTGTGGACTACCTCTCCAAGCCCGCCGACGCCGACGATGTCATCAATGCGCTGCTGGCCACCGGGGAAGACAAGCCCGAGCCGCCGGAAAACCCGATGTCGGCCGACCGGGTGCGCTGGGAGCATATCCAGCGCGTCTATGAACTATGCGACCGTAACGTTTCGGAAACCGCGCGGCGTCTCAACATGCACCGCCGCACGCTGCAGCGCATCCTCGCCAAGCGCGCCCCACGCTGATCTCTAGTCGAGCCGGCCGAGGCCGCGCTCGCTCCTGAGGGCCGGATCCATCAAGCCATGGATCCGCTCGGCGCCCAGTCGCGCCAATTGCAGCAACAGCGCCCGCCGCCGCGCCGGGGGGAGCGGCGTGTCGGGGCTCGGACGCAGCACCGCCCCTTCATGCCCATCGGCCACGATCAGCCCTTCGCTTTCAGGGAAGATCTCCGCAGCCAGTTCCGGCGGTTTGGCAAAAAAGAAGCGGTCGGAAAAGGCCCGGTACTCCGGCCATTTCGTATCCACCTGAAAATCCTGCAGGCTCGATTTGATCTCGACGATCCAGATCTCGCCCTTGGGGCCGACCGCCAGCACATCGGCGCGCCGGCCATTGCTCAATGGCACTTCGGCATAAGGGGCCATGTTGTAAACGTCGCGCAGCAGGCGCATCACGCCGCGCTGCACCCGCAGGGCCGTGGGCGATTGGCGCCCATCGACAATGGGGGGCAGCTCAGCCATGGGGCGCGGGCACCGGCGCGCCCGTCACGGGCAGCACCGCATTGCGAGTGGAAAGGGCGCGCACGGCCAGCAGGCCCGCGGCGAGCACGGGCAGGCAAATCAGGTAGGAATTGCGGATGCCCAGATATTCAGCCACGAAGCCCAAAAGGGGCGGGGCGAGGAAGAACACCACAAAGCTGATCTGCCCGAGGGCTGCGACGTTGACTGCCGAGGGGCGGTCGGTGCGCTGCGCGGCGGCCGAAACGGCCAGCGGATAAACGGCGCTGCAGCCAATGCCCATCAGTGCAAAGCCCGTCAGGGCCAACCCCGGCGAGGGCGCAAGGCCAACCAGCAGGGTCCCGCAGGCGGCAAGACCAAGCAGGATGGTCGCAACCAGCCTCGGCCCCAGCCGCTCGACCACGGGATCGACGGTGAGGCGCGTAACGGCCATGAAGAAGGAAAAGAGCGTGAGGCTGAGCCCGCCGATAAAGGGCTCCACCGCAAACACATCGCGCATATAGATGGCGGACCAATCGATCCCCGCCCCTTCGATGAGGAAGGCGGCGATGCCGATGATGCAAAGCGGCAGCAGCCCAAGGGTGGGGAAGGCGATGCGCGGCGTGTCGCCCTGGTGCCCGTCGGCGCGGCGTGGCGCACTGCGCATGCCCGCGATCATGGAGCCGCCAACGCCCAGCACGACGAGCGCGATCAGCGCCAGATGCAGCTGCATCGAGAGCTGGGACTGGCGCACCACGGCGCCGAAGAGGGCAGTGACGAAAAAGCCGGCGCTCCAGAACCCATGGGCGCGGTTCATGAACCGCTTGCCATATTGCGCCTCGAGCCGGTCGATCTCGACATTGAGATTGATCTCGAGTGCGCCCGACAGCAGCCCCGTGCAAAAGAACACCGCAAACACGGCCGGCGCGACGCCCAGCCAGGGCACGCAGGCGAAAAGAAGCGCCGGGCCCAAAACGGTGATGAATGCGGTGGTCCGGGCGCCCAGCCGGTCGATCAGCGGCGCCGACAGGGTCAGCGACAGCAGCGAGCCAATGGACATCCCGATCAGCGTCAGCCCCAACTGGCTTTCCGTGACGCCCAGCGCGTGCTGCAGGTCCGGCAAGCGGGACAGCAGCGCCCCCGTGGTCAGGGCAAACAGGAAAAAACAGGCATAGATACGGTGCTGTGGTGCAATCGACATGGCGTGAACTAACTCGGAATGCCCGGCAATTCAGCGCGAGAATGGCGCTGCCGGCCTGCCCGCAAGGGGGAGCCAGCGCCAATCGGGCTGAGCAAGGGATGAAAGCCGGCCGAAAGCTAGTGGGTTTCTGCCCAAAGGGAAAGAGCGGGCCGCAAGGTGCGTGCTCGGAAAAGAAGAAAAGGCGCCCCAACGGGGCAGCCTTTTTCGTTGGAGCAACTAGAGCTTTTCGATGCACACGGAGGTTGTGCCGCGGTTGCGGAAACCCAGCTTGTTGGCAGCGCCCTTGGAAAGATCGATGATCCGCTTGCCGTGGAATGGACCGCGATCATTGATCGTTACCTGGATGGTCTTGCCCGTGCGCTGGTCGGTCACCCGCAATTTGGTGCCGAAGGGGAGCGAGCGGTGCGCCGCGGTCATGGCATCTTGGTTGAAGATTTGTCCCGATGCCGCGCGCTTGCCGTTAAAGCCCGGACCGTACCAGGAGGCGCCGCCACATTGGGCGTAGGCGGCCGAGGAAAAACACAGGGCGGAAGCAGCAACGGCCAGGGTTAACAGAGTCTTTTTAAACAAGCGTCCAGTCTCACTTCAATTGATGTGAGCTGACGATACCCGGCGGGCCGGGGCCAGAATGTGGACTAATTCACCAAAATGCGTTTTCGGGCGGAACCAATGCCGGCAAGGGGCGTTGAACCGCCCCGATTTGCTGGAATGTCGCGGTAAGTTCCTTGGCGCAGCTAGAATGAGGTTCTAGTTCAAAGCGCATGGTCGCCGCGGATGCAGCTGAATCGCGCAAACGCGGAATTGTGTTTGCGTGGTGCTGCACATAGGCCACACCGAGCCCGCAAGGGCATTAAACGCCGCAACGGGCTGTTAGTTCCGGGGAAAACCACAGGAAATTGCGGCGATGTTGCCGACAATGCGACGGCTTTGTGGCGCTCGTATTCTGATATTTGACCAATTGATAAAAGATTGGGGTCGCGCTAGCCTCCTCAAGAAGACTGCAGCAGGGGAGGAGAAACCATGCCGGACGGTGTTCTCACGGAGGGCATTGCGCCCGCACGGCTCGAACCGGCGCAGTACCGCGCCAATTTCGCCGAATTGCATCCCCCGCTGGACAAGCACGAGGCCTTTGTGGAAGCCGATCGCTGCTACTTCTGCTTTGATGCGCCCTGCATGAATGCTTGCCCGACAAGCATCGATATTCCGCTGTTTATTCGCGAGATCGCCACCGACAATCCGCTGGGCGCGGCCAAGACGATCTTCGAGCAGAATATCTTGGGGGGCATGTGCGCCCGGGTCTGCCCCACGGAGCAGCTTTGCGAAGAAGCCTGCGTTCGCGAGGAGGCCGAGGGCAAGCCGGTGCGGATTGGGCTGCTGCAGCGCTATGCCACCGATATCGCGATGACCGAGAACCGGCAGTTCTTCACCCGCGCGCCCGCCACGGGCAAGAGTGTGGCGGTGATTGGCGCGGGGCCCGCGGGACTGGCAGCCGCGCATCGGCTCGCCACCAAGGGCCATGCCGTGGTGATGTTTGATGCCCGCCCCAAGCCTGGCGGGCTCAACGAATATGGCATCGCTTCCTATAAGGCGACCGACAGCTTTGCCCAGGCCGAGGTGGATTACGTGACCGCCATTGGCGGCATCGAGATCGTCAATGGCCAGGTGCTTGGGCGCGACCTGACGCTGGAGCGGCTATGCGAGACCTATGATGCAGTGTTTCTCGGCATCGGCCTAGGGGGCGTCAATGCGCTGCGGGCCGAAAACGAGAATGTGGCCGGTGTCAGCGATGCGGTGGATTTTATCGCCGATCTGCGCCAGGCCGAGGATTTGTCCCGCCTGCCCATCGGGCGGCGGGTGGTCGTAATCGGCGGCGGCATGACGGCGATCGATGCGGCGGTGCAGGCCAAGCTCCTGGGCGCCGAAGAGGTCACGATGGTGTATCGCCGTGGCAAGGAGCACATGAACGCTTCTGAATGGGAGCAGGACCTCGCCGCCTCCAAGGGGGTTACTATCCGGCACTGGCTGGCGCCCAAGCGGGTGCTGACCGATGGAGCCAAGGCCACGGGCCTGGAACTGGCTTATACCGCGCTGGTGGATGGCCGGCTGACGGAAACCGGCGAGACCACCACGATTGCCTGCGACCAGATCTTCAAGGCCATCGGGCAAACCCTCGCCATCGAAGGCGGCGGGCCGATCCTGGCGGGCGGCAAGATCGAGGTGGATGCCGAGGGGCGCACCTCCATGCCCAAGGTCTGGGCGGGGGGCGATTGCGCTGCAGGCGGCGATGATCTGACGGTGACGGCCGTGGCCGAAGGGCGCGATGCCGCCGAAAGCATGCACATCTTCCTCATGGGAGGCAGCAATGGCTGACCTGCGCAACAATTTCGTTGGCATCAAGTCGCCCAACCCGTTCTGGCTCGCGTCCGCGCCGCCCACCGACAAGGCCTATAATGTGGAGCGCGCCTTTCGTGCCGGCTGGGGCGGCGTGGTGTGGAAGACGCTGGGCGAAGAGGGCCCTCCCGTGGTCAATGTCAACGGGCCCCGTTATGGCGCCATCTGGGGGGCCGACCGGCGGCTCCTGGGGCTCAACAATATCGAGCTCATCACCGACCGGCAGCTGCAGATCAATCTACAGGAAATGAAGCAGATCAAGATGGCCTGGCCCGACCGGGCGCTGGTGGCCTCCATCATGGTGCCCTGCGTCGAGGACGCCTGGAAAGCCATCCTGCCGCTGGTGGAGGAAACCGGCGCCGACGGCATCGAGCTCAATTTCGGCTGTCCTCATGGCATGAGCGAGCGCGGCATGGGCGCCGCCGTCGGGCAGGTGCCTGAATATATCGAAATGGTTGTGCGCTGGTGCAAGCAATATACCCGCATGCCGGTGATCACCAAGCTCACCCCCAATGTCACCGATATCCGCAAACCCGCCCGCGCCGCCAAGGCGGGCGGCACTGATGCGGTGTCGCTCATCAACACCATCAACTCCATTGTTTCGGTTGATCTCGACCTCTTCGCACCGACCCCGACCGTGGGCGGCAAGGGCACCCATGGCGGCTATTGCGGCCCGGCGGTCAAACCCATCGCCCTCCATATGGTCGCCGATATTGCCCGCGATCCCGAAACCTATGGCCTGCCCATCTCCGGCATTGGGGGAGTGACCACCTGGCGCGACGCTGCCGAGTTCATGGCGCTGGGCGCGGGCAATGTGCAGGTCTGCACCGCCGCCATGACCTATGGCTTCAAGATCGTCGAGGAAATGATCTCGGGGCTCAGCCAGTGGATGGACGAGAAGGGCCATGCCGATCTCGAAGCCTTTACCGGCCGCGCCGTGCGCAATGTCACCGATTGGCAGTATCTGGATCTCGAATACATCGCCAAGGCCAAGATCGACCAGGATCTGTGCATCAAATGCGGGCGCTGCCACATCGCCTGCGAGGACACCTCGCACCAGGCCATCACCAAGGAAAAGGATGGTCGGCGCTATTTCGAGGTCAAGAACGAGGAATGCGTGGGCTGCAATCTGTGCGTCAATGTCTGCCCGGTGGAAGACTGCATCACGATGGAAGCCCTGCCGGTCGGCTCGGTGGATGAGCGCACCGGCCGCGTCGTCACCGGGCGTTATGCCAACTGGACCACCCACCCCAACAATCCCAGCGCGGCGCAAACGCCGATGGGCGACATCTCGGTGGTTGAGCCGGCACAATAGCTCCGCCCTTCAGCCACGCACTGGTCAGCGCCCCGCAGCACGGCACTCGCTGGCGGTTAGGCGCTGATGATGCTCGTCTGGCGGGCGGCAGGCGCGTGCGCTGACACCAAATCCAACTCGCAAGAACGTTTAAACCTGCGGAAGGCTCAGACTGCCTCAGGTTAGCGGCGGGCAACGGGATGAGCGTCCGAGCCTTTCCCCCGCCGAACCCTAACGGAGATCAACCATGTTCTACACTGACGGAAAGCTGCAATATCCGGTCCGCGTTGAAACGCCAGATCCACTATTCGCCCGTGCGCTGCAGCAGGCAATCGGCGGCGTGGAAGGCGAAATCCGCGTTTGCATGCAGTATTTCTTCCAGGCCATGGGTGCCCGCGGCAACCCGAAATTCCGTGACCTGTTGCTCAACACCGCCACGGAAGAACTGGGCCATATCGAGATGCTCGCCACGGCGGTGGCCATGAATCTTGAGGGCGCACCAGTCGGCATCAAGGACGAAGTGGCCAAGGACCCGATCGCCAGCGCCGTGCTGGGTGGCATGAACCTCAAGAACTTTTTATCCGCCGGGCTTTCGGCCATGCCGGTCGATTCCGACGGCGTCCCGTTCGACATGTCCCACATCTATGCCAGCGGCAACATCGCTGCCGACATGACCGCCAATGTCATGGCCGAGTCCACCGGCCGCGTACTGGCCGTCCGGCTCTACAACATGACCAGCGATCCAGGCATGAAGGACATGCTCCAGTTCCTGATCGCCCGCGATACCATGCACCAGAACCAGTGGATGGCCGCAATCGAGGAACTGGGCGGCGACAAGGGCGTGTTCCCGATCCCCAACAGCCATCCGCAGGCCGAGGAAAAGACCGAATTCGCCTATGGCTTCTTTAGCCATACGCTCGACAAGCAGCCCCCTGAAGGCCGCTGGTCCAAGGGTCCGTCCATCGACGGCAAGGGCGAATTCAGCATTGTGGTCAGCGAGCCCCTGGGCCAGGTCCCCAATCTCGGGCCAGCCCGTCCCAAAGGCGGCGCTCAAAAAGAACAGATGTAAGCCAAGCGGCTTGCACGATTCCGGTGGGGTTGGCTTGTGCCAGCCCCATTTCTTTATGTCAGCCGACGACGTGCAGAGGCATCAGCCGGACCCTGGCAGGATTAGCGCTCACTTGCTCGACAATGCCGTGGGCCAGTAGGCGCCGCATCAGCCCCTTGCCGCCGCTTAGGCGCTTGAAGAGTTGCGGGTTAGCCTGGGCGAGCCTCGAGCCGATCTGGCCCGGATCGGCCCGGCCCGTGGCGTTATCGCTCAGCGCCCGCACAAGATTGGTCAGCTCGTCACGGTCTGTTGCAGAAAGCGCGGTCAGCCCCTTGGCACGGGGAGGAGCTGCCGGTTTCTGGGGCGCGGGAGCGGACTTGGTAGCGGCAGGCGCTAAGGGGGTGACGGCCCCCCTAGCCACCGGGGCACTTGCGCAATCCTCTTCGGGTAAACAGGTGAACCCAGTGCAGCCGGCGCGAAAGGCTTGCGGCGCCTTAGCCGTCCCAAAGCCCAATACGTCCAGTCCCATGTCGCGCAGATGCAGCGCCAAGGGGGTGAAATCGCGGTCATTGCTGACGAGAGCGATGGTGTCGACTTGCCCACGATGCGCCAGGTTCATGGCCTCGATGGCAAGGCGGATATCGGCGGAGTTCTTGCCCTTGCCCAGGCTTGGTTGCAGCACCAGCATCAAGCCGTGCCTGCTGGCTTCAGCCCGCCAGGGCCCCAGCGTCGGCTCGGCGAAATCACCCACGGCCTTGGCAGTGGTCACCTGGCCGCGCTGCGCCAGTTGCGAGAGCACTGGCTCAATGCAGCCTGCGCCGATGTTTTCCGCATCAAACAGCACAGCGATCTGCCGCATAATCGTCCCCCCAGCCCCGGCCGCAGGCTAGCGCAGGGGCTCTCTCCAGAGCCTCTCCAAATTGCCTGCAATTGCGCGGATCAGGCGCCGGAGCGGCGGGGGGTGAGGCCATGCATGAACAGGTGCTCGAGAAAGCGCGCGGCATCCTCGAAGCGCCCTTCGCCACCGCGGGCGGGCCCGAGGACGGCGCGCACCTGCACGTCGAAATCGGCGTAATGCTGGGTGGTCGCCCAAATCGAAAAGATCAGGTGATAGGGGTCGGTGCGCGCGAGCTTGCCCTGCTCCATCCAGCTCAGCAGCACCTGGGCTTTTTCGTCGACGAGGTTCTTGAGATCGACCTCGATCATCTCGATGATCCGCGGCGCGCCCTGCAGCATCTCATTGGCAAAGAGCCGGCTTTCGCGCGGGAAGTCACGCGCCATTTCGAGCTTGCGCCGGATATAGGAGCGGATCTCGGGGAAGGGATCGCCCGCCGCATCCATCTCGCGCAGGGGCGCGAGCCAAGTCTGCAACAGCGCCGCAATCAGGCGGCGGTGGATCTCTTCCTTGCGCGGAAAGTAATACAGCAGGTTGGGCTTGCTCATCCCCGCAACCTCGGCGATCTGGTCGATCGTGGCCCCGCGAAAGCCATGCAGCGAAAACACATCCAGCGCTGCTTCCAGGATAATGTCGTGCTTTTCGCGCTGGATCCGCGTCAGCGGCCGGCTGGGCTTGGCGCCTGGGCCGGCTGCCGCGATCTGCCCATCGGTACCAGCGGCGGGCGCAAGATTTTTCGCGTCGGGGGGCGGCATTTTGGCCTTGCGGGAAGTTCTGGGAGTGCTAACGTTTTTCCATATGGTCAAAATTCTTGGGTTCGCCGGGCCACGTCAAGAGCCAAAAGCGCGCACCGAGTTGGTTCTTGGAGGAGTTAGCCGTGGCGTCAACGTCCAGCAGCAGAGCGCCCAATGATCTGAGTGCGTTCTGGATGCCGTTTACCGCCAACCGGCAATTCAAGAAAGCGCCCCGGATGCTCGTCGGGGCCAAGGACATGCACTACACCACCGCCGATGACCGCCAGATTCTGGATGGCACGGCCGGGCTCTGGTGCGTCAATGCCGGCCATGCGCGCCCGCGCATCGTGGAAGCGATCGGCAACCAGGCCGCCGAGCTCGACTATGCGCCCGCCTTCCAGATGGGGCACCCCAAGGCGTTCGAACTGGCGAGCCGGCTCGTTGACCTCGCGCCCGAAGGGCTCGATCATGTGCTCTACACCAATTCAGGGTCTGAATCGGTGGAAACCGCGCTCAAAGTGGCGCTGGCCTACCACCGGGTGCGCGGCGAAGGCAGCCGCACCCGCCTGATCGGGCGCGAGCGCGGCTATCACGGCGTCAATTTCGGCGGCATTTCGGTGGGCGGCATCGTCACGAACCGCAAGATGTTCGGCACGCTGCTGGCGGGGGTGGACCACCTGCCGCACACCCACAACCTGCAGAAAAACGCCTTCAGCAACGGCTTGCCCCAGCATGGCATGGAACTGGCCGACGAGCTCGAGCGCATCGTGGCGCTCCATGATGCCTCCACCATTGCGGCGGTGATCGTCGAGCCGGTGGCGGGCTCGACCGGCGTCTTGATCCCGCCCGCCGGCTATCTGCAGCGCCTGCGCGAGATTACGAAGAAGTATGGCATCCTGCTGATCTTTGACGAGGTGATCACCGGCTATGGGCGCCTCGGCACGCCCTTCGCGGCCGATTATTTCGGCGTAACGCCCGATATCATGGTCACAGCCAAGGGCCTCACCAATGGCGTCATTCCGATGGGTGCGGTGCTGGTGTCGGCCGAAATCCACGACGCCTTCATGACCGGGCCGGAAAACGCCATCGAGCTGTTCCACGGCTACACCTATTCCGGCAACCCCATCGCCTGCGCCGCCGCGCTCGCCACGCTGGAAACTTACCGGGAAGAAGGGCTGCTGACGCGCGGGGCGGAACTGGCCCCTTATTTCGCCGAGGCGCTGCATTCGCTGCGCGGCGAGCCGCATGTGATCGATATCCGCAATATCGGGCTGGTTGGCGCGGTCGAGCTCGATCCCATCGCCGGCAGCCCGACCAAGCGGGCCTTCTCGGCCTTTATCAAGGCATTCGAAAGCGGCTATCTGATCCGCACCACGGGGGACATCATTGCGCTGAGCCCACCCCTCATCATTTCGCGCGACCAGATCGACGAACTGGTGGATGGATTGCGCACAGTTTTGCGGAGCATCGAATAATGCGGCTGATCGAAAACGCCGTAGCAGGCAAGCGCTACATTTCCAGCGGCCGGCGTGTGCCGGTGTTCAATCCGGCCACGGGCGAACAATCGGCCGAACTGCCGCTGTCGACCCCCAACGAGCTCGATGCCGCGGTGCAGGCTGCCAAGGCCGCGCAGCCCGTTTGGGGCAATACCCCGCCCATGAAGCGGGCGCGCATCATGTTCCGCTACAAGGCCCTGCTCGACCAGCATGCCGATGAGCTGGCGCGCGAGATCTCGCGTGAGCACGGCAAGGTGCATGACGATGCGCTGGGGGAAGTGGCGCGCGGCATTGATTGCGTCGAATTTGCCTGCGGCATTCCCCAACTGCTCAAGGGCGAGTTCTCGCGCAATGTGGGCCCGGCGATCGACTCCTATTCCGAGCGCCAGCCGCTGGGCGTCGTGGCGGGCATCACCCCGTTCAACTTCCCCGCCATGGTGCCGATGTGGATGTACCCAGCGGCCATTGCCTGCGGCAACACCTTTATCCTCAAGCCCTCCGAGCGCGATCCTTCAGCCTCGATGCTGGCCTGGAACCTCTTCATGGATGCGGGTCTGCCCGAAGGGGTGTTCAACATCGTTCATGGCGACAAGGAAATTGTCGACGCCATTCTCGATCATCCCGACATCAAGGCGGTGAGCTTTGTCGGCTCCACCCCGATCGCCGAATATGTGTATCGCCGCGGTACGGCCGCGGGCAAGCGCATGCAGGCGCTGGGCGGGGCCAAGAACCACATGGTGGTGATGCCCGATGCCGATCTCGACCAGGCGGCCGACGCGCTGATGGGCGCCGGTTACGGCTCGGCCGGCGAGCGCTGCATGGCCGTTTCGGTGGCGGTGCCCGTGGGCAAGGAAACCGGCGACGCGCTCATTGCCAAGCTCAAGCCGCGCGTCGAAGCGCTCAAGATTGGCCCGGCAACCGACCCCGATGCGCAAATGGGCCCGGTGGTGACCAAAGCTCATCGCGACAAGATCATCGGCTATATCGACTCGGGCGTCGAGCAGGGGGCCGAGCTCGTGGTCGATGGGCGCAACTTCTCGCTCCAGGGCTATGAAGGCGGCTATTATGTCGGGGGGACCTTGTTCGACAATGTCACCCGCGACATGACCATCTACAAGGAAGAGATTTTCGGGCCGGTGCTCTCGGTGGTGCGGGCGGCGGACTATGCCGAGGCTGTCGATCTGATCAACAGCCACGAATTTGGTAATGGCACGGCGATCTTCACCCGCGATGGCGATGCGGCGCGTGAATTTGCCGACAAGATCGAAGTGGGCATGGTCGGGGTCAATGTGCCGATCCCGGTGCCGGTCGCCTATCATTCCTTTGGCGGCTGGAAGCGCTCGCTCTTTGGCGACCACGCCATTTACGGTCCAGAAGGCGTTCACTTCTATACCCGCCTCAAGACCGTCACCACCCGCTGGCCCGCCGGCATCAAGGGTGGCGCCGAGTTCTCCTTCCCCAGCGTCAAATAAGGAACATAACCGCATGCCGTCCCCCGGAGAAAACCTGCGCATCAATGGTGACCGGCTTTGGGACAGCCTGATGGAGATGGCCAAGATCGGCCCGGGCGTCGCCGGTGGCAATAACCGGCAAACCCTGACCGACGAAGACGGGGAAGCGCGGCACCTCTTCGCGCGCTGGTGCGAAGCGGCGGGCTTGCGCATGGGCGTCGACCAGATGGGCAATATGTTCGCCACCCGCCCCGGCACCGATCCCGATGCGCTGCCGGTTTATATCGGCTCGCACCTCGATACCCAGCCCACGGGCGGCAAATTCGATGGCGTTCTCGGTGTTCTGGCCGGGCTCGAAGTGGTGCGCTCGCTCAACGACCTCAACATCGCCACCCGCCACCCGATCGTCGTGACCAATTGGGCCAATGAGGAAGGGGCCCGCTTTGCTCCCGCCATGCTGGGCTCCGGCGTTTTTGCCGGCATTCACACGCTCGATTACGCCTATGCGCGTCGGGATGGCGAGGGCAGAAGCTATGGCGAGGAGCTCAAGCGCATTGGCTGGCTGGGCGACGAAGAGGTGGGTGCGCGCCCCATGCACGCCTATTTCGAATACCACATCGAACAGGGCCCGATCCTTGAGGCGCAGAACAAGCAGATCGGCGTCGTCACCCATTGCCAGGGCCTTTGGTGGCTCGAATTCACGCTGACGGGTCGGGAAGCCCATACCGGCTCGACTCCGATGAATATGCGCGTCAATGCCGGGCTGGCCATGGCGCGGATCATCGAGATGGTGCAGGCCGTTGCCATGGACAACCAGCCCGGCGCGGTGGCCGGCGTCGGCCAGGCCCGGTTCTTCCCCAATTCGCGCAATGTCCTGCCCGGCAAGGTTGTATTCACGGTCGATCTGCGCTCGCCCGACCAGGGCAAGCTCGACGCCATGCGGCGCCGGATCGAGGATGAGGCCGCCAGCATTGCCGCCGCGCTCGGCGTGAGTTGCAGTGTCGAGGATGTCGGCCACTTCGATCCCGTCACCTTCGCGCCCGAACTGGTGGATCGCGTGCGCAGTGCTGCCGAAAAATTGGGCTATTCGCACATGCCCATCATTTCTGGCGCCGGCCACGACGCTTGCTGGGCCGCCAAACTGGCGCCCACGACCATGATCATGTGCCCTTGTGTTGATGGCATCAGCCACAACGAAGCCGAGGAAATCAGCCGGGACTGGGCCGCTGCTGGCGCCGATGTGTTGTTCCACGCCGTGCTCGAAACCGCGGAGATCACTGAGTGATGATGCTGGCACCCTCAGCGTCACTTCTGATCGGCACTGCCGCGCTTGGCTATGCGTCGATCTGCCTGCCCGCTTTTGCCGTGAACCAGGATGCGCCTTCCCCAGAGGACGATGTCGCTATCGGCACAACCACAGAGGTGGGGCCAGACGTGCTGTGCAGCGTTCCAAGCGGCATCGTCGACGGTGCACCCGCAACGGGGAGTGCATTTCCCATCGATGCATTTCTTGACTTTACCCCTACAGGTAAGGGCCTGACGGCAACAGCCACCCGCACGAAATGGGGCGTGGAAGTCATCGTCCATGCTCCACCCGATGTGGTGGATACCATGGGCGCGGTGCGCACACTCACCGCATTCATCGCGCGCAATCTCGAGCCTTGTCCCGATCCGTTTCGTACGCTCCCGGTGAGTATCGGCGTCGAGAACCTCGACATCATCACCGAGGACGGTGTTGCCAGGGACTTTCACTTCGGACCGAAGGACTAAACCGCCAGCGAGGGCTGGCACCAAAATTGCAGTGCACGCCGTAGTGAAACTCCGGCGAGAGTAGGATCAGGGGAGAGTGACTACGAAATGAACAGCATAGTCATCAAGAACGGGACGGTGGTTACCGCTGACCTGACCTACAAGGCCGATGTGCTGATCGAGGGCGAGCGCATCATCGAGATCGGCGCCGATCTCGATGGCGACGAAGTACTCGACGCCAATGGCTGCTATGTGATGCCGGGCGGCATCGATCCACATACCCACCTCGAAATGCCCTTCATGGGCACCTATTCCGCCGACGATTTTGAAAGCGGCACGCGCGCCGCCCTTGCCGGTGGGACAACCACCGTGGTGGACTTTTGCCTGCCCAGCCCCGGCCAATCCCTGCTGGAAGCCCTGCAGATGTGGGACAACAAGACCGGCAAGGCCTCGACCGACTTCGCCTTTCACATGGCCATCACCTGGTGGGACGAGCAGGTCTGGCGCGAAATGGCCGAGGTGGTGGATCGCGGCATCACCTCCTTCAAGCACTTCATGGCCTATAAGGGCTCGCTGATGGTCAATGACGATGAGATGTTCTCCTCGTTCAGCCGCTGCGCCGAGCTCGGCGCCTTGCCGCTGGTCCATGCCGAAAACGGTGACGTCGTCGCCGCCATGACGCAAAAGCTACTCGATGCCGGCAATAACGGCCCCGAGGCCCATGCCTATTCGCGCCCCCCCGAAGTGGAGGGGGAAGCGACCAACCGGGCCATCATGCTGGCCGATATGGCGGGCGTGCCGCTGTATGTGGTCCATGTCTCGTGCGAGCAGGCCCATGAAGCCATCCGCCGCGCGCGCCAAAAGGGTATGCGGGTTTATGGCGAGCCGCTGGTGCAGCACCTGACGCTCGATGAAAGCGAATACGCCAACCCCGATTGGGACCATGCCGCGCGCCGGGTGATGTCGCCTCCGTTCCGCAACAAGCAGCACCAGGATTCCCTTTGGGCTGGCCTGCAATCGGGCTCGCTGTCGGCCGTGGCGACCGATCACTGCGCCTTCACCACGGCCCAGAAGCGCACCGGCATCGGCAATTTCAGCAAGATCCCCAATGGCACGGGAGGCCTCGAAGATCGGCTGCCGGTATTGTGGACGGCCGGGGTCAATACTGGACGCCTGACCATGAACGAATTTGTCGCGGTGACCTCGACCAACATCGCCAAGATCCTCAACATGTATCCCAAAAAGGGCGCGGTGCTGCCCGGCGCCGATGCGGACCTAGTCGTCTGGGACCCAAAGCGAAGCAAGACCATTTCAGCCCAGCGCCAGCAATCGGTGATCGACTACAATGTGTTCGAGGGCTTTGAAGTCACCGGTCTGCCGCGCTTTGTCTTGAGCCGGGGCAAGGTGTCGATCAGCGAAGACGAGGTGCGAGCCGAGCCCGGCCACGGCAAGTTCGTGCCGCGCGAGGCCAAAAACCCGATCAGCCGCGCCCTGTCGCAATGGAAGGATCTCGTGGCGCCACGCCGCGTCGAGCGCTCCGGCATTCCCGCGAGCGGCGTCTAGCCATGGCGACAATGCTCTTCAAACCTATTCGCTCCAAGCATTAGAGGGCCAACTCTTGTCCGTGTTGTCTGCTGCACCCGCCATTTCTTCCCCCACGGCTTTGCAGTCGGCACCCGTTGTTTCCGCGCGCGGATTGGGGCTAATGTTCAAGACCAATGATGGTCCGGTCCATGCCCTGTCCAATGTCGATCTCGATATCGGCAAGGGCGATTTCGTTTCCTTTATCGGCCCGTCGGGCTGCGGCAAGACGACGTTTTTGCGCACCATTGCCGATCTGGAACAGCCCACCTCGGGTACGCTCACCATCAATGGGCAAACCCCCGAACAGGCGCGTAAGAGCCGCGCCTATGGCTATGTGTTCCAGGCCCCCGCGCTTTACCCCTGGCGCACGATCGAAAAGAACGTCGCCCTGCCGCTCGAGATCATGGGCTATTCCGCGGCCCAGCAGCGCGAACGCATCACCCGCACGCTCGAGCTCGTGAACCTGACCGGCTTTGCCGGCAAATTCCCCTGGCAGTTGTCGGGCGGCATGCAGCAGCGCGCTTCGATCGCCCGGGCACTGGCGTTCGACGCTGACCTCTTGCTGATGGACGAGCCCTTCGGCGCGCTCGACGAAATCGTGCGCGACCACCTCAATTCCGAACTGCTCAAGCTTTGGCAACGCACCGGCAAGACCATCTGCTTTGTGACTCACTCCATTCCCGAGGCCGTGTACCTATCGACCCGGATCGTCGTGATGTCGCCCCGCCCTGGGCGGGTGACTGAGGTGATCGACTCGACGCTCCCCCGCGAGCGTCCGCTCGATATCCGCGAAAGCCCCGAGTTTCTCCAGATCGCCGCGCGGGTGCGCGACGGGCTGCGCGCGGGCCATTCCTATGACGAGGTCATGGTCTGATGGGGCGCCTGCAGCAAGCTTTGCCCGTTCTGGCTGTGCTGCTGATGCTGGTCCTCGCCTGGTATGGCGCTGCCATCGTAATGAATGCCGCCTGGCAAAATGATGTGAACCGGCGCGCCGGCATCGAGACCGTGCCGGCAACCGACTTCGTCTTGGCCACCTGGAACCAGGAAAAGCCGGTTCTGCCTACGCCCCATCAGGTGGTGGGCGAATTGTGGAACTCGACCGCTCTCGTGGCGCCCAACAAGCCGCGCAGCCTGCTGTTTCATGCCTGGGTCACCTTTTCGGCGACGGCACTGGGCTTTGTGATGGGGAGCCTGCTTGGAATCGCGCTGGCCATCGCCATTGTCCATAGCGAGGCGACCAGCCGTTCGCTGATGCCCTGGATCGTGGCAAGCCAGACCATTCCCATTCTGGCGCTGGCGCCGCTGATCGTGGTGATTGGCTTCAACATCTTCACCGGCAGCCTGGGTCTGCCGACCGATCCGGCGCGGCTGCTGTCCAAGGCGATCATCTCGGCCTATCTCAGCTTTTTCCCCGTGACCGTAGGCATGGTCAAAGGGCTACGCTCCCCTGAAGCCATCCAGCTCGACCTGATGCGCACCTACCATGCCTCGCGCGCGCAGACCTTCTGGAAGTTGCGCTGGCCGGCGGCGGTGCCGTTTCTGTTTGCTTCGCTCAAGGTGGGCGTGGCCGCGAGCCTTGTCGGGGCCATCGTGGGCGAATTGCCGACCGGTGCCGTTGCGGGGCTCGGGGCACGCCTTCTCGCCGGATCCTATTACAGCCAGACCGTCCAGATCTGGGCGGCGCTGGTGGCCGCCTCGATCCTCGCGGCGCTGTTGATCCTCCTTGTCGGCTGGGTCGAGGCGCTGGTCGCCCGTCGCATGGGGGTGCGCGCGCCATGAGCCAGTTCCAGCTGTACCTCGCCATCCTTGCGAGCGGGCTTTGCGCGGCAGCGCTGGGCCTGACGCTTCTGAGCGGGGCCGAGCCGACGCTGCTGCTGCACGGGTTCCTGGTGTTGGGCGCCCTGTCGCTGTTGCGGCTCTGGCTGCAACCGGGGCTGTGGCTCGATGGTGCGCTCGCGGTCCTCGGCGCTGTCGCGGTGCTTGCGAGCCTGCAGCTTTACTCCGGTCCGCCCGCTTTCTTGTGGTTGGCGCTGGTCGCGACCTGGCTGTGGAGCTGGGTGTTTGTCGAGCGCCTGTCGGACCTGACGGCACCGGGTCTGGGGCAGAATGGCGGCCTGGGCTTGTTGATCCCGCTGACCTTTGGCCTCGCCATTCTCGTGACCTGGGAAGCGATCACGCGCGGCGCTGGCGTGCCGCAGGTGATCCTGCCGCCTCCCTCCCAGATTGGCAGCCGCATCGCCGCAAGCCTGCCGACGCTCTGGACCGATTTCCAGCAAACCTTTCTCAAGGCGGTGCTGGCTGGTTATGCCATCGGCTGTGGGCTGGGCTTCTTGGTGGCCATCCTCATTGATCGCTCGCCGTTCCTCAAATCCGGGTTGTTGCCGCTGGGCAGTTTCGTTTCGGCGCTCCCCATCGTGGGGGTCGCGCCCATCATGGTGATGTGGTTCGGCTTTGACTGGCAGAGCAAGGCGGCCGTGGTCGTGATCATGACCTTCTTTCCCATGCTGGTGAACACCATTGCCGGGCTCAACGCCGCTTCGGCCATCGAGCGCGACCTGATGCGCACCTATGCCGCAAGCTACAGTCAAACCCTGCTCAAGCTGCGCCTGCCCGCAGCGGGCCCCTTCATCTTCAATGCGCTCAAGATCTGTTCGACGCTCGCGCTGATCGGCGCCATCGTCGCCGAATTCTTCGGCTCGCCTGTCGCAGGGATGGGGTTCCGGATTTCGGCCGAGATCGGGCGCATGAATGTCGACATGGTCTGGGCCGAGATCGCCATGGCGGCGTTCGCCGGCTCGGTTTTTTATGGGGTGGTCGCGCTGGTCGAGCGGGGGATCACGTTTTGGCATCCGTCCATGCGTCGTGCGTGAGGCGGCACAACAGGGGAAAGCAGCATGAACAAGTTCTTGGTCGGGGCTTTGGCAGGGGCCATTTCGCTCGCCTCCGCACATGCGGGATATGCGCAGGACAACAGCGTGACCCTCCAGCTCAAATGGGTCACCCAGGGTCAGTTCGCCGGCTATTATGTTGCGGCGGCAAAGGGGTTTTACGAGGAAGAAGGGCTTGATGTGGAGATCAAGCCCGGCGGCCCCGACATCGCCCCCGAGCAGGTGATTGCCGGCGGCGGCGCGGACGTGATCACCACCTGGATGGCGGCGGGGCTCGCAGCGCGCGAACGCGGCGTGCCACTGGTCAATATCGCCCAGCCCTTTGCTTCCTCGGGTCTGCTGCTCACCTGCCGCAAGGATGCGGGGGTCGAGACCACCGAGGACTTTCCCGGCAAGACGCTGGGCGTCTGGTTCTTTGGCAATGAATATCCCTTCTATGCCTGGATGGCCAAGCTGGGCCTCGCCACCGACGGCAGCGAAGGGGGCGTCGAAGTGCTCCGCCAGGCCTTCAATGTCGATCCCCTGATCCAGAACCAGGCCGCTTGCATCTCCACCATGACCTATAACGAATTTGGCCAGGTGCTCCGGGCGGGGCTGACTGAGGACGACCTGACGGTCTTCAATTATCGCGACGAAGGCGTCGGCATGCTCGAGGACGGGCTGTATGTGCTCGAGGAAAACCTCGCGGATCCCGCTTTCGTCGAGAAGATGACCAAGTTCGTGCGCGCCTCGATGAAGGGCTGGGAATATGCCCGCGCCAACCCCGAAGAAGCCGCCCAGATCGTGGTCGACAACGACATGACGGGGTCGATGACCGTGGAAGACCAGCTCTACCAGGTCACCGAGGTCAACAAGCTGACGGAAGGCTCAACCGGCGCGCTCGATGAAGCCGCCTACCAGCAGACCGTCGATACGCTGCTTTCGGCCGTGTCGCCTGACAACCCGGCCATCACCAAGGCCCCCGAAGGCGCATTCAGCCACGTCGTCACCGAGGGCTTGTAGTCCCTTCGCCAGATCGATTGAGACGGGCGGGAGCAATCCCGCCCTTTTTCATGCCCGGATATGCCGCTCTTTTGTGCGCTTTTGTACAAAATCTGGGCACTATCTGGAACGAAAAGCAGTAGCTCACGGTTGAGTGATCATCGCGTCAAACGCCTGAGGACTCCATCATGAACTCTATCATTTATCTCGTCGGTCTTGTTGTGGTCGTCCTGGCCATCCTGTCTTTTCTTGGCCTCAGCTAAGGGAAGCGGCAGCTTTCTTCCGTTTCCCCCCGCGAAAGGCTCATCATGACCATAGAATCTACTCTGGGTGTAACCCGCGTAGCCACAACCGCTTCGGATGGCGACCAGTCCTCCTATGTTGACTGGCCCGCCATCATTGCAGGTATTGTGCTCGCTTCGGCAATTTCCGTCGTCTTCATCAGCTTCGGATCGGCAATTGGGCTGAACTTCCTCGACTTCAATGCACGCGAAGGCGCCTCGCCGATCTTCATCGCCATCGTGGCGGCCAGCTGGTTCTTGTGGGTACAGGTGTCGAGCTTCATGGCTGGCGGGTACCTCACCGGTCGTTTGCGCCGCCGCTATCACGACGCCACCGAGCACGAGAGTGATGTGCGCGATGGTGCCCATGGCCTGCTGGTTTGGGCCGGCGCCGTTGTGGTTGGCACTGTTCTAGCCGTGAGCGGCATTGGCGCTGCTGTAAATACAGCGGGTGCCGCACTTTCCACTGCAACCCAGGCTACCGCCAATGTGGCGGGCGGCGCAGCTGAAGCAGTTGATCCAAACGCATACTTCATCGACACTCTGTTCCGCTCGCAGCAGCCAACCAATCCCGAAGCCGCACGAGCCGAAGCGGGCCGCATCTTCGCGCAGGCCGCTTTGGGCGATGGTACCGTGGAGGAAGAGGACCGCACCTACCTGGCCAATGTCGTTGCCGCCAATACCGGGCTGACACCAGAAGAAGCCAATGCCCGTGTTGATCAGGTGATCGGCAATATCGAGCAGGCCCGTCAGGATGCGCTGGAAACCGCGCGTACCGCGCGCAATACCGGCATCCTTGGTGCATTCCTTTTGGCTGCATCGCTGCTGATTTCGGCTATCGGCGCCTTCTGGGCCGCCCAGAAGGGTGGCAATCACCGGGACGAGAACAGCGTGTTTGCTGAAGTGTTCCGCCGCTTCTAAGCGTCACTGGAAAGGAAAACATCATGTTGCGTGGTTTGGGTCTCTGGCTCCTCGGTGTGCCGATCTGGCTGATCATCATCATCGTACTCTTCTTGAACTAACAGAAATGGGCGGGGAGCAATCCCCGCCCATTTTTGTGTTGTCTGCAAAGCGGAAAAGACTCAGGCCTGGATGGCCGCCGCCACAATCACGCGGGCGCCCGGGGAATTGTCGGCGATTTCCATGGATCCACCGAGGCGCTGCACCAAGCTCGCCAACATGCGCGAGCCGAACCCCGTGCCTTCCGTCACCCCGCTATAACCGCGTCCGCTATCGGCAACGATCAGGCGAAGCATGTCACGGTGCTGCTGCAGGCTGATGAGCAGCGGGCCGGGTTCACCCCCATAGGCATATTTGGTGACATTGGTCACGAGCTCGTTCACGATGAGGCCGACGCTAACCGCCCGATCGGTGCTGATCAGCATGGGGACAAGATCCAAAGTCACCTGTCGGCGCCAGCGCTCGTCCATGGATTTCAGCAACTCATCGACCAGCTCGGTAAGATAGCGCGACAAGTCGATAATCTCGACACTGTCATCCTGGTAAAGGCGCCGGTGCGCCAGCCCGACCGCCGATAAGCGGCTCTCCGCCTGCGCCAGATGTGCGCGCACTTCTTCGCCAGCATTGCGCCCCTGCATGCGCAGGAAGGCGCCCACAAGCGCCAAACTGTTCTGGACGCGGTGATTGACCTCGCGCAACAAGAAATCCTTCTGGCGGATCAGGCTTTCATTCTCGTTGAGGGTGGTCGTCAGCTCGCGGTTAAGCTGCTTGATGCGACTGTTGTTGCGCGCCTCGGTCATCAAGCGAACAACGCGGGACGCGGACTCCGTCTGCGCCAATGTCCAGGGCCGTGAGCGGCCGCGCACGCTTTCGGACCATGCTTCGAATGAAGCGCGCGGCTTAAGCACCGCCCCCGGCTCGTGCGGCACGTCCTTGTGCGGGTTGCCGGCCCATTTGACAGTCTGCAACTGTTCGGCCCGGAACCACATCAGAATTGTGGGTACCTCGGTTGACATCGTGACGGCGAGGAGCCCGCTGGCACTCTCCTGAAACGCCGCGGCTGCGGGATAGTCCTTGCTCAGTTCACGGCTGGCGACCGGCTTGAGGGATCCGGGATGGCGCACATGTTCCGCCAATTGGCGCACATCTGTTGGGTAGGGACAATTGCCGGCGCGAAACAGCTCGCCCCCCTGAACGGCGGCAAAGCCATCGGCTTGCAACAAAGCGGCGAGTTCTTCGCCCGATCGCGCAAAGAACTCTACGAGGGAGCTGTCCGTGCCGAGGCGGGCGAGGATGGCGTCTTCCTGCGCGCGCAGCGCAATCCGCTCGCGATACAACTCGCCCTCGTCACGCGCCTTGACCTGCCGGGCGAGACCGGTTGCCATGGCCTGACATGCGAGCCTTGTGGTCAGCGATAATTCGCGCGGTTGGTGGTGATGGCAGGCGATGAGGCCCCACAGAACGCCATCGACCACGATGGACATGGAGGCCGAAGCGCCCACCTCCATGTTCTTGAGGTACTGGATATGGATCGGCGACACACTGCGCAGCGTCGAGTCACTGAGATCAATCGAGGTCAGGTCGCGGCTCGCGCTGACGATCGGCGCCGGCTCGTACTGCACATCGGCGATGACGCGAACCTTGTTGCGCACATAAAGCGCCCGCGCCTGGCGCGGGATGTCCGTGGCGGGGAAATGATGGTTCATGAAGCTAGAAGAGCGATCGCTGATGCTTTCGCCCAGCACCACGCCCGCCTCGTCATCGATGAAGCGGTAAACCATTACCCGGCTATAGCCGGTGAGCCGCTGGAAAATGCCCGCCGCTCGATTGGACAGGTCAGCCAGGGTGGTCGAGCGCTCCAAGGTGGCGCCCAGTGTCTCCAGCTGCGCCAAGAATTGTGCGTCGAGATCGGCGTTTTCGTCGGGGTCGGTGAGTTCAACCACCAGATGCCCACCACTGCGATAAGCGACGCCATCACGCGCTCGCCCACCAAACTGCACGCGGCCAAGCACCAGCAAGCCGGAAGTCGGGATCTTGCCGGCAAGCGCTTGCACGTTGAGCCCCGTGAGCTCAGCCAACGGAAGCCCAAGGATTGGAGCAGAACCGTCGGGTCCGGCAAAGCCTTCAACAATGCCGCTATCGGCATCAGCAATCAGCATTGTGCCATAGGGCTGGATGGATCCGGGAATATGGATCGGCTCCAGGTCGCAATTGGTCAGGTCAACGGTCTTAGGCTCTGGCAAAGACAGGCTCCGAATGGATCGACAGAGCCAGTTCAAACACGGCCCGTGCGGCATGCAATGCTGCGGAATGGTCAAGCTCAGCAGTTCCGAGCAAGGCCACGAACCGCCTCCAGCGCCCCGGATCGTCCGTTTGCGCCGCCAGATGCCGTGCTCCGAAATGCTCGCTTAGTCCAAGCTGTTGTGCCCGCGCAAAAAGGATGCGCGCACCCACGCCCGAGCCCTCCAGCACATAAAGTGCCCCGAGGGCCGAAGCAAACCCCAAGGGAAGCTCGAGGATGGGGGCGCTTGGAAGATCAGCTTGCCTGAGATCCTTCAGGTCGGCGCGGAGAGGACCCGCCAAGTCCTGCACCGACCATTCTGGCCGGTCTCGGACGGTCGGCTCCACCGCGGCGCGGAATCGGTAGGAGCGGAGAACAAAGGCCCGATAATCGTCCAAGCTTTCGAATTGGCCCACAACATTGTCGAGGCGCGTATGCACGGCTTGAGTATGCAATCGCAGTGCGCTGCGCAGGCTAGTGTCGGCCAACCGGTCAGTCTCCTACCGCTTCCGCTTGCTGCGCCAGGGCATGTGTGGCGCGGACGGGGTGCAATCCACTTTAGCAGCAAGTCACGCGGTTCAAAGCGCTGCAGCCGAAGGCAGACCTTCATATGTGCGCAGTTTGAGCGATAAGCGCATCCTGCCGCAAGTGGCACAGCACCCGCAAAGCAGAGAGCTGACTGGAGAGAGCTGTATTTGCGGTGACTGTGGCGCATCTGCGCCGCAATCACCTTGCTCTCGGGGGATTAGCGAGGGGTGGGCCGGGCAGGATGCCGGCGACCATCACCTTGGCGGGATCGCACCAAGGCATAAGCCAAGGTCAACACCGCACCGGTAACCGCGACTTTGCGGATCAAGCCGGGCATGTTGTGGGCGACTTCAGATTTGATACCCATTTCGGCCGGGATATTGGGCACTCGGCCGGCCAGCAGGTCGGCCGCTACGCCTTCAACCACGTTGATGCGGTCCGCTGCCAACAGGATCAGCCAATGGCTCCATTTACCTTCGCTGCTCTTGAACGCCTGCCGGCGGAGCGCCCCACTGACGCCTCTGGGCGGAGTAGAGGTGCCAAATACGGCGGTGCGCCGATTATGCTCGGTTGAACGGAGCACCTCGACAGTTTCTGGCTGCAAGGCTGGTCGTAGCCAATCCAGCCCACCCTTGCTGTCCTTGGAAATGTCGCGCATCGGGTAGGTTGGATTGTTGGCCGGGTCGGCATCCACACCCCAGCCGACCACCTGGGTCGGATCAATCCGCTGCTGGGCCGCCAGGGCTTCAGGCGACATTGATTGAGGAAGGGACGAGGACGGGCTTGATGCAACCATCGAGCTTGGCAGAGAAGATGTGGTAGGCATCGGAGACCTCCTCGAGCGGCACTTTGTGGGTGATAAGGGCTTTGGGGTTGATGCGGCCGGCCTGCACATGCTCGATCAGCCGCGGCAGGAGGCGCTTCACCGAAGCCTGGTTGGCGCGAATGGTGATGCCTTTGTTGACGACATTGCCGATCGGCACCAAATTCCCGGTTGGGCCATAAACTCCGACAATTGAAACGATCCCGCCCTTTTTGACCGAGTTGATCGCCCAGTGCAGCGCGGTCGCGGCACCCGCTTCCAGCTTGAGCTTGGTGCCGAGCAGGGTGTGCAATGCACTTCCTGCTGCGTCTCCGCCCACCGCATCGATGCAGACGTCAGCGCCCAGGGAGTCGGTGATCTTCTTGAGGAAATAAACCGGATCTTCGATGGAGCGGAAATTGTAGACCTCGGCCGGACCGTACTGGCGCGCGAAATCAAGCCGGTATTCGAGATGGTCAATGACGATCACACGTCCGGCCCCAAACAGCCACGCGCACCGGGCGGCCATGATGCCAACCGGGCCGGCCCCGAACACCACCACCGTGTCACCGCGCTGGATGCCGCCCATTTCGGCGGCTTGATAGCCGGTGGGCACCACATCGGTCAGCAGCACCGCATCATCGAGATCCATGCCGGCCGGGATCTTGGTTGGCCCCACATCGGCATAGGGAACGCGCACATATTCGGCCTGCCCGCCATCATAGCCACCAGCGGTGTGGGAATAGCCGAAGATGCCGCCCACGGCAGTCGCCTGGCTGTTGGACTCGTGGCAATTGCCAAACAGACCCTGTTGGCAGAAGTGGCATTTGCCGCAGGCAATATTGAAGGGCACGATCACATGGTCGCCCACGGCGAGGTTGCGAACCTCCGAGCCGACCTCGACAACAATGCCGGTAAACTCATGCCCGAAGGTCATGCCGATCCGGGTGTCGGGCACCATGCCGTGGTAAAGATGCAGGTCCGAGCCGCAGATGCATGAGCGCGTCACCCGCACGATCGCATCTTCCGGATGGAGGATCTCGGGCATCGGCTTTTGCTCGGCCCGCACCCGATAGGGCCCTCGATAATCCATCGCCAGCATGCGCATCTCCTTGCAATAGCTTGGGTTGAATGCTGAGGATGCCTGCGGCGTTCCCCTTTCCCAGGGACCCGCTAACCTAGGTGCCGGTTCCCCTTGGTCGGCACCTTTCACTCAATCGTGTGCCTAGATCGAGGGGACAGCTCCCACGATGCGGAGGGACTGGCCTTCATAGCCATCAAGGCCGATGAAGAGTTCGCCCGATTCCGGCAAATCCCCAAAGATCGTGCCATGTAACATGTCGATCACGGGTCCGGTCTGGGCATGCTCCAGGGTGATGGTTTCCTCGACCCGATCTGGCCCAAAATTGAGCGCAGTCACCTGCAGCCCGCGTTGATCGGGCAGTTCATGCACCATCACGAGCAGGCTGTTGTTCTGCACGTCTGGAATGGCAATCTGCTTGGCCGCGAAGAGACCATGCGCCTGGCGCACAGCCAGCAGGTGCTTGAGCTCGTTGGCGAAGGACTTTGGATCGTCTAGCTGCTGATTAAGTGGACCATAGAGCATACGCGCTCTGGGCAGGCCCGCGCTGGAGTGCTCGGCGCCCGGATTGACGTCGATCAGATCATAGGCGCCGCGCTCGATCCAACGGGTGTCGCCTTCGCTGGTGAGCTCACTAACCGATTCCACCGGAAGCGGCAGGGCGCCGACTAAATCCCATCCCGACAGGGCGAAAACGCCCGGCTGGTAGGCGTTGTACATGACCAGCAGCAGGTGGATGCGCTTGATCAGCTCCTTTTGCTCGGGCGTTATCGCATCGAGATCGCGGATACCGAGCGCAGCGGTGATCACGCTAATGGTGGTGCAGGCGACGCCATTGGCCACAAAGCGCAGATTATAGGGTGCGGCTTCGCCCGTAAGCTTGAGGTAAAGGGTGTCGCGCAGATGCTCGCGCAGCAAGGACCCTGGCCAGGTCTGGCCTTCAAACACGTAAGTATCGTTGGCGTGCTTGGTCCAGAAATGCACCAGTTCAAGCGTCAACTCGTCATGGTTTTGCAGCGCGTGGATCAGCGAAGCTGGGTCAATGCCAAATTCATGGACCGTGCGCAGCATCAGCCGCAGAAATTCCGTGCTGCCGGTCAGGACGGCGTGGTGGTAGGCGGGGCGGGTGATGAAGTCGTAGCTGAGATCAGCGCCCCCCTTTGACATTTCGGCGATGTCATCGACGGTCAGGTTGAGCTCCTGAAAGGAAAAGCCACCTGCTTTGCGCACCATGCCGGCAATGAGTTGGTTGCCAACAAGGGAAAGCGGATGGCCCTCGGACCAAGCCGTCTCGTTCTGCTGAACCTCCACACCGAGAAAGCCGTTCGCATCGAGCCGCAAGCCGCGCGCGCCCAGGATATCGAGTGAATGCAGCGCGTCCCCGACAATCATTTGTGGGGCAGCAAAGGTTGGATCGAGCCAGTTGAGCGAAGGCTGGCCTTCCTTGAAATAGTGCAGATAAACCCAGCGCCGCGCTACGCCATCCACGCCCAAGATAACGTCGGTGGCGCTCCAGTCGGTTTCCTTGACGCCCGGCTCAAAGAAGATCACGCGCCTGAGCTGGCCAACGATATAGCCTTTGCTCTTGAGCGCATCGACGCAAGACGGCGACATATTGGCGGCCCGGCGTCCCTCTGGAATATCGGGGAGCAGGTTCCAGTCTTCCTGGGGAATTTCCACCATGTGGTAGAGGCCGGGATAATCCCCATAGAACATTTCGGCCAAGCGGAAATCGGCGCCCTTGCCAGTATGGGCGGGGATGATGTCATCGATAACGATGGAATTGTAGGCGGCTGCCACCCGGCTCATGGCTACGAATTCGTCGAGCGTACCAAATTGCGGATCGATCTCGAAGCTGATGCGGTCGAAATTACCGTCGACGGTTGGCGTCTTGACGCCGTCCCGAATGCCGCCGGCTTCCTTCATCGGGCCGGTATGTACGCCTTGCACGCCGATGGCTGCGAGCGACCGCCACAGCTCGGGATCGCCGAGCGTCGCCAATACGCTCTCGCCTTCGCGGGTGACGATCGCGGCGGGATAGGCGGTGAACCAGACCGAGGCCAACGCCGAAGCCGCGCGTGGCCGCGCTTCTGCATACGGATTGCGCCAGAACCGCCCTTGACCAGCATAGCGGCTGGCAAGCTTGCGGGCATTGTTGAGCATGGACTGTTCTAAGAGCCAGTCGATGTATTGCGGATCCGGTTTGTCCATATCTGGCCTGTTCGCTGGTCGGGCAATGATCTAGTGCGGGTTATGCTGTATGTCGGCTGAGCCTGAACGCTTCGATTAAGCCGTCGTTGCCTTGATCTGGCAGAAAGCCACTAGCCTGCCCTTCTCAGCGGCTCGACAAGGCTCCAGGCATCGGGGTCCTCGGCAAGTTCCTCAATGGTCATCGCGTACTTTCGGCGCCAGTTGGGGTGCTCGGTGGAGGTGCCGGGCACATTGACCGGGGCGATGTCACCAGTCATGTCATCAAGTTGCGTGACCAGCAGCGTGGACCGGGTCATGCCAAGAAAGCGGTGCGCCTCCCGGGCAAAGAGCTCAGCTGAGACATCAGCTATCCCCGGCGCAGGGCTGAACAATCCAGCCTGCGTGAATGCCTCGAGGATGTTTAACCGCTCCCGGTCGCGCCTTTCTTGCTGGCTGCGGGTTTCCTCCTCGGTTCCATAAAGCCCCAAGCTGTCCTTCAAAGTGATGTCGTCGCCTTCCCACCACGCCTCAAGCGTCGGCAGATCGTGACTGCCGGTCACCGCTAGCGCCAGTTCGGGGTATTGGTCCGGCGGCACAAACTTGCCGGTTTGGAAATCCTGTTCAAAAAACAGCACGCGGTACGACAAGATGTTGGCAGCGGCGAGCTGTTCGCGGAAGCCGGGCGGCACGGTGCCGAGATCTTCCCCGACAACCAGGCATTGCTGCCGCTGGGATTCCAGCGCCAAAACCCCAATCAGCTCATCGAGGGGAAAGCTCACATAAGCGCCTTCCGCTGAACTCTTGCCCTCGGGGATGCAATAAAGACGGGCAAGGCCCATCACATGGTCGATCCGAAGGCCGCCGGCATGGGCCATGTTGGAGCGGATCAACTCGGCAAAGCTTTTATAGCCTTCGCGCTTGAGCGCAATTGGATCAAATGGCGGAAGGCCCCAATTCTGCCCAGCGGGATTGAAGATATCGGGCGGGGCACCCACCAGGGTGCTCTGCAGGAAGGCGGGCGGATTTGCCCAGGTTTCCGCACCGGAGCGATCACATCCCACCGCCAGGTCTCGATAAAGGCCGATAGCCATGCTCTGCCGGGGGGCTTCCTCGGCTGCCCTCGCTAGCTGTTCATCGGCGAGGAACTGGAGATAGATCTGGAAGTCCAATTCAGCCTCGTGCTCGCGTGCGAACTGCATTTGTGCTGGCGAGCCGGCGGTCTGCATGTCGCTCGGCCAGTCCTGCCAGCTGGCTTGCGACGGATTCTCGCTGGCAAAATGTTGTCGCATGACCTGAAACAAGGCTGCGCGTTCAAGGCTTTCGCCCTTTTCTGCGCGGAAGGCGGCCATCGCGTTTTTGCGCTCGGCACTGCCTGCTTTCGTGAAGCTCTCAAAGACGAGCTGCAGTGCCTCAAGCTTGAGCGCGGTTACTGCAGTGTAATCGACCAGCTTTGTGGCGCGGCAGTCGCCAAGGCGCCGCTGGAAATCGGCCGATTCCACCAAGGTTTGCGCCGCTTCGGACTGGCCGAACTCAGGCACCGCCAGCACGTCGATATAAAGGGGGTTCAGATAAAGCCGCGTTGCGGGTGAATAAGGGCTTGCAGCTTCAGGATCGTCCAAGAACATCTGGTGCAGGGGGTTAAGCCCGATCACGGCACAACCGCGAGGTCCAGCGACCTTGATCAGCTCTTGCAAGTCTGAAAAATCGCCGATGCCCCAGTTTGCGGCTGAACGCAGCAGATAAAGCTGCACAGCAATACCCCAATAACCCGTTGCCGTTTTTGGGGGCAACCAGCAGCGACCGGGGCTGACGATGAGGTTTGCCTCCGCACTTATTTCTGGAAGTTGCAAGCGGTGGTATCCGAATGGCAGGTCGGGAATGCGCAAGCTGACCTTGCCCTGGCGCGAAGCAGCGAAGGAATCGGCGACGCCGCTGATCTCCTTCCCGTCCTCCAGCACGACTTGCCAAGCGAGCTGGTCAGTGCCGGCCGGGAGCTTGACCTCGAGCGCGCACACGCCGTCTTGCGGCGTTACGACAATGCTGGCGGGGAGGGGGCGTGCGGCGGCTTCGTAATCGAATTGCTCAAGTGCGGTCTGGGCTTCAGCCTCATCGGCGACTGAAACGCCCATGCTCGCGAGCAGAAGCTGAATTGTTGCCGCGGATACCGATATGTGGCGCCCTAGCGCGTCCTCGAATTGCACCCCGATGCCGTAACGCTGTGCGAGTTGTTTCAGCGCAGGCCGCGCTTCGTGATGGTCGTTGGACATCGGTTCTCCTCATCGACGTACAGGACGTCGGGCAGCAACAAACTACCTAGCGTCCTCTACGGCTACGGCAATCTGCCAGCGGCGCGTTTGTTCCTCACCGACCACCTGCAGTGGTTAGGTCCGGGTCCACAAGCGGTCAGCGGGTTTTGCCGTAGGCGTCACTAAACTTCTGACAAGAAAGCGAAACTAAACCACAGATTGAAGCATTTGGTCCGCAATCATGCCGGAAGTGGGGACATCATGCTGCTCGACAATAAAAAGGCTAAGCCCAGCAAGGCTCGAGTGGCAACCGCTCAGCCGGTGAGCGCTCCCCGACAGGTGGATGCCGGCGATCAGGAATTGTTCCGGCTGGCTGCCAACCGGGTAGCCATCGAGGGGATAATGCCCGAGATTGATGGCGGCCGCTTCCCCGCCAAGAGCGTGGTGGGCGAAGAGGTGGTGATCGAGGCTGACATTTTCAGCGATGGTCATGACACGATAGACGCGGCCCTGTTGTATCGCCCGGCGGGAACCGAAGCCTGGTTTGAACAGCCCATGGAGTTCGTCGAGAACGACCGCTGGCGCACGACGATCGCCTTTCCTGAGAACCGGTTGTACGAGTTCACCCTTGCCGGCTGGCGGGACCTTTATGGCAGCTGGCGCAAGGAGATCGCCAAAAAGCACGCTGCGGGCATTGATGTCAGCCTGGAACTCGAGGAGGGGCGTCGCCTGCTCGATGTCGCACAGCGCTCAGACCGGGCCAATGATGCTGACAGGCGGGAACTGTCCGGCGTGTTGGCGGCATACACAGCGCTGCAGAACAATCCCGAGCGCCTGGCGCTATTGAGTTCCGATGCTGTGGCCGACGTGATGCAGCGCGCCGCTGCGCGAACCAATTTCAGCCAGTATGAGCGCGTGCTCGAGATCTTCGTTGATCGCAAGGTCGCTGCGTTCGGCGCTTGGTATGAGCTCTTTCCGCGCTCGCAGTCGGGCAGTCCGGACCGGCACGGTACCTTTGACGATGTGATCGCGCGGCTACCCTATATCCGCGATCTGGGCTTTGACGTGCTGTACTTCCCGCCCATCCACCCGATCGGGCAAACCAACAAGAAGGGCAAGAACAATAGCCTGAGTGCGACCGTCGAGGACCCCGGCAGCCCCTATGCCATTGGATCGGCGGATGGCGGTCATGAGGCAATCGAGCCCAAGCTTGGCACGTTCGAGGATTTCGACCGGCTGGTTGCAGCTGCCGCCGAGTATGATCTTGAGATCGCGCTCGATTTCGCCATCCAGTGTTCCCCCGATCACCCCTGGATCAAGTCGCATCCCGAATGGTTCGACTGGCGTCCGAACGGCTCGATCAAATATGCCGAGAACCCGCCCAAGAAGTACGAGGACATCGTCAACGTCCACTTCTATCGCGATGCGATTCCAAGCCTCTGGCATGAGCTGCGCGACATCGTGCTGCTTTGGGTGGATCATGGCGTCCGCATCTTTCGCGTCGACAATCCCCACACCAAGCCCTTCCCGTTCTGGGAATGGCTTATCGCCGAGGTGCGCGCCAAGGATCCAGGCGTCATCTTCCTTTCGGAAGCTTTCACCCGCCCCAAGGTGATGAAGCGGCTGGCCAAGGTCGGCTTCAGCCAGAGCTATTCATATTTCACCTGGCGCAATGTGAAGTGGGAGCTCGAGCAATATCTGACCGAGCTAACCCAGGAGGAGTGCCGCCATTATATGCGGCCCAACTTCTTCACCACCACTCACGACATCAACCCCCGCTACTTGCAGGGAAGCGGCCGGCCCGGGTTCCAGACGCGGCTGATCCTGGGCGCGACGCTGGGGGCCAGCTACGGCGTTTATAACGGCTTTGAAATCTGCGAGTCCGAGCCGGTTCCGGGCAAGGAGGAGTATCTCAACTCGGAGAAATACGAGATCCGGGCCTGGGACTTCGACAAGCCCGACAACATCAAATGGGACATCGCCTTCATCAACCGGCTGCGCCGCGAGCACAAGGCGCTCCAGGAGTTTACGAGCCTGGCTTTCTATAACGCCTGGAACGACAACATCCTGTGTTACGGCAAGCGCACCGCGGACCGTTCGGACTTCCTGCTGTTCCATGTGTGCCTTGACCCGCACAACCAGCAGGGCGCCGATTTCGAGTTGCCGCTATGGGAATTCGGCCTTCCCGACGATGCCTCGATCGAGGTCGAGGACATGGTAACGGGGCATCACTTCACCTGGCACGGCAAGTACCAGCACATCCATCTTGATCCATTCTACAAGCCATACGCCATCTGGCGTCTGATTGCGCCGGGGGCACCGCGATGAACGCCCCGACAGCGCCGATGGCTTCGCCCATTCCCACGCTCTTTTCCCCCGATGGGCAGCTGGTTTCGGCCATCACCGGGGAGGGCAAGACACAGCTTGAATCCGTGACCCTGCCGGCATTCCTGCCGTTCCAGCGTTGGTTCGGCGCCAAGGACAGCACGATCACTGGCGTCAGCCTTTCCCCGCTGGGGGAACTCGAGCCCGGCGCTCACGCCCTCATTGCCGCCGATGTTGCCGTCGGGGGAGAAACGCAGCGCTACCTGCTGCCGCTTTCAGCAGTGTGGAGCGATATGGGCCGAGGCAGTGCCGGCTCGGCCGCACCCCCGGTGCTCGCTAATATCAACAGCGACTCCAGGTCCGGTGTGCTGATCGATGGTGCCCTTGACGGCGGCTTTGCCAAGGCATTGCTGCAAGCCTTGCGCGAGCAGAACATCATGAGCACGGCAACTGGGGAGGTCGTGTTTTCCGCAAGCGAAGCCTTACAGGCCAGCGGCGATGTCGGCGAGCCACGTCCGCTCGGCGCGGAGCAAAGCAATGTGTCGATCGCGTTTGGTAACACCATCATCCTCAAGCTCTACCGCCGGTTGCGCTCGGGTGAGCAGCCCGATGTTGAAGTGGCGCGGTTCCTGACCGCTGTCGGACAGTTTGCCAATACGCCTGAATTCCTGGGCGAAATCCAACATCGTCCGACTTCGGGTGAGGCAACGACGCTCGCCGCCGTGTTTGCCTATGTGCCCAACCAGGGTGACGCCTGGGCGGCGGTAACCAATGCCTTGACCGAGAGCCTGTTGGACGGCGCGGCTGACGACGGCAACTGGATCGGCGCTATCCTGGGGCAGCGCACGGCGGAAATGCACAAGGCATTCGCCGTGGATACAAACGAGGCCGCTTTCCGTGTCGAGCAGTTGGCCGGATCTGACATTACCGGCTGGGCCGCTGAAGCGGTCGCCGAAGCTCACGATCTTCTCGACCGTCTCGAGCAGAACCTGCCCAGCCTGCCGGGGGCGGCCCGTGCGATAGCCGAGGAGATTCTCAGCAAGCGCGAACTGCTGATCGAGCGCATCGAGGCTGGCTCAGAGATGGCACCCTCGGGTGGGCGCTCGCGCATTCACGGCGATTACCATCTCGGCCAGGTCCTGGTGACCGGGCGCGACGTGATGATCATCGATTTTGAAGGCGAGCCCAAGCGCAGCCTGCCCGAGCGCCGGGCAAAGTCATCCCCCCTGCGTGATGTCGCCGGCATGCTGCGCTCGTTCCATTACGCCGCCTGGACTGCCCTCAGCCGCTACCAAGCCGAAACGGGCAGCCTGCCTGATGGGGTGCGGACACGGGTCGAGGATTGGCGCCGCGGCATCAGCGCTGACTTCGTCGCGGCATACGAAACCAGCGTGGCTGATGCCTCGAGCTTTCCGCCCGACCCAGCCCTGGCCAAGGCCTTGACTGAGATGTTCCTGCTGCAAAAGGCTATCTACGAGGTTGGCTACGAGTTGGCGAACCGGCCCGCCTGGGTGGAAATTCCCCTCAGTGGCATCAAAGACCTCCTGAGTGAAGGCTGAACCCGTGGACAATCCAATGAACCAAGACACTGCGCGGCCGTCAGCCTATCCTGGCGATGTCGAAGCGATCGTGCGGGGGCGGCATGGTAATCCCTTTGCCACGCTGGGCATGCAGGGAGGCGATGGCGAGCCCCTTGCCGTCAATGTCTTTGCTCCGCAGGCGGGGCAAGTTGAGGTGGTGGACAGCGCCACTGGCGAGAAGGTCGCCAAGCTCGAACGCATCCACCCTGAAGGGTTCTTTTCGGGGTTCATCACGGACCGCAACGAACGTTTTGCTTATCGGCTCGCCATGTCGGCCGGCGAATTTGCCTGGGAAGCCGAAGACCCCTATCGCTTCCCGCCCATTCTGGGTGAGATGGACGAATACCTGCTGGGGGAAGGGCGCCATTTCCGCCTCTACGAAAGACTGGGGGCCCATCCAACAGTTCTGGAAGGGATAGACGGGGTTGCCTTCGCCGTTTGGGCGCCCAATGCCTCGCGCGTCAGCGTTGTGGGCGAGTTCAACGCCTGGGACGGGCGCCGCCACCCCATGCGCAAGCGCATAGGTGTCGGAATCTGGGAACTGTTTATCCCGGGTCTAGAGAAGGGCGCCGTCTACAAATACGAGATCATTGGCGCCCATGGCGAGCGGCTGCCGCTCAAGGCCGACCCGCTGTCCTTTTACCAGGAACATCCACCCGCAACCGCTTCGGTCGTGCACGGCCTGCCCGAACATGACTGGCAGGACAGCGAGTGGATGCGCAACCGCGCGGGGCGGCAGGATTTATCGGCCCCGATGTCGATCTACGAGATGCATCTGGGCTCCTGGCTAACAGGAGGGGACGGCGAGGCGCTCGACTACGACGCCATTGCCGACCAGCTCGCTGATTACCTGACCGATATGGGCTTTACCCATGTTGAACTCATGCCGGTCACCGAGCATCCATTTGGCGGATCCTGGGGGTACCAACCGGTGGGCCTGTTTGCCCCCACTAGCCGCTTTGGCACGCCGGAAGGTTTTGCGCGCTTCGTGGACCGTTTGCATGCGTCCCGCATTGGCGTCTTGATGGATTGGGTACCCGCACATTTCCCGTCCGACGCCCATGGCCTCGTTCGGTTCGACGGCACCGCGCTTTACGAGCATGAAGATCCCCGGCTGGGCTTTCATCGCGACTGGAATACGCTGATCTACAATTTCGGGCGCAATGAAGTGGCCAATTTCCTTGAGGCCAGTGCTTTGTTCTGGCTCGACCGCTACCATATCGATGGCCTGCGCGTGGATGCCGTGGCCTCCATGCTTTACCTCGATTATTCCCGTGAGGCGGGCGAATGGATCCCCAACAAGTTCGGCGGCAACGAAAATCTCGAAGCGATCGCTTTTCTCAAGGAAACCAATACCCGCGCCTATGAGCTCAATCCGGGCTCGCAGACCATTGCCGAGGAATCCACCGCTTTTCCCAAGGTCAGCCGCCCCATTTATGACGGTGGCCTCGGCTTTGGCTACAAATGGAACATGGGGTGGATGCACGATACGCTCCACTATATGCAGCTCGACCCCATCTATCGCCGGCATCACCAGGGTGAGATGACCTTCGGGCTGCACTACGCCTATACCGAGAACTTCGTGCTGCCGTTGAGCCACGACGAGGTCGTTTACGGCAAGGGGTCACTCCTGGGCAAAATGCCGGGCGACCGCTGGCAGAAATTTGCCAATCTGCGCGCCTATCTTGCCTTTATGTGGACCCACCCGGGCAAGAAGCTCCTGTTCATGGGCGGCGAGTTCGGCCAGGAGCGGGAATGGAACCACGACCAGTCGCTCGACTGGCATCTGCTCGAAGATCCCATGCACAAGGGCGTGCAGTCGCTGGTGCGGGACCTCAATCATACCTATCGCAACCATCCGGCGCTGCACCAGCTCGACGCGGACCCGGAGGGGTTTGAATGGATCGACGCCAGCGATGCCGAGGGCAGCGTCTTTATCTATCTGCGTAAGGGCCGCGATGGCGTGCCCCCGGTGGTTATCGCCTGTAACATGACGCCGGCAGTGCGCTCCGATTATCGGGTGGGGGTGCCGCAAGGTGGAAGCTGGGGCGAGATTTTGAACTCGGATTCAGAAGTCTATGGCGGCTCCAATGTCGGCAATGGCGGCCATATCAATGCTGAAGACGTCAGCTGGCACGGCCGGCCGGCGTCCCTGCGGCTCACCTTGCCACCGCTCGCCGCCATCCTGCTGACGCCGAACGATCCGCCGGCATAAGAGCCGGCGGGAGTCACACCATCTGGATGGGCGCAGCCTGCGCCGTCAGCGTCGAGACAAAGCGCTTGGTCCGTTCAGAGGCGGGACTGCCGAACACCTGTTGCGCCGGGCCTGCCTCGACGACTTCCCCGGCCTCGATGAACACCACATTGGAGGCTATGGTGGCGGCAAGGCGCAGGTCATGGGTGGCCATCAGCATGGTCGTGCCTTCGCGGGCCAGTTGCGCCAGAACTTCCACCACTTCGCCAGCCAGCTGCGGATCGAGCGCGGAAGTGGGCTCGTCGCACAACAAGACCTTGGGCGTCGGCGCCAGGGCACGGGCAATGGCGACGCGTTGCTGCTGCCCGCCCGAAAGGCTCGATGGCCAGGCATCGGCCTTGGCCGCCATCCCCACTTTTTCGAGCAGTTCGAGACCGCGTTGGCGCGCTTGGTCGGGGGGCCATTTCAGCACGGTCAGCAGTCCCTCCATCACATTTCCCAGCGCGGTGAAATGGGGAAACAGCTGGAAGTTCTGGAACACCATGCCAGTCTTGCGCCGTAGAGCCAGGACGGCTTTGCGGTCCACCTTGATCCCAGGCCCAAAATGGATGACGGCATCATCGATGCGGACATCGCCCGCTTGCGGCATTTCCAGCAGATTGACGCAGCGCAACAATGTGCTCTTGCCACTGCCCGACGGGCCGATCAGCGCTGTTACGCTCCCCTCGGGAACGGCCACGCTGACGCCCTTGAGCACCTCAGCATCGCCAAAGCTCTTGTGGATGTTTTCGAGCGTGATCACGCGCCAGCCTCGATGAAACCGCCATAGCGGGAAAAGCGTCGCTCCACTCTGGCCTGCAGGCTCGACAATACCGAGCTGACAACAAGATAGATCAGGGCGACCTCAACATAAAGAATGAGCGGCTCGTAGCTAGTCGCGACGATACGCTGGCCGGCGCGGAACAGCTCGGGCACGGTGATGGCGGCCGCCAGCGATGTGTCCTTCACCAGCGAGATAAAGGTGTTGGACAATGGGGGAATGGCTACCCGCGTTGCCTGGGGCAGGATGGCGCGGCGCATGGCCTGGGGCCAGGTCATGCCAATCGAATAGGCGGCTTCCCACTGCCCCTTGGGCACTGACAGCAGGACGGCGCGGATGATCTCGGACGTATAGGCGCCGACATTGAGGGTGAAGCCGATCAGGGCGGCGGGAAACGCATCAAGCACGATGCCGATGCTGGGCAGGCCGTAAAAGATCAGGAACAGCTGCACCAGCAACGGCGTGCCGCGGATGATCCACACATAGAATTTGACCAGTGCGACCAGCGGGCGCGGCCCGAACAGCCGGGCGATGGCGGCAAGAAAACCCAGGCTCAGGCCCAAGATAAACGACAGCAGCGTCAGCGGGATGGTGAACAGCAGGCATGCCCAAAGCAGCGAGGGCAGGGAGTCCAGCATCAAAGAAAGCCAGGGCGGCATCGCGGGGTTTCCGTCAACAAAAAAGGACCGGCCGAACCGGGCCGATCCTTTCACACAATATCGGAGAAAGTTTACTGGGAAACGTCTTCGCCGAAATACTTCTGGGAAATTTCAGCATAGGTGCCGTCGGCCTTGATCTCCTCCAGGGCCGCATTGATGGCGGCCAGCAGCTCGGGCCGGTTCTTGGCCAGCAGCACGCCAGAGAAATCGGCATCTTCGGCTTCGGCGACGATCTTCACTTCGGCACCGGGCTGCTGCTTTTTGAAGTCGTAAAAGGAGAGGCTATCATTGATGGTGGCATCGGCACGGCCCTGGGTGACGAGCGCGATCGACTGGTCGAACCCTTCGGTGGGCACCAGCTCAGCGCCATATTGCTGCGCCAGCTTGCCGAAATTGCTGGTCAGCGTCTGGGCCGAGCGCTTGCCGGAGAGATCCTCGAAGCTCGTGATGTCGGTATTGTCCTCGCGCACCACCAGCACGGCCTTGGAGGCGATATAGGGCTCGGAGAAGTCGTATTTGGCCTGCCGCTCGGCATTAATGCCGACCTGGTTGATGACGACGTCATAGCGATTGGCGTCGATGCCGGCGATGAGGCCGTCCCAGGGACCTTCCACAAATTGCGGCTCGACCCCAATATGCTCGGCGATGGCACGGCCGATCTCGACATCAAAGCCCACCAGTTCCCCGCTAGCGTCATGGAAGGTGAAGGGGGCATAGGTGCCTTCGGTGCCGATGCGCAGCGCACCCGACTGCTTGACCGCATCGAGGTCCGTCTGCGCCCATACCGGCGTGGCCACGGCCATCAAACCGACAGCAACAAGCACTTTAGCTAGCTTCATCTTCTTCTCCTGGCTGTCCGGTTCCTGCTGAGGCCCGGATTTGGTCAGGCAAACTGCGCCCAAGCCCGCCCGGTTTCAACTAGTTGAATGGATGTTTTCTCCCAGGCGCCGCGCAGAGTGCTCCCATGCTCCGCTTGCTGGGCGCTGACATCTTTTGTTGTGCCAAGTGCCACGGGCGCAAAACTTTCTTCGGTTGTTAGTTGGCAGCGGCGGGCGGCTGGCCTAGTCTCATTTGCATCACGGCCGCTTCAGCCCGCCAAGAGGCACGAGCTGGCCAGTGCAAGGGGGACGTCGTGGCGATCAGAATCGCTGTCGGGCAATTCCACGAGCTCAGCCAGGAGCGCCTGCGCTTTGCCGCGCAGATCGGGGCCACCGGAATCCAGATGAACAACCCCACCCTTCCCGGCGACGCGCGCTGGGAAGAAGCGGATGTGCGCGCGCTGGTGGAAGAGGTCGAGGCGGCGGGGCTGGTGTTCGAGGCCATCGAGAATGTGCCCACCCATTTCTACCACAAGGCCATGCTCGGGCTTGAGGGCCGGGACGAGCAGATCGAGAATTACCAGCAGACGATCCGCGCGGTCGCGCGGGCCGGGGTGCCGGTGCTGGGCTATCATTTCATGCCCAATTCGGTCTGGACCACCAATCGAACCGCGCAGACCCGGGGCGGGGCGCTGGCGCGCCAGTTCGACATGAGCGTTGTCGAGGCCCATGCCGACGATCTCGAAACCCTGCGCAGCTTCATGCCCACAACGCTCGGGCGGGCGAGTTCCATGCCGCTCTTTGGCAAGGACGGCCCGGTGATCACCGAAGAAGCGATGTGGAGCAATTACCGCTATTTCATCGAAGCGGTGCTGCCCGTGGCCGAAGAAGAAGGGCTGCGGCTGGCGCTCCATCCCGACGATCCGCCCGTGCCGATGTTGGGCGGGGTGGCCCGCCTCTTCTACCAGCCCGAAAACTTCCGCCGCGCCTATGAGCTCGCCGGCCAGTCACCGGCCTGGGCGCTTGATCTGTGCCTCGGCTGTTGCTCGGAAATGCCGGGCGGCAAGGCAGCGGTGATTGAGATGATCGAGTTCTTCGCCCCGCGCGGCACCATCGCCTATATCCATTTCCGCGACGTGCAGGGCGCCGTTCCCAATTTCACCGAATGCTTCATCGGCGATGGCAATTACGATCCGGCTGAAGTGATTGCGCTCTTGGCCAAGCATCGCTTCGATGGCTTCCTGCTCGACGATCATGTTCCCAAACTGGATGGCGACAGCGACTGGAACCATCGCGGCCGCGCCCATGCCATTGGCTATATGCAAGGTTTGCTGCGCATGGCCGATTATTGCGACCTGTTCTGAAACCCTTGCCGGCCGGCGTTCCCTCGGCCAGCCCTGCGCTGCAAAAGTTTGAGGACCTGGTTACATGCCTTCTGCCCTGGTGTTCGTTGGTGGTGTCAATCGCGGGATCGGCTATGTCGCCAAGCCTGCCGGGGAAGGGATTGCAGCCTTCCGGCTGGACCTGGTGAGCGGGGTGGCAGAGCCGCTGGCCATCACCAAGGGCATCGACAACCCGACCTTTGTGGCCGTGGCGCCCGATGGGCAAAGCCTGGTCGCCGTCAGCGAAGTGGATGGCTGGCATGAAGGCTTGATCACCGCCTATGGACTGGATCGGGCGACCGGCGCCCTGCGCTATCGCAACAAGCAGCCCACCCGGGGCGATTACACCTGCTTTGCCGGCTTTGATCGCTCGGGCCGCTGGGCCGGCATTGCCAATTATGGCGGCGTGCCGATCACCGAAGAGCCCAACCGCTCCTTTGCCATTTTCCCTGTGCGCGTCGATGGGAGCCTCGGCGCCCCTTGTGCCGAAATCACCCATACCGGGCAGGGCAAGGATCCCGACCGGCAGGGGCGGCCCCATGCTCATTGCCTGCGCTGGAGCCCTGACAACCGCTTTGTCCTCGTGGCCGATCTCGGGATTGACCGGCTGCTGATCTATCGCTTCGACGCGCAAAGCGGCGCCGTTTTGGCGCATGGCGCGGCCGAGTTGGCGCCGGGTGCCGGGCCGCGGCACCTGCAATTCCACCCGAGCCTGCCGCTGGTCTATTGCGTCAACGAACTCGACAGCACCCTTGCCACCTTGCGCTTCGACCCCGAGGCGGGGCAGCTCGAACTGCTGGGTGCCGTGTCCACCCTGCCGGTGGGCGGGCACCCCGGCAATTCCTGCTCCGCCATCGCAGTGCACCCCAGCGGGCAACACATCTTCGTCGGCAATCGCGGCCATGACAGTGTCGCTCGCTTTGTTCTCGATACCCAAACCGGACTGCCGACGCTGTTGGGCACCACGCCGGCAGGCGGACACATTCCGCGCGACCTGGCGCTCGATCCCTCCGGTACGCTCCTGGCCGTTGCCAATCAGGAAAGCGACCGGGTGTCGCTGTTCCGCTACGAGCCGCAGAGCGGCGGGCTCGAGCCGCTCGACGCCCCCATCGATGTGGGTTCACCCACCGTGGTTGCCTTTCACCCCGAGCTTAAGGGAGCGGCATGAAGATCACTGCCATCAAGCCCTTTCCCGTCTGGGTCGGGCACCGCAACCAGCTGATCCTCAAGATCGAAACCGACGAGGGGTTCTATGGCTGGGGCGAAAGCGGGCTGTCGGGCCGCGAAAAGGCGGTGATCGGCGCGATCGAGCATTTCCGCGAATTTCTGCTTGGGCGCGACCCGATGCGCATCGGCGCCATCTGGCAGGAGCTGTATCGCAGCCAGTATTTCGAAGGCGGGCGCGTGTTGCTCGCTGCCCAATCGGCGATCGATATTGCGCTCCATGACCTCAAGGCCAAGGCGCTGGGCGTGCCGGTTTACGAGCTGCTAGGGGGCAAGCAGCGCGACGTGATCCCGACCTTTCCCTCCGTCGCCAATGTCGAGGGACCCGAAGGCATCGCGGCCGCGCAGGCGCTGGTTGCGCGTGGCTGGAACGTGGTGCGCTTCTTTCCCGCCGCCTGGAGCAATGCCGACAACATCTTCGAGCCGCGCGTGTCGATCGGTCGAACGGCAAAGGCGCTGGTTGCCGCGCGCGAAGCACTGGGCGAGGAGGTGGTGATCGGGGTGGATTACCACCATCGGCTGAGCGTGGCGGAAGCGGCGAGCTTCTGCCAGCGCATGCCGGCCGGCACGCTCGACTTCCTTGAGGAACCCATTCGCGACGAGACGCCCGAGGCTTATGAGGCGCTGCGTCGGCTGACCGATGTACCCTTTGCCATCGGCGAGGAATTTGCCAGCAAGTGGCAGTTCCTGCCCTTTATCGAGCGCGACATCCACCAGTTCAACCGGCTTGATCTCTGTAATGTTGGCGGCTTCACCGAAGCCATGAAAGTGGCCGGCTGGAGCGAGGCCCATTATGTCGACATGATGCCCCATAACCCCTTGGGGCCGATCTGCACCGCCGCCACCATCCATTTCTCCGCCGCCGTCCCCAATTTCTCCTGGCTCGAAACCCGGGTGGCGGTGGGCGATCTTTATAGCGGGGAAGCGGGCAATGAGATCTTCACCCAGCAGCCGCGCCTCGAAGGCGTGGTGTACCGGGTGCCGGACGGACCGGGCCTTGGTGTCGAGGTGGATGAAGGAAGGCTCGCGGCGCAAAGCTTCCGTTTTTGGGAAGCGCCCCATCTGCGCCGCCCCGATGATTCGGTGACCAATTGGTGAGGCTGGGGTGAAACAGTTCGCACTCGGTTGGAGCCATGGCGATGCGCTGGTGCTGAGCACCGCTGCCATGCTGGCCGAGTGCCGCTTTGATCTTGGCGGCAGAGATTTCCGCCCCTTTGCCCGCGCCCCCTGGATGGGGCAGGTGAGCGATCCCGCCATCATCGGGCATCTGCGCGAACTGGGCGGCGATTTTGTTTGCCTGCCCTTTGGCGCCGGGCCCCCACAGCCGATCGGGCCACCCGAATGGGCCGAACTCATGGGCGAGCCGCCCCTTGTGCCCATTCACGGCCCGGCCGGTGACGCGGAATGGGAGCTGGTTGCGCGAACCGAGCACAGCGTTACCCTCGGGCTCGATTACCCCGCGGACTCCTTGGTGCGCCGGCTCGAGCGCCGGGTCGCCGGACGGCCGGGAGCGCCGGTTCTCGACTCGAGCCTCACTATTTACCCCCGCCGCTCCGGCGCCGTTTCGGTGGGCCTGCATCCCATTATGCGGCTGCCTGAAGCGCGCGGGCAATTGCAACTCGAAGCCGAGTTTGAGTTCGGCCTGGTGCATCCCCGGCGGGTGGGGGCAGGGGAGGCGCAGGAATTTTCCGCGCTCGCTGCGGTGCCGCATCGGGGCGGGCACATCGATCTGAGCCATGTGCCCCTGGGCGAGCCCAATTTCAGCGTCCAGCTCTGCGGCATGCGCGGACCGTTGCGCGCCGTGTTCCTCGAGGAAGGCGCAGGGGTCGAGATCGATTGGGACCGCGACCTGCTCCCCTCGCTGCAGATCTGGTGCACCGATCGCGGCATCGAAGGCGAGCCCTGGCAAGGGCGCTATCGCGGCATCGGACTCGAGCCCATTGCTTCCGCCTTCGATCTCAACACCCGGCTTTCCGAGCGGCCTAACCCTATCAGCCGGCGCGGCGTCGCGACGGCAGTCCAGCTGCAGGCCGACACCCCGCTCACTCTTTCTCACACGGTTTCCGCTTTCGCCACCGGAAGCACAGCCGCAGGCGGAGGTTGATCGCACCCTAGTTATTGTTCCCTTCAGCCGCATTGCTCTGCCTGGTGCAAAGTAAATCATCTGATTTGCTTGACAGCTGGCTTTGTGTAGTCTGCGCCTTCTCTGCGATAAAGCGAGTAACAGCATTGCCAATTCTGGCAAGCGGGCGCACAATAGTTATGTTGGTCCTCCAATCACTGGCGTCAGATCAGGATGGAGGCAAACACAAGGAGGTGCAGGGCCCGGCTGGTTTGAGGAGACCGGGGCCCTGCCGGATCACAGCAATGCCGGCCCCGCCGGCTTGAGGTGCGCGCAGGTGCCCGGCGCAGCCATGCCCTCCGGCATGCCGCCAGCCGGCTGGAGCCAACAAGGGAGAGAGCGTTTGATGTTCAAATTTCATGCAGTTGCTGCCTCGGTGATCGCGCTGGGGCTGGTGGCGGTGCCGGTGGCCAGCCTGGCCCAGACCGGCGCGCCGCCCGCGACCGAAATCACCCCCAGCGGCCCCCTGCCCGAAGTGCCGCGCAACCAGACGCTGAACCTGGCCTGGGGCGTTTCGGCATCCTCCTCGATCGGCACCACCAATCCATGGGTGCTGCCCGGCTATACCCATCAGGAAGGCAACAACCTGCTGTTCGAGCCGCTGATGTATTTCGGCATCTACACCAACGAGTTCATTCCCTGGCTGGCCGACAGCATGGAATACACCAATGAGGATTTCACCGCGCTCGAGATCAAGCTCAACGAAAATGCCGAATGGTCCGATGGCGAGCCGGTGACGGCCGATGACGTCGTTTATACCTTTGAAGGCCAGCGCGATTACGAAACGCTCCCCTATCACGCCCAGTTCGCCGACCTTGTCGATACCATCACCGCCAAGGACGAGCTGACCGTCGAGGTGACGTTCAAGCAGCCGGCACCGCGCTTCAAGTTCGAGGTGCTGACCGAGAAGTTCGATACCGGCATCCCCATCGTGCCCGAACACTGGCTGTCCCAGCAGGAGGATCCGACCAAGGTGCCGGGCCTGGCGGAAATGCCCCATTCGGGTCCCTATGACGTCGTCGCCTGGAACGCCAACCAGAAGATCCTCGACCTGCGCGACGACTGGTGGGCGGTCAAGGCCGGGCGCGTCGAGACGCCGGCGGTCAAGCGGGTGGTGGTGGTCAACATCCTCAACCAGCCCATCGACACGGTGGCCCAGCGCCTCGTCAACAACGAGTTCGACTCCTCGGTCGATATGCGCGCCCAGATCATCGGCAATATCTTGCAGCAGAACCCCGACATCCAGTCCTGGACGGGCACGGAAAGCCCCTATGGCTATCTCGACTGGTGGCCCAATTCGCTGTGGATGAACACCCAGCTCGAGCCCTACAACGATGTGCGGGTGCGCAAGGCGGTGAGCCTCGCCATCAATCGCGACCTCATCAACGAGGTGCTTTACGAAGGGGCCGAGATCGCCACTATCTATCCCTTCCCGCTGTACCCCAACCTGCAAACCTTCGCCGACTCGCCCGAAGTGAAGGCCGAGGAAGAAAAATACAGCCCCTGGACCTTCGACCCCGATCAGAGCGCGGCGCTGATGGAAGAAGCGGGCTTTACCCGCAATGGCGATGGGCTGTGGGAAAAGGACGGGCAAACGCTCGACGCCACCATCCAGGCCTTTGAAACGATCCATGGCGATGTGGCCCCGGTGCTGGCCGAAATGCTGCGCCAGGCCGGCTTTGACTCCAATGTCAATTTCGGCACCGATGCCTACCAGAACATGGTGGACGGCAAGGCCGGGTTCTACATGTTCGGCCACGGCGCGAGCCTGTTTGATCCCTTCGAGGCGCTCAACCTCTTCCATGGCCGCTATTCCAATGTGATCGGCTCCTCGGCCGGCAACAACCGCTTCTCGCGCTATTCCAACCCCGAATACGATGCACTGGTGGATGCCATTGCGCCCCTTGATTCCCAGGATCCCGCCTTTATCGAGGGCGCCGCCAAGGCGCTGGGAATCTACTGGCGGGATGTGATCGATGTGCCCGTGATCCAGTGGCTGCACCGCATTCCCTACAACAACCATTATTGGACCAACTGGCCCAGCGCCGAGAATGTGGGCCTGGGCACCAATGGCGCCTTTTGGGCCCATACCGGCCTCCTCGTGATCGCGGGGCTGCAGCCTTCGGGCAACTAAGACTTCCGGCACCCGGGGTGCGCGGCACGCGCGCACCCTTTCCCCCAAGTGTATCGGGATCAGTGCAGTGAACATTCGGATCGTTGCCCGGCGCCTGCTGTATTTTGTGTTGATCGTCTGGGCTGCCTCGACCATCGTGTTTTTCATTCCGCGCCTGTCGCCGCGTAACGCCATTCGCGAGCGCTTTGGCGAACTGGCGCGCACCGGCGGCTTTTCGCCCGCCGATATCGAAAAGCTGATCGGCTCCATGCAGCAGCAATTCGGCCTCGACCGGCCGCTGCTCGAGCAATACTGGCAGTATCTGGGCAATATCCTGCGGCTCGATTTCGGCTATTCGCTCAGCCGCTATCCCATGACCGTCACAGATGTGATCGCCCAGTCATTGCCCTGGACCATCGGGCTGCTGCTGGTCACGACGGTGCTGAGCTTCATCATTGGCACACTTCTCGGCGCAGTGGCGGCCTGGCCGAGGGCGCCGGGCTGGCTACGCTCGACGGCAACGCCCTTCATTCTCCTCACCGGCGTGCCCCCGGTGATCATGGGCATCCTGCTGCTGTTCTTCATCGGCTTCCGTCTGAAATGGCTGCCGCTCGGCGGGGCCTATTCGGTGGGGCTGGTGCCCAACTGGTCCTGGGCGTTTTTTACCGATCTCATGGCGCACCAGATCCTGCCCGCTCTGTCCCTGATCCTGGGCTCCGTAGGCGGTTGGGTGCTCTCCATGCGCGGCATGGGCGTCACCATCCAGGGGGAGGATTACGTTAATTTCGCCGAACACAAGGGGCTGAGCGGGCCACGCATCTTCCGCGATTATTATCTGCGCAACGCGCTGTTGCCCCAGGTCACGGGCCTGGCCCTGGCGCTGGGCACGGTGGTCACCTCGGCGGTGATCGTCGAAGGGCTGTTCGGCCTGCCCGGCATCGGCACGGCGCTCAACCTTGCCATCCGCGCCAACGATTTCCCGGTGATCTACGGGATCGTGCTGTTCATCACCATTGCCATCGCACTGCTGATGACGCTGCTCGAATTCGTTTATCCGCTGCTCGATCCGCGCATTCGCAACAGCTAGGAGCCCGCCATGACCCTCGTCAATGCTACGGGCGTGCCGGTGAGCCCAACCCTGCCGACCCAGCCCTCGCGCGTGCGCCTGACGCTCCGCTATCTCCGGCGCAACAAGGGGCTGGCGCTCGGCGCCGCCATCCTCCTGGCGCTGGCCCTTTTCACCATTATCGGGCTCATCCTCATCGATCCCAAAAAGGCCTATCCGCTGTCGGCTGCGCTCAAGCAGCCCCCCAGCCTCAAATATCCCTTCGGGACCGATTTCTTTGGCCGCGACCTGCTCGCGGCCATGGTGGTGGGCACCTGGCAGACCGCCTTTATCGGCCTTCTCGCCGGCGGCATCGGTACGCTGGTGGGCGTGGTGCTGGGCTTCACCGCCGCCTATTTCGGCGGCTGGATCGATGGCACGGTGCGCACGGTCTGCCAGATCCTGACGCCCATTCCGGTGCTGCTGATCCAGGTCGTGGCGGCCGGCTCGCTCGACAAGCGCGACGTCACCATCGTCACCATGGCGATCATTGTCGCCATGCTGGCCTGGATGGGCCCAACCCTCGTGATCCGGGCGCAAGTGCTGACCATGAAGGAGCGCCAGTTCGTGGCCGTCGCCAAGCTTTCGGGCGTTTCGGACATGGGCATCATCTTCAAGGAAATCCTGCCCAATCTCCTGCCCTTCATCGCCGCCGCCTTTGTCGGCCAGGTCTTTGCCGCCGTGTTCGCCTCCTTTTATCTCGCCGTTCTCGGCCTCGGGCCCCTGCGCGAGCCGCTGTTGGGCAACATCATCTGGGCCGCCCAGAGCCAGGGCGCGTTCTTCAATGGCTGGTGGTGGTGGCCGCTCGAGCCGGCCTTCGCCATGATCCTGATCCTGGGGGCGCTGGCCCTGGTCAATATGGGGCTGGACGAGTTGGCCAATCCCCGCGTCAGAAGGACGGAGTAGCGAAATGGCTGCCGTGACCCTCGACCCCCTAAGCGCGCCAATGCCCCATGCCGGGGTCTTGGCGCAGCCCGCGCCCTGCCCGGTGCTGCGCGTCAACCAGTTGGCCGTCACCTATTACACCGATCTTGGCCGGGCCCGCGCGCTCGACGATGTCAGCTTCACCCTCAATGCCGGCCAGAAGCTGGGCATGGTCGGAGAGTCGGGCTCGGGCAAGAGCACCTTGGCGCTGGCCATGATGCGCATGATCAAGCCCCCCGGACGCATCGAGGGGGGTGAAGTCTTTGTGGGCGACACCGAACTCATGGGCTTGAGCGAAGAAGCCATGCGCCGCGCGCGCCTGAGCAAAATCGCCTATATCCCGCAGGGGGCGATGAACTCGCTCAACCCCGTGATCCGCATCGGCGCGCAGATGGTCGATGCCATCAAGGCGCATCTGCCGGGGGAAAGCCGCTCGGCTATCCAGGATCGCTGCCGTCAGGCGCTGCGCTCGGTCGATCTCGATCCAGGCGTCTTCAACATGTATGCCCATGAGCTGTCGGGCGGCATGAAGCAGCGGGTGTGCATCGCCATTGGCGTGCTGCTCGAGCCCAGCGTCATCATCGCCGATGAGCCCACCAGCGCGCTCGATGTGGTCACCCAACGCCAGGTGATGGAAACCATCGACCGGGTGCAAGACCAGATCGGCGCCGCCGTGATCCTGATCGGCCACGACATGGGGCTCATGGCCCAGTTCGTCGATCGGGTGGCGGTGATGTATGCGGGCCGGCTGGTGGAAATCTCGAGCGTACGCGAGATGTTCACCGATCCCAAGCACCCCTATGCCCGCGCCCTGATCTCGAGCCTGCCCAATCTCGACAATCGCGGCGTGTTCCAGGGCATTCCGGGCCTTGCCCCTTCGCTGCTGCGCATTCCCAGCGGCTGCGCCTTTCACCCGCGCTGCCCCTTTGCCATGGACGTCTGCACCACGGTGCGGCCCGAAGTGCTGGAACTGGAAGGTGGCCGCCGCGTCGCCTGCCACCTGTTTGACGCGGAGGCCCGCCATGGCTGAATTGCTCGAGCTGCGCGGGGTCTCGAAAGTCTATACCCGCGGGCTGACCCATTCCCATCCTACCGTGGCGCTGCGCGAAATCTCGCTCACCCTCAAGGAGGACGAGCCCACCATCCTCACCGTTGCTGGCGAAAGCGGCAGCGGCAAGACGACGCTCGCCATGTTGCTGCTGGGCTTCATCAGCCCCACAATGGGGGAAATCCTCTACAAGGGGCGCAACATCACGACGCTGACCGGCCCCGAACGGCTGGCCTATCGGCGGGAAGTGCAGGCGGTGTTCCAGGATCCTTTCGCGGTCTTTAATCCCTTCTATACCGTCGATCACCTGCTGAGCGTGCCCATCAAGCGCTTCAAGCTGGCAAGCACAAGGGCTGAGGCGCGGGCGCGCATGGAAGAAGCGCTCAATGCCGTGGGGTTGCGCCCCGAAGACGTACTCGGGCGCTTTCCCCACCAGCTTTCGGGCGGGCAGCGCCAGCGCATCAATGTCGCCCGCGCCTTGTTGCTGAAGCCGCGCCTGCTGATCGCCGACGAGCCGGTGTCCATGGTGGATGCCTCGCTGCGCGCCACGATCCTCGAAACCCTGCGCAACCTGCAGCGCGATTATGGCGTCTCGATCATCTACATCACCCATGATCTGACCACCGCCTACCACATCGCCAAGTCGATCATCGTCCTGTACCGGGGCGGGGTGATGGAGGCGGGGGATGTCGATCGGGTGATCAAGTCGCCCCAGCATCCCTATACCCAGCTGCTGGTCGATTCCATTCCCTGGCCCAATCTCGAGCAGCGCTGGGGCGAGCAATCGATCATGGCGCGCGAAAGCACCGCGCCCCCGCCCGGCGCTTGCCCCTTCATGCCGCGCTGTCCCAAGGCCATGCCGATATGCGCCAGCCGCCCGCCGCTGTTCCAGATCAATCCGCACCAGGCGGCCGCTTGCTACCTGCATGAGCGGCAGCCCCAACTCGTGGCTGAAAAGCTCTCCGAACTCCTGCCTGCCTGAGAACCCTATGCTCGAGATCGCCGAATTCATCAGCCCCACGCCATCGCCGGTCTGGCAGCTTGCCCGGCAGGCCGGGGTCAATCTTGCCGTGGGCGGGCTGCCCTTTGACAGCTTGCGCCCGGGGGAAAGGCTGGGGGACCTCGCCCCGCTCAGCCGCATGCAGCAAAGCTACGGGGATGCCGGCTTTGAGCTGCGCGTCATCGAGGCACGCCCGCCGCTTAATCTGGCCAAGCGCGGCTTGCCGGGGCGGGACAAAGAGATCGATGTCGTCTGCGAACTCCTCACCAGCATGGGCAAGCTTGGCATCGGGGTCTGGTGCTATGAATGGATGACCGATTTCAACTGGGTGCGCACCAATATGGCGACGCCCTCGCGCGGCGGCTCGGTGGTCACGAGCTTCAATCTCGATGATGTCCCCGAGGACCTGACGAGCAACCCGCCCATCGGCGAGGAAGCGCTTTGGGAGAACCTCGATTATTTCCTCAAGCGGGTGCTGCCGGTCGCCGAACAAGCCGGGGTCAAGCTCTCCATGCACCCCGACGATCCGCCGATCACCCCAATTCGTGGCGTCAGCCGCATCATGCGCAGCATCGAAAACTACCAGCGCCTCTTGGCCACGGCGCCCAGCCCGATGAACACCATTACCCTGTGCCAGGGCAATTTCACCCTGATGACCGATAACCTCCCCCGCGAGATCAGGCGCTTTGGCGACAAGATCTCCTTTGTGCATTTCCGCGATGTGCGGGGCGTGCCCACGCGGTTCGAGGAAACCTGGCACGACGACGGCAAGACCGACATGCTCGCCTGCATGCAGGCCTATCGCGATATCGGGTTCAGCGGCGTGCTGCGACCCGATCACGTGCCCACCGTTGCGGGCGACAGCAACGATAATGCCGGCTATTCCGCCTTTGGGCGGCTTTACGCCATTGGTTACATCCGCGGCCTGCACGAGGCCGTTTATGCGCAATAGGTCAGATCCATGAGAATTGCAGTTACCGGCGCCAGCGGCGGCATTGGCCGCGCCATTGTTAAAGAGGCCGAGGCCCGCGGCCACACGGTGGTCGGCATCGATCGGGTCGAGCACCCCGATGTCGTGGCGAGCGGCGAGCGCCGCTTCGTTCTGGCCGACATGGACAATTACGATGCCCTGCTCGATGCCTTTGCCGGCTGCGATGCGGTGATCCACATGGCCGCCATTCCCTCCCCCGGCCGCCACCCCGATCACATCGTGCACAACAACAATGTGGTGGGCAGCTATAATGCGCTCCAGGCCGCCGTCGAGAACGGTATCCGGCGTGTCTGCCAGGCCTCGAGCGTCAATGCCATCGGCCATTCCTTCAGCCGCGCCCCGCGCTATGATTATTTCCCCATCGATGAGAGCCATCCCAATTACGCCGAGGACCCCTATAGCCTCTCCAAATGGATCTGCGAGCAGCAGGCCGACGCCTTTATCCGACGCTATCCGGAGATGGTAATCGCCTCCATGCGCTTTCATTATGTCTGCGACGATCGCTCCATCGCCAAGGCGCTCTATGACCCCAATCCCGAGATCGCCAAGCATCTCTGGGCCTATACCAGGCGCGATGCGGCGGCCGATGCGTGCCTCTTGAGCCTCGAAGCTTCCATCGAGGGTCACGAGGCCTTCTATATCGTGGCAGCAGACACGATTTCGGATACCCCCAGCCGGGAGCTGGCGCGCCAGTATTTTCCGCAAATTCCGCTGCGCGATGGCTGGGGCGGGCACCAGAGCTTTTTCAACTCGGCCAAGGCCGAGCGCATGCTGGACTGGCGGCACGGCCATGTGCCGCCCGAGCGCGTGACCGACTAGGATCGCGCTAGAGGTCGGCCTGCAGCCATTGGGGTCCGAGATGGATGTCGATGGTTTGCAGCCGGCCCGGCCCCAGATTCTCGAACCGGTGCGGCAGCCCCTTGGGGCCGAGCACGACCTCGCCAGCTTCCGCGTCGATCACCGCATCGCCCACGTAAAAGCGCCCGCGCCCTTCCACCACGACGAAGAGCTCGTCATAGGGGTGGACATGCAGGGCCGGCCCCGTGCCCACCGCCTCATTGCCATAGGCGAGGATCGTGGTCGTGGTGCCCAGGGCCTCGCCCGGAAGGTGACCGCGCCAGGGGCCGGGCTGGGTCGGGTCGAACAGCTGCTGCTTGGCCGGGGCGCGCCCGTCCGGCACTGCGGCGCTGGGATCGATGCTGAGTTTTGCCATTGCTGTTGCACTTCAAGGTTAGTTGCTCATGCATTAATGGGCCCGTGCACCAAGACTGCCAAGAGGAAGCAGCTAGTGCATAGGCTTTGAGCTCAATTGCGCCCAAATTAGGCACAAGCAGATGCTGCCGTTCTGTTGTGCAGATTTGCGCGGCTAAATTGGCGATCAAGTGCAAGGACTTACCCGTCCAAACAAGGATTGGCACAACTGATGCATGACAGTTCCCGACAAAGGGAGCTGCGCAATGTCCAAGTCTGCCGAGATCGATCTTGCTTCTGTCTCCAAGATCTACGGCAAGACCACGGCCGTCGACAGCATCAGCCTCAAGATTCCCGGCGGCAGTTACTGCTGTCTGCTCGGCCCTTCGGGCTGTGGCAAGACCTCCACCCTGCGCATGATTGCCGGGCACGAAACCGTTTCAATCGGGGACATTGTTCTGGGCAAGCAGGTGGTGACCGACCTGCCGCCGGCCAAGCGCGGCACGGCGATGATGTTCCAATCCTATGCGCTGTTTCCCCATCTCGATCTCGTCGACAATGTCGCCTTCAGCCTCAAAATGGCGGGGGTGGACAAGCCGACCCGGCGCGCGCGAGCGTTCGAGCTGCTCAAGCTCATGCAGATGGATGCCTATGCAGACCGCCGTCCCGGCCAGCTTTCGGGCGGCCAGCAGCAGCGCGTGGCGCTGGCGCGCGCGCTGATCACCGATCCCGAAGCGCTGCTGCTCGACGAGCCGCTTTCGGCGCTCGATCCCTTCCTCAAGATCCGCATGCGCGCCGAGCTCAAGAAACTGCAAAAGCAGCTCGGCATCACCTTTGTCCATGTCACTCACAGCCAGGAAGAAGCCATGGCGCTGGCCGACCTTGTCGTGGTGATGAGCAATGGGCGGATCGAGCAGGCCGCCACCCCGCGCGAGGTGTTCGAGCGCCCGGCGACTGCCTTTGTTGCCCGCTTCATGGGCGATCATAATGTGATTTCGGGCAAGGTCACCGGCGCCGGCGACGGCCTGGTGGATTACACCGTGGTCGGCGGCGGCAGCTTTTCCGCCACCGGCGCACCCCTGCCGGTGGGCGCCGATATGGATGTCGCCGTGCGCACCGACCATGTGCGGATCGGGGACAGCCCGCAGCCGGGCCTGGGGTTCACCGGGCTCATCTCCAACATCGAATATCGCGGCGCCACGGTGAAGCTCACCGTGGAGGGCGCCGGGATCAGCGAATTCACCGCCATCATCACCGACACCGCCTTTTACGCGACCCCGGTCGCGGTGGGCGATGCGGTGCCCCTTCATTGGGATGCCGCGGACGCCATCGTCCTCGCCCGACCCGATGCCTAACCGTCCATCAAACCAACAGGGAGACGTGCCATGACCGCCAAGAGTGACATCAAGTCCGGTGTCAGCCGCCGCAACTTTCTCAAGACCAGCGCTGCCGCCGCGGTCGGCGCCAGCCTGGGTTCGGGGGCAATTACAGGCTTTCCCACTATCTGGGCGCAAAACCCCATTACCCTGCGCCAGTTCGGCACCGGCGTGAGCAACCTCAACGCCATTGCCGAAAAGTGCAAGGAAGACCTCGGCATCACCATCCAGATGACGGCCACCGACAGCGATGCGGCCGCCCAGCGCGCCGTGACCCAGCCCGACAGCTACGACATCGCCGATGTGGAATACTGGATCCTCAAAAAGGTCTTTCCGGCCGGCGTCATCCAGCCCATGGATATCAGCCGGCTGACGCATTACGACCAGATCGTGCCGCTGTTTAAGACCGGCAAGCTGCTGCCCGACAGCGTCATCGCCCAGGGCACAGCGCCCCATACGGTTGGCTTTGTGGAAGGCCCCGACAGCCGCGACTTCGCCAAGGGCGAAACGGACTGGTTCACCATGGTCCCCACCATCTACAATGCCGATACGCTGGGCATCCGGCCCGATCTGGTGGGCCGCGAGATTTCCTCCTGGGCCGATATCATGGACCCCGCCTTCAAGGGCAAGTCGGCCATCATCAACGTGCCCTCGATCGGCATCATGGATGCGGCCATGATCATGGAAGCCATGGGGCTCATCACCTATGGCGACAAGGGCAACATGACCACCGAGGAGATCGATGCCACCATCGATTTTCTGATCAAGGCCAAGCAGGACGGCCAGTTCCGCGCCTTCTGGAAGAGCTTTGACGAAAGCGTCAACCTGATGAGCTCGGGCGAAGTGGTGATCCAGTCCATGTGGTCGCCCGCCGTCGCCGCAGTGCGCTCCAAGGGCATTGCCTGCACCTACCAGCCCCTCAAGGAAGGCTATCGCTCATGGGGCGGCGGCATGGGGCTGGCGGCGCACCTGTCGGGCGCCCAGCTCGACGCGGCCTATGAATATATCAACTGGTACACCTCGGGCTGGGTCGGCGGCTATCTCAACCGGCAGGGCTATTATTCGGCCAATATGGAGACGGCCAAGCAGCACATGACCCCCGACGAATGGGGCTTCTGGATCGAAGGCAAGCCCGCCCAGGGCGACATCCTTGCGCCCGATGGCACCGTGATGGAAAAGGCCGGCGCGGTGCGCGATGGCGGCTCGTTCGAAGAGCGCATGGGCAAGGTCGCCTGCTGGAACTCGGTAATGGACGAGGACCGCTATATGGTCCGCCGCTGGAACGAGTTCATCGCCGCCTGATGCCTCAGCCTGTCTGGCAGGCTCTTGCCACATTCACCGATGCGGCACCTCCCCCTTGACGGGGGAGGTTGGGTGGGAGTGGCGGGAGCCTCGATTTCCGGGCTTTCCACCCCCACCCTTGATCCCTCCCCGCGAGGGGGAGGGTGTCGACTGCAACTGCAGGAGCATTCCAATGAACGCTTTGCTCGCCCGCGCCACGCCTTATCTGCAGGCGACGCCGCTGTTGTTGATCCTCGGCTTTTTCCTTGCCCTCCCGATCCTGCTGCTGCTGGTGGTCAGCTTCTGGGATTATGACTTTGCCGGCATCTATCCCGATTTCCTCACCCTCAACTATGCCGAAGCGCTGGGCTCCTGGGTCACCTGGCGCATCTATGTCAATACGCTCAAATATGCCGTCATCGTCTGGGCGATCACCGCTTTTGTGGGCTTCTGGGTCGCCTATTTCCTCGCTTTTCATGTGCGCACCGCGACCATGCAGATGGTGCTGTTCCTCATCTGCACCGTGCCGTTCCTCACCTCCAACATCATCCGCATGATTTCCTGGATCCCCGTGCTGGGGCGCAACGGGCTGATCAATTCGGGGCTGACAGGAGCGGGGATCATCGAACAGCCTATCGAGTGGCTGTTGTATTCCGACTTCGCCGTCGTGCTCGCCATGGTCCATCTTTATACGCTCTTCATGGTCACCCCGATCTTCAACGCCATGATGCGGATCGACAAATCTCTCGTTGAAGCGGCGCGCGATGCCGGCGCCAAGGACTGGCAGGTGATCTGGAACGTGGTGCTGCCGCTGGCCAAGCCCGGCATCGCCATCGGCACCATCTTTGTCGTCACCCTGGTGATGGCCGATTTTTCCACCGTGCAGGTGATGAGCGGGGGCCAAAGCGCGTCGGTAGCGCTGATGATGCGCAACCAGATGAGCCTGCTGCAATATCCGGCGGCCGCCGCCAACGCGATCGTGCTGCTGGTGCTGGTGCTGCTCATGGTCGCGGGCATGCTGCGCATCGTTGATATTCGCAAGGAGCTCTAGGATGGAACGCGAAAAGCGCAGCCCCGGCTTTTACCTGCTGGCCGGCTTTTTCGGCCTCTTTGTGCTGTTTCTCTACGGCCCTTTGTCGGCCGTGTTTATCCTCAGCTTTCAGGGGCCGCAGGGCGGGCTGACCTTTCCGCTCAATGGCGTGTCACTGCGCTGGTTCCAGAACCTGTTCGAGACCCAGGCGGTGGGCGATTTCGGCGCCAGCTTCGGGCGCTCCTTTGCGCTTGGGCTGATGGTGATGGCGGGCACCGTGCTGGTCTCGTTGCTGGCAGGGTTGGCCTTTCGCCGCCGGTTTCTTGGCGCAACGCCCCTCTTCTACCTGACGGTCGCGAGCCTCGTTGTGCCCTCCATCATCGTTTCGCTCGGCATCGGCGTGTTGTTCCAGCAGATCGGCTGGCGCCCCAACTGGTTCAGCTCCGGATTTGGCGCGCATCTGACCTGGACGCTGCCTTTTGGCGTGCTGATCATGTTTGCGGTGTTCAACCGCTTTTCCCCCAGCTACGAGGAAGCCGCGCGCGATCTGGGGGCCAGCAACTGGCAGGCCTTTCGCCATGTCGTCTTGCCCATGATCGCACCCAGCCTGATCGGCGTGGGGCTTTTCGGTTTCTCGCTGAGCTATGACGAGTTTGCCCGCACGCTGATGACCTCGGGCAGCGCCAACACTTTGCCGCTCGAAATCTACGGCATGACCACCAACGTGACGACCCCGGTGCTCTATGCGCTAGGGACGGTCACGACACTGTTCTCGTTCCTCGTGATCCTCGTGACCCTGAGCACCATCCTCTGGATCAACCGCCGGCGGGTGCGGGCATGAACCGCATCGCCGTCATCAATCCCAACACCACCGCCAGCATGACCGCGACCATTGCCGCAGCGGCCCGGCTGGTGGCCGCGCCCACGACCGAGATCGTGCCGCTCACCTCTTCCATGGGGCCGGTCTCCATCGAAGGCTATTACGACGAAGCCTTTGCCTTGCCTGGATTGCTGCGCGAGATCGGCCAGGCGGAGGGGGAGGGGGCCCGGGCCGCAGTGATCGCCTGTTTCGATGATACCGGGCTCGATGCCGCCCGAGCCATGGCCACCATTCCGGTGCTCGGCATTTGCGAAGCGGCGCTCGCCACCGCGGCCTTCCTCGCCAAGCGCTTCACGGTCGTGACCACCACCGAGCGCTCGCGCGTGCCCATCGAGGAGCTGGCGCAGCGCTATGGCATGTCCTGGCGCGCCCGTATCCGCGCCGCCGACATTCCGGTCCTGGCGCTCGAGGATCCAGCCTCGGGCGCGCGCGAGCGGCTACGGGCGGAAATTGATCGTGCCATCAGCGAGGACAAGGCCGAGGCCATCGTGCTGGGCTGCGCGGGGATGGCCGACCTGGCGCGGGCGCTGCAGGAGGAACTCGGGCTGCCGGTGATCGATGGCGTGGGCGCCGCGGTCAAACAGGCCGAAGCGCTAATCGCGCTGGGCCTGCGCACCAGCAAACGCTGCAGCTATGCCCCGCCCCTGCCCAAGCCCTACAAGGGCGAACTCAGCGCTTTCGCGCCACGAGAATAGAGGAGCGAGCCGGTCAGTCCAGCTCCTGCACCCCACCCCCCGAGACGGTCAGCACCTGCCCGCTGATCCATGACGCCGCGGGCGAACACAGAAACAGCGCCGCATAGGCGATGTCATCGACCTCCCCGAGCCGCCGGATCGGGGTGTGCTGCAGCATGCTCTGTTCGATCTCGGGCGTCAGCACGCTCGCCAGGGCCGCGGTCCTTGTCGCGCCGGGCGCAATGGCGTTGATCCGCACGCCCATTGACCCAAGATCAAAGGCGATATTGCGGGTCAAATGGTTGAGCGCGGCCTTGGAAGAAGCATAGGAGGCCATGCGCTGGTTGCGGTTCTCGCCGGCCATGGACGAGATATTGAGCACTGCGCCACCCCCTGCTGCCGCCAGATGCGGCGCGGCCAGCTGCGTGAGCCGGAACGCCGAAAAGACGTTGAGTTCATAGGCCCGGCGAAAATCCTCCATCGGCATGTCGAAGGGCTGGGGGCCGCCGCCTCCGGCATTGTTGACGAGGATGGCGAGCTTGCCGAACTGGTCCAGCGCGGTGTGCACCAAAAGCTCAAGGTCATCTTCCCGGGTGACATCACAAGCCACCGCGACCGCCTTGCCCCCTGTTGTGTTGATTTCGGCGGCAGCCGCCTGGGCCGCCACGGGCTTGCGGTCGCTGACCACAATGGCGGCCCCCGCACCCGCGAAGAGGCGCGCAATGCCGAGCCCGATCCCGGCACCGGCGCCGGTCACCACCGCCACTTTGCCATCAAGGCGAAACTTGTCCGGGTTAACATGCTGTGCTCCCCTCGTCCTGTGCCCGAGCCTATGCCGTCCCACCTTTAAGGCCTTGATATCGGTCAGGCCCGGGCTGGTATTGGCGGGGCGGGTGCTGTCCTGTGGATGCCTGGCGCGCTGGGCCGATCTGATCGGCTCGATTGCTGCTTCTCGGCTCGGTCCGCGTCACGGCAGATACTGGATCTGCAGCCCACGGTGCAGCGTCGAGGGGGCCACCTGGGCGCGCACCTTGAACACCTCGGCGATCAGCGCCTCGGTCAAGACTGCATGTGGCGTGCCCGCGGCCACCAGCCGCCCCTCGCGCATCACTGCGATCCGGTCGCAGAACATGGCGGCGAGGTTGAGGTCGTGCAGCGCCACGATCGTGGTGAGCGGCAGCCCGGCGACGAGGCGCAGGATATCGAGCTGGTGCTGGATATCGAGGTGGTTGGTGGGCTCATCGAGGATCAGATCGGTCGGCTCTTGCGCCAGCGCCCGCGCCAGCTGCACGCGCTGCCGCTCGCCGCCCGAAAGCGTATGCCAGGGCTGGTGGCGCCGGTCGGCGAGCTCCACCCGCTGCAGGGATTGCTCGACAATGGCGTCGTCCGCTTGCGTCCAGGGCGACAGGGCCGAGCGATGCGGCGTGCGCCCCAGCCGCACCACATCGAGCACCGTCACATTGGCTTCGGTCGTGGCATGTTGCTCGACCACCGCTACGCGCTGGGCCAGCTGGCGCCGGCCGAAGCGGCCCAGCGGGACGGCATCGATTGTGACCTCGCCATCAGCGGGCGTGCGCAAACCCGCAAGGAGCCGGATCAGCGACGACTTGCCCGAGCCATTGGGCCCGAGCAGGCCCAGCGTCATGCCGGGCTGCGCCTCGAGGGTCACGCCATCGACGATGATCTTGCTGCCGGCTTTCCAGCTGACGTCATGGGCGGCAATGGTCATCGCCCACCGCGCCCACGATACAGAATGACGGCGAAAAACGGCACGCCGACCAACGCGGTGACCACCCCGATCGGCAGCACCTGCTGGGGCAGGATGATGCGCGAAACGATGTCGGCCAGCACCATGAACACCGCTCCCACCACCACGCAGGCGGGCAGCAGCCGCAAGTGCTGCGGGCCCACGATGAAGCGGGCGACATGGGGAATGACGAGGCCCACAAAACCGATCGAGCCCACCATCGACACCATGGTCGCGGCCATGAGGGCGGTGAGCGCAAACAGCACCACCCGCACCTGCGCCACGGGCACGCCGAGCGAACGGGCCGCATCGTCCCCGAAGGTGAAGGCATCGAGCGCTCGGGCATAGCGCAGGCAGACGATGAGCCCCGCGCCAACCACGCCTGCCGCAAGGCCCACATCGCTCCAGCGTACGCCGGCAAAACTGCCCAGCAGCCAGAACATGACGCTGCGCGCCTGTTCGGCATCGGCCGAAGTGCTGACGACATAGGAGGTCAGCGCATTGAACAATTGCGAAGCGGCGACACCGGCCAGGATCGTGCGCTCGGCGCTGCCCGCCGCGCCTCGCGCGAGGAGAATGACAAAGGCAAAGGCGGCCAGGGCTCCGGCAAAGGCGCCCAGCGGAATCGCGGCGCTACCCGCCCCCATGCCGAGCACGATAACGCAAACCGCCCCGGTCGAGGCGCCCGCCGAAACGCCCAGCACATAGGGTTCGGCCAGCGGGTTGCGCAGCAGCGATTGCAGGATCGCGCCACACAGCGCCAGCCCCGCCCCGCAGGCGGCCGCCACCAGCGAGCGGCTGAGCCGATAGTCCCAGATTACGCTTTCCTGGATGCGGCTGATCTCGAACTGCGTCCAGCCCAGGCGATTGGTGATGGCCTGGAGCGTGGTGTGGAGCGAAATGGGCATTTCGCCAATCCCCACGCCCAGCGCCACGGCAAGGGGCAGCAGCAAGGCTGCCCCGCCGATCACCGATCCCCCCAGCCGCGCGCGGCGCCGCTGGGTCATTGCCATGCTCATTGCAGCAGGCCTTGGCTCTGCAGCGCTTGGGCCAGGGTTTCGAGCCCGCCAATCGTGCGCAGGGTCGGGTTCATCGCCTGCGCGTCGAGCAGCACCAGATGGCCCGCCTCGACGGCGCTGAGCTGGCTCACCATGGGGTCGGTTTGGAGAAACTCCACTTTGACGGCAGGGTCATCGGCCGGCCGATTGCGCCGGTCCATCGTGCCGACGACGATGACGGTGGGGTCGGCCGCGGCAATCGCTTCCCAGCTCACCAAAGGCCAGTCTTCATCGCTGTCGACGATGTTACGGGCGCCCAGCACCTCCATCATATAGGCCGAAGCGCCATTGCGGCCCGCTACCCAGGCATCCCCGGCAATTTCGGGGCTCGAAAACCAGAACACCATGGAAACGCCCGCCGCGCGTTTCCCCAGTTGCGCGCGCACGGCCGCTTCGCGGCTGCGCAGCGCGCTCACCAGTTCGGCGCCCCGCTCATTGACGTCAAAGATTGCCGCCAGTTCGCTGATCTCCTGGTAGAGCAGTTCGCTGGTCCAGGGCTCGAGGCGCACGCCATCGCCATTGCTGGCGTCCTTCATGGCGCAGGTGGTCGGCGAGATATAGCTCGGGATGCCGAGATCGGCATATTGCTCGCGACTGCCCGCTTCATCGCGCATCCCGAACTGGGCGGCAATGAAATCGGGCTCGGTGCCAAGGATTGCTTCATAGCTCGCGGTGCTGTCGGCAAGGCGCGGCACTTTCTCGTTGTCGGCGGCAACCTCGGCGAGCACCGGCGACACCCAGGTGGCCGTGCCCACCATGCGGTCGGCCAGACCCAGCAGCAGCAGGATTTCCGAGCTGTTCTGGCCGATGCCAACGGCCCGCTGCGGTGCCTCGGTAAAGGTGAGTTCGACCCCGCAATTTTCGAGCCGCAGGGGGTATTGGGTTGCCTGTTGGGCCAAGGCCGCGCTGGCGGTGGCAACAAAAATGCCGCTGGCCAGAAGGGAGAAAAGACGCATCGAAACCTCTCGTGATGCTGTTCAAGCCAAACGATCAGCCAGACACGAGGGGGAAGTTGAGGTCATGCTCCCGCTACCCCGAAGGGGGCGCCACGGCAACGATCGGACGAGCCAAAAGCCGGTCCGCACCCCACCGAAACACCTCGTTCGGTTTGCTGGTCGTTGTCCCGGCAGGTCTCCTGGCTCGCGGCTCTGGCGCTCCTCGTCCCCTTCCCGGTCGCTTGACCAGTGGCTTGGACGGTGAACTTGCCGCTTACAGTTGCGAGGGCAGCTTCGGTTTTGGCCCCTGATGGGTAATCCGCACCGTATTCCCTTTTCATCCGCGCTCGATGGCGGAACCGTGACCCCGCCGTATTAGCGGCGGGCCGGACCCTGGGCAAGGGGGAAGTGGCGGAGGGGTGTCGCAGTCAATTGCTCGCCAGCCGGGCCACCGAGCTGCGCACCACGAGCTCCGCGCGCAACAGGATATTGGTGGATTTGGGCTGCTCGTCGGCCAATAGCGTCAGCAGCAATTCCATCGCCGCTTCCCCGATCCGGTGCCGGGGCTGCTTCATCGTGGTCAGCGACGGGCTGACAAAGCTGGCAAAGGAAATATCGTCAAAGCCCATCACCGAAAACTGGCGGGGCAGCTCATAGCGGCGCGTATTAAGCGCGATGATGACCCCAAGAGCGGTGGCATCATTGACGCAGAAAAAGGCGCTGGGCAGCGCATCGCGCACAAACATCAGCTCGGCGGCGGCGCGTCCGCTTTCGGTCGTGCCATCGCCATCAAGGATCAGCCGCGGATCGATACGGATGCCGGCCCCTTCAAGGGCCGCGCGATAGCCCGCTTCGCGCAAGCGGTTGATCTCCCGGCTGCTGGAATGGCCGATAAAGGCGATGCGCCGGTGTCCCTGCGAGATCAGGTGCTCGGTGGCAACGCGGGCACCCTCGACATTGTCGACCCCGACAAAGGGAATGCTTTGCCCCGTCACCGGCTCGTTGACGGCGACGGTCGGGGGCAGGCGGGTTTCGCCGCGATCCTGCCCGAAGCCGAACGGCAGGTGGCCGGTAAAGAGGATCAATCCATCCGCCTGGTTGGAGCTGATGAACCGGAGATAATCGGTTTCCCGGCTCGGATCGTTCTGGGTATTGCCGATCAGTACCCCATAGCCGCGCTTGCTGGCTTCAGTCTCGAGACCCACGAGGATGTTGGAGAAATTGGGGTCGCCCACATCGGGGGCAAGGATCAGGATCATGTTGGAGCGCCGCATGCGCAGCGAGCGCGCCAGGGCATTCGTGGTGTAGCCGGTGCGGGCAACGGCTTCGGCGACCTTGCGGCGGGTCGCGTCGGCGACTTTGGTCGGCTCGTTGATGGCGCGGCTGACGGTGGCGATCGACACCCCGGCCATGGCCGCAACATCTTCAATGGTCGCCAGCTTTTGCTGCTGCACTCGGCCCCGCTCCGCCCCCCGCGCCGCTCGGTTGCGCTGCAACCGGCTTACGCCCAGACAAGTGTCATTTGCGCGATCAACAGTGCGCCTGTGCCCCTTAGCAGAGGTCGATCCAGGCGGCACGCTCTACCACTCCCCCATAGCAGTTATGCACCTGTGTAAACCTTTACATCAATCCTGAAAACCTTTACACCGGCACTCAAGCAGAGAGCCGCACAGCAAGTGCGCCATGCTTGGGGGAGGGCGGCAGCATGATCGATGCGCAAGACGCAAATGCGTCCCCGATCTTGTCGGCCCACCGCATTTCCAAGTCCTTTGGCGATATCCCGGTGCTGTTCAGCATCGATTTCGACATCAAGCCCGGCGAGGTTCACGCCATTATCGGCGAGAATGGCGCCGGCAAGTCGACGCTGATCAAGATTCTCTCCGGTATCGAGCAGCCGACCTCGGGCACCATCACCTATCAGGGGCAAACCGTGGTCTTGCCGCCCGATGGGCAGGCGGCGGCCATGGGCATCGTCGTAATCCACCAGGAATTGCTGCTGGCCGAACATCTGAGTGTCGCCGACTCCATTTTCCTCGGGCGCGAATTGCGCCGCGGCCCATTCTTGCAGCTCAAGCAGATGCGCGAGCAGACCCGGGCCATCCTCGACACGCTCCATGTCCATATCGACCCCGATGCGCGCATCAACACGCTCTCGGTCGCCGACAAGCAGATGGTGGAAATCGCCAAGGCGATCAGCCGCGATGCGCGCGTCATCATCATGGACGAGCCGACCGCCGTGCTGTCGGTCGGGGAAACCCAGACCTTTTTCGAGCAGATCCGCAGGCTGACGGCCAAGGGTGTGGCGGTGATCTTCATCTCCCACAAGCTCGAGGAAATCATGGAGCTCGCCGACCGCGTAACGGTGCTGCGTGACGGGCAGCTGATCGCGACGGTCGGTACCGAGAACCTGACGCCCGATTCCATTGCCCAGATGATGGTGGGGCGCGAACTCTCCAATCTTTATCCGCCCAAGCACGAGCCTGATGTGGATGGCGAAGTCGTGCTTTCCGTGCGCGATCTCGCCGCGCCCGGGGTCTCGGGCATCTCCTTCGAGCTGCGGCGCGGAGAAATCCTCGGCTTTGCCGGGCTGATCGGTTCGGGCCGCACCGCGGTGGCCGAAGCCATTGTCGGGCTCACGCGTAAAACTGCCGGGGCTCTGGAGGTGCATGGCACTCCCGCCGATTTCCCGGATCTCGCGAGCTCGCTCGATGCCGGGCTGGCCTATATGACCAAGGACCGCAAGGGGCGGGGGCTGCTGCTCAATGCGGGCCTGCAGCCCAATCTCACCTTGCTGACGCTGAAAAAGCACCTGCGCCATGGCTTTCTTGACGGGCGCAGCGAAGCGCAGGCGCTCGAGCGCGCGGTGCGGCGCTTTGATGTGCGCGCGCGCGATCCGTCGGTGCCGGTGGGCAAGCTGTCGGGCGGCAATCAGCAAAAGCTGATGCTGGGCAAGACCATGGAAAGCGAGCCCGACATCATCATCATGGATGAGCCCACGCGCGGCATCGATGTGGGCACCAAGCAGCAGATTTATCACATCATCGCGGCGCTGGCCGCCGAGGGCAAGGCGATCATCGTCATCTCCTCGGAAATGCAGGAAGTTATCGGCCTTTCACACCGTGTCGTCGTCATGCGCAACGGGCGCATGGCCGGGGTGCTGGAAGGCGCTGAGATCACCGAGGCCGAGATCATGCGTTGCGCGGCCGGCATCAAGCTGGGGGTGGAAAATGAGCGTGTCAGTGCCTGAAACCGCAAGCAAGCCGGCCAAGAGCTTCAAGATCGATCTCAAGATCCTGGGGCCGCTGCTGGCGCTGATCCTGCTGATCATTCTCGGCTACAGCCTCAACCCGCTGTTTTTGGGCGAGGGCAATGTCACCAATCTGCTGACGCGCTCGGCCTTTATCGGCATCATCGCGGTGGGCGCGACCTTTGTGATCACGGCCGGCGGCATCGATCTGTCGGTCGGCTCCATGGCCGCCTTCATTGCCGGCATGATGATCATCATCATGAACTCGGCCGTCGACAGCATGGGCGCTTCGATCTGGACCGTGCTGCTGGGCGTGGGCTGTTCGCTGATCCTGGGCTTGGGCGCCGGCTTCATCAACGGCTTTTTGACCACCAAGGCCAAGATCGAAGCCTTCATCGTCACCCTGGGCACGATGGGCATCTACCGCTCGCTGGTGACCTATTTCGCCGATGGCGGCACGCTCTCGCTCAACAGCGGCGCGCGCGAAATCTACCGGCCGGTCTATTACGATAGCTTCCTGCGCATTCCCTATCCAGTCTGGGTGTTCATTATCGTCGCCGTCGTCGGCTGGATCCTGATGAACCGCACCGCCTTTGGCCGCTATTGCATGGCCATCGGCTCCAACGAGCAGGTGGCGCGCTATTCCGCCATCAAGGTCGATCGCGTCCGCACCTGGACCTATGTGCTGCAGGGCCTTTGCGTATCGCTCGCCACCATCATCTATGTGCCACGCCTCGGCTCGGCCTCCTCGGCCACGGGCGTTCTGTGGGAGCTCGAAGCCATCGCGGCCGTGATCATCGGCGGCACCATGCTCAAGGGCGGTTACGGACGGATTGGAGGCACGGTGATCGGCGCGCTGATCCTCACCGCCATCGGCAATATCCTCAACCTCACCGATATCATCTCCAACTACCTCAATGGGGCCGTGCAGGGGGTGATCATCGTCGCCGCCGTCTACCTGCAGCGCGGCAGCTTCAAGCGCGCCATCCGCAAAAAGGCCGAATAGCGAAATTTCCCGGCCCAAGTGGGCGGGGCAAAACCGGCGCACAACGCGCCACACAAGGGAGGACTACCCATGTCTATCAAGGCATTGACCCTGGCTCTGGCCGCGACCACGGCCCTCGCGGCCCCGGCGCTCGCCCAAGACCAGGTCAAGATCGGCGTTTCCATTCCGGCGGCCACCCATGGCTGGACCGGGGGGCTCAACTACCACGCCAACGAAGCCGAAAAGCGCCTCGAAGCGCTGTATCCCAATCTCGACATCACCATCGTGACCGCTGACAGCCCCGCCGACCAGGCCGGCGATATTGAGGACATGACCTCGGTGCAGCAGATCGATGCCCTAGTCGTGCTGCCCTTTGAATCCGATCCGTTGGTCGAGCCGGTGCGTCAGGCCAAGGAAGCGGGTGCCTTCATCACCGTGGTCGACCGTGGCCTGCCCGACGAAACCATCCAGGACGTTTATGTCGCGGGCAACAACACCGAGCTGGGCGCCACTTCGGCCGAATATTTCAAGACCCGGCTCGGCGAGGGCGACAACATCGTCATCCTGCGCGGCATCCCGACCGTGATCGATACCGAGCGCTTCGACGCCTTCATGGCCGGCATCGAAGGCTCGGGCATCACTGTGCTCGACAACGAGTTTGCCAACTGGAACCGCGATGACGGCTTTGAAGTGATGCAGGACTTCCTGTCGCGCTTCCCCGATATCGATGGCGTCTGGGCGCAGGACGACGACATTGCCATGGGCGTGGTGGAAGCCGTGCGCCAGGCGGGCCGGGAGGGCGATATGTTCATCGTCGGCGGCGCCGGGATGAAGGACGTGATCAAGGGCATCATGGATGGGGACGAGTTGATCCCGGTCGATGTGCTTTATCCACCCGCCATGATCGCCACCGCCATGGACGTGACCGTCGCCAATTTCATGTCCAACGCACCGGTGCAGGGGCAATATATCCTGAGCGCGCCGCTCGTGACCCAGGACAATGCCGAGCAGTTCTACTTCCCCGACAGCCCGTTCTGATTTTCCGAAGCAGTCTCAAGATTGTGGGGCGCTTCAGAGGCGCCCCATTTTGCTGAATCAAGCGCCGCTTAGCGGCCGGCAGCTTCTCTGGTCAAGCTTCGCCGATGTCAGAGACAATCTGCCCCGGGGCAGCGAGATCGATCGGTTGGGGGCCCAGAAGGGCAACGAGGCTGCCTTCCAGCCTCGACAGTTCATCGGCGCCGATCTGGCTTGCCCATCTTGCGCGCAGTTCTTCAAAGATCGCCTCGCCTTCACGCATCACGCCGTATCCCGCTGGGGTGACTTGCACGAGTTTGCGCCGCGCGTCCGCAGGATCGTCGGCCCGGGTGAGATAGCCGCGCTCCTCCAGCAGGGCAATGGTCTTTGCCGCTGCCTGCTTGCTCACCCCTAGTCGGCGGCCCAGATCTGAAGCGTTGGAAGCGCCAGCCGCAATGGCGCGCATGGCAAAGTCATGGGCCGGACGCACATCCTCGTAGCCGCGTCGCGCCAGTTCCGCAGTGGCCGCATCGGCCAGGAAGCGAAAGCCGCCAAGAAGCAGAAGTGCAAGATCAGCGCCGGTCCGTGCCATAGCCGGAACCTACAAGTAGGCGCGGACGATGACAACCAGGTTGCCGAACCCTAGATAACGACAACTCGGTTGTCTATGTTGGCGAGGAAAGACAACAAGGTTGTCTACCAGAGGTCGACATGGACTTTTCTCCCGTGAGCTCAACCAATGCCGCATTCAGCCACCAACTGGTGAGATTTGACGGCACCGACATCCATTATGTGTCAGCAGGTACGGCGGGATCGCCAATCCTGCTGGTTCACGGTTTTCCGGAAACCTGGTGGGCGTTCCACAAGCTCTTGCCTCTCCTCGCCGAGCATCATCGGGTCTTTGCCGTCGACCTGCGCGGTTTTGGCGGCTCCCGCGGGGCGATGCAGGATTACGACAGCAGAGCGGTGGCCGAGGATCTACACCGGCTGGTGGCTCACCTCGATGTTGGCCCCGTGCATCTGAGCGGGCAAGACATTGCTGGCGCCGGCGTTTTCCGGCTTGCTGCGACCTATCCGGAGCAAGTCGCGAGTTTCACCGGCATTGAAATGGGCTTGGCTGGATTTGGCCTTGAAGCGCTTGCTGATGTTACCCTACACCCCGGCTCCTGGCATATCGGCGTGCTGGCCGCTCCCCAAATTCCCCAGCTGTTGCTGGCTGGGCGAGAAGAGGCATTCCTCCGGTTCATGTTCAGCTCGATGTCCGCTACCGCCGAGGCCGTGCCGGACGCTGACCTTGCCGAATTCGCCCGCAGCTATTCCCGTCCGGGCGCCTGGGAAGGTGCCGCCAAACTGTACCGATCCATGCTGCGCGAAGGGGCAGATATTCGCGCCATTGCCCAAGATAAGGCTTTGACAATGCCCGTGCTCGCAGTGGGCGCGGGTGGTGGCGAGTTCACGGCCACGACCATGGCCAAGGTCAGCGCGGGCACCGTGCGATCAGTTCTTCTCGCTGGAGTAGGGCACTACCCGGCTCTTGAAGCGCCGGAGCGGTTGGCCCAGGCGATGCTGGCTTTTGTTGCCGAAGTTGATGCCAACAGGAGGGATATTGCCAGCGCTCCTTCGTGAGATGCTGCTTTCAGCAGCAGCTCGAAACGCCCTGACTGAACACAGGCAAGGACAGGCACGGGCTAACATGTTACGAGGAAAAGAGCATCCTCCCGCCGCCCGGACCTTCCAAAGTGAATCTTACCGCCAGCTCGTCAGTGACCCATCTCGCCGGCAAGACCACGCTGCCCATCATCATTGCTGTAAGCGTTTGCCACCTCATCAACGATGTCATGCAGTCCCTGCTGTCGGCGATCTATCCATTGCTCAAGGTCAACTATCAACTGGACTACATCCAGATCGGGTTGCTGACGCTGACCTTTCAATGCGTAGCGTCGCTGCTGCAGCCGGCAATCGGCATGTATACCGACAAACGCCCGTTGCCCTATTCCCTGCCCGTCGGGATGGCGGCGAGCCTATTGGGTCTGATCATCCTCGGCATGGCACAGACATACTGGTTGTTGCTGATCGGTGCCGCATTCGTGGGACTAGGCTCGGCGATCTTTCATCCTGAATCCAGCCGCGTCGCCCGCCTGGCTTCGGGCGGCCGGCATGGTTTGGCCCAATCGATGTTCCAAGTTGGTGGCAATGCCGGCTCGGCCATCGGGCCATTGCTGGCCGCTTTCATCGTGCTGCCGCGCGGGCAATGGAGCATCAGCATGTTCGCTGCCGGCGCCCTGGTGGGCATATTCATCTTGTGGCGGGTGGGCAATTGGTATGCCGAGCACCAGCGCAGCAATGCTGGCAAGGCGCCCGCAAGCAAGTCGTTGATGTTCGATCACCGCACCACCATGATTGCGCTGACCGTGCTGACGGTTCTGACCCTGACCAAGAATGCCTACACCGCCAGCCTATCGAGCTATTACACCTTCTTTCTCATGGACAAATTCCAGGTCGGGGTGCAGGACGCGCAGTTGCTGCTGTTCGTTTATCTCGGTGCTTCGGCTGTCGGCGTATTCCTCGGCGGACCGATAGGGGACCGGTTCGGGGCCAAGTTCGTAATCTGGTTTTCGATACTGGGGGTGCTGCCGTTCACGCTTGCACTGCCCTATGCCGACATGACCTGGACCGTGATCCTCACCATCATCATCGGGCTGGTGTTTTCCTCGGCCTTTTCCGCCATTGTGGTCTTTGCGCAGGAGTTGATGCCGGGCCGCGTTGGGTTGATCGCGGGCATCTTTTTTGGCTTCGCGTTCGGCGCAGGCGGGATCGCCGCGGCGGCGCTGGGTGCCGTCGCCGATTTCACCAGCATCCAGCACGTCTTCTGGCTCTGCTCCTTCCTGCCACTCGCCGGTTTGCTGACGGTGTTCCTGCCCGATATGGGCAAGGTCAGATAGCTGGCGGGGCGCCAGGTGGACAGGTTTGGGCCGGAGCTTCAGGAAGGCGAATGGCTGAAATCGAATCTGTCGTCCACCGGGACGCCCACCCTAGCTCTCAGCCCTGCTGGTTACTTGGCCCGCCAGATACGTATTGGCTGGACGTCGGGATGGGCAGTCGGCCAATTTCGGGCAAACTGGTCAGTTCCTAGGTTACGTCGCCCGCCCGGACCACTCGCGCTCATTCATTCTTGCGCCTCTTGGATCATGTCCGCGAGCAAAGAATAAATGAGGTCGGTATTGCCAAAGATCTCCTGCGGATTAATCAGGTCGTGCGGCAGGTGGTTGGAGAACTCCAGCCGTTCGGTTGAGACGTCCGGGTCCCGCGCGCGCCACAGATTGACCAATTGGTCGGTCAACTGGTTGTTGACGGCAACATCGGCCTCGTTGAGCACAACCGAGATGCGCGCGACTGCGGGTGGCTCCCGCGCGGCATCATGCATCACCGCCTCGCCCAGCCGCATCACCTGGGCCAAGGTGTGGGTCGATGGACGAGGGAACACATAGTCGGTCTGTGGGGCGGTCACCGGCGCCAGCGGATTGATCCAGAACATCATGTTGGGCAACAACAGGAGGAGGTTGGTCGCCGCCGTGTTGGCCCAGGGCGGCACGATATAGGGGCCAAGAAAGGGCGATACCGGGACGGCCAGGCGAATGTCGGATCGGTGCTGTGCCGCCCAGGTGACGATCGTACCTCCGGCGGATAGACCGACAACCACCACGTTATCACCCAGCCCCTGCGCCAGATCGGTTGAGCTATTAGCCAGATCCACCAGGTGCTCGGCGGTGAGAGCGGCCAGGGAAACGGTGTCGGGATCGGCCTCGCCATGGCCGAACATGCGGGGCAGATACACATTGTAGCCCAATGCAAAGACCGAGCGCGCCAGCGCCTCGCCCTGGGCGGGGCAACTGGTAAGGCCATGGAAAAAGACCACGGCAATGGTGGTCTTGCGGCCATGGGTGAGGAGTTGGGAGGAGCAGCGCTTATGAAGCGCCAGTTCGCCTTCCGCCCCCCGCACCGCGTAAAAGGCCGCGAATGCCTCTTCATAGCTTTGCGCCGGCGCGGTGGCTGATGGCCTTGCGCCTAATCCCTGCACCGGCACAGGGGTGAGGGAGAGAATGACAAAGGAGCCGGTCAGGCCGACAGCAAGGATCAGGGCGCCGACCCGGGCTGCCCGACGAAGATTCCGGGAAAGCGTCCTAACAGACCGGGACGGGCGATTTCGCGCCGCGTCGTGCGGCCTGATGAAGGCAATCAGCGCCCAGGCCAAAATCCCGCCCGCCAGCCCCAGCGCCATCGCGGCGGCAAAGCCCGTGGTCATCAGGCCAAGGCCCGCAACCCAAACCACCCATTGGATGCCGCCAGTGGCCGGAGTGTCGGAGACTACCATTTCGTTGAGGCCGAGAACGACCGGATAGGACAGCGTTGCCGCCAGTATCCCCGCTGCAGCGCCGGCTAGCGGGGAAACCCTGGGCCAGTTGGGCATCAATAGCCACCAAACCAACCAGCCGCATAGGAACACCCCGGCAAACAGCACCGGCCAGGGCACGCTCCCCGCACTGTTGGGAACGGCTCCCCCCATGTTGAGCCCGAGCAAGGGCGCCAGCCCTAAGGCTAAAAGGGCGAAAAGCAGTCCGGCGGCAAGGGTCCAGGGGAGGTACCAAGCGGCGCGGCGTTGAGGAGCGTCTGTTGGCATTAATTGGTTCCCCACCCGATGCAGGCAGGCAAGGCACGGCGCACCCTGAACAGTGCTGCTATGGTGCCCACGCCCAAGCTCATTTGCTATCGACCGCGATCATGTCGAGCAGGATTGGGTAGACAATGCTCACCGCGCCATGCGGTTCGCGCGGGTCGATCACATCATGGGGCAAGCCGTCCGCGTGGGGGAGGAATCGCAAGTCGACTGTTCGCCCATCCTCGTGCCACTGCGCCACCAACTGCCGGGCCAGTGCGTTATTGACCGAGTGATCTGCCTCGTTGAGGAGAACACCGATGCCCTGCGCAGCGGGGGCTTCCCACGCCGCCTGGGCCGCAGTGATCCGCCCCAGGCGCATCAATTCGGCCACGGCGCGGGTAGCAAAGCGTGGATAAACATAGGGCATGCCGGGGGAGCTATAGGGCGTTTCGGGGTTCCACCAGAGCATCATATTGGGCAAGAGTAGGAGAAGGTTCGTTGCGGCCTGCGTTGCCCAGGGCGGCAAGAAGGCCGGCCCAAGAAAGGGCGCCACCGAGATCGCACCCGCCAGGGTGCTGTCGTTCTGTGTCTCGAAGGTGGTGATCGTTCCCCCCGCCGAAAGGCCGGTGATGATCACCTCGTCGCCCAGGCCCTGCGCGAGAGCAATGGCAAACTCGGCTGTATCGACGAAGTCTTCGGCGGTGACACTGGCCAATGCCAAGGTGAGCGGATCGGCTTCGCCATGTCCCGGCAGGCGGGGCACGAGGACGTTATAGCCAAGGCCGAAGAGCCAGGAAGCCAGTTCGTCGCCTTGGGCCGGGCAACTGGTCAAGCCGTGGAAATAGATCACGACCCCCGCGACCTTGTCCCCATGCGTTTGCAACTGCGAGCGGCATTCCGGCCGTAGCGGCAGAGTGGCTTCCTGCGCCTGGATGACGGCAAAGCCGGCCAGGGCTTGCGCATAGCTTTCAGCCTGGCGAGGGGGCGTGCTTGCGGCGAGCTGAGGGGTGGGCAGGACGGTCAGCCCGACAAACACGGCGACCAGTGTGACCACTGCGAAGGCGGCGCAGAAGACCAGGCCTCGAAACATCCGCCGCAACAGGCCCACTTCCCGCTTCGTTCCGCGCGCCGACGGCGCGAGGTCAACGGCGAAGCGGCGCTGCAGGAGGGCGATCAGCATGCCTGTCAGTGCCAGCGCGATGGTAGAAGCGAAACCGGTGGTGACCAAGCCCAACGCGGATTGAACCAGAACATAGCCGAGTTGGCGGAGCAGGGACGCAAGGTCTGCGGCCACGCGCGCGTCCGAATGGAGGAACTCGGCCAACAACAGCACGGCGGGATAGGAGAAGCAGGCCACCAGCACGCCCGCGACAGCGCCCCTGACCAAACTGACCTGGCCCGGCCGGATAACAAGCAGCCACCAGACTACGGAGCCACAAAGGAAGACACCGAGGAGAATATTGGCGACGGTGATTTCACCGCTATTACCCAAGGCTGCCGGGTTAATCCGCAACTGGGCGGAGGCGCTCGCGAGCAAGGCGGTTACAGCAAAGGCGAGGCCAGCAAGGAGGCTCCAGAGCCAGCGCTGTGCCGCCAAAGGGCGGGCAGAATTCTTTTCCACGCCCGTGCTCATGGCTTGCCTGCCGGATAGGAGGCCATTCGTTCCTTGAGTTCGGCAATGCTGGCATCGTTCCAGCCGGGCGGGTCGACGAGGGCGCGCCAGGCATCGATGTAATCATCGATGGCGTAGTTGTGGCCATAGCCGATCGGGGAGGTCTGGGCGAGAGCCATATCCATCCCCAGTTGCAGCCAGGTGACCAGGGGATACCAGGTCAGGGCCGAGGACACCCCCGGGCCGCGCTGGCCGATCATCCAGGCCGGTTCGGTGCGATAGCTCGACCATTCGAAAAAGACGATGGGGTCGCTTGGATATTGCAGAAAGGCGATCCGCAGCGGTCCCCAAGGGGTGCCAGGGTGGGCCAATTCTGCGCCGCGATTGGCAAAGCGGACCGTCGATTCATTGCCAAAGCGGGGCCGCCATTCGGGGGAGCCGGGATCACGATTGGCGGTGGCATAGCCCCAGATGGAACTGGTGAAAGGCGGGCCTGCCCAAAGTGCACCATTATAGGGGTCGGCAAAGAGGTCAAGGATCTGCGCCGAGGCCTGGGAGCTATTGGCCCCAAGGCTGAGGCCATTGAGATAAAGCCTTGGCCGAGTATCGCGGGGTAGCTTGGTCCAGTATTGATAAACGATGGAAAAAAGGGCCTGGGCCGCCTCTGTGCCGTATTCAGGTTGAACCACCAGGGAAAGCGGGCTGGTGAGATAGGAATATTGCAGCGCAACGCTGGCGACGTCCCCCGCCATCAGATATTCGAGGCTATCAATGCTGGGCGGATCCACCCAGCCCGTGCCGACCGGCATGATGACAACGAGCACGGACCGGTCGAACGCGCCCACTCGAAGCATTTCCTCCAAAGCGAGGCGGGCGCGCTCTTCAAGGGTCGCAGCCGAGCGCAGGCCGACATAGACACGCAGTGGCTGTTCGGCAGGCCGCCTGATCATGGCGGCGATAGCAGACTGGCTGGGGCCCGACTGCACATAAACCCGGCCATCCCGCCCGATCGTGTTCCAGGCCACGAGCGAAGCGGCGCTGCCTGACTGGAGCGGATTGGCGGGTGGTTCGCCAAACTGGCCCGCGACCTGGTCAAGCTGCTCAAAGAAGCGGTCCGCCGAAGCGAGGGAAAAGCGCAGCAGCACGCCATTGAACAGCACGGCGGTGACCACGCCTACAAAGGTGATACCCAAGAGGAGCGCCACCCGACGTGGCACATAGCGCTTCATCCGCCGCGCCACGGCCTGGACACTGTGGACAAGGAGGGTGCCCAGGGTAACCAGCACAACGGCGGGCAGCAGCGCTACCAGCACCACCTGAAGCGGGTGGCCGCGATGCACGGGTGGCTCGCCCATGGCTGCGCGAACCGAGTTTTGCCAGGGCACGATCTGCACCAGGCTGTAAAGGACCAGTGCGGCGCAAAGCACGGCGACAAGGAAGCTGACAAGGCGCGTATAGGCGCCAAAAGGGCGGCCGAGCTCGATATAGTCCCACAGCCACTGCAGCGTCGCGCCAATGGCATAGCCGAAGGCAAAGGTGGTGCCCGAAAGTAGGCCTTGAATTGGGGGTGTTCTGGGCAGCAGCGAAGGGGTGAGCGACAAGCAGAACAGGATTACCCCAACCACAAGACCTGCTCGGGACAGATTGCGATCGATCAGGGGCAGCAGCGAGGTCGCCCGCAGGGCTTTTTCCATGGCGTCATCCCTCCACTTGCGACCCCGCTCATGGTTCCTGATGGATTGTTCCTTGCAGTCCAGATGTGATTGGCCAGCTGCGGCCGGTCAATGAGTGGCTTCAAAGCGGGTGAACAGGGGTAGTGTTTGTGTCCGGCAGAATTGCTCGACCGTGGATAGAAATTTTAGCGTAATTGCTTCGCCTCAAGCTAAGCAATCGGAAGCTCAAGCCGATGTGCGCCGCAGGTAGCGGCAGAATGGGGGCCGGTCGCTGGCCCGAGTGGCAGCTTCAGCCGCACTGGTGGCGCTGGTTGGATGACAATACCCTTACACGCAACCGGAGAGATTTTCAGAAATCTTTCAAGCACTTAGTGGAACGATCGGGCTGTGCAAGGGTTGGGTTGTGCAAACAAGAGAACCACAATGAACAAGCTCCTCACTTTCATGACCGCTGCCACTCTGGCGACCACCGCCTTTGCTGGCATCGCTTCGGCGCAGAGCCCGACATCAACAGCCACGACCACAGCCACAGCTGCAACGGATCTCACCATCCGCTCCGGTCCCGGGCCGCAATATGCGTCAGTAGGCTTCATTGCCGCTGGGGAGAGCGCGACGGTGGGTGGTTGTCTGCAGGGCAGCAAGTGGTGCCAGGTCAGCTATGATGGTGCCACCGGCTGGTCCTATTCGGATTATCTTACGGCCGATCTTTCGGGCGAAGCTGTGGTGCTGACGGAGCGTTACTCCGATGTGGGGCTTGCGACCGTCACCTATGAGGATGAAGGTGCTGCTCCCGGCGGCGCGGCAGCTGGTGCAACCAGCGGTGCTATCGTTGGCGCCCTTATCGGCGGCCCCATCGGCGCGGCCATTGGTGGTGTTGTCGGTGCGGCAAGCGGCGCCACCGCCGGTGCAGTGATCGATCCGCCGGAAGTCGCTCGCACCTACATCACCTCCAACCCCCAGGAGTCAGTTTATCTGGATGGGGAGGTCGTGATCGGCGCCGGTGTTCCTGAGACGGTGACCCTGCAGGCTATCCCTGAATACACGGAATACCAGTACGTCTACATCAACGGCCAGCCCGTTCTGGTTGACCCCGCCACCCGGCAGATCGTCTACGTCGTTCGCTGATCACGCGCCGGCTGGTTCAGATAACCAGCCGGCTTGCTCTCGACTGCGCTGCCTCTCGTTCACCTTTGGCGGTGTGCTGAACTGCTCGGGGCCGTCCCTGACTGCGGGTAAGGCGGCTCACGCGCTACAACTCGTGCGGGTTGAAAACCCAGGGGCCGCGCGGTTCCTGGTCCCGCGAATTTCAGATGCGGCAGGCGAGACCATGCGGGTTTCGCGGCCCGGTCCGAACTTGCCTGCGGCTTTGCTCTCCAACTTCAGAGCAGGGCCGACCCGCGAGCGCGTTGAGACGTAAGTGTCTTCCCACGATGAACCCGGCATGCCCTCGCTGAGGCGGATCGGCGACCTGCCAATGGTCAGCTGATTGGTCAGTAAAACGGCACCAGAAGCGCGGGGGGATACTTCTGGCGCCGTTTTCTAGCTGACGCTCCAAGAGTGGGCAATCCAAGAAGGCATGGGACCTTGGAAGTCAACGCCACCACCATAACCCACCTGCCGTGACCCATTGGTGATAGGCTTTGTCAGGTGTTTGTCAGGCAACAAGGGGTACAATTTCGTTATGCCAGTTCGCACCCTCATTGCTGCGCTTGCTCTTTTCGCCCTGCTTGGCCAGCCAAGCTGGGCGCAAGGCAATGGAAATGGAAATGGGAATGGGAATGGGAATGGGAATAGTGGAGGGGAAAGCCGGGGCAGCGACAGCGGGACTGGCGGGAACTCCAATGGAGGGAACGGAAACGGAAATGCTGGTGACCGGGACGGCAACGGCAATAATGGCGGCGGTAATAACGGCGGCGGTAATAACGGCGGCGGCAATAATGGCGGCGGCAATAATGGCGGCGGCAAGGGGAACGGCAATGGCAATTCGGGTAGTGCCGGGGAAGCAGGTCCGTCCAATCCGGGCAACGAAAACGCTGGGCCTGGCAACAGTTCGGGCCATGAGGGAGGAGGGATTGGCAGCAACGGGCGCGCCAACGCTGGAGCGCCGGGTCAGTCGCGATCCAGGGAAGAGCCGGTTGGGGAAAGCCCAGAACGATCAGCTCTAGAAGCAGTGCGCTCCGGCAAGGCAGTTCCACTCGAAAACTTGCTCCCCGATGTGAGGGCCAATACGGGCGGCGAGGTTATCGACGCTGAGTTGCTAACCGTGGACGGCTTCCTGCTATACGGCATCAAGGTACTGACGCCGGCTGGCCGCGTCAGCGTTCAATATTATTACGCCAACTCGGGCCGACCCGTGAGGGACCGCTGATGCGGGTGCTGATTGCCGAAGATGACGATCGGATCGCCGAGACGCTCGTTGCGGCGTTGAGCCGCGCCGGCTTTGCCGTAGAGCGCGAAAGCGATGGTGAATCGGCCTGGTTCCGCGGGGACTCCGAGGCGTTCGACGCCATCATTCTTGATCTCGGCTTGCCGCAAATGGATGGGTTGACAATACTCAAGCGCTGGCGAAACGCCGGGCGCCTGACGCCGGTACTGATCCTGACGGCGAGGGGCCAGTGGGAAGAACGCGTTGACGGCATCGAGGCGGGAGCTGATGATTACGTGGTCAAGCCCTTCCACATGATGGAGATCATCGCCCGGATCCGCTCCCTCGTCCGAAGGTCCGCGGGCCTTGCCTCCTCGCGCATTGCCTTTGGGCAATATCTGCTCGACACGCGCACCATGCAGGTCACCAATAATGGCACTCCCGTTGATCTGACGCCGCAGGAATTCAAGCTGGTTGCCTACCTCGTGCACCAGCGCGGACGGGTTGTGTCGCAACTCGAGATCACCGAGCACATCTATAACCAGGATTTCGAGCGGGACTCCAATGCCATCGAAGTTCTTGTCGGGCGCGTACGCAAGCGTTTGGGCCCCAACGTGATCAAGACCAGGCGTGGCTTCGGCTATGTGCTGGGTGACGACGGGTGAGACCCAGATCACTTCGCCTGCGCATGATGGGACTGGCCCTGATCTGGGTGGTTCTGTCCCTTCTGGGCGCAGCGCTGGCTCTGCAATTCCTCTTTACTGTCAATATCGAGCGCACCGCGCGCGCCGAAATGGCGGCAGCATTGAACCGGCTGGCGGCAGAAATCGTGCCGGAAGTGGCGACGCCCGCAATTGGAACGCCCCTGCCGGACCCGCTTTACTCAACCCCATTTAGCGGCCGATATTGGCAGATCGAGGCGCTCGATAATGGCGGGGTCACCCGGTCCAAGTCACTTTGGGACTTCGTACTGCCCACACCGCCGGTCGCCACTGGTGGCGAGCTACTGCATCATGCCGAAGGCCCAGAACAGCAGCCGCTAATCCTGCTGACCCGCAGACTGGAGCTGGAGACCTCGACCGGTGAGCGACCCTTCCTAGTCACGATTGGGGCGGACCGATCCGCCCTTGATGCCGCCAAAGTGGAATTCGCCTGGGACGCAGCCAAGGTGCTGGCCATGCTGGGCGCCATTATCGTGCTGGCGGCCTGGGTCCATATCAAGCTGGGCCTCGCCCCGGTTCAGTCAGTGCGCCGCGGAGTGGAGGCGATCCGCCGCGGCGAGGTGGAGCGGCTGGAAGGGCCCTATCCCAGCGAGCTTGAGCCGCTGATCGATGAAGTCAATGAACTCCTCGCCACGCGCGATGCCGCTACAGAAAAGGCCCGCTCGCGGGCTTCCGACCTCGCGCACGGACTGAAAACCCCCCTTGCAGCCCTTACCGGAGTGGCCGAACGGCTGCGCAACAGGGGTAATCCCGCCGACGCGGACATGATCGAAAGCCTGACGGAGGAAATGGCCGAACGCATGGATTATCAATTGCGGCTCGCCTCCCTGCGCGTGCGAACCGCCGCCCATGCCGCCAGCGCGTCCCTGAACACCGCGGTGATCCGCACAATGACAGTGCTCAAGAAAACCGGCCACGGCGAACATCTGCACTGGGTGGCGCAACTGGGCGATGATTGTGACGTCGACATGCACCGCCAGGATCTGCTGGAGCTGGTTGGCATTACCCTCGAGAACGCGGCGAAGTGGGCCCATAGCAGGGTTTCGGTGCACAGCCGAAGGGATGGTGGTTTCGCGGTGCTCGAAATTGGCGATGATGGCCCGGGCATACCCCCCGAGCAGATTGCCCAGCTTGGCATTCGGGGCCGCCGACTGGACGAGAGCCGGCCAGGAACTGGCCTCGGCCTTGCCATGGCTGCACAGATTCTGGACCTGAATGGCGGCTCAATGCAGTTCGGCCGCGCCGATGCAGGTGGGCTTTGCGTCACACTACGAATGCCGCTTTCGCTAGCTCGACGCCGCGCAGGACCTTAAGCGGCCGCGACTGCTTCGTCTGGAGTGTAGGCGTTCTGGTTTTGATTGGCCGCTACGTCAGCTGCGGGCGCTTGCCCCAATTGGGCGCTGATGATGAGCCCTGCCGCAGCAAGGCAGCCAAGGGACAAACAGCAAAGGATCATAAATGCGGTGACCATGAGAGTGCTCGCTTGCGAATAAGGATCGGCCTGACCAAGAAGGACGAAGCCTAGTTTTATCCAGACCTAACGGAAAAACGAAGCAAACTCGCAGTGGTTGCGTGTATTAGTTAATTGTCTGTCCGTGTGTAGCCTGACAAAACGATAACCAGACTGTTATGAGCATGACAGGAAGTGCGCTGCCAAAATAATACTGAAGTAGTGCCCCAAAACGTATCATTCGCCATCAACGATTAATCAACGAACGACACAGTGCCTTTAGCCGTCTATTGTGGGCGTCTCTCCAGACGCTGCTCCACTAAGATGTGTTTGGTTATCACGCGCCGGTTGAACCTACGGCTCGAGCAGCCTGGCAATTCGGAGCGGAGCCAACTTGAGCAGCTATTCCACTGCAGGCGAGTAGTTAAGGGCATGCGTGTCCATCGCAGGCATGCAAGCGTTGACGCGTGTGCTTACAATCTGGTCTGCGCGAGCGCCGGAGAGCATCAGCCCTGAGTTGGCAGCGCTGCAGTCACTGCCCGCTATGATCTAAGTGCAAGCCCAAGCAACGTTTCCGCACCTGTCCAGTTGACCAACACCCCTATCGGTTCAATCTGGGACATGAAAATGGCAACGGAAAAGACACTCAGCGACGCTTTCTACGAAGCTCTCAAGGATGTTTACTTCGCCGAGCGCACCTCGGTGCGGGCACTCAAGAAGGCCGCGAAAGCCGCCAAGCAGCCCGAGCTCAAGCAAGCCCTGGAACAGCATGGCGAAGAAAGCGCGGAACAAGTCGAGCGCCTTCAGCAGGTGTTCGAAATCTTCGGAAAGGCGGCGCGAGGCAAGACCTGCGAGGCTATCCAAGGTTTGATGGCTGAAATGGAAGAGCATCTGGAGGACTTCAAGGACAGTGAAGCCTCGGATGCCGTTCTTATCGGGAGTGCCCAGGCAATGGAGCACTACGAGATTGCTCGTTATGGCATGCTGAAGTCATGGGCGCAGCAGCTGGGACTGAAGGATGCTGCGGACTTGCTGGAGCAGACCCTCAACGAAGAAAAGAACGCAGACCAGTTGCTCACTGAACTTGCAGAAAGCTCCGCGAACCAGCAGGCCGCTTAACCGGAGCTAGCTCAACACCGATTTGGGCCCGCCTGCCTCGGCAAGCGGGCCCACTGTTGCTCAATGAGCATCGCGCGTGCGCGCGCTCTGCCCATGCCAGGCTCAGGAATGGGGAGCAGCCGACGAGATCATTGCATCATGCGTCGGACGTGTGCCCCACCACAGACGGGAACAGCTGCCGTTTAAACGACGGTCGGGCCGATCCCGCATATGAGGCGAATTCGGCGGCTCAGGCTGCCGCCAATCTTGAGAGCAGCCCTGCCGCGTGCCCAATTGCATCACTCGAACCCAGCATACAGCGGCAGCGGCTCGCGTGGTTTATGACAGGGCTTTCATGCCGTTGTGATGGTTGCGACATGCGAGGTGACTAGGAAGAAGCGTCAGTTTCTCCTGGAGAATACAATGCTCAAAGCTCTCGCGCTTGGCGTCAGCCTCAGTTGCCTTTCCGCTCTCGCCCTGGCTCAGGACGGCGCCGAAGGTCCGGCAAAGTTCGACGCTGTGCTCAAGGCTCATGCGCAATTGCCCGCCCAGACATTCCTCCCGGCCCCGGCCGACGCGCCTCACGGCCTTCAGCTTTCGGGCCGTTTTACCTCTGGCACGCGGGTCGAGACGCCTTACGGCTGGGACAATGCGGCTTCGGGTATTGCTATGCCTTTTCCGGGTCAGCCCCTCCAGGGCATGAGCGGCGTGCGTTCGCTCGGCAATGACCGCTTCCTGTTCCTGACGGATAATGGCTTTGGCAACAAGGCCAACTCCGCCGACGCGATGCTGATGTTCAACATCCTCAAAATGGACTGGACCACCGGCAAGGTTCGTATCGAGGAAACGATCTTCCTCAAGGACCCCAATCGGGTCGTGCCGTTCCCGATCGTCACCGAACATAGCGAGAGCCGGTATCTTACCGGGGCTGACTTCGACCCCGAGTCGATTCAGCCTGTGGGCGAAAACTACTGGATCGGCGACGAGTTCGGTCCTTGGTTGATCGAAGTTGACGGCAAGGGCGTCGTGTTGCAGGTCATCAAGACCAATCCTGGTGGCATCGACTACAAGTCTCCGGACAACCAGTTCACCTCGCAGCCTGCGGCCGGCGCGACCGTCTCCGGCATCAACACCGGCCGCTCCGGTGGCTACGAAGGCATGGCGCAGTCAATGGACGGGAAAACGCTGTATCCACTGCTCGAAAAGCAGTTCTACGATGAAGAGGCGGGGGCGCTGGAGACCGTAGACGGGCAGCCGGTTATTCGCATGCTGGAATTTGATGTCGCTGGCGAATCCTGGAGGGATACGGTTCGCCGCTATCCGCTCGATGATGCCGGCCACGCCATCGGAGACTTCAACCTATTTGAAGGCACCCGTGGCCTGATCATTGAGCGTGACAATAATGAAGGTGACGATGGTCGCGAAAAGGCCGCCGCCTTCAAGCGCATCTATCTGGTTGATCTCGCCCGTGCAGACGAGAACGGCGTGCTTGAAAAGATCGCCTATATCGACCTGATGGCCATTCAGGATCCCGATGGCATTGCCCCGCGCGGCAGCAAGGACGGGGTCTTCACGTTCCCATTCGTGACCATCGAAGACGTCGACTTGGTCGATTCCACCACCATCATCGTCGCCAACGATAACAACTATCCCGGCTCCACCGGTCGTGAAGCCGGCCGCGCCGATGACAATGAGTACATCCTCCTGGACGTCGCCGACTTTCTCGCCGCCCAATAGGCAAATTGCAAGGTGAGGAGGTCTCCTGACCTCCTCACCTTGCTCAATCCTGGACTGGGTAGTGCCTAGCGGTTCTAGTCGCCAACGCTCTCCAGGCTGCAGCCTGGTCGTCATTTCTGCAGCGGCACCAACGCCGAGCGTTTTCTATTTACAAGAAGGGAGCCAGGGAACCGCTCCTCGTCCCGTACTCGCCTTAGATTTCTGCCGATACTGCTGACACCAGTGCCCACGCGATTACGGCGAGGCCGGCCAACAATCCGCCGCCTTGCCGCTTCTTTGGAGCCGTGGCCTGATCCTTGCTCGCTGACGGAGCGCGCACATTCTTTTGCATCGCAACCTCCTCACTTCGTGCTCGACCTTAGCGGGAACGATGATGCGCTTGCCGATCGCCCAACTCAACACACTGTTGTTCACAGTCGCTAGAGCAGGGAAGCTGATCGACGCCGGCATTGCCGATGATGTTGCTGAGTTCAGGTCCAGCCGCAGGCCGAGATCGACACCGTGTTCCGCAAGGTCTAGCTCGACGTGTTCTCTTCCTGGGGCTCTCCTGCCCGGCAGGCAATCTCTTCAACAACGCTCTGGGAGCGGTTATTTCACCAGACCAAACATCGGTCCAAAGCCACCATGCCATGAGTAGTCACGCCGACCCGAGGCTGGATCGTAGATGCCCGTGCCTCGCCCCCCATCAAGGAAGAGCGCATTGGGACACTGAAGATGATCCCGGAACAGTTCGGCAAAGTCATGGAAGTTGACATTGCCGGCGCTGATGGCGAGGTGCACTTCGCCCTCTTCGCACACACCGATGCCGCTTCGGCGGGTTCGATCGGAAGAGCCGGGGATCAGGAGCGGATGGATCTCGCCCTCGATCACCAGCATGGGGCCGGACTGGGTGGCGAAGCGGGCAGGGGGGCGCCCTGCTTGGAAGGCTTCGGTGGTTAGAACGCCCGCGCCTTCCTCGCTGAGGAAAAATACTCCGTTCGGCTTCTTGTAGAAATTGGGCACTCGGCCAGGTTCCGCGTTGACGGAGTTGGTGTTCAGCGGCCGCAATTCCTTACCGTCTTCAACGTAAAGCCCCGAGGGGGTGAAATCGGGCAAGTACATCCCGGCGTTCATCGCGAAACCCAGCTTCTCTCCTTGACTCTCCACGGCGTCAGCGAGTTCGCGAAAATGCCGGAAGGGACGCCCATCTGGGGACCGCCAGTACAGGCGCAAATCATCGCTCGCCGGGTCCACGGTGCAAACAAGGTATCCGTTGCCTGCAAATTGCTGCGATGCGCAATGTTGTGCCTGCGCGCGTTGAGACGACAGCAGCAGCAACAACAACAGGAACGTTCCTCGCAGTATCCACGCCATGCTCGTTCCTTTTGTTCTAATCGCATTGACCGCACTGATGAGGGACTGAGCCCCACGCTGGCAGATCCGACACGATCTGCAGTCGGTTGCCGAAGGGATCAAAGACATGGGCATGGGTGACCATGCCCGGTACGGGAACCGGGTCTCCGCATTCGACGCCTCTGGCCCGGAGCGCTGAGACCGCTTCAGCACAGTTCTCGACGTTCAGGACTAAGGTGGTGTGATGCGAGGCAAGGAATTCACCAGTCTCGGGCAAGGTGATCGCAAGGTTTCCGCCGCTCCCGCCAGTCGAGAATTCAACCCAGGCGATCTCGGGAAGATCATAAACGGGCTCACCGAGCCCAAATATGTCCCGGTAGAAATCGCGTGCAAGGTCAAGGTCAGGCACTGTGATGGAGACAACGTTGATGCCCTTGAACATGGCAGCTCCTCACGACTGCGTGGATCGGTCCGACGCGTCAAAGCCTGCGCAACTTTGCGGATACTGAAAGCGATGACTCGGCAGGGTTCACCATCTTAGTAGTCCGCAATGAGACAAAGTGGAACAACCGCGGTGTTGTTCGTCCAGCCGTCTTGGCGCGCCTATCGTTTTTTTTGGCGATACTGGCAACTGCGGGAATGCTGGGCCAGACGCAGAGGCAACAAGCTTGGCGGCTATGCGTGAAACTGCTCACTCGCGGCAGTCAGACGACGGATCAAGTCTCCGACCGTGTCCAAGCTATATGGCTTGCCTACGAAAACCCCGCGAGGCGGCAGGTCGTCATGCGTTACGTTGCGGTGCCCGGATGTCACTATGACCTCGATCGGCGGCCAGGCGTCCTTGACCATTGTCGCCAGCTCCAGACCATCCACATCACCGGGCATGTCGACATCGGTAAACAGGCATTCAAAGCGCTTGCCGGATTGGAAAATGGCAATGGCTTCCCTGGCGTTTGCCGCTTCTACCACCTCAAGCCCTTGATCCGTCAGCTCCTCGACAGTGTTCATTCGGAGCAGGGCTTCATCCTCCACGACGAGGACGGTGATCTTGCTGGTCATGGCTTCCTCGATGCACTGGGTGGAGGGCAACGCAGGACCTGTAGGATCGATCCTTGTCGGCACGAGGTTGGTGTCCAAAGGGTCGCTTTTTGACAGGTCCGGGCGGCGGCAGCGTTTCAAGTCAACCATTTGGATCAGCGGCGGCATCCCGGATTTCTTCACCTCATCTCGAGGGAACAGGAGCATCAGCTCGCAGAAGGCCGCGCGCTTTCAATTCAGCCCAGAAGGCAACAGGTATGTCCCGCAACATATCGCTGTGGTTCCGAAAGAGGTGGGCGGGTTCTATTCCCCCCGGAATAACTGAAGCCACAAGCGGATGGTGCAGGGGGAATTGCAGCGCTGCGGCGGCTAGAGAAATCTCGTGATCCCGGCAAACCTCTTCCATCCGGCGTACTCGCTCGCTCTCCTCGGAGGTCGGCTCGTGATAGTTGTATCGAGCTCCAGGAACAGGGCCCGTGGCCAGAATGCCTGATGCAAGCGGGGCGCCGACAATGATACCGACCGCTTTTTCCTCGCACAGGGGGAATTCCCGATCGAGTGCAGGCTGCTCTGCCAAGGTGTAAGGAAGCGCGACAAGGAAAAAGTCGAGCTCTAGGCATTCGAGGAACAAGGGGATGGTGCCGATCCGGTTGACCCCCGCTCCAATCGCTTGAACTCGCCCAGTTTGCTTCAGCTCCTTAAGCGCTCTGATGCCCCCGGTGGCGAGTTGGGCAAGGTGGGCCTGCACCAGGGCATCGGTGCCAAAGCTGGTGCGATCGAGATCGTGGATGATCAGCATGTCGACCCGGTTCATGCCCAGCCGCTGGAGGCTATCCTCATAGGACCGCATGACGCCCTCATAGGAGTAGTCGTGGTAATAATCGAACGGCAGGGCAGTTGGGGCAAACCGATCCGAGCTCCGGAAGGCGCGGATATTGGCGGGCGCGACGAAGATGCGACCGACCTTGGTCGACAGGATCAGCTCGTCGCGCGGCTTGCTCGCCAGCACCGTCCCAATCCGGCGTTCGCTCAGCCCGCGTCCATACCACGGGGAGGTATCGTAGAAGCGAACCCCGGTCTCCCAGGCCGTTTCAACTGTAGAGGACGCTTGGGTCTCCGACACTTCAGTACTGCCCAGCCCGGCTGCACCGAACCCCAGCCTGGGCAGCATGAGGTCTGAACGGCCAAGGCGTTTGAGTTCGAAAGGCTCCATGGCTGGTCCTAAGAATGAGGGGGCCGTTCAATCAATGGGCTTTTCCCTCATGCGTTCCGCGGGTCAGCAGATCGGCGGTTCGACATTGATAGGGCCGCTAAGAAGCCGTAGGAACGGTTGTACGCGCCGATGCGTGGTCCAGTTCGGTCAGGCCTGCATACTGGCTCGGCGGCACGCCAACGAACCGGGAAAACGCGACGCTGAATGCACTTGCGGAGCCATAGCCGATGCGGCTGGCGATTTCTTTCATGACCCCATTCCTACGCCGCAGCATGTCCTTGGCGAGGGCCATGCGCCAGGAGAGGAGGTATTCCATCGGCGCCATGCCGGTTTGCTTTTGAAAGCGATCAAAGAACACCGATCGAGACAACATGGCCGCCTTCGCCAATTCATCGATCGTCCACGCCCTGGCGGGCGTTCCGTGCATGAGGCGAATAGCTGGGCCCAGATGGCGGTCCGCCAGGCCACGCATAATACCAGGCGTTTCCGGGCTCGCGGAGTTCGATCGCAAGGCTTCGATCAACAGCAATTGCAACAGGCGCTCGAGCACGATGTCTTTCGCTGGTCGGGTGTCTTGGGCTTCGTTGCGGAGCATCCGGACCAGATCGGTAAGGCGAGCCTGGCCCCTGACAAGAAGCACGCGCGGCAGCAAGGCCACAATGAGGGTTGAGTCTGGAGAGCCGAAAGACAGCCGACCCACCAACACCCGCATATTCGGATGCCCACTTGGGTCGCCGTGCCGGGTCTCCTCCCCAAGCCGGGTCACCCGCAGGGGATCAACACCTTCCTCCACGTCGGCTTCACTGCTCGACATGGTGAAGCGACAGGATGCCGGAACGAGCACGAAGTCATTTGCTTTCAACTCTGCTTCCGGTTCCCCATCGACGCTGAGCCTCGAAGAGCCGTCCAGAATGACGGCGAAGAACGGGCTGCCTTCAGCTGCGCCCTCCACGCGCCAACTGCCTGAACCACTGGCGGCCTTCGAGAAGGGCATGCTCGGCTGCAGCATGGTGACGATTTCGGCGAGGGGATCGATCAATCGGACGCTCGCTGATGCAAACACGACGCTCTATCATAGCGCGTCCTCCTTGGCAGGTCCACATAAGCAACTTCGAACTCCGCCAAGGGATCTTTCCATGAATACCGTTCTCATCACAGGCTGCTCGTCGGGCTTTGGTCTCGACATCGCCAAACACTTTCTGGGCCATGGCTGGAAGGTCATTGCCACAATGCGGTCCCCGCGCCTGGATCTGTTCCCGACCTCGGAGAACCTGGTGCTGCTGCCGCTCGACGTGACCAAGGACGACAGCGTAGCCCGCGCGATCGAGGCCGCAGGTCCGATCGATGTTCTCGTCAACAATGCCGGTATCGGCTGGCTAAACGCTCTGGAGGGCACGCCGATAGATGTAGTGCGGTCCGTCTTCGAGACCAACACCTTCGGAACGATGCGGATGGTGCAGGCCGTGCTGCCTCAGTTCCGGGCCAGGAAGGCGGGGCTCATCATCAACGTGACCTCGAGCGTCACGATGAAGCCACTGCCTCTGCTGTCCGTCTACACCGCAAGCAAGGCCGCCGTGAACGCATTTACCGAATCCCTCGCCATCGAGCTTGCGCCCTTCGGCATTGCGGTGAAGATCGTTGTTCCTGGTGCCGCACCTGACACCAGCTTTGGCACCGCGGCTCTTTCCCGCCTGGAGGACCATGGTGGCTTCCCCGACGCCTACGCCGATTTTGCGGAAACGGTGTTTACGGCCATGAGGGCGCCTGGCGCTCCTAAAACCCGATCCTCCGACGTGGCGGAGGCCGTGTGGTACGCGGCAACCAACCCGGCAGCACCAGTGCGTATTCCGGCCGGCGCCGATGCGCTTGCGCTCGCTGACTAGTCGGAGCTTCGAGAAGTCCGATGCCGACCGTTTAGGTCCGCATCGGATCGAGGATGAGCTTGATGGAAGCTTTCAGAATTGAAAATTCGTTCCGCATGGCCGGAATGAGCCGCTTGCCGCCAGGGGGCACTCCCACTCTGCCTTCGCGTTGCGATGGTATATTTCAGCTCCAACAGCGTCCCAGCCGGCAAACATCGCCGGCATGTCAGCTATCCAGCGTGTGTTCCGGAGCCCCATGGAGGAGCTGGGACTCCGGGGCTTGTGTAAGATGAAGGTAGCGTTCGAACTGTGCCAGCACGTCGGCAATCAACTGATCGCGATGTAAGCCCATGACATCATAGCCGCGCCCTCCACTGGAGAAATAGGTGCGCGCCTCATAGCGCGGTTCTGGTTGGCCGGTCGCGAGAGGGGCAAAATTGGCGACTGGCTGGGATGCAACGCTGACGCCATAAACAAAATCGCGCACCCCTTGGGCAGGAGAACGCAAGGCAACAGCGCCAGCTTCGTCCGCTTCAACCCAGGCGGGCCGACCACGTGCGGCCAATTCACGTGCGACCTGTTCGAGCGCGGGTCGAACCTCTGTGGTGATGAAGCTTTCAACTTCTTGCTTGCTGGGAGCCCGCATCATCAAGGCTAAGCGGCGTTGCCAGGTTAGCCCCACGGCCGCATGGGCGGGCACGGCAGCAGCGCCACCTTGGGGATATAGCTGTGCCAGGTCGGCGCGCATTCCGAGGTACAACGACCAAACCAAGCCCAGCATGACGAAGGTGAAGGGCAGGGCGGTGGCAATCGTTGCCGATTGCAATGCGCCCAAGCCTCCGGCCACGAGGAGCGCTGCGGCTACAATTCCTTCCATGAAGCACCAGAAAACCCGCTGGCCGGTGGTGGTCTGGGTCTCGCCACCTGCGGCGATGGAATCGATGACCAATGAACCTGAGTCTGCTGAAGTAACGAAGAAAATGGCGACGAGCAGTATTGCCAAAATTGAGGTGATGTTGCTGAACGGAAGGTATTGGAAGAAGTGGAAGAGGCCAGTTGAAACGTCCGCCGCAATAGCCTGTCCCACCGCGCCTGCTGCTATACCCGTGTCTATGAAGATTGCCGTGTTGCCGAAAACAGTCATCCAGATGAAAGTGAAGCCGGCGGGAATGAAAAGCACCGCAGTCACAAACTCCCGAACGGTGCGACCGCGGGAGATACGGGCGATAAACATCCCGACAAAGGGAGACCAGGAAATCCACCAGGCCCAGTAGAACAATGTCCACTCGTCGATCCAGGGTGTCGGCTGGTAGGCGTAGATATTGAAGGTACGCAGTACCAGGGTATCGAGATAAAGCCCCAGGTTCTGTACCAGATCACGAAACAACTGTGTGGTTGGCCCGACGACTAGCACAAACAGCATCAGCAGAATCGCCACTACCAGGTTGGTTTCCGACAAGATGCGCACGCCTCGGTCCAGTCCAGTGGCGACCGAGACGGTCGCCAGCGCCGTCACCAGCGCGATAAGCGGCAGTTGAACAACAGGACCGATGGGAACACCCAGCAGGTAAGCCAGCCCTGCATTGATCTGGGAAACACCCACGCCGAGGGAGGTCGCTATGCCGAACATGGTGCCGACAATCGCAAAGATGTCGACCGCATGGCCGATGGGACCATTGATACGCTCCTTGAGCAGTGGATAAAGACCCGAGCGAATAGTTAACGGCAGGTTGTAGCGGTAGCCGAAATAGGCCAGCGACAAGCCGACCACCGCGTAGATCGCCCAAGCATGGATGCCCCAGTGAAAGAAGGTGACGGTCATAGCTTCGCGCATCGCCGCAATAGAGCGGGGCTCGGCTGTCGGGGGCGCCATAAAGTGGGTCATCGGTTCGCCCACCGCATAGAACATCAGGCCAATCCCCATGCCGGCGGCAAAAAGCATCGCGATCCACGAGGTGAACCGGAAATCGGGCGTGGAATCATCGGGGCCGAGCTTGAGGCGCCCATAACGGCCAAAGCAAAGGAGCACGACGGTGATAAGGAAAATTCCGACGGCCAGCAGGTAGAACCAGCCGAAGCTTTGCAAAATACCGGCCTGCATCGAGCCGAAAATGTCGTCAGCTTGGGTCGGGAAGAAAACGCCGATGGCGACAAAGGCCCCTATGACGAGAAGGGACCCGAAGAATACCGGCTTGTTGATGATGAAGGGCTTTAACATGCCGCCATGTCCTTGAGCGTCGTGTCAGCGCATAACCGAGCCCAAACGCTGTCAGCTGCGGTGGTGATGTCCAGGGTGTAAAGCGTCGACAAGGCAGAGGTTCCGAACCGGCCCTAGGCGAAGACGCCACCCGTGGCCCGCCCGGGCGGACCGTCAGAAGTGGTCCTGGACAGTTCAATCGATCCTGGTAGTGGCGGGTTTACCAAGGAAGACGGCCAGGTGATCGCCGCAGACAGCCCGCCCTACTTGGCGTGCTTGAGTAGCAGGTCACGCGCCTGGTTGATCTTGGCTGCCAAATAGCTCGAGCCGCCATGGTCCGGATGCACCGCCTTCATCAACTCGCGATGAGCGGTGCGGATTTGCTCTTCGGTCGCGTCAGCCTCGAGACCCAGAATGGCGTAAGCTTCCTCCAGTGGATCGCGTTCAGGGGCAGCTTCCCCGGTTCCACCGCTGTCCTGTTGGGCGAAGTACTCGCGCCAGCCGCTGCGGTTGGCGTCAAGCCAGCTCTCCAGCAGGCTGAGGCTGTCGGCATCCCCCGCTACCTCGGCCAGAAGGGTGCGTGTGTCAGCCTCGCCGAGATCAAGCAGGTCCATCCCAGCGAACTCACCGTTAAGAATTCTGCCGGTAACGGCCCCGGTGTCGTGATCCAGCTCCATCGCGAAGCGGTAACTGCGCACTTTGGAGATGTTGTGGGCTGGCCCGAGTGGTCCTTGGAGGGAAAAGGGGCCAAGCCGGCCTGTACGCAGCACTGCAAATGCCGCCGCCCCGACAAACAATGCAAGATCCAAGCGCCGGGCCACGAGCAAAAGGGTGGCGATTGCAACGCCCAGACCGCCCACCAGCCAGCGAAGTCCACGTCTGAGCAGTTGAGGATCGTATCTTTTGATCTGGTTGAAGATGGCCAGTGTGGCGAGCAGCGCCAGGCTGCCCAAAAGGATATAGGTCATGGACGCAGTTGCGAGAGCAGCGCTTGGGCCTGTGGACTGGCTTGCAGCCTCAGCATGTCGCTACCGCCCCTCGCGTAAGCTGCCACCGCCTTGAGCAGCGCTGCGATCTCTTGGGGCGCCGACGAGTCGAAACGTGCATATGCGCCCTTGCTTAGTCGGGCAAACTCTCGGAAAGCCCGCTCCACCTGCGCATACCGCCCCTCTTGAAAGATGAACAGGGGCAGACCGAGAAGGCCTAGTTGTCCGGCGGTCTCCGCCAGCTCGTCCACACTCTCCTCCACCGCGTCCCCCACATAGATCACGGCATTGATGCGGCGCCTGGCGTGCTCCGCACGGGCATGGGCGAAGGCCTTGGAGATCTGCGTCCGCCCTCCCTGGCACTGAATCCCGCTCATGAGCTTGGCCAGGCTGCTTCCATCGACCACCCATTTGCTGGCGCGGCATTCGCCAAAGCCGCGAAAGTAGAGCAGTTGGACCTGAAGTGCGCTGGCCCTCGGGATCGCCTCAAACATCTCCGCCTGCAGCGAACAGGCGAGATCCCAGGTTGGCTGGCGGCTGAGCGTCGCGTCAAGCGCGAAGAGCAGACGTCCGTCATGGCGGGCGCTTGGCCTCGCTAACTCCCTCACGTTCCTGACGAATGCAGCAACCTCACCGCTCACTCCTGGTTGGAGAGCGGTGCCGTCGGCTTTACGCCCTGATGGGTCTTTTCCTGCCATTCTCCGAATATGTGTGTGTCAGAGAGCGCCCGCAAGTGCCGGACCGACTAGTCACGCCATCGTGGAAGGGCAGGATACTACCGAAGTTTCACCACACCCGCTGGAATGCCGTCCACCAAGCGGGGGTGCATCCCCGCCGGTGGAGGGCAAAGGCATAACCTTGGCTTAAAAGGTAGCGCGCTTTGGATCAGAAGAGCCGGAGCAAATATCACGGCTTGCGAACGCAGATCGCAAAGCGGTCCTGGGTAAGCCGCTCCAGCCCGCGCCAGAAGCTCATCTTCCGGGCTTGGGGCCAGTGGATGGCGATGAGCTGGCGGTCAATGACTGGATCGACAAAGCCGACTTTGAGCAGTTCGGCGACCACCGCTTCAGCGGGCATTTCGCCGGAGAAGTGGACCTGTTCCCGGATGCGCTGCAGCCGCTCGGCCATGCCCGGAGCGAGGTTGCCGTGGCCGGGCTTGCCGCCAAAGCGTAGCCGGAGCCGGGTGACCCAGCTCTTGCGGCCCATATTGCCATCGACGATCAACAGCTTGCCGCCCGGCTTGAGCAGCTCGAACCACTCCTCGAAGGCGGCCGGCGCATCGACCAGCGTCCAGACCAGGTGGCGATTGGTAATGACATCGTAGCTGGCGCGCGGCTCCTGCGTATTTTCCGCGTCGCGCATGATGAAGCGAATATTGGAGCCGCGCTGGAGCGACTTGGTGCGCGCCTGGGCCAGCATGGCTTCGGACCAATCAGCACCGGTCACTGCAAAGCCCATGTCGTGCAGCAGGTGGGAAATAACGCCAGTGCCGCTCGCCAGATCGAGCGCCTTTCTTCCCGCGCCATCGCCCAGATGCTTGCGGATCAGCTGGTGCCAGCCGCGGCGCTCGGCTTCCGAGAAGATTTCATGGCCGACGCTCTGGTCGAAGGTCGCTGCGCGTTCGGACCAGAATTCCCGGATTTCATCGCGGATAGAATAGTTTGCGCCGAAGCCACTCATGTTTCTGCCTAACACCTTATAATTGCTCTAAAAGATAATTCTTGATCTTGGAGTTCATCTTTAATAGCTGAGTCTGCGTATCAAGTTTTCCGAGAGACAGCAAAATGAAAATGTCGCGTCTGATGCTCGTGCCAGCGCTGGCCCTGTTGACGTCGTTCTCTCTGCCTGCGTGGGCCCAGGCGTTCACGATTACTGATGTCGCCGGGCGCGAAGTCGCCTTTGATGCGCCCGTCGAGCGTGTCATCCTGGGCGAAGGGCGCATGCTCTATTCGCTGGCCACGATCGAAACCGAGAACCCCTTCGCCAAGGTCGTGGGTTGGCGCAATGATCTGTGGACCACCGACCAGAAGTCCTTCGATGCCTATGCGGCCAAGTTCCCGGAGGCCAAGGACCTGCCATTCCTGGGTAATCTGACCGATGGCACGCTGCAGACCGAAACCGTGGTGACGCTGGATCCAGACGTCCTGATCCTGCCCATCGGCAACAAGACCGCAGCCGACGAGGTCAAGCTCGAGGAGATGCTCGAGGGCATCGGGGTCAAGATCGTTTATGTCGACTTCCGCGAGCACATCATCGACAACACCGTGCCCAGCCTGCACATCCTGGGGCAGCTGTTTGGCAAGGAAGAGCGCGCCCAGGAAGTCGCCGACTTCTGGCAGACCGAAATGGACAAGATTGCGGCCGTGCTGGCGGCGAACAATCCCGAGCGGCCCGACGTTTTCATGTATCGCGCTGCCGGTTTGGTTGAATGCTGCGGCACCTTTGGTCCCGACAATTTCGGGCTCATGGTGGAGCTAGCGGGCGGCAACAATCTCGGTTCCGATTTCCTGCCCGGCTATACCGGCTCGATCAATCCCGAACAGGTCATCGCCTCGGACCCCGACATCATCGTGGTGACCGGCTCGGACTGGACCAATTCTCCCGATGCCACTGGCTTTGTCAGCGTCGGCCCGGGCACTGCCGATGATGCCGAAGCGAGCCGCGCGATCCTCGCGTCGCTGGTCGAGGCGCCGGCCTTTACCGGCTCCACGGCGGTCGCCGAGGGCAATGTGCACGCCATCTGGCACCAGTTCTATACGAGCCCCTACCAGTTCGTGGCGATTGCCGAGATGGCCAAGTGGTTCCACCCCGACCTTTTCGCCGATACCAATCCTGACGCCACCTTCAAGGCCTTTTATGATCGGTTCCTGCCCATTGCATACGAGCCCGGCTCCTGGCTGTCGCTCAAGGCCGACGAGTAAATCATGGCCGCCGCGGATAGCTCTCTGCTGACGGAAGCGGTGGCTGAAGGGCGCGGTGAATATCGCGCCCGCATCCGTCGCAAGTTGCTTATCTTGGGGGGGCTGAGCCTGGCGCTTTGCTTTTCCTTTGCGGTCGACCTCGCTTGGGGGCCGGCACGCTATGGTCTCGATCAGGTGGTGCTGGCGCTGTTCAATCCGGATGCGGTGTCGGCGCAAGTACGCACCGTGGTCTGGGACATCCGTATGCCCGTGGCCGTCATGGCGATCGTCGTCGGCGCAGCGCTATCGGTGGCCGGCGCACAGATGCAGACCATTCTCGCCAATCCGCTCGCCAGCCCGTTTACGCTGGGGATTTCGGCCGCGGCGAGCTTTGGCGCCGCACTGGGCATTGTCACGACCGTGCCACTCATCCCGGTTGCTGCCGGGCTGATCGTTCCGGTCAACGCCTTTGTCATGGCGCTGCTCGCCACGCTGTTCATCCATTTCGTGTCGCAAATGCGCGGCGTCACCGTGCAAACCGTGGTGCTGCTGGGCATCGCCCTCGTTTTCACCTTCAATGCGCTCCTTGCGTTTGTGCAATATTTGGCGTCCGAACAGGCGCTGTCGCAGGTGGTGTTCTGGACCATGGGCAGCCTGACCAAGGCGACCTGGCCCAAGATCTGGATCACGCTGGCCGTGTTGCTGGTGGCGCTGCCGCTGTTTGCCCGCAACGCCTGGGCCCTGACGGCCATCCGGCTGGGCGAAGACAAGGCGGCGAGCTTTGGCGTCAATGTGCGCTATATCCGGCTCGAGACCATGCTGATCATTTCGCTCCTGGCGTCGGTGCCGGTGAGCTTTGTCGGCACGATCGGCTTTGTTGGTCTGGTTGGCCCCCATATTACCCGCATGATCCTGGGCGAGGATCAGCGCTTCTTCCTGCCGGGCTCGGTGCTCGCCGGAGCCTTGCTCTTGTCGCTCACCTCGATTGTCTCCAAGTCGATCATTCCCGGTGTCGTTTTCCCCATCGGCATCATCACCGCATTGGTTGGCGTGCCGTTCTTTATTTCGCTGATCCTCTCCAATGTGAGGCGCTCATGGTAAGCCTTCAGCTCCGGGATCTCGGTGCGTCTTACGGCAAGAAGCTCACCATCGCTGCCGTCAGCACGCCCGAATTCCACTCCGGCGAAATCGTTGCGGTGATTGGCCCCAATGCGGCGGGGAAGTCGACGCTGTTCAAGCGCATTGCCGGGCTGCTCAACGGGCCCGGCGAGGTCAGCCTTGCCCATACCAGCAAGGGCAAGAAGGCGATCAGCTATATGCCGCAGGACACGTCGGCCAATGCGGTGCTGACGGTCTACGAGTCGATCCTCTTGGCCCGCAAGCAAGGCAGCCGCTGGTCGGTGGACGATGCCGATCTGCGCTTCATCGACCAGGTGATGGCGGCTCTCAACATCGAGCCGATCGCCTTTCGCGACCTTGGGGCGCTCAGCGGGGGCAACGGCAACTGGTATCCATCGCCCAGACCCTCGTGCGCGAGCCCGACGTGATGTTGATGGACGAGCCCACCAGCGCCCTGGACTTGCACCGGCAGGTGGAAGTGCTCAGCTTCATGCAGGCACAAGCACGGCAAAAGGGCATGATCGTGTTGATCGCGATCCACGATCTCAACCAGGCGCTGCGCTTTGCCGACAAGGTCTTGCTGATTGCCAATGGCAAGATGCAGGCTTGCGGCTCGCCTCTCGACGTCATCAACGCCGACATGCTGCGCCGTGTCTATGGCGTTGATGCGCGGATCGAGAAATGCTCGCGCCAGTTCGACCATGTCATTGTGGATGGCGTTGCCGCTTAGCGGCCTGTTCCGTCGTTGAAGTCAGCTTACGCAGCAAAACAGACCCCTTGCTGGCAGCAGGCGCCTGTTCATGGCTGTGGTCATTAGGCCCAGCCCTCGAGCAATCCGTCGGTGTTCTCGTTGGACCAAATGCTGGACCATATTTGTCGGGGGCAGATGATTTCGGAAGTTTGAATTTTATGGCGGAGAGAGAGTCCGGAGTACCTTAGTTTGCGTGGGTGCGCAGCTGTATTTGATTGCCTCGGAAAACAACGTCATGGTAGCAACTTATGCAATTACCATACGCCATCGTTTGCCTACATTCCTTGAAAGCAACGTCCGATGGTGCACACTGGAGTGCACACTGTGCCGCGAACACTGCACCGATTGTCCGACACTCTCGCTCGATCTTCCCAGCTAAAGGCGGGCCGTCACGCCGATGGCGGAGGGCTCTACCTTAACGTCAAAGACACAGGTGCACGCAGCTGGTTGTTCCTGTTCACAACTGACGGCACCCGCAGGGCAATTGGTCTTGGCCCCTATCCGGACGTAACCCTTGCCAATGCTCGAAAGAAAGCAAGCGAGCTCCGCAAAGTTCGAGCCGATGGTGGTGACCCAAGATCCGCAACATCTGTCAAACAAGAGCCGACATTCGCCGACTGCGTGGATCAATACCTTGAGTCCATTGAAAGCCAGTGGAGAAACGAGAAACACCGTGCGCAGTGGCGCATGACCCTGGGCCCATCATACTGCGATGCCATACTTCGGAAGAAGGTTGGTCCGATCGGCACTGATGACGTCCTCCAGGTTCTCACCCCTATCTGGAACACAAAAGCTGAAACGGCTTCCCGGTTAAGAGGGAGAATTGAACGCGTACTCGATTTTGCGCGTGCGCGCGGCTGGCGGACGGGAGAGAACCCCGCAGCTTGGAGGGGGCACCTGAAGAGCATCTTGCCTGCTCGACAAAAACTCACTCGCGGCCATCATGCTGCACTTCCCTATGCAGACCTCCCCAACTTCATCATCGCGCTGAGAGCACGAGCCTCAATGGCTGCACGAGCCTTAGAGTTCTTGATCCTGACAGCGGCTCGATCTGGTGAAGTCTTGGGAGCGCGTTGGGAGGAAATTGATTTGGATAGTGGTGCATGCATTTCGCCCAGTTGTTAGCCAGTAGGGCGATCACAGCAAACCTGTGTCGTCCCTGAACCGGTGGTCTTCCCCCGCTCGACTTCCACGCGTCGCCTCAGCGGCCGGAGCACGAGCGTCCAGCCTGTGTGAGCTGTTGATCCAAGCAGCCCCTTGCTGATGACCGAGGGCGGGTCGGATTACCCGTCGCATTCTCGTGATGCGAGCATAATGGTGTATCATGACACGCAGTTAGCCCGCACCGTTTAGGACGGGCATCGTGACCTTGGGGACCAGAGCGTCTAGGAGCGTGACCGTGCTAGTAATTGACGTCAAAGTGGGGCAGGTTCTGCAGATCGGCGCCAACGTAGAGATCAAGGTGGGTGAGAAAAGCGGCCAGCGCGTCAAACTGATTATTGATACCGAGGAGGCGCCTATAAGGCTGATCCCCGCAACTCATCATTTGCGCCGTCAGCCGTGATCAAGGAGCAAGGTCTCGGCATTTGACATCGTTAGGAAGCCACCTAGGCGGCCGCGATCCTCGAGCGGGCTGAATTTTGCTTCAGTCCAGAAGCGGTCGGTCGGCTGCCGCCGCCGCAGCTGCAAGGCAGCTATGCGCCCATTCCGGCCGTTCAACCAGTCCGATCAAGCTCCTGAAAGCAGCCGTTCTGGTTCGGCGCTCCGGAACGGCATCCTGGGGGTGGAAAGAGGACGGGCGGCTTCTCGAATAACTATTCCCAAAGCTGACTGTACATAACCCCAGAGCATCTAGCTCAATCACCCGCTGGTTCGCTTGACCGGCAATAAATGTCGTAGAGCGTCGTCAGCACCCGCGTGACCGGTTCCGAGGCCAAACGGTAGAAAATGGTCTGACCGTCCCGACGCGTCTTGACCAGCCCTAACGCTCGCAGCTTCGACAGATGCTGGGATAGCGGCGACTGCTCCAGCCCTACAATCTTGATCAGCTCGCCTACGCTGCGCTCCTGCTCAAGGAGGTTGCACAAGACCAGCAGTCGCTTCGGATTGGCCATGGCAGTCAGCAACTGAGCAGCTTCTTCTGCCTTGGGTTCAAGGTCGGTGATCTGCATCACAAGAGCTTCATTGGTTTGCATGGTTGACATATTAGAACATTCTAATATATACGGCAAATACATTTCGGCGATCAGGTGTTCATTCCTGACGCGCCGCAGCGAACCGCATATAGGCATATGGAAACATCATTCACACCCACCCAAGCACTTCTCGGCGGCTCCTTGATTGGAATTGCCGCCGTTGCCCTAATGGCATTCCACGGCAGGATTGCCGGGATGACCGGTATCCTGACCGGCGTGATCTTGCCAAAAGGTGACTGGGACTGGCGCCTCGCCTTTTTGCTGGGTGCAATTGTGGCACCCGTTCTTATCCTACTGCTCACGGGCACGTCCTTGCCGCTGCAGGCTGAGCTTCCTTCCTTGGCCATCATTCTTGGTGGCCTTCTGGTCGGCGTCGGCGTGACCTTCGGAGGCGGCTGCACGTCGGGCCACGGCGTCTGCGGCATAGCCCGGCTCTCGGTCCGCTCCGTTGTCGCCACCCTGACCTTTATGGTGACGACCTTCATGACCGTCTTTATCGTCCGTCATGTCCTGGGGGGCTTCTGATGCTCCGAGTTCTCTCCGCTGCAGCTATCGGCCTTGTCTTTGGCACTGGCATCGTCGTTTCAGGCATGGCCAATCCAGCCAAGGTTCTCAACTTCTTTGACGTCTTGGGCGCCTGGGACCCCAGCCTGTTGCTGGTCATGGGGTCGGCCTTGGTCGTGACCTTTGTCGGCTATCGGTTTGTTCTGCGTCGTCCTGCTCCGGTATTTGGCCGCAAGTTCCACCTGCCCACCAGGCGCGATCTCGACATGCCGCTCATTGCTGGCTCGGCCTTGTTCGGCGTCGGCTGGGGCATTGCCGGGTTCTGCCCTGGGGGCGCCATCCCGGCTCTTGGCTCGGGCGAGCCAACCCCACTCATCTTCGTTGCCGCTATGATCAGCGGCATCTTCTTGGCCAGTGGGATCAAGGCGGCCTTCGCTCGCCGCCCAGTCCTGGCCTGATCTGGAAAGGAGATTTCCATGTCCACCGAAACTGTTCCATTTACACCCGACCTGACCGTTAAACCGGAAGTTGTCGCGTTCTTCGACAAGCCGACCAACACCATCAGCTACATCGTCAAGGATCCTCATTCCGACGCCTGCGCCGTGATCGATTCCGTCATGGACTTCGACTACGCCTCTGGGAACATTGCCTATGAGGGCGCCGACAAGATCATCGCGCACATCCAGGACAAGGGCTGGAAGCTTGAATGGCTGATCGAGACCCACGTCCATGCCGACCATCTTTCGGCGGCGCCCTATATCCAGTCTAAACTGGGCGGCAAGCTGGGCATCGGTGAGCAGATCCGCGTGGTCCAGGACACTTTCAGCAAGATCTTCAACGAAGGCACTGAATTCCAGCGAGATGGTTCGCAGTTCGACCGCCTGTTCAAGGATGGGGATAGCTATCAGATCGGCACCATGACCGCCCACACCCTGTTCACGCCAGGCCACACCCCGGCAGACATGGTGCATGTGATCGGCAACGCAGTATTCGTTGGCGACACCCTGTTCATGCCTGATGGCGGCTCGGCCCGTGCCGACTTTCCCGGTGGTGACGCCCGTACACTCTACCAGTCAATACAGCGGCTGCTGACCTTGCCAGGCGAGATGCGGCTCTTCATGTGCCACGACTATGGGCCGAACGGTCGCGACATCCAGTGGGAAACCACCGTTGCGGAGCAACGTGATCACAACATCCATGTCGGCCACGGCACGTCCGAAGACGAATTCGTCAAGATGCGGGAGGATCGCGACAGCACCCTGTCCATGCCCAAGCTGATCATCCCATCCCTGCAAGTCAACATGCGGGCGGGACAGCTTCCCCCAGCCGATGATGACGGCAAGACTTACCTCAAAGTGCCCATCAATGGGCTCTCCACCTCCAAGGAGTAACACCATGGCAATCAACAAGATCGACGACCAGTTCGCCCAGTCCCCCCAGATCCAGCCTGATGATGTCAGGCTCATCGCCGAGGCGGGCTACAAAGCCATCGTCTGCGCCCGCCCGGATAACGAAGACCCTGATCAGCCATCCTTTGCGCAGATCGCTGAGGTCGCCGAGCGGTTCGGTGTCAAGGCATTCCACATCCCCGTGTCAGGTCAACTCACCGAAGGTCAGCTCATCCGCTTTGAACAGGCCAAGGCCGAAACCGACGGGCCCATCCTGGGCTACTGCCGCTCCGGTGGGCGCGCCGGCAGCCTCTACGCTGCCACTTTGTAACTGAAAGACGACGATGTTTCTCGAACCCCTGCAATACCTGCTTGGTGCCCTATCGGGCAGCCTTGTGGGTTTCACTCTTGGCCTGTTCGGCGGCGGTGGCTCCATTCTGGCTGTGCCGCTCATGGTCTATGTCGTGGGGGTTCCTGTCGCACACGTGGCCATCGGAACGAGTGCTTTTGCGGTCGCCACCAACGCTGCCACCAACCTTGTCACCCATGCCCGCAAGGGCAACGTGATCTGGCGCTGCGCCCTCATGTACACCGTCGCTGGCATTGCCGGGGCCTTCCTTGGCTCCACGCTGGGCAAGGCCATGGACGGCGACAAGCTGCTGTTCCTGTTCGCCATCCTCATGCTGGTGGTAGGCGTGCTGATGTTCCGCGGGCGGGGTGATCCTGGGATACCTGGCGCCACCTGCAATCGAGAGAAGGCACCCAAGGTGCTGGGCTATGGCGGTCTCACCGGCGCCTTTTCCGGCTTCTTCGGTATCGGCGGCGGCTTCCTGATCGTTCCGGGTCTTGTGGCCTCGACCGGCATGCCGATCCTCAATGCCATCGGATCCTCGCTCGTCGCCGTCACCGCCTTCGGGCTCACCACTGCCTTGAGCTACGCCTTTTCAGGCCTGGTCGATTGGCCACTGGCTGCCGTGTTTATCGGTGGCGGGGTGGTCGGTGGACTGGCTGGCGCACGGCTTGCTGGTTTAATGGCCAGCAAGAAGGGGCTGCTGAACACCGCTTTCGCCGGTCTGATCGTGGCCGTCGCCATTTACATGGCCGCCCAGACCGCTACCGCCTTCATCTAAAGAGGAGGCCAACCATGTACAGGTTCGAGACCGAGGTCCTAATTCTGGTTTGACCATCGCCGAACTGCCCTCATCATGGATTGAAACCGACTTGCCGGTCTCCCTGTTGGGGAAACCGGCAAGAAGGACTTCCCTTTGCACCGGACTGCCGACAAGCAAAAGGATCAGCAGACCCTCCTAAGCCCTTGCTCAAGCCACCGAGAGGCCCACATCGATGTTGTTGCGGGTGGCGTTGGAGTAGGGGCAGATCTGGTGCGCCGTCTGCACGAGCGTGGATGCCACGTCACGATCAAGACCTGGCAAAGCCACCACCAGATCGGCAGTGATGCCGAAACCGCCCTCCGAGCGGGGACCGATCCCGACTGTGGCCGTTACGCTGGCCTCGGCCGGCACTTTTACCTTGAGTTGCTGGGCCGCCACTTTCAGGGCCCCCAGGAAGCAAGCCGAATAGCCGGTGGCGAATAATTGCTCCGGGTTGGTGCCTTCACCGCCCGGTCCGCCCAGTTCCCTGGGTGTGCTCAACAAAACGTCGACCCGGCCGTCCTCGGTGCGGGCCTTGCCATCGCGTCCACCGGTCGCAGTTGCGGTGGTCTTATACTTTACATCAACAGACATCATAGTCTCCTTTTGGGGGTGTTTGTGGCCCACATCTCGTGGGCGCTCACTTCGACACTGTGCGTGTCGGCATCGTTTCGCAGCTGGCGAGACGAATTCAGGGCTCTGCCAGGTCGAGCAGCAGAGTCGGGATCAGTTCTGAAACGGTGGGATGAATAGGCACCGCCCACCGCAAGCTATCGAGAGGCTGGTCGGCGTTCATCATGTCGAGAATGCCATGGATGGCCTCGTCGCCGCCTGTGCCCAGGATTGCCGCGCCCAGGATGCGCTGTGTGTCGGCGTCGGCGACGATCTTCATGAAGCCTTGGGTTTCCCCTTTTTCCACGGCGCGGCCAACGCGGGTCATTGCGCGCTTGGAGAAGAGGAGCCGTCTGCCGGTCCGGGCCGCCTCAGCCTCACTCATCCCCACCCGCGCCAATGGAGGATCTATATAGAGGGCATAACCGGGCACCCGGCTGCTGACCCTCCGGTCATCTCCGTCAAGCAGATTGGCGGCAACGATCTCGAAGTCGTTGTAGGCGGTATGGGTGAAGGCGCCCCGCCCGTTGCAGTCCCCCAGCGCCCATATTCCGGGCACACTGGTCTGGAGGTGGTCGTCGACTGTGATGTAACCGCGTTCGTCGGTGAGCACGCCCGCTGCCTCGAGCCCGAGGTCATCGGTATTGGGCCGGCGCCCAGCCGCGATCAGCACGTGACTGCCGATCACCGGAGAGGCGTCAGCCTCGCAATCCACCGACACCGCGACGCCATTGCCATGCCGTTGAAAGCCGATGCAATTGGCACCGGTCCGCACGGAAATGCCTTCGGCTTGAAGAATCTCCTCGACAGCTTGGGAAATGTCCCGGTCTTCGCGCGGTATCAGGCGATCCGATCGTTCGATGATCGTGACCTGCGCACCGAAGCGGCGATACATCTGCGCAAACTCCAGTCCGATATAGCTGCCCCCGACCACGATTAGGTGCTGAGGAACGGTTTCGAGGGCGACGATCTCGCTATTGGTTAGAAACGGCACATCATGGAGCCCGGGCAAATCTGGAATAACCGCCCGTCCGCCGACATTGATGAAGATGCGCGGGGCGGTGAGCCTGGCTCCGTTCACCACGACGATGTTGGTTGCTTCGAAGCGCGCGTGGCCGCGGATCAACTCGACATTGGGCATGCTGGCAAGCCAGTCTTCGTTTCCTTGCCGCGAGTCCAGGATGACCTTGCGGGCGCGTGCCGCCACGGCAGCCATGTCGACGACGACGTCGGACCGGGAGAACCCGTAGTCGGCGCCCCGCCTTGCCATGTGGATTGCATAGGCGCTGGCAACAAGGGTCTTGGTCGGCTTGCAACCGGTGTTCACGCAGGTTCCACCCACTTGGTCGCGCTCAATGATCGCAACGGTCATGCCCGCTGCAGCCAGCCGGGACGCCAGCGAGGGCCCAGCCTGGCCAGCACCAATGATGATGGCATCGAACGGGCGCACAACATCGGCCCTTGAGTAATCAATTGACATGATAGTTCTCTTTAGGAGCGCCGCGCGGGAGTGGCGACGTTGCCGGGATGAATGGCGGACGCTTTCGGGTGCAAAGCACATAGGATCCGGGGCTTGTGGCGCCCCGGATCGGATGGGTATTCACTCTTCGGTATTTTCCGATAGCGACTGTGGCACATGATACGCGTTGCTGGCCGGTCGGGCAGCGGGTCGCGTCTGGCCTACATCCAGGTTCGTACCAACCTCAGTGGGGGCGTTGAGCGGGCGGAGCGTGTCCTTGTCGAGGATCAACACACGTCCGGACCCGTCAGGCCCTTGGGCATAAACGCGGATGTCGCTGCCCCATTTTTCGATCTCGGTGGCAATAATTCCCCGGGAGGCCAGTGTGGCGGTGATCTCGGAGATGGGCCGGCCGTCCAGCGCGCGATCCGAGATCAGGCTTTCCGCTGCAAATGCAGTTGGGGACGCAACAAGAAAGGCGAGGGTAAGTGCAATAACTTCGGCGGAGGAGAGAGATTTCATTTCGGTGTTCCTTTCGTTTTGAACACCCCGAACTTGATCTCTGTTCATTGCGCGAACATTGTCGAGATTTCTTTCCCGAAACTATTCGCTTCCACGTCGCTGTGCTTGCGACAGGCCCACGGCGTCGTATGCGTGACTTCGCCGTTCAACTCACAGCGGAGGTCATCTCCGATGGGGTGGCCAGGGCGCGAAATCGGTGCGCCACCAGATGCAGCAAGTCACCACGAACAGTTCAAGAGAGTGCGCGCCGCAATGTTCGGGCAATGGTTGGATCGCCAGATAGGGATGTCCAAGGACGGGGACAGCGAAAACCTTGGCATCCCGCGTGCCGGCGCCATTGCTTCGTTCCTGTCTCCACTGACCTGCCCAGTGCCCACCCTGCACCGGATCACGCAGCCGCAGGATTGACAGTTGAGCGTACAAACAAAAGAGTAAATTCATGCGCATCCTGCTGGTCGAAGATGAACTGGACATGGCCACAGCACTGTCCGCCGCGCTGAGCCGGCATGACATTGTAGTGGATCACGCCTCCACTCTGGAGATTGCAGAGGAAGCATGCCGCAGCGGAGTACATGACGCCGTGTTGCTGGACCGCAAGCTGCCCGATGGGGAGGGATTGAAATTGATCCCTCTGATCAGGCGCGAGCGCCCGGGCTTGCCGGTCATTGTCCTGTCGGCCATGGGATCGGCAGAGCAACGGGTTGCCGGACTTGATACGGGGGCCGATGACTATTTACCCAAGCCGTTCTTGATCGACGAGTTGATGGCCAGATTGCGTGCGGTGATGCGACGCCCAGCTCAGTTCGGTGAGACTGCGATCAATGTCGGTCTGCTCAGATTCAACTTGACGGACCGTCAGGCGGAAGTCGCGGGGCAGCCGCTTGACCTTACCCGTCGTGAACTGCTGGCTCTGGAGATCCTTGTTCGGCGCTCGGGACGAACCGTGTCTCGCAGCGCGCTTGAAGAAGCGGTCTATGGCTATGATGACGAGATCTCGTCCAATACCCTCGACTCCCACATCTCGCGCTTGCGTAACAAAATCAGCGGCGCCGGAGTTGAGATTCACGCGATCCGCGGACTGGGATATCTTTTGAGGGCGATATCTTGATGAACTGGCGACTGGGTTCCCTGCGCGCAAGGCTGACCATTTACCTGGTCCTGGTGCAAGCCATTGCGTTGGTCGCATTCATCTTTGCTGCATCGATCCCGATGACGAACTTGATGAGTTCAGAGCAAGGGCTGGATGACAGTGTCATCCAGTCCTTTGCTGAGTCTGTCCAGCGCCGGGGCCCCGGTCAACTGTATCTGGTCCCCAGCGAGGATCTTATCCGATTGACGGCTGAACACCCTGGAATGTGGTTTTACGCTGCCGATGCAAACGGCACCTCGGTCCAGATGGGCGACATCCCTGAATGGATGGCGCCATTGATTGCCGGTCTCACCCGGTTGCATTCGGCTGACATCGGCGACATGGATGTTCCAGGGCAGCCCGCCACGATCGTGCGGCGCCAGGACAGCCCCGCAGGTTTGCTTTGGGTGGCAACCGCCGGGGGACCGGATACACCGCTCCGGGCAGTGTTTGCAGCCGCCGGCGGCCCGATGTACTTGCAACTGCTGGCACTGCTAACTGCAGTGTCCTTTCTGGTCATTCCCCTAATCGTAAGGCTGCAGTTCCGGGGTGTAAACAAGGCGGCAGCAGAAGCTGAACAGATCGACATTGCCCAGCGCGGCATGCGTCTCTCTTTCCAACATGTGCCCGATGAATTGCATTCGCTGGTTCGTGCTGTGAATGCTGCCTTGCAGCGCCTTGATGACGGCATTGAGCGCCGGCAACGGTTTCTGGCCGATGCGGCACATGAACTGCGAACGCCAGTGGCGATCTTGCAGACCCGTATCGAATTACTGCCGCACGACGAGCAGCGCAGCCGACTGATGCTGGATGTGGCGCGCCTGGCCAATCTGGCCAATCAATTGCTTGATCTGGAGCGTTTCGATGCTGACCTTACAATCTTGCAGCCGGTGGATCTCGTTGACCTGGCGGCGCAAGTCACGGCCGACATGGCCCCTCTCGCCATTGCAGCAGGCGATGAGATCTCCTTTGATGCCGAGGTCGAGAGCGTCACTGTTGCCGCGGATGCGGCCTCGCTCTCGCGGGCCCTGATCAATCTAATCCAGAATGCCGTGATCCATGGCGGTCGGAAAACGAACATCCGGGTAGCGGTATGCCGCAAAGGTTCGCTGACGGTCGCTGACACAGGACCGGGCATAGCGGTTGAAAACAGGGAGGCAATTTTCGAGCCGTTCTGCCGCGTCGTTCCGCTGGACCAAGGTGCGGGACTTGGCCTGAACCTCGTCAAGGATATTGTGCTAAGGCACAAAGGGAAAATCACCGTAGGTGACGCCCCTGGAGGCGGTGCGCTGTTCGAAATATCGCTTCCCGTTATCCCCACTCAGGTTGCACAGAGCGCCTGATCAACGCGGATCTGGTGCCCCGCAACATTTCCCAAGCGGAAGATCTGTTCACTCCCGGACAGTCGAGCGGGTCTGCCGGTCCTTGAACGACGACGCACAGGTGGCGGGGCACCATCGGGCCGGGTTGAACCCCTTGGGGTTTGGTTATCGATCAGCCTTCGCCCAACGATACAGGCCCCTCGCCGAAGCACACGAGCCTGACCCAGGCTGCCGCGACCCGGACACCCTTGTTGCAGCCAGAGGCCCGCACCACTGCACGCCAGAAATCATCAACTGGCGCAGGGCTAATCAAAGTTAGAAAAACAAGACGCGAAACCTTACCCCATCTAGTTCCACAATGTTGGGGCAATCGTTGGGACGCAAGGTGATGATGTTCAACAGCAAGGAACATCCAAGATGAAGTATTCTTTTCTTCCTTATCCCTATCATTGCCTGACACCCGGGATCGTATTTGCCCCGCGTTCAGTTCGCTAGCTGATCATTGCTGGCCACCCCGGACAGGCCTTCACTCCCACCGTGGAACAGATTGGCCCAAAGCTGACCCAGTTGACGTGTGGGCAGCGCTACTCGCGTCCAGGCATGGCGATCCCCAAAGGAACCAGCTTCTGCGGCGCTGGCGCAAATAAGTTCTGCGTCCGTCAGCCTGCATCCCAGGTCCCGGCCACCCTCGCTGGGCCTCGAGGCTCGGCAAAGAACGCCATCCGTTCACCCGAAAGCCTCCTCGAGACCAACTCACCTTGCGACCCACCTTTCAGCAAACACCAACAACAATCGAGACATATCATGACTGATCTTTCCACCGCCAAGTCCCAGGCCCCCGCCCCCAGCGATTGGCTGCGGAGTTATTACTTCACCCGCGCAGCAGTTTCGATCGGCTGGATCGCGGCGGCACTGATCATTGGCCGAAGCAACGCTGCCGTGGCTGCCATTTTGCTTGTCGCCTACCCGGCATGGGATGCCCTGGCGAACTATCTCGATGCACAAAAAAATGGCGGCCTCGGATCCAATCTGAGCCAGACCCTGAACCTCGCCGTTAGCGTATTTACGGCCGCTGCTGTTGCATTTGCCTTGGGCATGAGCATGAACACTGTGCTCGTTGTCTTCGGGATTTGGGCAGCGCTTTCAGGGGTGTTCCAACTCGTTACCGCTGCTCGGCGGTGGAGAACGGCAGGGGCCCAGTGGGTGATGATCCTGAGCGGCGCGCAGTCTGCACTGGCAGGCGTGGCCTTCGTCGTCATGGCGCGTGCTGACACCCCGCCGGACATCACTGCAATTGTTCCCTATGCTGCGTTTGGCGCCTTCTACTTCCTGCTCTCAGCCATATGGCTGACGATCCAGAGCACTCGTGGGCACGCAGCAGTACCCAACTGAACCGTGCATCGGGGCGGCGATCAGCCGCCCCTTGCCCCTACATAAGGCAGCGATGTCGCCCCAGCCGCTAATCGATTCCGCGCATCTTGAAGGATGCAATGGCAGACCGACGCACTATCCCAGCGTCGTCGTCCCTCGCATCCTCCGCTCGCGTACTGGATGACACCATGTGCCAATTCTCCACCCGCTGAGGCAGTAACCCCACCTCCCCGTCGGCTATCCGGTCTCCGCCCGCGCGAACCGACCGAGCCGTCTTCATCTCTCGATGCATTGGCACACTCGCACCTCGAATGTCTGCTACCTTACTCCACCACTCCATAGCGGCCATTCCGCTTTCGGCCCCCCACTCTGACAATAGCTATCCCGCCTCGGCCAAGATGTTAATGCCTGCGTGGGGCCGCCAAAGCAGACGTTAATGTGCACTGCAAGAGCCGGCTGCGATACAAAGGAAGCCCCGCGTCAAAGGGGGATCAAAGGATGTCGTCACGAATGCAGGCGCGTAGGTGGTGCGGCGCTATTTCGGTCAAAGCCGGCACGACATCGGCGCAGGCGGGCAAAGCGTAAGGGCAGCGGGTGCGGAACACGCAGCCGGATGGCGGGTTAGCAGGACTGGGGATATCGCCGGCTAGTATCTGGCGCTGCGTTCGGCGGCCAGGATCAGGGGAGGGAATAGCGGACAGCAACGCCCTCGTATAAGGGTGACTTGGATTGGCATAGAGCTCGGCGGCGGGCGCTATTTCCATGATGCGCCCCAGATAGAGCACGATGACCGTATCGCAGATATACTCCACTACGGCCAAATCGTGAGAGATGAACAGCATGGTTAGGCCAAGTCGCAGCTGCAGATCGCGCAGTAGATTGATAACCTGAGCCTGGATTGACACGTCAAGCGCCGATACGGGCTCGTCGGCCACGATGAAGTCAGGCTCAAGCGTCAGGGCACGCGCGATGCCAATGCGCTGGCGCTGGCCACCCGAGAATTCATGGGCATATCGATCAAAGGCATCTAGCGGCAGTTCCACGGCCACAAGGGCCTGTTCGGCGCGAGCCCGACGCTCAGCGCGAGTGCCGATGCCCTGAATGTCAAGGCCCTCCGTCAGTATCTGGCCGATGGTCATGCGTGGCGACAGGCTCGCAAACGGGTCCTGAAATATATACTGCATCCTGCGCCGATAATGCCGCAATTGCGCTCGCGACAAGGTGGTGACGTCCACCCCATCCAGCCGCACCTCGCCACTGGTCGGCTCGATCAAACGCAACACTGACCGACCGATGGTGGTTTTGCCCGATCCCGACTCCCCGACAAGGCCAACCACCTGTCCGCGCGGAATATCAAATGAAACATCCTGCAGCGCCTTGACCACTGCGCCGCGCGTAAAAGCCGCGGGAGGGAAGTGCTTGGATAGATTGCGGACAGAAAGATAGGGCTGCTGAGTCATCAGAGTTCCTGCCACCGAATGCAGCGGCTATTCTGAGTGGGAGTGGCTGGGAGAAGCGGCGGCACCGCGGCATTGCACGCCGGCAGGGCATAGTCGCAGCGATTGGAAAAGGCGCATCCCTGGGGCAGATTGCGCAGCGAGGGTACGTTGCCCCGGATCGTGGGCAGTGGTGTACCTTCACGTTTGAGCTGCACGGCTTGGCCGAGCCGGGGCACCGATCGCAGTAGCCCCTTGGTATAAGGATGGCGCGGATGGCCGAAGACCTCTGCGACCGGCCCCGATTCAACAATGCGCCCTGCATACATCACCACCACGCGGTGCGCGATTTCGGCCACGACGCCGAGATTGTGGGTGACAAACAGGATGCCCATACCCCGCTCGCGCTGCAGCTTTTGTAGCAGATCAAGAATCTGGGCCTGAATGGTGACGTCCAGCGCTGTGGTTGGTTCGTCGGCAATGAGCAGGCGTGGATTGCAGGCCAGCGCCATGGCGATGGTGGCGCGCTGGCGCATGCCGCCGGAGAGCTCGTGCGGATATTGACGGGCACGGCGGTCAGGATCAGGTATGCCGACATCGGCAAGCAGCCGCACGGCGGCAGCCGCAGCGTCGCGGTGCGACTTGCCCAAGTGGATGCGGACTGGCTCGGCAATCTGTTCGCCCACGGTATAAACCGGGTTGAGGCTGGTCATCGGCTCTTGGAATATCATGCCAATGTCGTTGCCGCGGATCTGGCGCATCGCCTCGTCACCAAGACTGGCAAGGTCGATCACCTCGCCGGATTTTCGCGCCAGCATGACGCGGCCTTGGGCGATGTGTCCAACCCGCTTTGGCAGCAGACCCATCACGGAAAGACTGGTGACGGACTTGCCCGACCCCGATTCGCCGACCAGAGCCACGGTTTCGCCCGCAGCGATGCTCAGTTCCATGTCCTGCACCGCGGCAATGTCCTTGCCGCCGATGCGGAACACCGTGCTCAGGCCGGATATCTCCAGGATCGGCGCGTCCATGATCAGCCAAGCAATCTTGTGGTTTTGAGGATGGCGTCGATCCTAGCGGTTTCCTCATCGTTGAGGTTTCGCTGCGGACGCGCCATGGTGTTGGTGGCAATAATGCCGAGTTGGCGCATGGCCGTCTTGAATGCACCAACCCCGGCTGAACCGGGGCTGGTTCGGCCAGTCGAGATCCAGACAATCTCAAACAGCTGACACAGCCGCTCCTGCTCGGTACGGGCCCCTGCCAGGTCACCTGCCTGTACGAGGTTCCACAGCTTCACATAGCCATGCGGATCCACGTTCGCGAGCCCTGGTACCACACCGTGAGCGCCCATGGCCAAGACGCTATCAACAACGATTTCCGATCCGGTCATGCCAAAGAAGTTGGCGTCGCCTTTCATATCGGCCAAGACGTAGCGCAGATTGCCGTCATCGCCGCTGGAATCCTTGAGGCCGACAATGGCGCCTTCGCGTGCAAGGCTTACCGTGGTTTTGCGGTCCAGCTTGAGCCCGACGCAAACCGGAATGTCATAGGCGATGATCGGCAGATCAACGGCGTCCTTGATATAGCGGAAATGGTCAATCGTTTCGGCCTGATTGGTACGCGTATAGAAAGGCGCCGTTACAACCACGGCGTCAGCGCCCGCAGACTTGGCGACGCGCGAATGGCTGATGACGCGGTCGGTGGTTGGGTCGATCACCCCCACCAGCACCGGAACCCGGCCATTGGCGATCTTGATGGCGTGCTCAATGATGGCTTGCCGCGTTTGGGCATCGTGAAAAACCACTTCGCTGGTTGAACCAAGTACGAATAACCCATGCACGCCTCCATCCAGCAGGTGTTCGAGCACGCGGGTAAATGACGCGTAGTCTACGGTGAAATCGGCATTGAGGGGCGTTACGACAGGTGGCACGACGCCGGTAAACATAGGCATTGAAGACTCTTTCAGGTCAGTTGAGAGCAGAGCGAGGGTCAAACGCGTCGCGCAGACCATCGCCGATGAAGTTGATGGCCAGCACGGTCAGAACCAGTGCGCCGCCGGGGAACATCCACTGCCAGGGATATTGTTCGAGCACGACTGTGGATCGGGCGAGATTGAGCATATTGCCCCAGCTCGCCTCAGGCGGAGCGATGCCGAGGCCGAGAAACGAAAGGCCGGCCTCCAGCAGGATGGCATTGGCAACCTGGAGGGTGGCGTAAACCACGAGGATGTCGATGCAGTTCGGCAATCCGTGCCTGAACAGCAGGTGCGGCACGCTCGCCCCCATGCCGCGTGCAGCCACCACGAAGTCGCGCTCGCGCAGCTCGAGCAGTCGGGCTCGCACCATGCGCGACAGGGTGGGCCAGGACAGCAGCGAAATTACCAAAATGGTCGGCGTAATGCCGGTGCCGGCGATGGAAGCGAGCACCAGCAGGAAGATCACCGGCGGCAGCGTCATTGCTAAGTCCACTAAACGCATCAGGGACGCATCGACAATGCGGCCGCCGAAGCTGGAAAATGCCCCGACGAGGAAGCCGATTACAATGGAGATGGCCACCGAGACCACAGCCACGATCAACGATACGCGCCCGCCCTGCAGGAGCCGCGCCATCACATCACGTCCCACGCCATCGCTGCCCATCCAGTGTGCAGCTGATGGTCCTTTGTTGAGGGCGCGCAAGTCGATGGCATTCGGACCGAGCGGCCACCACCAGTCATAGGTGACGATAGCAAGGAGAACTGGCAGGAAGATCGCCAGTCCAACCAGCGCCGCGCGATTTGACAGGAATCGCTCGATTGAGCGTCGAGTCGGGCCCTTGGTGCGCTCCAATGGGATGGTTGTAGTGCTCATGGCTAGGCCACCTGAATGCGCGGATCGACTGCCGCATAGGTCATGTCGGTCAACAGGTTCACCATGATTACGCAAACCCCCACGATCAGCGTGGCGCACATGATCACCGGATAATCGCGAGTATTGACGGCATTCACGAGTAACAGCCCCATCCCCGGCCAATTGAAAACGCTCTCGAGGAAAATGGCGCCGCCGATTGCGATCCCGATGGTGGAGCCGATTAGCGTGATTACCGGCAGCAGGGCGTTGCGGGTCGCGTGCTTGATGATAACCCAAAACTCGCGCACGCCCTTGGCGCGGGCGGTACGCACATAGTCTTGGTTGAGCACTTCCAGCAGCGAGGAGCGCATATAGCGCATGATCAGTGCCGCGTGGCCGATAGACAGCAAAATGGCGGGCAGGATTAGATGCGCCAGGAGATCCGTGACGGAAAAGTCAGCTCCCGGCGTCAGCATTCCGCCCGAGGGAGCCCAGCGCAATTGAACCGAAAAGAAATAGAGCCCCAGCAAAGCTGTTAAGAAGGCTGGGCTGGAAATGCCGATGGAGGATGTTACGGAGAGTGCGACATCGGTCACCGAATTGCGGCGCACGGCGCTGATGATGCCGGCTGTAATTCCGATGACGATGGCGAGCACCAAGCCGGTGGCCATCAGCAGGACGGTTGGGCCTATTCGCTCGAGAACGAGGGGCAGCACTGCTACGCCGGCGCGCTGCGTGGAGAAACCGAAATCCCCGGTCAGCGCTGCGCGCAACCAGGCGAAGTATTGCGCGGGCAGCGGCAGGTCCAGTCCGAGCCGGGCGCGAAGCGCCGCCAGCTCGTCCATGGAAAGCGGAGCTGATGGATTTATATACGCGTCGATCGGATCGCCCGGGGCTAGGCGCAGCAGCACGAAGATGAGGATACTGAGGGCAATCAGCATCAGCAGTCCAATACCGATACGGCGAACGATATAGGTCAGCATGGCCTTATCCGGGGGTGAGCGATCACGGAGCCGCCACCGCGTGGCAGGGTGGAAGAGGGCGCAGCGTTGCAGCGCCCTCGGGGTGCGGAATGAACGCTTTAGTTGATGTCCCAGAGCTCGGGGTGAGCCGCAAAGGGGCCACCAGCGGGGGCCGGGGTCCAAACAAAGTCCACCAGATTGGCCGAGGCCACGCCATAGCGGTTGGCAACCCACATCGTAGCCCAGGGCAGCTCTTCGTTCATCACCTTGCAGACGTCCTGCCAGCGGGCATCCACCTGCGCTGGATCCGTTTCGCCAATGGCGGCATCGAAGGCCGCGCTCAGGTCGTCGAACTCAATGCGCATGATGTTGGCGCCCGCAGGCGGCAGTTGTGACTTGTTGAGCCCCACATTGATGCCGGCCGGGTTGGGCCCGTTCTGCAGGCCGGCATAAATCAGCGGGAACTGGTTCCAGTCCGGGTTGGTCTCCTGGTAGACGGTGCCGTTATAAGTGGGTACGTCAACCACGCGCGGCACCACATTGATCCCCACCTGGGACAGCATGGCCTGGACTGCGGCCATCACATTAGCGGCCTGCGGCGAACCGTAATAAGTCAGCCAGGTAATCGGCTTGTCGCCATTGATCTCGGCCCATCCGGCTTCATCGAGCAGTGCCTTGGCCTTTTCCGTGTCATAGGGGTACTCGTTCAGCCCCGCGGGCACCACTTGCGGGGCCACATAGCCGCAATTGGCCAACGTCGCTGCACCGCCATAAAGTGTTTCAACGATCGCCGCGCGGTCGATGGCATGCATGAAGGCCTGACGGACCCGCACGTCCTTCCACAGCTCAACCTTCTGGTTGAAGCCAACATAGTTGACCACATAGGAGGCGCCTTCGATCACGTTGAAGTCGCTATTGCCGGCAAAGGTCGCGGCGTCTTCCGGTTCCACATAGGTGAACTGGATTTCCCCGGCGCGTAGGGCAGCCACGGCTGCGGCTGGATTTTCGAAGTAGCGGTTGATTAGCCGGTCCATCTTGGGCGTGCCGCGCCGATAATCTGGATCAGCCGCGAGCTCAACATATTGATCGGTGACATACTGGGTGAACTTGAACGGGCCAGTTCCGATGGGAGTGGTTGACCACCAGGTACTGGTTGCCAGGCTTTCCGGCGCAATGGAGCCCAAGGCGTGCTCGGGCAGGATCATCACTTGCGCCAGCACCGACAGCAAACCGCCATCGGCTTCCGACAGCTTGACGACGACGGTGCGATCGTCAGGCGCCTCGACGCTTTCCACCTTGCCCAGGCGACCGGTGAACACGCTCCCCGAAGCAGCACTGCGGATCAGGTCGAGCGTAAACTTGACGTCGGCGGAGGTGAAAGCCTCGCCATCGTGCCAGGTTTCCTCGGCTAGGGTGAAGGTATAGGTGAGTTGGTCGTCACTGACGGTGTAGTCCGTTGCCAAGTCACCCTGTATGGCGCTCAGTTCGGCATTATAGATCACCAGCGGCTCGAAATAAGTGTTGAGCCAGGTGAAGCCGCCGGTCGCGGCCATCGGATTGAAGTTCTTGGGGAAGCCACCCGGCCCGACATCGAAGCCGCCGGTGATGGTCTTGGGCTCCTGCGCGAAGGCAGGAGCGGTGAGGGCGGTTGCCCCAAGCAGCAGGCCGGCGACGGCCAGGGCTCGAGTAATGGTCTTGATAGGCATGGTTTTTCCTCCCTGGAAAAGTCAGAGTTTCGACAACTCGGCGCGGTTTCTGGCGATAACTTGCTGAATTCCGCGGTAGTGATCATCCAAGCGCCTGCGCGCCTGCTCCACGTCTTTACGCGCGATAGCCTCGACGATTTCGTGATGGTCCCGCCACGTGTCGAGGGGGGCCGGGTTATCGAGGTCGTTGAAATTCGACGCCTTGTTGAAGGCCATCCAGAAGATGTCGATAAGCGAACTGAGCATGTGGTTATTTTGGCAACGGAAGAGCAGCTGATGAAATTGCTGGTCCTCCCGGGCGAAACTTTCCTGCTGCTCGGCCCGCACCTTCATCAGCGCGGTTACCTCGCGCAGGGCGGCCAAGTCAGCTTCTTCTATAACTTCAATTGTCTTGCCGATCAGTCCGGTCTCGAGCACGCGCCGTATCTCGCGCAACTCCTCTACGTCACGCAGTGAGTCCTGCAGCCCATATGCTAGGTTGTCGAGCAGCGGCTGGAACGAGAATTCCTTGACGAACACGCCGATACCGCGGCGCGTTTCGAGAATGCCCAAGGACTCAAGCGCCTTGATTGCCTCGCGCATTGAATTGCGCCCTACGCCCAGTTGCTGGGCCAAAAAGGTCTCCGGCGGCAGAGGGTCGCCTGCCTTGAGGTGGTTTGCCTCGATGTAGCTTTTTAGGCTTTCCTGCACAGTTACGTGCAGGAGGGGCGCACGAGGCAGCGGCGTCATCGATTTCAGACCGGCCATGATGATCCTCGTCTGAGGGTTCGCGCAACAGGGCCAACCCAGCCTGCTGACTGCTTGTTGTGTAGCAACATATGGGATATCCTGCAAGTCGATGTGTAGGAGTGACGTGAAGCTATGAAGGTCGCGCTGTTTGGCACTACCCACTGGCATGCCGAAATGCACCTCGACGCCGCGCTTGCCGCAGGCGCGGAGGTTGTCTGCGTATGGGACGACAATCTCGCGCAGGCCCATGAATTTGCATCCAAACACGAGCTGCATTTGGCTTCCACTCTCGCTGAGGGGCTGGCGCTGTGCCCCGACCTCGTGGTTCTTATGGGGCACCCCTCTACACTTCCAAACCGAGCAGCAGCCCTAATTAGCGCAGGTGTGCCGCTGATCCTGGAGAAACCAGCGGCCAGCGATACGAGGGCGATCGGCGTCTTGGCTCAACTCGCCCGCGAGAACCGCGGTTTTGTAGGTGTGCCTCTGCCTAATCGGCTCGGGCCTGTCATGGTGCATCACGAGGCCCTTGTCCGACAGGGGCGCGCCGGGCGGCTTGGCCATGCCAGCTTCCGGCTGGTGAACGGCCCGCCCCAACGCTATCGCGATGAGGGTGTGGGCTGGCTGTTGGACCCGGCCATAGCGGGCGGCGGGGCCCTCCGCAATCTGGGTATTCACGGCATTGATTGTGCCTTGGCGCTCGCGGATGGCCCACTAACCATTGTGACGGCCGAAGTCTGCAATCGCTTGCGTCAGGAAACGGTTGAGGACCATGCCTTGGTCGTGATGACGGACGCGGCTGGTACATTGTTTACGGTGGAAGCCGGCTACACGTTTGCTTCAATGGCACCTGGCGGCGAGTTCGAATGGCGCTTGTCCAGCGCCAATGCGAGCCTGTGCGATCTTGGCAAATCCGCCACCTGCACAACGTTGGATGATGGGACTACCCGCTCACTGCCACCCGAACCTACGGCCACGCGCTACCGCTTGTTCACCGCTGATACCTTGAAGCGGCTGCGCGAAGGTAGGGATCCGGTCATCACGCTAGACGACTATCAGGCAGCGATGAGCCTCATCGACGCCGCTTATGCAAAGGCAAGATCATGACAGGAATTGGCATCATTGGCGCAGGTCACTTTGGTGCGGTGCATGCCCGCGCGATGGCTGAGGTTGAGGGGATTAAACTGGTTGCCAGTTGCCGAGAAGACGCCCAAGCCGCGGCTAAGTTTGCGGCCGAGCATGGCGGCCGATCCTATGGCGATTGGCGCACCCTTTTGGCGGATCCGGAGGTTGAGGCGGTTGTGATCGCCACGCCCCATCACCTGCACGAGGAAATCGCGATCGATGCCGCCAGGGCCGGCAAGCACATCCTCCTCGAAAAGCCGATGGCCCCCACCACACGAGCCTGCGACGCCATCAACGCAGCAGTAGCTCAGGCTGGCGTTCATCTAATGGTCGGGCATGTCATGCATTTCGCTCTACCTTGCCTTAAAGCGCGTGAGATCATCGATTCTGGCGTTATCGGCAAGCCGGTGCTTGGCTCGAGCTGGATGATCAAACTGTGGATGGAGAGTAACCGGCGCGATTGGCACAAGAACAGTGCTTCGGGTGGCGGCATGCTAATGACGGCCGGCATTCACGCGCTGGACCGGCTGGTTTGGCTGATGGACCAAGACGTGGTCGGCGTGAACGCGCTGTCAGGCACCTTTTTCCACGATCAGGAAGCTGACGACAGCGCCCTAATTGGTGTGCGTTTTGCCCAAGGCGGCATTGGTCAGGTGCAAAGTGTAGGGTATCGCAATGGTGCGGTTGGGTTTGCCATGGATCTGGTTTGCGAGCAGGGTACCTTACGGATCGATTTCGATCACGGTGTTTCCATCGGGCGCGACGGTGTCTGGACTCCGGTGCCTGAATCTCAAGAGAGCAATTGGATGCACCACGCTGTTGCCCGCGAATGGAAGGCGATGCACGCGGCCGTTGTTGGGGGCACTCCAGTGCCGGTGACCGGCGCCTATGCGCGGGGCATTGTTGCAATCATCGAAGCCGTGCACCGTGCAACCACTGAGAGACGGGAGATCCAAGTATAGCGCACCGGAGTCAACCCTTGACGGCGCCGGCGGTCATCGAGCCCGAGATCTGGCGATACATGAGAAGCCCCAGCACCATTGGGGGCAGTGCGCCGATGATCATCACAGCCGAGGCCATGCCCCACTGAATGCCGCCGCCGCTGGCCGAAAAGAAGAACGAGGCGCCCACCGTAATTGGCACGGCCTTGTTGGTGGTCAGCATCAGCCCGAACAGGAACTCGTTCCAGGCGGTGATGAAACCAAAGATGAAGGTGGTGACCAAGGCGGGACGCACCACGGGACGGATTACCCGCCACATGATTTGGAGCGTGGTTGCGCCGTCGATCTTGGCGGCTTCATCGAGCTCGATCGGCACGTCAGCGATGGCATTGACAAGGATCACCAGCGCTAGGGGCAGGTTGACGATAGCAAGGATCAGCCCAAGCCCCAACTGGGTGTCGAGCAGGTTGAGCCACTGGAACATCATATAGAGCGGAATGGCGAAGATGATCAGCGGCACCGCGCGCAGATTGATGATCACCGGCATCATGGTGCGGCGCCCGAAATTGCCGCGCGCCACCGCATAGGCCGCGGGAAAGGCGAGCAGGATGGCGAGGGTGGTGCCGATCATTGCCGCGGCAAAGCTGTTGGCGAGATAGGCAAAGATGTTGAGCCGGTCACTGACCTGCAGCACGCGGGCATAGTTTTCGAGCGTGGGCGCGTTGATCCAGAAGCCGGGGTTGGTGGAAAGCTCGCGCGCACTCTTGAACGAGGTGACGAGGGTGACCAGCACGGGAAAATTCATGGCAAGAATGGCGACGACCAGAACCAGCCAGCGCAGTGCATTGGTGATCACGAGCTTCTCCTGCGGGCGGCGAGCCGGTTGAGGGACCACAACACCCCGAACGAGGCGACAAAGAGGATCATCGAGGCGGCGACGGCCTTGCCGATGGCGCCCTGTTTGAAGAAGGCCTCATAGACATAGATCGAGAGCGACATGGTCGAGCCGCCCGGCCCGGTTCCGGTCAGGGTGTAGACATTGTCGAACACCCGAAAGCCGTCGATAAAGCGGATGAAACCGGCCAAGACGATGGTGGGCAGCATCAAGGGCAGTTCGATGCGGGTCAGCATCTGCCAGGGGGTGGCGCCGTCGATCATGGCCGCTTCGCGCGCATCCTCAGGGATGGCCTGATAGGCCATGTGAAAGAGCAGAAAGGCAAAGGGAGTCCATTGCAGCGTCTCGACAACGCAGAGCGTCCAAAAAGCGGTGTTCACATCCAGAAAGGCCGGGCTCCAGCGAAACCATTCATACAAAAAGAACGGCACCGGCCCGACAAATTCGTGCAGCACCAGCCGATACATCAGCCCGATCATGGCCGGTGCCACCATCAGCGGCAGCATGATCGGGGCGATCAGCCAGGCGCGCTTGCGAAATAGCGGCGCGAGAAAAATGGCGAGGAACAGCCCGAGCAGGCATTCGGCTAGGGCAGTGACGACGCCAAAGCGCAGCGAGAACCAGGTGGCTCGCCAAAAGGCTGGGTCGGCGAGCACTTCGGCATAATTGCCGATGCCCGAAAGAGTAGGGCTGCGCAGCGTTTCGAAACGCACATCGGACAGGGAATAAACCAAGTTCACCAGGGCCGGAAAGCCCAGGAACAGCAACAAGAACACCACGAGCGGTGCGGTGAGGATCGCCCACTGATATTGGCTGGTCCGGTCCATGGTCCCTCGGGGTGATGCGGGCGCGGCGGGCAGGGCCACCGCGCCCTCTAGGCGCCTCGGCTTACTTCAACAGCTCTTCCATGCCAGCCTTGGTGTTGGCGAGGGTGGTGTCGAGATCCTGCTGGCCCGACCAGTAGGCGGTGAATTCCTTGGCTTGCAGCTCGTAAACCGGGAAGGCGTTGGCCGAGGTCCCGCCATTCATGACATAGCCATAGGCGCTTGCAAATTCCCCGAGCTGGACGAGGTCGGGACGCTCTTCGGCAACCTTGGCCACCACCTCGGGCGCTAGCGCCGGCGAGCCGCCGGCGCGGGCATAGGTCAGGGCCGCGTCCTCTGTGGTCAGCCACTGGAGGAACTTGACCGCCCCTTCTTTGTTCTGGGCATTCTTGTTGAGGCCAAGACCAAGACCGTGGATATGGTCGGCCCGCCCTTCGGGGCCGGTTGGAGGCGCAACGATTCCCACCACATCGGCAACTGCAGGGGAGACTTCCGGATCGGTCAACTCGCCGGCCGCAGCATTCCACTGCAGGGCGGTCGCAGCCTGGCCGGCACCAAAAGCGGCATTGGTTTCGGGATATTCGTAGCTCAGCGAGTCGCGAGGGCTGGCGCCCGCATCTAGGAGCTTTTTGTAGAGCTCAAGGCCGGCGCGGTAGGCTTCGGAGTCCACGGTGATCGCGCCGGTTTCGTCGCGCCAATCGGCACCATAGGAGCGCGGCAGCGACTGGAACACCATCATGTTGAACAAGAGGTTCTTGAGCTGCAGCACGGTGCCATAGCGCACGGGGCTGTCGGGATTGATGGACTGGGTGAAGTAGAGCGCCGTGGCCGCCCAGTCGTCCCAGGTCCAGCTGTCGGGATCCTTGGGCTCGAGCGCCTGGCCCAGATGTTCCTGCGCGATTTCGGCATAGCGGGCCTTGGCCGCATCATCGGCCAACAGTTCGTCCATCAGGTCCTTGCGATAGTACATGAAGTGCGCCGAAAGGTCGGTTGGCACGCCATATTGCTGCCCTTCGAACTGCATGGTCGACAGGATCGATTCACCAAAGGTGGTGGCAGCCGCTTCCCCCAGATCGATCGGCTCCATGTAAGGGGCGTAACGGCCGATCGTATAGGTGGCGAGAAGGTTGATGTCGAAGGCGTTCGAGCCGGCTGCCATGTCGGCCTGCAGCTTGTCGTAAAAGCCCTCGCGGTTGAAGAACAGCAGCTCGACCTTGTCTTCCTCCGCAAGGCCCTCCTGGGCGTTATAGGCTTCGGCAGTGGCGCGCAGGGCGGTTTCCTCGGAGCCGCCAGGCCAGCCAAGCACGGTCACTGCGGCCTCGGCCGTGCCGGCCAGGGACAGTGTCGCAGCAAGCAGCGCTGCGACCGAAACCGTGGTTTTGCTTGTTGTTCTCATTTTCGCATCCTCTCATTTTTTCCGTGGGTGAAGGTGGCCTCCTGCCACCTTCTGCGGCTCAGCTCGATATTCGGGCGAGATCGGCGATGCCGATCACTCCGGCGTGGCGGCCGAGCTCGGCAGCCACGATTCTGGGTTTGAGCCGCGCGGGTTCTGCCGGTATTTTGGCGCGCACGCGGTCAAGATAGCCGGCGGCCAGTCCGATGCCGCCGCCAACAACAATGCAGGCTGGATCAAACATCAGCTGGATATCGCGGCACAGGAGAGCGACGCGGGCGGCCGAATGCTCGACAATGTCCTCGGCCCAGCTTTGCCCGCCATTCGCCGCGGCAAAGACAGCGGGTGCTTCCAAGTCATGGCCAGCCTTGCGCGCCTCCGCCGCAATCCAGCGGCCTGAGACGGTGTTCTCCAGCGGCTCCAGCCCATTGCTGGGCGAGCGAAGCAGGCCAAAATGGCCCGCAATGCCAAGGAGCGGCTTGCCGTTGAGCACGAGCCCCCCGCCGATGCCGGTGGAAATGGTCAAAAAGGCGAGGTTCTGCCCTTCGCCGGCGCCGAACCGGTGCTCGCCCCAAGCGGCTGCCTGTGCATCATTGGCGGCAAAAACCGGCAACTTGAACGCGTCATGCAGCTTTGCGACTAGCGGATAGTCAACAGGGATATCAAGGGTTGCCGTATTGAGCGGGGACCACAAGCCATTGTTGACCATGCCGGTGACGGCGATGCTGACGCCGCCGATAAGGCCGCGCCAGCCCTGGGTTTGCTCCACCACTGCGGCGATCCAGCTATCGGGTCCCGCTTCGCGCGCTGTGGGGAGGGTGAGTTCTTCAAGGACCCGGTCGTTTTCAACCAGTGCCGCCATGATCTTGGTGCCGCCCAGATCAATGGCGAGGACCGGCTTCCTAACCCGTTCGCGGGCGGCAAAGGCCTTGACGACGGCAGCCTTGAACCAGGAAGTGGCGTGTTCGGTACGGGTGATCGCGGAGCCGACCACCACTGAATAGGCGCCGGCCTGCGCCGCGGCCGCTGCTTGCTCGGTGGACCGGATGCGTCCTTCGGCGATCACAAAGGGCGTCAGTTGGCGCATGGCCGTGATCAGCTCGAGGTCAGGATCAACCGGCTCGGGCCCGCCGACATAGCCGGACAGCGTTGTGCCGACGAAATCCACCCCCGCCGCCAGCGCCCTTTCGGCATCGGCAAGGCTCGAGCAATCTGCCATGGATAGCTTGCCCTTGGCTCTAATGGCAGCAAGCAGGTCCGCGACACTCGCTGGCCGGATGCGATCGGTGGCGTCAAAGGCAACGATGTTGGCGCCTGCATCAGCTAGTGCTTCGGCATCCTTGATAAAGGGGGTGATGCGCACAGGGCTATCATCGAGATCGCGCTTGATAATGCCGACGATGGGGGCTTCGGTCGCCGCGCGAACAGCGCGCAGATAGGGCAAGGATTCGATGCGCAGCGCCGTTGCGCCCGAGGCGAGTGCAGCCAGCGCGAAGCCCACCACCATTTCGGCACTGTCCATCGGGCCGCCGGGCACCGGCTGACATGAAACGATAAGTGCGTTTTTCATATCTTCGCGCTGCACCGACTACCCCCGAGTTCAAGGGTGACGATAGCTTGAGCATACCGGATTACAACCAGTTTATCACTGGTATTAGCGCTTGAGCTCTAGGACGAAATCATAAACGTCGCCCTTGTAGCGGGACTCGGTGAACTCGACGATCTGGTCGTCGGCCAAAAAGCAGCGGCGCTCCATAACGAGCAGTGGTAGGCCAGGCTCACACTGGAGGTGCTGCGCATCCCCTGGCGAAGCCGGGCGAGAACGCATGCGCTGAATGGCGCGCTGCGGCATGGCGCCGGATTTTTCCAGGGCTTCGTAGAGCGACTGGCCGACCGCGTCGGGCGAAGCCAGAAAGCGCGTGGGCACCGCCGAAGTCTCAACGGCCATCGGGATCCCGTCGGCTGTGCGGATGCGCTTCATGCGAATGATCGAGCTTGCCGTGGAGATTCCCAAGGCCATCATTTCGGCCGGGGAGGGTCGGCTGATTTCTTTGGAAATCCAGATACATCCGGGCTGCAGGCCTCGAGCACTCATGTCCTCGGAGAAGCTGGTAAGGGTGGATAAGGATTTTTCAACCCGCGAGCCGATCACCGTACGCGCCCCGTGGCGGCGATGCACCAGCCCATCCTCGACAAGCAACTCGATCGCCTTGCGCACGGTCACTCGGGAAACGCCGAGCCCTTCGGACAGCGTGCGTTCGCCCGGCAGCGCCGCGCCGGGCCTGACCCCATTGCGGTGAATGGCGGCTTTAAGTGCAATGCGAAGTCGCTTGAATATTGGCAGCTTGGGGTCTGCCGCCGCCGTGTCGGCTTTCAGTTGGCTCAAAAATGCATCCGCATCCATGGCTCTCGCTCCGTGCCGGTTAGCGCCGAAACATTCTTGTTGAATATGCCACTTGCTGCAACTGGTATTAAACCTTGCGCAAAAACAACCGAGAGGGACGCCACCGAGCTCTAGCCGAGGTAGAGTACTTTAGCCGAGGAACGGCGGCGCGTTGCCACGCACTTTGGTAGTCCGATGTCGGTATTAGGCAGTAGGAAACTGCCGGTAGGTTACAGGCCCCAAGCCTGCCACCGTGAGTTCTTATCGGCCATCTTCCGGCACGTTATCCCCCTCGGGTTTTTAGAAGGAGAAACCGCGACGAAGCGGTCATTCCGATCGCCGTCAAGTTGAAGCGGTAAACAGGCAGCCAAAGCGGCTGGTTTCAGCCATCTCTCCTAGAGTCCAATCGGTTGCCCTCGGGATTGGAGAATAGCGTCAATCAAAGAGTGCACCTCCAGAACATCACGGCCGGAGGCGGCCGGTTTCCCGTCTCTGGCGATAGCGTCGGCGAAGTCGAGGATCAGGGCTTGATGGGCATCGGCAGAAAACCCCATCGGATCGGGGCCTGAGCCGCTGCCGGCGTCATCGCCGGCAAAATCTAGATTGGTGCCGTCATGCAATCGCACGGTGAGCTGGGAGCCGCCGAGGCGGGCAGTGCCGTGCGAGCCGATGAGTTCCAGAATATCGGGATACCCGGGAAAGGCGCAGGTGGTGGCGCTGATGCTGCCCAGCGCGCCATCTGCAAAGCGCAGGCTTGCCGCAGCAATGTCCTCGCCCTCCATGGTGTGGATCGGACTTGTGGCAACAAAGCCGGTGACGGTTTGGGGCAGACCAAGCAGCGAAATCATCAGATCCAGATTGTGGATCGCTTGGGTCAGCAGCACGCCGCCGCCGTCGCGAGCAAAGGTGCCGCGCCCGGGCTCGTCGTAATAGCTTTGCGGGCGCCAATAGCTGGTGCGGGCGGCGACATGCACCAGCCGCCCAAGGCGTCCGGCGGCCAGCAAGCGCTGCAGCTCAAGGGCCAGGGTTACGCCGGCAGTTTCCGCCGTGTCCACGAGGCGCTGGGCGCGCGCCAGGGTGATTTCGAGCGGCTTTTCCAGCAGCACATGCTTGCCGGCCGCGGCGGCGCGCTCGACGATTTCAAGATGGGTGTTGGGTGGGGTCAGCACTAGAACGGCATCCACGCGCGGATCGGCAAGAACAGCATCGAGCGTGTCTGTGGTGGGCAGTCCATGCGCCTGGGCAAATGCCGCGCGGCGCTCGGGCGAGGGGCTGAAGGCGTGGAGCACCTCGATGCGCTTGCGCAGGTTCAGGAGCGCGCGGGCATGGGGAAGCGACGCCATGCCCAGCCCGATCAAGCCAACCCCAAGCTTTTGCGTCATCGCTGCAGTCCCCTTCAGGCGCGAGTCAGCCGATTGCTGGTGGCGCTGTCAAACAAATGCGTCGTCTCGGGCTGCGGCGCTAGCCAGAGCTCGTCGCCAATGCTGGCGCTCAGCCGCTGGCGCAGGAGAGCCGAGATGCGGTCCTCGCCCAGCTGCAGCACGACAAAGGTTTCCGAGCCGGTGGGCTCGGCCGTGACGATCCTGCCGCCAAGGCCCTGGCCGGCGGGCGCGAGGGAAAGATGCTCGGGCCGGATCCCCAGCGTTGCGGCAAGGCCGTCGGGGGCGCCAGAGCCCGCCTGCACCGGCAGGCGATAACCGCTGGCGGTTTCAAACACCTGCTGGCCCTCGAGCAGGCGCACCGTGCCGGCAAGAAAGTTCATCGCCGGCGAGCCGATAAAGCTCGCTACGAACATATTGGCGGGAAAATCATAGAGATCGAGCGGCGTCCCGGTCTGCTCGACCACGCCGGCGCGCATGACGACGATGAGATCTGCCATGGTCATGGCTTCGATCTGGTCGTGCGTCACATAGATCGTGGTGGTCTTGAAGCGCGCATGCATGTCCTTGAGTTCGCCGCGCATTTGCACGCGCAGCTTGGCATCGAGGTTGGAGAGCGGCTCGTCAAAGAGGAACACCTGCGGCTGGCGCACAATGGCGCGTCCCATGGCAACACGCTGGCGCTGCCCACCCGAAAGCTGCTTGGGATAGCGATCGAGATATTCGCTGAGCCCGAGGATCCGCGCGGCTTCCCCGACGCGCTGCTCGATCTCGGTCTTGGACTGCTTGGCCAGCCGCAGCGAAAAGCCCATGTTTTCCGCGATGGTCATATGCGGGTAGAGCGCATAGTTCTGGAACACCATGGCGATGTCGCGGTGCTTGGGCTCGACATCGTTGATGACCCGGTCCCCGATCGAGATCTCGCCCTTGTCGATGTCCTCGAGCCCCGCAATCATGCGCAGCAGGGTTGATTTACCACAGCCCGATGGGCCCACCAGCACCACAAAGGCCCCATCGGGCACCTGCACATTGATGTTGCGGATGATATCGGTGGGCCCAAATGACTTGGCAACATTGCGGATTTCTACGGCAGCCATTCATGCACCTGCATTGTGGGGGAGGGGGCTGGCCACGCCCATGCGCTCCGCCGCTTCGATAGCGGCAAGCAGGCTCAGGCCCGTATGGTAGCCCGGATCAAGATCGGGGGTGGCGGGGACGAAATCGACGGCGCCGTCGCTCGTCATGGTCTGGTAGGCAATGGCCGGCTCGCCGCGCCAATAATTGGCAAAAAACGCCGCATGGGCGCGGCGCCAGACCTCGAGCACCCGTTCAACGCCGGTACGTTCCAGGCAAAGAGCGGCGCTGCGGATGGTTTCGGGCAGCGACCACCAAGGGCAATAAGGGCTGATCGGCTCCCCCGTGGCAACTGACACTGCCAGCCGCACGCCGGGCGGCTGGAAACCGGCGGCAAAGGAGGCCAGCAAGATGTCCTGCAACTGCACGACGAGGGCCGGGTCAGCATCGGGCGGGAGATAGTCGAGGGCAAAACCCACCAGTTCGATCCCATGCCCGACATTGCAGGTATCGGCATCCGGCGCATTGCGCAGCAAGCCGGAGGCGGGATCGAGATGGCTTTCGAGGACATGGGCGATAAAGCGGTCAGCAAAGGAGGCGGCCTCAATCCGGCCGAACCGCTTGAGCATGCCCGCTGCGCCCAAGAGGATCATGCGCGGGCCGAAATCATCCGGCTGGCCGGCCGCCCCGGAAGCGGCAAGGGGCTGGCGCTCATCCATCTGGAAGCGGCCGGTTTCGATGGCATCTACGAGGGCCGGCAGCTGCGCGAGATAATCGTCGAGGCTTGAGCGGTCAAAGCGCGCGGCGGCGGCAATAAGGCCCTTGAGCACGAAAATGTCGGAATAGGTGTAGATCTCGGGCGGTTGCGCTTGTGGAGCCGTGCTGCCGTCTGCAGCCGCAATCACCGGCTGAAGGTGCTCGTTATAGCAGAAGTAAGCATGGCCATCGCGCGCCCACAATGATTGCAGGGTCGCGTAGAGCGGGCGCGCCACTGCGTCTACGGCGGCGGTGAGGCCCGGATCGGTTAGGGCAAAGAATGCAGCATGGGTGACGAGGGCTTCGAGTCCGCGGCCCTGGATCCAGCCATAGGTAAAGCCGGGGCCGCGCAGCCCATCGGCCGGGCCGTAGTCGGCCAGGGTAATGCTGTTCTGCTTGCTGTTGAGAAAGCCCGGGCCAAGCAGCGGCCGGGCCAGCAGCCAGCGCAGGCTTGCCGCGTTGGCGTCGGTGTAGATGCCGGCCGCTTCCCCGATGAATGGCGTGGGCTGGCTCATTCCTTGAGCCCCGTGCTGGCGACGCCCTGCACGAAATTGCGGCGCAGGAGGACAAAGAGCGTAATCGAGGGGATGAGCACCAGAGCCGAGGCGGCACTGAGGCGCCCGAGATCCACGGTAAAGCCGGTCTGAAACAGCGCCAGTCCTACTTCGATCGTGTAGGCCTCGCGATTGGTGGCCACGATCATTGGCCAGGCAAAGGCAGTCCAGGCCTGGAAGAACGCCAGCACGCCAAGGGCACCCAGCGCCCCCCGCAGCAGCGGCAGCACGATGCGAAAAAAGATCCAGAGTTCTCCCGCGCCATCGATCCGCGCCGCTTCGAGCAGTTCATCGGGGATGGAATGGATGACGTTCTGGCGGATCAGGAAGATGCCAAAACTCATCACCAGATAGCCCAGCAGCAGTCCCCAGATGGAATTGAGGATGCCAAGGCTTTGCGCCTGGAAATAAAGCGGGATCATGTAAACTTCGAACGGCACGATGGCGGTCGCAAGGACCAGCGCGAAGATGACATTGAGAGAGGTGTAGCGGAACTTGGCCAGCACATAGCCCGCAATGGAGGAAGTCGCGAGGATCGCCAGGGTCGAGAGCACCGCAAACAGGATGCTGTTGAAGATCCAGCGCAACAGCGGCGTGTCCTGCAGCACCGCGGCGAAATTGTCGACGGTGGGGTTGGCCGGAATGATGGTGGGCGGCCAGGCCAGCATTTCCTGGGGCGTCTTGAAGCCGTTGGAAACCAGGAACACGAGGGGCAGCAGCATCAGGAGGCTGAAGACCAGCAGCACCAGGTCGATGCCGCGATCAACCAGCGTCTTGCGCAGGCGCCGGCTCTTACCGCTGGCGGTGGAACGGGTGGAGCTCATGCGCGGCCCCTTTCACGCAGCAACGAGAACTGGATCAGGGTCAGAACGAGGACGATCAGCAGCAGCACCACCGCTTCGGATGCCGCATAGCCGACGCGATAATTGCGGAAGCTGTTTTCTAGCATGTCGAGCACCAGCACCCGCACCTGGCGCCCCGGGGCGCCCTGGGCGTCGGAGGCCAGCACGAAGGCCTGAGCATAGACATTGAAGCCCGAAACCAGCGTCACCACCGAAACATAAAGGGTGATCGGCTTAAGCATGGGGATGGACAGGAACCAGAAGGATTGCGGTCCCGAGGCACCATCGAGCTTGGCCGCCTCGAACAGCGAAACGGGCAGGCTCTTGAAGCCCACGAGGTAGATCAGCACCGCATAGCCCAGCGCCTGCCAGGAGCAGAGCACGATGACGCTGATGACCGACAGGGTGGGGTCGAACAGCCAGGCCTGCGGCTCAAAGCCGAGCGCGGTCAGAAGGGCGTTGAGCGGCCCGAGCCGAGCATCGAAGATCCATTTCCAGGCCATGGCGGCGGGCACGAGTGAGACCACATGGGGCAGGAAGATCGCGGTTTCGTAAAAGCCGGAAAGGCGCGAGCGCGTCCGGTAGTGGATCATCGCAGCCAGGATCATCGCGGTGGGGATGGTGATGATCAGAACGCCAAAGGCGATGATGGTGGTGTTCAGCAGCGCTTCATGGAACAGCCGGTCGCCCATCAGTTCCCGGAAATTGGCCAAGCCGATAAAGGGCTTGTTCTTGGAGAGAATGTCCCATCTGTGCAGGCTAAGCCGCAAGGTCTCGAAAATGGGATACATGCGCAGCCAGGCGAACAAGGCCAGTGTTGGCAGGATGGCGAGTATCGCAAAGAGCCATCTCTTGCGCCGCAGCATTGCATTCTCCGCTCGAAACGGCCTGGGAAAACGAGCTTTCCCAGGCCAGCCGGTATCTGGAAACTGGCTTACTGAGCCAGCAGGCCTTCGCGCTCGAGCAGGCCGTTGATCTCGTCCTGCGTGGCGGTGAGGACCGCATCGATCCCCGCGTCGTCCGTGGCGAGCGCCGGATTGGCGAAAGCCTCGGTCAGCCGCGCAGCGGTGCGGGTGAGGATTTCCTCGACGGGTCCGATATTGGGCAGCGAGAAGAACTCGTAGCTTTCAGGGTAATCCACAAAGGCGGCGAGTGCGGGCTTAGCTTCGAGGATCGCGCTGTAGTCAAGGCCCGACCGGTTGGGCAGCCAGCCCACATTGTCGAGCAGCCAAAGCAGGTTCTCGGGGTCGTTGGCGGCCTGGGCAAACGCCCATGCGGCCTCGGCCTCGGCACCTTCGCCGCTGATCCAGAGCGAAACGGGCGCCACAATCGAGCCGCGCGGCAAGGTGGCGGTCGCATACGGCAGGTCGGGGGCCTTGGCGGCGATGTCCCCGATCACCCAGGACTCGCGGATGAACATGGCGGTCTGCTCACGCTCGAAAGCTTCGGCATCGGCGGGCATTTCGATGGTGACAGTTTTGAGAGTGTGGACGTTTTCAAGATATTGCTTGAGCGCGGCTCGACCCTGCTCATTGGCAAAATCGGCCTTCCAAATGCCATCGGCGTCCTGCTCTACCAAGCTCTCGCCATACTGGAACATATTGATCCAGAACTTTTCGGCAATGCCCTGGCCGCCACCGGACAGGCGCAGGCTCCAGCCCGAGACAGTGGGGGCGCCATTGGCGTCGCGCTTGGTCAGGGCCTCGGCATATTTGGTGTAGTCCGCCATCTCAGCCGGCGGCTCGGTGAGGCCTGCGGCCTCGAACATCTCGGTATTGTAGTAGAGCGCGCTCTGGCCGCGGAAGAGAGGCAAGCCGTAAACGGTGCCGTCATAGCTGGCGGAGTCGCGGAAGAAATCGTTGAAATTGGCGGGGTCCTGCACAAAGGCGGTGACCTCGGCGGGCGCTTCGTTGAAGAGGCCGTTTTCGAGATAGCGCGTGGCCGTGGAGGTGCCGAGCTCGATCACTTCAGCCGCTTCCCCGGAGGTCAGCCCCAGGGCCAGCCGCTTTTCGTGCTCGCGCAGGGCAATGGCCTCGACGCGGACGCTGAGATCGGGATAATGCGCCTTCATGCTCTCGGCGACATGCTCATAGAACGGGGCCAGTTCCGGATAGCCGCTCCAAACGCGGATTTCCTGCGCTCTGACGGCGGGCGCCATAGCGATTGCGGCCAAGCCCAGTGCTGAGCCCAGCAAGGCCAGCCGGTATGAGCCGGGCAGTGAATGACGGCGTAGCTTCGACACACAAGCCATGTGAGTTCCCCTTTGTTCGCGCGTTCCCTTTACACACGATAATCGAAGTCTGTTATGCAACCGGTTGCGCTGTCAAGTGGCGTTCGCCGAGCAGCGCAGCGGCGGCATCGGCCAAAGCTTCGGCCGAGCCGGGCGCAAAAGTGCCCGGCATGCCGATGAAGCGATGGGCTTCTTCCACTTCATAGCCGCCAAAGCCGAATTCGGAGCGCGGGGGGATATAGCCGGGATTGCCTTCAGCATAGGCCAGCACCAGGGCTGGTCGGCCTCCGCAGGCCGCGCGCACGGCAAGGCCGGTTTCGGTAAAGACCTCGCCGGGCATGGCAATGATGGGAATGCCGCCCCAATCCAGCAGGCCCACCCGGGCGCGCCACTTGCCGGGCTCAACGTGGTGATTACGCTCGGCCCATTCGATCCAGGTATCAAGAAGAGCGGCCCGTACCGGCTCAGCCCCTAGGCGCTCCGCGCGCCAGCGGCCCGCAAGTTCAGGCAGGGGCGTCGTTTCCAGCCGGGTGAGGGCCAGATCAAGCTCCCGGTGCGCGGCGCCGACAGGCCCGGTGAAAAGCTCTCCGCCGGCCGCCAGGGCGGCAGCGCCGATGCGCTCGCCCAGGCGCTGCGCGGTGGCAAAGCTGCGCTCGCTATTGGCGGCCAGCGTCCAGGACGCTTGGGCGGTATGGCCCGTGTTCACGTCCCCCGCGCACCCCGTGAGGAACAGCGCTACGGCGCCGGGATGAGCGGCTTCGAGCGGTTGGCGGACATAGAAGGGGTAATCCGCCGTCATCTCCCGGTTATCGGCCCCGAGCACGACGGGGTGGCAGGCATAGGAAGTGATGACGGCAAGGCAATGGCCGGCCTCGTCGTGGATGCGGATCACGGGCACCGAGCGATCGAGCGGCCCATCGGGGTGGCGGCGGTTCCAGGCAACGCCGGGATCCCCACCCATACCGGCGGTGATCGTGGCCGCTCGGCGGTTGGCATGCGCCAGTCGGAGCGCTTTGACAGCGCCGTCTTCGATGCGTTGCAGGAAGGCGGGCTCGGCGTCGCGGCCGAGGCGGCCTTGCATGGAAACGGGTGCGCCATGGGTGTGGGTGGCGGCAACGATGATGTTGTCAGCAGGCACGGGGGCGCGCTGGCGGATGCGGGCGGCCATGTTTTCATGCAGGCCAATGACGTCGAGCACGACAAGGGCCGTGTCGTTGACCGCGACGGCGCGGACGGTCAGCGGGTCATGGGTGCCGGTCGCGGGTAGGGTGCGGGCCACAAAGCCTGCCAAATGCAGCCCGGCTGTCGGGGTGATGTCCACAACCGCCGCACCTGCCTCGATCATCCCACAACCCTTTCGCCCGCCAAAAATACGTCTGTGATGGTCAACGTTGCTGCGCCCGGTTGCCAGAAGAACCGCGTCACATCGGCCCGTTGGCCCGGCGCGAGCAGGCCGCGCCCGCCCATCAGCCGCCCGGGATTGCGGGTGGCAAGGGGCAGGATCTCGGCAAGGGGGATTCCGCTGACCGCGATGGCAAAGGCGATGTTGCGGTCGAGCAGATGGCCGGCGCCGGCCAGATAGGGCGTGCCGGCAACGCTAAGCCGGCCTTCGCTCGAAACATCAACGGCGCCGCCGATCGGGCTCTGGTAGCGGCCCGGTGGCAAGCCACCCAGGGCGGCGGCGTCGGAAACCAGGATGGCATGCTCGAGCGTCTTGGCGCGCAGCATGGATTTGAGCGTGGCAGCGGGGAGGTGATGCCCATCGGCGATGAAGCTGGCGGTCAACCGATCATCGGCCATCTGCGCCCAGATAAAATTGGGGTGACGTGGGAGCGTGCTGGCAGCGCCATTGCCCAAATGGGTGGAAAGACTGGCGCCCGCGTCGACTGCTGCGGTGATCTGCTCGGGCGTGGCGCCGGTATGGCCCAGCGATACCAGCACACCCTGGGCGACCAGGGCGGCGATATAGGCGGGGGCTTCGGGATAGTGAGGCGACAGGGTCACCAGCCCAATCAGGCCGTCGACCGCGCTTTGCCAGCGGGCAAATTCCTCAAGGCTCGGCGGCCGCACATGCTTGAGCGGATGGGCGCCGCGGGGGCCGTCGGCAGGGTCGATCGAGGGACCTTCGACATGCACAAAGCCGATCATCTGCGCGAGCAGCGGGCTGGCCCGCCGAGCGGCGGCGATGCCGGCCAAGGCGGCGCACAGATCGGGCTCGCTCGCGGTGATGAGGGTAGGGGCAAAGGCGGTGACCCCGGCCGCCAACAGGTGACGCGCGAGCTGCTCGAGTGTTGCAAGGCTGGGCGGGCCGGAATTGAGGTCGTGCCCGCCATAGCCATTGACCTGCAGGTCCACAAAGCCGGCGGAGAGGAAAGGGGCGTCCGGCGCCGCTTCTCCCGGCTCGATGCCCGCGATCAGCCCGTCGCGGCACAGCAGGGCCATGCCTTGCCGGCTTGCCGGATCGCGTCCAACAATGCGGGCTTCGCTGCTCACAGCCAGCGCACGCGATCGCGGAAGCGGGCGAGGAACCGGCCATTGGCTTCGTCGCCGCCCGGCGCATTGCCGCTGCGCCAAATCGGCGGCTCGACGCCGCGTTCGGCCAGCTTGGCGACCGTGCGGATCACGAGGCAGTTGAGAGCAAAGGCATTTGCAAAGGTCGAGACGGCGGCGATGTTTTCGCCGACGCCATCGACGCTCACCAGCGCATCGCCAATCGGCACCTTGGTATCGATGGCGATATCGACGATGTCGTGCAGGTTCTGCTTGCTGGGGTGGCGGGCCGGATGCGTCGGCGCACTCCCAATGGCATGGGCGTGGGAATTGAACCCGATTAGGAATGCGCCCCGCGCCCGGGCGGTGATGGCGGCATCGATCAGGGCCGAGTTGATGCCATAGGCGTTGGTGAGCAGCAGCAAGTCGCCCTCGCCCAGGCGCTGGTCGTCGATGACCACCTTGCCATAGCCGGGCGTGCGCTCGATGGCCATGGAACGTAGCGCGCCGTTGGAAAGCAGCGTGCCTTCATCGAGAATGGCGCTGACATGCATGAGCCCGCCGGCGCGAAAGAAGATCTCCTGGGCCGCAAGATTGGAGTGCCCGCCGGGGCCATAAACATAGACCAGCCGGTCGGCGGCGACTTGGTCGGCAACGCGGGCCGCGGCGCGGTCGAGCGCATCGCGCTCCTCCAAGAGGATCGTCTGCATCAGCGCGGTTACATCCGCCAGATAGCCCCCGCACAGGGCATCGGCATCGATGGAGCAATCATTAGACACCGGGGTCTGACTCCGCATCAAGATAAAGGGTGCAATCGGGGTGCTGGCGCAAGATGCTGGCAGGACAGGCGGTGCTGATCGGGCCATACAGCGTCGCCTCAACGGCGGGCCGCTTGAGCTGACCTGGCACGACGCAGAACAGCTGGCGGGCGCGCAGGAGACGCGGCACCGTCAAGGTAATGGCCATTTTAGGCACGGCATCAAAGCTTGGGAAGCACTTGTCGTCCACCTGCTGCTGGCGGCATTGCTCGTCGAGGGTGACGATCTTGACGTCAAGCGGATCGGCGAAATCGGCCGCCGGCGGATCATTGAAGGCGATATGGCCGTTCACGCCGATGCCGAGGCAGACAAAATCTATCGGGGCCTGCGCCAGCAGTTGCTCATAAGCCGATGCGACGGCCTGGGGCTCGGCGCCGGGAATGATGCGATGCAGCTGGGCAAAAGGCAGGCGGGCAAAGAGATGGGTGTCGAGCCAATGGGCAAAGCGCTCGGGCGCGTCGGGTGCCAGCCCGATATACTCGTCCATGTGGAAGCCGGTAACCCGCGTCCAATCGATGCCTTCGGCCGCGCCAAGCGCCGCCAGCATCTGCGACTGGCTGGGGGCCGCCGCAAAGATCATGCGCACCTGCGCTTGTTCGCCGAGGGCGCGGCGCAGCGCCGAGGCGATGTCCTCGGCCGCTGCATCGCCCATGGCCGCTCGGCTCGAAAAGCTCCGGACATTCATCAGGCCTGCGAGGCGGGGTGTGGCGGGGCTGGGAGCAGCGGCAAGCGTCAAGGGAAAACCTCCTGCGCGGGGCGCGCGAGACATGCGGATACCCGGCTTCACCTCAACTATTTAATGCAACCGGTTGCATGTCAAGCGGCTTTGACTATCTTTGCTGGGCCGGGGCGTGCCATGACACTCCGGTTCAGCCAGAGACCTCGCCGATGCCGCCTCGCCAGAACAGACCCACGATCAACCAGGTCGCCGAGGCGGCTGGTGTGACTAAGTCCAGCGTGTCGCGGGCATTCACGCGCCCCGAAATGCTTAGCGGCGAGACGGTCCGCAAGATCTTTGCGGCCGCCGAAGAGCTTGGCTATGTCCCCAACCATACGGCGCGGGCGCTGAGCACCGGCCGGCATGGCAATATCGCGCTGATCGTGCCCGATGTGGCCAATCCGTTCTTTCCCCCGTTGATCCGGGCTGCCCAAGCTGAAGCCGACCGTTCCGATTATTGCGTGTTCCTGGGAAACTCCGACGAGAAGCCCATGCAGGAAGACAAGCTGATCGGCAGATTTGGCGGGCAGGTGGAAGGCTTTGTGCTAGTCTCCTCACGACTGAGCGATGCGCAGATTATAGAGCACGCCGGGCGCGCACCCTTGGTTCTGATCAATCGCGACGTGGCGGGTATTCCGCGAGTTTTGATCGACAGCGAGACAGGGGTCGCGGAAGCCGTGGCCCATCTCGCCGAGCTTGGGCACCAGAAACTGGTTTATGTCGGCGGCCCGCACGGCTCGTGGTCCAACAAGCAGCGGCGCAGCGCCGTACGACGGGCCGCTAGAAAGCTCGGGCTCGACGTGGCCGTGATCTCCAACAAGTTCCCAGCCTTTGAATTGGGCCGCAAGGTTACCCCAAGCGTCCTGGCAACGGGGGCAACGGCGGCCATCGCCTTTGACGATCTGACAGCCCAAGGCATGTTGGCCGAACTGGCCGAGCAGGGCGTGGCAGTGCCCGACGATTTCTCCCTGGTCGGTTGCGACGACGTGCTCGGCGCGGCGACGTTTCCCGCACTGACCACGGTATCCAACCGCTCGGTCGAAGCGGGCAAGACAGCCCTTCACCTGCTGATGGAAATGCTCGAGAACCAAGCCAGCCGAGATGTTCGCCATGTGCTCGACACCCGCCTCGTCGTCCGCAAGACTACTGGCCGCGCTGTAAGTACGCTTCGGTAACGCTTTGTTTCACCGGGGATTACGAATGCGCAAACTGGCAGTCAGGCGAACGCTGGGTGATGGGCAGCTCGGCGCCCCATTCGGCCGCCCCTAACGCCCTTGCGATTACCCGAAAGCTGCCACGCACTCAGGCCTGTAACTGGGGAGCGGGGTGGGTTGAGTACTGGGATCGAAGTGTACTGAGAGTGACTTCGAGCGTGTTTACGGTTGTTGGCTACACCGAAAGCCAGACGGACACTTGGCCCTCATCCCGCCTCACCGTGTGCACTATGTTCCGGGAGTGGCAAGCGTCCATATTGGGTTTGCTGCACTATGCCGAATGAGTTTGTCGGTCTTCGGTCTTTGCTGGCTGATCCGCCGCGTAGGCTCGAGCCAGGAACGCGCAGACAATGAGCTGTATCTGGTGGTAGATCATCATGGGCAGGATGAGCAGGCCCAGGGTTTGGCCGGCAAAGATGATATTGGCCATCGGCAGGCCGCTGCCCATGGATTTCTTGGAGCCGCAAAATACCACCGCAATCTCGTCCTCGCGGGAAAAGCCCAGCTTTCGCGAGATGGTCCGCGTGGCGAGCAGGACGGCGGCCAGCAAGGCGACGACCACAACCAGCATCACGACCAGGTCGAGCCCCCCCACCTGCTGCCAGGCATTGGCCGCCATGGCGTCGGAAAAGGCGAGGTAGGCCACACAAATGATGGAGCCGCGCTCGACGAAGCGGACCACGCGCGGATGCGCCCGCACCCAGCCGCCCACCCACTTCTGCAGCAACTGTCCTAGGATGAACGGCGCCAGAAGCTGCAGCGCCACGCCCTCGACCGCCTCGATATTAACCCCTCCTTCGCTGTGCAGCAGCAAGGTCGCCAGCAGCGGCGTGATGAACACGCCCAGCATGTTTGAGGCCGAGGCCGCCACGACGGCTGCCGAGACATTGCCACCTGCGATGGACGTGAAGGCGATCGACGACTGGATCGTCGAGGGCAGGATGCACAGGAAGACAAATCCCAGGAACAGATCCGCAGAGAGCAGGCTTGGCACCAGCAGGCTAATGGGGAGCGCCATCAGCGGAAACATGATGAACGAGCAGGCGAGTATGGTCAGATGCAGCCGCCAGTTTGCGAGGCCCGACAGCACCGTCTGCGGCAGCAGCTTGGCGCCGTGCAGAAAGAACAGCAGCGCCACGCTGGCCTGGGTGAAGATCTGCAGTCCATCCGAAGCAACGCCGGAAACCGGCAAAAGGGAAGCAATGATCGCTGCCAGCACGAGGCCGATGATCAACGGATCCGGCCGAAGCCGGGCTATAAGACTCATGTTACGGGAACCTGCTCGGTAAGGGTGCCGTCTTCGGCAAGAATGTCGCTGAGCCGGGTCCACACGGAAAACACGTGCGCGCGCAGTTCTGTTGCAGCGCGGGCCGGATCGCGCGCTTCGAGCATGCGGATGATCTCCCCATGCTCGCGCACCGCCGTATCCCAGCTCTGGGCTGCCTGGTGGGCAACGAACCGCAACCGGTAGACGCGGGCATTGAGGATACGGTGGTGTTCGATCAGCACCTCATTGCGGGTGGCCCGGACGATGCCCCGATGGATCGCCTGGTTGTTCTCGAAGTAGCTGAGGCGATCCTTGCGGGCCCGGTGGGCCAGCATTTCATAGTGCAGCGCCCATAGCTCGCCGATATCGGCATCGGTCATGCTTTCGCAGGCCAGTTCCGCCGCATAGCCCTCGAGCGCGGAGAGCACCTGGACAACCTCGAAGACTTCGCGCCGGGACAGGATCGCCACCGTGGCGCCGCGATGGGGATGCAGGTCGACGAGATATTCGCCAGCCAGGACCTTCAGCGCCTCGCGCATCGGCGTGCGCGACACACCGAGCTGATCGGAGAGCTGGCGCTCCCGGATGGGCTGGCCCGGCTTGAGCTCGCCGCGCAGGATCATTTCGCGCAATTGCTTTTGCACGCGCGCCACCTTGGCGCCGTCGGAGACTTCCGACAGCGCCGGCTGCATCGCCCCAGCATTGTCCTGCACGGTCATGGTCTCGTTCCCCCGGGCGCGCCGATATGGCTCAGTCAATCAGCGCACCGGCAATCTTGCCCAGCAACGTCTGGGTGACGGGCTTGTCCAGCCACCGGATGACGACCACCAGATCGCGCGGTTCATCGATCCAGATAATGTTCGAGCCCCCCCCTAGCGCGAAGACACTGCTCTCCGGAACCGATGGATAGAGCGTGCGCCCGGTATTGAGCCACCATAACAGTCCATAATTGTGATTATGCCGAGAAGGGGAGAGCATTGCTTTTACCCACTCTTCCGACAGCAATTGCCTGCCATTCCACTGGCCGCGACGGCCGATCAGCTCGCCCAGCCTGGCATGGTCGCGGCTGTTGATCAGGATGCCGCCACCCCAATGGCCGCCACCGGGCACCGACTGCATCGGGGTTCCATCGATATCGACCCAACTGGTGTGGTAGCCGTTCCACCGCCACGTATCTGAGCAGCCGATCGGGTCCATGATGGTCTGCTTGAGCACCTCGGGCAGCGGCTTCCCGAACAGTCGCAGCAGGCTCAACCCCAGGCGGTTGACCCGGACATCGTTGTATTCGAAATGCTCGCCCGGCTGCTTGAGGTCGCGGCTTGAGCCCTTGGCATTGCTGGCCCCCGACACGGTAGCCGGCCCGACCTGGCGATGCCAATCCACCGAATCGGGACGCTCGAACAATTCGCCATGCCATTCGCTGGTCTGTTCGAGCAGATGTCGCCAGGTGATCGAAGCATTGTGCGCATCGTCGAAGCCGCCGTCTTTGACCCGCTCGCCAACGCGCTCGTCGATCGACCCGAGCAGGCCCTGGTCGATGGCAATGCCGGTCAGGATCGCCAGGTAGCTCTTGGCAATCGAGAAGGTCATGTCGCAGCGTTCGGTGTCGCCCCACGAGGCCACCAGCTTGCCGGCGCGCAGCACCAGGCCATTGGCACCACCTCGTGCGAAAACGGGCCCCATCGGCTGGTTGTAGGGCGGCTTGTCGTCCACATGCGCCGATCCGACAAATATGCCGTCGATATACATGTCGCGCGGCCACTTGGTTTCGCTGGCCTCGGCCATGACGACTGCCTCGGCCAGCTCGCCGGCATCGAAACCAGCCTCCTCGGGCGTGATCTGCGACCAGTGCGGATTTGCTGCGATGGACAGGCTCATCTCATCCCTCTTTGGCATACCGGTTTGATGCACAGAATTTAGCGCGTTTCTGACTGTGCACATTTTTTGGATTGCGCTCGCCCAATTTGGTATGCAATCTTTCTCCTACGGTCAATAAGGGGATGACTGAAACATGACGGCTACGGGCGAACCCATCCTGTCTGTACAAGATCTCTTGGTGCATCTGCGCAGCGGTGACGGCGCCGTGCGCGCGGTCGATGGCCTCAGCTTCGACATTCACCCTGGCGAGACCCTGGGGCTGGTGGGGGAATCGGGCAGTGGCAAATCCATCACGGCGATGTCGCTGATGGCTCTGATTCCGCGGAAAAACATCAGCAACATGAGGGGAAAAGTCCTGTTTCGCGGCGAAGACCTGCTGAGCAAGACACCGCGCCAGATGCAGGCAGTGCGCGGCAAATCCATCGCCATGATCTTCCAGGAGCCGATGACGTCGCTGAATCCGGTGCTCAAGATCGGCTTCCAGATTGCCGAGACGCTGATCAAGCACCAGCAGCTGTCGCGCAAGGCGGCCGAGGCGGCTGCCGTCAATTTGCTGTACAAAGTTGGTATACCATCGCCGAAGCACCGCGCCGGGGAGTATCCGCACCAGCTCTCGGGCGGCATGCGGCAGCGGGCCATGATCGCACTCGCCATCGCCTGCGAGCCTGCCTTGCTGATCGCCGACGAGCCGACCACGGCACTCGACGTCACCATCCAAGCCCAGATTCTCGAGCTCATCGACGACCTCAAGCGCGAGCTGAACATGGCCGTTCTGCTCATCACGCACAATTTCGGGGTGGTCGCGCAGACCGCAGACCGGACCGCTGTGATGTATGCCGGTCGTATCGTCGAGCAGGCACCCACGACCGAACTATTCGACGCCCCCAGCCATCCCTATACGAAGGGCCTGCTGCGGGCCATGCCGCGGATCGGCTCCAAGGCCAATGCCAAGCACCAGCGGCTGGTGGAAATTCCAGGGATCGTGCCGCGGCTGACCGAGACGCGCCACTATTGCAGCTTTGCCGCACGGTGCGAGCGGCGCTTCGAGCCATGCTTTGCCGAACAGCCGGCAACGACCCCGGTCGGGGAGCAGCACAATGTCAGGTGCTACGCCCAGCAGGCGCGGCAAGGAACCAGCCAATGGAAAATGGAAGCGCCCGCCTGATGCAAGCGCCACAGCGACAGCCCCTGCTCAAGGTTCGGGGCCTTACCAAGCATTTTGTCATCCGGGGCGGCGTCTTCGAGCGCGAACAAGGCCGTGTCCGAGCGGTCGAGAATATCGACCTCGATGTCGCGCGCGGACAGACGCTGGGCCTGGTCGGCGAAAGCGGCTGCGGCAAGTCGACGGCGGGCCGGCTCATTCTCAACCTGATCACGCCTGATGCCGGCGAGGTCGATTTTGACGGCACATCGCTGCAGAAATCCACGCCATCCGAGATGCGTGCGCTGCGGCGCGACATGCAGATGATCTTCCAGGACCCTTATGCCTCGCTCAATCCGCGGATGACCATCCGGCAGATCATCGAGGAGGCGCTGATCGTCCACAAGCTGGGCGATGCCAAGGAGCGCCTCGATCGCATCATGGCGACGCTGCGGGCCGTCGGCCTGCGTCCGGAAATGGCCGACCGCTATCCGCACGAATTCTCCGGCGGCCAGCGCCAGCGCGTCGGCATCGCGCGCGCCCTGGTGCTGGAGCCCAAGCTGATCGTCGCCGACGAGCCGCTTTCGGCCCTAGATGTGTCGGTCCAAGCCAGCGTGATGAACCTGATGGAGGACATCCAGAACCAGTTCGGGATTTCCTTCATTCTCATTGCCCATGACCTCGCGGCGGTCGAGCACCTGAGTGAAAAGGTGGCGGTGATGTATCTTGGGCGTGTGGTCGAACTGGCCAGCGCGGCGCAGATTTACAGCGACCCCAAGCACCCCTACACGCAACTGCTGCTGTCCTCGGTCCCCTCGCTCGACCCGCGCGCGCCGCGCAACTGGAGCCGGATCAAGGGCGAAATCCCCAGCCCGATGAATCCGCCCAGCGGCTGCCCGTTTCACACGCGCTGCCCGCATCGCATGGAGGTGTGCAACCAGAAGGTTCCTGCGCTGCAGATCCTGCCCGACGGCGGACGTGTCGCCTGCCATCTGTTCGGAGAAACCGAGGCCGAACCTGCTCTTTTTCAAAACCAAGCAAGGAACTGAACATGCTAAGCTACCTTAGGCTGCCGCGCTTGCTCAAGACGATGACCACCAGCCTGCTGGTCGGAACAGTTCTGACCATGTCGGCCCTGGCCCAGGAGAGTACCCTCCGTTATGCCACTGGCACCGACGCACAGACCCTCGACCCCCAGTTCGTCACCGATATTCCGACGGCGCGTGTCGTCACCCAGTTGCATGAAACGCTGGTCTATCCCAATGCCGTTGGCGAAGTGGTCGGCGTGCTGGCCGAAAGCTGGGACGTCAGCGAAGACAATCTGGCCTGGACCTTCCACCTGCGCCAAGGCGTGACCTTCCACGACGGCACCCCGTTCACCGCCGAGGCGGTGAAATACACGTTCGACCGCATCATCGACCCCGCAGTCGCTTCGCCGCGGGCCAGTTCCGCCGAAGCCATCGCCTCGGTCGAAGTCGTCGATGACTTTACCGTCGTGATCACGACCGAGACACCCTACGCTCCGCTGCTGGCGCAGCTCACCGCCTACAACCTCGCCATCATCAGCCCGACTGCCGGCGAGGCCATCAACAGCGACTATGGCGATGCGCCGGCTGGCACGGGCCCGTTCAAGCTCGGCGCCTGGCAGCCCGGCGAGCGCCTGACCCTGCTCCGCAATGAAGACTACTGGGGCGAGCAGACCGCCTCCGAAGCCGTCGAATTCATCGTCGTGCCTGAGGACAGCGCGCGCGTGCTGATGCTGATGTCGGGCGAGGCAGACGTGGTTTCCAACGTGCCACCGGTCATGGTCGAGCGCCTGCAGGGTGCGCCCGGCGTCAAGATCGCCGAAGTCACCGGCTATCGCACCATCTATGTCGCCATGAATCTCGAAATGGAGCCGTTCGACGATATAAGGGTTCGCCAGGCCGTCGCCCATGCCATCGACACGCAGGGCCTGCTGCAGGGCGTCATGGGCGGCATCGGTACCGCGGGCGGTGGTCTTGAATCCGCCGTCATCCCCGGCGCAGCGGAGATTCCGCCCTACGAATTCAACCCCGAACGTGCCCGCGAACTGCTGGCCGAAGCGGGCTACCCCGACGGCCTTGACGTTGACTTCTATGTCCCCACCGGCCGCTACATCAATGACCGCCAGCTCGGCGAGGCGATTCAGGCACAATTGGCGGAGGTCGGCATCAACGTGAACCTCCAGTCGCCTGAATTCGGGTCCTACACCGCCATGCTGCGCGAGAAGAACCGCATCCCCTTCTTCCTGCTCGGCAAGGGCAGCCCGACCGGCGATCCCGACTTCACGCTGACTATCAACGTCCACAGCGACGGTAGCGGCAATTACGGCAATTACAGCTCGGACGTCGTCGATACCCTGCTTGAGGAGCAGCGCGCCACGGTCGATATCGAAGAGCGCCATGCCCTGCTCGGCGATATCCTGCAGCAGGCCTATGACGATGTGCCGTGGGTGGTGCTGTTTTACGAGAACCAGATCTTTGGCCAGCGCGACACGGTCACCGGCGTCGAAATACTGCCCAACGAGAACGTGCTCTTCGCCAACGCGCGGGTCGAATAGTCCCGGTCTGCCTCTCGACCGGGCGGCGCCCCCGCCCGGTCCTCCCTTTCCCGCCGTTCGAGTGGTGCCATGGTCACGTTTCTGGCAAGACGACTTCTGCAACTGATCCCGGTGCTGTTCGGGGTGTCGGTGCTGGTCTTTCTCATGATTCACCTCATCCCGGGGGACCCCGCGGTGCTGATCGCGGGCTTCGATGCCCGCGAGGCCGATGTGGTCCGGATCCGCGAGGCGCTGGGTCTCGATAAGCCGCTGCCGCTGCAATATGTCCAGTTCATCGGGCGCGCGCTGATCGGCGATTTCGGTGAAAGCTTCCGCACCGGCCGGGACGTCATCGACGAAATCGGCTTCCGCTACTGGAACACCCTGTCACTCGGCCTGGCCGCTGTCACTTTCGGCACGGCGCTAGGCATCTTCACCGGCATCCTGACGGCCGTGTTCCGCAACGGCTGGTTCGACAGCTCGGTGCTCACGGTTTCGCTGCTCGGCATTTCCATGCCGCCATTTTTTCTCGGCATCCTGCTGATGCTGTTCTTCTCGGTTTTTCTGGGCTGGCTGCCGCTGACCGGCATGGGGTCGTGGCAGCATTTCATCCTGCCCACGCTGACGCTCGGTATTCCAAACGCCGCCATCATCTCGCGCATCACACGGTCGAGCCTCGTCGAGGTGCTCAACCAGGATTATGTCCGGACCGCGCGCGCCAAGGGCATGTCGGAGGGCATCGTCATCAATCGCCACGCGGTGCGCAACGCGCTGATCCCGGTGGTCACCGTGGCCGGGCTGCAGATGGGCTACCTGCTGGGCGGGGCGGTGGTGACCGAGACGGTTTTCGCCTGGCCCGGGATTGGTCGGCTCATCGTGCAGTCGATTTCGGCGCGCGATTTTCCCGTCGTGCAGGCCGCCGTGCTGCTGCTGGCGGTGACCTTCGTGCTCATCAACCTCTTCACCGACCTGCTCTACCGACTGCTCGACCCACGGATCAAACTGAAATGACCGACCTTACCGCCGCCCAGTCCGGCCCGCTGCCATTGCCGCCCGAGATCGTCGACGACGAAGTGCCGGTGCGCCGCGCCCGCTGGAAGCGGGTGATCAGCCAGATGCGCAAGTCCAAGCTCGCCCTGCCGGGCGGCGGCATAGTGCTGCTCTTCTGCATCCTAGCCGTGCTGGCGCCGTGGATCGCACCCCACGACCCCTACAGCAATGACCTGATGGTGATGCTGATGCCGCCGAGTTGGACGCATCCGTTCGGCACCGACGAGCTGGGCCGCGACATCCTCTCGCGCATCCTGCACGGCGCGCAGCTGTCGATCTTCGAAGGCCTGTTCTCGGTGGCGCTCGCCATGTCCATCGGCGTGCCGATCGGCATGATCTCGGGCTATGCAGGCGGCCGGGTCGACAGCTTCATCATGCGCTTCATCGACATTATGCTGGCGTTTCCCGGGGTGCTGCTGGCCATCGTCATCGTGTCCATCCTGGGCCCCAGCCTGATCAATGCGATGATCGCCGTGGCGATCTACACCATCCCCATCTTCGCTCGCCTGGCGCGCGGCTCGACCCTCTCAGCCAAGGAAGAGCCCTATATCGAGGCCTGCCACGCGGCCGGGATGAGCCATGTCCGCATCCTGGTCAAACACGTCTTTCCCAACATCTCCAATACGCTCTGGGTAATGGCCACCCTGCGCGTGGCGCTGGCCATCCTGACCGCCGCCAGCCTGTCGTTTCTCGGGCTCGGTGCGCAGGCACCGTCCCCGGAATGGGGTGCCATGCTGGCCACCGGCCGCAACTACATGCTGATCGCCCCCCACACGGTGATCTTTCCCGGGCTGGCGATCGTGCTGCTCGTGCTCGGGATCAACCTTTTCCAGGACGGGCTGCGACTGGCGCTCGATCCCAAAATGGCGGAACGCTGATGACCGACAACGAACTACAGGCGCGCCTCGACGCCTATATCGAGGACAACCGGGAGCGGTTTTTGGAGGAGCTGTTCGTCTTCCTTCGCCAGCCCTCGATCTCGACCCAGAATATCGGCATGCAGGACTGTGCAGAACTGCTGGCCGGGCTGATGCGCGACGTGGGCATCGACACCACCATCATGCAGACACCGCGCCATCCGGTGGTATATGGCGAGATCATCAAGGAGGGCGCGCCCACCGTCCTTGTTTATGGGCACTATGATGTGCAGCCGCCCGAGCCGCTGGAGCTGTGGACGTCGCCGCCCTTCGAACCCGAGGTCCGCAATGGCAAGATCTATGGCCGGGGGACGTCGGACAACAAGGCGCAGATCTTTATCTATATCAAGACCATTGAGGCCTTGCGCGCGGTGGCCGGCGACGTGCCGCTGTCGTTTAAGTTCCTCTATGAAGGCGAAGAAGAGATCGGCAGCCCGAGCCTCGAGCCCTTCGTGCAGCAGAACCGCGACCTGCTCAGGGCTGACATCACCTATTTCTCCGACAGCCATATCCACGAATCCGGGCGGCCGATGATCATCCTGGGGCTCAAGGGCATGGTCTATGTCGAGCTGACGGCACGCGGTGCGCGGATCGACCAGCACTCGATGCGCGCGACCGGCGTGCCCAACCCGGCCTGGCGCCTGGTCTGGGCCCTCAACACGCTCAAGGGCCCCGACAACAAGGTGGCGATCGACGGCTTTTATGATGACGTCCGACCGCTCACCAACCTCGAGCGCGACACGATCGCCCGCATTCCGGTTGATGAGCAGGGGCTGCTCGACTTCTACGGCATCGACACCCTGCTACCCGGCCGGATCGAGGACGGCTATTACTATAACCTTATCTCCGAGCCGACCTGCAACATTGCCGGAATCGTCTCGGGCTATACCGGGGAGGGCTCCAAGACCGTGCTGCCGTCGACGGCTAAGGCCAAGGTCGACATGCGCTTGGTGCCCGGCCAGAAGCCGGCCGACATCCTTGAAAAACTCAAGCGCCATCTGGTCCATCACGGCTTCGGTGATATCGAGGTCGAGGGCTTCAATTTCCTGACGCCCTCGCGCAGTCCCATCGACCATCCGGCCCTGCCGGTCATCGTCGAGGCACTGAGCGACGCCTATGGCCTCGAGCCCCTGGTCTTCCCCGGCATCGGTGGCGCCGGCCCCAACTATGTCTTCACTGACATCCTGGAGCAGCCCTGCTTCGTGGTGCCGCATGCCACCCATGACCAAGCCAATCATGCCCCCGACGAGAGCATGGACGTGGCTGGCTTTTTTAACGGCATCCGCACCGGCGTCCGGGTCTTCCCCGCGCTCGCGACAACGCTGCCGCGGCCCTGAACCCATCCGCCGTACCATCGCCTGACCACACAAGAGGAGTCCCTTGATGGCCCGCCCCTGCGACCTCGATGCCGTAGAAGCCCGCCGCCTGATCGGCTTGAAGCAGCTTTCGCCGGTCGAACTGCTGGAGTCCTGCATCAGCCAGATCGAAGCGACCAACAGAAGCGTCAATGCCTTGGTGGTGAAGTCCTACGATCGCGCGCGGGTCGAGGCCAGGGAAGCCGAACGCGCCGTGATGGCCGGAGACAAGCTGCCGCCGCTGCATGGCCTGCCGGTTGGCATCAAGGACCTCAATGAAACCGAGGGCATCACCTCCGCCTATGGCTCGTTGATGTACCGCGATCACGTGCCCGATAAGGACGAGCATATGGTGGCCGCAGTCCGGCGCGCCGGCGGTATTATCCTGGGTAAGACCAACACGCCGGAATTCGGCGCCGGCGGCAATACGAACAACAAGCTCTATGGCCCGACCCGCAATCCCTTCGATCTCAGCAAGACCTGCGGCGGCTCCTCGGGCGGGTCCGGCGTGGTGCTGGCCGCAAACATGATGCCGCTCGCCACGGGCTCCGATACCGGCGGCAGCTTGCGCCTCCCAGCAGCGTTTAACGGGGTGGTGGCGCACCGTCCTTCACCCGGCATCGTCCCCTTCGAGCGGCGCTCGCAGGCCTTCTCGACCTACCAGAGCCAGGGCCCGATGGCCCGCACCGTCGCCGACGCGGCCCTGCTGCTGGCCGCAATGGCCGAACGTTATGCCATCGACCCGATGGCCTATCCGCTGGACCCCAACCAGTTCCTCACCCTCCCGGAGGTGGATCTGTCCGGCCTCAAGGTGGCGATCAGCGAGGACCTCGGGATTGCCCCGGTGGCGCGTGCCGTGCGGAAGGCCTTCCAGGATCGGGTCAGTCGATTTGCGGGCGTTTTCAGCGAGGTGCAGCACCGCGATCCGGACTTTAGCGGTGTGCTCGACGTCTTCTGGTATCTGCGCGGCGTCTACATGCTGGCCAAGCACGAGCATATCTACGAGACCTATACCGACGACGTGAACCCCAATGTCCGGTCCAACGTGGCTGCTGCGCTCAAGATGGAACCCCGCAAAATCGGCTGGGCCGCGCGCGAGCAATATCGCCTGATGCAGGACTTCACGGCCTATATGGAAACGGTCGACATCCTCATCTGTCCTGCCGTCACAGTCACCCCGTTCGCCTTCGAGGACCTCTATCCGACGGAAATCGATGGTGAGCAGATGGAAAACTATGTGCATTGGGCCGCGATGACCTCATCGCTCACCGTCACCGGCAATCCGGTGTTGGCGATCCCGTGCGGGCTCGACGAATATGGCACGCCGTTCGGCATCCAGCTCGTGGGAAAGATCCATCGCGATCGCGAGCTGCTGGCCATTGCCCATGCGATCGAAGCGTATTTCCGCGCGGACCCGATCCTGGCCCGGCCCACGCCGCCTCTTGTGGGTAGACCCTTGATCTAGCCACATAACTATGTCCGCAACTAAAAGGCTTCAGCCAGTAGCTGCCTGACTGGTACCGGCCCGAGGCTGTGTGAGAACCCGTGGCAGCTGATTGTTCAGGTTGCCTTGCTGTGGGGAGCGTTGACTCCGCTCACTCGGCTATCGCTTTGAGTATCGAGGCAACGCCAGCAACGGCGATAGCGCGCTTGATGTTGTAGGCCAGGATTGTCAGGCTAGCTTCGGTGGCGACGTTCTTGAGCCCGCGCGTTCGAAAGTGGGTGGCACCCATCCAGCCCTTGATGGTGCCGAAGACGTGCTCGACAGTACAGCGGCGGACCGCCATCGCCTCGGGCATCGCTTCGAACCTGCGCTCCATCGCATCGAGCACCGCCTCATGCTCCCATCGCCGGATGCGCTTCTCCTTGCCGGCCGTGCACAGGGGACGCGAGGGGCATGCGCTGCAGGCCTTCTGGTTGAAGTAGACGCTGATGAGCTTGCCGCCCTCCACTCGGGCGAAGCGCTTCTGCAACTTCTGGCCGGCGGGGCACCGATAGGTGTCGGTCTCAGGCTCATGCACGAACATGGCCTTGCCCCAAAGACCTCGCGCCTGAGCCGGTGAGGTATTGGGCTTGGGCACCATCGGGATGATGCCAGCTTCGGCGCAGGAGCGGATTTGCTCGCCCTCATAGTATCCTCGATCGGCCAGGGCGATCATCCCGGCAGCGCCCGTCTCGGCCTGTGCAGCCTTGGCCATCTCCAGCAGATGCGAGCGGTCATGGTCGCAGTTGGTCTCCGCATTATCGGCTTCCTCTAGCTCGGCGAGATAGCGGGTGATGCTCTCCTCGACATGGGCTTTGCGACGTGGCAGCTTGCCCTTGGTGTAATTCTTTTCGTGCGTGTTCACTGCCCGCAAGCGTGAACCATCGATTGCGACCATACCGCCGCCGACCAGACCAAGAGCGCGGCAGATGGCAACAAAGCGCTGATATGCGATCTGGATCGCGCTGGCATTGTCGCGGCGGAAATCGGCAATGGTCTTGAAGTCCGGCACCAGCTTGCCGGTTAGCCACATCAGCTCGATATTGCGGATAGCCTCGCGCTCGAGTTTCCGGCTAGAGGTCAACTGATGCAGATAGCCATAGACATAGAGCTTGAGCATTGTGCCGGGGGCGTAGCCGGGCCTGCCAGTCGCTGCCGGCTGCACGCGGGCAAAGCCGAGTCCGGCAAGATCGAGTTCATCGACAAAGGCATCGATGATGCGGACCGGGTTGTCAGGGTCAACATAGTCTTCAAGACAGGCCGGCAAAAAGCTCGCCTGGTCACGGTCAACAGCTTCAACGAAACGTCCCATATGGCACCCCCGAAGCAGTGCCAGATCATAGCATCATCAGGGGTTTTCACACAGCCTCGGTCCCAATGCTGACCTGCGCATCGATCGCCTGCTGGTCTCACTGTCTCTGGCCGATTGTCTGGAGGATGCCGAAGACGACCGGCGTGAGCGCGGGTGGGAAAACTGGAGCGCCCATGCGCCGACATTGCTGGGCCAATCGGCCGCGACAAGTGCACACATGGGTGCATACCCGGATTATTGTTGAGCTTTAAGCCACTGGAGTTTTTGCTACTTTTCCAAGTTTATGGCGGAGAGAGAGGGATTCGAACCCTCGAGACGGTTCCCCGCCTACACACTTTCCAGGCGTGCGCCTTCGACCACTCGGCCATCTCTCCGCATCGCCTGTTCCGATGGTGATCACCATCGGGGCCGGCCTGGAATGCCGGTGCGAGCGAGGCGCAATATACCCATAGGTTTTGCCGACGCAAGGGATCACAGTGCGGTAAACCCAATTGTTTTCCGGCCTGCCTATCCCCATCTTGTGAGCACGACAATCACCATGTCACAAGAAGCGTGTGCAGGAGCAAAGGCTGTATGGTCAGCCCCAAACCGGCTTCCGCAACGCCATAGAGGTTGAAATGCGACTTTTTCTGCGGATCGCGGGCACCTGGTTGATCGGTTTAGCCCTGGTTCTGCTTGTCGTCGATGGAACAAGGTCGCTGGCAGCCAATGCCCTGGAGTTCACGAGCCTCGCCAATGCGTGGAGCAGCTGGCACCTGCCAAGCCTGCTGGCGGTGCAGGAGTTCTTTGCCAGCCGCTTCTTTGCCGATCTCCTGGGCACAGCGCTTTCGGTGTTGCTGACCTATCCGGCGTTTGCGGTGATTGGCGTACCGGGCATTGTTCTCGCGCTGATGGGCCGCACCCCCAGAACGGAGCGCTTTGTTCGCCAGAGCCAGATCTGACGCTCTCCAGAGCACAAAGGAAAATCCATGTTCTTCAAAACCAAGCCGACGAGCCTGCCCACTGCTGCCGACGCCCTGCCTGGCCGCGAGCAGCCCCTCGTGACCTCTGAAAATCATTATGTCAGCGGCGAAAAGCTCGCAGGTCCTCACCCTGCCGGCGCCCAGACCATTTATCTGGGGCTCGGGTGCTTTTGGGGTGCAGAGCGCCTGTTCTGGCAACTCCCGGGCGTCACCGTGACGGCGGTGGGGTATCAGGGCGGGATCACCCCCAATCCCACTTATGAGGAAGTGTGTTCCGGCCGCACCGGGCATACCGAGGCGGTCAAGGTGGTGTTCGACCCCGCCCGCATCAGCCTTGAGCAGCTGCTCAAGACGTTCTGGGAGGAGCATGACCCCACCCAGGGCATGCGGCAGGGCAATGATGTGGGGACCCAGTATCGCTCGGCCATTTATACCACGACGCCCGAGCAGGCGGAGATCGTGCGCGCCAGCCGCGATGCTTATGCAGCGCAGCTCAAGGCACGTGGCTTTGGCCCGATCACGACGGAGATCGCCCCGGCGGGGCCGTTCTTTTATGCCGAGCCTTATCACCAGCAATATCTGGCCAAGAACCCGAACGGCTATTGCGGGCTGCAGGGGACCGGGGTCGCCTGCGCGATCGGCACCGGGGTGGCGGCCGAATAGGGCGCCACACGCACCACAAGAAAAGGGCGGCATTGCTGCCGCCCGAGTGGTCAGGGAGAAGACAGTCGCGCCACTAGGCGCGGGGTTGAGGAACAATCCGCAGATAGGGCTTCAGTTCCGTCCAGCCCTCGGGAAACTTTGCCTTGGCCTGTTCATTGGACACGGCCGGCACGATGATCACGTCATCCCCGTTCTGCCAGTTGACCGGGGTCGCCACCTGGTGCTTGGCGGTTAGCTGCAGGGAATCGATCACCCGCAGCACTTCGTCGAAGTTCCGGCCGGTGGAGGCGGGATACTCGATCTTGAGCTTGACCTTCTTGTCCGGCCCGATCACGAACACCGACCGCACGGTGAGCGTATTGTCGGCATTGGGATGGATCATGTCATATTGGCGCGCCACGGTGCCATCGGTATCGGCCAGCAGCGGGAAGTTGAGGGCGGAGCCCTGCGTTTCCTCGATATCGGCGGCCCAGCCGGCATGGTCCTCGAGCTTGTCGACCGAAAGACCCAACACCTTGACGCCGCGCTTTTCGAACTCGGGCTTGAGCTTGGCGGTATAGCCCAGTTCGGTCGTGCAGACGGGGGTGAAGTTCTTGGGGTGGGAGAAGAGGACCGCCCAGGAGCCATCGATGTAATCGTGGAAATGGATGGTGCCCTCGGTGCTTTCGAGGGTGAAATCGGGGGCGGTGTCGCCGATCAGAATGGCCATGGTGAAATCCTTGGGCTCGTTCGCGTTTGGTTGTCGGGAACAATATCGTACTCCGCCGCGCCGTTTGAAGCCGGGCGCGGCGGAATGATTTTGTGCGTGGAGCACTCGGCGCGCGAGCCCATGCTATTGCGCGGCCGCTGCGGGGCCAGGGGCGGCCGCGGCGGCGGGCGGGGCGTTGAGCCAGGTGACATTCTCGCCGCGCAGCGGCACGACCGACAGGCTCATCTTGCCCGAGCCCTGCTGGATCTGGCGGGCATGGCCGAGATACACCAGCGCATCATTGGCCGCGTCATAGATCCGGGTGACGCGCAACGACTTCCAGATCAGCGAGCGGTTTTCGCGAAAGATTTCCTCGCCCCCGGGGCGGGTGGAAATATCGCCCACGGTGATGGGGCCGACGGCCGAGCAATCCAGCGCCGAATAGGAGGGGTCCTCGAACCAGTTGCCCTGCGAGATGCGATCGATAAAGCCGCGGTTGAAATAGGCGAGGTGGCAGACGACACCGGCCACTTCCGGATCGGGCACGGCATCGATGGCAATGTCATTGCCGGTCCAGTCGACCCCCACGCTCCCCACTTCACGGGAATCGCCGCAGGCGGCGAGCGCCAGCACCGGGAGAACAAGGGCGGCAAGGCGAGCAATACGGCGCATGGGGCAAACATCTCCCGGGGGTTTTTCGGCGGCCGGGCATAGATGGCCCGTGCCGGGGCCGGGTGCAAGGGGCGTGCACAAGCGCCCGCTGGCCGGGGCCGCGGGTCGGCGCGATCGCAAGAGCGACGCAGGGAGGCTCGCCATAGCCTGACGGCTAGGCGGTTGTGCGCGACGTCCTGCGGACGCGCGGAGCTAGGTCGCGATCGCCTGCGGCGACGCGGGGGAGCAGACCCCGAGGCGATGGCGCCTCTTGGGATGGTTGGAGTGAGACGACATCGCCTCGGGGCGGCCGGGATTTACCGATCCAGCGCGCAAAGCGCGCCCCCCAAGTCGGCAGGGGGCGAACTGTCCAATGCGGCTCGGACCCACGGCGTGCAGCGACGCACCCCGTCCCGGCTGTTCCATCCGCCATCTGGTCGCTGCAGCGCCGCTCCTGCGGGGGAATGGCCAGCACCATACACCCCCAAAAAGGGGGCGGGGATAACTGCCCGCCTCTTTCTGCGCGCTAGAGCTGGCGAATGGCGGGAAACCCCGGATCGAGCCGCGCCGGCGGCACCGCTTCCCACAGCGGCTCCGCCCGCCGGGCGGCGGCAATCCCGGCCTGGTAGCCGCGGCTGAAGTGATCGCGAAAGGCCCGGTCCATCCGCAAGGCCAGTTTCTGGCGCATCGAGCGCATCTCGTCGCGCCCCTGGGGCGAAAACTGTTCGGCCGGCAACAAGCGCCGCACCGGCATCGGCAGCGGCCGCGTCAGCCACACCCGAAAGCGATCTTCTTCGCTCCAGCCGGTATGGCTGGCCTCATAGGCCGCCAAGAGCGCCAGCGCCTGCCCCAGCTGCACAGAAAGCCCGCCCCAGCTGGGCGCTGCCGGCGGCAGCTTTTCCCGTGCCCGCCGCTTGGGCCCAAACATCGGCGCATCATGCAACACGGCCTCGGCCGCCATCCGCACCTCGTCAGGCAACAGCGCCTCGGGCTTTTTCGCCGCCACGCTGCGCGCCTGTTCCTGCAGCGCCGTCAGGCGCAACCACAATGCCTCATGCCGCTCCGCCAGCGCCGGGGTGATGCGAAGGATTTTTGCCATGGTTTTTTGGGACTTTCTCCTGTGGGGGCAGGAGACGATACGGCTCGGTGAAGGGGCGGGGATAAAAATCGGCAAACCAGTTGGCCCACGGCAGCGGCAGGGCCCCTGATCGGCAAAGCTGGCATTCCCGCTGAAGCGGCCGATGTCGACTAGCGACCCCATCGGGGTCACGGAGACTACGTTGGGCGTGCCGGAAAGCAGACATCCAACGAAGCTGCGATGAAATCCTGACTAGCTGGGGCGGAGCAGCTTCAAACCCTAGCGCGGATCGTCGAACAAGGACGGCTCGTCATTCTCGACTCGCCGGAAGCTATCGAGAAACGGACGGAGCTCGCGGTCGGTCATCTGGTCGGACACCTTGACGCCGTTGAATTCCAACACTCGAAGAACGATGTGGTTCTTGCGACGTTTCGGTCCTTGCTTGTAGGCCCACTGAACCCTCATGCTATCAGCAATGCGCGGGTTAAGATCGCCCCTGAATACCATATCCCAAAAGCGCTCGTCGCGGATGACGAAGAAACGAGCGTGCCCGTCCGGGTCAGCACCCTTCCAGTTTCTCGCCGTGTCCTTGCGGTTCCAGTTGGGGGATGTCCCAGTGATGTTTTCGATTGAGACCCGCCACTCGTCGTCGTCGGCACCTTCGGGAATTTCACTGATACGCTGGAAGTCGCGCCTCTTAATCGGAAACGTTGGCTGTCGGCTAAAGCCAATAGCCTGGAGATCCGGTACATCTTTACAGGCGTCGTAGAAGCGGCGCTTAGCGACGAAGGCGACCCTTAGAGCCGGCGCAATGGGGAGCACTTCCAACTCCTCGTTGTCCTCCTGCAGTATCCATTTCACGGCAGCAACGGTCACAATTGACGCTGCAACACACTTCGCCTCCCTGTCCTCCGCAGACGACGTAAGCTCCTCAAAAGCAGCGCGGACGTTTTTCACCAGTTCCTTCCCCACATCGGAAGCGTCCTTGGAGACAATTTCCTCGAATATCCCTGACCCGAAGTCACCCAACGGGCCAGAAACGATCGCACCGGCAACGAAGACACTAACGGCAGTCACGACAATTCCGAGTTGGCTGAGGAATGACCCTTCCTCCGGAGGAACGATGACGACCTCGAGCGTGAAACTGCCGCCGAACAGTTCTTGGTTAATCACCTCTGCTATGCGGCCTGCGTTTTCAGCAGTCTCTATGAAAGTCTGAAGCGGTATGACATGCCTAGGCAAGTCGAAATGGATAGCTAGAAGCTGCCCTTCTTTGATATCCTGCATGTGCCCCCTCGAGGAGCCCACGATTTAATTGAGGGCTCATCGAACCGTACCTAAATCTGCCGAAGTGGCAAACCAGACAGACTCTTATACAGTCACGCATCTCATTTACCATCTTGAGATTGCCTGACATGCGCTTGGCGGCACGTTGGGGGTCCTTTGCGCGAAGACGTGGGGCGCGCCAGTGACAACAATCTAGGGACGGGCCCCAGCTAAGGCGGAGTGACAAGCGGGTGCTCAGGTGTGTCGAGTGCAGGAATGTAGAGGTTGTGCATACGGGGCGGCAGCAGCCTTTACTAAGAAGAGTGTAATCGCACTAATCGCCACGCACCTTCAGGCCATTGATGCAGGCTTTCTGCTGAATTCCCGACCAGACGACATCAGAGGATAGGCTAGCGAAATCTGCAGGGAGAAGTTTTTTCCGAATCAAGCTCAGCTTCGACATAGACAAAGCTGCGGCATAACCCACGATATAGACACTTGTACTTACGCGCTTTAGCCTAGTATCCCGCCAGTGTGATCAATCTAGTGGACGAGGGAAGGCGATGGGTTTCGGAGTATTCATACATCGTGAGGACTCCGAATACGAGGACAGCCCAGCAACGCAGTACCAGTTCCCCAAGCAGTATCTGTCACGAGTGTCGGCCTGCATTGGCGACTGGATTGTCTATTATGAGCCTCGAAAGGTACCTGGCAGCAAAGGTTATAATGCCGTCGCCCGGGTACAAAAGGTGGTGCCCGATCCAAGCGCAGACAACATGTATTTGGCCCTGATTGAGCCGGGTAGCTATATGTCTTTCGCTACGCCAGTCCCGTTTATTTTGGAGGACGGTTTAGCGGAGAGGGGGCTGCTGAACGAACTCGGCAAGATGTCAGGGCGCGCTCAGGCAGCGGTGCGCCCGATCACACCCCAGGATTTCGACCGCATTCTGTCGCGGGGATTGGTCGAAGATCATCCTTTGCTGCCTAGAGTGGGGGCTCAGGTCATCGACGAGCCCCTCGCCTTCCAGTTCGAGGAAGGACAGTCTGCATTTGTTTACGAGCAGGAGCGGGAGCGTGTTGCTACACTGACCTCCCGCGTTGTGCGGGATCGTGTGTTTCGGAGGGTGGTGCTGCAGGCCTATAACGAGCGCTGTGCAGTGACGGGGCTGAAGCTCATCAATGGAGGTGGGCGCGCTGAAGTGGCGGCTGCCCATATCCGTCCGGTGGAGCATAACGGGCCCGACAGCATCAATAATGGGCTGGCGCTCTCGGGCACCGCGCACTGGATGTTTGATCGGGGCCTAATCGGGATCAACGATGATCTTGAGATCATCGTGTCTCGGCATGTGAATGATCGCGATGGAGCGGCAAGCCTAATCAACAAGACAGGGCGTTTGATTGGGCCCGTTTCGAAGCGCGACCGGCCACATCCTGCCTTCTTGCAGTGGCACCGGGAGAACTGCTTCAAGCAGTAGCGAACCTCCAAGCATCTCAGGATGGCCCCGGCTCAAGGCCGGGGTGACACCGAGCCCAGCCTTGACGCGGCTCGTTCGCCCTTTTGATCCGCCCTTAGCGGAGCGTAAGGCGCGAACCGGTTAGTCGTCACCCATCTTGAGCGCCTTGATGAAGGCTTCTTGCGGGATTTCCACCGAGCCGAACTGGCGCATGCGCTTCTTGCCGGCTTTTTGCTTTTCCAGCAGCTTGCGCTTGCGGGTGGCGTCGCCGCCATAGCACTTGGCCGTCACGTCCTTGCGCATGGCGCGCACGGTTTCGCGGGCGATGATCTTGCCGCCAATCGCCGCCTGGATCGGAATGACGAACAGGTGGGGCGGAATGAGGTCCTTGAGCTTTTCGCACATGATGCGGCCGCGCGATTCGGCGACGGTGCGGTGCACCAGCATCGAAAGGGCATCCACCGGCTCGCTGTTGACCAGCACCGAAAGCTTCACGAGATCGCCGGGGCGATGCTCGGCCAGCTGGTAATCAAAGCTGGCATAGCCCTTGGAGATGGATTTCAGCCGATCATAGAAATCGAACACCACCTCGTTGAGCGGCAGATCATATTCCACCATGGCGCGATTGCCGACATAGGAGAGATTGCGCTGGATGCCGCGGCGGTCCTGGCAAAGCTTGAGGATCGAGCCGAGATATTCGTCGGGGGTGAGAATGGTGGCCTTGATCCAGGGCTCGCGGATCTCGGCGATCTTCATCACATCGGGCAGATCGGCGGGGTTGTGGAGCATCACCACCTCGCCGTTGGTCATCTCGACCTCGTAGACCACCGAAGGGGCGGTGGCGATCAGATCGAGGTTGAACTCGCGGGAAAGGCGCTCCTGGATGATTTCGAGGTGCAACAGGCCCAAAAAGCCGCAGCGGAAGCCAAAGCCGAGCGCGGCCGAGGTTTCCATCTCGAACGAAAAGCTGGCGTCGTTGAGCCGCAGCTTGCCCATGGCGGCGCGCAGCTCGTCGAAATCACTGGCATCGACGGGAAAGAGGCCGCAGAACACCACAGGCTGGGCCGGGCGGAAGCCTGGGAGGGCTTCGCTGGTGGGCTTGCGATCATCGGTGATGGTGTCGCCCACATTGGTATCGGCCACTTCCTTGATGGAAGCGGTGAAAAAGCCGAGCTCGCCTGGGCCGAGTTCGCCGACATCGACAAGCTTGGGGGTGAACACGCCGACGCGGTCGAGCTCATACACGGCGCCAGACGCCATCATGCGGATGCGCTGGCCCTTTTTGACCGTGCCATCGACAACGCGGATCAGCACCACGACGCCGAGATAAGTGTCGTACCACGAATCAACCAAGAGCGCCTTGAGCGGGGCGTCGAGAATGCCCTTGGGCGGGGGCAGGCGGGTGACGATGGCTTCGAGCACGGTGTCGATGCCGAGCCCGGTCTTGGCTGAGATCTCGAGCGCATCGGACGCATCAATGCCGATCACGTCCTCGATCTGCTGTTTGACGCGCGGAATATCGGCGGCGGGCAGGTCGACCTTGTTGAGCACGGGCACGATTTCGTGGCCGGCGTCGAGGGCATGGTACACATTGGCCAAGGTCTGCGCCTCAACGCCCTGGGAAGCGTCGACTACAAGGAGCGAGCCCTCGACGGCGGCCATGCTCCGGCTGACTTCATAGGCGAAGTCGACGTGTCCGGGCGTGTCGATGAGGTTGAGGATATAATCCTCGCCATCTGCCGCGTGGTATTTGAGGCGCACGGTTTGCGCCTTGATGGTGATGCCGCGCTCGCGCTCGATATCCATCGAGTCGAGCACCTGCTCCTTCATCTCGCGCAGCTCCAGCCCACCGGTGAGCTGGATCAGCCGGTCGGCCAGGGTGGACTTGCCATGGTCGATATGGGCGACGATGGAAAAATTGCGGATGCGGTTCTGCGGCGTTGTCATGGGCAAGCGTCTAGCAGAACCGCGGGGGACCGCAAAGATGGTTTAGCGCGCGTTAACTGCCGCTTTTCATCCCGGCATAGATGTTCACCACCGCTTCGGCATTTTGCCGGTCAGCGCCACCTTCGGCGCAATCGGGCGTGGTGCGCTCCACATCGGCCTTGATCTTGGCATAGGCCTCGGTCGCGGCAGCGTCATCCATGCCCAGGCCCGCCTCGAAGCGCTTCTGGTCGTTGTTCATGCGCGAGGTGGCATTTTCATCCACGGTGATGGCGCAGATCTCGATGATGGCCTTGGTGGCATAAAGCCCGGTGAGCAGATTGGCCTGCTTGGGCGTGGCATTAACCGGGGCGGCCGGATCGATGCTGATTTCGGCTGGCGCGGGGGTCGTGGTCGGCGCGGCTTGCTGCGCCTGGGCGGCGGTGAGCGGCAAGATCAGGACGGCAGCAAGAACGAGTGGGCGCAACATGGATCAGCTCCTTTGGGGCGGCGGGCAGGGCCCGTCGGGGGTTGCTCCCCTTGGAACGCGCGAATGTGGCTTGTCTACGGCGCTCCCTCGCAAACCGGGTGGTGCGGGGGCAGATCGGCCCAGTCGCGCAGCCCCGGCGCTTCCGGCTCGGGCGGTGGCGCGGCGGGCAGGCTGAACCAGGGCAACAGCCATTGACGGAGACGGGCAAGAACAAACATTTTGTCGGCTCCTTTCCGGGGCAAGGTGTGAGATGGGGCCCAGAATGCGCGCGGGTCGGAGCTCGGGCAATCGACAGGGTTGCGGCGCCATTATAGAAAATCTCCATGAGCAAGGGCTTTCCCATTCCCCTCAACGCGGTGCGCGCGATCGAAATCGTGGCGCGTCGCGGTGCACTGGCGCCAGCGGCCGAGGAGCTGGGCGTGACCCTTGGCGCCGTCAGCCAGCATTTGCGCCGGGCCGAGGCGCGGCTGGGGATGGAGCTGTTCGAGCGTACGGGGCAGGGGCTGGTGCCCACCGCAGCCTTGCGCGCTGCCTTGCCCCAGCTCAGTGCCGGCTTTGCCGCGCTCCAGGACGGGCTGGCGGAACTGAGCGGCAGCGACGAGGCCATTCTCAACCTGACGGTGGGGAGCGTTTTCGCTTCGCGCTGGCTGATCTGGCGGATCAACAAGTTCACGACGCTTCATCCCGAGATCGAGGTACGGCTGACAGTGACTGGTGCCATGCTCGATCTGCAGCGCCCCGATATCGACTGCGGCATTCGCTTTGGCGCCGGCAACTGGCCGGGCGTGATCGCGACACCGATCGGGGGTGCCGAGTTCCAGCCCGTGTGTGCGCCGCCCATTGCTCGGGCCCTCAAGCATCCCAGCGATCTGTATGGGGTGCCCGTGATCCGCGATGAAACTACCATGCTGTCCTGGGATCTGTGGCTGCAATCGGTGGGGTTGGACGCAGAGCGGCGCCTGCATGGGCCCACCTATTCCGATCCCTCGCTCGCCTTTGATGCGGCGATTTCCGAACAAGGCGTGCTGATGGCGGTGGACATGATGAGCGCCGATGCGGTCAGCGATGGCCGGCTGGTGCGCCCCTTTACCGGTCCAGTGAGCGGACCCCATCAGTATTGGCTGGCGACGGCCAAAGGGCGACGCGAAACGACGAAGCTACGCCGCTTTCGCGAATGGCTGGCCGCCGAAATACCCGCCTCGGCGCGGGGCTATGTGCACCAGTCGCGCGGCTAAGCCCGCCAGGCAATTGGGCATTCAGATACTTAAGCGAAAACTTAAGCATTGACGCCCCGGCTGGACTGCGATACTTAAGTGCATGCTTAACCAAGACGACCAACTCGACCAGATCTACCGCGCCCTTGCCGATCCGACCCGTCGGGCGGTGGTGGAGCGGCTGACCGCCGGATCGGCAACGGTGAGCGAGCTTGCCGAGCCGTTCGCCATGTCGCTGCCCGGCCTGACACAGCACCTGCGGGTGCTTGAAGACGCCGGGCTGGTGCGAACCGAAAAAGTGGGCCGGGTGCGCACCTGCACGCTCGACCTCGAGGTTTTGGGGAGCGCCGAACGCTGGATCAACCAGCGCCGCCAGGCATGGGCGCAGCGCTTTGATCGACTGGGCGCCTTGCTGGCCGAGGATGACGAGCCTTCACCACCAACACCATCCAAAGGAAGAGATTCATGACCGATCGTTCCGTTTCCCATGGCAGCTTCACCATTGACCGGGTTCTTCCCGCCAAGCCAGAGCGTGTGTTTCGCGCCTGGTCGGACCGGGAACAAAAGGCGAAGTGGTTTCCCGTGGGCGAGATTTTCGAGTTCAAGGTCGGAGGCCGGGAATACCAGGCCGATAACGGGCCAAACGGCGCCCAGTTCGTGTTCGATGTGCGCTATCACGACATCGTCCCCAATCAGCGCATCGTCTACGCCTATGAGATGCTGATGGACGGCCGGCGCATTTCGGTATCGGTCGCGACGGTCGAGCTGGTGTCCGAAGGCGAGGGCACGCGGATGATCGTCACCGAACAAGGCGCGTTCCTCGACGGGCTCGACAATTCGCGCCAGCGCGAAGAAGGCACGCGCCAGCTGATGGACGCCCTGGCGCTCGCGCTCGCCAATTAATGCCCGCTCTTTGATCCGTAAGCGGGGCGATCCCCGGCTTTGTCAGCCAATGGATCGCGCCCGGCAACCAATAGGAGGTTTGTATGCGTTCATTGCTGGCCTGGAACGTCATGACGCTGGATGGCTACTTCGAAGGCGCCCAGCCCTGGGATTTAAGCTTTCACAATGTGGTCTGGGGCCCCGAACTCGAGGCGCAGTCGCGCGAACAGATGGAGGGCGACAAAACCCTGATCTTCGGGCGCAAGACCTATGAGGGCATGGCGGCCTACTGGCCCACAGCGACCGATGAAGGCTTGATCGCCGAGCGCATGAACACCATTCCCAAGATCGTGGTGTCCAACACACTCACAACCGCCGAGTGGAACAATACGCGGGTGCTCGCGGGCGATGCGGCCCAAACCATCGCCGCGCTCAAGCGCGAGGATGGCGGCGATCTTTATGTGTTTGGCAGCGCGCAGCTGCTGGGCAGCCTGCTCGCGGCAGGGTTGGTGGACGAATACCGGCTGTGCCTGGCGCCAGTGGTGCAGGGGCGCGGCACGCCTCTCTTCAAGCCCGCCGAGCAGCCGCAGAACTGGACCTTGCTGGAAGCCCGCGCCCTGCAAACCGGCGGCGTGGTGCTGCGGTATCGGGTCAAGGGGTAAAGGCCCCTTACCCGCATCTCAGGATGGATCCCGGCTCAGGGCCGGGATGACAGCTGGTGGGTCGGAGAGAGCGTGCGCGCCTGCCGGTAAGGTGCGCCGGCGCATTAACCCTGGCTGTTCCGCAGACGGGATTGTTCGGCTTGGTCGCGTTTGCGTTGCTTGGCGCGGCGGGCGGCTTCGGCGGCTTCGTCGCCGAGATGGGCGGTGCCGCGTTGGCGGGCGAGTTCGATCTGTTTTTGCCGCTCGGCGGCGGCGGCATGCTTGGCGGTGTCGTCAGCGCAATGCGGGCAGGCGACCCCTTCGCTAAAGCGCGGATCGGCGCGATCGGCGGGGGTGAGCGGGTGGCGACAGGCGCGGCAGAGGGTGGCTTCACCTTGTGCGAGGCCATGGCCGACCGCGACGCGATCATCGAACACAAAGCATTCGCCCTCAAAGCGGCTTTCGGGTTCGGGCACGGTTTCCAGATAAGCCAGAATGCCGCCCTTGAGGTGATAGACTTCGGCAAAACCCTGGTTCAGCAAGTACGAAGACGCCTTTTCACAGCGGATGCCGCCGGTGCAAAACATGGCGACTTTCTTGTCGCGCGCGGGATCAAGATGGGTCGCCACATAGTCCTTGAACTCGGTGAAGGTCGCGGTCGCTGGATCGAGCGCGCCCTTGAAGGTGCCCAGCCCCACTTCGTAGTCGTTGCGGGTATCGACCAGCACCACATCATCGCGCTCGATCAGGCTGTTCCAGTCGGCGGGTGCCACATAGGTGCCCACGGTTTGGGACGGATTGGCTTCGGGGGCGCGCAGGGTGACGATCTCGTGCTTGAGGCGAACCTTCATGCGCAGGAAGGGCATTTCGGCAGCGCCGGAGAACTTGATCTCGGCACCATTGAGCCGGCCCGCCCATAGCCGATCTTCGAGCAAAAAGGCGTGCAGGGCGTCGATGGCCTCGGGGGTGCCGGCAACCGTGCCATTGATGCCTTCAGGCGCGAGGATCAGCGTGCCCTTGATCGCGCGCGCGCAGCAGAACTGCGCCAGCACCGGCTGAATGGCCGCGGCATCGGGCAGATCAGCGAACTTATAAACGGCCATGACCTTGTATGGCAGGGCGGCTTGCGGCAAGTTATCGGGCATCGGGATTCCGGCAGACGCTGAATGGCGTCTGGCTCTCTATCATCGCGTCACGCCCTGCGCCAAGCAGCGCGCCGTCGCGCAATCGCACATTTCTGGGAGGCAAGAACCATGACTTATCGGGCTGATACGGCGCGCTACGACGCAATGCAATATCGCCATTCCGGCCGTTCGGGCCTGCAGCTGCCGGTGGTGAGCCTCGGGCTGTGGCAGAATTTCGGGGGCACGCGCGACTACCCCAGCGCCATGGAAATCCTGGGCCACGCCTTTGATGCCGGTGTCACTCATTTCGACCTCGCCAACAATTACGGGCCTCCGGCTGGCTCGGCCGAAGAGCTGTTCGGCCAGGTGATGGCGCGCGATTTTCGCCCCTATCGGGACGAGCTGATCATTTCCACCAAGGCGGGCTACAATATGTGGCCGGGCCCCTATGGCGAGTTCGGCAGCCGCAAATATCTGCTGGCGAGCCTTGACCAGAGCCTGGGGCGGATGGGGCTCGACTATGTCGATATCTTTTACTCCCACCGCTTTGATCCCAACACGCCGCTCGAGGAGACCATGGGGGCGCTGGCCCATGCGGTGCGGGTCGGCAAGGCGCTTTATGTCGGCATCTCGTCCTATCCAGAGGCGCAAACGCGCGAGGCCTACCGGATCCTCAAGGAAATGGGGGTGCAGACCACCATTCACCAGCCCAGCTATTCCGTGCTCAATCGCTGGATCGAGAACGATCACACCATCGACGCCTGTGGGGAATTAGGGATCGGCATGATCGCCTTTTCGCCCCTGGCGCAGGGCGTGCTGTCGGGCAAATACAACAATGGCAAAAAGGAAGGCACGCGCGGGGAGAACCCCAATGGCTCGTTGCGCGCCAGCCATATCGAGCCGCGCGTGCTCGAGGCGGTCGACAAGCTCGGCGAAATTGCCAAGGCGCGCGGGCAGAGCCTGGTGCAGCTGGCGCTGAGCTGGGTGTTGCGGCGCCCGGAAATGACTTCGGCGCTGATCGGGGTGCGCAATCTCGACCAGCTCAAGGACAATCTGGGCGTGCTCAACAATCTTGCGCTCAGCGCCGAGGAGATCGCGGCGATCGACGCGGCCACGGCCGGGGGGCAGATGGAACTGCACCCCAGCCCCAAGGGCTGGCTGCGTTAATCGAGCATGGACTGCTGCGCGCCCATGGCGGCCATCGAGCCGGCATAGGCGGCGCTGGTGACACTGTGCATCGGGGTGGTGAGGTCGCCCGCCGCGAAGACCCCCTCACGCGAGGTGGCCTGGCGCTCGCCCACCACCACCATGGTGCCGGTGGGCGTGGTGTCGGTCTCGAGCCCCAGCTGCTCGTGCAGGTCGGCGGATGGATGATTGCGGGGATGGGCGTAAAGCGCATCGAGTTCAACCTCGGTGCCATCTTCGAGGCTCACGCCCGACATCTGGCCGTTGTCCTGGTGGACCGCGGCCAGCTTGCCATCATGGATCTTGACGCCCCGTCGCTGCAGCTTGTTGCGCTCCGCGTCGGGGATGGCATTGCCATCCAGGATCAGCGTGATGTCCTCGGTCCAATCGCCATAAAGGGCCGGGGCATGCAGCGACATGGGGGTGCTGTAAAGCAGCCCCCAGCGCGGGCCCGCTTCATAGCCGTGGCAGAATGGGCAATGGATCACCGATTTGCCCCATGCCTCGGCAAAGCCGGGGATGGGGGGCATTTCATCGGTGATGCCATAGCTCAGGATCAATCGGCGAGCGGCAAAGCTGTCCCCGGTCTCGGTGGTGATCGTGAAATCGTCGGGCTCGCCTGAAACGGTGCTGGCGCGGCCCTCGATCAGCCTGACCGTGGGATAAGCCTCGAGCTGGCGGCGGGCGGCAGCGAGGATATCGCCGGGCGCTACCCCGTCATGACCCAGCACATTGTGGGCACTGTCGGCATAGCGGTTCCGGTTGAGCCCGGTATCGAGCACGCTCACCTTGCGGCGCGCGCGCCCGAGCTGGAGGGCTGCGGAAAGGCCGGCGAACGAGCCGCCGACAACAAGTACGTCATCCATGAAAATGGCTTTCGGAAGAATGTGAAAGAGCGGGAAGCGCCGTTGCGCCCGCCGCGAGTTGGGCAATGCTCAGGCGGCGCAGCCGGTTGGCGAGCAGGGCTTCGGCATCGGCCAGCACCTCGTTCATCACCCCGTCAACGGTGCGCACAATGGCGCAGCCGGGATCGCCCGGCTCGCTTTCGGTGCGCACGAGAAGGGTTTCCCCCAAGGCATGGTACACATCAAAGACGCTGATCTCGGGGGCGGGGCGCGCCAACTGCCAGCCCCCGCCATGGCCCTTGCTGGAGCCCACCAAACCCGCTTCGCGCAGGCTGCCGAGCACACGGCGGACGACCACCGGATTGGTTTGCAGGCACACCGCCAGAACCCCCGAGGTCAGCGCGTCCTCGGGCTGGGCGTGCAGATGCACAAGGGCATGAAGGGCAACGGAAAGGCGACTGGATCTTTTCATGTAACTTCTTTAGTTGCGGAATTGCCGCGCGTCAAGCGGGGCGCGAAAGCCACACTCATGTGGTCAGGGGGTGAGCGCCGGTTGACGGCCGGGGCGGCAGCGACCATGGTCGCCCCAGCCACTCAGCCCAGGACCTGCGCTTGCTTCGATCAACCCTTACCATGCTGGCATGGTGCGCCCTGGTTTGCGGGCTGACCCTGCCGACGCTGGCGCCGGGGGCCGCCAATATGCTCACCCTGGTGCTGATCGGGGTGGGCTTGACCCTGCTGCCCACGGCTGAAGGGCGCGGGGCGCTTGGGCAGCCAGCGACCTGGCTGCCGCTGGTCGCCGGCGCCTTGATGCTGCTGGCCATTGCGGGTTCCGCACGCGAGCCGATGTCGTTTGGTGCCATCATTTTTCTTGTGCCCCTGTTTCTGGCCGCGCCGCATGCTGCCCTGGTTGAGCAATTGGGCGCGCGCCTGACCCTAACGGCGGTCGGGACGCTGGCGTTGCTGGGCGCTATCGCAGGAGCGGTGGTCGCGGGATTCGACGTCTTTGTCATGGGCGAGCCGCGCGGGGGGGTGCTGGTCAACAACCCCATCCACCTGGCCGACCTGGCGCTGACTTTGGGCTTTGTCGCGGCAGTGGGGGTGTTGAGCCGATGGCGTTGGCGGGCAGTGTTCCTGCTCGGCCCGGTCGCGGCGCTGCTGGCGATCTGGTTTTCCGGCTCGCGCGGGCCGCTGGTGGCCTTTGTGCCCATGAGCATGGCCGCGCTTGCCGGTGCCGCGCTGCATTATCTGCCGCGCCGGCGCGCCTGGCTGCTGATCGGGTGCGGTGCAGTTGCCGCGCTGCTGGTGTTTGCCGTGCTGATCGGCACCGGCTGGATCGAGCGCACGGGGCCCTTTGGCGAGATCGTGTCGCTGTTCCGTTCGGGCGAGCCTGGCGACGATTCCACCAGCCAGCGCCTCATCATGTATCGCAGCGCTTTGGCGGCCTTCATGGCCTCGCCGGTCTGGGGGCACGGGCTGGGGCACTTCATGGAGGCCGCAGCGCAGTTTGCTCCTCCAGGGGAGCGGTTTCCCAAATACGACCATCTGCACAATGACATCGCCGACTTTGCGGTTTCGGGGGGCCTTTTGGGCTTGCTCGCCTATGGCTTGATCCTCATCGCGCCGTTTGCCGGCGCCTGGCGCGCCCAAGGGTCGCATCGCGCACCAGCGCTCTATCTGGCGCTGGTCGCCAGCGTCGGCTATGCGGGCATGGGGCTGACCAACGCAATGTTCGGCGTGTTGGCCCAAACGCTGGTTTACACCGTGCTGCTGTCGCTGATTGCGGTGCTCGCTGGCCGGCCTAAAGAGAGTTTCCCTTGAGCGACCGCCCCATCCATATCGCGCTGACCTTTGACGACAATTTCTGGGCGCCGGCCTATGCCACGATGCGCTCGGTGTGCCTGTTCACCCATCGGCGCAGCGACCTGGTGTTTCACCTGTTTCATCGCACGCTCACGGTGGAGCACGAGGAGGACCTGCTCGCCATTGAAAGCGAGTTCGGGGCGCGGCTCGAATGGTATGACCTCGACGCTTCCCCCTTGTTCGCCGATGTGGCGGCGCGGATGCCGCTCAACAAGCGGCTGAGTAACATTGTTTATGCCCGGCTGATGATCGATCGCCTGCTGCCGGCGGGGGTGGAGCGGGTGCTGTATCTCGATTGCGACATGCTGGTGCGCGACGCCATTGAAAAGCTGGTGGAGATGGACATGCTGGGCCATCCCATCGCGGCGGTGCGCGACACGATGGGCGCCTTCATCACCGGGGGCCGTGACCTCAAGGCCAATCGCGATATTCTCGATCCCGCCGATCCCTATTTCAATGCGGGGCTGGTGCTGATCGATGTCGCCCAATGGCGCGACGCCGACATCCTGGGTCAGCTCGAAGTGGCGCTGCGCGAAGGCGTGATGGAGCGCATCTATTATGACCAGGATTTCTTGAACCTGGTGTTCAAGCGGCGCTGGCTGCAACTGCCCTGGCGCTGGAACACGATCGATGCCCGCCACGCCCATGAAGGGCTCGACCCCGCCATTCTGCACTATACCGGGGAAGCCAAACCCTGGGGCATCTTTGCCGGCATGTTCCACTGGGTGGCCTTTGGGCGGCTCTACCGGCATGTGATGGGCAATGAGCTGTTTTACCGCTTCGCCCGGCACCGCTGGAAGCGCTGGTGGATGAAGAAACTGGGGCGTTAGGGCGAGGCGAACTGCCCAGGACGACAGCTCAGGACGGATCCCGGCTCGAGGCCGGATTGACAGCGAGTTCCGGGGAGCGACAGCGGCCTTCTCTTAGTCCAGCGTGATGCCTTCGCGGTCGCAGAGTTGGCGCATGGCGCTCCCGGGAGGCGGTGCGGGCAGGGCGGCGCGGCCGCGATTGGTCAGCTGCGAACGCCAGAGGTGGATGCTGAGGGTTTCGGGACGGAGCGCCGGGCCGACGCTGCTGCCGGGCTGCATCAGGGCCGGGATCTGCTCATAAGCGAGAGGATAAAACACCGGCTGGGGCTGCACCCGGTCGAGCAGATCGCGCTTGGCCATGAAATGGGTAAGCGCAAAAGGTCCCGTGGCGCCGAACTGCATCTGGTGGGGCAGCACTTTTTGCCCGAGCAGGCGCCGCGCCGCTACTTCGACTCGCCGGCCCAAGGGTAGGTGGGGCTCGAGTAGCGGCCGATCATGCGGCTCGAATATGCCCAGAAGATCCCCCAGGAGCGGGGCGTCGGCGGGAATATGCAGCACGGCATTGTTGATCGAGCCGGGGCGCTCCCACCCCATCAGGTAGTCGGGGTTCTCCGGAAAGGGGCGCACGCAATAAACGTCCAGATCGGCATAGATGCCGCGCCCGGCGCGCAGAAGTTCGAGCCGGAAGCGGTCGGAAAATACCGCCGGTGTGCCGCGGTCCTTGTAGAACACCAGCGCTTCACGCCCGAGGATTTCGGCGGCGTCGCGCCGCTCGGCGCCCGGAGGCAGCTCCAGCGGATCAAAGCTGTAAACGGCGACGGAATGGCCGTGCCGCAAAAACGAGGTGATCGACAATCGCTCGAGCCAGCCAATGGGGCCATGCCAAAACGAGACAATGGGTGGCGCACTCACGAGGCTTCAGCGCTCATACCGGCAAGGCGAATGGTTGGTGGCAAGTCGTGCGGCGCTCATGCGTTGGTCCCCAGAATCGGGCGCAAGCTAGCGCTTTGGGTGACGCCCCGCCAGCATTGTGGGTGGTTAAACGGGGAAACGAACTGGCGCGCGGACCTGCCGCGCGCCAGCAAAGGCTAATTGGTCGTGGGGGCAGCGGACGCGCCGGAATTGGTGGTTGTTGCAGCGGGCGTTTCCGGAGCCGCCGAATTGGAAGCCGCGCCAGTGGTGAAGCCGCCAGCCTGACACGCTTCAATATCGATGCTAGCAAGGTCAATGCTGGTCGCCGGGGCAGCGGGGGTGGCTGGATCAGCAACCGAGCCTGCAGCATTGCTGTTGGAGGCGTCGGTCGCTCCGTCATTGCCGCCCAGGGGCGAGGTGCCGCCGATCGAAGGGGCCGAGGGGTTGGTGCCCGCCGTAGCGTCGGGGGTGGCCGCTGATGTGGCGGCGCTCGCCTGGCCGGTGCCCGCGGGAGCATTGTTGTTGGACAGCTCGTCGCAACGGGCCTGCACCGCACCCAACTGATCGGCGGGAACGTCGACGCCGTTGATCTGCTGGGCCTGCGCCAAAGCGGGGCTGCAGAGGCCCGCCGTCAACAAAACCAATGCGGTGGTGCGCTTGAACATGAATGTTTCTCCTCTTCCCTTGGGCTGTTTGCCGGTAGGTTAACGGGAGAGGGGGACAGGCGTTGCGAAAGGGCCCCACGCCATCACAGGTGATCGGCGCGGGGATATGCCCCGGGGTCAAACCGGCAGCGGCGCGGGGCGATGCGTGGTCCAGATGAAGGTTGCTACAAAGACGCCGCTGAGCAGCAGCACGATCGTGGGAGCGGGGGCGGAGTCGATGAAGAAGCTGAGATAGATGCCCAGGAGCGAACAACTCACGGAAATAGCCGTGGCCAGCAGCATCATTGGACCAAAGCGCTTGGACAACAGGAAGGCGATGGCACCGGGGCCCACCAGCATGGCGACCACCAGCACGATGCCCACTGCCGAAAGGGCGGCGACGATGGTGAGGGAAAGCAGCACCAGCAGCCCGTAATGCAAGGCGCGCACGGGCAAGCCGATAGCGCCGGCCTGCTGGGGATCGAAGGTGAACAGGAGAAAGTCGCGCCATTTGGCGGCGAGCACGCCGCAGACCAGGAGCGCGATGATCCCCGACAGCGCCAGATCGCCACCATCGACACCCAAGATATCGCCGAAGAGGATGTGGTCGAGATGTACATCGGTCTGGATCGCGGTATAGAGCACGATGCCGAGGCCAAAGAGACCGGCAAAGACCACGCCCATCACGGTGTCTTCCTTGATGCGGCTATGCTCAGTCAGAAAGCCGACCGAAAGGGCGCAGCCCATGCCGGCGATAAAGGCACCGACGCCAAAGGGCAGGCCAATGATATAGGCGAGCACGACGCCGGGGAGCACGGCGTGGGAAATGGCATCGCCCATCAGCGACCAGCCCTTGAGCACCAGAAAACAGGACAGGAGCGCCGTGGGCACGGCAACCAGCACCGCAATCAGCATGGCATTGGTCATGAAGGGAAAGCTGAAGGGCCAGAGAGCGTAGAGCCAGAACTCGCTCATTGCGCGATCTCCCGCGCCGCGCGACGGCGATTGGCGAGAATGCCGTGCTTGGGGGCGAACACAAAGGCAAGCAGGAAGACGATGGTCTGGAGGCACACGATCACGCCGCCGGTGGCGCCATCGAGGAAGAACGAGAGATAGGCGCCGACAAGACTTGAAAGGGTGCCCACCAGCACCGCGATGGTGATGACGCGCCCGAACCGGTCGGCCAGGAGATAGGCAGTGGCGCCGGGGGTGACGACCATGGCGATGACGAGGAAGGCGCCCACGGTTTGCATGGCCGCGACCGTGGAGGCACTGAGCACGGTAAAAAAGATGACCTTGAGCAGCGGCGGGTTGAGCCCGATGGAGCGGGCATGGGATTCATCGAAGAACGTAACCATCAGATCCTTCCAGAGGAGGAGCATGACGCCCAGCGTCACCAAGGAAATGATCACCAACTGCAGGGTTTCGTTGGGCGTGACGGCCAGGATATTGCCCATGACGATGGTCTGGATATTGACCGAGGTGGGCGAGAGCGAAATCATGAAGAGCCCCAGCCCGAAAAAGCCGGTGAAGATCAGCCCGATCACCGCATCTTCCTTGAGCTTGGTGCGCTGGGTGAGAAACAGCATGGCGCCGGCCGCCAGACCGCCCGACAGGAACGCCCCGAGTGAAAAGGGCAGGCCCAGCATATAGGCGCCAGCGACGCCCGGGACGATGGAGTGCGACAGGGCGTCGCCGATGAGACTCCAGCCCTTGAGCATCAGATAGGCCGACAGAAAAGCGCAAACGCCGCCGACCAGCGCCGACACCCACATAGCGTTGATCATGTAGTTGTAGGTAAAGGGCTGCAGCAGCGCTTCGATCATGGCTCGGCACCCGATTGCTGCGTGGTCATCTTGCCCTTTTCGCCATACATGACGAGTGGCCGCTCATCGTCGGTGAGCACCGAGACCTGGCGCGGATCGTCATCGGCATGCAGGCCCTGCCCGGCGAGCACGAAATGGCGCAGGGCGCCGCCAAAGGTGAGTTCGAGATTTTCGCGCGTGAAGATCTCGGGAGTGGGGCCATGGGCGAGGACGGTGCCCTTGACCAGCACAGTGCGGTCGCAGAATTCAGGCACCGAGCCCAGATTGTGGGTGGAGACCAGCATCACCTTGCCTTCGTCCCGGAGCGCGCTGAGCAGGGCGATGATGGCGTCCTCGGTCTTGACGTCCACGCCGGTGAACGGCTCGTCGAGCAGGATCACCGCCGACTCTTGCGCGAGGGCCCGGGCGAGGAAGACGCGCTTGCGCTGGCCGCCCGATAGCTCGCCGATCTGGCGCTTGCGGAAGGGAAGCATGTCGACGCGCTCAAGGGCGGAGGTGACCATCTGGTGGTCAACGGCGCGGGGGATGCGGAGCATGTTCATATGCCCGAAGCGCCCCATCATCACCACGTCCTCCACCAGCACCGGGAAGTTCCAGTCCACATCCTCGCTTTGGGGCACATAGGCGACGAGGTTGCGCTTGAGCGCTGCCTTGCCAGACAGGCCCAGAATGCTGACCGAACCGGTGCTGAGGGGCACAAAGCCCATAATGGCCTTGAACAGGGTGGATTTGCCCGAGCCGTTGACACCCACAAGCGCGGTGATGGTGCCGCGCGGAATGGCAAAGCTGGCATGGCGCAGGGCGGTATGGCCGTTGCGATAAGCAACGGTTACATCGGCGACCTCGAGGCCGGGTTCGACAAGGGCATTCAAGGGCGCAACCCCGCAACGATGGTGGATGTGGTTACGGCAAGAAGATCAAGAAAGGTCGGCACGGGGCCATCGGGGTCCGACAGCGAGTCCACATAAAGCACGCCCCCATAATGGGCGCCAGTTTCGCGCGCCACCTGCTCGGCCGGCCGGGGCGAGACGGTGGATTCAGAGAACACTGCGGGGATGTTGTTGGCGCGCACAGTGTCGATCACGCGGCGCACCTGCTGGGGCGTGCCCTGCTGATCGGCATTGATGGGCCAGAGATAGAGCTCCTGTAGGCCAAGGTCGCGGGCGAGATAGGAGAAGGCGCCTTCCGAGGAGACGAGCCAGCGGCGCTCGGGCGGAATGGCCTCGATCTGGGTGCGCAGGGGGGCGATGGCGGCTTCGATCTTGGCGGAATAAGCCTCCGCATTGGCCTTGTAGGTTTCGGCATTGGCCGGATCGTACTCGACAAAGGCGTCCCGGATATTGGCAACATAGGTCAGTGCATCGGTGGGCGACATCCAGGCATGGGGATTGGGCTTGCCCTGATAGGGGCCCTGGCCAATGCCGATGGGCTCGATGCCTTCGCTGACCACGACGCTCGGAACATCGGGTAGGTTGCCCAGGAACTGCTCGAACCATTGCTCGAGATTAAGCCCGTTCCACAAGATGAGGTCGGCGTCCTGCGCGCCCACGAGGTCGCCGGGGGTCGGCTGGTAGTTGTGGATCTCGGCGCCGGGCTTGGTGATGGACACCACTTCGGCAGCGTCGCCCGCAACATTGCGCGCCATATCGGCAATGATGGTGAAGGAGGTGACGGCCTTGAACCGATCCTGCGCCTGGGCGGGCATGGTGGAACAAAGCGTGGCAACGGCAAGCAGCGCGGAAAGAAGATAGCGAGGCATAGGCATCCCAGGCATGTTTCAGTTGACCCTTCGGAAGTTAGTGCAATTGCAAATCATTTGCAATACGCGTGAGGAGCGGAGCCAAATGCCCGGCCGTCCGTTGGGGTGCAGCGCGAGTGGAGGAGCCTGCCTTGGATCGTAAATGGATTGCCGGACTGATCGTTGCTGCCATTGTGGTCGTGGGCCTGCTGGTGTTCAGCCAAGGGTCAAACCAGCCCGACCCGGTCGCCGCCGATCCGGGTCTCACCAGCCCCAGCGATCCGGCGCCACGCCCCTGATCGGCAGGGTTTAGGGGGTGGGAGGCGCAGTTTTGCCGCGTCGCGGCTTGGGCGCTTGCCGGGCGCGATTATAGGCGACGGCCCTGGCGACCAGATGCGTGAGGGCGGATTCGTCGAACGGGCTGTCGGCAAACAGATCGATGGCGCGCCAGAGATTGCCTTCGAGCCCTGCATTAAACAGGCGGTGGGTATCCTCGAGCTTGGCGCCATGCGAGAAGGTGAGCTTGACCTTGTCCTTGTGGGCATTGCCCACCACCAGCTGCCCATTGGCGGACCAGACGGGGCTGCCCCGGTATTTCCATTCCTCGATGATCGCGGGATCGGCGGCGAGAATGGCGCGCCGCGCGCGGGCGAGGAGGTCACCCCGCCAGTCGCCGAGTTCGGCAATCAAGTGGTCGAGTTGTTCGGACGGGCTCATTGCGCAGCCTCCCCACCAAGCTTTGGGGCTAGCATGGCACGGCGCGCCACCCGGCTCTAGTGGCTGGGATCGTCGAAATCCTGGGACTCGTTGTCAGGCTCGATATAGCCCTCGCGCTGCAGCCAATCGCGCAGGATGCGGTTGATCGCATCATTGCGGCTGAGCTGGCCGGCCGAGGTCTGGCTGTGATCGGCTACGAAGCGGTCAATGCCCGGCAGCAGGTCGGCATCAAGATCGGGGATGGGGCTGAGGTCGGGATGGGGCTGCATGGGCACACTCGTGGGGATCAAAGGGGGCGCTTGTGGCGTTCGGCGGCGGCGTCGGGATCTTCGCGATCCCCGGTGCGCGCCAGAATTTCGCGCGCCTCATCGATGGACAGGCCATGCCGGCTGGCAAAGGCCGCCACTTCATGGGGCAGGTCGACAGACAGGCGGCCTCGCTCGGCACCGCCCAGCAAGTCCTTGGGATCCAGCATGATGGTCGCCTCCGCTTGGGGTTGCACAAGGTAACCCCGGTCGCGGGCGCCGGTTCCGCCATGCTGTGCGCCGAGCGCTACTCGCCAATGCCGCGGCGGCGATACTGGCTGGCAAAAAACACCAAGACGAGGGCGAGCACGACGCCGATCCCGATCTGGGTCCAGCTGATGCGTGCGACGAGGTCAGTGGCGAAGTCGACAAAGCTGAAGGTCGCGGCGGTGGTGGTCCAGGCCTCGATATAGCCTTGCGTCAACGGGAAGTCGGCGCGGTATTGCAGATATTCCCAGGTGCGGGTGCTGAGCGGCTGCCAGCCACCGCCAAACACCACCCATTCGAGGGTGGAGAGAATGGAGGGGAACAGCAGCGACAGGGGAATGGCCCAGCGCCCGACCACGGCAGCCAGGGCGCCGACAAAGGCCATGAAGGGCAGGTACCACAAGAGGCCCACCACCAGAACGACGAGAAGGCTGGCGGCGATCTGGCCATAAACCCCGGCCACATTGCCAAGCAAGGCATAGCCGCCACCGCCATTCATGGCAGAGGTGGATACGGCAACGCCAAACAGCAGCAGGCCGCTGAGGAGGGCAATGAGGTAGATGATGGCGGGGAAGATGGTGATGGCGGCGACGAGCTTGGACAGCAGCACCGTGAAATCGCTCACCGGCATCGACTTCCAGAACAGCATGGCATTGTTGCGCTTGTCGGCGGCAAAGCTGTCGGCGCAGTAAAAGAACAGTGTCGCCAGAAGATACAGCAGCCAGGCAAAGGCAAAGCCCAAAAAGCCCCATTCATAGATGCGCATGGGCGCCGCGGTGAACAGGGCGCCCGAATAGCGCATGTCGATGCGCCCAACGGTGAAGGCGAGAATGGTCGAGCCGAGCAGGACCGCCACCAGCAGCAGGGGCCCATAGAGGAACGCCCCGCGATGTTCGAGGAACTCGCGCCAGATCAGGGCAGCAAAGGCCTTCATGGGACTGGCTCCGCATTGGCGGTGGGTCGCTGCATCAGGGCGACGAAGAGATCGGACAATGTCGGGGTCGACAGCACGCCCAAGCCCTCGAGCTGCTCGCGCGGCACATGGTCAAAGATCATCACCGTTTGGCCGAAGCGGGTTTCCTCGTAGACCGGGCCAAGGCCGCGGGCGACGGCCTGGTTCTCGGGATCATTGCTGACCAGCTGGATGAAATTCTGCGCCACATCAGCCATGGGCTGATGCAGGATCAGGGCGCCATCGCGGATAAACATCACGTCGGTGAGCATGAACTCGATCTCATCGACCTGGTGGGTGGTGATGATGAGCGTGCGCTCGCCCGTCATGTAATCGTCGAGCAGTCGGCGGTAGAAGCGCTTGCGATAGGTGATGTCGAGGCCAAGGGTGGGCTCGTCGAGGACGAGGAGCTTGGCGTCGATGGCCATGACGACCGCCAGATGCAGCTGCGCCAGCATGCCCTTGGAGAGGTTCTTGATCTTGAGCTCGGGCTTAAGATCGGTGCCTTGAAGAAAGCTTTGCGCCTTGTCGGGTGAGAAATTGGGGTGGATGCTGGCAACGAGCGAAAACAGTTCGCGCACCCGCAAGAAGCGCGGCAGGCTGGCCACATCGGAGATGAAGGCGACATCGCGCATGAGGCGGGCGCGGTGGGCAAAGGGATCGAGCCCAAGCACGCGGATGGTGCCACGGCAGTCGGTGAGGCCCAGCATGGCATTGAGCGTCGTGGTCTTGCCCGCCCCATTATGGCCGATCAGCCCATAGATCCGGCCCGCCGGAATGTCGAAGTCGAGTCCATGCAGGATTTCCTTGCGGCCGAACTTCTTGCGCAGGCCACGCGCGGTGACGATCGGCTCGATGCGGGCGGAGGGCTCAGTCATCGTTGGATCCCGGCTCGGAGAAAGGGGGCCGATTGCGGCAAGGGGCGCGCACTGAGGGGCAACGCCCGGATGGGCCGTGCGATCCGCGACCTTTGGTCCTGACGGCAATTGTTGCGCGCTGAATCGATCACGGCGGAGCTCCTCGCGTCAGGAATAGATAGGACGCTGAGGGGGTGGGTCAATCTGCGCCGCGCGCCGACTTTGCAGCGGGCCGCGGAGCGCGATAGGTTAAGCCCTGCTTGTTCCGGACCTTCCCAGTGACCGCCCGTTCGTTTTTGTTTCCGCCCAATGATGCCGATATCGCGCTAATCCGGCTCCTGGCCAGGGCGGCCGAGGTCACCGGCTTTCTCAAGGGTGCGCCCGGGAGCCACAAGCCGGGTTGGTACCGGCACGGGCTCGATAACGGCCCCATGCTGCGCGACCTCTACGACGCGCTGGCGCAAGCCTATCCGGCGGGCGGACCCGCCTTTTGGGCGGTGCGGCTGTGGACCAATCTGTTGTGGCAGCCGGCTTACCTGGCGGTGATCGCCGTGCATGCCCATGGCGGCGTCCCCGATCTCCGCGCGATGTCGCAATGCCGGCAGATGCTCGACATCAACGGCTTTCGCCTGCCACCCGGGCCGCAGCGGCAGGGCGAGGTCGAGGCGATGATCGGCTGGGCCGCGGCGGACCTGAGAGCCACGGCCGAAACACTCCTCGAGGAGATCAACGCGATCGTGCGCTTCAAGCCCGTGCCGGCGCAACGTTTGCTCGCCGCGCGGGTGCTGGGGGTCGTGGCGCTACTGGAACGGATGCGGCCGGGGATTTCGCCCGACGAGATCAGCCGCCATGCACAGAGCTGGCTTGCGGCACTGGATCTGGTCGGGCAGGGAGCGCTGGAGCCCGTGGTGCTGACGGATGGGCGCCAAAAGCTGGTGCTGGCGCGCAAGGGCTGTTGCCTTGATTACCTGGTGTGGCCGGACCGGCTTTGTGCGTCCTGCCCCAAGCAAACCAGGGCGGTCCGGCTGGCCCGCCAATGCGCCGAGCTCGAGGCCGAAGCGGGCTAGTTGAACACTTCGTCGGGGTAGACGCCCCAGATTTCCTCCTGGTGCAAGAAGCCCGAATAGGTCGCGGTGCGCTGCCCGTCGCCACCGGCGGCGCTGACTTCGCACCAGGTGCCATCGCATTCCTTGATCTGGACGCGCAGGCCCGCGCCAAGTCGAGCGCGCACGCCCGAATCGTCGTTCATGCCCGAGCGCAGCGCGATCTCGCCATTGGCGACGACCGGCGCGACATAACCGGCGCGATTGCCTGACAGCAGGTTCTGGTGCACCCAGCCCTCGTCGCCATCCTGGTCGCGGATCTTGCGCCAGGTATCGAACTCCTGCACGATTTCCACGGGAATGCCGGACTGCCGGTAGATCCAGGCGATGTCGTATTTGGTGCCGGGGCCGACGCGCACATTGATGGGCGTCGAGCGCGTGCTGGCAAAGCGGGGCAGGGGCAAACCGCTGGGATTGTCGGCCTGCGCCCAGGCCTGGACCGGCGTGAGGGGGCCCGGCAGCGCCAGCAGCGCTGCCAGAATTGGAACAAGTGCCAAACGGGCACGGGACCGCATTGCGCTGCGGAACACGCTAAACATGACTTTGCACAAGGAATACATTTGTCCTATCACTAAGGCATGATCCTTAATGGTCGCTGAAAACGGAAGGCCTTGTCCTCCGCCACGCATCGGGACTGCATGACCGGCACGAAACCCAAAGTCCTCGTTACCCGCCGCCTGCCCGAAGCGATCGAGGCGCGTATGGCGACATTGTTCGAGACCGACGTCAACGAGGCTGATGGCATTCTCGCGCCCGCCGACATCGCCGAAGGCTGCATCGGCAAGGATGTGCTGGTATGCTCCATCACCGACCGGATCGATGCGTCGCTGATTGCCGCACTGCCCCCTTCGGTGCGCATGATCGCCCAGTTCGGCAATGGCGTGGATAATATCGACGTGGAAGCAGCCTGGGCCGCCGGGCTCACCGTCACCAATACCCCCAGCGTCCTGACCGATGACACCGCTGACATGGCCATGGCGCTGATGCTGGCGCTGCCGCGCCGGCTGGTGGAAGGCACCCAGATGCTGATGCGCGATCGCGCCTGGGCGGGCTGGTCGCCGACCTCCATGCTGGGGCACCGCCTGCGCGGCAAGGCGCTGGGGATCGTCGGGATGGGGCGGATCGGCACCGCGGTGGCGCAGCGCGCCCGCGCCTTTGGGCTCAATATCCATTACTGGTCGCGCAACCGGCGCCCGCCGGGCCTCGAAACGCCGCTGGGGGCAACCTTCTGGCCAGATCTCGATGCCATGCTCGGGGCGGTCGATATTGTTTCGCTCCATACGCCGCTGACGCGCGAAACGCTCCAGATCCTGGGCGCCGAGCGGCTCGGGCGGATGCGCGCGGGCAGTTTCGTGGTCAATGTGTCGCGACCTGAACTTGTGGACGAAGCAGCGCTGGTGGCGGCGATCGAAGCGGGCCATTTGAGCGGGGCTGCGCTTGATGTGTTCGAGCATCGCCAGGGCATCAATCCCAAGCTCCTGGCGCTGGCGGAAAACAACAAAGTCGTTCTAACCGCCCACATGGCCTCCGCGACGATCGAAGCGCGGGTGGAGATGGGAGAAACGGTGATCGTCAATATTCGCGCCTTCATGGATGGCCACCAGCCGCCCCATCGCGTGCTGCCCGATGGCGTGCCCAAACCCGCTCGCCTCGCCAGCGCGTGAGCAGGCGGCAGGCGCTGGGGCGTTGACTAGCAACCGGCGAGGGCCTATGGGGCCGCAATGAGCAGAGACCAAAAACCCCTCGGGCCAACCCAGCGCATGTTGCGCGTCGGCGAACTGGTGCGGCACGCGCTGGCCGCCATTTTCGCGCGCGGCGACGTCGAAGACGATGCGCTGCATGGCGCCGTGATTACCGTGCCCGAAGTGCGCATGAGCAATGATCTCAAGATCGCCAATGCTTATGTGATGCCGCTGGGCGGCGAGCATGCCGAGGAGATCGTGGCGGCGCTGAACCGGCATCGCAAGTTCATCCGCGGCCAGGTGGCGCCGCAGATCAACATGAAATTTGCGCCCGAGCTGCGCTTTTTCGTCGACGAAACCTTCGAGGAAGCCAGCCGGATCGATGCGCTGCTGCGCTCGGATCGCGTGCAGCGCGACCTGCAGGCCGGCGAGGACGACGAGGACGATACGCAAGCGTGAGTGCCCCCAAGCGCGTCAAGCGCCCCGTTTCGGGTTGGGTGGTGCTCAACAAGCCATTCGACATGACCTCCACCCAGGCCGTCGGCAAGGTGCGCTGGCTGTTCAGCGCGGCCAAGGCTGGCCATGCCGGCACGCTTGATCCCCTCGCGACCGGCATCTTGCCTATCGCCTTAGGGGAAGCCACCAAGGCGGTGCCGCAGGTGCAGGACGGCACCAAGCGCTATCGCTTTGCCATTCAGTGGGGCACGGCGACAACCACGGACGATGCCGAAGGCACGGTCGTGGCCCAGTCGGAGCATCGGCCGTCCGAGGCCGAGCTGAGTGCGGTGCTGCCCCGGTTCACCGGCGAATTGCTGCAGCGCCCGCCAATTTTTTCGGCGCTCAAGATCGATGGCGAGCGCGCCTATGACCTTGCGCGTGCTGGCGAAGCGGTGGAACTGGCGCCTCGCCCTGTGCAGATCGATACTATCGAGCTGATGGAGCATGGCGCGGAACGCTCGGTGCTGGAGGTAACCTGCGGCAAGGGGACCTATGTACGCTCGCTCGCGCGTGACATCGCCGAAGCTCTGGGCACGCGGGGCCATGTGGGTATGCTGCACCGCGCGGCCGTCGGGCCCTTCACCGATGCTGACGCCATCACCATCGAGCAGCTCGAAGCGGTTGAGCTGGAGGCGCGCGACGCCATGCTCCTGCCGGTTGCGGCGGGACTGGTGGAGCTGCCCGAGCTGCGGCTCGATGCGCTGCAGGCCAATGCGGTGCGCCACGGCAATGCGGTGCTGCTGACCGGCGCACGCGCCCCGGTCACGCTGGATGAAGCCTGGGCCAGCCATGCCGGTAGGGCCATTGCCACTGGCTCGGTGCAGTTCGGCCAGTTCCAGCCGCGACGCGTCTTTAACTGAGACGGCGAGGGAACCCCACCCTTTGCCTCGGCTTAATGGTGCACAACCAGGAGGCAGAGATGATTGAAGACAAATTGCGCGAAACCATTATTGGCGAATTGCAGCGCCAAGCCAGCAACCAGCCTGACAAGCTCAAAGTCACCGCCCAGGACGATCGGCTGCGCGTCGAAGGCGACGTCAATCTCGATGATCTGGTGATGGCCGTGCTCGGCTCGGTGGCCGGCGGCCCCTAGGCCGTCCGGTCGCTCAACGTTTCAGCGGGGGGTTGCTCGACATGCCCCCGCTTTTGCAGCCAGATGGCAATAACGCTCCAGAGCAGCGCCCAAGCGGCGCCAATGCACCAGCCGGCCAGAATATCGCTGGGGAAATGCACCCCAAGATAAAGCCGGCTGAACCCGACCAAGAGGGTTAGGAAAACCGCAGCGCTCAGGGCATAGATCTTGAGCGCCAGTGTTGGTGCCAGCCGCGCCAGCAGCGCGCCGATCGAAAGATAGGTCACCGCCGAGAGCATCGAGTGCCCGCTGGGAAAGCTCGAGGTGAACTGGTGGGTAAAGGATTCAAGATCGGGGCGGGGACGGTCGTAACCCATCTTGAGCAAGGTACTGAGCGCCGTGCCGCTCAGCACGCACACCACCATGAGAAGGGCCGCATGGCGCAGGCCTGCCAGCACCAGATAGATCGCCACGCCCACGACAAGGAGCCCGAGGCAGGCGAAGCTGCCCAGCGCGGTGACGTCGCGCATCATCTCCTGCACCCACAGCGGCCCGATCAACTGATGGCTCGGGTCGGGCGTGCGGAACAACATCAGGAGGGCGGTGTCGAAAGCCTCGGTATCGCCTTCGCTGACCTGGTCGGCCAGTGACAGAAACGCCAGCACAAGCCCGCTCACCACGGCGATGCCAGCCAGCACACTCGCTTCCCCACGAGCGAAGTTGATGACGCTGCGCAGGTTCAACAATTGGGAAAGCGATCTTGCCATGTTTGCCTCTATTGGTGGGCGAGCAACGCCGCCGGAGGTCGCGATGTTCCACAATCGCAGGTGAGCCTTGTGGTGCGACGCCGCTGCATTGAACCATAGCGCGCTCTCACCGTTGTGTGACAGCGATTCCCCTTCTTTCAGCGGGCGACACTGATGGTCGAACGACATTTCCACGTGATCCTTAACACCAATGCCGGCACGGCCCATGCAACCGGCACGACGGGTGAGACGCTGGCGGCCATGTTCGCCGAGGCGGGGCTGGAGGCCACTATCGACGCCGACGGCGACGCGCCCTTCAAGGAACGCATCGAGCGGGCGCTGCAAAGCCCCGCCGATACCATAGTGGCCGCCGGTGGTGATGGCACGATCACGGCGCTCGCCCATGCGCTGGTCGGGACGGACAAGAACCTCGCCATCCTGCCGCTCGGGACCGTCAACCTGCTGGCGCGGGACCTGCATCTGCCCCTCACCGTGCCCGACGCGGTCAAGCAGCTGCAAACCGCCGAGCTTCGCCGCATCGATGTGGGGCAGATCAACGGGCAAACCTTCCTGCATAAGGTCGTCATCGGCACCATTCCCGGGGTAGCAGCCGGGCGCGAGCATATTCGCGGCACCATGAGCATCGGCACCAAGATCGCCTTTTTCCGCTATTTCACTCGCCGCCTGGCGCGGGCACGGCGCATGGCCGTGCGCATCGTGCCGCGCTCGGGCGAGGCGCGGGTGGAGCGGGTGCAGTCCATTGCCGTGTCGAGCAATGCCTATGAGGAGGGGTTCGGCAAGTTCTTTGCCCGTAACCGGCTGGATCGCGGGAGCCTGACGCTTTATGTGATCAAGCACCTCAATCTGGGTGACGTGGCGCGGCTGACAGCGCGCATGTTGCTCGGACGGTGGCGTGACGACGAGGCTCTCACCATTGAAAGCGTTGACGAATTGACTATTGAAACTCGCAAGAAGGCGCTCAAGGTGATGTTGGACGGAGAGGTCGAGACCTTCTCGACGCCCTTGCATTTCAAGATCCTGCCCCTGGCGCTTTCGGTGCTGGCGCCGGCTGCCCCCGAAGCGCCCGCCGATGCGCCCCTCCCCTTGGAGGAGGGGCTGGCTCCATGAAGGTCGTCCATCTCTCCGACTTGCATTTCGGCAAGCATGACACACGCATATCCGCAGGGTTGGCGGCCGATATCGAATTGCAACAGCCCGATCTGGTAGTGGTGAGCGGCGATTTTGCTCAGGTCGGCAGCCGGGAAGAGTTCGTTACGGCGCGAGCTTTTCTCGATTCCCTGAGCGCGCCCTATTTTGCAGTTCCCGGCAATCACGACGTCCCGGCGATCAATCTGGTACGCCGGTTCCTCAACCCTTATGGTCTTTACCGCCGCTATATCGCTGAGGAGCTGGAGCCGTTCCTGGAGCTCAATGGCGTCGCCTTTGTGGGTATGCGCACGTCTCGCCGCATGCGGCTGGAATGGAACTGGGGCCATGGCACCATTTCGCGCGATCAGCTGGAGCATCTTGAGGAGCGGTTCAGCAAGGCCTCTCCCGATGCGATCCGAGTGGTCGTTGCCCACCATCCACTGCTTTATCCCACCCAGCCCATGCAGCAAACCGAGGCCCGGATCGTCAAGCGAGCCGACGAGGCGCTCGAGACCTTTTCGCGTCTGGGCGTGCGGCTGGTGCTATCGGGCCATTTCCACCTCTCTTACGTGCGCAAGCACGAGGCGGTTGGTGCGGTCAAGGCAGGGGCGCCTACAGGGCTGCGCAAATCCGCCGTGGCGCCGATTTTGGTGGCACAGGCGTCTTCCACCATTTCCACGCGGCTGCGCGGTGAGCCTAATGCCTACAACCTCATTGATTTCAAGGACGGCATGATCGTCATCACCGTGCGCGAATGGGCGGGTGAAACCTGGAAGACGCGCGAAAAGGCCAGTGAGCCCGCTTGAGCGGTATTGCGCGCGGCGTCCTAGCTGCCGGGCGCCAAACCGCGCGCAAAAAAGACCCAGAGCTGTGTGCATGGCTCTGGGTCTTGCTATTCTTTGGAGGTCGCAGTTGGCCACTGCTGCATCTCAACGTCACAGGCGCGCAAACGGTTCCTTATGGTGCGCCTTTTTGTGCGCGCTCATTGTCCTTGTCGGCCTGTTCGGCGGCACCACGGGGCCCCGCCGGCTTGGGGGCACGATCGGCAACCGGGCTGTAGTTGGGATCCTCATCATCGACCGCCTTGCCGATGGGTTGAGCGGGTCCGCGCGGATTTTGGTTGGGCATGACTGAACTCCCTAATCGCCGTCGACAGCAACAGTCAGGGTTGCAAGAACGGCAGTGGTCACAGCGATCAACATGATGGTCATCGATTAACTCGACTGTTGGGTGGTCATGGGAGAACAACCCTCGTGGGGCGGGGGCGTTCCCTACCGATCGGCACTAACTTGAGCGAGCTGGCCGCGCCGCAGCGGCACCCCGATCAGGCGCTCATATTCGGCTTCCGGGACGCCGTAGCTGCCCTGGGCCACTGCTTCAAGCGTCGCACGGGAGACCACCTGCACATTGCCGCGCGTGGCCCGGATGGCGCCGAGCCCCTCGATAGTGTGCAATGCGTCGGTGATCCCGGCGCGGCGCACGCCGAGCCGCGTGGCCAGCAATTCATGGGTGAGGGGCAGATCGTTGCGATCGAGCCGGTCATGGGTCATCAACAGCCAGCGCGCAAGGCGCTGGTGCACGCTGTAGCGGGCATTGGCGACCACCGAATGGATGATCTGCAATTCAAGCGCGTGCACGAAGCGGAGCAGCAATTGCATGGTGGCATGGTGCCCGCCAATGGTCCGGCGCAGCGCTTCGCCGCTGATCTGCCAGCCGCTGCCCTCGATCTGCATGGAAATTTCATAGGGACTGGTGCCCACGGAAAGCAAGGCCTGATGGCCAATCATCGCCTCGCGGCCAAGATGGGCGGCTTCGACCATCTGGTTGTCCCCGCTGCGCGCCACAGCCGAAGCGAGCCCGGCTTCCAGAAAGACGTGGCACTGCACAGCCTGTCCTGCTCCGGCCAGAACCGTGTTGGTGGGCAGGCGCAAAAATTTGAGATGAGGATAAAGCGCAGCAAAGCTGTCTGCTGGCATGGTCCGTAGCAAATAATTGCCCATCAAGGGCTGGCGCGATTTGGGCACGGGGGCTCGTTTCTAGAGGGGAAAAGAGTGGCTGCAGACATAACTTACAGAAGCGCAAGTCGTTCGCTTTTTTCTACAATCGGACAAGGGCAGGAAAAACCGGAGTAGTCGCACTGATGCGCAAGAAACCTTTGGTGATTGGCTGGACGCTGGTGCCGTCCGAGCGCATGGCGCTGCTGGCCCGCTTCGTGCCGGTTTATCCTGATGTGGTTGCCCACCATGTGACGCTGCAATTTGGGGCGCCCGCCTGGGCAGCGCTCCCCGTGGACCGAACTGGCGACATCATCGGCCGGGTCGATGACGGCGTGGGTTTGGAAGCCCTGGTGCTGCGGATCGGCGGCACGAGCGATCGGCCGGGTGGCGGGACCTACCACATCACCTGGTCGCTGGATCGAGGCGCCGGGCGCAAGCCAGTCGACAGCAACGAAGTCCTGGCTCGCCTGGGCTGGACCGACATCGAGCCGGTTTGCGTGCGATTGCTGCCCGGCCGGTTCTAGCTCAGATAAAGCCGCGCTCGCGCAGTTCGGCAATCGACTGGGCGGCACTGCGGTGATGCACGAAAATGCCGCCGGCTTCTTCCCAGAGATGCCGGTACTTGTCGCGGTCGTCCACCAGCACATCGCCGGGATGGGCATGTTCGCGCTTGAGGGCAGCGCTGGTGGTGATCACCGGCACGCCGGGGAAATGCTGCTCGGCCCAGCGCCGCTTTTGCGGCTCGGCCCAATTGCCCCGAGGCAGGCCGGTGAGGATGATGGGGTTGAGATGCTTGACGGCGTCGAACAACTCCATGGCGTCAGGCAGGGGTTCGAGCCGCGCGAAGAACTCTGGCGCGGTTGCTAGGGCCTTCCAGAACTTGCCCAAGCCATGGCGGCGTTCATAGTCGCGCGTCGACATGCCGAAAATGGCCTCCGCCCCCTTGTCGAAATCGGCCAGAACGCCATCGCAATCCAGATAAACCTGCGCCATCCCCGTCCTCCTCAGCGCTTCAATGCGCAACGGGGCAAGTGGCTCCGCCTGCCCAGCATGAGGGGGATCGCGCAGGACAGCGCATGGCGGCGGTGAACTAAGTTGAATAGCGACATCATGTTTGGTTGACACATTTTAGAATGGTTATAAGGTGCAGCGTTCAAACGATGCAGCCGCTCCGCGCTCCGCGAGAGGAGCGGACAGAAAGGTCGATCTTGAGACTGACGCGCCAATCCAACTACGCCATCCGCACACTGGTTTACTGTGCAGTTAACGAGCCGGGTCTGAGCCGCGTTGCCGACATCGCCCGCGCTTATGCCATTTCCGAGCTGTTTTTGTTCAAGCTGATCAAGCCCCTGGTCGAAAATGGCCTGCTGCGCACCGTGCGCGGGCGCAAGGGGGGCATTACGCTGGGCAAACCTGCTGACCAGATCACGCTGCTTGAAACGATCCGGCTGACGGAAGAAAATTTCGCCCTGGCAGAGTGCTTTGAAGAAGGGGCCGATTGTCCCCTGATCGGCGAATGCGACCTGAACGGAGCCCTGCGCGAAGCACTGGGTGCGTTCTTCACCGTGCTGGAAGGCTACACCATCGCCGATCTCGCGCACAAGAAGCGCTCGATCCGCGAGCGGCTTGGCTTGCAGATGCTCGAGGAAGTCGGTCAAGCCGACGAGATCGAGGAAATCGAGCCGGAAGCCAGCCCAGCCTAGCAACAGGTCCGCTGCTGCCTTATCTAGGCTGGTTGGGACCATCGCGTCCCGACCGGCCCTTTGCGCTTGTCTCGCATTGATCCGCCCCCATCTTCTTAATTTATCGCGCCCAAACGCTTGGACGACTTATGGCTGCTGCCCCGCTTCTTTCCCTACAAAATATCCAACTGACCTTTGGCGGCACGCGCCTCCTCGAGGGCGCCGAACTGATTGTTTCCCCGGGCCAGCGCATTGCGCTGGTGGGGCGCAATGGCTCGGGCAAATCCACCTTGCTCAAGATCGCGGCCGGCGACGTGCAGCATGATGGGGGCGTTCGCTTCGTGGAGCCCAGCGCCACCTTGCGCTACCTGCCGCAAGAGCCTGATCTGTCCGCCTTTGCCACCACGCTCGAATATGTCGAGGGGGGCCTTGGGCCGGGCGATGATCTTTATCGCGCCCAGTATCTGCTGGAATCGCTGGGGCTGACCGGCACGGAAAATCCGAAAAACCTTTCTGGCGGCGAGGGACGCCGGGCGGCGCTGGCGCGAGTTTTGGCGCCAAAGCCCGATATCCTGCTGCTTGACGAGCCCACCAACCATCTTGATCTGCCCGCCATTGAATGGCTGCAGCAGGAACTCAACTCCATGCGCTCCGCCATGGTGCTGATCAGCCACGACCGTCGCTTCCTGTCCGACCTGACCCGCGCCACGGTGTGGCTCGATCGCGGGGTGACGCGGCGGCTGGACAAGGGCTTCTCGGCGTTTGAAGCCTGGCGCGACGAAGTGCTCGAGGAAGAAGAGCGCGACCGCCACAAGCTCGACCGCCAGATCGTGCGCGAAGAACATTGGCTGCGCTATGGCGTGACGGCGCGCCGCAAGCGCAATGTGGGGCGCCTCGAGCGCCTGTCCGGACTGCGCCAGAACCGGCGCGAGCAGCGGCGGGTCACGGGTTCGGTCAACATGCAAGTGTCCGAGGGTCGCACTTCGGGCGCGCTGGTGACCGAAGCCGAGAACATCAGCAAGACCTATGGCGACCGGGTGATTGTCGCCGATTTCTCCACCCGTGTTTTGCGCGGCGACCGGATTGGCATTGTCGGGCCGAACGGCGCGGGCAAGACCACGCTGATCAAGATGCTAACCGGCCTGCTGCCGCCCGATAGCGGTACCGTCAAGCTGGGCGCGGCGCTGGAAATGGCAATGCTCGATCAGGGCCGCGCCAAGCTGCAGCCCGAAACGCGCCTCAAGGATGCCCTGACCGGCGGGGGCAGCGACACCATCCACATCAATGGCGAGCCGCGCCATGTGGTGGGCTATATGAAGGATTTCCTCTTCACGCCCGAACAGGCAAATACGCCTATCGGCAAGCTGTCCGGTGGCGAGCGGGCCCGCGTGGCGCTGGCGCGCGCCTTGTCGCTGCCATCCAACTTCCTCGTGCTCGACGAGCCGACCAACGATCTCGACCTCGAAACCCTCGATCTGCTCGAGGAAATGGTTTCGGACTATGCCGGCACCGTTGTGGTGGTGAGCCACGATCGTGACTTCCTCGATCGCGTCGCCACCTCCATCATCATTGCCGAAGGGGATGGCATATGGACCGAATATGCCGGTGGCTATTCGGATATGGTGATCCAGCGCGGCGCTGGGGTTAATGCCCGCGCGCCCATAACCAAGGCGACCCACCGCCCCGGCAAGACCTCGCTGGCGCCGGTGACTGCGGCAACCGGCAAGCGCAAGCTTTCCTTCAAGGAGCGGCATGCGCTCGAGAGCCTGCCCAAGGACATCGAAAAGCTCGAGGCCGAGATCAAGGCGATCAACCAGGCGCTGAACGATCCCAAGCTTTATGCGCGCGACCCCGCGGCATTTGCTGAAAAGTCCAAGGCCCTGGTCGCAGCCCAAAGCCGGCGCGACACCGCCGAGCAGCAATGGCTTGAACTCGAGGAACTGCGCGAAACGCTCGAGGGCTAGGCGCCGTCGGCCCAGGGGAAAACGGGTGTGTCGAGGGCGTGCAGGTCTTCGACGGGCTCGCCCGCAATCCGCCGCAGCAGCAGCGAGCCCAGATTGAAGCCGGCTTTGTTGAAGTCCTCGAACACGGTTTCGGCCCCGGGCTGAAACTGGGCGAAGAGGGGAGAGGCTTGCTTGGTCACCACATGCACGCTTTGGCCCACGACGGGGCCGCTGTCGTTGAGACCGCCGATTATGGCGAGGGCTGAGAGCTCAGAGGCTCCGACATAGCCGTCGGGAGGATTAGGCCGCTTGGCGCGCTTGATCACATAAGTGCGGATGGCGTCGGTCGGGCTGGCCAGGGTGACATCAGCGGCGAATTCGCACTCGATGCCGGCCTCACCGGCAGCGCGGAGCATTCCCGTCTTGAGGTGTTCGGTATAGGTCAGCGCACTGTCGGGCAGCACGATGGAAACCTTGCGGCACCCCTTCTGCACCAGGCGCTTGACCGCGCCATAGGCGTAGGCCTCATTGTCGAAATCGGCGTAGGGATGCGCTTCGGGCCACAGGCAGCGGCCGTGACTGACAAAGGGGAAATCGTTATCCAGCAAGAAGAGGATGCGGTCGTCGAAGGTTTCCACCTTGGAAAACACCACCCCATCGGCCATGCCATTGCGAACGATATGCCGGATCGGCTCGATCGAGGGCACATTGCGAAACAATGGCGTGATGATGAGATGGAAGGGCGTGTTGCGCATCGCTTCAGTTAGCCCGGCAACGATCGACGAGCCAAAGCCATAGATCTGCTCGTCGGGTTCGAGCACCAAGGAAAGAACATTGGTGCGCCCGGTCTTGAGGCGTAGGGCCGCTCGATCAGGCAGGTAGCCGATATCGGCTGCGATCTTTTGCACGCGCTCGCGGGTGTCCTGGGCCAACTCGGGGGCATTGTTGAGGGCGCGCGAGATGGTGGTGACCGCCAGCCCGGTCATTTGTGCGATGGTTTTGAGGGTGGGCTTGCCGGACGGCTTGACGCCCCGCTTGGGCTGCACAGGGGCAGGCAGGTTGTGCTCGGACACTTGCAACTTCCTCCGAGCCGGGCGGGCTCCCGGCTGCGCTGTTATCGTCCGACACCCATCAGATCGCGTCGGACCTTTCAACGCCTTAGCGCCGATAGCCGGTTAAGGGAAGTCCGTCGCGCGTGGCGTCCCGGACCAAGACGAAAGTTGAGCAGGCTTTTTCGCCTAAACCAGCTTGTGCAGGGTCACTGTAGCTGGCTTTTCCGGCTCGGCTGCGTTATTTTGGTGTTGCAGCCAAACTGCTTCGGGTCAACGCCGCAGGAGAGGAATGAAGATGACATCATCGACGACCTTCACCATCCATGCTGGTTCCATGACCGTAGCCAAACTGCTCCGCCGCGCCAAACGTTGGCAAGGAATCTGTCGCTCCAAACGAATGTGACCACCCGTCACTCGTTTGTCTCACAAGACCGATAGAAGCCCAGCGTCCCCGCCTCTCGGCGGGTTTGTGGTCCAGCCAAGGGCTGACCGGACGCGCAAGTGGAGCATCCACCCATGCAGGAAAAGAATCTAGGCCGGGCCAAGACCGTCAGGCCCATCATTGTCGAGGTTGGCGGGGAGCCGCAGGGCATTGTCGTGCCTGAGAACGGCGGCTTTCGCTTTGTTGCGGTCAGGCTGCCCGCCTTCGCCATCGATGGCCAGCATTTCGAAACCATAGAAGCAGCACGCCGCGCGGCGTCAGTGGCCTTGCGCGCTGATAAAGGCAACGGCCACTGACGGGATCAAGGGGCTGGCGACGCCAGCTCCGTCTTAGCCATCATTGGTGGAATTGAGCTCTTCGGGGCGCTTGCCCTCGTCCAGCGGCGCTGGTTCGGCTCCGGCGGCGTGAGTTGGATCGAGTTCAGCGGCAATGGCGACGTCGATGGCTTCCGCCAGCGCCGGCACATCGACGCGAATGGCACCGTCATGCGCCTGCCGGTCAAGCTCGCTGGCAATCACCTCTGCTATGGTTTCGCGGCGATCCTCGCCAGCACCCGGATTATCCGTTGCCATCGATCGATATCCCTTGTTCGTCCACCCTGACCTCGATGCCGGGGCGTGTCTGTTGCTGATAGATGTAGATGCCGAAGGCAAGAACTGCGACCAGCAGAATGCCGATCACGACGTAAAGTCCGTTTTTGGACACGAAAAGCTCCTGAAACCCGGCTCCAACAACTTCCAACGCGATAAGCGAAGATCGGTTCAATACGCGGAGTTAAACGCCCAGCGCGCCGTCGAGGAGCCGATATTCCGTGGCTCGCCGGAACGGCTCTCCTGGAGAGGGCTCAACAAAAAGACAAATCCGGTCTAGCCGCACTGAGGTTGCCAGCACGGGCGCAAACCACGCCTCGGCGGCAGCCAGGACCCGGTCGTGATCGGCCTTACCTAGCCGATCGGTCAAGGTCATGTGAAACTGAAATTCCTCAAACACATAAGGGTAGCCATAGGCGCCGAGCAGTTCCTGCTGCCGTGGCGTCAACCCAGCCGCTGCGCGGCGGGCCTGATCCTTGAGCGACAGCGGCGCGCGAAAGGGCTCGAAACTTTCCACCACATGGGCCGCAAGATCCTGCAAAGCCTCGTTTGCCTGCGGGATCAGCGCAAGGAAGCCGTGCAAGGAAACGAGTTCGAGCCGCCCTAAGTATACCGGCGCGTGCTCGGCCGCAAAGCGAGCCAGCGCATCCTGCAACTCGGCTTCGCTGACATCACTGGCCAGCGCCATGGGCGCCTTGATGGTGGCGTGAAAGCCGTAGCGGCGGGCCGAGACGGTGAGGCCGTCGAGCTCCTCGCGGCCAAGCGGCGGGATGGGCTCGCGCACCATGCTCCCGGTGACGGGATCGCGCCCAAGCCACTGATTGGCTCTTGCCCAAAGCGGGTCCGACACATCAGGCGCATAGTAGATTGCATATCGTGGAGCCATAAGATCCTCGCGGGGAATAGAATATCTGCCTGCGGGCGTAGCGCCTGCTGGACAGTAACGATGGGCTTCGCCAAGTTGTGGCTATCGAGCGTCCCAAGGAATGACAAGCCACACTTATGGATCGAGACCTGCTCCAAGCCTGGTTCGGGCACGCCGTTGCCCAGGCCCAACCCGCTCTAGCGGTTCGCGATAACTTGCCGCCCAAGCCTCGGGGGCGCACCGTCGTGGTCGGGGCCGGCAAAGCTTCTGCCCAGATGGCGCAGGCTTTTGAAGCGGCTTGGGACGGACCGCTCAAGGGGCTGGTCGTCACGCGCTATGGCTATGGCGCGCCCTGCGAGCGCATCGAGATCGTGGAAGCCGCCCATCCGGTGCCCGACGAAGCGGGCTTTCTGGCAGCCCGGCGGATTGCCGAAACAATTTCGGGGCTTGGCCCTGACGATCTGGTCGTGGCGCTGATCTCGGGCGGCGGCTCGGCGCTGCTGCCGGCGCCTGCGCCGGGCCTGACGCTGGATGACGAGCAGGCCATCAACCGCGTTTTGCTGGCTTCAGGCGCCCCGATCGGGGTGATGAACCTGATCCGCAACCAGTTCTCGACCCTCAAGGGTGGGCGGCTGGCTGCACTGGCGGCGCCTGCGCGTGTGGCGACACTCGTCGTGTCCGATGTGCCGGGAGACGATCCAGCCATTGTAGCTTCAGGCCCGACGGTCGCTCTGGCTGGGACGCGCGAACTGGCGCGGAAGTATGCCACGCTTTATGACCTGCAATTGCCGCCCGCCGCGGCGTTGCTGCTGGCGGGTGACGAAAACCTCGCGCCGCTACCCGGCGATCCCATCTTCGCAACTCACACCGTGCGCACCATTGCGTCGGCGGCGGTGTCGCTGGAAAAGGTCGCCGAACTCGCCCGGAGCCGGGGGGTTGAAGCGGCAATCCTTTCGGACTCGGTGGAAGGAGAAGCGCGCGACGTGGCTCTGGTTCATGCCGCTTTGGCTCGTGAAATTGCCCAGCGCAACCGCCCGTTCGCCAAGCCGGTTGTGCTGCTTTCGGGCGGCGAGACCACGGTGACTTTGCGCGGCAATGGCCGGGGCGGGCGCAATGCCGAGTTCCTGCTGGCGCTCGCCATTGCACTGGATGGGGTGAATGGGATTTCGGCGCTGGCGGCGGATACGGATGGCATTGATGGCTCAGAGGACAATGCCGGGGCGTTCTGTGATGGCAGTTCGGCCACAAGAATGCGCCATGCCGGCATCGACCCGCTGGCGGCCCTCGCCAGCAATGACGCCTATGGTGCCTTTGCCGCCGTTGGCGACCTGTTGGTCACCGGGCCGACGGGCACCAATGTCAATGATTTCCGGGCAATCCTGATCCGTTGAGGGGCACGCGAATGGCAGGCGTTGTGGGTATTGGCGGCGTGTTTTTTCGCGCGAGCGACAAGGCGGCACTCGCGAGCTGGTATGAGCAGCATCTTGGCGTGACCGGTTTGTGGAACCAGGAGGCGGGCCTGACGGTATTTGCGCCCTTTGCGGCGGACACCGATCATTTTCCGGCAGCCAAGCAGTGGATGCTCAATTTCCGCGTCGATGACCTCGACGCCATGATCGCGCAACTGACCAGCGCCGGCATCGCGGTGGAAACCCGGCCCGACGAATGGGATCATCCCGAGACCGGCCGGTTCGCCCGCATCGAGGATCCAGAGGGTAATGCGATCGAGCTTTGGGAGCCGGCCACACCTCGCCCCTGATGGTCCGCCTGCCGGGCTTGGCAGATCGTCAAGGCTCTGCTCTAAACCGCTCATGGAGGAGCCGAACCATGGCCAAGCGCAAGATTGCCGTTATCGGGGTGGGCAAGATCGCCCAGGACCAGCACCTGCCGGTGATCGATAAGTCCAAGCATTTCGAACTTGCGGCGACGGTGTCGACGCGCGGCATTGGCCATAACGGGGTTCCGGTGTTCAAGACGCCGGGCGAGCTCTACGCCGCCATGCCGGAAGTCGATCTCGTCTCGGTTTGCACGCCCCCTGGCATTCGTCACCAATATGTCCGCGAGGCTCTAGAGGCCGGCAAGGACGTGATGATGGAAAAGCCCCCCACCACCACGATTTCCGAGCTCGATGACCTAGTGGCGCAGGCCAAGCGCCTCGATCGCGTGCTGTTCCAGACGTGGCATTCCCAATACAACGCCGCGGTCGACCGGACGCGCGAGCTGCTGGCCGAGCAGGGCGTGGCATCGGCGCGGATCGACTGGCGCGAAAGCGTGCGCAAATGGCATCCCGGTCAGGACTGGGTCTGGGAGCCCGGTGGGTTCGGCGTATGCGACCCCGGGATCAATGCCCTTTCCATCTTCACCAAGGTGATGCCGTTTCCGGTCTTTGTGCAAAGCGCCAAGCTGACTTTCCCCTCCAACCGGCAAACGCCGGTGGATGTCGAGATCGCCTTCAAGTCAGGCGAGCCGCATCAGCCCCAGATGAGCGCCGGCTTCAATTGGCTCGAGGAAAGCGGGGAGATCTGGACGATCCGTTTTGAGACGCAAAGGGGCGACGTGCTCAAGCTGGAAAAGGGCGGCACGGTGCTGCGCGTCGATGACGAGATCGTGGTGCAGAACCCCTCGGAAGAATATGAGGGGATCTATGAGCGGTTCGCAGCGCTCTTGGAGCGTGGCGAGAGCGACGTGGACGCCGCTCCCTTGCGCTTGATGGCCGATGTATTCCTGCTGGGCGCGCGGGAAAACGGCCCGGCATTCGAGTGGTAGGTGCTAGCGTCCGGCGGCGGTCAGGGCTTCCACCTGCTCGTCGCTGAGCTTGATCCGCACGCCCTTGGCAAGGCTCTTGACCTGCTCAACGGACGTCGCCGAGGCGATGGGCGCTGAAATGCCTGGCTGGGCAACGATCCAGGCGAGGGCCACTTCGGCCGGGGTAGCGTCGACCTCCGCTGAAACCTCATCGAGCGCCTTGAGGATCGCTTCGCCCTTGGGGTTAAGGTAGTTCTTGGCCCCGCCGCCGCGTGGGCTTTTGCCGAAATCGGCTTCCGAGCGGTACTTGCCGGTGAGGAACCCGGCAGCCAGGCTATAATAGCAGATGATGCCGAATTCTCCCTTTTCCGCCATCTCCTGCACTTCGCCCTCAACCTCGTCGCGGTCGTAAAGGTTGAAGCGGGGCTGGAGCACATCGTAGCGGGGCAGGGACTTGATGACGGAAATCTCATGGGCCTCGCGCATCATGGCCGCGGTGTAGTTCGAGGCACCGATCACGCGCACCTTGCCCGAGCGGATCAGCACATCATAGGCCGCGAGGGTTTCCTCATGCGGGGTATCCGGATCGGGCCAATGGCTCTGGTAGAGGTCGATATAATCGGTCTGCAACCGGCGCAGGGAGTCTTCGACGGCGCTCTTGATGGCCTCGGCGCCCAGGCCGCCGGGGTTCTTGGCCGAGTTGACCTTGGTGAAGATATGCACGCTGTCGCGGTTGCCGCGCGCCTTGAGCCACTCGCCAATAATGGTTTCGCTCTGGCCCGGCGGGTTGCCCGGCACCCAGTTGGGATAGCCTTCGGCAGTGTCGATGGCGGTAAAGCCTTCGTCCACAAAGGCGTCCAGCACCTCAAAGCCGGTGTTCTGGTCAACGGTCCAACCGAACACATTGCCGCCCAGCACCAGGGGTTCGATCACAAGTTCACTGCGGCCAAGCGGGCGACGATCCATGGGGCTCTCCTTCAGGGGTTCGCTGGGGTAACGCCCGGCGGCTCATTCGGTTCGGCCGGGGCAGGGGCAACGCAATAAGCCAGGGCACGATTGATCTCGTAGAGCGAGCCGGACAGGGGAATGAAGTTGAGCGGGGCGGGCGGGCCGGCGAGCGGATGCAGATAAGCCACCGCCCCGTTCTGGAGATTGTGGAGCAGCCACCCTTCAGGGTCGGGGAGCCTGGCGCCATAAGGTGCTTCGCCCTTTTCGGCAAGGAACGGGCGGTTGACCCTGTCGATGGTGATCAGCCACTCGCCGGCATGGGGCTCGGTGCGGCTGGTATGGGCATAGATGCCGATCGAGAAGTCGTCTTCGCAGCGCACGGCGATGCAGTTGAACTCCTCGGCTGTTGAGCGCAGCGCGCAGCCCAGGGTCGCCCGGTCGCCTTCGCCCGGAAGAGGAGAATAATGCCAGCCCTCTTCCTGTCCCTGGGCGGGCAGGAGCAGCAGCAGGCTCGCCAAGACTATACGCAACAGGATCATAGGGGCCTCGCTTCGATCAAATCCCAGCGATTGCCGTAGAGATCAGCGAACACCGCGACACTTCCATAAGGCTCATGCCGGGGTGCTTCAAGGAACTGAACGCCCTTTGCCGTCATCGCGGCGAAGTCAGCGGCGAAGTCGTCGGTTTGGAGAAACAACATGACGCGGCCGCCGGCTTGGCGGCCAATGGCGGCTTCCTGCTCGGGCCCATCTGCCCGGGCCAGGAGCAGCCGCACGCCCCGGCTTTCCCTAGGGGCGACCACCACCCAGCGCTTGCCGCCCAGCGGGGTATCCTCAAGAAGCGTGAAGTCCAGCAGGTCACAGTAATAGGCGATGGCCGCATCGTATTCGCGGACCACCAGGGTAACTGTTGTAATCGATCGGGCCATGCCGTGATGGAGCACTGCTACAAAGCAGCGGTCAAGAGCGGGCCCAGCAAAGAGCTGGATGGCGCCTTCATTGTGAAAAAAGGCCGCAGGGTCACAGCATTGACCAAACGGTAAAACTCCCCCATTGCGCTCCTTTGTTTTCTACGCTTTGTTGACCGTTAAGCCCGGCCGGCAAACCGGGCGCAAAAAAACTGTCCCGGGAGACACCAAATATGACATTGATGAAGAGCCTGCTGGCGGCGACCGCCGTGCTCGCACTGACTGCCGGCGCGGCCCAGGCCAAGCAGCTGGTCTATTGTTCCGAAGCTTCGCCGGCTCACTTCGATCCCGGTCCGCTGACCGGTGGCAACGATTTCGACGCCAGCTCGCACACCATCTATGACCGCCTGGTGCAGTTCGAGCCCGGCGGCACGGCGACCATTCCCGGCCTGGCCGAAAGCTGGGACATCTCCGAGGACGGCAAGGAGATCACCTTCCACCTGCGTCCGGGCGTCAAGTTCCACACCACGTCCTATTTCACCCCCACGCGCGACCTCAACGCCGATGACGTGATCTTCTCGTTTGAGCGCCAGTGGAAGGAAGACAGCCCGTGGTATGCTTACCTCGAGGGGATGACTTGGGATTACTTCCAGGGCATGGACATGGCCCGCTACCTGCAGGAAATCCGCAAGGATGACGACCTGACGGTGACCTTTGTTCTGACCGAACCCAATGCGCCCATGATCGCCAACCTGGCCATGGACTTTGCAGCCATTGTCTCCAAGGAATATGCCGACCAGCTCGAAGCATCCGGCGAGCTGGCGAGCTTCTCCACCCAGCCAGTCGGCACCGGCCCATTCATGCTGGTGGATTATCAGCTCGATACCGTGATCCGCTACCAGGCTTTCCCCGACTACTGGGATGGCAAGCAGCCGATCGATGACCTGGTATTCGCCATCACCACCGATCCTTCGGTGCGCGCGCAGCGTCTCCTCGCGGGCGAATGCGATATCATGTCCTATCCGGCGCCTGCCGACATCTCGCAGCTGCAGGCTGACCAGAACCTGAACGTGATGGAGCAGGAAGGCCTCAATATCGGCTACATGTCCTACAACGTCACCGAAGCGCCGTTTGACAATGTCAATGTGCGCAAGGCGTTGAGCATGGCAATCGACAAGGCTGCCATCATCGAGGCGGTGTATCAGGGCGCTGGCGAGGACGCCAAGAACCTGATCCCGCCCACTATGTGGTCCTATAACGAAGAAATTCCAGCCGACACCTATGACCCGGAAAAGGCGAAGGCCTTGCTTGCCGAAGCCGGCATCACCGAGCTGACCACTGACCTTTGGGCCATGCCGGTCTCGCGTCCCTATAATCCAAACGCTCAGCGCGTTGCCGAACTCATCCAGTCGGACTGGGCCGCTATTGGCGTCAAGGCCAATATCGTCACCTATGAATGGACCGAGTATCGCGAGCGCGGCAAGGCCGAGGACCGCAAGGGTCCATTCCAGATCGGCTGGACCGGGGACAATGGTGATCCGGACAACTTCTTTGCCACCCTGTTCTCCTGCTCGGCCATTGGCGTGTCCAATTATTCGAGCTGGTGCAACCAGGAATTCGAAGACCTGATCCAGAAGGCCAAGACCACTTCTGACCAGGAAGAGCGGGCCGCACTCTACCGCCAGGCCCAGGAAATCTTCAAGGCCGAAGAACCCGCCATGACTCTGGCTCATAGCCGGGTGTTCATGCCCATGAAAAAGACCGTCCTGAATTACAAGATGAGCCCGCTGGGCAACCACTCCTTCAAAGGCGTGGACATCGAGGAATAAGGATCATCGCCGGCGCCCCGCGCGCCGGCCCGTCCAAGATGGAACCTCGGTCCAGGCTGGACCGAGGTTTTCCATATACAAGGGGCCCCGAACCCAACCCATGCTCAACTTTATCCTGCGCCGACTGGCGCTGATTGTGCCGACAATGATCGGCATCACCCTTTGCGCGTTCTTTTTTGTGCGTGTTCTGCCGGGCGATCCAATTCTCGCCATGGCCGGCCAGCATGGCGTAACCCCTGAGCGCTACGAGATCCTGCGCGAGCAGTTTGGCTACAACCTGCCGCTCTGGCAGCAGTACTTCAATTACCTGGGCAACGTGCTGCAGGGCAATTTCGGTGTGTCGCTAGCCACCAAGCGCCCGGTGCTCACTGAGTTCATGACCTTGTTCCCAGCCACGATCGAGCTGGCCCTCGTGGCCATGCTCTTTGCGGTGATCGTAGGCATTCCGGCCGGTATCTTTGCCGCCGTCAAGCGCGGCTCGTGGTTCGACCAGCTCACCATGGGGATCGCGCTGACCGGCTATTCCATGCCCATCTTCTGGTGGGGCCTGCTGTTGATCATCTTCTTTTCGGGCTATCTGGGCTGGACCCCGGTGTCCGGACGCATCGCGCTGACCTTCTTTTTGCGCCCGATCACCGGCTTCATGCTGATCGATACGCTGCTTTACGGCAACTGGCCCGCCTTCGTGTCCGCCCTGCGCCACCTGATCTTGCCGGCCGTGGTGCTGGGCACTATCCCGCTTGCGGTGATTGCCCGGCAAACCCGCTCGGCTATGCTTGAAGTGCTGGGCGAGGACTATGTCCGCACCGCGCGCGCCAAGGGCCTCTCGCAACGCCGCGTCATTAATGTCCATGCCCTGCGCAACGCGCTGATTCCGGTGATCACCACGATCGGTCTCCAGGTCGGTCTGCTGCTGGGCGGCGCCATTCTCACCGAAACGATCTTCTCCTGGCCCGGTATCGGCAAGTGGATGATCGATTCCATCTCCAAGCGCGACTATGTCGTGGTGCAGTCCGGCCTGTTGCTGATTGCCCTGATCGTCATGGCCGTGAACTTGGCCGTCGATGTGCTCTATGCCGTCATCAATCCGCGCATCAGGGTGAAGTAGATGAGCCAGTTGCAAGCCACTCCCGTCGCCGACAAGGCCGACCTGGGCGCCAGTCTTCGCGAATTCTGGCATTATTTTTCCGTCAACCGCGGCGCCGTTATCGGCCTCGTCGTGTTCACCCTCCTGGTGCTGGTGGCGATCTTTGCCCCCTTGATCGCACCTCATTCGCCTGACCAGCAATTTCGCGACGCTCTCCTCAAGCCACCGGTTTGGGACGCAATGGGTGATCCACGGTTCCTGCTGGGCACCGACCCCGTGGGCCGAGATATCCTCAGCCGACTAATCCATGGCGCCCGTTATTCGCTGTTTATCGGCCTCTTTGTCGTGGTCGGCGCGCTGGTCGTGGGCGTGGTCCTGGGCGTGTTGGCCGGCTATTTCGGCGGCTGGGTCGATGCGCTGATCATGCGCCTCATGGATATTATCCTGGCGTTTCCCTCGCTGCTGCTGGCGCTGGTTCTGGTCGCCATTCTCGGGCCGGGGCTTTTCAATGCCATGGTCGCGATCGCGGTGGTGCTGCAGCCGCACTTCGCCCGGCTGGTGCGCGCAGCGGTGATGGCGGAAAAGAACCGCGAATATGTCACCGCCGCCAAGATGTCGGGCGCCGGCCACCTGCGCCTGATGATCGTTACCATCCTGCCCAACTGCCTGGGGCCGCTGATCGTGCAGGCCACGCTGAGCTTTTCCAACGCTATCCTCGATGCGGCGGCACTGGGCTTCCTGGGGATGGGGGCCCAGCCGCCTACGCCCGAATGGGGCACCATGCTCGCCACCGCGCGCGAGTTCATCCTGCGCGCACCCTGGGTGGTGACATTCCCGGGTCTCGCCATCCTCGTCACTGTGCTGGCCATCAACCTCATCGGTGATGGCATGCGCGACGCCCTTGATCCCAAGCTGAAGCGGAGCTGACCCATGCCTCTGCTGGACATTCGTAATCTTACCGTCTCGTTTGACACCTCCGCGGGTCTGTTCAAGGCCGTGGACGGGATCGACGTCTCCGTCGACAGCCGCGAAGTGCTCGCCATTGTGGGCGAGAGCGGCTCGGGCAAATCCGTGGCCATGTTGGCAGTTATGGGCCTCCTGCCCCCTACCGCTACCGTGACCGCCGACAAGATGGAGTTCGAGGGCCTTGACCTGCTCGGGATGAGCGCCCAGGCCAAGCGCAAGATCATCGGCAAGGACATTGCCATGATCTTCCAGGAGCCGGTCGCCAGCCTTAATCCCTGTTTCACCATTGGCTTTCAGCTCGAGGAAGTGCTCGGCGAGCATCTGGACCTGCATGGCCGGGCCGCGCGCGCTCGCGCGGTGGAACTGCTCCATCTGGTTGGCATCCGCGACGGTGCCGAACGCCTCGGCGCCTTTCCGCACCAGATGTCGGGTGGCCAATGCCAGCGCGTGATGATCGCCATGGCCATCGCCTGCAACCCCAAGCTCCTGATCGCCGATGAGCCGACCACGGCACTCGACGTCACCATTCAAAAACAAATCCTCGACCTGCTGGTGCGCCTACAGGCCGAGCATGGCATGGCCCTGATCATGATTACCCACGACATGGGTGTGGTCGCCGAAACGGCGGACCGCGTCATCGTTCAGTACAAGGGCCACAAGATGGAGGAAGCCGACGTGCTATCCTTGTTCGAAAACCCTCAGTCCAACTATACCAAGGCGCTGCTGTCGGCCTTGCCGGAAAACGCTGTCGGGGATCGGCTGCCCACCGTGGCGGACTTCGCCTTTGATCCCGAAACGGGGGCAGCCCGATGAGCACCCCCGTTCTGGAAGTCAAGAACCTGACGCGCGACTATGTTACGGCGGGCGGACTATTCCGCCCGGCCAAGGTCGTCCATGCGGTCAAGGGCGTCAATTTCTCGCTCCAGAAAGGCCGCACCCTTGCCGTGGTCGGCGAGAGTGGCTGCGGCAAATCAACCCTGGCGCGCATGATCACCTTGATCGATCCCCCGACCTCGGGTGAGATTCTGATCGATGGCGCCAAGGTGGATGCCAGCCATGCCCTGACCCGCGAAATGCGCCAGAAGGTGCAGATCGTGTTCCAAAATCCCTATGGCTCGCTCAATCCACGCCAGAAGATCGGCGACGTGCTCGCCGAGCCGCTGCTGCTCAACACTTCGATGGGCGCGGCCGAGCGGGCGGACAAGGCCATGTCCATGCTGCTCAAGGTTGGCCTTGGGCCCGAGCACTTCAATCGCTATCCGCATATGTTCTCGGGCGGGCAGCGCCAGCGCATCGCCATTGCCCGGGCGCTGATGCTCAATCCCTCGTTCCTGGTGCTCGACGAGCCGGTTTCGGCGCTGGACCTATCGGTGCAGGCGCAGATCCTCAACCAGCTCAAAGACCTTCAGGAAGAGTTCGGCCTGACCTATGTGTTCATCAGCCACGATCTGTCGGTGGTGCGCTATATCGCCGATGAGGTGATGGTGATGTATTTCGGCGATGTGGTGGAGCACGGCACCCGCGACGCGGTGTTCAGCGATCCGCAGCACGGCTACACCAAGACCCTGTTTGCCGCGACGCCCCGAACGGACATCGCCAGCATCAGGGAGCGGCTCGCGCGCAAGGCGGCATTGGAGGCGGCCAGCTAAAACCGTCAGGTAGTCCTAGGAGGCGTGCCGCCAGGCCTGGACCTGCAGGAAAGTATCCAGATTATCCCGGCTCATCGGTCGAGCGAAGGCATAGCCCTGGAGAATATCGCAGCCCAGATCGCGCAACAGCGAGGCTTGTTCGAGGGTTTCCACGCCCTCGGCAACCACCTGGATGCCCATGGACTTGCCGATATCGACGATGGAAGCGAGCAACTGCCGCTGGGCAGGGTCAACAGTGATGGGGCGCACCAACTGCCGGTCGATCTTGAGGCGCCGCGGGCGCAGCCGCTGCAGCGAAACAATGGACGCGTAGCCAGTACCGAAGTCATCGATTTCGACGTCGATGCCCAGCTCCTTGAGCTGGTCGATATTCCAAGCGACCACCGGATCCTGCTCGTCGAGATAGATGGACTCCACGAGCTCGAAGGCGAGGCGGCCGGGCTCGATGTCCCGTTGTTTCAGGCCCTGGATCAGGTTCTCGTCATGCAGTCGCCGCAGGGAAACATTGACCGAGGCGCGCGGTACCTGCAGGCCCAGCCCATCCCAATGGCGCAGATCGTTCAGGGTCTGGTCCAGCAGAATTCGGTCGATGCTTGATAGGACGTTGAGGTCCTCGGCGACGGCCAGGAAGGCATCCGGGGTCAGCAATCCCAGCCGTGGATGTTGCCAGCGGGCAAGGGCCTCGACGCTGACCAAGTTGTGGGTGCGGGCGTCGAACTGCGGCTGGTAAAAGGCGATGAACTCGTTCCGCTCCAGCCCGCTCAGAATATCGTCGGCGATCCGCTTGGTGTTGACCACCTCGGCTTGCAATGCTGCGCTGAAGAACTCATGGCGGTTGCGGCCGCGCTTCTTGGCCCGGTACAGCGCGATATCGGCATTGATCAACAACTGCTCGGCCGCAGCGGGCGAGTTGTCGTCCACGGCTATGCCAATGCTGACACCGCAGCGGCATTCATGGGCCTCAAAGCTGATCGGCTGCTGCATCCGCGAGATGATGCGCTCAGCGAGCTCGGTCAGTTCGGCATCGCCAGTTCTGTCGGTAAGCACCACGACGAACTCGTCGCCGCCCACCCGGGCAACAAAGCTTCCCGGCTCGCAACTATCGCGCAGAACGCGGCTGACATGGACCAGCATGGCGTCGCCTGCAGCATGACCCATCGTGTCATTGATCTGCTTGAAGCGATCAAGGTCGAGATGGAGCAGCGCTATGTGGCGCCCCGGGTTCTCGGAGTTGCTGGAGAGCGCCTTGAGGATATCGTCGAGGAAGCGCCGATTAGGCAGACCCGTGAGGCTGTCGTGCAGCGCATTATGCTCGATCCTGACCCGGGCCGCTTCCAGTTCGATATTGCGGGCCGCCGTGAGGCGCTGGGCCCGCTGCAGGTCCTCGTTGAGGGACACATCGGCCGTGACGTCCCAGTTCACGCCCACGATCTTAGGATTGCTGCCGGGATCGGTAAACACGGCGCCCATTCCGCGCAGGTGCCGGACCGCGCCGTCCGCGCGCTGAACGCGGAAATCCGAATGGTAGTGGCCCCGCAGCATGGCTTCGGCAAAGTCGTGCTCTGCCTTGTACCGATCGTCGGGGTGCAAGGCCTTCTGCCAGTCTCGATAGGAGCGCCGCCCGCCATCAGCGGGGAGGCCATAAAGTTCGTTCATCCGGTCATCCCAGAGCAATTCCTGGGTGTGGATGTCCATCTCCCAAACCCCAACCTGGGAGGTGGCCAGGGCGAGGCCCAGCCGTCGCGACAAGCGTGCGAGGTCCTGCTCGCTTTGCTTGAGGCGTTGAAAATGCACATGCCGTTCGTTGAGCATCCGTGCAGTCACGAGAATGGGCAGCAGCACCAGGGCGCCAGCCCCCACCAGAACCAGCCGGAATATCCAGGATGACGAGGCCGCGGGCCAACCGCCCTTTGGTATGGCGGTGAGTTCCCAAGAGCCTGAGGGCAGCTGAACCGTCGCTCGGATTGGGTTCTGGGCAGCCAGATCGCGGCCAAAGAAAAGCTCGCCATCGCTGCCTTGCGCGTCCTTGCCCGCAATGGAGACTTCGATCGGCAGGCCACGATCCAGCAACCCGCTTTCGGCGTAAAGCCGGTCAACATCTACAATGGCCGACAAGATGCCCCAGAAACGCTCCCCTTGCGCCGTCTTGGTGTAGATGGGAAAGCGACCGATGATCCCCTGGCCCCCTTGTACCAGGTCAACGGGCCCCGCGATTACGAGGTTGTGGCTGTCCCGGCTGCGCATGGCAGCATCGCGCTGCACCTCATTAATGCGGTAATCGAGCCCCATGGCCCGCTCGTTACCGGCAAGCGGATAAACCATGCGGACCACGAAGTCAGGTGCGGCCGCCAAGGAGCGCAGTTGGGTGGGCTGCTCGAACAGGATGCCGGCAAGCTCCTGAAAGCGGGTCTGGGTCATATCGGGCTCGCTGGCGATCGCCGCGACCATCCCCCGCACCAGCTGCAGATTGGCGTTGATGTTTCCTTCAAGCCTCGCCCGGATCAAGGATGCCTGGCTCGCTACAGAGCTGCGGATCCGGCCTTGCTCAATCGTGGTGTTCTGCCGATCAAGCCACACCCCCGCCGTGGCAATGACAACCAGCGCGAGAATGGCCGGCAGCAGCATTGGCCGAAGCCAAGTGATCGCTCTGCTCTGCAAATTGTGTTGCGCCCCCACAGCTGTCTTCCGCCCCTCCATGGCGCAAAGCTAGCGTGCCAAGTTTTAAAATTGGCTGCACAAGCAGAACAAGCAAATGGAATGGTAAAGGGCCTGACAACAGGCGCAGGTCAAATCTGTTCCAGTTCAATAAGGGCGCCGTCGAAGTCTTTGGGGTGAAGGAACAGCACTGGGTTGCCGTGGGCGCCAATGCGCGGGTTACCATCACCCAGAACGCGGGCACCCCCGGCGGCCAATTTGGCAGCGGCCGAGGCCAGATCAGCTACTTCAAAACAGACATGATGCAGGCCGCCGGCCGGCGTTCTTGCCATAAAGGCTGCGATGGGCGAAGTCTCATCGAGCGGCTCCATCAGCTCGATCTTGCTGTTGCCGGTGTCAACAAAAACAAGGCGAACCCCATGCTCAGGCAAAGTCTGGGGTGATGAAACGCTGGCGCCCAACAGGGTGCGATAGCGCTCGGACGCTGCAGCCAGATCTGGCACGGCAATGGCAACATGGTTGAGCCGACCGATCATGCCGGGTCAAACTCAACAGCCACGGGAGCGGAGACGGCAAGGCCGGCGGCAAAACGGCGCGCATTGCGGATATAGCTCGCCGCGGACCGCCGCAGGCGCTCGATATCGTCGGGCGTGAGCTGGCGCACCACTTTGCCCGGCGCACCCACGACGAGGGACCCATCCGGAATAGCTTTTCCTTCGGTCACGAGGGCTCCGGCGCCAATCAGGCAATTAGCCCCGATAACGGCGCCATTGAGCACTGTGGCACCCATGCCGATCAGCGTGTTGTTGCCTACTGTGCAGCCATGCAGCATCGCCTTGTGGCCGATGGTGCAGCCCTCGCCGATCGAGAGCGGAAAGCCCATATCGGTATGCAGGACGACATGCTCCTGAATGTTGGAACGCGCCCCGATCGTGATGGGCTCGTTGTCGCCCCGCGCGACGGCGCCAAACCAGATGCCCACATCGGCGGCAACCATAATCCGTCCCACCAGCACAGCATCGGGGGCAATCCAGGCGGCATCATTGTCGATCTGCGGGGCGACACCATCCAGGGTGTAAATGGGCATGGTTACTCCTTATGGCTTGATGCCATAAGCCTCGCGCATCTCGGCGATTTCGGCCAGTGCCAAATGCAGGGCCGACCAGTCATCGGTCGCGGCGATTGGCGCCCAGATCGCCTCCACCTCTTCGATCAACATGGTGCGCGGCCGCTCCCGGGCGAAGTAGGGGTGATCAAGATTGAGGTTCCCGACCGGACTATAAGCCTCCAATGCGTCAGCGACGGGCCTGAAGGCTTCGCTGGCATAGTGGCTGGCCGAAGCGCTGCGCGCGGCTCGCTCCGCACCGACTGCGCCCCCACGCCAATCAAAAAAGAACTGCTCGTAAGGTGTTTGGCTCGCCAGCATGAAGGTGAAGAGTGCGTTCACAAAAGCGGTGTCCGGCTCGGCTCCTAGCGGTTGCAGTCCTAGACGCCGCAGCAATGCCGCCGGCAGGGCGGCCCTGAACTGGGGCCAGACGGTGTTGAGCGCCGGCTCAAGGGCTTCGACGCTCGACAAGGGTACGAGGCACTCGGCCAAACGCGTCAGGTTCCAGGCCAGCGCTTCGGGCTGCCGGCCAAAGCTGTAAAGTCCGGTTTCATCGAAATAGGCCGCCGTGAAGTTCGGATCATAGCGCGGCAGGAACCGCCATGGGCCATAATCAAAGCTTTCGCCCGTGATGTTGATGTTATCGGTGTTGAGCACGCCGTGTACAAAGCCTGCCGCGATCCATTGTGCGCCCATTTCGGCAACGCGTGCGACCACGGCTTCGAGAAATGCGGCTGGCTTATCCGGCGCGCCGGCAAGTTCTGGATAGTAGTGCTCGATGGCGTAATCGAGCAGTCGGGCAATGTTCTCGGTTTCCTCAAGATAGGCGAGGCGCTGGAAGGTGCCGATGCGGATATGGCTATGGCTAAGCCGCACCAAAATCGAGCCTCGGGTAGGGGACGGCTCGTCGCCGCGCTCAAGTTCCTCGCCGGTTTCCACCAGCGACAGACTCTTTGAGGTATTGACCCCCAGAGCTTCCAGCATTTCGGTAGCGAGAATTTCGCGCACGCCGCCTTTGAGCGTGAGCCTGCCATCGGCGCCGCGCGACCATGGCGTGCGTCCGGACCCTTTGGTCGCCAAATCCAACAAGCGGCCATCCTCAAGGTCAACAGCCTGGGCGAACAGGAACCCGCGCCCGTCGCCCAAGTCGGGATTGTAGGAGCGGAACTGGTGGCCGTGATAGCGAAGCGCCAGCGGAGTCTCGAGTGAGCCCGTCAACGGCTCGAAGCGGCCGAAGTGAGCAATCCATTGCTCGTCCGACAGGTTCTCGAGCCCCAGGCGGGCGGCCCAGCGTTGATCGCGATGGCGCAGGATGGTTTTGGGAAAGGCCGCCGGCGCTACGCGATCGAAGAATGCGTCACCTAGGCTTTGATGGTTCTTGGCGGGTTGAAACTGGCTCATGAATCAACAACGCTCACGCTTGGCCTTGGCTCCCCTGCATTGATGCGGTTGCATGGCAGAAGGGCGTCCCGGGTGCCTAGCGCCCGGAATCAAATCGCCCTATATGCGAACAGATGACACGCGAACCGCATCATCTGCACCTGGCTCCTTTCCAAGCCGCCATTTTCGACATGGACGGCACGATCCTTGACACCGAAAGCGTGTTCAAGACTATCGTCTTTGAAGTGTGCACCGAGCTTGGCTTTGAGATGACCGATGCCGTGCACATGAACATGGTCGGGGCGAGCCATGAGCACACGAGCCAGATGTTGATGGAAGCATATGGCGTTGCTTTCCCCTACACGATCTTTGACGACCGTTGCCGGGTGATCATGCGGGACCGCATGCATACGGAGATTCCGGTCAAGCCCGGTGCCCGCGAGTTGATCACCGATTTGCGCGAGCGCAATATCCCGACGGCGATCGCCACATCCTCGCGTCGTGCGCATGCCTGGACCCATCTGGGCAATGCTGGCCTGTTGGATCTATTCGACACCATTGTCACCCGCGACGATGTGGTGAATCCCAAGCCCGCTCCTGAGCCATATCTTTTGGCCGCCAAGCGGCTCGGGATCGAGCCGCAACATTGTTTGGCGCTCGAAGACAGCCATACCGGGGTGCGGGCTGCGCATGCGGCCGGGATGCAGACCGTGATGGTTCCGGATCTGGTTCATCCCAGCGACGAAATTCGCGAACTCGGAATCGCGATTCACGAAAGCTTGCACCACGTTCGAAGGGCTGCTTTTCCAGCTACTTAAGAGCGAATCTCTGCGCCACGGAGGGAGGCCAGTGTCTCGCCGCAACACTGCGCAGGCAATCGCATCAGTTCGACGTAAAGCCCCTAAAGCTTTATCGGTTGCGTTAAACCGGCGCTAGGCAGCCCGCAATTCATTCAAATATCACGCTTTTCAAGCGCCGCTGCGTGCGTTAACCCTGTCGTAAGTTCCTAAGCGCTATGGTTAATACAGCGTAAATTTCGGTTTGCAGTTCATCAAGCCTCGGCTAGGGTGCCGCCGGCGTGACGAGCGTCCCTTCGGGGGCATACCGACGAAGGCCCGGCGGATATGGCTGCCGGAGCCCAAGGGCAAGGACGGGACATTGACGAAAAGCTGGCAAGCAACAACGAGACGTGCGTTCTCTCACCTACTCGCGCTCTGCGCAGTGGCCCTGGTGCTCTTCGTTACTCTCGTGCCGACCCATGCTGAATCAGTGGACCCTGCCAACGTCTCTCCGCTCGAAATTCCTCCTTCGGTTCAAAAGGTCCGGCAACAGTCCGCGCTTGGGCCGACCTCGGCGCCTTGGGCGTCCGACCAGCGCAAGCTCAGCCCAGCCCTGCTGGCCAATTACGTAGAACGTCAAAAGGCCTTGCGTTCGTTTGACGTCAGCGCAGTCCAGCAGCCCGGAGAGCTGAACTCTCAAGTATTAATGGGTTACATCGCTCGTGGTTCCTTTGGCGGCAGCAATGGTGCGCTGTCCGCGATTGACAGCTTGGCTCCGGCGGGACCGAAGCAGGCTTCCGGGCTCAACTCCGAAATCCTGGCCAAATATATCGATGAAGGCTTCCTGCCGACGGGGAAGCGCATCGAGCAGGCCAATACCGAGCGTGAATGCCTAGCCCAAGCCATCTACCATGAGGCGCGGGGCGAAAGCGAAGCCGGGCAAATGGCTGTCGCAAATGTGATCGTGAACCGGGCCCGCTCGGGCAAGTTTCCTTCCACCCTTTGCGGCGTTATCTACCAAAACGCCGACAAGGGCCGTTATCGCTGCCAGTTCACTTTCGCCTGCGATGGCCGCGCCGATACGCCCGGTGAGCGGCGTGCCTGGGCTCGCTCGGCCGCCCTGGCCGAAACAGTTTATGCGGAATATGCCAAGGGCGAAAAGCTCGGCTCGCTGCCGCGTTCGGCGCTGTTCTACCACACCACCGCTGTGAGCCCGTCCTGGTCGCACACTTTCAGCCAGGTCGCCCAAATCGGGTCGCACATTTTCTATTCGCCCAACTGAGAGCTATCCCAAGCCGAACAAAAAGGGCGCCCCTCGAGGCGCCCTTCTTTTTATCCGCTCTGGCTTATTCGGCCGCCTGTGCGACGACCGGTCCTGCCGAGGCGCTGGCCAAAGCGCCGAACTTCTCGAAGTTGGCGCTGAACAATCCTGCAAGATGGGTGGCCTGACGATCATAGGCTTGCGCGTCCGCCCAGGTCAGGCGCGGGGTCAGCAGCTTGCTCTCTACGCCCGGCACCTCAAGCGGCACAGCGAAACCGAACAACTCATCGATCCGCGTTGGGGTGCCGTCGAGTTCGCCCTGGAGCGCCGCGTTCAGCAGGCGCCGGGTAGAGGCAATGTCGATCCGTTGGCCAACGCCATAGCCGCCGCCGGTCCAGCCCGTGTTGATCAACCAGGTTGAAGCGCCGCTGTCCCGGAGTTTGTCGGCCAGCATGGCTCCATAGACGGTTGGATGAAGTGCAATGAAGGGGGCGCCAAAGCAGGCCGAGAACGTTGCCTGTGGCTCGGTGATGCCGCGCTCGGTACCAGCGACCTTGGCGGTATAGCCGGAGAGAAAGTGATAAACCGCCTGCTCGGGGCTCAAGCGAGCAATTGGGGGCAGCACTCCAAAGGCGTCTGCGGTCAGAAAGACTACGGTGCGCGGAGTGCGTCCGATGCTTCCCTCCGCCACTCGCGGCAGAACGGTGAGCGGGTAGGCCGCCCGCGTGTTTTCGGTGAGGGAGACGTCGTTGAAATCCGGCAGCTTGCTGGCAGGGTCAAGCAGGACATTTTCGAGAACGGTGCCGAAGCGACGACTGGCGGCAAAGATTTCCGGCTCCGCTTCCGGGCTCAACCGGATCGTCTTGGCGTAGCAACCACCCTCTAGATTGAAGATACCTTCCTCACTCCAGCCATGCTCGTCATCCCCGATCAGGGGGCGATTGGCATCGTTGCTGAGTGTCGTCTTGCCCGTGCCGGAAAGGCCAAAGAACAGCGCCGTTTCGCCATCTGGTCCCTGATTGGCCGAGCAATGCATCGGCAGTACGCCGCGGTCGGGCGCATGGAAATTGAACAGCGAGAAGACGCTTTTCTTGATTTCCCCGGCATACAGCGTTCCGGCGATGACTACGATGTTGCGGCTGAGATCCAGCGCGATCACTGTTTCGCTGTGGCTGCCATGCCGCGCCGGGTCTGCCTGGAACCGTGGGGCATGCACGATAGTGACCGGCGTTGGCACCGGAGCTACGGGCACCGTTTCGCCCGTGCGTATCAGCAGATTGCGGATAAAGAGCGCGTGCCAGGCACTGGGTGTGAGCACAGTGACGCCATACTGGTAAGTCGGGTCGGCTCCGGCCAGCAGGTCCTGCTGGTAGAGGTCCTTACCCGCCAGGGACGCAACGGCGTCTGCGAGCAGCGCTTCGAAGTGCGTCGGGGTCATGGCGGCGCAGTTTTCCCACCAGACGCGCTCTTGGGTGAGTGCGTCGCGAACAATGAACTTGTCCTTGGGGGAGCGGCCGGTGAACTTGCCGGTGCGCACACAAAGAGCGCCATCGGCAGACAGCACTGCTTCCCCCTGCCTTAGGGCGGATGCAACTAGCTCGGGCACGTCTTCGTTCAGCGACAACGACGCCGCTTGCTCCGCAATTTGGTTGCGGATGGGTCCATGGTCAATAAGAGGCATCGGGGGTCTCCCTGGGGGCGTCGCGTGCAGCGGGCCTGCGTGCTTCAAGGGGAGTCTAGGTGAGCCTAGAGGTGGGGAGCCATCCCCAAATCGGTCTTAAGACTGAAGTTGAATGGGCCTGCAGCTGCCTGCTGAGGTGGCGCCTGCCTTGACCGTGCCTTATATAACACTACTCATCCCCTGCAACGGCCGCGCCACGCGGACAATGTAAGAACAATAGAAAGGCAGCTTATGCCCAAGATCGCCCTTGTGGATGACGACCGCAACATTCTCACTTCTGTGTCCCTGACCCTGGAAGCGGAGGGCTATCAGGTTGCAACCTACACAGACGGCGCCTCGGGGCTGGAGGGTCTAACCACCGACAAGCCCGATCTGGCGATCCTCGACATCAAGATGCCGCGTATGGACGGGATGGAGTTGCTGCGCCGACTGCGCCAGAAGTCGGATGTGCCGGTTATTTTTCTGACCTCCAAGGATGAGGAGATCGACGAGTTGTTCGGGCTCAAGATGGGCGCCGACGATTTCATCACCAAGCCGTTCTCGCAGCGGTTGCTGGTTGAGCGCGTCAAAGCAATCCTGCGCCGCTCGGCCCCTCGCGATCCATCAGCGCCTGCCGGCGCTCCTGGGGAAGCGGCGCCGAGCAAGCAACTCATCGAGCGCGGCTCGCTGGTCATGGATGAGGAGCGCCATACCTGCACCTGGAAGGGCCAGCGGGTCACCCTTACGGTAACGGAGTTCCTGATCCTGCAGGCGCTCGCTCTGCGGCCAGGGGTAGTCAAGTCCCGCAACGCGCTGATGGATGCCGCCTATGACGACCAGGTTTATGTGGACGACCGCACCATCGACAGCCACATCAAGCGCCTGCGCAAGAAGTTCAAGATGGTCGACGACGACTTCGAGATGATCGAGACGCTTTACGGCGTCGGCTATCGCTTCAAGGAACAATAGTACCAAGTGGCCATCATTGACCCCGAGCTAGGGGAGAAGGCAGATACTGGGCCGCGTTCGTCCGCGACCGTGGGGCGCACAGACAAGGTGCGCCGACCCCGCCGGAACTGGCGGCGCTTGCTCCTGACGCCACTCGCCAAACTCGCCCGAGGCTTTGGCCACCTCCTTGATCTAACTATCTTCTCAAGCCTGACGCGACGCATCATCGCGCTGAATCTGGCAGGGCTGCTGGTTTTGGTGGTTGGCATTCTTTACCTGAACCAGTGGCGCGCCGGCCTGATCGACGCCCGGGTGCAATCACTGCGTGTTCAGGGTGAAATCATCTCCGCTGCCATTGCCGCCTCTGCCACTGTGGATAGCGACGTTATTTCCGTGAATCCCGACCGACTGCTTGAGCTGCAGAGCGGTGGGGTATCGCCCCTTTCTTATTTCGATCCGACGCTGGAATTTCCAATCAGCCCCGAACGGGTCGCGCCCTTGTTGCGCAACTTGATTACGCCAACGGGCACCCGGGCCCGGATCTACGATCAGGGCGGCCTATTGATCCTGGACAGCGACAATATCTACGCTCGCGGCGAAGTGATCCGACCGCCCGGAGAGGACAGTCCATCTTTTTTCCTTTGGGACTGGTGGAACGCAATTCTCTCCTGGGCGCCAGGCGACAGCTTTCCCCAATATCAGGAATACGGGATCGATGAGGGCCGCCGGTACCCGGAGGTTGCCTCCGCACTGCAAGGCGCGCCCGCCGATTTCGTGCGGGTGGACGATCAGAACCGCCTGGTTGTGTCTGTCGCCGTGCCTGTGCAGCGCCTGCGGGCCATCGTTGGCGTGCTTCTCCTGTCCACGGCGCCAGGGGACATCGACTCCATCGTTTCCCAGGAACGCTGGAGTATTTTGCGCATCGCCATGATTGCGGCGGTGGTGCAGATCGGCTTGTCGTTGCTGTTGGCCGGCACCATTGCGGGGCCCATGCGGCGCCTGTCGGCCGCGGCCGAACGCGTGCAGACTGCTGGTGACGCGCGGGCAGAGATCCCCGACTTTACCGATCGCCCCGACGAGATTGGCCATCTGTCGGGCGCGCTGCGCCGCATGACGGATGCGCTTTACAACCGGATCGAAGCCATCGAGCGTTTCGCTGCCGATGTGGCCCATGAGTTGAAGAACCCCCTGACCTCGTTGCGCTCTGCGGTCGAGACCCTGCCGCTGGCCAAGCGGGCCGAGGATCGGGAGCGCCTCAACGCAATCATCCAGCACGATGTGCGCCGACTGGACCGCTTGATCTCCGATATCTCCAATGCCAGCCGCCTTGATGCAGAACTGGCCCGCGAAAGCGCCCAACTGGTGGATGTGGACAAGCTCGCCCAAACCATGGTGAGCATCCAGAAGGACATTGCCGCTGCCCGGAACGTGTCTGTCGTTCTCGGTAAGCGCACCGGTCGTGGCTCGGCGGTGGTCAATGGCCATGAAAGTCGTTTGGCCCAGGTCTTTGCCAATTTGATCGACAACGCGGTTTCGTTCTCGCCTGCGGGCGGAACAGTTACTGTTGCCCTCGCCACAAGTCCCGACGACGTTACGGTGACTGTCACCGACGAGGGCAGCGGCATCACCGGCGATGTCGCGCGAATCTTCCAGCGGTTCTACACCGATCGTCCGGACAGTGACGGCTTTGGCAACCATTCGGGGCTTGGGCTTTCGATTTCCAAGCAGATTATCGACGCGCACAAAGGGACGATCCGGGCTGAAAATCGGAAAGACCGGACCGGGGCCGTGTTCACCATTGTCCTGCCCCGAGCCCGCAGATAGATGCCGGATGAATGACGCTCCGGTTCATGTGCACGCCACGGCCGTGCTGCTGGGGCAGGTCGGTGTCCTGATCCGCGGAGCCTCGGGGTCGGGCAAGTCGCTGCTGGCCTTGGCCCTATTGGATTATTGCCAGAGCCTGGGAGTGGGCGCGGCGCTGGTCGCCGATGATCAGGTTCGATTGAGCAGGATAGGCGAAAGCTTAAGCATGGCGGCGCCAGAGTTGCTCGCCGGCCTCATCGAGCTTCGCTTCCGGGGGATCGTCAGCCGCGCCTATCAAAGCCCCATCGACTTGCACCTCATTGTCGATCTTGTCCCCGACCCGGTGCGGATGCCGGAGGCCGACGCATTCTGCACCGATCTGCTTGGAGTGCCCGTCGCGAGGGCGCCTGTCCCGCAGGGCTCGTTGCTTGATCTGGGGCATCAGGTTCTGTTGGTGATGGAGGCCGTCAACACCCTCGGTCAGCCTAGTGGGCAAAATACCACTTGAATCCTGTCGCCCTTGGGACAAAGGTGAGGCCTGCCTTGGTCAGCCTACGGTATACGGCTTCGCAACTCTGTCGGAGTAGACTGGTGGCAGGGGCATCAAGGACGAAAACGGCTGCCGGCGTCTGCTGGCGCATTTCGGCGGCCTGGGGATGACTGCATGATCGGTATGGTTCTGGTAACGCATGGCGCGCTTGCCAATGAGTTCAAGTCGGCCCTGGAGCATGTTGTCGGGCCGCAGGAGTTCTGCCAGACGATCGCGATCGGTCCTGAGGATAACATGGAGACGCGGCGCAACGATATTCTCGCCGCCGTGGACAAGGCCGATAACGGCTCGGGCGTCATCATCTTCACCGACATGTTCGGGGGCACGCCATCAAACCTAGCCATTTCCGTAATGCAGGTGCGGCCGGTGGAGGTGATCGCTGGCGTTAATCTGCCGATGCTGGTCAAAATCGCTCGGGTGCGGGCGGATATGCCACTCAACCAGGCCGTCAATCTCGCCCAGGAAGCCGGGCGTAAATATATCAATGTAGCGACCAGCATTCTGGGTGCGAGCTAACCTGATGGATTCTGCAGCAACGGGTGGGCGCGCTGTAGCTCAGCAACTCACCATCGTGAACCGCAAGGGCCTGCATGCGCGAGCCTCGGCGCGCTTCGTGCGGACCGCGGAGTGTTTCGACGCGGCCATCAGCGTCGTCAAGGACGGCGTTACGGTCGCAGGGAATTCGATCATGGGCCTCATGATGCTGGGCGCAGGACCGGGTTCGACCATTCTGGTTCAGGCTAGCGGCAAGCAGGCCCGCGAAGCGTTGGAAGCCATTGTGGAACTGGTCAACAACGGCTTTGACGAGGATAGTGACGGCGCTCCCTGATGCGGGAGAACCTGAGGAGGAACCGGCATGCGGCACTTGATAGCCGGAGTGGGCGGGCTCGCTTTGGCCGCCCTTATGAGTCAGTTTCCTGAATACGCGCAGCAGTACACGCAGCGGCTGGGCGGCGCCGTGGACGAGTTGCGCATCATCGTCGAAGATTTTGATCGCGCCGCTTCAACGGCTGGGCTGGACCGTCAAGCGGCAATTGCCCGCTATACGGCATCCAATGATGAGTTTCTCGCCGGCCGCGGCATCAGCATGGTCGCCACTTTCACGCGCTATGAGCAACTGCAGGCCACCCTGAACCGTGTTGCGGGTGCCGGACCAATCGAGCGGCTGCAGCTGTTGCCTGCCTATGTGGACACCGATATCGGTCGCCGGACCATCGAGCATTACAAGCCAGCAGTGCCGCTGACGCTTGAGGGGTTGCTTTATGCTGGTGCCGGCTTCCTGCTGGGCTTTGCGCTAATGTCGGCCGTTTATCGGCTGCTGGCTCTGCCCTGGCGCTGGCACCGACATCGACTCGCAGCCCGCGGGATATAAGCAGATCTTTATATCCCCGATTGCTCGCGGCTTTGGCCTGCCGTATAGGGAGGGCAATCATCCACGCGGAGCGCGCCATGCCCACCCAGAACACCGACTACTCGGTCAAAGATATTTCTCTCGCCGACTACGGTCGCAAGGAAATCCAGATCGCTGAGATCGAGATGCCCGGCCTCATGGCCATTCGCGATGAATATGCTGGGGCCCAGCCCCTGCGCGGCGCGCGCATTGCTGGCTCACTGCACATGACCATCCAGACGGCTGTGTTGATCGAGACGCTGGTGGCGCTCGGCGCGGAGGTGCGTTGGGTCAGCTGCAATATCTTCTCGACCCAGGACCATGCCGCCGCCGCCATTGCTGCCGCCGGTATCCCGGTCTTTGCCCATAAGGGCGAAACGCTGGAAGATTATTGGGCATTCACCGACCGCATGATGGACTGGGGCAATGGGCTCACCCCCAACATGATCCTCGATGATGGCGGCGACGCTACCATGTATGTCCTCAACGGCGCCAAGGCCGAGAAGGACGCCTCCATTCTCGACAAGCCGGGGAATGAGGAAGAGGAAATCTTCTTTGCCACCATCAAGCGGCGGCTTGCACAAAGCCCCGGCTTCTTCTCGACCATCCGCGACAATATCCGCGGCGTATCGGAGGAGACCACGACGGGCGTGATGCGGCTGTATCAGCTCCATGCCAAGGGCGAGCTGCCGTTCCCGGCCATCAACGTCAATGACTCCGTCACCAAGTCGAAATTCGACAACAAATACGGCACCCGTGAATCGCTGGTCGACGCCATCCGGCGCGGCACCGACGTCATGCTGGCGGGCAAGGTCGCCATCGTCTGCGGATATGGCGACGTCGGCAAGGGCTCGGCTGAGTCCCTGCGCGGTGCCGGTGCGCGCGTGCTGGTGACTGAAGTCGACCCGATCTGTGCGCTGCAGGCGGCCATGGAAGGCTTTGAGGTGGTTACGCTTGAGGAGGCCGCCCCGCGCGCCGACATTGTTGTGACCGCCACGGGCAATCGCGATGTGCTGATGGTCGATGACATGCGCAAGCTCAAGGATATGGCCATTGTCTGCAATATCGGCCATTTCGACAATGAGATCGACGTGGCCGGCCTGCGCAACTTCAAGTGGACCAATGTCAAGCCGCAGGTCGACCTCATCGAGCAGCCTAGCGGCAAGCGCCTGATCCTGCTTTCCGAGGGTCGGCTGGTCAATCTGGGCAATGCGACGGGTCACCCGAGCTTTGTGATGAGCGCATCCTTTGCCAACCAGACCTTGGCCCAGATCGAACTGTGGACCAATGGCACCACTATGGAAAAAAAGGTGCATGTGCTGCCCAAGCACCTCGACGAGAAAGTTGCCGAACTGCACCTGGCGAAGCTGGGTGCCAAGCTGACCAGGCTCTCGCCGGCACAGGCTGAATACATTGGGGTTTCCCCCTCTGGCCCATTCAAATCCGGTGAGTATCGCTACTAGGACGTGGGTAATCCGCGGTTCGTAATGCGCTGGCAGGAGGCGTTGAGTACTGCCTCCTGCCAGCAGGTAAGTTCCTGCTTCGTTCATGGTCAAGTGGGACAAAGCGGTCTTTGCCCGGAATGCACAACCATTAAGAGTCTTTTAGCCAGAATCGCGCCTCGCTATGGTTAGGCGAATCGGCTGCCCGGGACAGGCAGCCGCTCGGGGCCAGCCAGGATCGTCATCGATCCGGTGTGTATCGGGCCTCTTTCGAGTGCAAGCGTAGCGGTCCGTTCGGGCCGACCCAAACGCAACAAGACACGAGGGCTATGCATGGCGCCGGATCGATTCCGGAAGCACTGGGGATTTGTCACGCTGACAGCGGCCCCCATGACCCTTCTGACTGCCGCACCCGCCCTTTCCCAGACGCCGGATGCTGGTTCGCTTGCCGCCGCCGCGCCGCTGGCAATCGCTATCGGCGCTGGCGCCTTTGCCGTAACGGCCATGGCAATCGTTCGAACTATGCTGCGCGATAGCAAGGTCGAACGGCATAAGGCCTCCGGGCAAATCGCTGGCCTGCGGGCGCTGGTGGACGAATATGAGGCCCTGCTTTCGGGCACTCGCGAACTCACGGTGCTGTGGACGCAAAATAGCGGCGGCGCGGCCAAGTTCCTGGGGCAGGTAGCGGCGGTGCTGCCAGCAGGACGGCAGCCCGAAAGCGTCCTCAAGTTCCAAAGCTGGCTGCAGCCGGGCGATGCCGACCGTCTTGCTGAACTGCTCGAGCAGTTGCGCCTTGGCGGGCACTCCTTCACCACCAGTGTCAATGCGCTCGATGGACGGCTGATCCGCGCGCATGGCTGGGTGCTGGGCGGCGGCGCGGCGATGCGTTTGCGGCCCGCCTTTCTGCAAGCCCATCCCCAGCATCGCCTCGAGGATGCAGCCGCGCAGGGTGATCTTTCCAGTGCCCGCGCCATTCTGGGGCTGTTGAGCAAGCCCGCTTTCCTGCGCGACGCTAACAAGCGGCTGGTGTTCGCCAATAATGCCTATCTCGAACTCGCGCGAGCCCTCGGCAAGACCGGCACCGATGCCGAGCCCCCTGAATTGCTCGAAGGCACCCAGCGCCAGCGCCATCTCGATGCCTGCACCCCTGATGGCAAGCCCGCTGTTTTGCGGCTCGACCTGGGTGCACGTGGCAAGTATGAACTGACTGAGTTTGCTATTGCCGGGGGCAATGCGGGCTATCTGCGCCCGCTCGAAACGGCTGCCAAGCCCCCGGAGCCTGCAGTCTCTTATATGGGCAGCATCATCAATGCCTTGGCGACGCCCATTGCGGTGTTCAATGCCAAGCGCGAACTCGTGCAGTTCAACCAGGCCTATGCCGATCTGTGGAACCTCGATCCCAAGTTCCTGGTGCTGGGGATCGACGAGCCGGCAATCCTTGACAAGCTGCGCACCGAAGGCATGCTGCCCAACGAGGTCGACTACAAGACCTGGCGGGCCCAGCACCTGACTTCCTACCAGCTCAAGGTGCCGCGCGAGAACGAACCATGGCACCTGCCGGACGGGCGCAGCATCAAGGTTATTTCCGCGCCGGCCGGGCCCAATGGCGGTGTCATCTATGTCTTTGAAGACCTGACCGAGCGCCTCCAGCTTGAATCCTCCAACAAGGCCTATTCCAATGTGCAGCGCGAAACCATCAACGCGCTTTCCGAGGCGGTTGCGGTGTTCGGCACCAATGGCCGGCTGACCCTTTCCAATCCCCAGCTGTCGGCCCTTTGGAAGCTGCCGATGAACGAGTTGGGGCAAAACCCCCACATCGACCAGATCGCCGAAGCCAGTGGGCAGGCCATTCCCATGGATGGCGCCAGTATATGGCGGGATTTGAAGCGGGGTATTATTGACCTCAACCCGACGCGCGGCGACCAGACCGGTCGCATCAAGCGCTCGGATGGCCGGCTGCTGGACTACGCCATTACCCGGTTGTCGGACGGTCAAACCATGATGACCTTTCTCGATGTCACCGAAAGCGCCAGCTATTCGCAGGTGCTCAAGGAACGCAACGATGCGCTGGTGGCGGCTGACCTGCTCAAGGATGCGTTCGTCGAGAATGTTTCCTATGAACTGCGCTCGCCGCTGACCAATATCATCGGCTTTGCCGACCTCTTGGCCGGCACTGATGGCGGCAACATGAACGAGCGGCAGCGCGCTTATATCGACTATATCCGCGCCTCGAGCGTCACCCTGGGCGTGCTGATCGACAATATTCTCGACTTGGCGTCCGTGGATGCCGGCATTGCCGAACTCAAACCCGAGCGGCTTGATGTCGCCGCCATTGTGGACAAGGCCCGGGCTGGCCTGTCGGCGACCTTCCCCGAAGTTTCGGGGGAAAAGCCGATCAATCTCGTAATCGATATCGCCGATGACCTGCCGCCCTTTGTGGCCGATGGCACGCGCATCGTGCAGGTGATCTATAACCTCTTGAGCAATGCGGCCCGCTTCTCGCCGCCGGGCGGGGAAATCCGGCTTCGGGTGATGAGCCGAGGCGAGCGCATGTTGTTCGTGATCGAGGACGAGGGGCCGGGCCTGACCGACGAGATGAAGGCCGCAATCCTGACGCGGATCGATGGGCAAAGCACCGGCCGGCAACGTGGGGCGGGGCTAGGGCTCGCCATCGTCAAGACCTTCGTGAACCTGCATGGCGGCACGATCTCGGCGGAAAGCCGCGAGCCGCGGGGCAGCCGCATCACCGTCAACCTGCCACGTGACAGCGCCATGGCGGGTATCGCAAGCTAACATGGACCGCTTCCTCCCCGACGATGCCGCCACCGCCGCCTTTGGTGCCGAACTGGCCCAAAGGCTCAAGCCCGGCGATATAGTCAGTATAGAGGGAGGACTGGGGGCGGGGAAAACTGCGCTGGCGCGGGCGATTACCCGGGCGCTGGCGGGCGATCCCGGACTGGAGGTGCCGTCGCCCACCTTTGCACTGGTGCAGCCCTATGACACCGCGAGCGGCCCCGTACTGCATGCCGATCTTTATCGGCTGGGCGATGCCGCGGAAGCCGACGAACTCGGCCTGCTCGATACCACCGACGGCGTGGTGCTGGTGGAATGGGCCGAACGGGCGCCCCATGTCCTGGCGCTGGCGAACTGGCGCATCATGCTGCAGATCCCGCTCGGCGGGGCCGGCCGCCAGGTCGAAGTGCAGCACTTCCGACCGAGGGCCTGAAGGACGGGAGCGGCGAGCCGCAGGCTCAAACCGCTCCTCTTGGCCGGCTTACGCCTGCCCGCCGTCTTCTTCTTCCTCAAAAAGCACCGCTACGGCTGCGTTGGCCGACAGGCGCACCTTGTCGCCCTCGATTTCAGCCACGAGCGAGCCTTCAACATAATGGTGGTGGCCGGCATGGCTGCCTTCGCCCGAATCGGCCTTGGTCAACTTGATGCGCCCGTCTTCGACCTTGTCCACCGTGCCGACATGCACGCCATCGGCCCCAATCACTTCCATATGCTCGTGAATGCCGCTGAGATCAGACATGTGGTTTCTCCTGTTGCTGAGCCTGTCCAACGCTTGGGGACGGGGAAGGGATGCATTGCCCTGACGGGGAGCGAGGCACGGTGGAAAGCATCGGCAATGTTATTTGTTCTCCATTCGTTCTGGGGCTATGGGGAGAATGGAGACCCGAGTCGCATGCCCCAGACCAATCCGCCGGCCCATCCTTATCCCGGCACCCGCTATCAGCTGCGCCACGCCGCGGCCAACAACCAGATCATCATTTGCCGCTGCAGCCTGTGCCGGCGGCTGGTGCGCTACCTTGCGACTGACCTGGTGGAATTATTTGGCCCCGACCGGGACGCCCTGCAGCCCCCGTTCAACTGCTCGGTTTGCGGCAAAAGCGACTATGTCACGGTGAGGCTGACCTCGGCGCTGCCGGGCGACTATGGTCATCTCAGCATCCGCCGGCCGGGCGAAGTGCGCACCATCCAGACCTGGCGCACCGTCAAACTGGGGGATGACTAGCGCCTGTGGCCTCAAGCCGGCTCACCGTGCCCGGATCTTCCCGGCCACCGAAAAAGGCGGTGAGCGCTTCGCGAAATAGCGGATCCTGCGGGGCGGCGCGGGCGAAAAGGGTCATGGAGGAATGAAACTTCATGTTGTCGGGCGAGCCAAAGATGTGATCGAGGCTGCGCGGGGCGGCGCTGTCGGGGGCGTGCAGCAGCACGGCGCGGGTGCATTCGCGCAGACGCGTTCCCAGCACCGGATCGGCGAGGTAAAGCCGCGCTTCCTCCAGATCCTTGATGGCAAAGCGCTGCGCCATCTCGCTGCGTCCAAGGCCCGCGATCTGGGGGAAGATAAACCACATCCAATGCGTGCGTTTCTGCCCTGCCCGCAGCTCGGTCAGCACCTGCGGATACACCAGGTTCTGGGCCTCGAGGAAATGGGTGAACATCGTGGAGCATCCTTGGCTTGAGGTGACAAAATCCAACGCAGGCGGAGCGGCGAGGTTTCCCTTTCGTGACCGATAAGGGGGAACCTGTGGCGGGGCCGGGGGATTGGTTTGCTGACGGCAACAAGGAGCAGTCCCATGAGCCAGCATCCCAAAACCCAGACCCCGAGCGATCTCGACCTCAAGCGCAATCCCGGCATCGGGCAAACCACGCGCGGGATCGACCAGACCGACACCGTGTTCGAGGACACCGAAGCCGACAACACGGTCGAGGGCGACGTGATGAACGATGTCGAGCCCGATGGCAGCGTCAGCACCGAGCATACCGGGCGCACCAACAAATAATTTGGTTTTTTGGTCCGTGAAGGATTTTAAGTGCCGGGTCCTTGGGGACCCGGCTTTTTTGTGCGTGCGAAGGCGCCGCCGGGCGGGCCCGTCGGTGTTGGCGTGGGTAGAGCGGGCCCCGAGGCGATGATCGCCTCTGGAGGGGTGGAAAAGGAGGCGACAACCGCCTCGGGGCAGCCGGGATTTACCGATTCAGCTGGCGTCGCGCAGCCCCCAAGTCGGCAGGGGCTGAACTGTCCGACGCCGCTCGAACCCACGGGGAGCACGACCTTCCCCGTCCCGGCGGTCCCCACTGCCATCCGGTCGCTGCAGCGCCGCTCCATGCGTGGGAATGGGTGGAGTATGGGGCAGGGCGCAGGGGCCGGGGATTAGTTTTTGCTATTTTGCATTTTGAAGACGCACTTGCCCCGTTCTGCGGGCAGGCACTGACCTTCCCCCTCCCCCTTAAGGGGAGGGCCGGGGTGGGGGGTTCCGGCGCTTCAACACACACTGTGCCAAAGGGCGAATACCCAAGCACCCAACCCGCATCACGCCAGGGGCAAGGTCCGAACCCCCACCCTCGATCCCTCCCCTCAAGGGGGAGGGAGGCGCACGTCCCCCGCGCGGTGAAGGTGGCGCTGGTGCAGCAGCCGCACTGCTCGACACCGGCTGCCCGCGGCATTATTCTTGCGGCCAACGTCCGGAGTCGATGCCATGACCACTCCAGCCGCTACCCCTCGCCAGCCCAGCCGCCGCGCCCGCGAGGCGCAGCAGGCCATGCGCCGTATCGCCGTTGTAGCCGCGCTCGGCATCGGGTTGGGGCTCCTGATGCAGGGGCTGATCATCCTCCTGCGCCTGGTGGGCGCCGGGGCCGCGCCGGGGCTGCTGACCCTGGCCGAGCTGGCGCAAACCGTGACCTGGTCGGTGCTGGTCTGCACCGGGGTGGCGCTGGGCACGGCGCTGGGCAAGGCGCGCGGGGCACTGGCGGGCTTCATCGGAGCGGTGTTTGCGCCCCTCGCGCTGGCGGCGGCCAAATCGGTGCAAAAGGTGATGCTGAGCGTGCTCGATGCGGTCGAGCAGCCGGGGCTGATTTCCCTCACCACGATCGGCGTCGTGCGCGCGCTCGAATACGGCATTCTCGCCTGGGTCCTGGCCTGGCTCGCCCAGCGCCAGGAGCGGCGGCTTTGGCCTTATGCCTTGGCAGGCGGGTGCGTCGCGGTGCTGTTCGGCGGCGCGCTCCTGTTCCTGACCTTCATGCTCCAGGGCCTCGACGGCAGCGGCCGCAACTGGCTCGCCCTGGGCACCATGGCCGTCACCGAACTGGGCTCGCCGCTCGGCTGCGCTGTAGTGATCTACCTGGCGCAACTGGTGGCGACCAATGCGCGGCTATGGGCGCGAGGGTCGGGTCAGGGGGGTTGATGGTGCCAACCCCCGATTGTCATCCCGACCTGGAGCCGGGATCCATTTTGAGGTGGTGGGGTGCTTCCGGGTGCCGGCGGCGGGTGGAGAGATCTTGAGATGGGCGGCCCCGGCTCAAGGCCGGGGTGACATCGGGAGTGGGTGAGGGGTGCAGAGGCTGCTGGTGTGTCAGTGCGCCTCGTCCCAGTTATCCGCCGCATGCGCGTCGACCTGGATCGGCACTGACAAGCGCACGGCGGGTTCGGCGGCGCCTTCCATGACGGCCTTGATCGCCGGCATGGCGGCGGCTTCGGTACCTTCGGGGACTTCGAAGATCAGTTCGTCATGTACCTGGAGGAGCATGTCGGCTTCGATGCCGGCTTCCGCCAGGGCCGGTTCCATGCGGATCATGGCGCGGCGGATGATGTCGGCGGCGGAACCCTGGATGGGGGCGTTGATGGAGGCGCGTTCCACAAAGGCGCGTTCGCTCGGATTGTGCGAATTGGCGTTGGGGAACTGGATTTTCCGGCCAAAGAGCGTGGTGACAAAGCCATCCACTTTCACGCGGCGGCGCTGCTCGTCCATATAGTCCTTGATGCCCGGAAAACGCTCGAAATAGGTCTTGATGTAATCGCCCGCTTCACCGCGACCGATGCCGAGCTGGTTGGCCAGGCCAAAGGCCGAAATGCCATAGATGATGCCGAAATTGATCGCCTTGGCGCGGCGCCGGACATCGGCGGGCATGCCTTCCACCGGCACGCCGAACATTTCCGAGGCGGTCATGGCGTGAATGTCGAGCCCTTCCTCGAACGCATCCTTGAGCGCCTGGATATCGGCGATGTGGGCGAGGACGCGCAGCTCGATCTGGCTGTAGTCGGCGGAAATCAGCTTCTTGCCGGGCGCGGCGACGAAAGCCGAGCGGATCTTGCGGCCATCCTCGGTGCGCACCGGGATGTTCTGCAAATTGGGATCATTGGAGGAGAGGCGCCCGGTGAGGACGGAGGCCTGATTATAGGAGGTGTGGAGGCGCCCCGTGCGCGGGTTGATATAGGTCTGGAGCGCGTCGGTATAGGTGCCACGCAGCTTGGTCAGCTGGCGCCATTCGACGATGGTGCGCGCCAGCGGCACGCCCTTTAGCGCGAGATCTTCGAGCACATCGGCGCCGGTGGACCAGGCACCGGTCTTGGTCTTGGAGCCGCCGGGCAGGTTCATCTTGCCAAAGAGGATATCGCCCAGCTGCTTGGGGGAGCCGAGATTAAAATTTTCGCCGGCCAGTTCATGAGCTTCGGCCTCAAAGGCGGCGGCGCGCTGGGCGAACTCGCCGGAAAGTCGCGACAGCATGCCTCGATCAACGGCAATGCCGCGCGATTCCATGCGCGAGAGCACCGGGGCGAGCGGGCGCTCGAGGGTTTCGTAGAGCGTGGTGGCGTTTTCCGCGACGAGGCGGGGCTTGAGGATATGCCAGAGGCGCAGGGTGACATCGGCATCCTCGCCGGCATAGCGGGCAGCGGGGGCGATCTCGAGCTGGTCGAAGGTTTTCTGGTTGCGACCAGTGCCGGCCAGCTCGCCAAAGGAAATGCATTTGTGCCCGAGCCACGCATCGGCCAGCACATCCATGCCATTGTAGCGGGCGCCATCGAGGGCATAGGAGATGAGCATGGTGTCGTCGACCGGCCCAAGCGTGATGCCATGGCGGGCGAACATCGTGATCTCGTATTTGATGTTCTGGCCGATCTTGAGCACGGAAGGGTGCTCGAGCATGGGTTTCAGTGCTTCCAGCACTTCGCGGGCCGGGAGCTGGCCTTCGAGGAGGCCCCCCTGGTCAAGGAGGTCGCCGGCCTTGCGGTGGCCGAAGGGGATGTAGCAGCCATTGCCCGGCGCAGTGGACAGGCAAATGCCCACAAGATCGGCGGCTTGCGGATCAAGCCCCGTCGTTTCGGTGTCGATCGAGACATAGCCGGTCTGGGCGATGCGGTTGATCCACTCGGCCAGCTGCTCATGGGTGGAGACGATCTCATAGGCGTCGTAATCGACCGGGATCGCCTTGATGGCGTCGTGGACAGCGCGGGCATGCAGGGCCGGGCCGGTGCCAGGGACCTGCGGGGCCTTGAGCTTGGCGCGGGCGACGCTGAGGTCGGTCGACTTTACGCCCTGCGGGCCGCCGGCGCGCAGCTCCGGATCGGGCTCATAGGCATCCGGGTCGGCATCGAGGAGGCCGCCAAGGCGCTTGGTGATGGTGTAAAATTCCATCGCCTTGAGGAAGGGGAAAAGGGTCGCCGGATCGATGGGCGTGCGCTCGAGCGCCTCGATGGGCAGCTCGACGGGAACGTCCTGGGAGAGGGTCACGAGCTGGCGCGAGATGCGGGCAAGCTCGGCATTGTCGGCGAGCTTTTGCCGGCGGGCGGGCTGCTTGATCTCGTCGAGGCGCGACAGTAGGGTTTCCACATCGCCAAAGGTATTGATGAGCTCGGCCGCGGTTTTCACGCCAATGCCCGGCACGCCGGGGACATTGTCGACGCTGTCGCCGCATAGCGCCTGCACCTCGATCACCTTGTCGGGGCCGACCCCGAACTTGGCAAAGACTTCCTCGGCGCCGATCCAGCGCAGCGGCGGCTGGCCGGGGCGGGGGATGGTGTCGAGCATGCGGATGGAGCCATCGGGCTCGACCAACTGCATCAAATCCTTGTCGGAGGACACGATGGTGACCTTGCCGCCGGCCGCGCGCATCTTGCAGGCATAGGTGGCGATGATGTCATCGGCTTCCCAGCCTTCCTGCTCAATGCAGGCAATGCCAAAGGCGCGGGTGGCGGCGCGGGTGAGGGGGAACTGGGGCACCAGCTCTTCGGGCGCAGAGGGGCGGTGCGCCTTGTATTCGCTGTAGAGATCGTCGCGGAAGGTCTTGGCGGAATGATCAAAGATCACCGCCATATGGGTGGGCTCGTCCTCGCCCTTGAGATCCTCGGTGAGCTTGAACAGCATGTTGCAAAACCCCTGCACGCAGCCGACGGGCAGGCCATCGGATTTGCGGTTGAGCTGGGGCAGGGCGTGGAAGGCGCGAAAAATATAGGCCGAGCCGTCGACGAGCAGCAGATGCATGAAAAGCGATTCCGAACGAAGTGAGCCTCAACCTTAAAGCAGATAGGGCGGGGGACCAAGCGCTCCAAGTTGCCGCACAATGTTGCAACCAAATGGGGCGCAGTGCGTTCGAGGCCAATCAGGGGGAAGTATGCATTCGGTAACCTCGTGCGTTCCGCAGAACTAGTGCTGGCGACGTCAAGCTGTCGGCGCACCCAGGTTTGGGTGCAGAAATTTGTCACTGGCGCGGCTGCGCAAGGCAGGTCGGCGTGATCAACTCCGAACGCGCCCTGGTGTTGGTGCCGCGCGGTCCTGACCGCTTGCTGGCGGTCGACCTGCTCGATGAGGCCGGCTGGGCGGCAACGCCGGTGGATACGCTCGACCAACTGGTTGCCGGCTTGCATGAAGGTGCGGGCGTCGCCCTTGTGGCCGATGAAATGCTGCGCGACGAGGATCTGGACCCGCTGCTGGTCTGGGTCGCCAACCAACCCTCCTGGTCCGATTTCCCCTTTGTGGTGCTGACCCAACTGACGGCCTTGCCGGCCGACAGCCCGTTTCACAATAGCCTCCAGGCTTCGCTCGCCAACGTCATTTTCCTGGATCGCCCGTTTCATCCCCGCGCGCTGGTCAATGTGGTCAGCAATGCGCTGCGCGGCCGGCGCCGCCAATATCTGGCAAGACGCTATCTCGACGATGTCCGGCAAAGCGAGCAGCGGCTGCAAACCGCGCTGCTGGCGGGTCGCATGGGCTCCTGGGAGCTCGATATCGAGGACCTGGTGCTGACGGGCTCGGATCAGTTCAAGGCCAATTACGGCCGGCGGCCCGAGCAGACCTTTCTTTTCGCCGATCTGGTGGAAGCGGTGTCGCTGCCTGACCAGCGCCGGGTGCAGCGCGCGCTCGAGGACACGATCCGCACCGGCGCTGACCTCGTGATCGAATATCGCGTGGCCTGGCCGGATGGCTCCGAGCATTGGGTGGAAGCCCAGGCGCGGGTGCTCAATGACCGCTGGGGCAAGCCGCAAACCGTGGTCGGGGTGTCCACCGAGATCACCGAGCGCAAGTCGGCCGAAACCGAGCGCGAAAAGCTGCTCTTTGCCCTGGCCTCGGAACGCGAGCGCACCCAGGAGGCCCTGCGCGGCGAACGGGCGCTGTCCGAATTGCTGATGACCGGGGTTCCGGCGGGGATCGTCGCTTACGACACGGCGCTGCAGGTGACCATCTGGAACCCGGTGATGGAGCGCTTGTTTGGCCGCGAAGCGGCTGCTGTGCTGGGCCGGCCACTGGTGGACGCCATTGGCGGGGCCGATGATGACAGCATCGAAGCCCGGCTGCGCGAGGCCCTGGCCGGAATTGCCGGGCCGGTGGAAGAAGTGGAACTCGCCACCGCCCAGGCCGGCACGGTGGTGCTGGAAAGCCAGCACGCGCCGCTGCGTGGGGGCGATGGCAGCGTGGTGGGCGGGGCGGCGTTTTTCCGCGACATCACCGACCGCCGCCGGGCCGAGGAGCAATTGCGCCAAGCCCAGAAAATGGAAACCATCGGACAGCTCACCGGCGGCGTCGCCCACGACTTCAACAATCTGCTTGCAGCCGTGCAGGGCAATCTCGAACTCCTGCGCAAGCGCCTGCCGCCCGACCCGCAGCTGCAGCGCTTCGTTGATGGCGCCATGCAGGGCGCCCAGCGCGGCGCTTCGCTGACCTCGCGCCTCCTGGCCTTTGCCCGCCGGCAAGACCTGCGGCCCGAGCCCACCGATCTTTCAGCGCTGCTCGAGAATATGCGCGGGCTGATCGAGCGCTCGGTTGGACCGCTGATCACGCTCGACATGGACATCACGCCCAATCTGCCGCCCGCAAAGGTCGACGCCAACCAGCTCGAACTGGCGATTTTGAACCTGACCGTCAATGCGCGCGACGCCATGCCCGAGGGGGGCACCCTTACCATCACCCTGACCGAACGCGATGGCGCTTCGGGCACAATGGGGCTGCGCGGCTCGTTTTTGCGCCTTTGCGTGCACGATACCGGCACCGGAATGGACGCGCAGACGCTCAAGAGCGCAATTGAGCCATTTTTCTCGACTAAACAACTCGGCAAAGGTACTGGACTGGGCTTGTCGATGGTGCACGGTTTGGCCGTTCAGCTTGGCGGCGCCCTGCACCTTGCCAGCCAGCCCAATCAAGGCACCACGGCCGCGCTGTGGCTGCCTGTTTCTTCTGCACCCGTCACGGAGGTTCTCCCCTTGGAGCCTGCTAGCTTCGAAACCCCCGCATCCACCATTCTCGTGGTTGATGACGACGCGCTCATCAACATGAACACTGTCGATATGATCGAGGATCTCGGCCATACCGCGCTTGAGGCTTATTCGGGCAAGCAGGCGCTGGAGATCATCGCCAGCGGCCGCCAGATCGACGCCCTCATCACCGACTTTGCCATGCCCGGCATGACCGGGGTTGAGCTGGCCACCAAGGCGCGCGAACTGCGCCCGGACCTGCCTATCCTGTTGGCCACTGGCTATGCGGACCTGCCCAATGGCACCCCGGTGGACCTGCCGCGCCTCGCCAAGCCCTATCAGCAGTCGGACCTCGCTTCACACCTGGCGCGCCTGCTCGCCTAGCGGGCAGAGCTTGCCAAATCGGCTGGGCTGATCATTATAGCCGCGCCAAGATGCTGTTGTTGATGTCGCGGGGCTCGGCGACAGCACGAATTGGCCGGAGGCCGTGTGTTTCGCGCATCAAGTTTTGCTGGGATCGACCTGGCGGCATTGTTCAATGCCGCCCCCAACCCCTATGTTGTTCTCGACCTCGACCTGACCATTGTCGGGGCCAATGAGGCCTATCTGCGCGTCACCGGCCGCACCCGCGAGGAAATCACCGGCAAGCAGCTGTTTGACGCTTTCCCCTCCGATCCCGCTTCCCCAGGCGGGCGCCTGCTGCGCGCTTCGCTCAACAAGGTTCTCGCTGACGGGCAGCCCGATCACATGGCGCTGGTGCCCTATGATACCAGCCGCCCCGGCGAGCCTGCGCAGGTCCGCTATTGGAGCGCCACCCATACACCCATCATGGGTGAAGACGGGCGCATGGCCTTTATCCTGCAGCACACCACCGATGTGACCGAACTGGAGCGGCTGCGCCAGGGGGACAGCGCGGGCAATCAGTGGCAGGCGGGCCTGTTGGACCGAGCCGCCGCGGTGCAGGCGCAGAATGACGAATTGGCGGCCCAGGCCAGCCATGTCCGGCGCCTGTTTGAACAGGCCCCCAGCTTCATGGCGGTGGTCGGCGGGCCCGAGCATGTGTTCGAGCTGGCCAATGCCGCTTACCAGCAAGTGGTGGGCCACCGGCAACTTGTTGGTCTGCGCGTTGCCGATGCGCTGCCTGAAGTGGTGGGCCAGGGCTTTCTGGACCTGCTCGACACCGTGCGCCGCACCGGCGAGCCCTTTGTGGGCCGGGGCGTGCCGATTTGGCTGCAAAAAACCCCGGGCGCACCGCTCACCGAAGCCTTTCTCGATTTCGTCTACCAGCCCATTCGCGGCGCTGATGGGGAGGTTGTGGGCATTTTCGCCCAAGGGCACGACATCACCGAGCAAAAGCGGGTGGAAAAGGCGTTGGAGCGCCAAACCCAGTTTTTGAGCCTGGCCCAGGAAGCAGGCGGCGTCGGCACTTTTGAATGGGATCTCGCGACCAATCTCGTCAGCGGCTCACCGACCTTTTTGCGCCTGTACGGCATTGATCCGGAGCGGGGCGACCTACCCATCACCGAGTTCGCCGAGATGGTGCACCCCGAGGATCGCGGCCTGTTGGTGATTGCCCCATCGCCGAGCATGGACGAAGGCTTCCGGCGCACCGAGTACCGGGTGATCACCCCTTCAGGGATCCGCTGGATCGCCCGCCAGGCTGTGGTGGTCCGCAACAAGGAGGGCGAGCCCGAGCGTGTGCTGGGTGCAGCCTTCGACCTGACCGAGCGCAAGGATGCCGAACTGCAGTTGTCGCTGATCGCCCAAGAGTCAGCGCACCGGATCAAGAACATGCTGGCCATGGTGCATGCCATCACCACCCAAACGCTGCGGACATCGCCATCCCTGCCGGAGGCGCGTGACGCCATTGGCGCGCGGCTCGTAGCGCTGGGCCAGGCGCAGGACCTGTTGACCCATGGCAGCGTCGCCGCCGGCATCGCCGATGTGGTGGCGGCCTCTACCCAATTGCACAGCGAAACCTTTGGGCGCTTCCGCGCGCAAGGGCCCAATCTAGAGCTTTCGCCCAAGGCCGTCCTGGCGCTTGGGCTGATGCTGCATGAACTTGCCACCAATGCGCTCAAATATGGCGCATTGAGCCTGCCGGGCGGCGGGGTGGAGATCACCTGGAGCGAGCGGCGCGAGGACGCGGAAACCGGGGCTGCGTTTGTTGATTGGGAATGGCGTGAATGGGGTGGCCCGCCGGTGCAGGAACCCACGCAAAAGGGCTTTGGCTCGCGCCTGATCGAGCGGGGCTTGGCCAGCAATCTGGGCCGGGCGGAATTGATCTATGCACCCACGGGCGTTGTGTGCCGAGCGCGGATCGCCGTCGCACGGGTGGCGGTGGGCTAAAGGTGGGGAAGTAACGCCGCGCCGGCGCGGCGTTGGGCGTTAGCGCAAGCCCGCTTCTTCGAGCAGGCCCTGCCGCTTGGCGTCGTAATAATAGCCGCTGGCATAAAAGCGCATGGCGCGGTCTTCGCTGCGCCCGGCGGTGATATAGGCGCCGGCCAGATATTTCACTGCATAGCGCAGATTGGTTTCGGCATCGAGCAGACCCGCGGCCGAGCCCCGATAACCCATGCCGCGCGCCGTGGCGTGGCTGATCTGCATCAGGCCCATATAGGGCCCGTTGCGGGCGGCCGGGTTATATTTGCTTTCGCGCACGATCACCCGGTGCACGAGGCGTTCGGGCACATCATAGGCCTTGGCATAATAGCCGATCATGCCATTGAGCCCGCTGCCACTGCCGGCATAAGCCAAGGCGGCGGGGGCGGGGGGAATGGCATCGGCCCGGGGCACATGGCCGGCCTTGGTCGGCGCGAGCGCCGCAATGGCCGCGGTGGCGGGGGCCGGTTTGATGGAGCCCATGGAACAGCCCGCCAGCAGCAGCGCCAGCATGAGGGCAGCGCCGGCTGAAGCGGCGCGGGCGCGCGAACTGGCCTGTCGGGGAGCGGAAAGGTCGATCATGGCGCCATCTTACTGTTTTTGCTCAAATTGGCCATAGGGCCCGAAAAGGGCAGCTTCATGGCCGTTTTTGGGCGGAGAGGGTGGGAGTTAGTGCTGATGCGGCATGCTACGCCCAAGCGGCAGCGTTGCCGAGGCGTGTAACCCCGGCGTGGTTGGTCCAAAGGCGAGCAGCAGCCGTTATGCGGCGCGGCGGCAGAGGCAGGTGGAGCGGGCTGATCGCGAACGCCATCTGCACCTAGATTTGGAAACCAGCAAGCAGCTTGGCTCAGCCCAGGCAGGCAAAGGGGATTCACGCTAGCAGTTTCGCTCGGCCTATGCAGGCAAAGGGGATCAAGGAGATGGGCGACTGGGATGGGGGGCGGGGTTCCGGCCCGGCAGAATTGTTGCGACACCCCGTTGCGCCGCCTGCCGGCATTGGCTAGGTTGCGCCCTGTTCAGCCGGGGCTCCTGAGTCCCGCTCCACGGATGCACCCGTAGCTCAGCTGGATAGAGCGCTGCCCTCCGAAGGCAGAGGTCACAGATTCGAATTCTGTCGGGTGCACCAACGACTTCCCAAGCGATAACAATAAGTTAGCCAGTCGCGCGCTGGGTAATAGTCCTCTGCCTGATGATGGCTTGGCAACAGAATGGCAACAGAATGCCTCTGCGAACCCGGCTACCACCAGGGAAAAGCGGCCCCATGGGGTTCATGGGAAGCGTCGCGTTCTGAGTTCTGACGATGTCCGAGAACAGACAACAGGGCTCAAAACCGACCCTAAACTCCATCTGCGCCGGAAGGCGGCTGACGAATTGCTGTCAGAGCAGCAGTCGGCGATGATCGAGAAAATGCTGGTCGCCGGCCTAGACCTGCGGCGCCCGTCTGACAACGTCATTGTCGATCTGATCACCGGTGAAACCAAGCAGCTGCAGGGCAGCCGCATGTGCCGCTTTTTGCCGGCGGTTGCCAAGCGCGAGCGCAGCGAATACCTGAGCTCGCTCGAAGCCTTCATGTCTGCGGATGAGATGAAATACGCGCGATACGGCGTCATCACCGCTGGGGCGCCTGTCGTCGCCATGGACCCAAGCCTGCGCTATTCTCTTCAGGCTTTCCATCGCCAGCTCAGCCGTTGGGCCTCTGTCGCGGAGAATAGGTTCGGGATCGAGGTCATCGTTCGTTGCACCGAGTCGACACGAGAGACGTTGGAACAGCGAGGGCTGATCGGCAAGGAGCCTTCTTACCATTTTCACGCGAATGTCGTGTACCGTCCGAAGCGCTATAATCGCTTGGTATTCCTGACCTTTCTGTCATGGACTCGTCGGTTCTTTAAGTCGCATTGGACCGACGCTGGTCTGGTTCAGAACGTCCGCGAAATCGTAAAGTATATGGTCAAACCGACCGATCTTGCAGATGCTCCGGGAGAGGAGCTGGTCTGGCTTTTCGAAGCAACTGAAAAACTGAAGTTCATGCAGGCCCTCGGTCCGTTCGCGGAATTCCGCCGGGAACTGAAAGAAGCAGGCCTGAAGACGAAGTCGATCACCCTTAGCTCGGGCGAACGTGAGACCGTACTCGTGAAGAAGGACACACGGTCGCCGTCGATAAAGGCCGAGTTGCGGGCAGAGCTGGAGGCTGCAGAGCACGACCTCATTGCCCGTCTTGAACGCGAGGAGAACGAAGAGGCGGTTGTCGAGTGGATGGGGCGTCTGCGTGCCTGTCAGGAAGATCTGGCCGCGCTGAACACACCGTGCTCAACGCCAAACATGATTGTCGCGGTGCTGCCGCCCGCCTGCAGGTTTATCCACTATTCAACTCCAGCAGTTTTGGTGGCCGGGTTCACGTGCCTGGATGACCTGGAGGCGGAGCCAAAATTTGCGGTGCTGCGCGAGCAGGCGCTTGCCCACTGGGTGGATAATGGAGCCCCGGCACTTGCCACGGTGCAGAGCGAACTCGCCGTCGCCCGCCTCGAATTTGAGCGTTCGACGTGCGAAAAATCGAAAAAATCAAAAAAACCTCGTTCTCGGCGGCCAAATCGCAGGCGAAGTCGAGTGAGGGCTACCTCTCATACCCCAGTACGCTTGGCTGACTCGGTTATCATCCCAGTGATGCCCGAGGCAAAGCGAGCTTAACCCGAATTGGATTGCCGATCTTCACTGCGCCGCAGGGCTTTGCCGCCCTGCCGGCGTAATTCCTGTTTCTGTGTCTCGATCTTTGCCGGGGTTATGCATCGCAAAACATGGGACAATCGGATGGCGGTGCACTGATTGCCGCAAAGTGGCAGCTCAGATTACTGTCAGCGACCCCGGCGCACCCTTCTATTATAAAGTTCACACGCGTAGGCCAACTGTCCGCGACCTCGCAAGAATTTTGAAGTCTGCGAAGGAGCTATCGGTCAAAGCGCTTTAAGGCTTGTCGCATCGAACACGCGATAATTGCGGATTTACAAGAAAACGGCCGAAACCGAACTGGCTTGCCATGTCCGTGCCGCTCGAAATGCCGAATGCGCTGCAAAGCGGGAGCTGCTTTGGCATTGCCTCCAAATTCATGTATCAATCGGGTCAGCGCAGTCTGGGCGACGCCGCTTGCTGGACCACAGTAGAAGTTCACGTTTTGTTCACACGCCTCGACGAATCATGCAGTGTGTGGATTAGTGGCTGCAATCGACGGTGATCGCCGTGAATAAGTGGAGAACCGGGAGCGAGGCTATCGTCCCCGCCGCTGTTCTGCAGTAATGCCAGCACCGAGGTTTCCAATGAATATCCACGTGTCCGTATCAGAAGACAGCGACGAACGCGGGCCGGCTCAGGCCGGCGGGGCAGGCATGCCCGCACGCGAAGTCACTGCCCCCTTCTCGAAGAAGGTACACGGCGATGCCCGTCACGTGCCGCTCAAGGCGGGCGATGCCGACATGGTCATCACCTCGCCCCCGTACTGGTTGAAGCGCGACTATGGCGTCGAGGGCCAGATCGGCCAGGAAGCCACCGCCGAAGGATTCGTGGGCAGCCTGCTGGACTGCATGGAAAACTGGAAGGCCGTGCTGCCGAAGTGGGGCTCCGTCTTCATCAACATCGGCGACACCTACCATAACGGCTCGCTGGCCAACACGCCCGGCAGGCTGGAGCTGGCAGCCGTGGCGCATGGGTGGACAGTCCGCAACAGGATCATCTGGATCAAGGATGCGGGCATGCCGGATCCGGCGAAGGATCGCCTGAAGAGCCGGCACGAATATATCATCCACTTCACGATGCAGCGCCGCGACTACTATTACGACCAGTTCGGATACGCAGAAAAGTACGGCAACGGCACCGGTCCGAGCGACGTCTGGCAGATCGGCCTGAAGCGGGATACCAGCGCGCACCTGGCGCCGTACCCCGTCGAGCTGGTCGACCGCCTGATCACGCTCGCCTGCCCGGAACAGGTCTGCACGTGCTGTGGCAAGCCCCGGCGTCGGATCGTGGAACGCACCGGCGAGCTGGACGAGACCCGGCCGCAGGCTAAGCGCGCCGTGGAGCTGGCGAAGATGCATGGCCTGACGGATGCCCACATCGCGGCGATACAGGCCACCGGCATTTCCGACGCCGGCAAGGCCTTGCGTGTGCAGAGCGGCACCGGCAGGAATTCTGCGGCGGTGAAGGTCCTGGCTGCCGAAGCCAAGCAGGCGTTGGGCGGTTACTTCCGGGAATTCACGTTCGCCAAGCGCAAGTCCGTCGGCTGGACGGACTGCGGATGCGACGGTCCGTTCCGTCCCGGCATCGTGCTCGACCCGTTCATGGGTACCGGTACCACGTTGCGCGCAGCCAGGGATGTCGGACGCAGCGCAATTGGTATAGATCTGGCGCTGAAACCTGATTCAAAAAGGTCTGCGTCACGTGGTGGATTATCTTAGCCCGCCTTTTACTTTCGTCTTCACCAAAGATGCGGTCCAGCGATCGATAGCCGCGCTGCAGGCAAACCCGAACCACGAACACGTGCCGGGCTACCTGGCTATCATGCGCGCCAAGGCAGACGGCAACGGGTTGCCGGGCAGGTCTTCTGACATCACCGAGGTGTACGACCGCTACCTGAGGGTGGGCGACGCTCCGGAGAAATTCCCGTACGTCCGCGTCTTCAAGTCGCGCGGCACCGGGGTGAAGCTCTCGAACGAGAACGTGGCCGGCTCCTATGCGATCAGCAATCGACGGGCGGGCGGGCCGTTCTTCGAAGTGGTAGACGTAACCGGCGACCGTCGCGATACCGAGTATAACCTGCCTCCCGATCATGCCACGAAAGCGCTCAAGCACCTGCTGAAGGGGTTCAAGCTCCCCATCACTGCGCTGACCGCCTTTATGTACCGAGACTATGGCTTCCGTCTCGAGGTGCCCACGGTCCAGGCGGCCGTCCAGATCTTCCGACGCGAGTTCGGCCTGGGCGATCAGTGGAAGAGCGAGCAGCAGGCGTTCCAGACCCTTTTCGTAGACGACTCCGAGAAGTTCACCAACGACGACATCGTCCAGTACCAGGGTCTGTTCAATGGATGAGCTCTTACCGAACCCCTTGCGGATGCTCAGCGTAACGGATCTGGGCATAGACGTGGACCAGCCCGAGGTGGCGGCGGCGGCAGAAGCGGAGGCGACAGTGGAAACTATCGACACCCCTCCTGAGGTGCCGAAGCTACCCGCCACGAACCCCCACCTTATGGACGTCGAAGCCGCCCTTGCCATGGGCTTCGCCGGCGTAATCCTTTCGGGTCCACCGGGAACCGGCAAAAGCTATTTCGCCGAGAGGATAGCCCACACCCTTGCCGTCGACGCAGATGCCGTGACCGTCGTCCAGTTTCACGCCAGCTACCAATACGAGGATTTCATGCAGGGGTTCGCTCCCGCCGAAGGCGGTGGCTTCAGCCTGGTGGACAAAGTGTTCGCGCTGGCCTGTAAGGCTGCCATTGCCCGCGAGGGCCGCCATGTCATCGTGATTGACGAGATCAGCCGTTGCGACGTCGCACGCGTGTTCGGTGAAGCGCTGACCTACATGGAACCGGACAAGCGGGGCAAGAAGTTCACCCTGGCGTCCGGAGACCCGCTGGTCGTACCGGGCAATCTGACCATCCTCGCCACCATGAACCCCTGGGACAAGGGCGTGGACGACCTGGACGTCGCGCTGGAGCGCCGTTTCGCCCAGATCGATATGCCCCCCGATCCCGTCGCGCTTCGCCAGATGCTCGATGATGCCGGCACACCGGCCGCGTTCGCCGTTCGGGTGGTCACGTTCTTCGAGGCAATCCAGAGGATACAGGACGATCTCGTCCACCTGGGGCACGCCTATTTCAAGAACTGCGTCAGCGAAGAAGCGGCGGCACGGCTCTGGCGGTTCAGGTTGCACCCGTTCTTCAAGAAGGCCTGCAGGCTCGATCGCGATATGCTGAGGCAGATCGAGCAGCTCTGGAACCGGGTGGTGCCACCCGTGGCGCAGGCGGCCGCGGCGCCGGCTGCCGATCCCGCAGCGCCGGTTACGGAGAACACCACGACCAGTGACCTGATCGCGGATGGCACCGCGCCGGCTGCGGAAGCCCAGCCCACGTGAGCCTGCCTGTCTTAGCGGACATCCTGGACGGTCGAGGGTTCTCCACCCTGGAGCGGCTCGAGCGAACGCCGCTGGTGGCGATCGAGCATGGTTACGTAACCCTCCCGCCCGAGATGATTAGGCAGGACGGAACGCTGGACTTCTACCCTGAGGTGGCGACCTTTTTCACTCCCACCTATCAGAACAATAAGCCGATCATCCGGTGCTCCGGGCTCATCGGCCATATTCCGCTGAACGACAGGTATGCCCTCGAGGTTGGCACGCGAGTGCCTGTCGGCAACCTGGAGCGACTGATCGCCATCGCTCAAGGGCAGCCGCCGACGATCATCCAGTTCAACCGACAGTTCGGCCTGACCGAGGAGCGGCCGGAATCGTTCTTCGAGATACTGGCCGACAAAATCCTGGATGCCTTCGAGCACGTCTGGGAATTCGGCTTGGTGAAGACCTACGTCCGGGCAGAACGCACCGGCACGAACCCTGCCGGCCGCATCCTGCCCTTCAAGAGCGAATGGAAAAGCGCGAAGCTCGGCAGGACGGTGGCGGTATCCAGTGCTTTCGTCAGGACCGCCGACTTCGGTCCGAACCGCGTGCTCTACATCGCCTTCGAGAAGCTGCTTGTCCATTACGTAGGCATCAGGCAGGACCGCCACCGCATACGGATCAGGCGTCTCAGGAACGCGTTGCATCGGCTGGAAGACGTGACCCGCCCATCGCACGCAGAGATGTCTCCAGCGGCCATTGCGCGGTACGTGCGTGACCTTCCGAGCATGCACGAACATTATGCCGATGCCCTGATGGCAGCCCAGCTCATCATCTATGACGCGGGCATAGCAGTGCGCGGGACTGGCAAGGTAGCGATCCTGCCGTCCATCCTGATAGATATGGCCAAGGTGTTCGAAAACTACATCAGGCGCGTGCTCGCCGAGGGCTTCAGCGACGATGCGAGGTTCTCGGTCAAGGACGGCAACATTGGCGGGCAGACTGGCGCCAGGACGCTGCTGTTCGATGACGTACCGGATGGCACGGACAACTCGAGGGTTACGCCTGATATCGTGATCGCAAACGGCGCTAAGACGGTGCTGGTGATCGATGCCAAATACAAGCCGGCTCCCCCGCGACTTCCGGACCGCAACGATATCAACCAGGTCATCCTGTACGGGGCGAAGTATGAGACCGATAAGGTGATGGTCCTCCATTCGGAACGTCCCGCCCCCCGCGCAAATGTCGAGCGATGCGGTTCCGTGGGTGCCTATTCTCTCTTCTTGGGAATGATCGATTTAGGTGTTGAGAACGTGGCGGCCGAGGAAAAGAAGTTCGTCGCCGCGGTCCGGGCTCTTCTTTAGATCAACCGCGAGCCTTTCCATCTGCAATGTGGCGTAGCGCTAAGGCCGAACGTCAAGAAGCTCCTGTCCATGGTCATGGAGCGGATGTCGTCCGAGATGTTTACCTCGCGCAATTGCGGCGCGATCGAGCAGGATAAGTATCTGTCCGGAACGTCGAGGCGGTCTGTCAGAGCTTGCTAGCTAGCTAGCTTGCAAGCGGAGCGGCGCCTGGGGCAGTCACTTGGCCCCGAGAGACAAACTTATCTGTGGATTTGCCTAGCCAGTATCAAATTTCGCATCAGCGCATCCAAGTTGTCTGAGCCGGCCTACTTGCGTTTTATCAATCCGGCCCAGCTTTTTTCGCAAAAATGCAAAATTCACCACCGCGCTTTGCACTGAAAGCTCAATCGGTCAGGCTCAGTGCTGTTGAAGGAGAACGGTGATGACAAAGCCTAAGAAAATAGGATTGAGCACGGGCATATTGGAGCGGTTGGACGAGCTGCATATTGCAAATGAGCCCCGCTACTACAAAATGCTCGCCCGAGTGTTGCATGAGATAGCGGATGGAACTCCCGATGACGATGTCAGGTATAAGATGCCTGCAATCGAAGGACTGTTGTCAGGATCACTCGAGTGGATGGAGGAGATATATGGCGCGCCAGCGACTGAGCTCTACAACCGCCTTGGGACTCTAGCGGAGCTCATCGAAGAATTGCGCCGACACGTTAAGCCGATCTGGCATCAAGAGATGCTTGATGATGAGAGCTAGCTAAATCTCGAGGTGCGTGGGAATCTTAAAGGGTACGACCTCTCGCCTGCGCTCACCTGACAAGTTCAGTGATATCCCTCTCGGGGATCAGGGTGAGAGGTTCAGCTCATCCCGCACCTGTTCCACCCTAGCGGCTTGTTCGGTATTAAGTTGTTCCCGAATAGTCTCAAGCTCGGTAAGCATTTCACCTGCTCGCGCGCGTTTTGACGCGACGAGGCTTCGCTCTTGGGCCAACGCTTCGCGTTCGCGCGTGAGCTTCGTGATCAGCTCGGCCAATTTGTCGTAAAGCGGCCGAAGATATTTGAGCAGTGGTTTTAGACGAGCACCGAATTCGGCCGGGATTCCTGGCGCTGTCCAGCGACCTTTGTCGATCGATAACTCGCCATCCGCGATCATCTGCACCCCCTTTAGGAGTGTCTCCTGCTGCTCTATCGCATCGGCAATCGTCTCCGATGCTTGGTTCTCCGCATCCTCGCGAACGCGATCTGCCGCAGCCAACTGGGCCTCGATTGCAGCTTCGGCCAGACGAAGCTTCGCCGAAGCTTCCTCGTGTTCCGTAGCGTGCTTGGCCAGACGTCCTTCGTAAAGTCGAAGGTTTTTTGCCTTCTGTTCGGTTAGTGTTTCCTGCTCCCGAAGCTTGAGGATGCGCTCCTTGACCTTTTCGTGTTGAGCAAAAAGTGCCGCAACAGACGCTCGCAGAGTGTCGAGTTCCGCCTGTGCCTCATCACGGTCGGCATGCAAGCCCTCAAGCTCCAGCTCGCCTTCATCAAGCTCAGTCAGCAGGCTTCCGTGAAGCCTTTTCACCGAAAGATTAATCGTGTCGGAGGGGAGGGCGCCGGCGGCGATGCGATCCCATTTGCGATTGCCGCGTTCGATCCTGGGTTCGAATTCAACGATGGTTTCGGCGACCAGATCCTGCAGTCGACCGTAGTCGCTCCAGGTCATGGTTTTCGTCAATGGGTTGCCGTCTAGGTCATAGGATGGCATCTGAAAATGTGCGTGGACGGCACTCTCATCCCGGTGAACTATGAGGCCCGTCAACGTCGTGTTGCACCGGCTGCAGATGGCCTGGGCGATTGTCCTGAAAGCAAGATTTTGGGTGTCTCTATCGAGCGCTTCGAACCAGACCTGCGCGTCGGTTCCAAAGGCTATTAAGCCGGTTGTGGCAACTTTGCCGTCCCTTTTCGCTCGCTTCTGAAGGTCGCGTTGAGCGCGGCGTGAACTGCATATCTCCTTTAGTTTCGCGCCGCTGAGTGGCTCGATCAATACGTCATTGAGCTCCCTCCGCTTCGGATCGACATAGTTGGGTTGGCGGCCGGCACGAACATCGTGTCGATTTTGCCCGTTTGCTTGTACGTGGTTGCGGTGCTTAAGACGGCCCAGGATCGCCTTCTTGTTACCCTTGGATTTGTCGGGAGCGACTTCGCGTTTTTTAGGAATGGTTTTCATAATTGATCATCCGACAGGTGGATGAAAATGCGAAACAGCTGCCGGCAGGGCATAACCTACTAGCCTCAACTACGTTTGAGGCTATCCGGCGAAGGGGCTTCACCCCTTTCGAAACCGACCAGGCAGAGGCTCCGCCTCTCCTGGACCTCTCCATTCGAACCGCTTTTTTGGGAGAGCGCCCCTAGCCTTCGGCAGGGCGCTAAACTCGCTTCGCTCCTCTCCCAAAAGACGGGATGATACGACCGCCCCTCGCCCAAAGGGCGGGGCGGTGAAGCCTGCGGCTCGTATCAATATTCCACCGCGCGCGGTGGGCCCGATGCGATATCGACATCGCCATCCTTCGGCGACTATCAGTACGAACAAGCTCGGGGTCGCTGAGCTTCCAAAAGATCGCGAGCGATCTCTTGGAACCTTGAGCTCAGCTTGACCCCGACAAAATGACCATGGCCTTCGGCCTCACCCCCGCAGCCATGGCTGCTGGTTGGGGTGAGTTTTTGGTCACTTTGTCAGGGTCAACCCGCGAGCATGTTCCTGTCGATGGGTCGGACTGCTAAGCTCGTCTGCCGTAGGAGGTGCCATCATGTTCCAGTACGACGATCTCGGCCCAATGATCTTCACCGCGCGTGAAGACCTATCCATGTCTCAGGCGCAACTCGCTGCCCTCGCAGAGACACCGCTGAGCCGCATAGCCAAACTTGAAGCCGGGATCCCAACGCCCATTACCTTCGAACAGCTACTCCGCGTTTTGCATAGTGTTGGCCTCGATATGCGGGTCCGACATTTGCCTACACCCCGCCCGACCTACGACGACCTCGTGAAAGAAGCGCAGACGCATCACTGATCGGTGTCGACCACGCAGGCAGATGAGTGCCCTGCCTCCCCTATTATCCGGATTTCGGCCGGCAGCCAGTCAGCGTGAGCCTTTCACATCGGGCCTTGAACTCCGTGGTTCGGTGTGGACGGCAATAACCTAAACCTCGTCGTGCGCCTTGGGCCCCATTGAGCAAGCCGCGGCCCTGCCAATGGCGTCGCTCTGGTGGAGCGGCTGCGGCCGCTGGGAGTGAAGCGAGAGCTCGGCCAGTACCGAGACCTCGTCCATAAGGCATGTCTCTACTGAATCAGGGCACTTGGGATCAGCGATAATTCCGATATCCGTTGCGCAAATGCGGGTCACGCTGGCCTAACTCCGCCTGAGAGTTGCTCAAATGTTTATTTTACTTGCATTCCCCGTGCCTCGGCCCCATAGTCGGGCGATGCTGCAGGTGGTGCCAACTGATGAAAAAGCCGAGGGTTAAAGCCCCCGTGATCAACCCTCCAGTCGGAATGACCGTTGAAGATGCCGACGCCATGATCAATCTAGTTGACGCGGCTATGTCTGCTGACCTGACCGGACTTCGGCGGCAAGGATCCATTCTGGTTCGGCGCCTAACAGAGGGCGGGCAGATGGAGCTTGCCGCTCATTTGCGAGCGCTGCTCCGCAGAAGATCCGCCCCTTTGCGCGTATCGGGCTACACGCAGGAACTTCCTGTTGACGGCAAAAGCAGGCTCGCGCTGATTGATGAGGTGCCTCCACCGGATGCTCCGTTGCTACTGGAAGCGGAAATCGCTGCGGTTGTTGAGCGCTTTATCGAGGATGTCACTCATGCCCATCGCTTGTCCTCAGCTGGTCTCGGATCGGGCTTGCGCCTAATGTTGTGCGGTCCTCCCGGCACCGGAAAGACCATGATGGCGGGGCACATTGCGGCTCGACTCGGAAAGCCGTTTCACGTCGCTCGGCTGGACGCGACAATATCCTCGTTACTTGGTGATACGGCCAAGAACATCAGAAGCATCTTCGACCATGTCGCCGAGCGTTCAGGCTTCCTATTTCTGGACGAGATAGACGCGATTGCCAAAATGCGTGATGACCGGCACGAACTCGGAGAGTTGAAGCGCGTAGTTAACACGCTGCTGCAAGGGTTGGATGAGTTGGGCAATGAAACCGTCGTTATCGCGGCGACCAATCACCCGTCTTTGCTAGATCCCGCAGTCTGGCGACGCTTCCCCTATAGAATTGACATGAACCTTCCCGGTCCAGAATTGCGATCTGAACTGTGGGTTCAATACCTCGGCACAGAGGTAGAAGTAGAGGAAGCTCGCTCGCTTGGTCTGATTTCAGCTGGTCTTTCGCCAGCCGATATCCGAGAGCTCGCAATGGCGAGCAGGCGCTCTGCCCTGATCGGGGCCCGTGGTGTTCTTCTTGATGACTTAACGCGCAGTGTTCTTGACAGTCGAGGCGGCTATCTGAAGGTCCCTGTCGGACGCCCAGCCGACAGCGTCGAGCGCAAAGCCATGGTAGAGAAACTCGCAAGTTTCGCTATGACACGCTCTCAAATAGCTCGACTAATCGGCATATCGCGCCAGCGAGTGGATGAACTTGTGAAGTCCATTAACGAGCCCAAATTGTTGAATGGTGGAGAGATCGGCGATGGCGCGTAAGCCAATCCTCAATCCAATGCTTACCCTCCAGTCGGCGCCGCAGCCCCGGCCCGGTCAGGGTGGTGGCAAGAGCCGCAAAGACATCCGTGCAGACAAGTTTGAGAAACGCCGCAAGAACCTTATCAGGACACTAAGCAGCCTCCCCGAAAACCCAGCATTCGTTGCAAGTGCGCGCTCGGGCAAGACCTTGCTGTTGGTGGAGATGGATAAGGACACTTTAGCACCCAGTCTTGCGCCTCGGGACCTATTTTCCGACGCGATGGACGCGGGGCTCGTCGCCCCCTGGCGACAGGGATACCTGGCGGAGGTGGATGCGAGATCAATCGGTAGGCTGCTTAGCCGCCTCTTGGACCAGATGCTTACAGTTGCCATGCAAGTGGATGTGTCACGCATCGTTAAGGTGACCGTCCTGGCCGAACATCTCGCAGACCTGGATTTCCCTCAACTATGGTCTAGGGCTCAGGAAGGCGATAAAGGGCGCTTGTTTTATGCCACACCTGCGCCTTTCAAATCCGAAGCGGCGGGTCAGGATGTCGATAACGAAGTTGCCGGAGCGGGCGGCACCCTGTTGTTTGGGTCTGGATCGCGGCCGTTGCCGCGGATGGCAGGCCCTGTCGATGATCCGCCAACATTTCAGATAGCATTCGAAACTAGGCCCCTAGCCACGCGCGAGTCAGAAGCTCCGACTCTGCCCAGGCGGCCTCTCCCGGTCATCATTGAGGTAGGTACCCCTGATGAGCTGCGCAGCTTGACCGCGTCCGGAACGATCGTCAGGTGGGAACCGGTCCGTTCGCTTGCCCCCAAAGATGTTGGTAAGCTGAAGGTGTTGAGTTCGGCGCTGCCCGATCTTGCCGGTGCGCCGATAGTGGGAGTGATCGATGGAGGGTTGAACTCAAAACGCTACCGCGACGCCGTGGCTTGGGAGCAGCCTGCACTTGTTAGCGACGGCCATGCCGCTTACGACCACGGAAAGCACGTGTGCTCGCTTATTGTGGAGGCGGAAACGTGGGGCAATGGCTTGACGATTCCGCGTTTGCCTTGTCGGCTCGGCATAGTTCAAGCCGTGGCTAGGCCATCTACCGCACCATTCGACGCCGAGAGGTTCCTCGCCGCCATAGACGCCGCCATGGGCGCGCACAAGGATACCAAGGTTTGGAATATATCCGCCAACCTGGACGATGAGTGTGACGACTTTTCCGTCAGTTCGCTGGGTAACGCCCTATCGGCTATTTCTCGGCGTCATGGCAATCTGCTGATCTTGACGGCTGGAAACTGTGATGCCGGTGCAGCATTGAAACTGGCGCCGCCTGGCGACTGCGAGGCCGGGATCGTGGTCGCCGGACGTGCACATGACGAACGGGGAAGCGTAGCGGGACCTTGCGAGAATAGCCGTGTAGGGTTAGGTCCCGACGGTATGCTTAAGCCAGACATGAGCTGGTTTTCGTCCCATCTCTCACCCGATGGGCAGATGCTTATTGGCACCAGCTTTGCCGCGCCACTTGTGTCGAGAGTGGCAGCTCACGCCTTCCGGCACCTCAAGAACGCCGAGCCAGATTTGGTGAAGGCAGTACTCTTGGGAAATGGAGACTTGCCTGTCTTCAGCCACGCTTTGGGGTACGGCTCACCCTCTTCACAAGCTATGCCTTGGGAAAGCGAGCCAGGCTCGATCGCGCTTGCATGGCAGGCAGAGCTGCATACGGGGTTCCGATACTACTGGCAGGACATCGTCGTTCCGCACACCATGATTGAAAATGGCTATCTACATGGCAGCCTAAAGCTTACGGCAATCTTGGACCCTGCCGTTAATGGCAGCGGATCGGGTAACTACTTTTCAAGTCGCATCGAGGTCGGGCTACAATACCGAAACCCAAACACGGGCAAATGGGACAAACTGATCGGCGCCCTTCCAGTTGAAACCCGCGAAGGCTATGCGCGAGCAGAAGATGCGAAGTGGCAGCCCACTCGCAGCTATAACGGCAGGTTCGTTCCCAAAAGCGCACGTGTTCATAAAGATGGGCTTCGATCGCAAGCGCTTGGTTCCGAGACATTGCGGGTGCATGCGCGTGTTTTCGAGCGTGATGCCTTCACGCCAGACGCAAGGGCATGGCCAGAAGAACGTCTGCACAGGGCTGCCTTCGTATTGACGATGAGCGACACCAATGGCAATGCGGCAACGTTCGATAGCTTCGTAAGGCAGATGGGCAACCGCGTTAGCAGTGCGGTCATCGACCAGGAACTGGAGGTGACCGCATAATGAAAGCGTATGCAATTCTTGATGGGGGCGGTGTGAAGGGATCTGCTCTGGCAGGATGCCTTAAGGGAGCCCACACCTCGAATGTAGAATTCGTTGGTTACGGTGGCACATCTGCGGGCAGCATTGTCGCCATGTTGGCGAGCATCGGCTACACGCCTGATGAGTTGCTTGCGGTGATGTGCGATGAACTGAATTTCAATGAGCTTCTGGACGACGCGGGAGCAGCGCTCCCGGCTTGGGAGTCGTTCATGGGCAAGTTCGCCGACATTGACCGCATGACAGGCAAGTTGTCCCTATTGAGCGGGATGATGTCGATGAGTGGCGAAATTGGCCGTCTTACGACGGACAAAGGATTGTACTCTGGCGACCGTTTCCAGAAGAAGCTGCGCGAATTCATTGTCCGCAAGCACCGTTCGCTTGAAAACAAGCCGGAAATTACGTTTGCCGATCTTGAGGCACTTGGCGGCAAGCCACTTCGTATTGTCGCTGCCAATTTGATGACGCGCCGTGGTGTTATTTTGGGGAACATTCCAAACAGCCCCATTAGCGATGTGCCGACGGCGGTAAGAGCGTCGTGCTCTTACCCGCTGCTGTTCCGTCCAGTCATGGTGCACAAGGCCGCGTTCGCTGATGGCGGTCTCGCCAGTAATTTGCCGGTTTGGCTGTTCGACGATGAGCGTGGCCGGACGGGCTACCCTGTCATTGCCTTCGACCTGACGTCAAAACTGGAAGGCCGGACAATCACACAAACCGGATTTCCCGGGTTCCTTTCCGATATGTTGGAGACCGTTCTGGAGAGTGGAGACGCCTTAATTAGAACCGGCCATCATCGATTGATGCACATCGAAGTGCCCATCGGTTCAGACGTGCGAACCCTTGACTTTTCGATAACCTCCGCGCGGCGCCGCGAGCTTTACAACGATGGTGAGCGAGTCTCATTGGAGTTTTTTGTCAAACGGTTCGTCAGCCCCGCGGTTCTGTCGGATCCCGCCGCCCAGCTCGAGGTTAATTACGGGGACAAGACCGTGTTCCTCACAGCACTTCAGGGCCTTTTGCAGGAAGTCTCTCAAACCTTTCCCAATGCGGGCAGACTCAGAGCGAGCGTCATGTTGCCCTTCGAAGATGGGGAGCGTCTCACCGTTGTTTACCGCGTTGGTATGGACTCGGATCCTGACGCTGATCTTGTTCTGGCGAGAACTACTGGTCCCACAGGCATGACCATCCGCCACGCCAGTCCGATTTTTCAAGACTGGCGCAGCATCCGGGAAGACCCCGAAAAGGTCGGGATGTCGATCAACGAAGTAAATCGGATACCCAAGGACCGTTCTGCAGTCGTTTGTGTTCCCGTTTTCGACCTGCGGCGAGCTGCAGTGCTCGAGAATGGCCTAATGAGTGGATTGTCGTTGCTCGGTGCGCTATCATTGGACAGCGACAAGACAGCGAGTGAAGCTGGATGGCAGGGCGGCGACTCGCAAGACGAGAGGATCGTCACCATATTGCAGAATTGGGCCGACGTAGTCGGGCGTCTGCTAAATTGAGGTAACCCAATATGATCCCAAGCGGCATCAGAAGAAATTCCGGATCTCCTCTGCGTACAAGGCGTCTCGACAACGGAACAATCGTCGTCGAGAACGCCTACGAAGGCAGCTACACCTTGTCGGAACGTGGCAACGTGACCGCTGCCGTACGAGGAATACAGGTCGATAGTCGAGAAGATAGCGAAATCGAGCCAGAGGCGCATAGCCCCCGCCGGTGACGGGGCGTGGCCAATATTCTTCTGTTCAAAGTTTATGTCAGAGCTGGGCTATCTGCTCCATCATGAGGCCAAGTAGGTGAGCGAGCCGCCAGCGACTGGCTTTTTGAACACCTAAGCATTGGCAGCGTCGTACTTCTTGCGCCTCTTGAGACCACATAAACCAAGCAGGCGGTGCAGACCGTAGCCGGCCAGTTCGCAAACGCCACCTCCTGCCCGAATTCCTACGGTTGCTTTGGTGCGGACTGAGACGATAGTCACTGACTGAAGTGGGTGGAAAATTGCTGGCGTGTTGCGGGCAATTACGTGGGGCAGGCTGCCTTCACCTCGTCAACGAGCGTCAATGGCACGGTACCTTCGAATGCTTTCCCACAATTACAATCGTTGCTCTCCGAGCCGTTCAGACCTTGGATGATCGCACCGGTTCATTTGAATGTCGACTGCAGGAGATGCATCAGGCCGTTATTCACGGCCCGACTGGATAAGCCCGGTGAAGAGTAAGCTCACTTCGCTTGTCCAGTCTTCAGCGTCCACACCGCATGCGTTTTGTCGCCAGCTGCGGCCAATACTTCGTCCACATCGACTGGAAGATAGTGTTTCGTGACAGACGATATCGGGTGAAATTCAGGCGTATGGCTCGTGACCTGTCCCGTCTCGTCGCAGAAGTGGTGAGCCGCGCCAGGAAACATTTCGATCGGCAACGGAATCGCTGCGTTCGGATTGTGATAGACATTCAGCCCTTCAATCCAGTCTTCTTCGTAGCCCGCTGAATTGACGATCACCTTAAACATTTTTGGCTCGAGCGCATTGGGATCGTGATCGACCATCAGGCCCTCGCGTATGATCAGCACCTGCTTTGATCCGAATTTGCCTAAAATGCCCATGCGGTTGAATTTGGCGATCGTGCCGCTGTTGCTAGAAATCACCGCGCTCACGTGCGCGGCCTCCGGCAAACGGAAAAAGCCCGACGGAATTGGCGCCTTGTCTCCCCATTGGTGCGTGTCGATCCGAACCGGGGTGATTACTAGCTTGCCCCGCTCGTCAAGCTCGCCGATGTGCTCATAGCCAAACAGGTAGCGCTCCAGCGCCGGCTGCGAGTGCACCATCGACATCGGTGCCGAGAAGTCAGCGATGGCAAAGACGAATGGCTTTCCCGCTACGTGCGGCTGTTTCCAGTATTGCTTTTTGAGCTTGGAGAAGAGGGCGCTGCCGAATTTGATCGGCATGTACTCCTTTACGTAAGGTTCCAGATCCTCCGGTGTGTTGATCGGCGGTGGAGAGACGATCTCGCCGTCCTTGACGGAAGGCCCAACTGTCACTGCCTCAATGTAGAGCTCCCCAAGCATGCCGGAACAGCAGAAATCAGGTACGTTGCGTTCGCGTGAGAGATCAAAGCTTGCCTCGATCAGCGTGGCGAACAGATAGAGCTCCCAGATCCGCTGGTCGAAACCGGTAGTTTGGAACTGCTCGACGAAGTTGCCGTCGGCATCTTCGTACCAGCGCATCATCGGCTCGGTGATCTCCCGTGCCGGAGAATATCCCTCATTCGTGGTCAGTTGGACAAATGCCGGATTCAGCCGCTTCTCGTCATGTAGATGGGTGAAGAAATCGACCGGCGCGCCTAGTTCGTCGCCCTGATGGTGTTGATTGGCATTTGCCAGGGCAGCCTTAGCCATCCCCGCGAACAAGGCTTCCTGTGCATCCTCGGGGTTTTTACAGAATTCAGTGACATCGACGCCGCGGAAGCGCAGCTTGCTGTCCCGAGCAAGCACTATGCCGCCAAAATCCTTGTCGGTGGTGTCGAGGGTCGCGATACCCAGCACATCGCCGTTCTGGGTCTCGAAAAATCCGAGCTCGTCGAAGAAAATGAATGACCCCGGCTGGCGCGCATACCCGCCCAACGCGTTAAAGCGGGTCAATGAAATTGGTTTTATCGCGAAGCCGTCCATCGCTCCCTCGTTGTTTATATGCGACAATCATTAACCTTCCGATTTCTGCGCGCCAAGAGAGTGACAATTCTATATGCCGGCCCCGAAATTCGAGAAGAAGAACCATCACTACGTACCCCAATTCTGGCAAAGGGGTTTTCGAGACAGCAACGATCAGTTGTATGCTCGCACTGGAGGCGACGTCTCAATCGTGTCGCCCAAGACAATTATGCAGGTTGATTGGCTTTACACGGTTTTCGATGGTCAGTGGCGCCCATCAGATGCGTTGGAAGACCTCTTTTCGGTCATCGAGGGGCACGACGCCCAGTTGCTGCAGCGCTTAAATGCTTCAGGCTATATCCCGACTGAGCACGACGAAGCGCAATTGTGCGCCCTTCTTGGACTGCAAGCCAGCCGCCACCCCGATGTGCTTAACCGAGGGCATAACCTCAGCCGTGAGTTCGGTGAGCTTCTCGCGAGCGTCCACGATCATTCTCTTGAATCCTTTCAGGATCTCACCACCCGCCAAGGGATGAACCCCGTCGATGCGAAAGACTACTACTTCACGCTGAAAGCCCGCACAAAAGAGCAACTGGCCGAGGAGTTGGCCGACCTGCTGCAACTCTCTCCCCAGTCGCCACAGCTGCCGGTACAAGATGCGATCCGGGCTGCCCCCCATGTCGAGGCGGCCATTTCGTGCATGCAGCTGTCCCTTTTAGATGCCACGCCGCCATCGGCGTTCGTCTTGGGAGACACCCCACTACCCCAAACAGATCTCAGCCGCGGGTTCTCGGTGCCTTTGTCCAAATCGCTTTCAGTGATTGCCACTCCAGCCGGATTTACAAGGTCGCCGATGACCCGACGACTGGCTACCCAGCAAGAGGTGGACGAGATCAACCGGTGTCAGTTCGAGAATGCCTTTGACACGGTGGTCGGCTCCTCGGCCGCGCTGCTCAAGAGCCTTTGAGCTGCCTGCTTCCTAACTATCAAAGCATCGAAAGGTAGCTTCCAATTCGGCTTTCAGGAAGCCGTTGTTGACCTTGGAATGAAGAGATGTGTCGAAAGCAAGCGAGCGCACTATGACCAAAGCGGCCGCACCCATTCAGTTCGATATCTTCTCTCGAATTCCGTAAGCACCATTTCCAGTGTTGCTTGGAAAGCGCCGCGGTCGAACGTGGTGGATTTGATCTCGTGAATGTAGCGCCAGTCGGTGAACGCGTCCTTGTGCTGATACAGCACGTGACGAATGCTGTAGTCGACGTGAAAACCGCTGGGATAATATGGAACAACAGATCGCTTAAACTCAGCGTCAAGCTTCTCCTGGCTGTTGGGCTTAAGCTTGTCGAACAGCTTTGAGAGGTCGTGTGATTTGGGGACTTTCGGATCATCAAAGTCAAAAACAAACCAAGCCTTGAGTGCCAACTCCATCGATAGCGCCAAAAGCATAGGTTCAACACCTAGATCTGTCATGTCGTGCCAAGCTTCACTGCCCGCCACCTCGCGGTCCGGAAAGCTCTGGGTTTTTCGCAATACCGCCCTTGCAGTGTCTTTAATCCTAACGGCAGTGGTCAGACGAGCACTCATGCTTGGCCCCCGAAATTACGTGGGCAACTCTGGAAGCCAAGAGAAGCGGTGGCAATGGGGCATTCGGCAGGACTGTGGCCCGGGACGCTAGATGCGCCGACCTCGTAGACTATGCAGCGTCCGCTGGCCTCAGGAACTCGATGCCTGGTGATGAGAGCGTTCGAGGGACCTGCCCACGGCAGACCGCGAGCCGATCAGCGCCTCTAACCTAAAGCACGTCCACGACAAGCTGCTCTCGCCATGGCGTCGTTCTTCCCAATTCGTCTGGGTACCCTCTCGGGTTTGAGAGGATGCGGGTGCGGCCAATTCTGTAGTCTGCAGGCTCGTGAACATGGCCGTGTATCCACAATTCCGGCTGATATTGCTCTATTATCGCCTCCAGGTCTGACGCGAACGCGGCGCTGCTGATGTCGTGGCGGGCGTCTTTCGGCAAGGATCGAATTGACGGTGCGTGATGGGTAACAACCACTGTTGTCCCGTCATGTGGCGTTTCCAGCGCTTGACGCAGCGCTTCGCGGTCACGGTCGTGCTCCGCAGATGCATCGAGTGGCCGGATGAGCCGATCCGCTACACTGTGACGAACCCGAGTATATTCGGGCATGGCACCAATGGCCCACTTCTGAGATGCAAACTCGGTGTCTGTGAGCCAAAAATCTGTCCACAGCGTCGCGCCGATGAAGCGGATGCCATCAAGAATGACGGATTGGCCGGCCTCTAGGACGGCGACGCCTTTGGGAATATGGCTAAACTCGCCGGTTCGTAAGCGGCCTCCCAAGAAATCGTGATTTCCCGGGACGAATAGGACGGGTTTTCCAGTGAGGCCATGGAGGCGGACTAGCTCCTCTGCCGCCTTGCTGGGGCCGTCGGAAACGTCACCTGCGACCACCAGGAGGTCATGTGGCGGTAAGTGAGGGGACCAGGGAGAAGCATTGGTGTGCAGGTCTGACACCACCCAGATACGGACCATCACGCCACTCCAGTCGACGGTTGACGCACAGAGGACGCCCCATCATTTCACACCCTCCCAGCCTGGCTGGGAGGGCAAGCCAAAGGCTAATGGGCGGGCCTTTGTGAGTCAAAGCACCCTCAGGCTCCACTGTCTATTTTCAGAGAGCTAGTGAAGCTTGGTTTGGGTGCAGGCAGCAGGGAGGCGTATTGCGCCCTGCCGCCTGTACCCAACCCTAGCGCAGCTTCTCGATGGAAATCGACACTGGGAGAGGGGGCTGTACCGAAGACGACGAGCTCTGACCGAGAGGTTAAGCTTCAAGGCATTTCATCGCGAGACGATCGGGCTTAGCCGGCTCTGTCGGCTCCACCCAGCGCCTGATGTTGAGAATGCTCCGTCCTATCTCTTTCTTATTTCCACCGAGGCGCCCTCCTTGGGAATCTTGACGGATCGAACGATCCGTCCGTCAACGAAAAACACGGCTTGCCGTGTCCTTCGGAAAATTACCCCGATCCTCCCAAGGGGAGGGAGTAATTTTGCGAAGCCGATCGATGGCCCAATTAAGATATTCTGACCGGCCAGCGGGCGTTCAAAGCGCACTCGCACCTGTCGAATGATGGTGTTGCGTAGTTAGATGGTAGCGCGCCTTTCTGGCTTTTGGGTGCGCGCGGTTCGAAAGCCAAGACGCTCTCGCACTACGTTCCTGTGGAATTCCCTCGCCTGCACAAAAAAAGTTTCGGTACAGTTTTATGCAAAGGCAGCCAGCTCTCAGCTGAAACAGCCATCGATTTTTCCCGAATTTGCAAAAAACCAGATTCAAGCCGAGCATTTTTGCAGATTCGGCAATTATTGAAGCCTTCGGCCGACTCTTCGAGGTCGAATTCCTCTGATGTTATAACGCGTTAGCATTTTGCCTCGGGTTGACAACAGGCAGAGGTCGCGCACACCCTTAGCCCGTAAACGAAAGAACCCCAGCCGAAGCTAGGGTTCTAATCACCGGGCCTTTTTCCGAAAGTTTGGCGACCAGGGGAAAAAGGAGCCGTAGGGACGGGCTCCACGAGTCCGATGATGCGCGTGAGTATACTTTCCAAAAGTCGTGAATTCAACTCGGGCTCACCGCCTGACGATGAAGAGCTTTTAACCGTAGCGGCCTTCTGCCGCCGCTTTCGGCAGACTCGAAAACGGGTCGATGAGTGGATCGAGAACGGGCTGCTTGACGCGGTTCCTTCCGGCAAACGCTACCTTATTCCCACCACGGCGTGGGCAAAATTCTTAAAACAGGAGAAAGCCAAATGGGTCGTCGTGGAAACGGCGCACGCCTCAAATATCGTGAGGACCGCAACGCCTACTACATTTACTACACCGACGCGAAAGGCTGCACACGTCAGCGCAGCACAGGCACTAATGATCTCAAAGAGGCTGAGCTCGTCAAAGCGAAGTTTGACATCAAGCAGGGTTCGGTAGCTCCCGATAGCAACGGGTTGATCACAGAAGTCCTCACTTCTTACGCCTTGTCGGTAGAGGACAATGCAGAGATCGCCGCACCAGAGCGCATCGGCTACGCGCTAACGCCGATTATCGAATTTTGCGGGCATCGCAGGGTGAGTGATATCAACACAGCGTTCTGCAAGGACTACGCAGCATGGCGCCAGCGGCCGCGTAAAGTCCCTGCCGGGAAAGGCGGAAAGTCCAGCCGCACTGTGCAGATCAGCGATGGAACAGTGAGGCGTGAGCTCACGACCTTGCGGGCTGCCGTCAACGCCGGCTGTCCTGGACATGGGGCGACTTTCTGGCTGCCCCGTGTTCCGGACCCACGGCCTAGGTGGTTGCGCCGAAACGAAGCGGCAGCCCTTCTTCGGGCAGCTCGGCGGCTCTCCATCGCGCGGGAGCATCTGTCGCTCTTCATAGTCATCGGACTTTGGACGGGCCGCAGGAAAGAGGCGATCTTGAGTTTGAAGTGGTCGCAGGTTGATCTTGAATCCGGGATGGTGGACTTCCGTGCGCCGGGCTCGGAAATTTCTACGAAACGCCGAGGCGTTGTGAAGATCCCCAACCGCCTTTTGGGCCACCTTCGGCGGGCTCGCAGGCGCAACAAAGGCGAGTTCGTTGTTAGCTGGAACAACCATCGCATGGGAGACATCAAGCGGTCGTTCACCTCAGCTGTCGAAGCTGCAGGCCTTGGTGATGACGTGACCCCCCACATTTTGAGGCACACCACAGCCACCTGGCTAATGCAAAAGGGCGTGACGCCTTTTTCGGCGGCCGGCTATCTCTCCATGTCGGTGGAGACGCTTTTGAAGGTGTATGCGAAATTTAGCCCGGACTATCAGGCCGATGTCTTGGAGGCCTTGTCCTGATGTCGGGCACAGAATGGCAACAGAATCCTGATGAGTTCTGTGAACGTTCATGCACTATGAGCGACAAAAAAGCCCGGACTTCCGGGATTCTCGACCAAGTTCACTGTTCTCCGAAGGCAGAGGCCACACGTTCGAATCGTGTCGGGTGCGCCACAAATTCAAGGGGTTACGGCGGCGGCCCTCCCCAGTTGTACAGATACCGTACAGAAACCTCATTTTAGACCTCGGCGGCTTTGCGTTGAAAATCGGGGTGATGGTGCCCGTACACCTTCTGCAGCGTCTCGGCAGACATGCCGATGGAGCCCGAAGCCTCCCACACGTCGATGCCCGCCTGCATGAGCCAGGTGGCGCGCGTGTGCCGCAGAATGTGAGGGGTGTAAGACGAGGGAAGGCCGGCGAACGACAAGGCGCGGCTGAACGAACGGCCCACGTCCGAGATCTTGCCGCCGCCCCAGTTGACCACATGAAGGTGCGTAACCGTGCCCGGGCCCTCGGCCGCTTCCACGATCCGGCGAGCCTCTTGGTCCAGCCGGTGCCACCGGCGCAGATGCGTCAGGAGGCGCTGGCCCAGCCGCGTTGGTGGCTTGCGCTTGTTGGAGACGGTTTCGCCGGCGCCCATGCGGTGCATGACGCCCCGTTCAAGGTCAAACCAGCCACCCTGCAGGTTGGGCACCCATTGCGCCGACATGATCGCGCCCGGCCGAGTGCCGGTGTAAATCCCAATGAGAAGGAAGCGGGCGGTGTGCCGGTTGGTCGCCTCCCGGTCCCGGCGCCATGCGGTGGTTTGCTTGCGGGTGTGAATGTCCGAATAGGACACGCGATACCAGCCCAGTGCCCCAGCAATGAGCAGTGCGGCATCACGGCGCGTGAGCCAGTCAGGCTTCGGCTCGGGCATTTTGGGCCGCGAAACCACCGGCACCGAGTCGAGCGGACCATGCTCGGAATGCCAGTGCCCGATAGCGGCCGACAACACGCCGAGCTCGCGTCGGATGGCGCCATCCTTGACCGTCTTGCGGCGGTGGTCAGCATAGGCCCGGCAAGTGGATCCACGAACGTCCATCAGCGTGCGCCCTCCCCACCACTCATTGAGAGCGTCGATGGCATAGGCAATGCGCGCTGGATCCTTGACGTGGGGAGCGTGTTCGCGGCCATAGGCGGTCAGGATCTCCGCAACTGTGAGCCGAGCTGGTGAATGCTCGCGGACGGTTGGGGCGAACTTCCTGCCGAGGTATGCCGCGAGAGCCTTTTCAGCTCCTGCGCGGTCGCCTTCGCTGCAGCCTGTGCGCTCAGTGTGCGAACCGTCTCTGATGAGCCAGATGCGCTCTTTGGGGTTGAGGTAGAGCCGGGGAGGTTTTGAGGGGCGCGGCATTTGTTCATCATCTCCCGAAGCGCGGCTGGGGTGACGAAATAGGTCCGGCCGATTTCCATGATGCTCAAATTGCCACGACCCCGCTCAGACAATAAAGTCTTTACTGTTCTCATCTGACCACTACTTGCGCGCCCTTTACAGGTCATTCGGGAAGCGGTCGTAGGGAATGCAGCAGCCAGCGAAGCACGTCTTGCTCAACTCCGTCACCCAAGATGTAGGGGGTCGGTGTCTCAAAACGAGACTCGGAAGCCGTGTCTCAAAAAGGCAGAAAGCCGTGTCTCACAGCTTTGAGACACTAACCAGTAAGAGAACCAGTAAAACACCCCTTACCGTCCGTGTTGCGCTGCTTGGGCGCCGGTACCAGCGAGGCATCCACGATCTGCCCTGACATGGGGATGTAGCCCTTCTTGTGCAGTTGCCAGTCGAAGGCTTTCATCGCCCGCTTGAGCGTGCCGGTCTCGGTCATCCGGTTGCGGAAATGGCGGATGGTGTTCTCATCGGGCGTGCAATCGCCAAGCGAGAACCCCAGGAACCGCATCCAACCGAGCCGATCGTGGATCATGAACTCCGTGCGGGCGTCGGACAAATTGTGCTGGGCTTGCAGGATCAGGATTTTGAACATGGCCACCGGATCAAACGGCGGCCGCCCACCCTTGCTGCCCTTGCTGCCATCGCTGTATCCTAACCCCTCAACTAGCCAGGACCGGAAATACTCGAAATCCACCGACCGTTCCAAAACCTCGAGCGGATCACCGTGCTGGCTTAAAACTTCGAGGTGGTCGTTCAGGCTGAAAAGGGAATGCGGGTCCAAGATGACGCTCCATGATCGGGCGACATCAGTGAATCATGACACCAGCAAAGGCGCGAGGGTTTTTGCGGGTCTCCAGCTGCTGCTGCATCCCGGCAGGGCAATGGAGGATATTGTAGCCCTCGCTGACCTGATAACACTCGGTGTGCGCTGCGGCTTCTCCAACTTGGCGAGAGCCCGCAAACTTGTCCGACCAGCGTGGCAGCCGTTAGGTTTGGTCCACGGCAGCGGGTTGCAGCGGCTCATGCGGGTCCGGCCAGGCACCTGGAACCTCGCTATGCTTCTGCTTAAGTGCATTCTAGGACGGTGTGCAGACTTAGTAAGGCCGGCCCTGTCCCGTGGCAACGAGGCTGTCACCGCACCTGCGCTTCGGTGAAATAACGCCGTGGCCCACACGCTGCTTCCCTTAGTCTGGTTCTTCCGTATGCTCAAAATTCCCATCATCCCATTTATCGGTGAGGACCTCCCACGGATAAAGCTTCAGGTGAGTTTCCCCAGGCAGACACAAGAAATAGATCTGGCAAAGGACGGCCAGTGCGTCTTCTAAGAACCGCGTAAAATTCACCATCGTATCGCCTCGATGGGCGAACTCATTGCGGGCGGCCTTGATTCTCGCCAATCGAACAACCGACTTTGCAGTCACCAGATTGACATCACCATCAAAAGGCTGGGCGAACTTTGCCCTCTGGCTTAGTGCCTCGCTGATCGAGAGTTCATCGTTCTGCTTAATCTCAGTATGCCACGCCCGCTGTTTCGTAGGCGCCTGCTTCACGAGATTTGCAACCTCGTCGCCGCACATCTCGACGATCGTAAAAGCATAGGCAGCCATTGCGGCGTCGTAGACCTGGTCGCCTACCATATGAACGATGTCCTCCGGCGCAACCAACTCCTCATCATGCAGAAAATGGTATTTTTCTATGTTCGTAGGCGTTGCGATGATGCCTAGGGACCTAATTGGGTAATCTTCGTGGAGTTCTGCTGAGAGGTCGCGCCAGTCTGCCGCATGCTTATCAATTAAATATCGGTGCAGTCGGAAATTTACGCCAAGTTCGAGAAGACGCTCGATGGATGGCTGGATTATCTCACGCACGTCCGTCATCTTCAGCACCGCTACTAGAGGTGGCTCGGTTTGTCTGGACAGGCAGCTGGTGTTCGCTAAGTGGATTTCTGCCTTGTTTATGCCGCTGCCGGGATTGGCATCAGCGCATTGAAGTAGGCCTCGTCCGGTGTCATGCGGTCAAGGCTCGAGTGCGGGCGCCGGCCGTTGTAGAAGGCCAGATATTTGCCAATCGAGGATCGTGCGTCCGAGACGGTGTCATAGGCACGCAGATAAACCTCCTCGTATTTGATGGACCGCCAGAGCCGCTCGACGAAGACATTGTCCCGCCATGCCCCTCTGCCGTCCATACTGATGGCGATGCCGTTGTCGCGTAGCAGGCTAGTGAAGGCCATGCTGGTAAATTGTGAGCCCTGGTCGCTGTTGAAGATTTCGGGGCGCCGTATTTGCCCAGAGCCTCTTCAACTGCCTCGATGCAGAAGCTCACGTCCATGCTGATCGAGAGCCGCCAGGCCAATACCCGCCGGCTGAACCAGTCCACGACGGCCGCCAGGTAGACGAAGCCGCGTGCCATGGGAATGTAGGTAATGTCGATTGCCCAGACCTGATTTGGCCGGGTCACCGCCAGCCTGCGCAGCAGGTAGGGATAGACCTTGTGGCCCGGCGCAGGCTTGCTGGTATTGGGTCGGCGATGAATCGCCTCGATGCCCATCCGTTTCATCAGCGTGGTCACATGCAGCCGACCAACAGCAAACCCTTCTCGACTCAGCAGATCGCGCAGCATACGCGCGCCGGCGAATGGGTAATCCAGATGCAGTTCATCGATCCGGCGCATCAGGGCCAGATCGCCGGGCGATGCCGGACGTGGCAGATAATAGACGCTGCTCCGGCTGATATCGAGCATCTGAGCTTGCCGGGTCATCGATAGTTCATGGTCCCGATCAATCATCGCTTTGCGCTCAGCAGGCCGGCTTTGCTGAGCGCTCCTTCCAAAAAATCGTTCTCCAGCGTCAACTGACCGATCTTGGCGTGCAGCGTCTTGATGTCCACCGTTGGCGTGGTCGGCTCTGGGCGGGCCTCGCCACCAAATACATCGGCAGCGCCTTCCAGAAGCTGGCTGCGCCACTGCGTGATCTGATTGGCATGTACGTCAAACTGCTGGGCAAGTTCCGCCAGGGTCTTTTCACCCTTGATGGCGGCAAGCGCCACCTTCGCCTTGAATGCCGGCGTGTGATTGCGGCGGGGTCGTCTCGTCATGCTCGCTCCTGTTCGCGGCCATACTGGCCGCCATCAGGCACAAAATCCACTTATCCCACTGTCCAGTTTTCCCGAGCCACCTCTACTGCTGTTCCGCGCTAATCGGTAATCCAATAGTTGGGAGGCGGCAAGTCGTGCTCAGAACCAGCAGGGTGCGGTTGAGTGCTCCCACAACCGGACTTTCCACAAACGCTTCCTGACCAGCCGAAAGTTAGGCTTGCCACTAACGGCGGTTGTCGGGACATCGGCAGTGATCTCCAAACGACTGAGAAGGGTTGATTGCGCGACCCAAGCAGCCCATTCGGCTCGGTAGCTAATTCATTGAAATCGTTGTGCCCGGTATGGGTCACAACATTTGCAGAGGGTCGGCCACGGCCTGAGCCGTGCATGTAACATAACTGTCTCAGGCAATTACGGGTTTGCCGCACGCCAGTGCTACAATCAAAGCCACGCCGAATTCGGATGAAGATCTGCCGTTCAGATACTGAGCTGCTCATGGCACCCTAAAGCCAATATGTATCCAGACATATCGCGGTATTGAAGACCAACTGGAAATCGATAGCTAAATCTAGCCCATATGCACTAGTTGCGTCTGAAACTTGCATGGATATTCTGAGACAGTTTTGCTGCTGAAGGTAAAATAGGCCATGATCCCAATTGTGCGTTCTATGATTATTGCTTCTGCCATATCGTTTTGTGCGCCAATATTCGTAGTAGGGGCTATCGCACTTCCTGAGCTTGATGTGGTTAAGTCGGTATCGGTAGACGGAAAATTGCTTCAGTACATGCCAGACAGTGAAGATCCTAATGCCTTCTATTTCCTGCCCGATGATCTAGAACTGTCGACGGATGACAGGGGAAATCCGCGGATCGGATTTCAGCATTGGGGCATCACGCAGAAAGATCCTGCAGGTGTGGGCGGCAACTTCACGATTATGGTGCGCCCAGCTTGGGATGAGGATCTCGTCGCTAAGGCGACAGAGGCAATAAAGGCGCAGAATCCGCAAGCGTCACTGGCGGTGGTGCCAATTGAGAAGAGTTACTTCGATGTAGTAATGTCGAATAACTTTGTGACCGACCCCACATACATCATGCCATCGAGCATACTTGATGACTATACAATCAAGTACTCACAAGCACTGCGGGATCTTTGATGACTATACAATCAAGTACTCACAAGCACTGCGGGATCTTGGAATCGACGTCACCGCCGACGTCGGGCAAGACCAGGCTAAGTACGTGCTTGAATCTGTCTCTGGGTCAGGTGGAACTTCACCTCAGGCATTTACCATTCCACTTAATGCACTAGGCGGCCGTCCATCTGTTGAGACACCTAACAGGCTTGGCGGTGATGCCGCCAACATGGTCGTCCGTTATAGATTTTTGGTGAAAGGCGTCACACCAAAGTTCCGCGCCGCACTGCGGGTTCACTGGAAAAAGACGTTCGAGCACTTCCATGCCCGTGTAGGTGGTGGGGGTTGGTTCTGGCGCTCAAGCCACGTCGTCGACGTTCAATCGATGAAACAGGATGGCTCAATAGAGCTGCAGGTTACCTCAGGTGCAGTCGACGACAACAACGAGACGCTCATCAATACTATATTTGAAACGCTTGTTAACGCGAGAATAAACGGCACCGGGATGTTCGCTCCGCAACTTCGCCCTGCCGCTGTAGGTGACGGTGAGGCTGGGGGCTCCATGTTTGGATGGAGCTTTAACTCGAACTCGTTCTTTCAGAGTTTATCTGAGGAGGTCAATCAGGATTTTATCATTGATAAGCAAAACGTCCAGCATCGGTCATTTGCCATTGGCGCAGACTTTGGTCCTTTGTGCTCGGTTTATCCGGATCAGTTCGTCAATTTATCGGAACCGAACAAGCCATGTCCAGGTGCTGCAGACATTGCAGCCGTTATTACGCGCGTGGACACATGCGTAGAAGACTACGGCCCTAAGCTTCGAACGGCGAGGGAGATCGGCGAGGACTACTATCAGGAGCTGTTGAAAAAGATGCGCACGGAGTGCGGGTCATGAGGTCCTTACTCACTTTCACTCTCTTAGTTTCCCTCACATGGTTTAGTTGCGGAATGGTCTGCTCTGCTCAACATGCGTCCTTTCGGCTTCTCGGTGGAGTTGACAGCCAATTCGTAGCACTCTCTGCGGGCGACGCATTGACGTTGATACCAAAGTCGCTGCGAATACACAGCGACGGGCAGCCTGGTGTGTCGATGATCGTTCAGGAGGGGATGGGCGTCGGGGCGGCTAACCCTTTCTTTGTAAACGTGACAATCAACTACGGCTTCGTAACGGATCCTGACAGCGTTGCCGCAGCGTTGAAAGGTGGATCAAACTCGAAGAACTACACCGTCTTACAATCGATGGCCTACGGAAGCTCCGTCGGAATATGGGACGTAGAGGAAGAAAAGTACGCGCTTAGGCCCCTTGACGGAGGTACAACAACTTATGCGAGCTCATTGGTCGTCACATTTGAAATTGAGTTTCGGAGCGCCATCGAACTAGGCGAGTTCTTCGAGCACCCACGTCCGCTGGTTCTGCTGACTGAGACACAACCACAATTCGAACTGGCAACCGTAAGAAGGGTCGATGAATTGCGTCGCGCCGTTCGGGCGGTCGTGCAGTCTAGGCCGCTAGTAACTACGATGCCCGTCATGAGTGTCTATATGGATTTCTTAAAGCGTTATGGAAACCAGCTCCACTTTGAAATCAATGATCTCGTTTCAGAGATCAATCGGGAGATTGCGGCCGCCACTAATTCTAGGCTTCGCACTAGGGTTTGGATTCATCAAATACATCCGAGTCGAAGTAGGGAGAAAACCTGGTCAGATAGTCGATCTCTCGGTTCCGCTCGCCGATGATCTTTGCAGGTACCCCGCCGACCACCGAAAATTCAGCAACTGATTTGGTCACCACTGCCCCCGCAGCCACAACAGCGCCTCGACCCACCTTGACTCCTGGGAGGATCGTCGCGTTGGCACCGATCCACGCATCGTCGCCGATCGTCACAGGGGCACCTACCGCAACGAACTTGGGGTGCTGGTGATCATGCTGAAGCGTGAGGATAGTAACACCAAAAGAGATGTTCACATTCCGCCCGACCGTGAGGCCCGTCCGACCGTCAAGATAAATGTCCCGATTCAGGACGCAGTTGTCGCCGATGATGATCCCACAATAGTTGTGGAATCCTGAGACAAAGACCCTCATTCCAAGATGAGTATCACGACCGATCACCATTCCTGGAAGCAGGCCGAACATAAATTTGCGTACAAACCAAAACGGCACGGATCGAGAGACTTTATTCACCGCGTAGTAACGAAGGGCGGCAAGAAAATAGTAAACCCTCTGCCGCTTCAGATAACTCCTAAGCCGGCTCATCTATTCCCCTGCTCAGGTCGGCTGTAAGACCCATGTGAAACTCTGCTGTGGCTTCCGGAGCGGTAGCATATAGAGGAAGGGGTTGCCAACCGAGAAGGCGAGGAGCTCCTTCATCCAAAATGGGAAGACGGGGCACTGTTGTATGGCATGGTCTTGGAGCTGTGTGTTTCAAAGGTAGTGTCGGCGGTCGAATTCATCCTTACAGCACCGCAGACACTGAAGAATTGTCGAGAGGCTGGACTTTTGAAGATAGTGGAAGGCATGGCGCCCGGTACAATTAGCCGCTGTCTCCAAGGATGAAGGCTGAAACCTGCCCTTTCGAGGCAGCGGCATACAAAACAAAAGCAGTTCTGGCGCGCCACATAGGAAACGCTCACGCAAGGCTGCATGGCTTCCTCCAGCAGCCTAACCTTCTCTGCTACGGACCAGCGCCGCCGGCGCTGCCCGGAGGTGATAACTTCGACCTTTCGAAACGGCTCGTGGGAACTCTTGGACATAGTCGTACTCATAGGCGCATGCCTGTGCCTTATCGGCTATGCCGCGTGTCCGGTTAAAATGGGTGCGCTCCAGGTATCTAACGTGAGGGCACGAGCCTTTGATTGTAGGCATAAGATACACCGGAGCTCTACAACGACATCGCCGGCGGAGCGCAAGGCCGCTCTGGCGAAGCGAGCCAGCGGCTGCTTGCTTGAACTGCTGAATCTCAACAGCTTCACATTAGAAATTTTCAGCTCCGGTCGGTATAGCTTCCTCCTCGCCACCATTCGGAACGGCGGACCGATATCAGTGATGTCCTATCTCCGAGTGGCTCGCCCGCCGATGGCCCGATCGCCATGAGTTCTAGTGCTGATGCGGGCCCGTCGTTCACTCCAAGTGAGACAAGCTCATCAAGCACTTAGAAAAACTCACAGAGTTCCGGGCAATACGCCATATAGTGAGAGGAAGAGGCGAAGATGAAGGCGAACCAACTTGCCAGGCGATGCTTTCTGAGCTTCGGACCCGTGGTCGAGTAGGCAATGCGCGTGACTGTCACATCAGTTATTTGTCTCTACTTTATAGTGGATCCATAGACACCTCGAAACACGGGACCGGTCTTGATCTCCGCTACATCTAGCGATCGTTGTAGTGCCACAACGGGTTTCAAGATCGAACCATGCGGTATAGCTACAGTTGTTCCTCGGTTGAAAGCGTCTGCCTTGGAGTGCGGAAGAAATAGCTCGGCACCGAGAGGCACAAAGCGGATGTGTTCAACCTACAATCCAACAAGTTCACTTCGGCGCAAGGCTCCAGCAAATCCAGTGAGTATGAGTGCACTGGTTCTAACCCCGCTTACTCCCCCCGGCACATGCGAGAGCATCGCAACGATTCTCTCAACCGTTGCTGCGTTCTTCCGGTCAGTTCGTCTGGTATCCTTGCGCATGATTCCGCGCAGCACCGAGCGCACCAAGAATGTGTCAGTTGGACTTACGAATCCACCGGCATGATGCGCGTACTGAATGCCATACATAGCGTTCTTAATCGTACTCGCCTTTAGCCCGCCCTTATGCAAACTCACCAAATATGAAGCTACAGCTTCTGGAAGGGCCGGTATAGCGGATGTGTGGTTGGCATCACACCACAAGCTAAAATGGGTCAGAACAGTACTATACCGCCGTTGGCTGTTTGGCGAGAGTGCTGCATCAAATGCAGAGAGCACTTCCTCTGAGAGAAAACGAGAAACCATTTGCTCTGATGTTTCTTCATCAGGTTCGTAATGAGCGATGCTTTGATTCCCTGTGGCGAGATCCATCACCTCAGCTGGTGAGGCTGGCTCAGGGTCCACAACGCTCTGGGTGATGCAATGACTCATTGAGTAACCTTTCGTCCGAAAGGGCGATACCAGCGTAATGCCACTGCCCATGTGAGACTGCATTGTCCGAAGAAACGGTGCGCTATGTAGAGTACTTCTGGGTCAGCGCTGGAACCCCTCAAGGTTCGCATCAACGTCCGGACGTAACTTCAATTTGGTCGGATAGTACCCCGTCATACACGAAAAATCCCGGTACTTCTTGTCCCTGCTTAAGGGTGAAACCGCCTGTAAATCACCGGTTGCTCCCTGGATCTGTCAAGCTCATATCGAAGGCTGCAAACCGTTCTTCTACTGGTGAGATCTACTTCCCGCATTATCGAATCCAAAGGTCAACTGCGCCAAAGGTCGTCAGCCTCACCCTTCCTCATAATGCTGCTCGATTTGATCTGGTCCGCTAGTGCTGGACCAGAAGGGTGATGTGGCATTCGCTTGCGCTGGCGCGCACATTTTGAGGATGGGGCCCGGAGGCCGACTTGACCCCGGATTTGTCCGCTGGCCTGCGGCGCTTACCCCAGCTTCGATGAAGCTGGGGTGGGAAAATGTGGGCGGACCTCTCCGGCGTCAACCTCTGGCTCGGTTCTTCTTTCTTTTGGCTTGTGGCTGCCGGAACGGCATCTTGAAGGAATCTCCGATCCCTTCAGTCGTTGGGAAGGCCGGCTTGCCGGCCGCATCGGGGCGGTTACCCCGAGACCCTGGTCGAGCGGAGTAACCGACACGATCTGCTTCTGGCTCTCGGATGAGCCAGAAGCAGAACACTTGCTGTGTGAGGATAAGGCCAGGAAGCTTAGGGCAGGCGCTGGTGCGGCGCGGTACCTGCTGGTGCCCTGGCCAGGAGCCAATAGGCGAGCCAAGGATGCAGGGCTGCGATCATCTGCCGGTGATAAGCATGGAACGGGTGGAGCATTTCGGGCGAGGCCTTGATCCTTGTCATCCGGGCACGCAGGTCAGGATTGAGCACTACCCCAACTGCGGGCACGGAATCGGCAACATGCTCGATCAGCGGAATCCAGTGCTTGCCGGTCCGGTGCCCAGCAATGATCTGGGCCGCACAGGCAGCGACAGTTTTGGCGGCAGGGTCTTTTTCCCGCCCCTCGGCATTGTTGAGCCGCTCAACCGCCTCTCTATGCAGAGGTAGCGCTACTGCATTGGCTGCATGGCGGGCAAGCGGATCACACGGGTTTACTAGCGTTCGATTTAGGTTTCCGTTGTAGTTCAATGCAATAGGTGTTCGCAGTTTCGATCTGGCCGGCGCGCCAACCTTTCCCTTGGCATTTCAACGCCTCTGAGCGAGGCGAGCCAACAAATGCATCCTGGTTTGCAGCCGGTCACTAACTGGTCACACTAACAGGAGCACGCACCTCTGAAGCCCACTGGCAACTGCAGCTATGTCTTGCTGGCGGCCTGCGGAGCGGCGTCGCCACAATCCCTGAACCCAGTTTCACCCCGGACGCAGCGATCCTGCCTTTAGGCGCTCCGCTAAACTAGTGGCTGGCCGTGTCGGCTGATTCTGGTCAACAGGCGATAGAGCGGCACCGTTACCAACAAGATGAACACTATGCGGACCAAGTGGAAGCACGTCACCGTAACGACGCCCAGCCCCAGCGACTTGGCCGTGATGCTCATTTCGGCAATGCCACCGGGCGCCAGTGACAGGACGAGCGTGGGAAGATCCGTCCAGGTCCAACTGCTGAGCAGTGAGGCGAACAGGCTCATGACGACAATAACGGCCAGTGTGCCGGCGATCGTTGCCGGCAAGAACCGACGGGCCGCCAGCAATTTGTCACGTTGGAACCGAGCCCCGAGGCTGCCCCCGATAAGAAGCTGGCTGAGGGTGAATGCCCAACCGGGAACCGCAACTTCGGCGATGCCCGAATAAGCCACGAAGATGCCGGCAACCAAGCCACCCAGCAGCCAGGCATTGGGGATATGGAGCCGCCCCAAGAGCAGCGATGCCAGCATGGCCGCGACCGTCACCGCCGCTAAGGCATGAGGTGCGAAGGGAACAGGTGCTGCGGCCACCGGCACGGTGCCATGCCAGCCCATCAGGCCAAGCCCTGCGGGGACCAGGAAAACAACCAGCAGAACCCGCAAGGTTTGGGCGAGACCGACCAGGGCACTGTCCCCTCCATACCGTTCAGCGAGCACCGACATTTCGGCGACGCCCCCGGGCGTGGTGGAAAAGAACGCCGTGGTTCGGTCCACTTTGCCAAGCCGGGTAACCAAGGCCATCATGGCCAAGCCACTGGCCACCGACATCACCGCCGCGGCCAGGATCAGGGCGGAGTAGGCCACCATCTGGTCGACTGCCGCCGGAACAAAATTGAGGCCGATGGCAATGCCGGCAATGACCTGGCCAGTGCATCTGAGTGCGAGATGAAGGCCGCCGCCGCCCTGGATCAGCGTGGCGATAGCCGCGCCGAAAATGGCCCCAATAAGGGCACCGAGCGGAACTTCGAGATATTGCAGGAGCAATCCGCAACATGCGGCGGTCAGCAGTATCACCAGGCTGGGAAACCGTACCAGTTCATGCTCCTGCGAAGTTATCGAGGCCTGTGGGCCACACAGGCTCCCGCGGGCAACACCTGCGCCTGCTAGGCGGCGCGGCCGTTGCGCAGAATGGCGTCAACAATGGCTTGCGAGGCTCGGCTCCCGGAAGCCGTACCGCCAACGTCGCTGGTTCGGGTGTCGGCGCTGGAGAGCACTTCGTTGACCGCGGCTTCCATGGCAGCTTCCGCCTGCAGGAGATCGGAACGGCCGTGTTTGGCGCCAAGCCAGCCGACCAGCATCGCGCCGGAGCGGACCATGGAAATGGGATTGGCCTTGTCCTGCCCCACAATGTCAGGCGCCGAGCCATGCGAGGCATTGGCCATGGCGTGGTTCTCGCCGGCATTAACACCACCGCCCAGACCTAAACCACCGGCCAAAGCGGAGCAGAGGTTGGAGATGACGTCGCCAAACAGGTTGGTCATCACCAGAACGTCGTAGCGCTCGGGGCGCTGGTAGACGTCAGCATTGAGGGCGTCCACGATCATCGAGTTGCAGGTCACGTCGGGATACTCAGCGGCGACCTTCATACACTCGTCGTAGAACAGCCCGTCGGTCATCTTGAAGATGTGCTTCTTGCTAACGATGGTAACGAGGTTACGGCGGCGGCGGGCCCACTGGAACGCTGAATGGGCGATGCGGTTCGAGGCATGCGCGGTGATTTTCCGCACCGAAAGGGCCACGCCTTCGACGGGCATCATCTCGCCATAGCCCTGGAACATGTTGCGATCCGGATAGAAGCCTTCCGAGTTTTCCCGAACCACAAGGACATCCAGACCGGCGCGCGAATTGGGCACGCTGTCGTGGGATTTGGAGGGGCGCAGATTGGCGTAGAGGTCGAGCTCGTGGCGGAACTTGCCCGGCACATTGATGCCGCCTTCGGCCAGCGGAGGATAGCCGCCATTGTCGCACGGCCCCAGCAGAATGCCATCGGCAGCAATGGCCGCCTGAAAAACCTCGTCGCGCAGCGTGGTGCCGTGCAGACGCAGGCTCTCGTGGCCAACCTCATAGGTTTTGAAGTCAAGCCCAAGCTGAAAGACATCGCTGGCGGCTGTCAAAGCCTGCACGGCAGCCTGGCTGATTTCGGGACCGATATGGTCGCCAGGGAGCACCGCAATGGTGAGTTTGGACGTCATGGAAGACCTCTGTCGTAAAGGATTGGGGGCAATGGCTGCCTGTCCAGGCTAGGCTTGTCGGGCGCTGCGGAAGCGCAGGGCCATCGGCACGAGCACGGCGCCCAGAGCGATGATCATGAGCGTGACGGCAATGGGATGGGTCGTGGGGTTGTAGAAGACGGACAGATCACCCTGGCTGATCGCCAGGGCCCGGCGCAGGTGCTGCTCGGCCATAGGCCCGAGGATAAGCCCGACAATGCAGGGGGCGACCGGTATATTCAGAATCCGCATGCCAAAGCCTGCGAGGCCGATGAGCCAGAGCAAGGCGAGGTCGAACACGCTGTTGTTGACGCTATAAACGCCCAGCGTCGCGAAGATTAGGATGCCCGCATAAAGCCAGGGCCGCGGAATAAGCAGCAGTTTCACCCAGAGGCCCGCCAGCGGCAGGTTGATCAGCAGCAAAAACAAGTTGCCGATATAGAGGCTGGCGATCAGTCCCCACACCAATTGGGGATTGGACGCGAACAGGAGTGGTCCTGGCTGGAGGCCGTATTGCTGGAACGCGGCCAGCATGATGGCGGCAGTGGCCGAGGTGGGTAGCCCCAATGCCAGCAATGGTGCCAATACGCCTGCTGCAGAGGCATTGTTGGCAGCTTCCGGACCGGCAACGGCTTCAATAGCTCCGTGGCCAAACTGCTCTGGATTTTTGGACAGCCGCTTTTCAACGGCATAGGACAGGAAGGTTGGGATTTCGCTGCCACCGGCGGGCAGTGCGCCGATCGGGAAGCCGATGAAAGTTCCACGCAGCCAGGGCCGCCAGGAGCGCTTCCAATCTTCCCGCGACATCCAGACCGATCCGTGAATCTTGTAGATCTCTTCCTTTTGGAAGCGGTGACGCGACGCCTGGAACAGGGTTTCGCCGACGGCAAAAAGGCCCACCGCGACTATTACCACCCCCACACCATCGAGCAGTTCGGGGAAATTCATCGTCAGCCGGGCGACACCGGTCTGGCGGTCCGTTCCAATCAGGCCGAGCGCCAACCCAGCCAGAAGGCTGGCAAAGCCCAGCACGGCTGACTGGCCCAGCACGGCCGTCACCGTGATGAAGGCTACGACCATCAATGCAAAATACTCGGCAGGTCCGAACATCAGCGAGAAACGAACCATGAGTGGCGCCACAAAGGTAAGCAGCAGGGTCGCGATGGTGCCAGCGATAAACGAGCCAATCGCCGCAGTGGCGAGAGCCTGTGCGCCACGGCCCTGGCGAGCCATGGCATGGCCGTCGATTGCGGTGACGATGGAGCCCGACTCGCCGGGAGTGTTGAGCAGGATTGAAGTGGTGGAGCCGCCATACATGGCGCCGTAGTAAATGCCCCCGAACATGATGAATGCCGCGGTCGGCTCGAGGCCGGCCGTAACCGGCAGGAGCAGAGCAACCGTTAAGGCCGGGCCAATACCGGGCAGCACCCCAATAGCGGTGCCGACGAGCACGCCGATGGCGGCCCAGATCAGGTTGCCGGGAGCCAGCGCCACCAGAAAGCCATCCAGCAGGAATTGAAGGGTATCCATCGGTCAAGCTTCTTGATTGTGCTGGCTGGCGATGGCGGCGAACTCAGTAGCTGAAATAGTTGTCAATGATCCACCCTCCTGGAAGCGAGAGACCGAGCAGGTTGTTGAAGATGAAAAACGAGAGCACGCCGATGATCAGCCCTACGGGAACGTTGATCCACTGACGCCGCTCGCCAAAGGCTGCGGCGGCCGCCGTGAAGGTGATGGCGCTGCAGATGACCCAGCCCGCCGTTTCGAGCAGGAAGAAACTGACCATGAGGCCACCAAGAACGATCAATACCGGCAAGAATTGCAGCTCGAGCCATCCACTCTCATCGATCGCGCCGCGAAATGCCTTGAAGACAAGGGCAATGCCATTGAGTGCCAAGGCAGCGGAGATCAGGAGGGGAAAGAAAGTCGGCCCCAGAACGGCTTGCTGCTGGATCGGCTCGTGCTGCAGCGTCTCGATGCAAATGGCCAAAGCCAGCAGCATCAGGAACGCCCCCAACAACGCGTGACCCATGCGCAGCTTGCTGATAGCTTGCATCGCGTGAAATCCCCATTGGTATCATTCAGGTGCCGTTAGCGCGCCCCGTATAACGGGGGCACGGCAGTCATCCGGCCGATGGTGCGGGAGAATGGACCGCAGCACTTGCGCCTGCGGTCCATTGGGTCAGAGCAGACCGAGTTCCTTGAACAGCAGTTCCACACGGGCCTCTTCGGTCTTGAGGAATTCTGCGAACTCTTCGGGCGGCATGTAGATATCCTGCCAGCCACGCTGATCGAGGGCCGCTTGCCATTCAGGAGTTGTCACCATCTTGGCGACTGCAGCCTCAAGGGCAGCGCGTTCTTCGCCCCTGGGATCCTTGTTGGACACGACCGCGCGCCAGTTGACCAACTGCACGTCATATCCCTGCTCAACAAAAGTCGGGATATCGATGCCTTCGATCGGCTCGGGTGCACCGATGGCAAGCGCACGCAACTCGCCGCTCTCGATTTGGGATGCCAGTTCGCTGTAGCCGCCGGTGCCGACTGTCACGTGGCCGCCCATCACTCCTGAGAGCATTTCGCCGCCTGAGGTTAGCACGATATAGTTGATCTGCTTGGGATCCATGCCGGCCGCCTTGGCCAGCAGGCCATACATCAAGTGATCCGAGCCTCCGGGGCCCGAGCCACCCCAGGAGATCGAACCCGGATCGGCCTTGAACTGGGCAATTAGGTCATCCAGCGTCTTGAAGGGGGAGTCCGCCTTGACCACGATAGGCTGATATTCGCCGCTCAGCATTGCTAGCGGATAGGTGTCATCCAGGGTGACCTGAGACTTGTTGGTCAGTACGGCACCGACAAGCGAGAGGCCGATCATCAGAATGCTTGGATTGCGCTTGTTGCCGTTGACGTAGTTGGCCAGACCAATCGTGCCGCCCGCGCCGGGCTGGTTTTCGACCTGAATACGGGTGGCAAGCTCGTATTGCTGGAAAATAGACTGGGTGATGCGGGCGTTCTGGTCATAACCGCCGCCAGCGCCGGCCGGGGCGATAATTTCCAACCGTTCGAGCTGGGCAAAAACGGGGCCCGCGGAGAGCGCGAGAGCGCCCGCGGTTAGCATGGCAACGAAAAGTCTCTTCATTATTTTTCCTCCGGTTTAGATAGGCTTCGGACGGCGGCGGTCCTCCCCGCAGCCGTCAGTGGGATCAAGCGAGGGCTGCCATACGGGTCTTTTCCTCGGCCAGCTTTGCAGCCAGCAGGACGGCACTTGCAAGCGCACCCGGCCGGGCAACGCCTTGTCCGACAATATCGAAGGCAGTGCCGTGCGACGGCGTTGTGAACACCGTCTCCAGCCCTGCCGTCACGGTGACCCCGCGATTAAAGCCTTTCAGCTTCGTCGCGATCTGGCCCTGGTCATGATACATCGCCACGACGCTGTCGAATTCGCCAGCGAAGGCGCGCACGTAAACTGTGTCGGCGGGGAATGGCCCCGAGGCGTTGATGCCGCCCGCCTTCACCTTTTCCACGGTAGGGCGGATCAATTCGATCTCGTCGCGCCCGAATAGACCGTTCTCGCCCGCATGTGGGTTCAGTGCAGCTACGGCGATGCGAGGGCTGGCAAAGCCTGCGCGGCGCAGCATGGTGTCGACCAGGGTAATGGCGTCGGTGATGCTCTCTTCATTGATCTGGTCCAGCGCTTCGCGCAGCGAGGAATGACCCGTTACCCGGCTCATCCACTGGTTGTCCAGCACGTTCATCTCGGAAAAATACGTGGTGTGGCCAAGCAGGTGTGCAAACATCTTGTGCTCGTCGGCAAACTTCCAGCCGCCATCGAACATGGCGCGTTTGTTGAGCGGCGCGAAGGTGATGCCATCGACCTTGCCTGCCTTTGCCAACTCGATGGCGGCAGCCAGCGTATCACCAGTCAGCTTGCCGCTGAGCGGGCTCGCAATACCGGGGGGCAGTTGTGCAGGATCGGTATTACCGAGATCGATCAACGGCACTGCAGCCTTTGACCAATCGGCTTCCGCTAAGTCGGCTATCTTGACGAGGGGGAAGCTGACACCAGCTTGCGTCATACCCAACTCGATGACGCGGGCATCGCCGACGAGAACAATGCGAGCAACCTGTTGAATGGCGCCTTCTGCCAGCACTTTGGCTGTGATTTCAGGGCCAATGCCAGTGCAGTCGCCGGCAACCAGAGCAATGATAGGGAGAGTATTTGGCACGTGGTGGTCCTCCAGTACTGGCGCTGCGAAGGTGTCCGCTGCACCTCTGGCGGAGGGTCAAAGCGCGTTCCTTTGCCGTTTTATAGACGGGCGCCTGGAGTCGTGAGACACTGTTCTCCTCATAAGGTGATGCAATTTCGGTATGAACGTACAAATCAGCTGGCTGATGGACTTCATTGCGGTCATGGAGTTCGGCGGTTTCTCTAGGGCCGCTGAACGGCGCCACGTCACCCAGCCGGCGATTAGCAGGCACATCCTCGCACTGGAAACTTGGATCGGCACAAAGCTGTTTGAGCGCAGCACCCATTCAGTCACCCCGACCCCTGCCGGCCTCGCGTTCAAACCAGTTGCCGAAGACATCCTGCAGCGGATCGAGATGGGCCGCCAAGTTGCGCTCGACACTGCCTTCTCAACGACTGAATCGGTCCAGTTTGCCAGCACGCACGCGTTGTCGCAGACGTTCTTTCCCAAATGGATCAAGCGAGTTCAGTCAGAGGAAGAAGGGATCGTGGTGCAGTTGTTTGCCGCGAACCTGGCAATTTGCGAGCGCATGCTGGTGGATGGGGGCGCGCATTTTCTTCTGGCCTATAGCCACCCCGGCATGGCCGAGCGGACCCTGACCAACCGATTCCAGTCCCTCACTTTGGGGTACGAGGTGGTTGTACCGGTCAGTGCCCCGGTTGAGATTGGAGCGAGGCAGCCGCGGCACCAACTCCCGGGCTCGACTGAGACCCCTGTGGCCCACCTAACCTATCACCCCGGATCTGGTCTCGGCCGGATTGAGAGTCATCACCTTGCGACCTTGCCCGAGCCCCCTCAACTAACTCAGGCTTTTGTCGGCCCAGCGACGCTGCTGGTTGAGATGGCACGGGACGGGCTTGGCATGACTTGGGCGCCGATGGTGCTGGTAGAGCATGACCTTGATGCGGGCCGCCTTGTTCGCGCTGGCGATAGCCGTTTCGATATCCCGATCGAGATAAAGCTGTTCCGGCCTAAGGCCAGGCTACGCTCGAGCGCGGAACGGTTCTGGGCACTTGCGAAGCGGCAGTTGACGGGGCCAAAGCTCCCTGATCTCAAATCGGGAAAATTCTAGCGCATTGCAGCGGATAAAGCTCCTGGCACCCCGTTATGGTTCGCCGCCGGCCGACATATCGGCAATGGTGGCAGTTGCTGCCGCCTTTGGTCTGCAGGAAAAGGTTAGGCCTCTGTACTTGCCGTGAATAAACAGAACCATACCGCCGCTTACGGCGTGATGGCTACCTTGAGGACGCCGTCGCGCTGATGGCTGAAGAGGTCGTAGGCCCCCACGATATCATCGAGCCGGAAGCGGTGGGTGACGAGTGGCGTGAGGTCGGCGCGCTTGAAGGCGATGACATCCATGAGCCTGGCCATCCGCTCCTTGCCGCCGGGGCAAAGCGTAGTGACGATGCTTTGATTGCCGAGCCCAGCCGCAAAGGCATCGAGCGGTATGGTCAGATCGGTGGAATAAACCCCGAGCGAAGACAAGGTCCCGCCGGGGCGCAGGCTGCGCAGCGCCCCTTCGAAGGTTTGCTGCCGACCCAGCGCCTCGATCGCGACATCGACCCCGCGGCCATCGGTGAGCCGCATGATTTCTTCGGCGGGATTGACCTTGCTGAAGTCGACGATGTCGTCGGCACCAAGCTGGCGGGCAATCTCCTGCCGTGCCGGCACGCTTTCCACCGCGATGATGCGGGTTGCTCCCATCAGCTTGGCGCCGACAGTTGCACAAAGACCGATCGGCCCCTGGGCAAAAACGGCGACGGTGTCACCGATACGCACTTTGCCGCTTTCGGCGCCCGAAAAGCCCGTTGACATGATGTCGGGGCACATCAGCACCTGTTCGTCGCTGAGATGATCGGGAATGGGCGCCAGGTTGACCATGGCGTCGGGCACCAGCAGATATTCGGCCTGGGCGCCATCGATCGTATTGCCGAAGCGCCACCCGCCCATCGCCTTGAAACCGTGCTTGGTGTCGGGCCCATCCTGCGAAAGGCAGCCGCAAAGACAGGCCATGGAGTGGCCCGAAGGGGTGATGGCACCGGCAATCACGCGCTGGCCCTCACTGAAACCCTGCACGGCCGAACCAAGCTTTTCGATGATGCCGACCGGCTCATGGCCGATGGTCAGCCCTTTGGCGACGGGATATTCCCCCTTGAGGATGTGCACGTCCGTGCCGCAGATTGTGGTCATGGTGATGCGGATCAGGGCGTCGAGCGGGCCCACATCTGGAACGGGTTTGGACTCGAGCTCGATCCGTCCCGGCTCAACGAACACCGCCGCCTTCATTTGGGGGACCTGAGTCTTGCGCGCCGGCGCGGCGACCGTGGATGGGCTTGAGCTGGCAGCGACATCATCGTCCATGGCACTTCTCCCCTTGTGGTCTGCCAGAATAGCGTGGACGGGGGGCAGGAGCTTGATGGCCGTCAATTTTGGCGAAGGTTTCCCAGGAGCGGTCATGGATCTAGGGGCGTGCGGCAGGGGGCGTCACCCTAATGGGGCACATTGCTTGCGGGCAGTGTTTCGGCACCCAAACGGATGTTCGAGGCGCCGCTGGTTCTGCTTATCTCCGTAGAACGCAAGAAACAGACAGTCGGACTCAAGCCCGCAAGCGCTCGACTGATGAAGTGAACTTGACCCAAACCGGATGCGGTCACTGGGCGACATAGTCCGGCAACTGGAGCAGATCGTCCTCTGCAAGGTCGGCCGTCAGGTTCGCTCCGGAGATGGATATGGTTCTCCACTCCACGGTGAACTGCCGGTCGGTGCCTGCACCCTGTCGATCTACGACAAGGGCTTGCACCCGACCGTCAGCGGTTATCAGCACATTGGAAATGTCGCCGAGCGCCTGGCCGGATTTGCCGAGCAATGGCCTGCCGATGAGCAGATCGGCCTCCGCCGTCAGGTCCGTTACGCGCAAGACCAGCTCGTGCATATTGGACGCGGCTGCCTGCCGATCGGTATCCAACAGCAGGCGAGCGGTATCGACCTGCTTGGACAGACTGGTCGCCAGCTCCAGCGGAACATAGCCGGGTAATGACTGGTCCAGCTGCTCGAGGCTGACGTCGAACTCCTCAAGGGCGTTCCTGGCGGACCGGAGCGCGTCCTCAAGCCCGGTTTCGTCCTCGAGGTCCAGCTTGTGGGCCGCGCGCTCGAGTTGGATCCGGGCCTCCTTCATCAGCTGCTGGGCTTGACCGCCTTGTTCGGGCGGCTGCGTTTCGGTGCGGGCCTCCTCCGGCAGGGTTACCCCGTGTACTTTGGCTGAACCCACGGGCTGCGGTGCTTGCGCCCAAACGGATGAGGGCAGGCCGCAAAGCATCACGGCGAGCAGGACGGCTTGGTATTTGCGCAAGTGTGGGCCGATCTGGGTGTTAGCATGCGGTCCGGCGCCGAGCGCCGGACGGCGGCAGGCAAGGCCTGCACGGGATGACCGCAACGCTTGATGCCGGTGATCGTTGCCAGCCGAGTGATACCCGATGAATAACGGGCAAAGGCCACTCGCTCCCGTGAGTTCAAGCAGCGCAGGCTTGCGGCGTTCATACAATCTTCAGGAACGAGGGCGCTCTTGGCGCTTAGGGCGTTATCGTCCGCGAACTAGGAATATAGATGCGAATTACTCAACCCATTCTCGGTGCCGTGCTGGCTGGCGCAATCCTTTTTGGAACGGCAGCTGCGGCGCTCGCCGCACCGGCAGTAGCGACGACAAACGTCAACGTCAGAACAGGCCCCGGCACCGGCTACGCAGTTGCCGCCACGCTCAAGCGCGGCGAACGCGTCAATGTTGAAGGTTGTCGCGCTGGCTGGTGCTATGTCAGCAAAAGAGGGCCGGCTGGCTGGGTCTCCTGGCAATACCTGGCAGAGTCGAGCCGCCCGACACGTCCTTCGCCGACGTTTAAATCCGACTTCGGCAGCCCGCCCCGATTTGAGGCGCCCCGCCGCCATGACCCGGTCCGGCCAGGCGCAAGCCGTCCTGGTCCCCACAGGCCCGGCGACGATGGTCCCGGCCGTCCCGGTAGCAACAACGGTCCTGGGAACGCAGGCCCGGGTAAAGATGGGCCCGCAGGACATGGCAACAAGGATGGCCGCGGCAACAGCAGGCCCGGCCCGAACACTGGCCCCGGCCCCGGCGCATCTAACGGACAAAAGCCCTGTGCGATAGGTGCCCCGGGCTTTCCTTTCTGTCGTTAGACACCACTGCTTGAAGGTCCGCCACGGCGGACCTTTTTCGCGGCGAGGGCGGAAAGGTCCTGGGCCAATTGAGACCGGAGTAGGAGCGTAGGCAGGCCCCGCTAGAAGCCCACATACTCCTGAGCAATCAGGCTGCCGCAGAGCGCTTTATTTCGGGAACCACGGCGTCAACGAACTTGTCCATCGTTGCTTCTCCAAGATCCACGGCCTTTGCGCCTTCGCCATGGATGATCGTCACGTCCGTGATGCCGAGAACGTTGAGTATGGACTCAAGATATCGCGGCGCAAAGTTGAGGTGCTCGATTGGTGAGGCTGCTCCATAGATTCCGCCGGACGCGATGATCACAGTGGCCTTTTTGCCGGTCAGCAGACCCTTGCCATCAAATCCGAGCGTCAACCCCTTGCGCACGATATGGTCGATCCAGGCCTTGAGACTGGCGGGGATATTGTAATTGTAGACTGGCGTGGCAATGACCAACTCGTTGGCCGCAAGCAGTTCCTCAACCAGAGCATCTGAGAGACGAAGCTGCGCTGCCATGTCCGGCGTATGGGTATTCGGTGGGGTGAAATAGGCCGATAGCCACGGCATGGTAACATGGGGCAGCGCAGCTACTGCCAAGTTGCGCGTTATGACTTCCCCATCTTGGTTCAAGAGCCGCCAGTTAGAGACAACGCGTTTCGTAAGCTGGCGGGAAATCGACGCCTCGCCGCGCGGGCTGGTTTCGACAACGAGAATTTTGGGCATTGAAGTTGGTCCTCGAGTTTGGCTGAGACAGCCGGAAAATTCGAGGCAGGTTTAGTGCCCTTGCCCTCACAGCAGGAGCGATAATAAACTGATACAAACCATCGGCTGGAGAGATGGACTTTGATCGGCAATCTTAGTCTCGACCAGCTACGTATCCTGGTTACCATCGCGGATGCCGGCAGCTTTTCCGCCGCTGGGCGGCAATTAAGCCGTGCGCAATCGGCTATCAGCCAATCTGTGGCGACTTTGGAAGCGGCGCAGGGGGTAGTGCTATTCGACCGCAGCGGCCATCGCCCGCGCTTGACGGAAACCGGCCGGGTGTTGGTCAGTCAGGCGAGGATGGTGTTGTCGAGCGCAGCACGCTTCGAAGCCGTAGCCGCTGGCGCCCGAGGCGGGATCGAGCCCGAGCTGGCTCTGGCTATCGACCCACTTGTGCCCACTGGCCCGCTCATCAAAAGTTTGCGCGCCCTACATCAGGCTTATCCGCATCTCCCCATCAGTTTCTCCACCGAAGGCCTTGGCGGGGCCCTACGCCGTTTGCGCAACGGCGACGTTGCGCTGGCGTTCTGCCTTCTGCTGCCGATTGTGCCTCCTGACGTCGTGGCTTCATCTTTGTTTCGCGTCGCCCTTACGCCGGTCGTCGGGGCCGAGCATCCGTTAGCCAAGCTCGATCGGCCGGCAACTCGTGCCGACCTGGAAAGCCACATCCAGCTCGTCCTTTCCGATCCGGTTGAGCGCGATGCAAACAACTACGGCCTGACGGGCGCTACACCATGGCGTTTTGTCGATCTGGGTCGCAGACTCGACTTCCTACTGGCCGGGTTCGGCTGGTGCCGAATGCCCGAACATCTGATTGCCGACCATGTCGCAGCAGGAGATTTGGTTCGCCTGGATCTGGCCGAAGATGCCCAGGCGCCCGGAGACGCGTTGACCATCTATGCCGCGCGGATGGTGGACAAAGTGCCCGGCCCGGCCGGGCAGTGGCTACTCAAGGATTTGCAGGCTCGACTGTCGCTCTGATGCTGTCGGGCAAGCCGTGGCTCCATTGCGGTTCAAGCTTGGAGGTGCTGCTATCGCCGATGCAGGCAGCTAAGATCCCCGTCGGTTTGCGAGGGCCACTCTTTAATCCGCAGATCACGAATGTGATCGAGAAGCGCCCGCAATTTTGGAGAGACCGTGCGTCTGCTAGGGAAGTAGATGAAGAAACCTGCGAAGGGCGGCAGCCAATCGTCCAGCACCGAAACCAACTCCCCTCTCTCCAAGTAGGGTTGGAAGGTTTCTTCGATGCCGAAGGTGATGCCGCCGCCCGCCAACGCCGTGCGAACCATCAACAACATGTCATTGGTCGTCACCTGAGGTTGCACGGCAACGTCGAAGGCCTGACCGTCCCGCTCGAATTCCCACCGATAGGGCGCAGATTGTGGATGCGGCCTCCAGCCGACGCATCGATGATTGGTGAGTTCTTTGGGATGCCGGGGCCAACCGTATTTCTCGAAATACTTCGGCGATGCTACGGCCACTTGCCGTTGCTGTCCGGTCACTGGAATGGCGACCATGTCCTTTTCGATCACCTCACCGAGACGGACACCAGCGTCGTATCCTGCGGCAACGATGTCGAATTCATCGTCCGAGACCGTCACGTCCAACGTGATGTTCGGATAAGCTTCCGCGAATGAAGCGATGAGAGGGCCCGAGAGGAACCGCTCGGCGATGGAGGTGGCGGTGATCCGCAAAAGGCCCTTGGGCGCTCCAACCGCGTCCATCGCAGTCTCTAGGGTGGCTGTGATCTCGGCCAGGTGAGGGGCAACTCCCTCAAGCAGCTTTTCTCCAAATTCCGTCAAGCGGACGCTTCGTGTCGAACGCTGAAACAAGGGCTGAGACAAGATGTCTTCGAGCCGCTGAATGCCCTGGCTCACGGCAGAGCGCGTGACGCCGAGCCGGTCGGCAGCGGCCCGGAACGTGCCGCCCTCGGCGACGGCCACAAAGACACGCAAAAGGTTCAGATCAATGGCCATTGGTTAGCAAAGCTAACCTCAGCATAGGGCAGAAGGCAAATTGTGTTTGCGGACTAAATTGCCATTCTTCAGGCCGACGGCAGCGTGGACAGACCGGTCGGGGACTTGCCGTTGGCACCACAAGCGGGAAGAAGGAGAACACCATGGGTCGCGAAGGCAAAGTCATTCTGATCACCGGGGCCAGCAGTGGCATCGGCGCCGGTATCGCCCGAGAACTGGGAGCAAGTGGGGCCAAGCTTATGCTCGGCGCCCGCCGAACGGACCGGCTCAAGGCCTTAGCAGAGGAAGTCAGGGCGAATGGCGGTCAAGCCGAGTTCGCTGAACTCGACGTCACCGACCGCGAGGGCATGGCGCACTTTGCCCAGACTGCGCTGGGCAAGTGGGGGCGTATCGATGTGCTCGTCAATAATGCTGGCGTGATGCCCCTTTCACCGCTCGATGCTCTCAAGCTCGATGAGTGGGAGCGCATGATCGACGTCAACATCAAAGGTGTGCTTTGGGGTATTGCGGCGGTGCTGCCCGCGATGAAGGCGCAAGCATCGGGTCAGATCATCAATGTCGGCTCGATTGGCGCGCTCGCCGTCACTCCGACCGCTGCGGTTTATTGCGCAACCAAGTTCGCGGTCCGCGCCATCTCGGATGGTCTCAGGCAGGAGAGCGACACAATCCGGGTGACCTGCGTCAATCCTGGAGTCGTGGAATCCGAACTTGCATCCTCGATAACCGACCCAGCCACGGCAGAAGCGATGACCGAATGGCGGAGGATCAGCCTCCAGCCAGAGGCCATCGCCCGGGCGGTCCGGCACATCATCGAAGCGCCGGACAATGTCGACACCAATGAGATCACCATTCGGCCCACTGCGGCGGCGCACTGAGAAAGGCGACGATCATGAGATTGGCGCCAACTTGCCTGGCTATGACTCTCGTTCTGGCCAGTACCCCGACATTTCCTCAAGACGGAGCAGACGCTATGCAGGCTCACCCCTATGTCGGCATGTGGGTCACGAAAGATGGATATGTCCGTCACCAACTGCTGCCTGATGGCCGATATGACGAAGCCCGGGGAAACCGTGAAAGTGCCTATCAGGGTCGCTATGAGATCGAGGGCGATCATATCGAGTATTGGGACGATACCGGTTTCACCGCCGATGGCGATTTCCTCGATGGTGTTCTCCATCATGGCGGAATGGTGCTTTACCGCCGCTCCGAGAACTAAGCCAGGTACGGCCGCCTGTGGGAGCCGCATCCGGCGCAGCAATCACCCATGTGTGGCTTTGGACTAGGGAGGTGATGCAGTAGGAGTGGCTCACCTCGAACGAGGAGCACGGCCTTGCCCGCGACCGACCGGCCTATCCTGCCGCCCCATGTTGAGCCCCATCGCAAGCCCTTATCTATCCTCCAGTCGGTGCGGGCTGCACGCCGCAACGTGCTCGAGATCATTCCCGCCATTGCTTATCAGCAACCTATAGTGTCGGGGCGAATGGGCGCGGCGCGCTGGCACATGGTGCAGGATCCGGCGTCCCTGCGGCGGATCTATCTCGACAATGCGGCCAACTACCCAAAGTCCGAAGTCATGCTGCGCATGCTTCGCCCGGCCATCGGCAATAGTCTGTTCACCGCCGAAGGCGCCGACTGGCGTTGGCAACGCCGCGCCGTCGCGCCGGTTTTTGCGCAGCGCAATGTTACAGCACTCGCGCCAGTGATGACGGCAACTGCCGAACGCGCCGCACAGCGGCTGCACACGGCAGGGCCGCACGCCGAGATGCTGGGAGAAATGCTGACCGCTACCTTCGACGTCATCTGCGAGGTCGCCTTGTCGGGCCGTGAGCATTTCGATGCACGGGCCTATGGCGCGGCCATCATTCGGTATTTCGAGACCGCTGGGCGGGCATCGCTTCTGGACTTTCTGCGCGTCCCCAGCTGGTTTCCGCGACCAGGAGAACTGCTGGGCTATAGCGCCGTCCACACCATGCACGACATGGTCGCCAAAGCCATCGAGGCTCGCCGCGAGCAAGCCACCGGTCAGGCTGATGATCTACTCGATTTCATGCTCAAGGCCAGTGATCCGGAAACCGGGCGCACAATGTCGCCTCAGGATGTGCTGCACAACATGCAGTTCTTCATCGTCGCGGGCCACGAAACCACCGCGCTCGCGCTCAGCTGGGCCTTGCAGCTCCTGGCAATCTCCCCTCAGATCCAAGAAGAAGCCAGCGCGGAGGCACGGAGCGTTCTTGGCGATCAGCCTGCAAGGCTTGATCATCTTGAAGCCATGCCGCTCGGCCGCCGCATTCTGGAGGAGTCCATGCGGCTTTATCCACCCGTAGGATTGCTGGCCCGCGAAGTGCTCGCCAGCGACCGTTTGGCGGGCCGCGATATTTACGCCAATGACGTGATTTTCCTGCCGCTCTATGCGCTGCATCGCCATGCCATGCTGTGGGAAAATCCTAACGTTTTCAACCCGGACCGCTTCCTGCCCGAACAGGTCAAGGCCCGTGATCGCTATGCCTATCTACCCTTTGGTGCAGGCCCGCGCGTTTGTGTCGGCGCCAATTTTGCCACGATGCAAGCGCAGATCATTTTGGGGACCCTACTGTCTCGTTTCCACTTCGGCCCGGGCCCGCGTGCGCTGCCTTCCCCGACCATGCTGATGACCGTTCGTCCCGACACGGGGATCAACCTGCGTGTGACACCGCGGCATGCATGAGGCACGGACTAGCCGCCCTTTGCATAGCAGAACACCAATGTCACGACGCACGCCGACCACGTTTATCGCAGCCGCAATCTGTACCGCGCTCTTGTGGGCAGGGCCTGCTCAGGCGGCTGGCGAAGCCGCGCCTGACTTCGAGCTGTGCAAGTCGCAGCTGGAGCTCTTAATCTCAGGTGGGAAGTTGACGTCGGACGAGGCTGAGGCCTTCAAGGCGCAGTGCGACTGCCTCGCCGAAAAGGTGCACGAGCAGGTGAGCAAGGACGAGCTTTCCTGCGTGCGCGACTGGTAAAGCGCTGGCGTTGGCACCCGCGGCAGCCGGGCATTGCATCCTTTTTGGATCGTTTAGGCTGGTAAAAGAGAGTGTCGTCTATCCGTTACCTGCGTCTGCGTCGCTGTTCGGGCGCCACCAAGGCTTGGTTCCTAGGCTGAGCGGGTTTCAGGCGACCGGCGCAGGTTATCGCGGTACCCGTCAGTAGCGCCTTAGCGGTAAGCCCTGTGCCCCCAGGCGCCACTGGCGCTGATGGTGATCGAGAGTTGGGTGCGAGCCTCATGCCACCTTCAACTGGAACTAGCCCCCCGTAGCCGTGGCGGGCATCCTGCTGCCCATTGATAGGGCGCGAGGCTGGTTGAGACCCGTGAACTCCCGGGCGAGCGCCTGGGGGGCTTTGCAGGTTACGGGATGAAGGAGGCCAGTTGCTCCTGGAGCATGGGATACAGCTGCTCACCTTTCATGTTCAGCATGGATTTAAGGCCTCGGGTCGGTTCATCGGCCAAAATTTCGAGCGCGCCGGCAGCAATACCGTCGTAGGCTTGGGCGACGACGCTTGCGGCGGTCACCTTGGGGACATCCCAGCGCGATGACATGGGGGTGTCGATCATGCCCACCAGCAATCCAACCACTTGCGTATTTTGTCCCTGCAACTGCGAGCGCAGGCCATTGGTGGCTGCCCACATCGCCGTCTTGGAAACGGCGTAGCCCGTCGACAGGCCGCTCCAGGCGGCAGCCGAGAGGATGTTGAGAATTGTTCCGCCACCGTGTTGCGCCAGCACGGGCGCGAAAGCATTGGCGGTGGCCAGGGTCCCAAAGAAGTTCGTTTCAAAGATACGCCGCAGCGCGTCTTCTGGGCCCGCGAGGGAGTCATTTGCGGGTGCAATGGCGGCATTGTTGATGAGCAGATCGACATCGCTGGCCATGGCTGCGGTGGCAGCAATTGCCGCCGCATTGGTGATATCGAGCGAAACCGGGGTGACGCGGGGGTTGTCCCACTGGCGCGGGGTTCGCGCTGCGGCATAAACCTTACGGGCGCCCCGGTCCAACGCCTGGATCACGAACTGCTCGCCCAGACCCCCATTGGCGCCTGTAGCCAGGATTGTACGGCCATCGAGTGACTTTTCCATGTGAATTATTCTCTATGTAAGTGGGGATGTTCCCCACAAAAGTTATATGGGGACCGTCCCCACTTTGGCAGGGAGGGCCGATGGCGCATGTGACAGGAAAAAACGAGGGCGTGGAAAACGAGCGGCGGCTGCGCCGTCCGCGCACCGATGCCCTGCGCAACCGTCAGGCGATCCTTGATGCAGCGCGCCAAATTTTTGAAGCTGAAGGGGTGTTGGCGCCGCTGGACGGCATTGCCGTGCTCGCCGGGGTTGGCAATGCCACGCTGTACCGCAACTTTCCCACGCGCGACGACCTGCTCGCCGCGGTGATGCAATCAAGCTTTGTTGACGCTCTCAACTATGGAAAGTCGCTCTCCGACAGGCTCGAGCCTGCCCAGGCGCTGGCGGAATGGCTGGTCGGACTGGCGTGGCGGCTGCATATCTGGCACGATCTGCCTTATTGTCTGGCTGCGGCCCATGCAGATCCCTCCGGTTCGTTGAACGACTCTTGTCAGCCCATCATCGAGGAAACCGGGCGCTTGTTGCAGGCCGCCCGGGCGGAGCACCGAGCGGTCGCCGATGTTGCCGCCGAAGAGGTGTTCGAATTGGTTCTCGCCTTGTCCTGGGCGATTGATCGCTATGGGGATACTGAGGAAATGGCGCGTCGTCGGGTGCAGTTGGGGACCGCCGGCGTCTTTGTGCAACCCAACCTGCAGGCGCAGCGCTAACAGCCTGCCTGGCGACATCGAGCACTGCCCGAACAGGTCGGCAACACCGCCGATTTGGGCTAAGTCGTTGTTCGGCAGACTAGTCGCGAGTGAGAATATGACCATGCAGCAGACTGTAGAAAGCGCCTTGGAGCGTGCGGGTGCGGGTCGTTTTCAGTGGCACCTGCTCGGCATTTTTGGGCTGGTCTGGGCGGCCGATGCCATGCAGGTCCTCGCTGTCGGGTTCACCAGCGCGTCCATCGCCGCGACCTTCGGCGTGTCCATACCCGAAGCGCTCCAGATCGGAACGCTATTTTTCCTGGGCATGCTGATTGGCGCAAGCCTGTTCGGACGGCTCGCCGACCGCTTTGGCCGCCGCCGGGTGCTGCTGGTCACGGTGATCTGCGATGCCGTGTTTGGCCTTCTGTCGGTATTCGCACCCAACCTTGCCGTGCTGTTCCTGCTGCGGTTCCTGACCGGCATGGCCGTGGGTGGAACGCTGCCGGTGGACTATGCCATGATGGCCGAGTTCCTGCCGGCCAAGAACCGTGGTCGCTGGCTGGTGATGCTGGAAGGGTTTTGGGCCGTGGGGACCGTCGCGGTGGCGGTAGCGGCCTGGGCCGCCAGCATCTTTGTAACGAGCGATGCCTGGCGCTGGATTTTTGCCGCCACCGCAGTTCCGGCCCTGATCGGCATCTTCCTGCGCTTTTGGGTGCCCGAATCCCCGCTGCACCTGCAACGCACCGGCCAGGATGCGCAATTGCGCCGGACCCTCAACTGCGTGCTGCGCACCAATGGCAAGCCGGAGCTGAGGCAAGACCAGACCTTGGCGCCCCATGTGGTGGCGACCGGCGGCAGTTTGTTCTCGCCCACGCTGCGCCGACGCACATTGGCCATTCTGAGCGTCTGGTTTCTGGTGTCGATCTCTTATTATGGCGTGTTCACCTGGCTTCCCGGTCGCCTTGCCGAAGAGGGCTTTGGCTATGTGCGCGGCTATGGTTTCCTGGTCATCGTCGCCTTGGCGCAGTTGCCCGGCTATGCCTTGGCCGCCTATGGCGTGGAAGCGATCGGCCGCAAGCCGACGCTGATCGGCTTCCTCCTGCTCAGCGCCGCGGGCTGCGCCTTGTTCTTCCTTGCCGGCAATCCGGTGCTGATCGGGGGCGCCATCCTGCTCATGAGCTTTGCGCTGCTGGGCACCTGGGGCGCGCTTTATGCCTTCACGCCCGAGCTGTTTCCCACGGCGCTCCGCGCTACGGGCATGGGGGCCGCGGGGTCGGTTGCGCGGTTTGGCGGCTTGCTAGCACCATCGGCTCTGGCTGTTGTGATCGCGCAGGATTTCTCCCTGGCAATCGCGCTGTTCGCGGGCCTCCTCATGCTTGGCGCGGTAGCAGCCTTGTTCGTTGATGCCGAAACCCGCGACGCGGTTCTCACCTAAACTTGTCCACTGCAAAGTGCTGGAGACTGCCCGGCATTAGCGTTTTGTTAACCATGAAATCCCTTCATGCCGGGGAAGCTCAACCCCGAATTGGAGTCGACGAATGGCCGAGGGCGGCGCGCACATCATTGCGGTTGGGAATGAAAAGGGTGGCTCGGGCAAATCGACCACGGCCCTGCACTTGGCTGTTTACCTGCTGCATCAGGGCCATCGCGTCGCCACCATCGATGTGGATAGCCGCCAGCAAACGCTGACGCGCTATATGCGTAACCGGCGCAACACGGCTGACACCAGCGGCCGTGACATCCTCATGCCCAAGCATGTCCATCTTCCCACCGCTTGGGGCGATTCCGTCAGCGAGAACCAGCGGGTGGAGCTAGACATCTTCAACCGGGCCATGGATGGACTGCGCGGTGAGGTCGATTTCGTGGTTATCGACACGCCCGGATTTGACGGCAATCTCGCGCGCCTTGCCCATGGCGCCGCCGATACGCTGGTGACGCCCATCAATGACAGCATGATCGATCTCGACGTTCTCGCCCGCATCGATCCCAAAACGGGCGAGCCGCTCGAGGCCAGCCCTTATTCGCGCAATGTGCAGAAGGCGCGGGCGGAACGCCAGCAACGCTCGGGCCGGAGCATAGACTGGGTTTTGGTGCGCAACCGCGTCTCCAATCTAAGTTCACACAATGCCAGCCGGGTGCAGGACACAGTGGAGCGCCTGGCGCAGGGTCTGGGCTGCCGCGTCGCCGATGGCATCGCCGAGCGCGTCATTTTCCGTTCGCTGTTTTTAAGCGGCATGACGGTGTTCGATCCGCTCGATGCAGGCCTCCTCGGCGCGGCACCGTCGATATCGCATGTCAATGCTCGCCACGAATACCGCGCGCTGGTTGCTGCCCTCCAGCTACCTGAACGCCGCTCACTGCAGCTTTCTGCATAGGCACGGCCCGGTCCTGCTACCCGGTTTAAAGCGCCACGGCCCTCTCCACTTCAAGCGACGGGCGAAGCCCCATCGCCGCGCCGATCGCGATGATGATGGGCTGGCTCAGATCCAACTGCGCCATGTCCGAAGGGGCGTCGGCAAGGGACGAGTGCACGATGACTTGCCCCGGTCGGCTGATATTGCTCGCCAGGACCATGGGCGTTTGCGCCGGCATGCCGTGGCGCAGCAAGCCATGGACGAGTGTCGAGCAGGTGCGTCCGGCCATGTAGTAGATATGGGTGGTCGATGGATCCGAGAGTGCCGGCCAGTCAAAGTTCTCCGGCAGCTGCCCGTTGCGGGCATGACCGGTGACGAAGCGCACCGACTGGGCGCAATCGCGGTGCGTGAGCGAGAGCTTGAGTTCGGACGCAAGCGCCAGCGCGGTGGTGATGCCAGGAACCACGTTCACGGCTACGCCCGCAGCCTCAAGCTCGGCTATCTCTTCGCCAGCCCGACCGAAGATCATCGGGTCGCCTGACTTGAGCCGCACCACGTGACGCCCAGCCTTGGCGAGGGCAATCATGGTGCGGTTGATGTCTTCCTGCCGGCAGCTTTCCCGGCCACCGCGCTTGCCCACGAGGATGCGCTTGGCTTCCCGGCGGGCCAGTTCCAGCACCTCGTCGGAAACGAGATCATCAAAAAGGATGACGTCGGCGGCCTGGAGCGCCCGCAAGGCTTTGATTGTGAGATATTCGGCATCGCCCGGGCCCGCCCCGACCAGCGTTACGCCCCCGCCTTGTGCGCCCCGAGCCTGGTTGATCCAGTCGTCGATCTTGGCGTGTTCCGGGCTGGTGCGGAAAGCCTCGTCAGCCAGACGCTGCCAGAACCAGCGCCGTTCGGCTCCGGGCTGGAGCAGGTCGGTGGCGCGTTGGCGCACCCGCCGAGCCAGCCCCGCCCACTCGCTCAGCGTGGCCGGCAGCATGGTTTCGATGCGCTGACGCACTGCTTGACCGAGGATCGGGGCAGCACCGCTCGTCGAGATACCGACCACCAGCGGTGAGCGATTGACCACGGACCCAAACTGGAAGTCGCAGAAATCGGGTTTGTCGATGACATTGACCGGCACGCCCAGGCGGCGTGCGGCAGCAGCGAAAGCGGCGGCTTCCGCCTCGTCCTCGCAATCGCCCACGGCCATGGCATAGCCCTGCCAATCGGCGGCGCCCCAATGGCCTGGGACAAGTCTGACCTGACCGGTCCCGGCCAAGCTGGCCATTTCCTCGCAGAGTTCGGCTGGCAGTGCATGAACCTCGACGGCAGCGCCAGTTGCGGCCAGGAGTTCGGCTTTCCAGGCGGCAGCCTCCGAACCACCGGCAAGCAGGATGCGCTTGCCGGCGAGACGGTAAAAGACTGGGAGAACAGCGAGCGGAGCCAGTCGCGGGCGGGGAGCAGGGCTGGGTTGGCGTGGAACGATGTGCATCTGCGCCTCCCCTTTACTCGGCCGCGATGGCATTGACGTCGATCTCGCGCAGCACTGCTTCGGGCTGCTTGCGCGATGGGGCGGTGCGGCTATGGGTGGCGTATAGGGTAAGGCCCACAAAGGTCAGCCCGCCCACCAGATTGCCGACAACGGTGGGGATCTCGTTCCAGACCATGTAATCCCAAAAGGAGAACTGGCCGCCCAGAAGAATGCCCGAAGGGAACAGGAACATGTTCACGATGGAATGCTCAAAGCCCATGTAAAAGAACAGCATGATGGGCATCCACATGCCGAGCACCTTGCCGGTCACCGAGTTGGACATCATGGCCGCCACGACGCCTGTTGAAACCATCCAGTTGCAAAGAACGCCGCGGATGAAAAGCGTCAGCATGCCCGCAGCGCCGTGTTCGGCATAACCAAGGGTGCGGCCTTCCCCGATATGGCCAATGCGTTCGCCCACCGCATCGGGTGCCTGGGAAAAGCCGAAGGTGACGACCACGGCCATCATCAGCGCCACGGTGAGGGCGCCAGCAAAATTGCCGGTGAACACCAGCCCCCAATTTCGCAACACGCCGCGCATTGTAACCCCGGCGCGCTTGTCGATCAGGGCCAGCGGCACCAGCGTGAACACGCCGGTCAGGAGATCAAATCCCATGAGGTAAAGCAGGCAAAAGCCGACGGGGAAGAGAATGGCACCCGCTAGCGGCTGGCCGGTCTGCACGGTGATGGTGATGGCAAAGGACGCGGCAAGCGCCAGAATGGCGCCGGCCATGAAGGCGCGGATCAACGTGTCGCGCGTCGACATGAAGACCTTCATCTCGCCGGCGTCGATCATCTTCTTGATGAAGTCTTTGGGGGCAACATAGTCCATGATGTTCTCCTGAAGGGTGCTGGTGAGATTGGCGGCGGTCAGGCTGCGGTGGCAGTGCGCAAACAATGCGCGTCAATAAGGATGCGGCCGTTGTGGAGGCGCAGCGGATAGGTGCGGACGGCGCCCGCGTCGGCGCCCTGGGCGATGCCGGTTTCGAGGGAAAAAACCCAATTGTGCAGCGGGCAGGTGACCTGCGCGCCGTGGACGATGCCCTGGCTCAGCGGTCCGCCCTTGTGCGGGCACTGGTCATCGATGGCGAAGACCTCGTCTTCGGCGGTGCGGAAAACGGCGATCTTGCCCAAGGCGGTGTTGAGGCACCGGGCGCCCCGCGCGGGAATGTCGCCGAGGCCGCCAATATCGATCCAGTCGGTCATGGCGCTCACTCCGCTGCCTGCAGCATCTGGAAATCGGCCAATGCCGCAAATTCATGGGCATCCTTGCCGTTGACCCGCTCTTCCCAGGGATCGATCTGGGCGAATTTTTGCGAATAAACGAAGCGCTCGAACAGCTGCCGCCGCCTGGAAAGGTCCTCCACCACATGGGCCTTGATGGAAGCCGAGCCGACGCGCCTGGCCCATTTGTAGATGCGCTCGAGATAGCGGCCCTGCTCGCGATAAAGCTGGGTCAGGGCAGCGATGATTTCGACAGTCTCGTCTTCGGTCTTGGCGTGGCAGAGGATTTCGGTGCCCTTGATGTCGAGACCTGCGGCGCCGCCGAAATGGATCTCGTAGCCGGAGTCCACGCAGATGACGCCGATGTCCTTGCAAGTGGCCTCGGCGCAGTTGCGCGGACACCCCGAGACCGCCAGCTTGAGCTTGGCCGGGGTCCAGGAGCCCCACATGAACTTTTCGATCCTGACGCCAAGGCCGGTGGAATCCTGGGTGCCAAAGCGGCACCAGTCCGAGCCGACGCAGGTCTTGACCGTCCGCAGCCCCTTGGCATAAGCGGCGCCGGACACCATGCCGGCCTTGTTGAGATCCGCCCAGACGGCGGGCAGGTCCTCCTTCTTGATGCCGAGCAGATCGATGCGCTGGCCGCCGGTAACCTTGACCGTGGGCACGTTGAACTTGTCGGCCACGTCGGCAATGGCGCGCAGTTCGGCTGCGTTGGTGATGCCCCCGAACATGCGGGGCACCACAGAATAGGTGCCGTCCTTCTGGATGTTGGCATGCACGCGCTCGTTGATGAAGCGCGACTGGGCATCGTCCTCGTATTCCCCCGGCCAATTGGCAACGAGATAGTAGTTGAGCGCGGGACGGCACTTGGCGCAGCCGCAGGAGGTTTTCCAGCCCAATTCCTGCATCACCGCGGGGATGGATTTGAGCTCTTGCGCGATGATCAAGCGGCGCACTTCGTCATGGCCAAGCTCGGTGCAGGGGCACATGGGCTGGATCGCCGCCGGATTGTAGCGGTCGCCCAGGGTCGACATCAGCAGCTTTTCCACCAGCCCCGTGCAGGAGCCACAGGAGGCGGAGGCCTTGGTGTGGGCGCGGACCTCATCGAGCGAGGTCAGGCCCCGGGCGGCGATGGCACCGGTGATGGCGCCCTTGCACACGCCGTTGCAGCCGCAGATTTCGGCGTCAGCAGGGAGGCTCGCAACCGCAGCCAAGGGATCGGCGGCAGCGCCGCCACCATAGCTTTGGCCATAGATCAGCGTATCGCGCATCGGGGCGATATCGGTGCCGCGCTTGAGGAGGTCGAAGAACCAGTTGCCGTCGGCCGTATCGCCGTAAAGCACCGCGCCCAGCACCCGATTGTCCCTGAGCACCACCCGTCTGTAGACGCCAGCCGCAGCATCGCGCAGCACGATCTCCTGGCGGTCGTCGGCCTCGGCGAAGTCGCCGGCCGAATAAAGGTTCACCCCGGTTACCTTGAGCTGCGTGGCGGTTTTGACCGGGCTGAACCGGGCCGGCACGCCGAGGAGAGAACTGGCCGCGACCCTGGCCATCTCATAAAGCGGCGCGACCAGCCCGTAGACGGTCTGCTGGTGCTCAACGCATTCGCCCACCGCGAGAATGTCGGGGTCGGAAGTGGCCATTGCATCGTTGACGACAATGCCCCGGGCGACCTCGATGCCCGCATCGGTCGCCAGCCGGGTTTCGGGTCGAATGCCGGCCGCCATGACCACAAGGTCTGCCGGGTAAACCGTGCCGTCCTCCAGCAACACGGCTTCCGCCCGGCCATTGCCCAGAATGGCCTTGGTTTGCGCCTTGCAGTGGACCTTGATGCTGCGTCCTTCCAGCTCGCGCTGCAAAAGATAGCCAGCGGCTGCATCGAGCTGCCGGTCCATGAGATGGGCCGCCAGGTGCAGCACCACCACATCCATGCCGCGCCCGCGCAACGCCGCCGCCGCTTCAAGCCCTAGCAGGCCCCCGCCGATGACCACGGCCTTGGCGCGGGGTTGCCCGGCGATCGCCACCATGGCGTCTACATCATCGAGGTCGCGGAAGGCGCGGACGCCCGGCAGGTCTCGGCCCGCAATGGGAAGGATGAAGGGGGCTGAGCCCGTGGCGATAACCAGACGGTCGTAGCGGGTCTCGACGCCTTCGGCCCACACGGTCCTGGCTTGGCGGTCGATCCTGGTGACCGCCTGGCCGAAGCGGCATTGAACGCCATGGCTGGCGTACCAGTCTGGAGCGTGGGTCACGATATCTTCATAGCGCTTCTCGCCGGCCAGCACCGGCGAAAGCATGATGCGATTGTAATTGCCCCGCGGCTCGGCGCCGAACAGGGTGACATCGAACCGGCCAGGCGCCGCCTCGAACAAATGTTCCAGCATCCGGCCAGAGGCCATGCCGGCGCCTATGATGACGAGTTTTTCGGCCATGTTCTTCCCATCAAGCTTGGGTCGTGATCGGACCCGGAAACCAAAAACGAAAACGCCGCCAACCAGCAGGACCCCCGTCGCAAGACGAGGCTTCTGAAGGTTGGCGGCGTTGCCAAAGATGTGGCGCCCTTCATTGGACGCCGAAGTCAGTGCGCCGGAGCGCTCGCAAATGGTAGTGCAGGAAACGTGCCAAACAGTCGGGCTGCACAAGACGAACGCTGGATCAGGTGCTTAGCTGAACTCCGCCGGTTTGCGATAATCCAAGCACAGCCGCGCCTTTGCCCGGCAGTTCAGCAAGCTGCATCTTTCTTGGTCAACTTTGTTGGGCGGCAATGTAATCGTCCAGCCGGTCCGGATCGAACTGCGCCGCATCGAAAAACATATCTGGACCCAGCGTCAGGCGACCGCCGATCGCGCCCATTTCGGTCGGCTCGGCGAGGGCGCCTTCGATCTTGCTGCTCGCGCCAGGCACGGGCATGTTTATACCCGAAAGCGCGGCCCGGTAGAGGTCGGGCCGGTAGCTCGCTGCGGCACGCGCCGCATGCTCTGGCTTATGGGCGACCTGACCCCAACGCACCATCTGCGAGTAGAACCACAGAGCGTGGCTGACCCAGGGGAAGTTGGCCGCGCGGGAATAGGGCACGAAGAATTCGGACATTGCATGTTCCTTGCCCGCTTCGAATTCGAGCCGGCCCGTGATGGCCCGCAACAGCAGGTCCCCCTCCACACCCAGCCGGTCATCGCGCGCCAGCATGCTTGCGAGCGCCGAGTGGTTGGCCGGATCCTCGCACCAGCGTGCCGCTCGCGTCGCGGCGCGCAGCAATGCGGCGAGCTGTTCGGGGTAGCGCTGCGCCCATTGCAGCCTTGTGCCCAGAACCTTGTCGGGACTCATCTGCCAGATCTGCCCCTTGGTGGTGACAATGCGTCCGACCCCGCGCGCGACAGCCACTGAGCCATAGGGCTCCCCGACGCAAAAACCATCGGTGCGCTTGGCGGCGAGGGCATCGGCCTGGAGGGGCGGGGGCACGATGACAATGTCGACCTGACGATCGGGGTCAATACCGGAAGCGGCCAGCCAATAGCGCAGCGCATAGTTGTGGGCGCTTTCCGGATGCACCACCGCCAGGCGCAAGCGCGGCTCGCCCGCGCGGTGCCGCCGCAAGACAACTTCGCGCAATGCCGCACCGACGGGGCCCGGCGAGCCATCTTCGGGCGCGCCGGCCGCGGCCATGGCGGCCCACACCGCCATGGACATGGTGATTGCGGCGCCGCCCAAGCCCAGCGCCATGGGTGCAATCACGGCGGCATCGAGTGGCGTTAGCCCCAGATTGGCGCTGATCGGCATCGGCCCCAGCATATGGGCGACGTCCAGATGTCCGATGGCGACGCGATCGCGGATATTGGCCCAGGAGGTTTCGCGCACCAGATGCAGGTGCAGCCCTTCGCTTTCGGCAAAGCCGAATTCTTCCGCCGCCAGCAGCACGGCGCTGTCGAGCAGCGGCACATAGCCGGCAACAATTTGGGTCAGGCCCATGCTGTGTCCCTCTTCATGGTCCCAGGAGCTCGGAAGCCGTCACCAGCGCCTGCGCGATCTCGAGGATCTTGCGGTTCTGGTTCATGGCGGTGGAGCGCAGCAGCCCATAGGCCTCTTCTTCGGAAAAGCCACGCGTCCGCATCAGGATACCCTTGGCGCGCTCGATTATCTTTCGCCCCTGAAGTTCCGAACGGGCGGCTTCGAGTTCGTTGCGCAACCGGGAATAGGCACGGAACCGCACAATGGCCATGTCGAGGATCGGCTTGATGCGCTCCTTGCGCAATCCATCAACCACATAGGCCGAAACCCCGGCCTCCACAGCAGCCTCGATTTCGGCGGGGTCGGATTTGTCGACGAACATGGCGATGGGCCGCTCGATCGTGCGGCTGAGGGCAAAGAAATGCTCGAGCACATCGCGATTGGGATTTTCGAGATCGACAATGACGACATCGGGCGCAAACGCGCGAATTCGGCCAGCCACATCTTCCATGTCGGTGACGATCTGCACCGTTGCGTGTCCCGCTTCGCGCAAACCGGCCTCGATGATCGAGGCCCGAATGGCGTTGTCGTCAATCAACAGAATGGAGAGCGACTCAGCCATGGCCTCTGAGGTCAGTTGTGGCAGCACCAAATTCATGTGCTGCCGATCCTTGGATGTCTACACCCCGCAGCCAGGTTTGCGCGCGTGGTGTCGGCTCGATGATCAGCTTGGCACGGGAGGAAGCTCGGGGGCAGTGGTTCCCGCGAAGGGATCTCGCCATGCCTCGATGGCGTCCATCCGCCGGTACCAGCGGCTCACGGCCGGGTAATCCTTGATGGGCAGTCGCGCGATATCGTTGAAGGGCAGGAATGTGCCCATGCGGAAATCGGCGTAAGACACAGCGTCCCCGACGAGCCAGGTGCGATCCGCCAGCTCAGCTTCGAGCAGCTGCGCTGCGGTGTGAAACCGCTCGAGCCCCTCCGCAACTGCAGCGGCATCGTAGGGCCCGAGGCCGTAACGGAGCTTGGTGCCGCGCTCCCAATGTACGGTGTCACAAGCTTTGACGAAGTTGTCCTTGCCCCAGCTGATCCAGCGGATCATCTCGGGTTCGTCGGCATCGGTGCGCCAAAACTGCGATCCGACCTGTCGCGACAAAAAGCAGGCAACTGCATCCGTTTCCCAAATCGGCCTCGGGGAAACCTCGAGAATGGGCAAAAGCAAGTTCGGGTTGAGGTGCAGATAGTCCCCGGCTCGGCTTGGATCCCGGGGTGCAGCGAAGTGGAACTCGATATCCGCGCCCAGATATTTGGCGACGGCCACTGCCAGTCTCGGATTGGGGTTGCGACTAAAATGCAGTTTCATCAGAACCGGTTCTCCTTTTGCCGCTCGGTCCTAGGACGGATCACAGTCGAGTTCTTCGACAGCGGGAGAAAAAAGCCTGCCGCCACTCCCCTGGTAAGGCCGCTGACATCATCGCCAATAACGGGCGGCCAGCGAGGCGCGGAAGGGGCCGGCAGCGGCGGCGAGGGCCGACCAAGGGAACGCCGGGCGGGCCACGGAGACCCCGTGCTCGGTGCTCGCTAGGCGGCCGCGGCCGGGATGCGGGCGATAACCTTGATTTCGAAATCAAAGCCGGCCAACCAGTTCACCCCAACGGCAGTCCAGTTGGCGTAGGGGGTGGTGGTGAAATTTCGTTGCTTCACCGCCATGACGGTCGGGAACTGCTGTTCCGGATCGGTGTGGAACGTCGTCACGTCAATGATATCGTCCAAACCGCCACCCGCGGCTGCGAGGATCGCCTTGAGATTGTCAAAGGCGAGTTGGACCTGACGCTCAAAGTCCGGCTCCGGGCTGCCGTCGGGCCGGCTGCCCACTTGTCCCGACACAAACAGCAGGTCACCCGAGAGGATTGCTGCGGAATAGCCATGCTGCTCGTAAAGGGCGTGCCGGCTGGCCGGGAAAATTGCTTGGCGTTCACTCATCTTGGTCTCTTTCGTGTGGGCCGTTCGGCACTTGGCGCGGCAACAGCGGTTTCGCCGGATGCTGATTTGATATACGGTGCGTATGCACTAACATCCCACATACATTCCGTATGTCAAACGATATACGCCGCGTATACAAAAGAGATGACGAGAAATGGCGAAAACCCGCGCTGACGCGATGGAAGAAACGCGCAGCAAGCTTGTTGCCGCAGCCCGCAAGGCCTTTGCGCACAAAGGCTATAGCGCTGCCTCCATGGATGATCTGACCGCCGATGCTGGCCTGACGCGGGGCGCGCTCTACCATAATTTCGGCGACAAGCGGGGCCTGCTGGCGGCCGTGGTCGACCAGATCGACAGCGAGATGGCCGGGAAGGCGCAAGCCATCGGCGCGCGCGCGGGTGACGAATGGTCGGCGCTGCTGGCGGAGGGAGAAGCCTATATCGAGATGGCGCTCGACCCAGAGGTTCAGCGCATTGTGCTGCTTGACGGCCCGGCCGTGCTGGGGGATCCCTCGCAATGGCCCAGCCAGAACAACTGCATGCAGGTGACCAAGCGCGCGGTGGAAAACCTCATGGCCGCCGGGGTTCTCAAGCCCGTTGATCCCGAAGCGGCCGCCCGGCTGTTGAGTGGCGCTGCCCTCAATGCGGCGCTCTGGATCGCCGCCTCCGACAATCCTCAGCATGTCCTGCCCAAGGCCGTCGATGCGTTCCGCTCCCTGGCCTCGGGTCTGCTGCTGCGGCCAGACTGAACTGTGCGTCGCCCGTCCTCAGGGTTCCTCCGAAAAATCCTGGAAGGCTGTGATGCCGATATGCAGGTGTGATTGCAGAGCATATTGGTAGCGGATCCGGTCCCGCTGCTCCAAGGCATCCACCACGGCGGCGTGCTGCTCGAAGGTTTCGCCGGTGAAGTTATGCAATTGCTTGGCGCGCTCCATGATGCGGATGATGATCGGCTTCATGATGCGATAAACGTCGGTGACTGCACGATTGGTGAGGATCGATACCAGGCGCAGGTGAAAGCGGAAATCCAACTCGGACGCTTCCACGATCGAGCCGGCGGCGCGAAGCTGATCGTTGACCTTGCGCATCTCGAGGATGTCCTCGGGCTGCATCTGATCGAAGATGGTGTCCACCGAGCCCACTTCGATGAGCCGGCGGAAGCCCTGGATGTCGTTGAAGGTGCGCCGCGAGATGTCGAGCGTGTTGAACGAGAACAGATCGAGTGCCCGCTCCATCCGGTCATCGATAATGGTGGCGCCGACCTTGGGACGCACCGAGACCACCCCATAGGCCTTGAGGATACGCATGGCTTCGCGCACTGTGTTGCGGCTGGCCTGGAACCGCTCGCACAACTCCCGCTCCGTCGGCAGGCTGTCGCCCACGCCCAATCCGCCATCGGAGATGAGGCCGCGGATCTTGAGGACCATGCCGTCCACCGCGGAGGGGATGGAGCTGCGCACCACCGAGGCGTTCAGCGCTCCAATTGCCCCTCCGACCCGCGATGCGTCGTTCACCCCTTTACCGCCCCCACTGTCAGGCCCTCCGACAGGAAGCGCTGCGCATAGATATAAAGCACGGCAACAGGAATGGCGGTCAGGAGCGAGGCTGCCATCAGCTTGCCCCAGGGCAGAATATCGCCAACCACCATGGATTGCAGGCCGATAGGCAGCGTGCGCAGCGACTCGCTGGTGATGAACACAAAGGCAAACAGGAACTCGTTCCAGGCATTGGTGAAGGCAAACAGCGTCACCGACAGGATTGCGGGCGCCGCCAAGGGCAGGGTGATGCGCCAGAAGATATAAAGCCGGCTGGCGCCATCGATCCGCGCGGCCTCTTCCAGCTCCACCGGAATGGAGCGGAAATAGCCCATCAGCACCCAGGTGGCGAAGGGCAACAGGAAGGTCGGATAGGTGATGATCAGCGCGGCGTGGCTGTTGATGACGCCAAGATTGGTCAGGGTCTGGTAGAGGGGAATAAACAGCAGCGTGCCCGGCAGCAGATAGGTGATGAGCAGCAACGTTGTCAGCAAGCCCGCGCCACGAAAGCGCAGCCGCGTCAGCGCATAGGCCGCCAGCGACGCCAGGGCAACGGACACCAGCGTGCTGAGGGCGGCGACAAAGGCCGAGTTCATCAGCCAGGTGAGGAACGGCGTATCCTGCAGCAGCGAGGAATATTGCTCCAGCGTAGGTGGATCGGGCCAGAAGATCGATCGACGCTCACTGATCTGCGGCGTGGATTTGAGCGAGGTCGTGATGATCCAGTAGAAAGGGAAGATCACGAAGGCGAGGAACGGCACCAGGACCAGCAAGCGGGTGAGCGGGCCGGCATTGGACCGTGCGGTGCGCCGGAGGATCGGCTGGGCGGCAGGGCGCCCGGTGGCAACGCGAATGCGGCGGACCATCCATTCGAGCCCGGCGAAGATCAGCTCGATGGGGAGGAAAACCAGATCGAGGATGATGTTGACGAGCCGCGCCGCGCCAGCCAGCAGCCGGTCGGTCAAGCCGGGGCCCCGCTCGGCACTGCCGTCGCGCCGGTCGTCCTGGCGCATGAAGCGAGCCAGGAGCCAGATCAGGATCGCCATCAGCGGCGCGACGCTGAAGGCGACGGCAATGCCAGGACCATATTGCAGCGAGCCCAGGGCCTTTTCATAGGCGAGAATGGAATAAAGCTTGGTCGCCCCGCTCGGACCACCGCCGGTCATCAGGAAGGGCAGGCCGAACTGGTTGAAGGTGGAAATGAACGACAGCAGCAGGGTGACGACGATCACATAGCGCAGGCTGGGCAGGGTCACATTGCGGAAGCGCTGCACCGCATTGGCGCCATCGACCTGCGCCGCTTCGATCTGTTCGCGATCGACGGCCTTGAGGCCCGCCAGCAACAGCAGGACGAAAAACGGAATGCCTTTCCACACATTGACCGAGATGACGCTGCCCATCGCCATATTGGGATCGGACAGCCAGCCCAGCGGCCGGTCGATGACACCAACGCCCTGCAGGATCGGATTGAGCCCGCCAAACAAGGGATCGTAGATGCTCTTCCAGGCCAGAGCCGTAACGATTTCCGGGACGATCCAGGGCAGGAGCATGATGCCGCTGAGCAGGCTCCGGAACGGCAGGCGGCTATTGAGGATCAGCGCCACGGTCATGCCGATAACGAATTTGAGGCTCAGCGACCAGAAGGTGAATTGGATGGTGTTCTGCATGGCCTGCAGGAAGTCGCTGCTGGCCCAAAGCCGCTGGTAATTGCGCAGACCGACATTGGTGGTTTCGCCGGTCAGGAAATTGAGCGAGGTCATGCTGATGAAGATGGCACTGACAAAGGGCCAAAAGATCAGCAGCGCCATGATCAGCACCATGGGCAGAACAAAGAGATAGCCGACCTTCCAGTCCATCCCCAGGATGCCATCGAGCCGCTTCCGCAGGCCGAGCCGGCGGGAAACAGGTGCCATCGTTACACTCATGCGGTCGTCCATGCGCACCTCCATCGGGCCGGACGCTCCCACCTGCGGGTGGCCGCCGATGTCCGGAATGTCCAGCATTGGTAGCGTTGGTGCGACGGGCATTGTTGGACACCCGTCGCCGGGGGCCGGCTAGAGAATGCCGCCTTCTTCGAAGATCTGGACGATCTTGTTGTGCGCGTCGGTCACTGCTTCCTGCGAGGTCATGCGGCCCGAGATCACATTGCCCATGGATTGCTCCAGCACGCCCTGAGCGCGAATGGCGTCGATCTGCGCGGCCGGTGGTGCTGGCCAGGAGGCCCCGATAAAGGGATCCTGGGTGTCCACCTGCTCCTTGATGATCGCGTAGTTTGGATCGGCGGCGAGGAGTTCCTCGGTCCACAGGCTTTGATAGGCTGGCATGAAGAGCCCGCCGGCGACCGTGGACATGGGCGTGAAGTTAACGGGATCGAGCAGTTCGAGCGCCAGTTTCTTGGAAAGCTCCACATTGGGAGCGCCCTTGAAGATGGTGAGCCAACCGCCCACGGCGCCACCATTGCGGTGATCACCATTATTGGCGATGGGCTGGGGCAGCATGACGGTGTTGGCAAAGACCGGGTTGTTGTCGCGCTTGGCCGCAGCGTAAAGCGAGTATTGATTGTGGGTATAGCCGGTGCTGCCAGCGAGCCAGGCTTCGTTGTTGGAGATGTCACCCCAGCTTTCCACGCCCGGCGGCAACATGGCGGCGTATTTGCCGTTGCGATCATAGGTTTCGCGGACGAACTCAAAGGCTGCCACGGTTTCAGGCGAGTCGAACTCAACCTTGATGCCGGTTTCGTCGGTAAAGTGGCCGCCAAAAGCGTTGAGGATCGAGGTTGCCACCCCCCAGCCATCGCCGGACTGGTTGACAGTCAGGCCCCAGCCGTAAAAGCCGTTGGCGGGATCGGAGATGGCCAGAGCGGCCTCACGGCGCTGCTCCCAGGTCTGCAAGGTTGCCGGGTCGATACCCTTTTCGGCCAGCTTGTCCTTGCGGAAGAAGGCGCCCGTGGTGTTGGCTATAAAGGGAACCGCAACCCAGCGACCATCGATCTTGCCGATACTTTCGGCATTGATGCCCTGCATGACATTGCCATAGCGGCTTATGGCGTCCTCGACCACGTCATTGACGTCTTCGAGCAGGCCCAGCAGGTGCATCTGGGGAATGGAAACGGTGCTGGTATAGGCCAGATCGGGCGGATTGCCGGCCCGCACGGCTGCCGACATCTTGCCCAGGAAATCGCCAAAGGCCTCGGGATTGGTGGTGGAGATATCGAGTTGGGCGTTGTTGGCGGCAGCGAACTTGGCCACGGCATCGCGGAACAGGTTCTGTGCCGCCTCGAAATATTCGGTGCGATGGATCACCGTCAGCTTGCCGGCGCTCCCTTGGGGCAGCTCGGCCTCTGGCTTCTCCTGGGCAAAAACCGGCAGGCCCTGGCTTGCGGCCCAAAGGCCAACGCCAGCCGCGCCGCCCCTTCTCAATATGTCACGGCGATTGAACTTGTCCGACGTCATGTTTCCGTTTCCTCCTGTTGGAACATGGCCAAGCGCTCGCGAAGCAAGCCTATGGGTCAGCAATCATCGCAAGCTGTATTATCCTCCTTGGGGCTGAGCTCTTTGGCTCTAGCTCCCATCACAGTCAAAGCGGGCTTTTGTCCCATCATTGACGGCGAATACTCTAGAGTTAGGACAGATATTGCGGCGGTGTCAATCTTTTGTCCCACAATATACTTGAACCGGCTGCCCCTTGGTTCTAGACAGGATTGCAGGCAAGGCGTGCAGACACTGTTTCGTCGAGGAGGGCGGAACGCGTGTCCACACGCGCCAGCCCTTGGCCAGCTGTCTTGAAACTGCTGGCTCGTGACCGTTGACCATCGATCTGGGAGGAACAGATGGGCGCCGTGACGATCCGGGACGTTCGCAAAAACTATGGCAGCCTCGAAGTGCTCCATGGCGTCAACATCGACATCAATGACGGGGAGTTCGTAATTCTCGTCGGCCCGTCGGGATGCGGGAAATCCACCCTGTTGCGCATGATTGCCGGGCTCGAGGACATCACCGGGGGCGAGATCGCCATTGCCGGCAATGTGGTCAATGACCTGGCGCCCAAGGACCGCGATATCGCGATGGTTTTCCAGTCCTATGCGCTTTACCCGCATATGACCGTCGAGGAGAACATGGCCTTCTCGCTCAAGCTCGGCCGTGTTCCGAGGGACGAGATCAAGCAGCGGGTGGCCAGTGCTGCAACCGTGCTCGGCCTCGATCCCTACCTGCAACGCTATCCGCGCCATTTGTCGGGCGGGCAGCGGCAGCGCGTGGCGATGGGGCGGGCCATTGTGCGCAGTCCCCAGCTTTTCCTGTTCGATGAGCCATTGAGCAATCTCGACGCCAAGCTGCGCGTGCAGATGCGCAGCGAGATCAAGCTGAACCACCAGCGTCTCAAGACGACGACCGTTTATGTCACCCATGACCAGATCGAAGCCATGACCATGGCCGATCGCATCGTGGTCATGCATGCCGGCAATATCGAACAGATCGGCACGCCGCTGGAGCTCTATGATTATCCCGCCAATCTGTTCGTCGCCGGCTTTATTGGTTCTCCGGCAATGAACATCATCGCCGGCTCGCTTGCCGGCTCCGCCTTTCGCTTTGCCGATGGAACGACAATCGACTTGGGAGCGCTACCGGAGGGGGTAGAGGATGGCCCGATGACCCTTGGCGTGCGTCCCGAGCATTTGCGTCTCGATCCGGCTGGAACCATGGCGGAGGTGGTTGTGGTCGAACCGACCGGCTCGGAAACCCAGGTGACGCTTAACCTGGGCGGGCACGATCTCGTTGGCGTGTTCCGCGAGCGGATCCGCGCACAACCCGGCGATCGGATCGGCATTGCCTTTGACAGCAGCCTTCTGCACCTGTTTGACGGCGGTACGGGAAGTCGCATCATCCGGTAACCGCCCGAACGGGTTCCCGGTTGGCGCGGCAAGGGCGAGCAGTCGCCGCTGCTAGAAAACCTCGAAAAGGTAGCGCTGCAATGTAGCGCCAATGGCTGCGACCGCTTGCGCCGGGTCGAGCTGATCATCGCCCAGGTTCAGCACGTAACGGCAATAAGCCAAGCCGAGGATTTGCGTAGCGATGAGGCTGGCGCGGTGCTGCGCGCCCTTTTCGCCGGCAAGCCGCGCCACCAGAGGCAGGATCTGGCCGTGCAGTATGGCAAGGATCTTTTCTGCGGCCCTGCTATTGGTAGCAGCGGTTCGGACCAGCACGCGGAGCAGGTCGTCCGCCTCTCGCCCTTCCCAGCGCTTGAAGAAGTGTTCGATCAAGTGCCGGCCGATCTCGGCCTTTGGCACCCCGCTGAGGTCAGGCAGTGCAAGATCGATGGCGACGGCTCGGGCGAACAACTCGTCCTTGCCCCCAAAATAGCGGCTGATCAGCGCCACGTTCACTCCCGCTTCGGCTGCGATATCCCTGACCGTGGTCCGTTCAAAGCCGTTCACCGCAAAGTGCCGCCTTGCCGCATCGATCAGCCGCTCCTGAGTGGCTTCAGAATTCCTGACCATCATGCCTTCTCATGTAAACAGGTGTTGACATAGCGCGTGATCCATATGTAAGCAAGCGTTTACATACGGGAGAAATGCTATGAGCACAGCAATAAACACCCTGATCGTCGGCGCCGGCCCGGCGGGCCTCGCCACTGCCATCGGCCTGGCGCAAGCCGGCGTGGAGTTCCGTATTGTCGATGCTTTGCCGCAGGCGCAAAACACCTCCAGGGCCGCGGTTATCCACGCCGCAACGCTGGAAACCCTGGGGCGGCTCGGGGTGGCCGAACCGCTGATTGCCCAGGGCATCAAGGCGCCCAAGTTCAAGGTTCGCGACCGCGACAAGGTGCTGCTCGAGGCCGAGTTCTCGGTGCTGGACAGCCCGACGCCCTTTGCACTGATGATCCCGCAGGACGAAACCGAAGCGATCCTGACCGCGCGGCTCGAACAATTGGGCCACCGCGTGCGCCGACCGGCGGAGGTCACCCAGTTGGTGCGTGATGGGGACAGGGTCCTCGCCACCTTCAACGATAAAGCCGGTCAGGCGGACGTCGTGGCGCGGTTCGTCGTCGGGGCCGATGGCGAGAAAAGCCTCGTCCGCGCAGCGGCGGGCATTGAATTTCCGGGGGAGACCTATGGTTCGTTCCTGCTGGCCGATGTCCACATGGACTGGCCCATCGCGACGAGCGAAGTCAGCTTGTTTTTTGCCCAAGGCGGCACGCTGGTTGTTGCCCCCATGTCCCGGTCCCGCTTCCGGGTGGTCGCGCAACTGGCAAACGCGCCGTCCCAGCCAACCATCGCGGATGTGACGCGTGTGCTCGAGCTGCGCGGTCCGAGCCGCGGCGTGAAGGTTCATGAGGTGATCTGGGGCTCGCGCTTCCAGGTCCACCACAAGCTCGCCGATCGTTTCCGCGCCGGCCCGTTCCTCTTGGTTGGCGATGCCGCCCATGTCCATAGCCCGGCCGGCGGGCAGGGCATGAACTTGGGACTTCGCGATGCGGAAGCGCTGGCCTCCGCCTTGGCCGGTTTCCTGCATCAGGGCGGCACCGGGCTTGACGATTTTGCTCGGCAACGACGGGCAATGGCACAACAGGTCCTGAACCGCACGGATCGGTTGACGAAGCTGGCGACCCTGCAAGCGCCAGCCCCCCGATGGCTGCGCGATCGCCTCCTTGCCGTAGCGGGCCAATCGCCATGGATCCGCAAACGCATAGCGCAAATGCTCGCCGGCTACGCCTAGGCGGCGTCTGGCGCAGCAGCGCTAGGGGAGCGGCATCCTCCTCGAGGCTTGTGTGCTAAGCCAGGCGACCCTCGGCGAGCGAAGTGCTGATCGGTGCCGGTCGCTCCACGCTGGTGGTCATTTCTACATGCCGGCCGGTCTCCATGGAAGTGCCGAAGGCTTCCATCACTTCGAGCACATGCAGGGCCAATTCGCCACTGGCGCGATGCGGCCGATTGCTGCGCAGTGCATGCGCCATGTCAGCCAGGCCAATGGAGCGGTAATTGGTGCCCTCGCCATAGGGCAGAGAGGTCTCGACGTTCTCCCATTCCCCGCCCTTGCGCAACAGCTCGACCTGGCCGCCAAAATGATTGGGATCGGGCACCAGCAGGGTGGCATTGGTGCCATAAAGCTCGAGCGGCACATGGCGGTGGCCAGCCACGTCAAAGCTCATGGTGATCTGCACCACCGCCCCATTTTGGAAGATCAGCGTGCCGCTCACATGGGTGGGCACATGCACGGGGATCACCTCGCCGGCGCGCTCCTTGGCGGTGATGGTGCGGGTGCTGACGGGGGTGGCGGTAGCGCCGGCTACGCGCGCTACCGGGCCGAGGAGATTGACCAGATCGGTGATGTAGTAAGGCCCCATATCGAGCATGGGGCCGCCGCCAACCTCATAATAAAAGGCCGGGTTAGGGTGCCAGCGCTCATGGCCCGGGCACATGAAATATGCGGTGCCGCCTACTGGCGTGCCGAGCACGCCTTGGTCGACCAGGGCGCGGGCGGTCTGGTGTGAACCGCCAAGGAAGGTGTCGGGGGCGCAGCCAAGGCGCAGATTGTTGGAGCGGGCGGCGGCAACCAGCTGCTGGCCCTCGGCAAAGGAAATGCCCAGGGGCTTTTCCGAATACACATGCTTGCCCGCGCCCAGCGCCCGCAAGCCCACTTCCAGATGGGCTTTGGGGATGGTGAGGTTGAGGATGATGTCGACCGCGGGGTCGGTGAAAATGGCATCGAGCGTCGTGGCCCGCAGCCCATATTCATCCGCCTTGGCCTGGGCCACCACGGGATTGAGGTCGGCCACTGCGGCGATGTCGAGGATGGGGAAGTGCTTGCTGGCCTCGATATAGGCCGAGGAAATCTTGCCCGTGCCAATGATGCCGATGCCGACGCGTTCCATGATCAATGCTCTTCTTGGGTGCTGAGGGAAGTCTCCGGCGGTTCAAGTCAGCAGTCGCAGGGTGCATGCAGATCTTCTCCCTGCGACTGAAATGCTGAATAGACAGACGGCGTTGCTTCCTTTCCTAGCACATGAGGAGTGTGCCGCAAGCAGGTGCAAGTAATCCCCGTGAACTAGGCTCGCACGGCCCTGGCGCCGGGGAGCAGCTTCTTGATCTGGGTCCAGAGCGGGGAAATCACATAGCCCACGACCGGGATCGCGACTGCACCCACAACCAGGCCGGCAATGGCATAGCCAAGTGTTTCCACCACCCAGCCGACCACGCCGCCAAGGGACGCGGCCGCGCCCACCGCTGCGTCGTGGATCAGGTCGCCCACTCCGTGCAGCCCGAAATCGTGCACCCCATGCACGATGATGCTGCCGCCCACCCAGATCATGGCAGCAGTGCCGACAATGGTCAGGCCGGTCATGAAATAGGGCATGCCCTTGACGATTGCGCGCCCGATAGCCCGAGTGAAGCTGCCGCCGCGCTGGGCCATCCAGAGGCCAGCATCGTCGGCTTTCACGATCAGCGCGACCGCACCATAAACGGCAGCCGTGATCCCGACGGCCACCAGGAAAAGCACGATGGCCTGGGTGACAAAGCTTTCGCCTGGCAGTTCGGCCAGGGCAATCGCCATGATCTCAGCGGACAAGATGAAATCGGTCTTGATGGCGCTGCCGACCTTGGTGTCTTCCATTGTGGTGGGGCTAAGGGCCACCGGTTCCAGCCCGGTTTCGTGGGCATGGGCGGCTTTGGGGGCCATCAAATGCCAGATTTTTTCGGCGCCTTCATAGCAAAGATAGGCGCCGCCCAGCATCAGCAGGGGCGTGATGGCCCAGGGCAGGAAGGTCCCCAGGATCAGGGCCGCCGGCAGCAGGAAGATCAGCTTGTTCTTGATCGAGCCGCCCGCGATCTTGCCCACGATCGGCAATTCGCGATCCGCGGTAAACCCGGTTAAATATTTGGGAGTGACTGCCGCATCGTCGATCACGGCGCCGCTGGCCTTGAGTCCGGCCTTCATCGCCATGCCCGCGACATCATCGAGTGACGCCGCCGCCACTTTGGCGATGCCGGCGATATCGTCGAGCAGACCGATTAAACCAACGCTCATTGCATGCGGCTCCTTTTGCGTAGTGGCTTGATGCCATCTCTTGCTGGCCAACTACAAAGCTCAACCGCGCGATACGTTGCCACCCGCGGCGCTTAGCAGCAGGCCCTCGGACCGAGCAAGGCAAGAACGCAGCCTTGGTCCACCCCCCAGGAGCGGCCCAGCCTCTTTTTGCGCGGACGCTTGACCAAATTAGCTCGAAGTGAAACCATCAGTCCGTAAGAACAACATATGTTCCGCTGTTGTGGAACATGGAGGGATTGGAATGAGGCATTTTGCTCTAGCATTGGCGACCAGCCTGGTTGCCCTGTGTTCCGCCAACGGTCTGGCCTATGCCCAGACGGCTGGCGGGATCGTGGATGTGGCAACCATCGGGGAGCCGCCAACGCTCGATCCGATGGCTTCGACAGCCGACTTGGTCGGCATTGTCAGCCAGCATATGTTCGAAACGCTCTACACCTTCGATGCCCAGTGGGGCACCACCCCATTGCTCGCCGCAGCAATGCCCGAAATTTCGGAAGACGGCACCGTTTATACCATCCCCCTGCGCACCGGCATCAAGTTCCACGACGACAGCGTCATGACCTCGGCCGATGTGGTCGCATCGCTTGAGCGCTGGATGAAGATTGCCACCCGCGGCAAGCAGGCGGCCGAAGTCATCACCGACATCGCCGCAACCGACGACGCCACGGTTACTATCACGCTAAGCAAGCCTTACGCTCCACTGCTGCCGCTCCTTGCGTTCAACAACGCGGCCGCAATCATCATTCCGGCGGCCAATGCCAGCCAGGACCCGCTCGAAAGCTTCATCGGCACCGGCCCCTACAAGCTCGAGCAGCGCGTTCCTGACCAGTATATCCAGCTCGTGCGCTTCGACGGCTACCAGTCGCTTGAAGGCGAGGGCAATGGCTATGGCGGTGCGCGGCACCAGTATCTCGACGAAATCCGCTTCGTGCCGGTCCCCGATCCCAACACGCGCATCGGCGCGGCAGTGGCTGGCCAGTACGACTATGTCGATCAGCTGCCGGTCGAGGCTTTCGACCAGATCAGCGGTGGCGCCACCGAACCGGTCGTTTTTGCGCCATTCGGCTGGCCCGTGTTCATGATGAACCATTCCGAAGGCCTCGCCTCCGACATCCGGGTGCGCAAGGCAATCCAGGCGGCGCTCGCGCCCGAGGACATGTTGTTTGCCGCCTTTGGTTCGGACGAGTTCTTCACCGCCGAGGGTGCCTGGTATCCCGAAGGCTATGCCTGGCATTCCGATGTTGGCACCGAAGCCTACAAGCCCATGGGCGACACCGAAACAGCCAAGGCCCTGCTGGCGGAAGCCGGCTATGATGGCTCCAAGCCGCTGCGCATCCTGACCAGCCGCCAGTATGAGTTCCACTACAAGATGGCACTGGTTGCCCAGTCTTACCTGGAAGCTGCCGGCTTCAAGGTGCAAATGGATGTAGTCGAGTGGGCGACGCTTACCACCAATCGCGCCGATCCGGCCCTTTGGGATGTCTACATCACCCACAGCCCGTTCCTGCCCGAGCCTTCGCTGATGGGCATCATGTCCGATACTGGCCCTGGCTGGTGGGTGAGCGACGCCAAGCACAAGGTTCTGGAAGCCTTCAATGCCGAAAGCGATCCGGCCAAGCGAGCCGAGCTGTTCGTCGAGGTCCAGAAGGTCATCTATGACGAAGTACCCGGCTACAAGGTCGGCAACTTCAATGCCCTGGCCGCACAGAACCCGGCTCTCGACGGCGTAACACCCGCCCCATGGCCCTATTTCTGGAATGCCTATCTGACCGAATAGGTCCCCATCCGGCTTCGTGCCGCCTGTCGCGTCTTCGGTCGCGGCAGGCCTTTTGTCCATCAGCTTCGACGGGGATTTTCCAGAGCATCATGATCCGCTCCGCACTCAATCGCATATTCGGCATGTTGGTCGTAATGGCGCTGGTGGTTACCATCGTGTTTGTCATTGTGCGCGTGACGCCCGGCGATCCCGCAGCCGTCATGCTCGGCCCCGACGCAACCGCAGCCGATATTGCCAGCTTGCGCCAGCGCCTTGGCCTTGATGCTTCCATTCCGCAGCAATTCATCAGCTATGTCGGGGGCGTACTGCGCGGCGATTTCGGACAGTCCATCTTCCTCAACATGCCGGTGACCACAGCGCTGATGCAGCGCGCGGAACCGACCTTTTTCCTGACGATATTTGCCCTGCTGATCGCGACCCTGATCGCCTTGCCCGTTGGCGTGCTGTCAGCCTATTGGCGTGGCTCGGTGTTTGACCAGGCAGCAACCGCACTTGCCATGTTTGCGGCCTCGGTCCCCAGCTTCTGGCTCGGGTTGATCTTCATGCAGGTTTTTGCCGTACAGCTGGGGTGGTTCGATACCTCCGGCTATGGCGGCCCTGGCGCCAGCTTTGGCGAACGGATGCATCACCTGGTGCTGCCCGCGACGACCCTTGGCCTGATCAGCTCGGCGCTGATCACCCGGTTCACCCGCGCCTCGATGCTCGATGTCCTAAACGATGATTATGTGCGCACCGCCCGCTCCAAGGGCATGAGCGAGTGGCGTGTCGTGGTCAAGCATGCGCTCAAGAACGCCCTGATCCCGATCCTGACCGTGATTGGCCTGACCGCAGCCCTGCTGATCTCGGGCGCTATCGTTACTGAAACCGTGTTCGGCCTGCCCGGCGTGGGCAGCCTCATTGTTTCGGCCGTGCTGCGCCGTGACTATCCCTTGATCCAGGGTGCCCTTCTGGTGGTGGCCGGGCTTTATGTCCTCGTCAATTTCATCATCGACATGCTCTACCTCCTCGTCGACCCTCGGGTGCGTTACTGATGGCTGCTGTTGCACAAAGCGGGTTTCGCGAACCCAATCTGCTGATGAAGATTGCCAGCCGCCCCACGGCGTTGGCGGGCTTGGTGATTATCGTCACCATGATCCTGCTGGCTTTGCTGGCGCCGGTTATTTCGCCCTATGACCCCGCGCAATTGTCAGTGCGCAACCGGCTGCAGCCACCGAGCTGGCTTCATCTGTTCGGCACCGACGATCTGGGTCGCGACATCCTTACCCGCGTGCTGTATTCGGGTCGCACCTCGATCGCGGTTGGCTTTGCCGTGGTGATTTTCGCCTCGGTGATCGGGGTGTTCCTGGGGCTGATGTCGGGCTTTTTCCGCAGGCTCGATACGCCAGTATCGCGCCTGATCGACGCTATGATGGCCTTTCCCGACATCCTGCTCGCCATTGCCCTGGTGGCGGCGCTGGGGGCGTCGGCGACCAATGTGGTGATCGCGCTCGGCGTGGTTTATGCCCCCCGGCTTGCTCGCGTCGTGCGTGCCTCGACTCTCGTGATCCGCGAACTGCCCTATGTGGAAGCGGCGCGGGCACTTGGCGTGCCAACGCATGTTACCCTCGTGCGCCACGTCCTGCGCAACGTCACCTCGCCCCTGCTGGTGCAGGCCACCTTCATCTTTGCCAATGCGATCCTTGCCGAAGCCGGGCTGTCGTTCCTGGGCGTCGGTATTTCACCCGATATCCCCACCTGGGGCACGATGATCTCCGTGGGCCGCCAATATCTGGAACAGGCCCCCTGGATCATGTGGTTCCCGGGCGGCGCCATCATCCTCACCGTACTTTCACTGCAACTCGTGGGCGACGGTCTGCGCGATTTTCTTGATCCGCGCCTCGCCAAGGATGTCTGATGTTCGATAACCGTTTCAAACCGCAAGCGCAGAACCTTTTGATCAAGGGTGCCAAGCCCGTCGGCTTCGCCCAGCCGGAACTGCCGCCGGTGCTCGATGTGCTGGTTGGCGCCGATGGGGCCATTCTCGATATCGGCGCGAGCCTGACCGCCGACAACGCCAAGACCGTTGCCGCGAACGGCGCCTTCATTTCACCTGGCTGGACCGATCTGCATGCCCATGTCTGGTATGGCGGCACCGATATCTCCATTCGCCCCGAACAGGGCGGCGCGGCGCGTGGCGTCACCACCATCGTCGATGCGGGATCGGCCGGCGAAGCCAATTTCCATGGCCTTCGCGAATTCATCATCGAGCCGGCGCGCGAGAACATCTACGCCTTTCTCAATCTCGGCTCGATCGGCCTCGTCGCCTGCAACCGCGTGACCGAGCTGCAGGACATGCGCTCGATCGATCTCGATCGCACCATCGCCGTGATCCGGGAAAACCGTGATGTCATCATTGGCATCAAGGTTCGCGCCAGCGCGGTGATCTCGGGCGGCTGGGACCTGGTGCCGCTCAAGCTGGCCAAAAAACTGAGCCGCGTGCTTGATCTGCCGGTAATGGTGCATGTCGGCGAGCCCCCTCCGCTTTATGATGACGTGCTGGGCCTGTTGAGCGAGGGCGACATCGTCACCCACTGCTTTAACGGCAAGCAGGGCGGCTCGATCATCGAGGACGATGATCTGTTCCGGCTGGCCGAAGACGCCGCCAAGCGCGGCATCATCCTCGATGTCGGCCATGGCGGCGCGTCGTTCTCGTTTGATGTCGGTAAGGCCGCGCTCGAGCGGGGTCTTTTGCCCAACACCATCTCGACGGACCTGCACAATCGCTCGCTCGATACCTCGGTCTGGGATCTCGCCACCACAATGAGCAAGCTGCTGTCGCTGGGCATGGGAATGGAGGACGTCGTTGTCGCCTCTTCCACCGCACCCAAGCGGGCGATCCGCAAGCCCGCGGACAATCTGCTGGTCAAGGGCAAGCCCGCCGAATTCACCCTGTTTGATCTAGTGGACGGTGATCTGGTGGTCACTGACAGCCAGGGCGCCAAGAGCACTCTGCATCAGACCTTTGAGCCACGTTACGCCATTCTGGGCGCCGAGGCCGTGGTTGCACATCGCCACCACCCGATTCCCGCCGGGGCGCCGGGCCACAAATGCCCCAGCTGCGGGTGGACTGCATGACGGGAACGCTGCCAGCAGACACCATCCTGTCGGTTCGTGACCTTCGGACCTGGTTCGAGAGCAAGCGCGCCACCGCCAAGGCGGTGGATGGCGTGACCTTCGATCTCAAGCGCGGCAAGACGCTCGCCGTGGTCGGGGAATCGGGCTCGGGCAAATCGGTCACAAGCCTGTCGATCATGGGCTTGCTGGCCAAGCCGGGACGCATTGCCGGTGGCGAGATCCTGTTCCGCGATCGCAAGGAGCAGGTGCACGATCTGGCGCGTTTCGCACCCAGCCAGTTTCGCGCCATGCGGGGCAGCGAAATCGCGATGATCTTCCAGGAGCCGATGACCTCGCTCAACCCGCTTTATACGGTGGGCGACCAGATCGGCGAGATGATCTCGCTCCATACCCGTCTGAGCCGCAGCGAGGCGCGGGCCAAGGCGCTCGAAATGCTCCAGCATGTGGAGATCCCCGATGCGGCGCGGCGCCTGGATGACTACCCGCACCAGATGTCGGGCGGCATGCGCCAGCGCGTGATGATCGCCATGGCGCTCAGCTGCGACCCCTCGCTGCTGATCGCCGACGAGCCGACCACCGCGCTCGACGTGACCATCCAGGCGCAGATCCTCGATCTCCTGCAGCGCCTGCAGGCGCAGTTCGGCATGTCGATCCTCTTCATCACCCACAATCTTGGTGTGGTAGCCGAGATCGCCCATGACGTCGTGGTCATGTATGGCGGGCGCGTGGTGGAACAAGCGCCAGTCAATGCGCTGTTCGCCCACCAAAAGCACCCCTACACCAAGGGACTGCTGGCCTGCACGCCCGATGCGACACGCGACCTGGGGCAGGACGGCGAGCGCCGGGCGCTGTATTCCATTCCCGGCTCGGTTCCCCCCATCACCAATCTGCCGCCAGGCTGTGCCTTCGAGCCGCGCTGCCCCATGGCCATCCCAGCCTGCCGAGCGGCCCTGCCGCCCTTGATCCCGGCAGGACCAGACACCTTCTCGCGCTGCATCAGGATCCATGAGCTATGATTGAGGCAGTCGATACCAAGCCCCTTCTGAGCCTGCGCGGGCTGACCAAGCATTTTGGCGGCCGCAACGGCCAGATCGTCCATGCCGTCGAAGATGTGAGCTTTGACATCGCGCGCGGCACCACCGTGGGTCTTGTCGGTGAAAGCGGCTCCGGGAAGACCACCGCCGGCCGCTCGATCCTGCGGCTGGTGGAGCCCACCAGCGGGCAGGCGATCTTTGATGGCACCGATATCTTTGCGCTCAAGCCCCGCGAGATGAAACACTGGCGCAAGCGCCTGCAGATCGTCTTCCAAGACCCCTATTCGAGCCTCAATCCGCGGTTGCGCATCGATGCCATCATCGGGGAAGCCCTTGATGCCCGCGGTTATCCGCGCGGGACCAAGCGGCGTGAACGCATTGCCGAATTGTTGACCCTGGTTGGCCTACCAGCCGATTATTCCCGGCGCTTTCCCCATGAATTTTCAGGCGGCCAGCGCCAGCGCATCGGCATTGCCCGCGCCCTGGCAGTTGAGCCCGATTTCATCGTTGCCGACGAGCCGGTTTCCGCGCTCGACGTTTCGGTGCAGGCGCAAGTGCTGAACCTGCTCAGCGAGTTGCAGCAGCGGCTTGGTCTGACCATGCTGTTCATTGCCCATGATCTAAGCGTCGTTGAATATCTCTGCGATGAAGTCGTGGTGATGTATCTCGGCCGGGTGATGGAGCGCGGCCCCTCGCGCCAGGTTTACGCCCATCCGCGCCATCCCTATACGCGGGCCTTGCTCGCGACCGCTCCCGTGCCCGATCCAACCCGCAAGCGCACCCATGTGCCCTTGCAGGGCGATATTCCTTCGCCGATCAACCCACCCTCGGGCTGTGTGTTCCGCACGCGTTGCCCCATGGCCATCGAGGCTTGCGCGCGGGTCGTTCCGCCCGTCGAGCATATCGGCGCCAATCATCACGTCGCCTGCATTCGCCACGGCGAGCTATAGTATTTGTTGGAGTTCCATTTATGAGCATTTCCGAGCTGGCCACGCGCCCGGATGCGTCCCCCTATGAGCGGCTCAAGGCGCTGGGGATCGTCTTGCCCGCAGCGCCCTCTCCGATCGCCAATTTCGTGACCCATGTGATCGATGGCAAGCTGTTGTTCCTGTCAGGGCAGGGGCCAACCGAGACCGACGGAACGCTCCACACCGGCAAGGTGGGCGCCGATGTTTCGGTTGATGCGGCCTATGCCCATGCCCGCCTTACCGGCATCAATCTGATTGCCGTGATGCAGGCGGCCCTGGGCGATCTGGGGCGCGTGCGCCGCATCGTCAAGCTGCTCGGCATGGTCAATGCGACGCCCGATTTCGAGGCCCATCCCGCTGTCATCAATGGCTGCTCGGATCTGATGATCGAAGTATTCGGCGAGCAAGGAGTGCATGCGCGCTCCGCCGTGGGCTTTGGCTCGCTGCCCAACCAGATCACCGTGGAAATCGAAGCCATCGTCGCCTTTGACTGAGCCGATCCGGCCCAACCCAATCGCTGCCGCATCAACCGGGCAGCCCATCAATCGAGAGTTATTTGCATGACACAGGATATTCGCAGCCAGCTGGGACTTCGTCCGGTGATCAACGTTTCGGGCACCATGACCTCCCTGGGCGCCTCGATCGTGGTTCCCCAAGCCGTGGATGCCATTACGCGCGTCCTCACCGAGTTCGTGGAAATGGGCGCCCTGCATCGGCGCGCCAGCGACGCCATCGCCGATCTGACGGGTGCCGAGGCCGGCTTTGTCACCGCTTCATGCTCGGCGGCGATCAGTCTCGCTGTAGCGGCCGCGATTACGGGCGACAATCTCTGGGCGATCGAGCAGCTTCCCGATGCGGGCAGCCTCAAGAATGAAGTCCTGATCCAGACCGGCCATATGGTCAGCTATGGCGCGCCGGTGGAACAGGCCATTCGCATCGCCGGCGGCAAGGTGGTGCCGGTCGGCCAGGCCACCAGCGCCCACGGCTATCAGCTTGAAGGCGCCATCACCGAGCGGACTGTTGCTGCGGTGTTTGTTGTGTCGCACCACGTGGTCGATTACGCGCAGATCCCGCTCAAGACCTTCGCCGAGATTTGCCATGCCCGCGGCGTCAAGGTGATCGTCGATGCGGCATCCGAATACGACCTGCGCAAGTTCCTGGCCGATGGCGCCGATGTGGTGCTGTACTCGGGTCACAAGTTCCTGGGTGGGCCGACCTCGGGTATCTGCGCCGGCGACAAGGAATTCATCCGCAACATCTACCTGCAGAACCGCGGCATCGGCCGGGGCATGAAGGTGGGCAAGGAAGGCATTGCCGGCGTCATCGCGGCTCTGGAAGCCTGGAAAGTGCGCGACCACGACGGCATCCGCGCGCGCGAACAGGCCGCACTCGATCTCTGGCTTGAAACCCTGGCCGACAAGGCGGGCGTAACCGCCATCATCGTGCCCGATCCCACCGACAATCCGCTGGACCGGCTGAAGGTGACGATCAATCCAGAACTGGCACGCATCACCGCCTGGGACCTTGCCCGCGCCCTAGCAACCGGGCCGCGCCCCATCATCGTGCGCGACCACGAAGCCGAGCATGGGCACTTCTTCCTCGACCCGTGCAATCTGCACCCCAATGAAGAAACCGTCGTGGCCGAACGGCTGGTCGAAGAGCTCGAAGCGGCCCGCGGCTCCAATGAAATCATTGCCACGCCAATCCATGAACATTGGCGTGCGCAAGAGGCTGCTATATTGAAGTGGCTCGACTAAACGCCTAGACGGGCGGCACATCGGTTGAACGACGGGACAGAGTAGTGAGCGACATCCTTAGTGCAACTGAGCCGGTTCGCCGTACGCGCACCAGCGGCATCGATCGGGCGCTGCAGATCTTTGATCATCTGCAGCAGCTCGAACGATCCGCCACTGCCTACGAAATTGCGAGAGCGGTCGGTGCGCCGCTCTCGACCATTTATGCAATCATCGACGATCTCGTCGACAAGGATCTGCTGGACCGCGACAGCAACGGGCTGATCTGGTTTGGCCCGCGGATGTATCATTATGGCTTGAGCTATGCGCGCAGCCTCGATTTGCTGAGCGCGGCGACCCAGGAGATGCACGAACTGGCGCGGCTGTCGGGCGAGACGGTGCAGATCTGCGGCCGCGACCAGGACATGATGGTGGTGCTGGCCATGGAAGATGGCACTGGCCAGTTCAATGTCAGCTCTCGAGTGGGCTCGCGCAGCCCGCTCAACTGGACTGCTTCGGGCAGGCTGCTGGTCGGCCACCTGCCACGCGAGGAACTGCTGGGCATCTTCGCGCGCTCCGCCCGCGTGTCCCCGACCGGCCGGGCCGAAACCGACCCTGCGGTGCTCGCCGACAATGCCCATGAGGCGCTGGCGCAGGGCCTCTCCATCCAGGCCGGCGAGTCCGATTATGCCGTAGCCTGCATCGCCGCGCCCGTATTGGATCGGAGCGGTCACTGTCACGCCACCATGTCCATCGTGGTGCCCGAACACAAAGTGCAGCAAAAAGACCCCGATCTCATCGCCCTGGTGCGCGACAGCGCTCGCCGGGTGGAAAGCCGGTTGGGCTGGCTGCGCTGAAATTGCCGGGTATGGCGTGGCGGCCTACCCGGATGGCAGTTTCATCAACTCCCTCCACAAAACTACCTTGCCACGACACATAAGTCTGTGCTTATGTGTCGGACATGAGTGACGTGGATATCTTCAAGGTCCTGGCTGATCCGACCCGTCGTGGTGTGCTCGAGCGGCTTGCTGCCGCCGAGATGACGGCGACTGAACTGCGACAGGGCCTCGCGATATCCCAACCCGCCATGTCGCAGCACCTGGCAGTGCTGCGTCAGGCGGGTTTGATCAGCGAGCGGCGCGAAGGCCGTTTCGTCAACTACCGCGTTGAACCCGATGGTTTGGCGCCACTGCATCAATGGCTGGCTCGATATCGCGCCTTCTGGCCCGATCGCATCGAGTCCCTCAAGGATGTGCTCAAGGAGATGGACCAGTGAAGATCGATGCAGATGCCTTGGTGTTCGAATGCGCTCTTGAAGCTGCTCCCGAAAAGGTCTGGCGGGCGCTGACCATCCCGGTGTTGCTGGAGCGGTGGCTGCGCCCTGCGCCGGGCCTGGAGCTTTCAGTGGTCAACGCCGAGGAAAACCATACTCTCACCTATCGCTGGCGCGAGCAGGGGCAGGGGGCCGTCGTCGGGGCAGAGGAAAGCCTCGTGACCTTCGAGCTCACCCCAACCGATGAAGGGGGCACCTGGCTGACGCTGACCCACGCACCGGCGCTTGCCCCAGCCAGCGCCAACGACAATCGGCGCGGCCCCCTGATGCTGGCCGCCTGACCCAAGCCAAACAGCAGCTTTGAATGGAGATCGCCCATGCGCGACATGATGCAGCTCGTCCCTATGGTCGTGGAACAATCAAGCCGGGGCGAAAGATCATTTGATATTTACTCGCGCCTGCTGCGCGAGCGGATCATCTTCGTCAATGGCGAAGTCGAGGACAACATGGCTTCGCTGGTCTGCGCGCAGCTGCTCTTTCTTGAGGCGGAAAACCCCAAAAAGGAGATCTACCTCTACATCAACTCGCCCGGTGGGGCGGTGACCTCGGCCATGGCGATGTATGACACGATGCAGTTCATCAAGGCGCCGGTGGGAACGCTTTGCATGGGCATGGCGATGTCCGCGGGATCGTTCCTCTTGATGGCGGGCGCGCCGGGCAGCCGCATCTGCCTGCCCAATGCGTCGATCATGCTGCACCAGCCGAGCGGCGGCTTTCAGGGCAAGGTCACCGACATTCTCCTGCATGCCGAGGAAAGCATGCGCCTTAAGCGGCGGATGCATAATCTTTATGCCAAGCATTGCGGCCGCACCTATGAGGAAGTGGAGAAGGCCCTCGAACGCGACAATTTCATGACCCCCGAACAAGCCCGCGACTGGGGACTGGTAGATCATGTTTACCATGATCGCAGTGAAATCGAGGGCGGCGAAGCGCAGCCCTGAACCCAACATGTAGGGGGAACGCCCGGGGCCACCCCCTTGGGCACCCCTTCTTTCCTGCACTTTGGCGGGCCCGGCAGCGTGCTGCGCGGCGAGCGAGGATCGGAACCAGACCGGGCACGAGCGCATTGCCCGCAATAATGCCCGCCTACCCCAATGGGGTGGGCCCGCTCCGTCCGGTGTGACGGCGGCACGCCAAGAACCCGGCAAAGCCTTCCCGCCGCACCGACAGACATCAAGCCTAGATGTGCCGGCAAAGCCAAGCGCGTGGAGAGCACGAATGGCAAGAACAGACTCTCCCAACTGGATGCTTTCCGAAGCGCTTGAGGCGCTGGCCCGCGCCGAACGCATCCAATCCCAGTTCTTTCGCATCTCGACAGCGACGGCCGCGCGCGAGCCGCGCTGGGAACCGCCCATCGATGTGCTGGAAACCGAGCGCGAAGTTCTGGTCTTTGTGGCCTTGCCGGGTGTCGATCCTGAACAGGTGGAAGCCGGTATCGAAGATGGATCGCTGGTAGTGGCAGGCCGCCGGACCTTGCCGCCCGAACTGCGTGCGGCGGTGATCCATCGGCTGGAACTGCCGCAAGGGCGCTTTGAACGGCGCATTGCGCTGCCGCCTGGGCGTTATTCCGTGCGCCGCTTTGCCACCAATGGCTGCGTCGTGTTCAGCCTGACCAAGCTCGGGTGAGGAGATCGTGCCGTGACCGATACCCAGAATGCCCAAGGCGCCGCAAGCGACGACAAGCCCCTGGAACTGCCCAGCGATTCCCTGATCATCGTTGCGGTCCGGGACATGGTGCTGTTTCCCGGAATTGTTGTGCCCCTGACGCTGGGGCGCCCCAAATCGATTGCCGCGGCCCAGCAGGCGGTCAAGCAGGAACGCCAGATCGGCATCGTGCTGCAGCGCGATCCCCAGCAAGCCGATCCCGGTCCCGACGACCTGCACCGCACCGGCACTATGGCCAATATCGTGCGCTACATCACGGCCCCCGACGGGTCGCACCATCTGGTGTGCCAGGGCGTGCACCGGTTCCGGGTGCTCGATTACTTCCCTGGAACACCGTTCCCCGTTGCACGCGTGCTTGATTTGCCCGAGGTGGATACGCGCTCGCCTGAAATCGAGGCACGTTTCCTCAACCTCCAGCACCTCGCGGTTGAAGCCGTGCAGTTGCTGCCCCAGGTGCCCCAGGAATTGCTGGCCGCCATCCAGGGCACAACCTCGCCGTCCCAACTGGCGGATTTGGCAGCCGCCTATATGGACATGAAACCCGAGGAAAAGCAGGAGATCCTCGAAACCCTCGACGTCACGGCGCGGATGGATAAGGTTTCGCGGGTCCTGGCGCAGCGTGTCGAGGTGCTGCGGCTTTCCCAGGAAATCAGCCAGCAAACGCGAACCGCACTCAACGAGCGCCAGCGCGAAACCCTGCTGCGCGAGCAGATGGCAGCCATCCAGCGCCAATTGGGCGAGGACGAAGGCAAGTCCCAGGAAATCGCCGATCTCAATGAGGCGATTGCCAAGGCCGGCATGCCCGAAGAGGTGGAAAACCAGTGCCGCAAGGAATTGCGGCGCTATGAGAGAATGCCCGAGGCGGCCGGCGAAGCGGGCATGATCCGCACCTATATCGATTGGCTGATCGAGCTGCCCTGGAAGCTGCCAGAGGAAAGCCCGATCGACATCGCCGCCGCCCGGCGCATCCTTGACGAGGACCATTTCGGTCTGGAAAAGATCAAGACCCGGATCATCGAGTATCTGTCCGTTCGCAAGCTCAACCCCGATGGCAAGGCGCCGATCCTGTGCTTTGTCGGCCCTCCCGGCGTCGGCAAGACCTCGCTGGGTCAATCCATTGCCCGGGCAATGAACCGCCCCTTCGTGCGCGTCAGTCTTGGCGGTGTGCATGACGAGGCGGAAATCCGCGGTCACCGCCGCACCTATATCGGCGCGCTGCCCGGCAACATCATCCAGGGCATCCGCAAGGCAGGTGCGCGCAATTGCGTGATGATGCTCGATGAAATCGACAAGATGGGCCGAGGCGTCCAGGGCGATCCCTCCGCCGCCATGCTCGAAGTGCTCGATCCTGAGCAGAACCGGACCTTCCGCGACAATTATCTTGCCGTACCCTTCGATCTTTCGCGCGTGGTCTTCATCGCCACGGCCAATATGCTCGACACCATTCCCGGGCCGTTGCGCGACCGCATGGAAATCATCAGCCTCGCCAGCTACAGCGAGCCCGAAAAGCTGCAGATCGCCCGGCGCTATCTGGTGCAGCGGCAGCTGGAGGCCAACGGGCTGCGCCCCGACCAGGCCGAGATCGATGATGAGGCGCTCAAGGCCATCATCCACAGCTACACCCGTGAAGCCGGTGTGCGCGGCCTTGAACGCGAAATCGGTCGCGTCCTGCGCGGGGCCGCCATGCGGGTAGCCGAAGGCACGGCCGAAAAGGTCAGCATCAAGGCCGCCGACCTTGAGGAACTGCTGGGTCCCGCCCATTTCGAAAATGAAGTGGCGATGCGCACCGGGGTTGCCGGAGTAGCGACCGGCCTTGCCTGGACGCCGGTGGGCGGCGACATCCTCTTCATCGAAGCCACGCGCGTCCCGGGCAAGGGGGCGCTGATCCTCACTGGCCAGCTTGGCGATGTGATGCGCGAAAGCGCGCAGGCGGCGATGAGCCTGGTCAAGAGCCGTGCGGGCGTGCTGGGGATCGATCCTTTGCTGTTTGAGAAAAGCGACATCCATGTGCATGTGCCCGCGGGCGCTACGCCAAAGGATGGACCCAGCGCCGGGGTGGCGATGACGACGGCGCTGGTTTCGCTGCTGCTCGACCGCCGCGTGCGCAGCGATACGGCAATGACCGGCGAGATATCGCTGCGGGGTCTTGTGCTGCCGGTGGGCGGCATCAAGGAAAAGGTGGTTGCCGCGGCGGCTGCCGGGATCAAGCGGGTGCTGCTGCCAGCCCGCAACCGCCGCGACTATGAAGACATTCCCCAAGATGTGCGCGAGCGGCTTGAATTTGTCTGGCTCGAGAACATCGACCAAGCCGTTGCCGCCGCCCTAGAGCCCGCAGAAAGCGTGGCCGCAACCGCGGCTGAATAGCGGTTTCGCTCTGGCGCCCTACCCGACTGACAGGCTCGGTGGGACCGCCTGCCAGCGCCGTGATGTTAAACATCTTGGCGCTGCCATACTTTCCCGCTTGCCCAGATTGCGGCGACTCTCCGGCAAGTTTTAGGCTGTTTCTGCAGGCTTTAGTACATGAATACCCCTAAACCGATTAGGGGTGGCGCGGCGTATGGTTTGCTTTGATCAACAGGTTGTAGTGGGCATGGCATGTCGTCGGCGGAGATAGTCTATGGACTGGCCTCTGATCAGAATATTGGTGGCTGATGCATATCCGGTGGTCCGGAGTGGCCTGCATCGCTTCATCGGTGCCGAGCCTGGCCTTGAAGTGTGCGGCGAGGCAGGCAGCGGGCACGATGCCGTACAGCTTGCCCTTCAGCTGCGCCCCGATCTCGTGCTGCTCGACCCCGCCATGCAGGATCTGGCGGGCACCGGGATACTGGACCTGTTGCGCATCGACTGTCCCGAGTCCCAGGTTCTTATCTTCTCACTGCCAAGGGAGGAAAGCGAACTTCGTGAGCTGATCCTTGCCGGCGCCAAGGGGTGCGTGTTCAAGAACGACCCACCCGAGATCGTCATCAGCGCCATTCGTGCCCTCCATTTTGGCCGCCCATTTTTCTCGCCCGCGCTGGCCGAAGCGGACCTACAGGCCTGCCTGCAACTCGCGTTGTGCCGGGCTGATGGAGGTGGCGGCGATGCCATGACGCCGCGCCAGCTCGAGGTTGTGCGCCACCTCGCCGAAGGCCTCGGCAATAAGGAGGTGGCCCAGCTGCTGGGCATCAGCATCAAAACCGTCGAGACCCACCGCGCCACCATCATGCGCAAGATCGGAGCACGCTCGGCGGTGGATTTGGTGCGCTACGCCATCCGCCATAACCTCAGCCCACTCTAGCTCCCCGCCAGCAACGCGAAGCTAAGTCTCTCAGGGAATCCCCGATTGTAGTTGGCTTGAGCCAGCCGAATACTGGCCGTGCCCGGCATCAAGCCGGAGTGTTACATCAGGTGGGTATCGGTTATGCCTCATCTTTGCGCCCAAGGCGCCACCACGATCCTGTTCTGCGCCAGTCTCGTTTTTGTTCCGGCTGCCTTGGGGCAGGACCGATCCAGCCAGGATGAAGCTAGCCAGGAACAAATTACTCAAAGCCAAGGCGGCAAGGACCCGCTGCTGCTGATCGACCAAAATGGCTTCATGCTGCGCGGACATCTGCAAGCCGGTGTGAACGGGGTCGTCGAGCACAATCTATTCTGGGATCTGGCCGATCTGGTTGCCCCCGGCGTCGATACCGACGCGCAATGGTTGGAGGGCTATATCGAGCCGGGGCTGAGCTTTACTCTTGATCTCGACAATTCGGTGGTCCTTTACGGCAAGGTGTCCGCCATTGCCTCTGGCACCTTGGGCATTGACGCGTTCGATACCGGCAATACCGGGGCGATCACCCTCGAAGAAGGCTATCTGGCGCTCCGCACCACCAACCAGAACGGCCCGACCATCGATCTGTCGCTGGGGCCGAGGGATTTCGTTGCCGGCAGTGGCATGCTCCTGGCCAATGGCGGCTCGAACGGCTTTGAGCGCGGCGCCCTCAAGCTCGGACCGCACAAGGCGTGGGGCATGGCAGCCCTGGGCACGATCGGGCTCGATGACGTCAAGGGAACGGCATTTTACCTTGAACCAAACGAGCAGCCCGACAACGAAACCGGCACCAAGATCGTCGGCGTCGATCTGCGCTATGACAAGACGACGCAAACTTTTGTCGGTGGCACGCTTGGCCATGTGCCGGAGTCCACGTCGCCCTATCCCAAAGCGGCACCCGACGGCATCGGCGCCCCCGAATTGATCCCGGATGGACGCAAGGGGCTCAGCTTCATCAACCTTTATGGCCGCGGCAATCCGTTCAATCCCGACAACGAGAACTTCTTCCTGTCCGGCGACATCGCTTATGAATGGAATCCGCGGATCGACATGTCGGCCTGGGGCGGGCGAGCGCAGGTCGGCTACACCTTTGCCGATGCGCCCTGGACACCATCGCTGTCCTACACCTTCCAGACCTTTTCGGGCGACGATCCCACGACCTCGCGCTTCGAACGCTTCGATCCGCTGTATTACGAAGGCAGTCCCGATGCCTGGGCCACCGGCTCCAAGTCATCCCTGGTCTTCAACAATTCCAATGTCAACGCGCACCAACTGGCGCTTTCAGTCAAGCCGACCCAGGTGGATACGATCACGCTGCGTTACGCCCATATTCGGGCCAATGAGTTGGGCAGCCCAATTCAGTTCGGACAGGGCGCAAGGACCATCGATGTGGGCGGCGAAGCCTACCAGATCTCGGGCGTCACCAACGCCCATCTGAGCGACGATTTTTTCATCGAGTACAACCGCGTTCTGAGCCCCAATGCCTTTTTGACGGCCGGGTTCAGCGTGTCCATCCCGGGTGAAGGCATTCGCGAGATCACCCAGAAGGACACGATTTGGTCAGGAGGATTTGTCAATGTCGTGGTCAATTTCTAGGCTGAGCCTGAAGACGGGCCTGTTCTGCGCCCTGCTGGCGGTTCCGGCGCTGGCCCAAGATGCACCGGTGCTCAACGCCGCCGAATCTGACCCCAACAAGATGGGCTGGATGGTTGGTTCCCCGCCGCCTGAAGACAAGATCATCCGCGTCGATGATCCCGACGCCTATGCCTTTCCCAAACTGCGCTGGACGGTCTGCCATTTCCGCCAGCTCATGCCGACCGTCAATGTGAGCCGGGGCCTCGGCGACCCCGTTCCGCTCGAGGAAGTGCTCGATCCCGCCATTGATGCGATCACCTTCACCCCTCTCGGGGGCGACACCACGATGACATGGGCGGAGTCGCTGCAGGCGAACTACTCGGACGGCGTCATCGTCATGCATGACGGTGTGGTGGTCTATAAGCGCTATTCAGGCTGCCTGACCGATTTGGGCCAGCATGCCCTGATGTCGGTGACCAAGTCGGTTACGGGCCTCCTGGGTGAAACGCTGGTGGTGGAGGGCAAGCTCGACGAGAATGCGACCGTCGGCTCGATCATCCCGGAGCTGGAGAACAGCGGTTTTGGCGATGCAACGGTGCGGCAGGTGCTCGATATGACCACCGCGCTCGACTATTCCGAAGACTATAACGACCCTAATTCCGATATCTGGACCTATTCGGCGGCGGGCAATCCTCTGCCCAAGCCCGCTGACTACAAGGGGCCCCGGACCTATTTCCAGTATCTGGAAACCGTCAAGAAATCCGGGGAACACGGGGAAGCCTTTGGCTATCGAACCATTAATTCCGACGTGATGGGGTGGATCATCTCCCGCGTCACCGGCAAGCCGATCAACGAGGTGCTTTCGGAACGCATCTGGAGCCAGATGGGCGCGGATCAGTCCGGGTACTACACGGTGGACTCGATCGGCACGCCCTATGCAGGCGGTGGCCTGAATGCGGGGTTGACCGATCTGGCCCGCATTGGCCAGTTGATGCTCGACAACGGCTCCATCAACGGCAAGCAACTGGTGCCCGAAGAAGCTATTACCAGTATCCGTGCGGGCGGCAGCCCGGAAGCCTTTGCCAAGGCCGGCTATGACCTGCTCAAGGGCTGGAGCTATCGGGCGATGTGGTGGATCACCAACAACCCCCATGGCGCCTTCATGGCCCGGGGCGTGCACGGCCAGTCCATCTATGTCGATCCCGAAGCCCGGATGGTGATCGCACGGTTCAGCTCCCATCCGCAAGCAACCAACTCGGCCAATGATCCGACGAGCCTGCCGGCCTTCGAGGCGCTCGGCAACTATTTTGCGGCCAAGTAAGGCTTAGCCCCGTCCTGGCTCCGGGTGGGGTGCATATTCCCACCCGGACAAAGCGCTAGATCAGCGCAGCGGACCATCCCGCTCGAACTCTTCCCAGCCAATCAGCTGCGGCCGGGCCTCGTCAGGGCTGCTCTCTTGGGCAGGAGCAGTTGCGGTGCCACTCTGTTGCGCCCGCTTCACCTTGGCCTTCCAGGCCGCCTGCCGCCGGTTGTCGGCTCTGGTTGCCGCATCCTCTTCACGCCAGTTCACCACCATATCGCGATCAAGGATGTCCTCGACCTTGCGCGGATCGAACACGTGGAAGGTGATCTTCTTGGCGCGGCCGGCCAGCTTGACTGTGCGGGTGCCAGCACTAGGCAGGCGACCATCCTTGAGCCAGCGGTGGCGCTCAGTGGTGGAGATCGTCAGGATATCCTCGATCTCGCGCGGGATCACCGGCAGGCTTTCAATACCTTCAAGGGCTTTGGTAACAATCGTCGACGCCGCCGTAAACTCAGCCCCGGCGGTGGGGGGCAGCTTCAGAACCAGCCGGCCCGCCTCGAGGTCGAGCGACTTTTTCACCGGCCCCGGCAGGCGCGCCCGGATTTCCAGCACAATCCCCTTGGCGCGCACAAAGGAGCCCAAAGTGGCGGCACTGGGCAGCGGCCATTCCTGGCGCAGCCAGTTGTCAGTGTTCATCTCGGCTTTGGGCTTGGGCATAACTTCTTATTAGGTGCTGCCGCAGCCAGCTTCAAGAACGGGCAGCCCCCGCCCGAGACGGGCAAGGGCTAGAAAGAACCTTAGTTGTCGAACATGCCCTTGGGCGCTTCACCTTGAAGAAAGGGCTCGATGAATGCATGGAGCAAGTTGGCCTGCCCGATCACCGCGGTGTGGGAGGTCGCGGGCAAAACCGCAAGCCGCGAGGCGGGCAGGGGATTGCCCAGATCGCCCATGGCCCCGCCACCGAGGAGGCGGAACATGGCTACCGAATGCTCAAGCGTCACCACATCTGCATCGCCCGTGATGATCAGCACCGGGTGCTTGAGTGCCTTCACATCCTCCTCCCAGGCCATGGGTTCATGCTCGAGCGCGATCAAGCGCTCCACAAAGGGGCGGAAGGCCTCGGGGTTAGGCGCGAGTTTTTTCCACTCGTCCTCCATGGGAGTGCCCACAAACATTTCGGGCGTCATCGTGGGGATCATGGCGTGGTATTCGGGCTGCGCGCCTGCCATGTCATAGGAAACCGAGGCAGCAACCAGCTGGTCCACCTTTTGCGGATGGCGAATGGCCAATTGCAGGGCCGCGGCCGAGCCCATGGAATAGCCGAACACATCGGCCTTTTCGAGCTCAACGGCGTCCATGAAGGCGGCGACATCGTCGGCCAGGTTGGGATAGGTGATCGGGCGATCGATGTCGTTGGTGCGCCCATGGCCCTGCAGCTCCACCGCATAAACCGTGTGGGTTTGGGCCAGCATGGGGATGATCTGCCCCATGGCGGGGATGTTCATATAAGCGCCGTGCAGCACCACCAGCGGCTCGCCCTGGCCCGACACCTCGTAATACATGCGCATGCCGTTCACCTCGGCATAGTCGCCCTTGGGCGCTTCCTGGGCATGAACCATGGCACTCGTCAACAGCAAGGCTGCAGCTATGGTGGCTCGGATCATCTTTGGACTCCTCAATATCGGTGGCGCGAGCATGGCTCACTCCAGCGACGATCTGGACCCCGAGGTTCCGACACGCTGCCAACAAAAGCGACAACAAACTGCATGCCCCGTGGGCGGGGAATGCGTGGGCACCTCTGGAAGTCCGCAGGGCTTAAGATAACCCCTGAGTTTCTCCTTGCGGAACGGTCCAACTTTGCTTGGGCTGACGCACGGCGATTGTAAGAGAATGTCCGTATTAGCTCACCGCAAGTCAGGGGCAGGGACACTGAGTTGCGGCAAGCCCAAAAAGGGCCAGGACGGGTCGGCGCGAGGAATATGCAGCGCGAGCTTGAGCGGCTATTCCGATATGCGAAATGCGGCCAAGGCATTTATCGGGCGCGGCAAGGTCATGGCAGAAACATGGACCTGAGCGCCAAAAGGGCCAACGGGAGGAAACATGACAAAACAATCCAAGATCGCATGCAGCGCAGCACTGGCAGTGCTGCTGAGCGCCGCCACAACTGCCCCTGGCCTGACGCAGGAGGCTTATCCCGTCGACACCGTCACCATGGTGGTGCCCTATGCGGCCGGTGGCGCCGGGGATATTGTGGGGCGCATTGTCGCTGACGAACTCAGCCGGCGACTGGGCGTCAACTTCGTGGTGGAAAATGTTGGCGGCGCCAGCGGCACCATTGGAGCAGAACAGGTCTCGCGCGCAGCTGCCGACGGCTCCACGCTGTTGCTGGGCGGCAATGCCATTTTCACCACGGCGCCGCATATGGCCGAAGTGGGTTTTGACCCCTTTGACGATTTCACCCCGATCGCCAATGTCAGCGAAGCCGTGCGCATGCTGGTCTCGTCCAAGACCCTGCCTGTGGCCACGCTGGAAGAGTTCATCGCCTATGGCAAAGAACACCCAGGCGAGCTGAACTACGGCTCGGTCGGCGTTGGCTCGACCGGGCATGTGGCCACGGTCGATATGCTTGATGCGATGGGGATCGAGGCGACGCACATCCCCTATACCGGTGCCGCCCAGGTGGTGCAGGCGGTGTTGGCGGGGGATGTGCAGTTCATGATGGATGCTGCCGCCATTCCCCAGGTCCGCCAGGACGCGCTGACCCCCCTAGCCGTTCCCGGTCCTGATCGCCTGGCCGAGTTCCCCGATGTGCCTGCCCTTGCAGAGCAGGGGATTGACAGCATCAGCGGCACGGGCTGGCAGATGGTGATGGGCCCGGCCAACATGCCAGCCGAAGTGGTTGCCATGATCGAGGACGCCCTCAAGGCCGCCAATGACACGCCCGAATTTGCCGACAAGCTGGTAAAGGCCGGCGTGTCGCCGCGCTTCATGCCCGGCTCGGAACTCGGTGCCGCATTGCAGGCCGAGTACGACCGGTTTGATGAAGTGCTGACCGAAATCGGCCTCGCAAAATAAGCGAGACTCCCCGTAGCCGGCGGCAATCTGCTGCCGGCTATTTTTAGCCGCGGGCGCGAGGCGGCTGCTGCATTCCACCCGCGCCGCGCTGCAACTGCTCTGTACTTTACAACGGCCTTGCGGCCATTTTTTCTTTGCGATCAAGGCTCACCCATGCCGAATTTGAGTTCCCAGCTGGCCGAGTGGGCCGTTGGCTTTTCCCTCGATGATGCGCCCGCCGAGGTGGTTCACAACACCAAGCTGCGCATAGTTGACCTGGTTGGGGTGATGTTGGCCTCCCATCGGCTGCGCCCGGTGGAAGCAGCCCGCCGCGCCCAGCAGGATGCCGATGGGGGTGGCCGGGGCGCGCAGACCCTTGGCGATGCTACGGAAACCTCGCTGGCCGGCGCCGCCTTCATCAATGGCGTGGCTTCGGCGGTACTCGAGTTCGACGACACCCATATCGCGAGCAATATCCATCCCACCGGCGTCATTCTGGCTGCGGCACTGGCCGAAGCGCACAAGACCCCGCAGACCGGCCGGCAGCTGCTTGAAGCGGTTCTGGTTGGCTCCGAAATTCTGTGCCGCCTGGGCCTGGTTTCCCCGGTGCGCATGCATGAAGTGGGTTTCCACCCGACCAGCGTTTATGGCGTTTTTGGCGCCGCTTATGCAGTAGCCCGGCTCCGTGGCCTTCCGGTCGGCGTCATGGCCGATGCGGTTGGAACAGCCGCCAGTCTGTCAGCGGGCTCGATCAGCGCCTTTCAGGACGGTGCCGACAGCAAAACCCTCCATGTCGGCTTTGCCGCCGCCGCAGGCATCCGCGCCGTTGCCCTTGCGCAGCAGGGTCTGACGGGGCCATCGGCCGTGTTCGAGGGTAATTTTGGCTGGTACAAAAGCCATGTTCAGTCCGATGTGCAATTCCGCTTTGACACCCTTGTTGAGGGGCTGGGTTCGCGCTGGGAAGTGCTCAATATCGCGCCCAAGCTATACCCATGCGCCTATACGATGATGCCCTTCATTACGGCCGCGCTTGAATTGCGGGCGCAGCACGACTTCGCCCTTGAGGACATCGCCGAAATCCGCTGCGAGATCATGCGGCGCTCCTTCCGCACCGTTTGCGAGCCGGTTGAGGACAAGCGGCGTCCGCGCACCTCCTGGCACGGCCGCATCAGCCTGCAGCATACGGTGGCGGAAGCGCTGGCTTTGGGGCGGTTCAACAAGTCTTCCTACAGCACGGAAAGCCTGGGCAATCCGGTCATCAATGCACTCGCCGACAAGGTTGTGCATGTGGCAGATCCACTGGCCGATGCCGACACTTCACGCTCGCGTGCAGTGGTGACCCTGGTGATGGCCGATGGCAGGAGCCTCACCCATACGGTGGAGGACATGGTCGGCACACGCCGCAACCCTGCGCCTGACAGTGTTTACTTCGCCAAGTTCCACGCCAATGTCGATGACGTTATCGGCGCGGATCGGGCGAACGCCCTCCTGGCATCGCTGTTGCGGCTCGAGCGCGCCGACGACATCAACGACCTGTTTGCCAAGCTCAAAGCGTGATGACCGGTTCTCGTGCCCCAGGCGACTTCGCGGGGGCGCGAGAACTGGACCGGCCGGGCAACACATCCCGCAGGGCAGGCACCACCGTGCCTGCCAGCCCCTAGCGATCCCAAGCCATGCACACCGATCCGGGCGCCGTCGCCTAGGCCGGCTTCCCGAAGCTCGGGCAACCGGCCGTTTGCTCGACCGTCCCCATCACTCGGTGACCTCCGCCCGCCCACGCCGCACAAAGGAAGTCGTGGTCGCCAGCAGCACCGCAATGCCGATCAAGACGAAGGCCAGGCTGATCGGGCGCTCAAGGAACACCATTGGATCGCCGCGCGACAAGGTCATGGCGCGCCGGAAATTCTCCTCGAACATGGGCCCCAGAATGAAGCCGAGGATGAAAAGGGCCGGGTTGCACCCTGCCGCCTTGAGCAGGTAGCCAAGGGCACCAAAGAACACGAGCGAATAGATGTCAAAGCTCGATGAGCCCATGGTGAACACGCCCACGCAGGCAAAGGCGAGCACGAACACATAAAGCCAGTGATAGGGCACACGCAGCAGCCGCACCCAGAGCCCGATCAGGGGCAGGTTGAGGATCACGAGAAGCAGATTGCCGACCCACATCGAAACGATCAGCCCCCAGAACAGCTGGGGATGGTCACCCATCATGCGCGGGCCTGGCTGCACGCCATGGATCATGAAGGCCCCCAGCATCAGCGCCATGGTCGGGCTGCCCGGAATGCCAAGCAGCAGCGTGGGAATAAAGGCAGTCTGGGAGGCCGCATTGTTGGCCGATTCGGGCCCGGCAACGCCCTCGACGGCGCCTTTGCCGAACTGCTCGGGATGCTTGGAAACACTGCGCTCGACCATATAGGCGGTGAACGAGCTCATGGCCAAGCCAGCCCCCGGCAGCACGCCCAGCAGCGCGCCCATGCCGGTGCCGCGCAGCGCCGCTGGCCAGGAACGCCGGAAGTCCTCACGGCTCGGCCAAAGCCGGCCAATATTCCGCGAGGACACTGCGTCGCCCTGCGGCGCGCCGATATTGCCGATGATCTCGGCAACGGCGAACAGTCCCACTGCCAGCACAGCGAAATCTATGCCATCGCGCAGTTCGGGAATGCCAAAGGTGAACCGGAACATGCCGGTCGACACGTCCGAGCCAACCGAACCGAAGGCCATCCCCAGCAGGGCCACGCCGACGCCCTTGACCACGCCACCCCGCGTCATCGCCGCGGTGCTGAGCAGGGCGACGAAAACCAGGGCCGCATATTCTGCCGCGCCAAAGCGCATGGCGATGAGGGCCAATGGCGGCCCGGCGAGCGCGATCAGCAAGGTGCCGATGGTGCCGGCAAAAAACGAGCCCAGCGCCGCTACCGCTAAAGCCGCCCCGGCACGGCCCTGTCGCGCCATCTGGTGGCCGTCGATGCAGGTCACCGCCGAAGACGCTTCCCCCGGCAAGTTAACAAGGATGGACGTGGTGGAGCCACCATAGGCCGCACCATAAAAGATGCCGGCCAGCATGATGATCGAGGCTTCCGGCGTGAGCCCGAAGGTAAGCGGCAATAGCAGCGAGATGGTGATGATCGGTCCAACACCGGGCAGCACGCCGATAGCGGTTCCAAGGGTCACCCCCAGGAGGCAATACATCAGGTTGATCGGGGTTACGGCGACCTGGAGCCCAAGGGCCAGCGAAGCAAAGAGATCCATGCTCAGAACCTCCAGGCCACGAGGCGGAACGGGATGCCAAGGCCATAATAGAAGATGGCGACGATTAGCACTGCCACGACAGCCAGAACGGCGAGCATCTCAAGCCGCCGTCCGCCACTTTCGGCGAACCAGCTGATGCATACCAGCGCCGTGAGCGCCGGCAGCAATCCAAGGGGACCCACCAGCAGACCAAAGGCCAACACTGCCGCCAGGATCACCAGCAGTGGGCGCATCTCGGAGGGGGGGAAGGCGGAAACAAAGGCCTGTCCAGCCCGCCGTGCTGCCGCCGTTTGCACCAGTTGGGCCACCCCCATGATCAACAGGCCGCACCCGGCAAGCACCGGCATGGCGCCCGACCCCAGGGCCGAGAAGGTGCCAAAGCCATAGCCCCATCCCACCACCGTGGCGATCGCGCCAAAGACCAGGAAGATCAGTGCGGCAAGAAGGTCGGCATGTATTGTCATGGTGGGAAGTCCAAATGGCAGGAAAGTCAGGAACGGCGCGCGAGCACCGACCGAGTCAACGCAGCGACCCTTGCTAGAGCATGTCGATCGAACAATGCTGCCCCGCGCAGATTCCGCTGCGCGGAACGGTTAGCCACGATGCACGGTGAGCCGTTCCACCTCGGCATTGATGCCTTCGGCAGCGCGCTTGAGCGCGGCGACGGAATCATCGCGTGAGCCAAATGCATTGGTCGCTGTGCGGAAATAGGTCAGGCCGATGCTCGCCTGCACCCCACCCCGTCCCATGATCGGCACCGCCACCGTGTCGGAGGTGCGCGGTTCGGCTCCGGGATCGCGCATGGCATATCCGCGATCACGGATGGTGCGAACCATGCGCCGAACCTTGTCGGGATCCCGATCCGAAGGGGTCTCCAACTCCGGCGCCGCGGATGTCTCGGCCAGCAGTTCCTCGATCCTGGCGTCGCTGCAGGCGGCGAGGAAAGCGCGGCCCAGGGCGCGGGTAAAGAGGCTCAGCCGCATATTGATGGTGGCGTGAAAGGGCGAGATCGGGCTGTCATGCACCGTAGAATAGCGCACGATCACGGCGTTACGGTCAAACACCGCAATGGCAACCGGCCATTTGAAGCGCGCGCTGAGCTCCATTGCCCAGGCGCGCCCGGCCTCTACCACCAGCGGGTCGCCGTGAAAGCCGCTGCTGAGCGAGGTAACGAGGGAGGTGATCTGGTAGCCTGCCTGGCGACGGTCATTACTGACAAAGCCATTGCCCACAAGGGTCTTGAGCAGGCGCACCAAGGTTGGCTTCGGCAGCCCGGTGGTTTGATGCAGCGACAGAATGGTGGAGTGCGGCTCCCGGTTCATGGCCTGCAGAATGGCCAGCACCCGGCTTGCCGCCCGCACCTCGTCGTCACGCTCCCGCATCCACCCCTCCGTTCCGCCTGCCGGAACTCACTCAAAGCGGATTTGTCGCTGCCGCGCAAGGGTGGATAGGTGGCCGCGATTAGCCGGATAACTGTCCACCGGCAACGACAAAAAACCGTATACAAGCCGGCGGGGTCATTGCCGGCATCGGTCGGTCCCTTGATCAGTGCGGTTCGGCGGCGTTTTGCCCGGCGCTCCGCCATGAGCCCGCGGGCGGGTGATCCCTTCCACCAGTACAGGAGCAAGCCAGCTTGCGCATTGTTGAAATTACCCGTCCTGGCGGGCCCGAAGTGCTGCAGATCGTTGAAGGTCCGGTGCCGGTGCCTGGGCGGGGTGAAGTCCTCTTGCAGGTGCTTGCCGCGAGCGTCAACCGCCCCGACATCCAGCAGCGCCGTGGGCTTTATCCCCCGCCGCCGGGTGTCACCAATATTCCCGGCCTCGACGCTGCAGGTCGGATCGCGGCGGTGGGCGAGGGCGTCTCGGGCCTTGCGATTGGCGACGCAGTTTGCGCCCTCACCAATGGTGGGGCTTATGCCGATCAGGTTGTCGTGCCGGCTGTGCAATGTATGCCGGTTCCTGCGGGCTTCAGCTTCATCGAGGCGGCTTCGCTGCCCGAAGCTCTGTTCACCGCCTGGAACAACATCATCCGGTTGGGCCGGCTGGGCGAAGCAGAAACGCTGCTGGTTCAGGGCGGCTCCAGCGGCGTTGGGATGGCGGGTATTCAAATCGCCAAGCTGCTGCGGCAGGCCAGGGTATTTGCAACCGCCAGCACCGCTGAAAAGCGGGATGCCTGCACCCAACTGGGGGCCGATGCCGTGTTCGACTATCGCGAGGATTGGGCCGGCGCCATTCGCCGCCATGCTGGCGAACATTGCGTCGATGTTGCGCTTGACGCTCAGGCCGGCCCCAATGTGCAAGTGCAACTCGATCTCATGGCCCCTGACGGGCGGCTGGTCTTCATCGCCAGTCACCAGGGTCCCACCGCCGAGGTCAATATCCGCGATCTGGTGCGGCGTCGGCTGACGCTCACAGGATCCACCCTTCGCCCGCGCCCGCCAGCTTATAAGGGAAAGATCGCGCAGGCACTTGTCGCCCAGGTCTGGCCGCTTCTTGAAACCGGCCGTATGACCACCCGAATTCATTCGGTGTTCCCGCTTACCCAGGTCCAGCAGGCTCACGCGGTGCTGGATGCCAACGAGCAGTTGGGAAAGGTAGTTTTGTCCCTGGACGAGGAACAGGCCCGAGACGTTCCGGGGCGCGCCTAAGGGGAATAGGTCAGCGCAACATTGTCCTGAGCTCCGCCTGAACGGACTGCATGCCCGCGAGATAGAGCTCAGGCAGGGCCTCGATTGAAGCTTGGCTGGCCGAAACGCCCACATTGATGGCCGCCACTGTCTGCCCTCGCGAGGTAATCACCGGAACGGCGATCGAGCGCAAGCCGAGCTCAACCTCCTGGTCGATCAAGGCAAATCCCTGGGCCCGCACCCGGCCCAGTTCTGCCAGGATATCCTGGCTCCGGGTCCGGGTGTAACGCGTGCGCGGCGGCAGTGGTCCAGCCAAGCGGGCCGCCGCTTGGCTTTCCGGCAGGGCTGCGAGCATGACGCGCCCCATCGAGGTGCAAAAGGCGGGTAAGCGGGAGCCCGGCATCAAGGCAATCGACATCACTTTCCGCTGCGCTGCCCGCGCCACGTAAACGATCTCGTCACCATCAAGGATCGAGGCCGAAGAGCTTTCCCCCAGTTGCTCGGACAGCTGGTCGAGCAGCGGCTGCACCAGCTGTGGCAGCGGCATTGTCGCGAGACAGGCCGTTCCCAGACGCAGCACCCGCGGGGTCAGGGTGAAGTATTTTCCATCGTAATCGGCATAGCCCAGCTGCGCCAGGGTCAGGAGGCATCGCCGCGCGGTGGCGCGATCGAGCCCCGAAGCGGCGGAGACCTCGGCAATGGACTGGCGGGGACGCTCGGCGGTGAAGGTTTCGATCGCGGCCAGCCCTTTGGCCAACCCGCCCATCATGTCGCGCTGCAATACAGCCACCGTCACCTGCCCGTTGTGCGATATGTCAACAAAGACCAGATATCGCACAATTCACATTGCCGGCCAACCCACCATTTGGGTATCCCAGCGCAACAGCAAAGGGGTTGCTCATGGACAAGACGGTCGCCGATCTGCCTGCTGCATTGGCAGGCATCCAATCGGGCATGACACTGATGATCGGCGGTTTTGGTGGCTCGGGCGCTCCAATAGAGCTCATCCATGCGCTGATCGATCAGTTCGGGCAGACGGGTAGCCCGAACAACCTGACGGTGGTCAACAACAATGCGGGCAATGGCCGCATCGGCATCGCCGCAATGATCGACGCCGGCATGGTCGCCAAGATGGTGTGCTCGTTCCCCCGCTCCGCCGATCCGCGCGCCTTCACCGAGAAATACCTGGCCGGCGAGATCGAGCTGGAATTGGTGCCGCAAGGCACGCTGGCCGAGCGCATCCGAGCCGGCGGCGCTGGTATCCCGGCCTTTTACACCCCGACCAGTTTTGGCACCGACCTTGCCGCGGGCAAGCCGATCGGGGAGTTCGATGGCCGCAGTTATGTGCAGGAACGTTGGCTCAAGGCCGACGCAGCGCTGATCAAGGCGGAGCTGGCGGATCGCCACGGCAATCTGACCTACCGCAAAGCGGGGCGCAATTTCTCGCCGTTGATGGCCTCTGCCGCGGCACTCACCATCGTGCAGGCCAGGCGTGTAGTCGAGCCCGGTGAGATCGATCCCGAGCAGGTGATTACCCCGGGCCTCTTTGTCGACCGGGTCATTGAAATCGCAGATGCACAACAGGAAGAAGCGCTGATGCGCGCCGGAGTAGCCTACGCATGACCCCCAAGCTCTCCAACGCCCAGATCGCCTGGCGCGCCGCGCAGGACATCCAGGACGCCTCCTATGTCAATCTGGGTATCGGTTTTCCCGAAATGGTTGCCAAGTTCCAGCCACCGGGGCGGCAGGCCATCTTCCACACCGAGAACGGCATTTTGAACTTCGGTGAGAGCCCCGCCGCGGGCGAAGAAGACTGGGACCTGATCAATGCCGGCAAGAAAGCTGTGACGCTCAAGCCCGGAGCTGCGTTTTTCCACCACGCCGACAGCTTCGCCATGGTGCGCGGCGGGCATTTGGATGTTGCGATCCTGGGCGCCTACGAAGTTGCCGAAAATGGCGATCTTGCCAATTGGAGCACCGGTCCCAAGGGCGTGCCGGCAGTGGGCGGGGCAATGGATCTGGTGCACGGCGCCAAACGGGTTGCGGTGATTACCGACCATGTCACCCGGGATGGCCGTCCCAAGCTGGTCAAGCGCTGCAGCCTGCCGCTGACCGGGGTGGGCTGCGTTACCCGGGTCTACTCGAGCCTGGCCGTGATCGACATCGACGCGCGCGGCTTTGTGCTGCGCGAAAAGCTTGCCGGGGTAAGCCTTGAGGAACTGCAGGAGCTCACCGGGGCCGAACTGATCATCGAGGGCGACATCTCCGACCTCACCGCTCCGGAGGACCTGAAATGACCGACGCTTTGATCTGCGCCTATAAGCGCACCCCAATTGGACGCTTCGGCGGCGCCTTGTCGTCCGTACGCCCGGACGATCTGGGAGCGGTGCCGCTCCGGGCATTCATGGCCCAGTTTTCGCAACTCGATTGGGAAGCGGTTGACGACGTGATCTTCGGCAATGCCAACCAGGCCGGCGAAGACAATCGCAATGTGGCGCGCATGAGCCTTTTATTGGCCGGTCTGCCAGTGGGCATCACCGGCACGACCATCAACCGCTTGTGCGGCTCGGGGATGGATGCGGTGATCACCGCCGCCCGCGCTATCCGGGCGGGAGAGGCGGAGTTGCTGATCGCGGGCGGAACCGAATCGATGAGCCGCGCGCCTTTCGTCATGCCAAAGGCCGAGACAGCGTTTTCGCGTCATGCCGAGATCCACGACACCACGATCGGCTGGCGCTTCGTCAACCCCGAGATGGAAGCGCTTTATGGGGTCGATTCCATGCCCCAGACCGGCGAGAATGTCGCGCGTGACTATGCAATCACGCGCGAGGCGCAGGACGCCTTTGCCTTGCGCAGCCAGGAAAACGCCTTGCGCGCCCAAGCCAATGGCCGCCTGGCGCTCGAAATTGTGCCAGTCGCCATCGCGCAAAAAAAGGGGGAGCCCCTCAGCGTTGCCACTGACGAGCATCCCCGCGCCGGCTCCAGCCTCGAAACGCTGGGCAAGCTGCGCCCGCTGTTTGCCGCCGGCACCGTGACGGCCGGCAATGCCTCGGGCGTTAATGACGGCGCCGCGGCGCTGATCATCGCCAGCGAAGCGGCCGCCGCTCGGCACGGCTTGACCCCGATTGCGCGGATTTTGGGTGGAGCCACGGCTGGCGTGCCACCCCGCATCATGGGCATGGGTCCGGTGCCGGCGACCCAAAAGCTCTGCGCCCGCTTGGGACTGGCCCCCGCCGATTTCGACCATATCGAGCTGAACGAAGCCTTTGCCAGTCAAGCCATCGCAGTGCTGCGGCAGTTGGGCATTCCCGAGGACGCCCCGCAGGTAAATGCCAATGGTGGCGCGATTGCGCTTGGACATCCGCTAGGCATGAGCGGGGCGCGCATCGCGGGAACCGCGGCTCTAGAACTTTCGCGCGGCGGCAAAAAGCGGGCTCTCGCTACAATGTGCATCGGGGTTGGCCAGGGGATTGCGGTGGCCTTGGAAGCAGTCTGAAGCACTGAGTGCCGGTCGGGCAACGCTGGGGCTAGGCGGCTTTCCGAACCCCGGTTTGGCGCTGACCCGTTTGCACTCGAAAAAAGCGACACTGTGCACCGGGCAAATTGCACCACATCGCCCGCTTTTCGTTTATCAAGGCGCCATTATCGCCAACGACCTTGTTAGGAAAGCCCGTGAAGAATGAAAGAGAGAATTTTGCCAAGCGCCGGGAGACCGCATTAGAAGCCAAGAAGCAGCTCCTTGAGCGGGTGAAATCTGCCCCCAAGCCCGATCAGGCCGAGCTCGATCGCAAGCGTGCGGAAAAGGAAGCCGCCGCAGTGGCCCGTGAGGCCCGGGAGGCCGAAAAGCTGCGCCTCAAGCTGGCCGAAGCGGAGCGCAAAGCGGCTGAACAGGCAGCTGCCGCCCAATCCCAAGCCGAAGCGAGCCTGAATACCGAGGCTGACGCGGCCGCGACTGCGGCGGCGAAGGAAGCCGAAGCGGCTGAACGCAAAGCTGAGCGGGATCGGCGTTATGCTGCGCGCAAGGCCCGCCAGCGGTAAGTCGCTAGGGGGCAATTGGGTGGGGCCCACGTGATGGGACCAGCCCGGCAACCCTGTCCTCGGTGGGCCCAAGCCATGCCGGATCGAGGATGCGCTGCGCGCATCCTCGCGGCCGCTGCAGGTGGCAGATGTGAAATATTGCCACAAACTAGCCGTTGCAATCGCACCATTGCTGATTGGTGATTAACTCAAAGCGCCGCGGTCATCTTAGAGGTCCGTTGTGGCGCCGTGCTTGAGACAAGATATCCCTGAGGAGTTCGGCGAGCCGCCGGTGGTTCGACGGCAAGGATATCACCCATGCTCTCGCTGGTTCTTCCTGTCCGCAACTGGCCCACCGAACGGATAGAGGCCTGCATCGACAGCTTTGCCGCGCTTGATGCGCCCTTTTTGACCGAAATTTTGGTGATCGATTTCGGCTCGGATGAGCCGATTGTTCTCCGGGACGACATCGCGCCGCTAGCCAGCGTGGTTCGGCTCGAGGCCGCGGTGTGGAGTTGTGGCGAAGCCATCAATGCCGGCGTTCTGCTCGCGGTCAACGACGTGATCGCCAAGGCGGATTCCGACATGCTGATCTCGGCGAGCAGCAAGGGGGAACTCGAGCGCCTGGTCATCGAAGCTGCCGCGGGGCGGCTGGGGGTCGGTATCGCCCAGGCGACCGACTTGCACCAAAGCTATTCCGTCAGCGATGCCTTGGCACTGGTACTCGAGGGCAGACGCCCGAACGGCCGCTTGCGCGCCAAATGGGGGCAGGGTGGCCTCGTCGTCTTCTCCCGTTCCACCTGGCAGGAGATCGGCGGCGTCGATTCCCGCTTCACGGGCTGGGGCAATGAGGACAACGATTTCGCCGAACGAGTGCGCCGTTCCGGCCGCACCCTGCACTGGGCCGATCCACAAGCGCTGCAAATCTTCCACGTCTGGCACGCACCCTCGACGGGCATGAACGGCATCCTCAAGCTGCGTCAAACCAACCAGAAAATCGCTCATACCGATAAGAGCGTGCTGCGCTCGATGCTGTTTCCCCATTCCAACTTCGCCGAACTCGCGGCTCCAGAGGTCCTCAAGGGCAGTACGCCTTTGGTGACTCTCGGTATCGCCACCACCGAGCGCCCCAACCATTTGCGCATGATCCGGGAAGCCATCGACAGCTTCCGCGGCCAGATCGACGAAGACTTCGAAATCCTCGTGATCGACAATGGCTCCAGTCCAGAGGCAGTGGAGGAACTGCGCAGGTCCTTGGACAAGATCGCTTGGGCCGGGGGGCTACTTCGCCTCGAATCCACGGAGATCGCCTCGATTCCCGGCGCGCGCAACCTCATCACCCAAGGCGCCCGCGGCCGTTATATTTGCGTTGTCGATGATGACGACATTGCCCTGCCCAACCGCCTGGGCGATCACCTGCGCAATTTCGAGCGCAATGGGCAACTCCATGGCTCGCACGGGGGCTGGATCGACTTCGACGAGAGCACGGGCGTGATCGAGCGCAACAGCGGCAAGCAGCGTACTGCGGCGACCTTGTTGCGGGGCACCGGCAAGATCACCGCCCATCCCGCCAGCTTCTATCGCCGGGATGTGCTGCAGGCGCTTCCCTATGACGAGGCTTTCTCTTTGGGCTCCGATCTCGATCTTGCCCTGCGCATGGCGGTGATGGGCTTTGAGATCGGCCATACCGGCAGCTTCGTGACCCTGCGGCGTTATCATTCAAGCAACGTCACGATAACGGGCACGGCGCGGCAAGCATCAAATGGGCAAACTGCGCGCACGAGGGTGAAAAATACTTACGGCTGGAACAAAAATGAAGGTCTGGCGCAGAAAGCCAAAGAAAGCGACAACGAAGTTTACTGTCGCAACCAGCTGTCGATCGATACTCTGGCCGAGCTGATTCCAGGCTATGTCGGGCAGTGGCAAATCTACGTCCCGATCTCTGCCTTCACCGGTGAGGGCGCAACCGCCGCGGCGACGCTTGGCCCAGCCGGAGCTTCGGCAAAGGCCGTGCCGGACGCTGCGGGTGGGGCCGGGGAGGATCAGCCGTCCAGTGGGCGCTTCAAGGTCAATGGCGGCTTGCTTGAAGCGGTCTTTGCCGTGTCTGCGGGTGATCTGTGTACCAGACGAGCGGGCCTTAACCAGCCCATCTACTTTCGCTCAGCACCGGTGCGGGGGCTTAAACGAGCGAGAAAGCTCAAGGGCGAGATGGAGACGTTACTGCATCTTCCCTGCCGTCTTACTTCCGTTCGGCAAGGGGAGCTGGACCGTGAGGTCCCCTTCAACTGGAAGGACCTGGCGGTCAAGGCGGGCGAGCGAGTGCTCAGGTCCGAAGAGTTCAACGATCTTTCCACCCTCATGGCCTGCCTCAATATGGTGAATGGGCGCTCGGCGATGGGGCAAACCCTGCGGATCGTTTCCGACTACAACGAGCGGGGGCAAGTCTACTGCCTCGTTTCGCCGCCGATCAAAGGCTATGATGAAATCCGCCAGTTCAAGTTCGGCCTTGAGCAGCAAACCGGCCTCCTTTTCCATCAGATTGCCTCCAACGGGGAACTCAGCGAGCTTACGCTTGGGTCCAAGGGGCACTGATCATGAAGTTCGAGGCCAGCTACGATCCCGTTCTCGGTGAAACCCGCGTGGAGCTTGCGAGCAACTGCTATACTGATGCTTTGCCTATGTTGCCGGTGATCATCTTTCGGCAGCAGGACATTGACCTCAAATCCCAGAGCCTACCTCTGGCGGTAGCAATATTAACGGCACGCTATTGCGGTGAAGTCTTCGAGTTTGCTGGCACAAAGATCGGTGTGGACTATGCGGACGCGATCCGGATGGTGTTGCGCGAGGGGGCCAACATCAACAATGTGGATGGTCATTTCCGCACCATATCCACCGGAGAGGTCGATGTTGTTTGCGAGAAGGCTCGGGGCGACCGGGGCACGCCCGTCGTGCCGCGCTTACCCGACACGGTTCCTTTGACGCGGCTGGACTGGTCGGGCGATTTCGTTTTCCCTGAAACCCGCAGCTCTGCGCTGCATGCCTTTGGCCAAGTCCATACCAATGCAGAGTTTTTCGCCGACCAGACCCGGGTATCGATAGCGCTCGGCCTGCTGTACGGCCGTGACCGGGTCCGCAATCTTTACGTGGAAGGACCGGCCGAGGATGGTGTTGGCGAGCTCGGTGGGATTAGGGCAGCGCTTGCAACAGTGGCAGTGGACTTGTGCCTGCTGGACCTTGCTTGAGTGTCCCAAAATGGCACACTCAGGTCTATTTACTGCAAAACGCGCGCAAAATCATACTGCGTGAAAAGGAGAAGCGCCGAGAGGCGACAGTCCAAATCGCGTTTGCGTGTCTAAGATTGTTACGAAACAACTAACGGGCGGGCCACTACTGCGGGCGTATCTTTGAACCAAGCTCGGGGCGGCACATTGAGTTCGGGACTTCAAAGGAGCCTGAAATGAAACGATCTGATCTTCGGAAACTGACCATCGCCATCGCGTCGGCGACGATGATGGCCAGCGTTGCCGCGCCTGCGATTGCCTATGACGTGGAGCCAGGGCTGTATCTGCAGGCGGTGCAAAATTTTGTCGAGGCCGGAGACGACCAGGATGCACTGAGGCTATTGGTGCGGCTGCAGGCCATTGGCGTGACCGACATTGCCTTCAACGGGCAGATTGTCAGCGTTGAAGACTTGGCTGCATTGATCGTGGAAGGATCATTCCGGTCCCGCGAAGTTTTCCGGGAAATCGTCCGGAGCGTTCTGCTTGGCGGGGGCGCCAGTTTCGTGGCCGGAACCACCGTGGTCGCGGCCGTTGACTCCGATCAGTTCAATGGATTTCCGATTGGGTCGACCGGCTGAATTACTGGCGTTTACTTGCTAATACTGGCGCGGGATAGCAGTGGAAGCGTGTGACGAGCGCCCCTGTTTCCGCGCCTTTTGCCGTCGTGCTGGGCCCGTTCCGCCTTTTAGCCACAAAGATGAACGGGTTCTGAACGGGTCCTGAATGGAGGTAGCGGCTGCTTGGATCAGCCAAGTGCGACTAAAGTCGTATATGCGGCTGGGCGTGCAGTTGATCGGATCACCGGCAAGGTCGGGGATGTGCACCGGCCCAAGCGTGGTTTGCCCAGTTCTTGAGTTTGTCGCGGCTGAACTCTGACCTACAGCCTGTGTCCGCTTCGGCCAGCATGGCCCGATTGCTGGAACAATTGCGCCATCGCTGGCGCCTGCTGCGCTTGGTCGAGGCGGGGCTTTATGCGCTGGCATTCGGCATTGCCGTATTTACCTGTTCTGCCTGGACGCTGGCTGCCGGCAATCCTGGTGCCGCAATCGGGCTGGGGCTGGGTGCGGGGCTGCTGGGTTTTGCCATTCTTGCCGCCATGATCACCGCGAAGGCGCCCGCGCCAGTGCGGTTGGCGATGGTAACCGATGATCGCTATGCGCTGGCCGAAAAGCTCGCCAGTGCGCTTGAAGTGGTGCCCGGGCCACAAGCCGGACCAGTGCGTGAGGCCTTGTTGCTCGATGCCGGGCAGGCGGCCGAGCGGGCCGACCCGGCGCAAGTGGCCCCGTGGTTCACGAAACGGATGGGTTGGGCCATGGCAGCGCCGCTGCTCGCCGTGACCTTGGCCATTGCCGCCCACTGGGTCGGTGCCGTGCCGGTGGCAGGGGACAGCGAGCGGTTGAGCGTTCCGGCGCAAGCCCAGGTGAGTGGCAGCGACATTGCCGCCGCCGCCGAGTTGATCGCGGCCGATGCCGAACGGCGCGACGATCCCGAACTGGCCGCGGTCGCTGCGGAGATGCAGGCCCTTGCTGATGGGCTCGACGAGGCCGGGCCCGACGCGGCCGAGATCGGTGAACTCGCCAAGCAGTTGGACCGGGCCGGCAATCGTTATGGCAATCCGCTCCATGATTGGCCGCCCTTTGAGGGCGACCAAACCGGCTTGGCTGACCGCATCGCAGCCGCCCGCTCTGCCGGCGCCGACAACAATGCCGGCAATCCCGGCCCGGGCGCGGGCGGCAATGGCGGCGCAGGGCAGCCTGGGGGCGAAACCGCGGCGCCCGAGGGCGATGTGGCGCAGGTCAAGCCCAGTACGCTGCCGGCATCAGGAGACGAAGGCGAGGGTCTCGGCATTGCCCCGCCATCCAACCAGCAGCAAAGCTCGGGCATGGGCGAGGAGGAGGGCTTTGATGACAGTGCTCCCCAGCCCTCGGCCGAGGGCGCTGCAGAGGGGGCGGGGGAAGCCGAAAGCAACATGGCCGGCACCGGTGAGGGTCCGGCTGCCAATGCCTCGGCGCCAAGCCTGCCGCCGCCGGCCGGGTTTGCCGAAAGCCAGACGCTGGCCGCGCGAACAACCATTGATGCCGAACGGGTGCGCAGCAGCGAAACCACCGAGGCACGCCAAAGCCGGGTCAACGACACTGTCGCGCAGCGGCAATGGCCGCGCCAGGACGCCATGCCCGTGGTGCGGCAAGCCGTTCCCCCAAGCGCCGCGCCGGCCGTGAAGCGCTTGTTCAGCCGCGACGAGCAGATCGCGCCATGAGTTTGCTGGCCCCATTCATGTTGGGTCTGCTGGCATTGGGTATCCTGATCGCGCTGTTGCATGTGCGCCGCCGTCGTCCGGTGACGGTGCCGGGACTGATGATCTGGAAGCAGATCGACATGGCGCCGACCGGCATGCGGGCGCTGTGGCAATGGCCGCGCCCAAGCCTCCTGCTGCTGCTGCAATTGCTGGCACTGGTGCTGATCGTGCTGGCGCTCAGCCAGCCATTCTGGGGCGCCAACCGCGAGATCAGGCATTGGATCTATGTGCTCGACAATTCCGCCAGCATGGGCGCGAGCAACGGCACTGCAACGCGCCGCGAGGAGGCCGAAGCGCTGGTCCGCGCGCATGCCGAGGGGGATGGCGACCTGGCGCGCTATTCGCTGATCATTGCCGGCAACAGCGCCCGCCCCGAACTGGCGCGGCAGGCCATGTTGCCCGACCTCCTCGCCGATACCCTGGCGCGGGTTGGGCCCGAGGACGGCGCGGCGGATTGGCCCGGCGCGCGCGCCCTGGTGGAAACACTTCATCGCCCCGACGAGATCACCCAGGTGATCGTGGTGTCCGATGCGCCGCCCGCCGATTTCCTGGTCCCCAACGACAGCTTGCGGCTGGCCCTGGTGCCGGTCGGAGCGCCTGCGGCCAATGCCGGTGTGCGGGCGGCGCTGGTCCCACCGTCGGGCGGGCAGGAGGACTGGAGCCTTGCCGGTGAAGTGACCTTCTCTGATCGCATGGCCGGAACGGTCGTCAGCGTCGAGTTCCAGCCGCAGGGTGGCGAGCGGCAAACCCTTTTGAGTTTCGAGCAGGGCGCGGCGGGGGCGTTTACCCAGAGCCTGGCCGTGCCGGGCGCCGGCATTGTTTCGGTGCAACTGGCGCCGGATGCAGCGGGCTTCGACGATCGGGTGCATTTTGTGGTCAATGCTGCCCCCTCCGAGCGAGCCGTTCTGTATGTGGGACCGGGCGAGCAACCCTTGGCGCAGGCGCTCGCGGCGATCGATGGCGTCACGGTAACCGAAGCGGCGAGCCTGCCCGCTGATGCCGACCGTTTTGACCTGGTGTTGATCGATGGGGTGGCGGTCGAGGAAGCGCCCGCCACCAATCTGGTGTGGATCGGTGCGGCGCATCAGGCGGGGGAAATGACGAAGGCCCTGCCTGCCGCAGCGGTGACGGGCTGGCGCGATGATCACCCCCTGTCGCGCGCCATGGGGTGGCAAAGCCTCGTTTTCGCGGCGGCTTATCGCCAGCCGGCGCCGACCGATGCGGAAATCATCGCCTGGGCCGGGGACGCGCCGCTGGTGACGCTGGCCCGGCGGCCCGAAGGCTATGACCTCCGGCTGGGCTTTGATCCGGCGGCGAGCAGCTGGGCCGGCCAGCCGGCGCTGGCGGTTCTCGCGGTCAATCTGATGGAACTGCTCGGGCCGCTGCCGGGAGCCGTGGTGGAGCCGCATTGCGAGATTGGGGTGACGTGCCCGCTCGATGTGCGCCTCGCCGGGGGAACAATGCGGCGGCTAGACGAGGGAACGGGCGCGGCCACTGCGCTGGCGGAGGCTTTTGTGCCGGACCGGGCGGGGCTGTATCAGCTGGAGCGGGAGGGTCGGAGCGCCCTTGTGGCGGTGCCCCCGCCTTTGGGCGCCGAAAGCCTGATCGCCACCGCTGGCGCAGCCACTGCCGTGCCGGGTCGCCCCGTGGTGCTGTGGCCCTGGCTGATCGGCGCGGCCCTGGCCGTGTTGCTGATCGAGGCGGTTCTGGCGGGGCGCGGCGAGGAGCGCTTTGCCACCCGGGAGCTCTTGAGCCGCGGCGCGACCGGCCGGCGCCGCCGTCTCGTACTGGGCATGCGCCTGCTGACGCTGGCCCTCGCGCTCGGGGCCTGGTTCAACCTGCCGCTCTGGATCTATCGAGCCGACCAAGCTGTGATGGCCATTGTCGGCCCGGAAGCCGCACCGGTGGCTGGGGCCGAAACTCTCGTGCTGGCCGAGCAGCCGCGACTATCGAGCGGGGAGATGCCGCCAAGGGGAGGCTTTAGCGGCTCCGGGACCGCAGCGCTGCAACTGGCGGCGGCACTGTTGCCGCCGGACCGGCCGGGTGGAATCGTGCTGGGCGCGGATGTGGGGCCTGAACCGGGCCGCGCAGCGGGTCTGCTGGAGCGCGGCATCCCCATTGATGCAGTGGCGGGAGGGGAAAGCCGGCAAGGCGATCTTGCGGTCAGTTTGCGTGCACCCGCGCCGGTTTTTGCCGGCGACCGGATCGAGCTTGTGGGGCTGGTGCAGGCGCCGGCACCGGCTGAGGCCGAGATCGTGGTCAGAGATAACGGGGGCGAGATCTGGCGGGACAATGTTGCCCTCACCACCGGGAGCAACCGCGTCACCGTGCCGGTTTCGGTGCGGGCGGCGGGGTTGACGCCCTATCAGATGGAGGTTGTAGCGGCAGGTGACCCCGAGCCGCGCAACAATGTGGCGGGCACCGTTGTTTCGGCGCTGCCGCCCGGGCGAATTGCCGTGCTGGCGGGGCAAGCAGGGCAGGGCGCCGCGTTTGCTGCCATGCTCGCGGACCAGGGCTTTGACGCCGAACTCGTGCCGGCCGCGGAGGCGCCCGAAACGCTGGATGGCTGGCTCGATTATGCCGGGATTGTCCTCATGAACCTGCCGGCGATCCACTTGACCATCGCCCGGCAGGAACTGATCCAGACCGCGGTTGCCGATCATGGGCGAGGGCTGCTGATCCTGGGCGGGCCCAACAGCTTTGGGCCGGGCGGCTATCTGGAAACCCCGCTCGATGCGATCTCGCCGATTTCCGCGCGGGTGCCGCGCGACAAGCCGGGCGTCGCCATGGTGTTCGTGCTCGACCGCTCCAGCAGCATGAAGCAGCCGGTGGGGCCGGTGACCCGGCTCGATGTCGCCAAGCAAGCCACGCTGGCGGCAATCGAGCTGCTGAGCCCGGAAAGCCAGGTGGCGGTGGTGACCTTTGACTCGGGCGCCCGCCTGACCGTGCCGATGACCGCTGTAACGGACAAGGAGTTCATCGCCCGCTCGGTCAATCAGGTGAGCTTGGGGGGCGGCACGGCGCTGTATCGCGGGCTGGTCACCGCTTACCAGCAATTGCGCGATGTGACCGCTTCGGCCCGCCACATCGTGGTGATGACCGACGGGGAAAGCCAGCCGGCCGATTACGATACGCTGATGGAGGCGATTGGGGAGGCCGATATTACCGTTTCTTCGGTGGCGATCGGCGCGGGCTCGGAGCGCGAGCTGATCGAAATGCTGGCGCGCGAAGGGGGCGGGCTGTTCCACGCCACAACCGATTTTGCCGCGCTCCCCTCCATCCTGTCGCAGGAAGCCATGTTGCTGGCCGGCGAGCCGCTCGAGGAACGGCCGGCACAACCCTATTGGCTAGACCGGGACGCGCAGTTCCTCCTGGGGATGGACGAGGACTTCCCGCCCATCGAAGGCTTTGTGCTGGCCACGCCCAAGCCGGAGGCAACAACCCACGCGATGGTTGAGGATCAATTCGGCGAGCCGGTGCCGCTGCTGGCCTCCTGGCAATATGGCGCCGGGCAGGTGCTGGCCATGACCACCGATGCGGCGGGCGACTGGACCCGGACCTGGCAAGGAAGCAGTGACTATCCCCGCCTCTTCACCCAGGCGCTGCGCAGCTTTTTGCCCGCTACCGAGCCCCCGGGGCTGCGCTTGAGCGCAAGCCGGCAGGGCGATGTAGTGCATTTGCGGCTGACTGAGGCGGGCAATGCAGCAGAGCCGGTGCTTGAAGCTGTGGCGCCCGATGGCGGCAGAACCGTGGTGCCATTGCACCGCGCCGGGGAAGGTTTGTTCGGCGGCAGTTTCGTGGCCAGCGGGCCCGGCGCCTACCAGTTTGTCGCCCATGCCGCGGAGGCGGAGGCACAAACCGCGGTTTATCTCGATTATCCCGCCCGACTCGATCCGCTGCGGCGCCCCGACGGCGCGGCGGCGCTGGTTGCCGCGACAGGCGGGCGGCACTACGCTGCTGGCGCGGCGCTCGAATTGCCCCCGGCTGGGCGCTGGTCGCTCGATCCGGCCGGGCCGCTTTGGCTGGGGCTGGCGCTCCTCGTGTTCATTGCGGACCTGGTGGTTCGCTATTCCGATCTTTTCACCCGTCTGGTCCGCCCCCGGCGGGCTGCCGCAGAGGAGCCGATATGACAGTTCTTTCCCCCACGCGCCCCGCTCCGATGCCGGCCGACCGCGACGGGCTCGACGCGCTGCTGGCGGCGCTGCGGGCGGCGCGCAGCGAGATCGGTCATTCCGTGCTGGGCCAGGAAGCAATTGTCGAGCAATTGCTGATCGGGCTCATCGCGGGCGGGCATGTGCTGCTGGAAGGCCCGCCCGGCGCGGGCAAGACGCTGCTGGTCAAGACGCTGGCCGAGGTCACGGGTCTGAGTTTTTCGCGGGTGCAGTTCACGCCCGACCTGATGCCGGCCGATATCACGGGATCGCTGGTGCTGACGCCCGAAGCGGACGGGCGCAATGTGCTCAAATTCCAGCCGGGGCCGATCTTTACCCAGCTGCTGCTGGCCGACGAAATCAACCGCGCCACCCCGCGCACCCAATCGGCGCTGCTCGAAGCCATGCAGGAGCGCACGGTCAGCGCCGCGGGCACCAGCATGGCCTTGCCGCAGCCCTTTTGCGTGCTGGCAACGCAGAACCCGATTGAAATGGAAGGCACCTATGCGCTGCCCGAAGCGCAGATCGACCGCTTCATGTTCCGCATCGATGTGGGCTATCCCAGCGCCGAAACGCTGGCCGCGATTTTGCAGGCCACCACGGGCGCCGAGCAGCCGGTGGCGCGACAGGTGCTGACCCCCGAGCAGATCCTGGCGCTGCAGGCAAGTGTGCGCACCGTGCCCATTGCCGAACATGTGCGCCGGTCGGTGGCGCTGTTTGCGCTGGCGACCCAGCCTTCGGCGCCGGGGGCAAGCGCCGAAGTGCAGCGCTTTATCCGCTTTGGGCTGAGCCCGCGCGGCGCGCAGGCGCTGGTGCTGGCGGCCAAGGCGCATGCCTTGCTGGCAGGGCGCTTCAACGTGGCCTTTGATGATCTGCGCGCCGTGCTGCTGCCAGCGCTACGGCACCGGGTGCAACTCAATTTCGAAGGGAGTGCCGAGAACGTGTCGCTGGAGGCGCTGGTGGGCAAGCTTTTTGAGCAAAGCGTGCGGGCGGTCGCGTGAGACCCGATTCGCGCCTGCTCGAGCAATTGGTGGTGGCGCGCTACCGGCTCAACCGGGCGCAGGCTTCGGTGGGAGTGGGTGAGCGGCGCTCGCAGAACAAGGGCGCGGGGATGGAATTTGCCGCCCATCGGCCCTACCGGGAGGGCGACGATGTGCGCAAACTCGATCCGCGGCTGCTGGCGCGACTGGGCCAGCCCTTTGTGCGCGAATATTTCGTGGACCGGCAATTGCCGGTTTATGTGCTGCTCGATGGCTCGGCCTCCATGCTCACGGGCGAGCCGCAGAAATACCGATTCGGCGCTGTTCTGGCGCAAGTCCTGGGCTTCATCGCGCTGGCTTCGGGCGACCGGGTGCAACTGGGCGTGACTGGCGGCAAACGGGTGGATTGGTCGCCCCAGTTGCAGGGGCAGAGCCGGGCCGAAATGCTGTTTGACTGGCTCGGCAAACGCCCCACCGGCGGGCGCACGCCCTTTTCCCAAGCGCTGGCACAGGCGCGCAGCGAGATGAAGCCGCGCGCCATGGTGGTGCTGGTGGGCGATTTCATGGATGAGGGGGTGGACGCCCAGTTCAAGCTGTTGGCGGGGGCGCGGCACGACATCGTGGCCATCCACCTCGCTTCGCCCCAGGAGATCGACCCAGCAGCGCTGGGCAGCGGGCCGGTGCGGCTCAGCGATGCCGAAACCGGGGAAGCGCTCGACTTGTCGCTCAATCCCGCAGTGCTGGAGCGCTATCGCGCTGCATTCGCGCAGTGGCGGAGCCGGCTGGAACAGACCATTTCACGCGGAGGGGCGGGGCAGTACTTCTTTCTCCCCACAAGCGGGGACATTAATTCCTTTGTTGGCCTTGAACTACGGCGAAGATACGTAATTTCCTGAAAGTACGGCTTGCCAGCTTTAAAATCCCCAAGTTTGATGGGGGAATGAGAAGTTCCTTTGGTTCGGCGAATACGGGCTTGTTATCCCTCTTCCACTCTGCCCGGCCGGATCTTGGGGCTTGGTTAAGGTAGGGAGAATAAAGACTGTGAATTTCATCAGTACAAAGTTTGTATCGGCGGCCGCGCTGGCCGCAGCGATGTTGGCGAGCGGCGCCAGCTTTGCGCAGGAGGCAGCACCAGAAGCTGCCGCTCCCATCGATACCGCAGCCTATGGCGAGGCTGTTGACTCCATCCTGGCCGACCCCAAGTTCGATGCTGCCGTGCAGTATCTCGACGCCAATTACGACCAGATGATCACCGAATTCGAAGAGCTGACCGAGATTCCTTCCGGCCCGTTCATGGAAGAAGCCATTTCCGCCCGCTATGCCGAACTGCTTGAAGCGTCGGGCCTGACCGAGGTCAAGGTCGACGAAGAAGGCAATGCCATCGGCGTGTGGAAGGGCACCGAAAGCGACGGCAAGTTCCTCGTCGTCTCGGCGCACCTTGATACCGTGTTCCCCGAAGGCACCGATGTCACCATCGAGTGGAAGGGCACCGAAGCCCATGCCCCCGGCGTGCGTGACGACAAGATGAGCACAGCCATTATCCTGGCCTATGCCCGCGCCATGAAGGATGCCGGGATCCAGACCAAGGACGATATCCTGTTTGTCGGCACCGTGGGCGAAGAAGGCCCGGGCGACCTGCGCGGCGTGCGCTACCTCTTCAACGAGGGCGAATATGCCGACAAGATCAAGGGCTTCTTTTCGGTTGAAGGCGGCTCGGCCGGCAGCGCCACCGTGGGTGGTACGGGCTCGGTGCGCTATCGCGTGCACTTCAAGGGCCCCGGCGGCCACAGCTTTGGTGCCTTTGGCCTCGTCAACCCGGCCTATGCCCTGGCTGACTTCATGACCTCCTTCTCCCAGATCCAGGTTCCGACCGAGCCCAAGACCACGCACAGCGTCGGCATTCTTACTGGTGGTACTTCGGTCAACTCGATCCCCTTCAGCGTTTCCGCCGATATCGACATGCGCTCCAATGAGCCCGCCGAACTCGACAAGGTGCATGAGCGCATGAAGGTCATCGCCGAACAGGCTGCCGCCAATGAGAACGCCCGCCGTTCCGTGGCCGAAGGCCCGATCACGGTTGAACTCGAGCAGATCGGCCTGCGTCCTGCCGGCAAGACCGCCGAGGACACCGAGATCTTCCAGCTGACCAAGGCGGCCTTCGAAGCCACGATCGGTGACTTCAAGGGCGAAGGCTTTGGCTCCACCGACTCCAACATGCCCATGAGCCTGGGGATTCCTGCGCTCACCATTGGCGCCAATAGCGGCATTGGCGGGCGTGGCCATTCGCTCGACGAATGGCTGGAAACCGCCAAGGACAAGACCCTGCCCAACATGAAGGCCACTCTGGCTGTCGTGCTGGCCAATGCCGGCATGGCTGCAGAGTAAGTCCTAATCGCCCGCGGGCCCCGCCGGCGGGTTTTTTGCTCTTGTGGGAGGCGGTTTTGCACCGCCTCCCACCCGATTTCGAGGAGACAACTGCAATGATCACCCGTCGCGATTTTACCACCGGCCTTGTTGGCCTCGCTGCGCTGCCGCTCCTGACCCTGCCGAGCTTTGCCGCGCCGACCCGCATTCGCATGGGCTCGCTTTATGACTACGACAACGACATGGCCTTTTCCGACCGGGCGGAGGAACTGGCCGGCACCGAAGTCGAGATCCAGGGCTTCATGGCGCCCCATCTCAAGGTCGATTCCGACTTTTTCGTCCTGTCCAACCAGCCCGTTGAATCCTGCCCCTTCTGCGAAAGCGAGGATGACTGGATCGACACCATCATCTTCGTGGTGATGCGCGAACGCCAGGAAGCCATCAATCCGGGTACACTGATCTGGACCCGGGGCACTCTCGATATCGGCCCGGCAACCGATGAGGCCACCGGGTTTGTCAGCCGCGTGCGCCTGCTCAATGCCGATTTCTACGAGGCCTAGCACAGGCAAGGGCCGACGGGATGGGTCCGGCAGCAAGCGGGCAGACACATTGGCGCAAGCGTCAAGTTATTGCCCTGGCCTTGCTGGTCACCATTGGCACCGGACTCTGGTGGTTTGGCGCGCAACGGGACAATGCCCCGGCGCTCGCGCTCGGCGCGCCGCTGCCCCCCTTTACCCTCAAGCCCATCGACGGACTGGCGGGGTCGGGGTTTGACGCGGGCGCGCTGCAGGGCCAGGTCACGCTGCTCAATGCCTTTGCCAGCTGGTGCGTGCCCTGCCGGGCCGAGCATCCGCTGCTGGTGGAGCTTGCCGCCGGCGAGGGCGTGGTGCTCGCCGGCATGAACGTCACCGACCTGCCGGAAAACGCCACCGATTTTCTCGCCGAGCTCGGCAATCCCTATGCCCTGGCGGGCGCCGACACCGACAAGTTGGTGGCCAATCGGCTCGGCATGGTGGGGCTGCCCCATAGTTTCGTCATCGATCCGCAGGGCCGGCTATTGCTGAGCCATCCCGGACCGATCAGCCGCAAATTCGTCGATGAACAACTGCCCAGATTGCTGGCCCGGGCGGGTGTTCCCTGAAGCGTCACACGCTGAGCGCACCGGCCAGGCGCAGCAGCGATTGCCAACCTTTCGAGGATGGTGGCTCACCCGGGGGTGGGCGGAGGAGCACCTTGCTGCAATGATCATGCTGGACAATATTTCGGCGCGGTTTGCCGATCGCACCGGCGGGGAAATCGAGGCCCTGCAATCGGTGTCGCTACAGTTCGCGCCCGCCAGGTTCTACGCCATTATCGGCCCGTCCGGGTCGGGCAAGACCACGCTGCTGCACATCATCGCGGCGATCCTGCAGCCCAGCGGTGGGACGATCCGGGTGGGCGATCTGGCGCTGAACACGATGAGCGAAGGCAAGCGCGACGCCTGGCGGCGGCACAATTGCGGCCTGATCTTCCAGGATTTCCGGCTGATCGACGAATTGGGCCCGCTCGACAATGTGCTGGTGCCCGCCTGGTTCACCCATCTCAAGACGCCAGCGGCATTGCGCGAACGCGCCGAAGCCTTGCTGGCCCATTTCAACGTGCCGGTGCGCTCGGGCCCGGTGGCGGCCTTGTCGCGCGGCCAGCAACAGCGCGTCGCCATGGCGCGCGCCTTGTTGCTCGAGCCCGGCATTGTGCTGGCCGACGAGCCGACCGCGAGCGTCGACAAGGCCAATGCCGAACTCATCATCGAGGAACTGCATCGCCTGGCCCGCCAGGGCAAAACCGTGATCTGCGTCAGCCATGACGAGCGGGTGGCGCGACGCGCCGATCAGGTGTTCGAGATCGAGGATGGCCAGTTGCTGGCTGGACCGCGGGCTTATCCCGCCGCCCATAGCGTCGAGGTGCAGCTATGAACCCCTGGCCCATCGTTCTGGCCGCGCTGCTGCGCTATCGCATGACGGTGCTGGCTTTTATCGTGTTGATCGTGGCGGGCACCGCGCTTTCGGTGGCCATCGTGTCCCAGGAGCGGGCGCTGAAATCAGGCAGCGCCCAGGCGGCGGAAAAATTCGATGTGGTGGTTGCCCCGGTCAGCAGCCGCACCGATGCGCTGCTGACCTCGGTTTACCTGCAGCCCGGTTCCTCCCGGCTGCTGTCCCCCGAAATGACCGCGCGGGTGCTCAATGACGAGCGCGCCGCCTTCACTTCGCCGCTGGCCTTCGGCGACAGCTATCAGCGCGCCCCGCTGGTGGGCGCGACGGCGCCGCTGGTTACTCATTTGTCCAACGACGCGCTGCTCGATGGGCGCGTGTTCGAGGCCATCAACGAAGCGGTGGTGGGGGCCTCGGTGCCGCTGCAAATCGGCACCAGCTTCACCCCCGCCCATGGCACCCACGAGGGGGCCGATCTCGACCATGCCGAAGGCCATGATGTCGAGATCACGGTGGTGGGCCGGATGGCAGCGACCGGCTCGCCCTGGGACCGCGCCATCGTCGTGCCGGTGGAACTGGTGTGGGACCTGCATGGCCTGCTGCACAGCGAGGGGGAAGAAGTCGGGGGAGCAACCGCCGAAGCCGACCACGAGGGGCACGACCATGCCCATGAAGAGCATGGCCACGAGCACAACGAGCACGCCATTGGCGGGCCGTATCTTGCAGGGGAAACGCCGGGCGTGCCCGCCGCGGTGCTCAAGGCCGCTTCGGTCGCCGACGCTTACCGGCTGCGCCAGGAATACAACACCGACGAGTCCATGGCGTTTTTTCCCGCGGAAGTGCTGATCCAACTCTACCAGACGCTGGGCGATGTGCGCGAACTGATGACGCTGATGGCCCTGGTCACCCAAGCGTTGGTGATGCTCTCGATCGTGGCGAGCGTGTTGATCCTGTTCCGCCTGCTGATGCCACAATTTGTGACACTGCGGGCCATCGGGGCGCCAAAACTTTATATCTTCGCCATCGCCTGGGGCTTCATTGCCGTGCTGTTTACCGTCGGCGTCAGCCTGGGGCTGGGCTTTGGCTATCTGCTGTCGCTGGGGCTGAGTGCGATCATCGAGCAGCAGATCGGCATTGCCCTGCGCCCCTCGATCGGGCGCGACGAACTGCTGCTGGCCGGGGCGATCTGGGTGCTGGGACTGGTGATTGCCCTGTTGCCGGCCTGGCACTTGCAAAGGCGGCCATTGGCGCAGGCGATGAAAGCCTATTGAAACGGCGGGAGGGGCGGGTGGGCTTGCCTGCCCCCCTCGGGCACGCTAGCACCGCCGGTGCGACCCCAAGATAACCAATCCGGCCACGGCCGGCGGAGCCTTTCCATGTCTGACCTGCACCTGGCCAACAGCGACAATCCGGTGATCGACGAGCGCATCCGCGGCTTCCCGCCGGGCAACGCGCCCTTGCCGCTGGCCCAGATCGGGGCGCAGGGCTGGAAGCCGTTCGATGGCAAGATGGCGCTGCCGCTGATCTCGCTCGATCAAGCGGCGTTCGCGGGCAATGTCGCCCAGATGCTGGCTTATGTGAACGACCATGGCGTGGCCATCGCGCCCCATGCCAAGACGCCGATGTCGACCGCGCTCTCGGCGGCGCTGCTGGCGGCGGGGGCCTGGGGCTCGACCGTCGCCGATATTCGGCAAGCGGCGGTGCTGCTGGCGGCCGGTCAGCGCCGGCTGATCCTCGCCAATGAAGTGGGTGGTCCCGCGGCGGCGCGGCGCCTTGCGGCGATGCTGGCGGGCTACCCGGATGCGGAAATCCACGTGTTCGTCGATAGCCTGGCGCTGCTCGAGGCGCTTCGCGCCGCCTGGAGCGAGCGGGACGACCTGCCCGCGCTGGGGCTGCTGGTGGAGTTCGGCACCGGCCGGGCCGGGCTGCGCAGCGCCGATGGGGCGGGCACGATGCTCGACGCGATCCTTGCGGCGGAAACCGACACTTTCCGCCTGTCGGGCATTGCGACCTATGAAGGGGCGGCCGCGACCGCCGATGCCAACGAAACCTTACAGCGCATCGAGGCGCTGACGGCGATGACGGCGGCTTTCCTGCCGCTGGTGCGGGCGCGGGTGGGCGACAGCCGGCCGCTGATCGTGACCGCCGGCGGTTCGGTGTTTTTCGATCTGGTGGTCAAGGGGCTGGAAGCGGCGGTAGCGGCCGACCCAGATTGCCTCCTCGTGCTGCGCAGCGGCGCGATCTTTTTCCATGACCATGGCACCTATGAGCGCGGCATTGCCGGGCTCGATGCGCGTGAGGGTTTCCGCATTGGCGGCCAGGTGCGCTCGGCCTCGAGCGGGTTCAGGCCGGCGCTGCGGCTGTGGGCCGAAGTGCTGTCGCTGCCCGAGGCGGGGCTCGCGATCTGCGGCATGGGCCTGCGCGATGTGGCGATGGACCAGGGGCTGCCGCGCCCGCTCGCGCTGTATCGCGATGGCGCGCCGGCGCAGGTGGACCTGGGTGGTGCCTCGGTGCTGCGGCTTAACGACCAGCATGCGTTTGTGGCGCTGCCCGAAGGCGTGGTGCTGCAGCTGGGGGACGTGATCGAGTTCGGCATTTCCCATCCCTGCACCTGCATCGACCGGCACGCGATCATCTACAATCTCGCGCCCGACCACACGGTGACGGGGGCCTTCCTCACCAGTTTTGGCTGAGGCAGGCCAAACCGCTCACAGCTCGAACTGGATGGGGATGGTGAGGGTCATGCGGGACTGGGCGAGCTCGGCCGGGGGGGCGGGCACGGGCGAAGCGCGCTGGATCATGCTCATCACCGCTTCGTCGAGATCGGGATAGCCCGAAGAACGCGCGATGCGGGCCGAGAGCACATTGCCGCGCGGATCGATGGAAAATTCGAGCTGCACCAGCCCTTCTTCCCGCCGGTTCTGCGCGGCACGAGGATAGCGCTTGCGCTGGTTGAGATAGCTCACCAGCTGCGACTGCCAGCGCGCCGGCGACACGCTGGGTGTCGATGGGCGCGCGGCGGGCTGGGCGCTGGCGGCGGGCGCCGGCTTGGCGGCAGCACTGGCAGCGGGCGCAGCGGTGCGGGCCGGCGCGGTTTGGGCAGGCGGGCGCGGAGTGGTGGTCCGAGGGCGCTGGCGGCGCTCCAGCAGCCGGGCCGATTGCTGCACCGGCAACGGCGCCACCACGGCGGGCTCGGGTGCTTCCACGGACTCGGGAATGATCTCTTCCACCACGGGCTCGGGTTCGGGCAGCGGCTCTGGCTCCGGCACGGGCTCGGGCAGGGGCTCTGGCTCGGGCAAGGGCTCAGGCTCGGGTTCCGGCAGGGGCTCTGGTTCGGGCTCAGGAGACGGTGGCTCGATGGCCGGCTCGGGTGGCGTTTCCTCGATGATCGGTTCGGGTACGGGCGGCGGGGGCTCGACGGCTTCCTCGACCGGCTCTGGCGTGGGGGCGAGATCGGGCTCTTGTGACGGGAGTTCGGCCGGTGCGGTCTCGGGCGGGGCTGGCAGCGGCGCCAGTTCGAGCATGATGGCCTCGGGCGCGTTGCCCGCGAGCGCGAAATCTTCGGGCGGGCGGTTGAGGAGCCAATAGGCGCCGGCCCCTTGCGTGCCCAGGACGACAAGAAAGGCGCCGGCCCAAAGGAGGACGCCGCGCCAACCGGCGCGGCCGTCATCATCGATGGGGGTAGAACCGGCGGCTGCGGTCATGGCGCGGGTGCAGCGGCAGCGACCGGCGGGGCGGTTTCGAGCCCGACCAGCGCGATCTTGAGATAGCCGGCGGCGCGCAGCAGGTTCATGAGGCCCATGAGCTCGCCATAATCGACGCTCTGGTCGGCGCGCAGGAAAATGCGGGTTTCCCGATCACTCTGCGTCAGCGCGTCGAGCGCGGTGCCGAGCGTTTCGCGGTTCACCGGGTCGTTGCCCAACGACAGGCTCAGATCCTGCCGCAAGGTGACATAGACCGGCTCGTCGGGGCGTGGGGCCTGGGCGGCGCTCGAGGCGGGCAGATCGACATTGATGTCGACGGTAGCGAGGGGCGCCGCGACCATGAAGATGATCAGGAGGACAAGGATCACGTCGATAAACGGCGTGACGTTGATCTCGTGGGTTTCGGCGAGCTCGTCGCCTGAATTTTCGCGGATACCGCCGGCCATGCGGGCTTACTCCGCCGCTGCGGGGTGGAGCACCGCAGGATGGTGGCGCGCAACATAGCGATGGTCGAGATCGCTGCTGACGAGGCGCTCAACGGCCGCCGAAATATCGCCCAGCTGCTGGCGATAGCCGGTGATGGCGCGAGCAAAGATATTGTAGAAAATGACGGCGGGAATGGCGGCGACGAGCCCCATGGCGGTGGCGAGCAGGGCCTCGGCAATGCCGGGCGCCACGACGGCAAGGCTGCTCGATTGCGCCTGCGAAATGCCGATAAACGAATTCATGATGCCCCAGACGGTGCCGAAGAGGCCCACAAAGGGCGACACCGAACCGATGCTGGCCAAAACGCCAGTGCCAAGCATCAAGCGCCGGCCGGCGCCGATTTCGATGCGGTTGAGGCGCGAGGCAACCCGCTCCTTGATCCCGCTATTGGCGGCAAAATCGATGACCTGGTGGGCGCGCGCCACTTCCTGCTGGGCAGCCTGCACGAGGCGCACGCCGGCGCCGCGCCGGCCGGTGAGGGCCGTGGCTGCGTCGGCCAGCGTGGTGGAGGCCTGAACCGCGCGCAGGGTGCGGCGCAGCCGGGCCTTGGCGCCAACCAGTTCAAGGGTCTTGGCCAGCCAGACCGTCCAGGTGACGACGGACGCCAGGAGCAGGCCGATCATCACGCCTTTGACCACCCAGTCGGCAGCCATGAACATGCCCCAGGGGGAAAGGTCATGTGGCAGGTCGGCATTGACGCCAGCTTGGGGCTCTTCGGGCGCCAGCAGGTCGGCCGGAGCAGTGGCGGGAGGCGGCAGCGGCGTTGCGGCATCTGCAGCGGGCGCCGGCGCCGTCGGCACAGCAGCCGGTGCTGCGGGTGTGCTGGTCGTTGGCGCAACCGCTGCGGGCGGCGGGCTTGGGGGAGCTGCGTCCTGGGCGAGCGCCAAGCCGGCGCCGAGACACCATGCCATGGCCATGGCCAGTCCGAAGGGGGCTGCCGCAGTGCGCTTCATTGTTGACTCTCCTTGACCAGTTTTCGGCTTCTACGAAACATGATCATCACCGTCAACAATCTTACGCGGCTTGTCACAAGACGCTTTGCCAGTGCTGACAAGGAGATAGCAAAGACGGCCGTAGCCAAACAAAAAAGGGCGGCAAGCCCGTGCTCGCCGCCTTTGTTCTCGCCTGGAGGAAAAACTAGAGCGTGGCGTCGAGTGCCTTGATCAGGCCATCGACTTCGGCCGGGCTGTTGTAATGCGCCATCGACACGCGCACGACGCCGCTGCTGCCCATGAGGTCGAGATATTCAGCCAGCCGGCGGGCGTGGAAATCGCCAAAGCGCACGGCGATCTTGTAGGGGTCGATCCCTTTGGCGATCTCGCCGCTATCCTTGCCATCCACCACAAAGCTGATCGTGGGCACCCGGGCGCCGGCCACAGCATGGGTGCGCCCGATGATGCGGGTGTCGTTGCGCTCGCGCAGATAGCTAAGCAACTGCTCGCCGATGACGCGCTCATGCTCGACGATCTGACCGAATGCGGCCACCACCTTGGACCGGTCGTCGCCCGTGCTGTTCGACTTGCCACCGAGTTCCACGAGGTAATCGACGATCCCTGCCGCGCCGCAGCTGAGCTCGTAATTGACATTGCCCGGCTCGAGCTTGTGGGGGACTTTGTCCTTGCCATAGAAATAATGGTAGAGGCCGTCGAGCTCGAGCAGATGCTCATACTTGCCGTAGAGCACGGCATGGTGGGGTCCGAACACCTTGTAAAAGCTGAAGGCGTAGTAGTCGATGTCCCAGCCGGTGACATCGACCGCGCCATGGGGCGCATAGGCCACGGCGTCGACGCAAATGCGCGCGCCATGCTCATGGGTGATGCGGGCAATCTCGGCCACGGGATTGATCGTGCCCAAAAGGTTCGACACATGGGTGACGGCAACGAGCTTGGTGCGCGGCCCAAAGAGAGGCAGCAGGTCTTCGATCTCGAGCTCGAAGGTTTCGCGATTGACCTCCCAGGTGCGGATGACGACGCCCCGTTCCTTGAGGCTCATCCAGGGCCCGATATTGGACTCGTGGTCGGCATTGGTGACGATGATCTCGTCGCCGGCATTGAGCTGGCTGGCCATGGCGCGGGCCAGGTTCTGCAGCAAAACGGTGGTCGAGGGGCCCATGACGATTTCTTCGGGGCGGCTGGCATTGACCAGGGTCGCAATGGCGCGGCGGCTGGCTTCCACCGCTTCCTTGGCCTTGATCGAAACGTCATAGGACCCGCCGGTCTGCACATTGCGGGTCAGGAGGAAATCGGTGATCCGCTCCACTGAGCGCCCGAGGATCTGCGATCCACCGGCATTGTCGAAGAACGCCCATTCCTTGCCCACGGCCGGAAACTGGTTGCGAACGAAATCGAGATCTAGGCTCATCTATCAAGTCTCTGGTTGGGGCGGGTGGCGTTAGTGGGCCAGCACGGCCTTGAGAAAATCTTGCGTGCGTTGCTGCTTGGGGTGGTCGAACACTTCGGCTGGGGTGCCCGCTTCGATGATGCGCCCGCCTTCCATGACGATGACCCGGTCGGCGACCTGGCGGGCAAAGCCCATTTCGTGGGTGACGACGATCATGGTGACCCCGGTATGGGCGAGCCCACGCATCACATCGAGCACTTCGCCCACCATTTCGGGGTCGAGCGCGGAAGTGGGCTCGTCAAAGAGGAGCGCCTTGGGCTCCATGGCGAGCGCCCGGGCGATGGCGACGCGCTGCTGCTGGCCCCCCGAGAGCTGGCCAGGATATTTGTCGGCCTGCTCGGCAATCCCGACGCGCTTGAGGAGGGTGAGTGCGCGTTCGCTCGCGGTGGCTTCATCGAGCTTGCGGGTGCGCATCGGCGCCAGCATGACGTTGCGCTTGACCGTCAGATGCGGGAACAGATTGAACGACTGGAACACCATGCCCACATCGGCGCGCACCGCGGCCAGTTCCTTGCCGGCGCGCACCGGCACCCCGCCGACGCTGATCTCGCCGGGCCCGAACTGTTCGAGCAGGTTGACGCAGCGCACGAGAGTGGATTTGCCCGACCCGGACGGGCCGATGATGCACACGACCTCGCCCGCCGCGATATCGAGGCTGACATTGTCGAGCGCGAGGAACTTGTCATAGGACTTCGAGACGCCCTTGATCGAGATAAACGGCGCCATCAGCGTGTTCCTGCCTTGAAACGCTTTTCGAGCTGGGACACAGCCACGACCATGGGCCACAGGAGGGCCAGGTAGATGACCGCCGCGCCGATCAGCGGGGTGGGATTGGCGGCAAGCGCCTGGGCCTGGGTGGCTTGTTTGAGGAGGTCGGGCATGGCCACGACCGAAGCGAGCGCGGTGTCCTTGATCACATTGATGCAGTTATTGGTCAGTGGCGGAATGACGATGCGCACCGCCTGAGGCAGCACCACGTCGACCATGGTGTAGCGGTAGTTGAGCCCGAGCGCCTGGGAGGCTTCGAACTGCCCCTTGGGAATGGCCTCGATGCCGGCGCGAAAGATCTCGGCGGTATAAGCGCCCGACACCAAGGTCAGCGCCGTCCAGGCCGCCCAAAACGAGCTGAGGCGAATGCCGACAAAGGGCAGGGCGTAATAAACGAGGATCAAGAGGACCAGGATCGGGATCGAGCGAAAGATGTCGATATAGATCTTGGCAATCAGCGCCACCAAGCTCGGGCCATAAAGGCGCAACAGGGCGACAGCGAGCCCCAGGATCAGCCCGGCAATGATGCTGGCGGCGCCCAGCTGCACCGTAACCCAAAGCCCGGCCAGGAGCAGGGGCAGGCTGTCCACGAAGACGGACCAGTTGAAGAAGGTTTTGACGATATCCAACGGGCAACCCTAGCTAAGAAGAAGGGCGATGCGGCGCGAACCGCATCGCTTGAGAAGGGCTCGCCCGATCAGGGGGCCGCAGGCATGTCGAGGACGGCGACCGTCGAGGTGGTGTCCTCGGGGGCAGCGCCGAACCATTTTTCGTGCAGCTCGGCAATGAAGCCCTCGCCCTTGAGCGTGGTCAGCACCTCGTTGACTTCGCTAGCCAGCGGATCGTCCTTGTTGAACATCACCGAGTATTTCTCGCCGGTGACGATGCGCTCGACCACTTTGAACTCGGGCTTGTCCTTGGTGTAGTAAAGCAGCGCCGGAATATCGCTGACATAGCCATCGATGCGGCCTGCCTGCAGGTCGAGCATGGCGGGGGTCAGGCCCTCATAGCGGCTGATGCCGGCCAGCCCGAGCTTTTCGGTGTTCTCGGTGGCATAGATGTCGCCGGTCGAGGCGGTATCAACCCCGATGGTCTTGCCCTTGAGGTCGGCCGTGCCGGTGATGCCGGAAGCCGCGAGCACGGTCAGGGACTGGTCGCTGTCGTAATAGGGCTGGGCGAAGCTCACCGATTCCAGGCGCTTGTCGGTGATGGTGATCGAGGAGACCGCCATGTTGATGCGACCCGACTGCACGGCGGGGAACAGCCCGTTGAACGGGATGTTCTCAAAGGCAACGGTCTTGCCGAGGCGGTTGGCGACTTCGGTGATCAGGTCGATTTCAAAGCCGACAACGGTGCCGGAGGCATCCTGAAATTCCCACGGCACATTGCCGATATTGGCGCCAACCGTCAGGTCAGCCGCCTGGCTGGCTCCGGTCAGGCCGCCAAAGGCCAGGGTTGCGAGCAGTGTAGCGGAGGCGAGAAAACTCTTTAATCTCATCGTGTATCCCCTTCTAAGGCGCCGATGGCGCTGGCATGTGTTGCAGTCACGATCCACTAGTGTACGGCAGGCCATGCCCACTCGCATGCTGGTCTGGCCGGTCTGACCGGTCTAACTTGGCGTCGATTTTTGGGCAAGATTGAATCTGTGCTTATTCGGTGATCATTGCTGGTGACGGGGCCCGACCCGCGCGCTAACGGTTGATCCACCAGCGAGTGCCCAATAGGTTCGGGGGAGTATGGCTCGGTCAAATGTCACCAGCGCTGCGGCCCAAAAGCTGCAGGAGATGATCCAGACGGGTCAGTTGCAGCCCGATCAGCAACTGCCCTCGCAGCTGGAGCTGTCGCGCCAGCTCGGCATTTCGCGTGCCTCCCTGCGGGAAACCATCTCCATGCTCGAGACCCTGGGGTTTTTGCGCATCGAGCCCGGGCGGGGCACCTTTATTGCCAGCACGACCCCGAGCGGCAGCGGCCAACTCGCCCCCCGGGGTTTAAGTGGACGCCATGACAAGCAGGATATCTACCAGACCCGGCTTTATCTCGAGAGCCTCGTGGTCAATCTCGTCGCGCCGGGCATCACCCAGGCCACGGTGGCCCGCCTCAACGAGCATACGACGCTGATGTGCGCGGCCTGGGACCGCAATGACCTCGTGGGCGTGGTCGACCATGACCGCGATTTCCACCACGCGATCTGGGCGGCGTGCCCCAATAAATTGCTGCTCGACATGTGTATGAGCGCGGCCGACGAATTTGCCGCCACCCGCAGCTATCCGCTGCCGGCGACGCGCCCGCAGCGCTTTGCCGAATCCGCCAATGAACACTTCGCCCTTGTGGATGCGCTGGCGCGCCATGACGGCAACCGGGCCGCAGGCCTGATGCAGCGCCATATCCGCAATACCGCAGCCGCGGCGGACATCATGCTGACGCCTTTGCCGACCCCCGATCCCTCGAGCTAACTGCGCCGAAAGAAACCGACATGACCCATTTCGACCTGATCATCCATGGCGGCCTCGTGGTGAACGCCGATGGGCAGCAGCGCTGCGATATCGGCATTCGCGACGGGGTGATCGCGGCGCTCGGCACCGATCTGGGTACCGCGAGCGAGCAGATCGATGCCACCGGCAAGATCGTCGTGCCCGGCGGTATCGACAGCCATGTCCATATCGCCCAGCCCTCGGGCGATGGCTCGGTCATGGCCGATGATTTTGCCAGCGGCACGCTGTCGGCTGTGTGCGGGGGCACAACGACGGTGCTGCCCTTCTGCCTGCAGCAAAAGGGCCAGTCCCTGCGCGAAGTGCTCAAGGACTACCATGCGCAGGCGGCGGGCAATTGCCACGCCGATGTGAGCTTTCACCTCATCATCACCGACCCCACGCCCAATGTACTGGGCCAGGAACTGCCGGCGCTGGTGGAGGAAGGCTATACATCGTTCAAGGTGTTTTTGACCTATGAAGGCATGCGCCTTTATGACGACGAAGTGCTCGCCACCATGGATTGCGCGCGCGAAACGGGCGCCTTGATGATGGTGCATTGCGAAAACGAGGATGCCATCCGCTACCTTATCGGCAAGCACGAGGCGCAGGCCAAGTTCGAGCCCAAATACCACGCCACCACCCGCCCGCAGGTGGTGGAGCGCGAAGCCACGCACCGCGCCATTTCGTTGGCCGAGGTGGTGGATGTTCCGGTGGTGATCGTCCATGTCTCCAATGGCCCGGCGATGCGCGAAATTCGCGCGGCCAAGGACCGTGGCCGGGCGGTGGTGGGCGAAACCTGCCCTCAATATCTGGTGCTGACGGCCGACGATCTCGATCTCGCCGATTGGGAAGGCGCCAAATTCGTCTGCTCGCCGCCGCCGCGCGATACGCAGAGCCAGGCCGATTGCTGGGAAGGCATCGAAACCGGGGTGTTCGACATCTTCTCGTCCGATCACTGCCCGTTCCGCTATGACGATCCCAATGGCAAGCTGAGCGCTGCCGGCCAGCAGAGCTTTCGCTATATTCCCAACGGCATTCCGGGCGTGGAAACGCGGCTGCCGATCCTTTTTTCCGAAGGCGTCGCCAAAGGGCGGATCGATCTCGAGCGCTTCGTGGCGCTGAGCTCCACCAACCATGCCAAACTCTATGGGCTTTATCCCCAAAAGGGCGTGATCGCCGTGGGGTCGGACGCCGATATCGTCATCTGGGACGCAGACAAGAGCGCCCCGATCGAGCAGGCGCGGCTCCACCATGGCGCCGATTACACGCCCTATGAGGGCCTGCACATCAATGGCTGGCCGGTGCTGTCCATGCTGCGCGGGGTGGTGGTGATGGCCGATGGCGAGCCCACGGGCGCCGCGCCCGCCGGCCAGCATCTGGCGCGCGCCCGCTCGCCCTTGGTGGCGGTGGCCCAGGCCCAGCTTTGAGCTTGCCGGAGGGCAAGGTGCCGCAGCGCGCCGCATGGATTGCTGCGGGCGGGCACAGTCTGGTATTCTTGGCTCCATGAAACTAACCGATCCATACGCCACCCTGGGTGTGCCGCGCGCCGCCGACGCCAAGGCGATCAAGGCTGCTTACCGGCAAAGCGTGCGCGTCGCCCATCCCGATCGGGGTGGCGATGCTGCCCATTTCATCGCCGTGGTGCAGGCCTTTGGCATCTTGTCCAATCCTGTGGCCAAGCGCTTGTTTGATGAAACCGGCGAGATCGACGAGGCCGGTGTTCGCGATTATCGGCAGGAAGTGGTGGTGATCCTGGCCGATATGTTTGATTCGGCCGTCAGCACCGCGCTCGGGCTGGCGCTGCCGCTCAACCGGGTGGATTTCATCGAGCAGATGACCTCGGTGGTCAAGGCGCAGATGGGGGAAGCCGAGCAGAAGCGCAAAAGCGCCGACGCCGAGATCAAGGCGCTCGAAGACCTGCGCTCGCGCATCAAGCGGCGCGACGGGGCGGCTAATCTGTTTGTGGATCGGCTCAACGAGCAGATCAAGACCAAGCTCGGTGCGCACCGCGCGGCGCTGCACCGGCTGTCGCTGCTGGAAACCGCCGCTTCGGAACTCGCCAATTACGACTCCGAAGTGGAGCTGTTTTCCGCCCTCGACGTGGCCTAAGCCACGCCGATCGCCGAAGCCTGGGTGCCCCCGCCGGGCGGCTTGGCTGGCGGGCTGAACGGGGGATAGCCGGTGATCACCCCGATCCAGTCGATAAAGGCGTCGGCGTCCTCATTGGCGCCATGCCCGGCATCCCAGTAAAACGCCGTATCGACATCATCGCCCAGCTTTTGCGCGGCGGCAGTGAGATTGCCGACCACAGTGAGGGCGGTGTCGGTATCCTTGGCGCCCACGCGGTACCACCAGAATTTCGCGCGGGTCGGATTGGCCTCGCGCAAAAACGGCATCGGGTTCATCTGGACGACCTTGCCGGGAATATCGAGCGCCAGTTCGGCATTGGGGTCGCTCATGGCTTGGCGCAGGCTAAAGGCGGTGAAATGGCGCGCCTCGGTCTGATCGATCCCGAACAGGTTGTTTTCGGGGGTGGAGAGATCGAGCGCATCAAAGGCCGGCACGCCCTTGCGGCGGGCGCCGACATGTTCGAGGAACTCTTCCCAGGTGAAATCAGCCTTGCCGCCCGACCAGGCGATGTTCGGATTGGCGGCGAGATAGCTTTCCCGGTCCGTAGGCGAGAGACCGGCGAGATAAGCCGTGGCCGCCGGGGCCAGGTAAGTCTGCACCAGGTAATCGCCATAGGTGCGCGTGGTGAGCGGCCCGAAATCGCCCAAACCTTGCAGCCCGAGCGAGGCCTGGTAACCCTCGAACAAGCCCGCCAGCGCACTCGACAGCTTGCCGTCCACCAGCGACCCCGAGGGCAGGGGGTTTTGACCCCAGTTCCACTCATAGGCCATATCGGCATGTTCGAGATCGGTGATGGGGCACCAGGCGCCTGAGGCAAACATCACGTCGCTCCCCTCGGCGGCCCCCAGTTCCGCCAGCGCATCGGCATAAATGGCGTTATCGCCCGAAGCGCCGAGCAGCGCGGAAAGCGCCCCGCCGGCGCTGACGCCCGAGGACACCATCAATTTGGTGTTGCCCGGCACCCGGCCGGCATTGGCGCTGATATAGCGCGCCGCGGCCTTGAGATCGACAATGGGGGCGGGTGCGACGCCGATGTAATCGCTATTGCTGTTGGTCAGGGTGCGCCCACGCGCGCCCGGCTCCACCACCACATAGCCCGCGGCAAGTGCCAGCTTGGCATTGCTGACGCGTTGGCCGCGGTCGAGCATGGCATTGCCACCGCTTTCCACCTGCGCGCCGCCGGGAGTACCACCCGGAATGCCGCCTGGTGCCGCGCCGGGAGGCAGGCCCATGGGCGGGCTGTCATCGATGCCATTGGCATTGGCCACCGAGGAGGGCATGTAGCCACCCACGCTGTTGGCAAAGAGGATCGGCGCCTGGGACGCATCCACCGCCTGCCCATCAATGCGGATCGGCACCGAGACATTGAGGCATTGATAGGTGACGTCCACGGGCCGGGCCACATAGGGAATGGCCTTGTAGAAATGGTACACCACCTCGCGGTCGCCCGCGGCGGTGGTGATCGTGGTCGTCAGCTCGGTGAACGCCTCGGGATCGAACTGCAGGTTCGCATCCCCCTCCTGCGCCCAGGAGCGGCCGGAAAGGGCCGCCATGCTCACCGCCAGCCCGGCTCCAAGCCCAAGCTTCATCGCCTCTCTGCGCTGCATTTTCCTGTCTCCAGCATAGGGTGGTGGAGAAGTAGATTCCTGCTGGGCCTGGCTCGCCAGTTAAGGTTCGGCAATCCAGATTACGATGCAGACAGCTTGGTAAGGCAACGGCGTGGGCGCTAGTTCAGCAGGTGCAGTTCGGCCGCTGCGGCATTGGCCTCGTCCATGGAGGCGTCCAGCGTTGCCTTGAGAATGCGCAGTTCAGCCTTCAAACGCGGCGACAGGTTCAGCCCCTGCCATTCGCTCAGCTTCTGCTGCCATTCGGCAACTTCGACGATCAGCTTGCGCGCGCGCTCCTCGGTTTCGGGATTGGTCTGCACCGCGGCTCGCTCGGCATTTTCGGCCAGCTCAACCAGTTCGACGGTGCTGATGACCCATTCTGGCAAGGCAGTACGAACGGTCTCGATCTGCGAGACGACCTGGTCGTCAGCTGGATAATGCTGCATGGGGAGTGTTCCTGCCGGAAGCGGCACGAATGCGTGCACTACGGGCTTTAGGTTCAACCCTCGGGGACCGCAATGGTTGCCCCTGCGTGACAATACCGCACAATAAGGGAACTTCAGCGGCACTTGCCCGCCACAAAGCTGGCGCGGGCAGGTGCAATCTGATCAAACCGATGGGAACGGAGGCGACATGCCATTTAGCGACCACAGCCACCCCCTTTGGGAGGTGAACAACCTCAAACGAGCGCTGCATGCCGCGGGCGTCGCTTTGTGGTCCTGGAATGTCACCAGCGACGCCTTCGCCATGGATGAGCAAGCCTTTGTCCTGTGGGGGCTGCCGCCCACCAGCAAGGTGAGCTTTGAGGATCTATCCTCGCGCATCCATCCGGCAGATCGCGATCGCGTCCGCGCCGCCTTCACCGCGACAAGGGCGATGGTCGGCGCCTATGAAATCGACTTCCGCATCTTGCTGGGCCAGGAGATCCGCTGGGTCTCGGCCCGTGGCCTCGGCAATGACGAAGGCATGCATGGCGACTTCATGTCGGGTGTGTTTCTCGATGTCACCGGGCGCAAGCAGGCCGAGGAGGGCCATGAGTTGCTGGCCGGCGAGATGAGCCACCGGGTCAAGAACCTGCTTGCCATTGCGGCGGGGCTTACGCATCTGACCTCGCGCTCCACCACCACCGTCGCCGATATGGCGCGCGAGCTCACCCAACGCTTGTCTGCGCTCGGGCGCGCCCATGACGTGGTTCGCCCGCTGCCGGGCAACCAGGGCCGGGCTGCCCTGCTGGGCGATCTGATCGCAGTGCTGCTGGCGCCCTATGACGATTCCGGCGCCTTTAGCGGGCGCATTCGCGTCGCGGTGCCGCGCATGGGGATCGGCGAACAATCCGCCACCACCCTGGCGCTGGTGGTGCATGAGCTGGCCACCAACTCCCTCAAATACGGCGCCCTTTCGGTTGAAGCCGGCATGCTCGACATTTCGGGCAGCTCCACCGACAAGGAAGTCACCCTTGCTTGGACCGAGCGCGGCGGCCCACCCGTCAGCCCGCCCAGCCGCGAAGGCTATGGCAGCCAGCTGATCCGGCGCAGTGTTGCGGGCCAGCTTGGCGGCGCCATCCATATCGACTGGTCCGAGGAAGGCATCATCGTGACCATCAGCCTGGACGCCGAACGCTTGGCGAGCTGACCGCCCCACCGGGGCTCGTCGCCCCGGCTCACCCGTCCGGATCTTGCGCCTGGCGGATTAGCGCCTTGCCGCGGCCTTAGAAATCAAAGATCTCGCCCAAAAAGCCCTCGCGCTTTTTCTTGGGGCGGTAGCCGCGGTCATCGTCGCTATAACGCTGCTGCTGCTCGCGACGGTCATCATCGCCATAACGGTGCTGCTGGCCGCGCGGCGCGTCATAGGGCTGCTGCGGCGTTGGCACCACGGGTTGTGGCGCTGCGCGCTCGATGATCTTGTCGAGTTCACCGCGGTCGAGCCACACACCCCGGCATTGCGGGCAATAATCAATCTCGATCCCCTGGCGTTCGCTCATCACCAGTTCGGTGTTATCGATGGGGCACTTCATGGGCGTCTCCTGCGCGCTAAACCCCTCAGATGGGGAGCGCGTCCCCCACTTGCCAGAGACTATCTTGCCGAGGAGCGCACGTGTCGCAGCCAAGCCGTCCCCGGACCTGCCGAAATGCTGGAGGCCTCGCCCTGGAGTTGAACCAAGGATGTGAGGAGTTGCAATCCCCCGCGTGTCGCTCCGCCACGAGGCCAGCAACCTGCATAGCAAGCGCCAAATTACGGCCAAGTAAATGCGCAGGGTAAACTGGCGGTTGTTGGCGGGTCCGAGCCTCTCCATCCGGGTGCGCACGTCCTCCATTGCCCCGGTTCACGCTGCTGGGCAGGATGGGGGTGCCGAACAATTGCAGCGACCCCATTCCTCTTGTTCCCTCAGCACAATAGCGGCGCTGCGGGCTGGCTCCTGGGCGCGACCCAGCCTAGAAAGGCTGCGTGCCGCTCCGCGCGGCGCCCAAGAACAACAAGGAAGAGCCATGACTATCGAACGCAAGCATGTCGGCCCCCGCATGAGCCTGGTTGCCATCCACGGCAATACGGTTTTCCTCGCCGGCATCACCGCCGACAAGCGCGGCGGCACTTCGGTCGCCGAGCAGACCACCGAGATCCTCGAGCGCATCGACGCGCTGCTGGCCGATGCCGGCACCAGCAAGGAACAGGTCTACAAGGCCACGATCTGGCTGCGCGACATTGCGGCCTTCGATGAAATGAACGCAGTGTGGGACAAGTGGGTCGTGGCTGGCCACACCCCGGTGCGCGCTACGGTGGAAGCGCGCCTTGCTGCTCCCGACGTGCTGGTGGAAATCCAGGTGGAAGCCGCCAAGGCCTAAGCCGGCCCGTTTTTCAGCTCTCGTGCGCCATCGGGTGCGCGAGAGCCATGCGCCTTAGCGCTCGAACGCGCCAATGAAGCGCTCGCGCGAGCGCTCCAGATGGTGGCGCATCGCCGCTTCCGCAGCCTTGGCATCGCCGGCGGTCAGCGCATCGATGATCCCTTGGTGCTCCTCGAGCGCGTCGCTGGTGGCGCGTGCATGGTAGAACAAGCGGAACAGATGCACATGGGTGTGCAGATTGGTCAGCGTTTCATGCACCAGCTCATTGCCGCTGCCCTGGGCAATGGCATCGTGGAAATCGCTGTCGAGCCGCGCAAAGCGCCGATAAGCCTCCGCCGGCGGATCCTGTTCGGTTTCGCGCATCTCCTCGGCCAGCTTGTTCAATCCGGCCCGCGCTTCCGCGCTCATCGCCTTGGCCGCGCGTCCCGCGGCAAACGGCTCCAGCAACAAGCGCAATTCATACAGCTGCTCGAGCCGGGCACGATCGAGCTGCTCGGCGGCGCTATAGCCTACGAGATGGGTCTTGACCACCAGCCCCTGCGCCTCGAGCCGCGATAGTGCCTCGCGGATTGGGGTTTGCGACACGCCCAGTTCACGCGCCATCCGGTCAACCGATACCCGCCCGCCTGGCGGAATCTGGCGCGACATCAGCTGCCCGTAAATGGCGTTGTAAACCTCGTCCCCCAGCCGGGTGGGCCGCTTGAGCGGGGTTGGGGCCTTGCCCATGTCGTCGGTCGAGCTCACATCCGCGTCCTTTGGCTGTGGTGGCGCGGCGAACCCCTAGCACCGAGCGCCCAGGTCTTCAAACCGGCAATAACGCAGCCCGTCCCTGCGCAGGGAACAGGCGTTCGGACGCCGCGTTCTCCCTCGGCAACAAGGAGTTAAGTCCATGAGCCAGCACCCGGACGCCAAGCCTGACGAGCCCGACCACAAGCCCGGCAAGGATGCGCCCTCCACCATGCCGCCCGCCGGCCCGCATGCGCGCCCAGACCTGATCGACAACGAAAAAACCCCCGGCACCGGCTCATTGCCCGATCCGCAGGGTGGCGAAGCCGATGTGGGCAGCGACTAGGGGGTGAGCCCCTAGTCTGAACTCACGATATAGTCGTCGGGCACCTGGAACATCGCCTTCAGCACCGTGCGCGGCCCGTCGCTTGGGTAAAGCCCGCTATCATCCTGCACCACATGGTAAAGTTTTGGGTCGCGTAGCGCGCTGGCTTCCACCTGGGTGGTCGCCAATGGCTCGCGCAGGGTAATCGCCGCCGCCTCCGCATGCGAGGCCACCACCCGGGCATCGCCCGAGGAGCGCGCCCGCACCACAACTTCGCCCTGGGGGACGGCGCGACCCCAATTGGGGTCGCCTTCCCTTGCCACCGGCACCAGACGATAAACGTGAAGTTGCACTGTTCGAGCCTCCGGTTCTTGTGCCGATTTAACTGTCCTGGACCCCAGTTGTTCCCTGCGCGGGGGCGAGGTGCAGGTCATAAACGGCACTCCAGGGCTGGAGCGTATCGCCACTCACAGTGCCCTCGACCCAGAGATGGGGATGGGAGAGATCGACCCCGCTGACGGGCTCGGAGCCTAGATTGGCGCTCAACACCAGCGTCGAGCCATCGCCCAGGGTCCAGCTCACGCGCACCGCCTTGTCGCCCAGGATTTGGTAGCGCCCGGCATAGCCTTGCATGCCGCGAAGCCGGGGCACGATTTCCTCGCGCCGCAACGCCAGCAGGGTTCGATAAAGCGACAAATGGCTGGTGGGCCCGGCCTCGTCGGTCTCTTCCCAATCGAGCTTGCAGGCCCGGAACGTTGCCTCGGCCATCGGGTCGGGCGGCAGCCGGTCGGGCTCGCTGTCCCCGATCATGTGGCGCATTTCTTCGCGGCGGCCCTTGCGGATGGCCTCGGCCAGATCCTCGCCCACATCGGTAAAGAACAGGAAGGGGCGCTTGCTGTCCCATTCCTCGCCCATGAACACCATCGGGATCTGGGGCGACAACAGATAGATCGTGGCCAGCACCCGCGTCACCGCTGCCGGCACCAATTGACCAATTCGCTCGCCAAAGGGGCGATTGCCGATCTGGTCATGGTTCTGGATAAAGGCGACAAAGGCGGTGCTGGGCAGAAAAGCGCTGGGCTCGCCCTTGGGCTCGCCTTCATGCGGAGTTATCTCGCCCTGATAGGCATAGCCTTCCGCCAGCGAGCGGCCGAGCAGGTCGGTGCGGCCTTCATAATTTTCGTAATACCAGAACTTTTCGCCCGTCGCCGCGACATGGAGGCAATGATGCACGTCGTCATTCCATTGCGCATCATAGAGCCACGGTCCGCCATGCCAGCCGCGCTTGAACCAGCCGGCCTGGTTCTTGGAGTTTTCCTGCACCAGATGGATATAGCGCCCATCGGTTGCGGCCCGGGTCTGCTCGGCCAGGTCCTGCAGCATGTGCTTAGGGCCGGTATCCTGGATGGCATGCACCGCATCGAAGCGCAGTCCGTCAAAGCGATATTCGTTGATCCAGAACCGGGCATTGGCAAACACGATGTCGCGCACGGTATGGGCGCCTTCATCGTCATAGTTGAGGGCGGCGCCCCAGGGGGTCTTGTGCTTTTCGGTCATCACCGGGGCATAGGCGGGCAGGTAATTCCCCTTGGGCCCGAAATGGTTGTAGATGACGTCGGCAAACATCATCAGGCCGCGTTCATGGGCGGCATCCACCAGAGCCTTGAGATCATCGGGGTGGCCATAGCTGGCATCGGGCGCGAACAGCATCGCCCCGTCATAGCCCCAGTTCCAATCGCCCTTGAATTCGGCCAGCGGCAGCAGCTGGATCGCTGTCACGCCCAGCTCCACCAGATAATCGAGTTTGTCGATTGCGGCCCGGAAGGTGCCTTGCTCGGTGAAGGTGCCGATATGGAGCTGGTAAAAGACGGCTTCTTCCCAAGGGCGGCCGCGCCATCCTAGGTCGCGCCATTCGTAGGAAAGCGGATCGACCACTTCGCTGGGTCCGTCCACATCCTCGGGCTGGTAGCGCGATGCCGGGTCGGGCACTTCGAGCGCGCCGTCAATGGCAAACATGTAGCGCGTGCCGGGGCCCACGCCAGGCACTTCGAGCTCGAACCAGCCGCGCTCGCTCGCCACCATGGGCAGGGTTTTCCCGCCGATCAGCCTGAGCTCGACGCGTTGCGCCTGGGGTGCCCACAGCCGGAAGCGCACGCCCGATCCGGTGATCTGGGTGCCGAACTTCATTTCCTGTTCGCGGCGGATGGTCTTGTGGGCGGGGACGGCCATTTGGTTCATCGGGAATCCTCTTTTGCCAGCAACGTCTGAGGAGCCCAATTGGCTGATGTCACTCACCTAGATTGATCCTCCGCTTCATCGCGCGTTTCGAGCTTGACGGTCAGCACTACCGGACCCTGGCTGCCATCGCGGATCTGTACGGAAAGCTCGGTGGTTTGGGAGTCGCGAAACGCGTCGCGCACCATGTCGGACAGGGTGCGGCGAGCCATGCCCACCGCCACATCCATGTTTTCTAGTTCCAGCCCGGCATCGTCGCGAAACAAGCCGTCGCTATCGTGAATATCGAAAAAGAAGCGCGGCATCGCGTTTCACCGTGGTTCTTTGCCGGGCAGGCCGGCATGTGTTGGGATCACGGATCAGGCTCCCGTTTGGCTTGCACTAGATATGGGTCAGCTCCTGCCGCGCTTGCGGGCTCGCCCGAGCAGCCAGGCTGCCGGAGCCGAAAAGGCGAGGCTGCTCCACGGCAGGGGCCGGCGCTCGGCCGGCGGCTTGGGTGGTTTTTCCAGCTTCTTGCGGTCCCACGGCCAGACCCGCCCCACATGGTCGGCCATATGGGCACCGCGTTCGCCGAGCGGCTTTTCGGGGCCGGTGGTGGAGTCGCGCGCGGTCTGGTGCTCCACTTCCGAGTTGAGCTCGGCCCCGAGGATCACGAGGGTCACCGAAATCCACAGCCAGGTCAAAAGCGCGATCAGGGCGCCAAGCGAGCCATAGGTGCGGTTGTAGTCGCTGAAATTGGTGACATACCAGGAAAAGGCGATAGAGGTCGCTCCGAGCAACACCACGGCCAGAACGGCGCCCGGGGTGATCCAGCGCCATTTGGCTTCCTCGCGGCTGGGTCCCCAGCGATAAATGGCTGCGATGCTCAGCCAGACCACCAGGAGCATCACGGCATAAGAAGCGACCCGCACCACCCATTCAAACCCGCCGGTAGTCGGCAACAGGGCAATAATGGCGGGCAGGATCACCACCGTCGCCAGCACCATGATCGCTGCCACGGCGCCACCCAGGGTGAACAACAGGGCAATCAGTTGGAGCTTGAGGAAAGGGCGGCGCTCCTGCTCGTGATAAGCAATGTTCATTGCCTCGAACATGGCCTTGACGCCAGCGCTCGCGCTCCAAAGCGCAATGGCGGTGGAGATCACAAGGGTAAAACTGAGGGTGCGGCTGCTTTCCGTGGTGAGACGCGTCAGCTGGTCCCGGATGATTTCGAGCCCGCCCGGGGGCACCAGCCCCACCAGCAGATCGACCTGGTTGGCAACATCGGTGGTGCTGTTGAACAGGCCATAGATCGCGACCACGGAGGTCAGCGTCGGCACCAGCGCCAGCAGCATGTAAAAGGTCACGCCGGCGGAGGTGAGCAGGATCCGGTCATTATTGATGGACCGGAACAGGCGGTAGAGAATGTCTTTCCAGCCCGCGGCTGGGATTTCGGTGGGCGCAGCAGCGTCTCGCCCCCGACCTTGTTGACCGGCGTAAAGCGATGACGTGTCTTGCATTCTTCCCCCCAAAAGAGGAAGGCGGTTACCCGCCTTCCTCTTGTTTTTCTTTCGCTCAGGTCGTCGACTCTCCGGTCGAGCCCTGGCCGGTCGAGGACTGCCCGGTCGAAGAGGTGGAAGCGGTCCCAGCCACGTTGGAAACGCCTTCCTTGGCCTGCTGGTAGATTTCGCCAGCCTTGCCGGTCGCGGTTTCATAAAGCTCGGTCGCTTTTTCGCGGCCCTGCTCATAAACCTGGCTGGCCTGCTCGCCGGCCATGGCCTTGAGCTGGTCGGCACTTTCACCCAACAGCGCGTCTTCCTGCTCGGTATGAGGCAGGGTGGCGGCAAGGGCGGCACCGGCGGCAAAAGCCAGGGCGCCGGCAACCAGGGGCTGCTCACGGAACTGGTCCATCAGCGTGTGGTTGAGCGAGCCCGCCTGGTGGCGGATCGCCGAACCGGCATGACCGGCCTGGCTGCGGATGGCACTGCCCGCATGTCCTGCCTGGCTGCGCAGCCCGCTGGCGGCACTGCCGGCATGGCTTGCACCCGAGCTCAGTGCGTCGCGGGCATCATGGAGCTTGCGACGAGCCTGGCGCCAGGTATGGGAGGCCCAGCCCGTGGCCGCATCGAGCAGATTGCCCGCTTCGTCACGGAAATGCTGCACCTGCTGGCCGCCGGCATCGGCGAAGCCCTTGAAGCGATTGCCCGCCTCATCCATGAAGTGGCCGGCGCGCTGGCCCGTCTTGTCGGTCAGGGCGCGGAACTTCTTGCCGGAATCGTCGGTGAACTCGCTGTAGTTGCGGCCAGCATCATCGCTGACGCTGCCCAGCCGCTGCATGCTCGAGCCCGAGATCGTGGCGACGGGATAGTCTTCGTCGTCATAGAACTCTTCGTCGATATAAACGCTTTCGGTGTCGTAGTCCGTGGCGCCATAGCCGCGACGCGCATTGATGCTGTCATCCCAGGCATCGTCGCCATAGGCGCGGGTGGTCGTTGTCCGCTCCGATTTGGACGAACCGCCGGGCTTGGCCATCAGCCAGGCCAGGCTCACGCCCAGCAAGGCCACCGGCAGGGGATTGGCGGTCACGCTGCGCTGCAGCGAGCCGATGAACTCGCCACCGCCGCCTTTGGTGTAAGCCATGAACTCGTCGACCAACTGGCCGGGCGAAAGGCGATCGGCGATCTGGTCGATGCGGTTTTCGACCTGGTTGCGCTGCATATCGATTTCGCGCTGGAGTTCGGCCGAGCTTTTGTTGTCGTCATCGTAAGCCATTAGAGTCTCTCCTTGACCACATCGGCGTCACGGCCAAGCGAAGAGGCCGTGCGCTCCATTTTGAGGTTGCTGGCCTTGAGGGCACTCAGCCCACGGTTCACCAGCACATAAGCGATGATGCCGACCACCACGGTGACGATGATCGCCCCGATGGAAGTGGCCATGGTCTCGTCCATGCCCTGCGCCTCGAAGAACGCTGCAATCAGCGACACGAGGAACGAGAGGAACACGCCCAGCGCGCCCAGTGCCAGAACGGCACCGGCGAGGAGGAACACGACCCCGCCCATGGTCTGGGAGAACTTTTCCGAGGCCTCGGCCTTGGCCAGCTGGATTTCCTTGTGGAACAGGTTCGAGATGTCGCCGGCAAGGCCGCCGATCAGCTCGGATAGTGGCCGGCTGTCATTGACGTTAGACATTATCCTTCTCCCCATTCTGGGTGGTCGAGCCACCCGTGGAACCCGAGCCGTAGCCGCTGCCCGAGCCTAGGCCCGAGCCCGAGCCCGAAGTGCTGCCGCCGGTCGATCCATAGGAACTGCCGGTGCCGGGGGTGGAACCATAGCTGGAGCCGGTGCCCGAACCCGTGCCGCCGGTCGAGCCATAGCTGGAGCCGGTGCTGCCGGTCGAACCGGTGCTACCGGTCGAGCCATAGCCGCTGCTGCCCGTGCCATAACCGCTCGAACCGGTGCCCGAACCGCTGCCGCCGGTGGCAAAACCGCCCGAGCTGGCATAGCTGGAGGAATTGCCGGTATAGCCGGTTTCACCCGAAGTCTGCCCGCCCGTACCGCTGCGGCGGTTGGCGGAAGCCAGCACAAAGCGGCTGGCCACAAAGCCGGCCAGGGCTGCAACGCCCAGGAAGGCCAGCGGCTGGCGGCGGCCGAAGTCCTGGGCCATGCCCACGAGGTCGTCGACATTCTTGTTCTGGACCGTTTCGGATGCGCGATTAAGGCCATTGGCCAGGTCGCGGACATAGCCCGAAATGGTGCTCTGCTGGTCGTTGTCGAGTTCATCGGCAACCCGCGTCACGGCCGAGGCAATGCCGCTGAGCTGGCCCGCGGCCATGTCCTTTTGCTCGCTGGCAAAGGAGCGGGCCTTTTCGGTCGCGGCGCCAAGCTGTTCCTGCGCCTGGCCCTTGAGGTTGCGCACTTCTTCGGCCGCGCGCTGGGCAACCGCGTCAAGTTCGCTCTTGGCGGTTTCCTTGACCGCAGCAAAATCGTGCTTGGCCTGTTCTTGAGCTGCGCTCAGGTCCTGCTTGGCCTGATCGGGGACGATCCCCGCGGCGCCGCCGGTGCTCGATGTCTGGTCTGCTGAGAATTGACTAGGATCTTGGGGGCTCATCGCTCCGACTCCTTTAGGTTCTAGAGAACGTCGCCTTGGCCGCTCCGTGGCCGACGTCAAGTGAGCACACAATGCCGCGAGCGGACGGAAGTTCCCTTAATTGTCTTGAAATTACAGTAGGTTATTGCAACATGCGCAAGCCGGCAGCCCCGCCGCTTGGGCGGCCTGCCGGCTTGATCTTAGTCCCCTGCTAGGGCTCAGGCGGCCTTGGCGTTGGCTTCGCCGGTGGCGAGCGTCGTCAGCTTCTTGTCGGTCGCTTCTTCTTCGCCCAGCGTGGTCTCGAGCAGCTTGGCCGCGTCGGTCATCCCCAACTGCTGGGCCCAGGTGCGCAGCGTGCCGTAACGGGCCATTTCATAGTGCTCGACGGCCTGTGCCGCCGCGATCAGGCCGGCATCGAGCGCCTGCGTGCCCTTGAACTCGTCCATGATGGACTTGCCTTCCTCGATGATCCCGAGAATGGCGTCGCAGGTCTTGCCGCGCGCGGGCTTGCCGAGCAATTCGAAGATCTGCTCGAGGCGTTCGATATGCACGTCGGTTTCATCGCGGTGCTGTTCGAAGCCGGCAGCAAGTTCGGGCGACTGGGCAGCCTTGGCCATCTTAGGCAGAGTTTTTACGATCTGCTTTTCGGCGTAGTAGATGTCCTTGAGCGTATCGAGAAACAAATCGTTAAGATTCTTTTCTTCAGCCATGTTGATTTCCTCGGTTAATTTGCCTTGTGGCGTTCGGGGACTCAATCGGAACGACCCCCAATTGGTTCCCCCCGAGAACACGGGTTTGCGACAACAGACCAAGGGGTATTTTTCGCCCGCCCGATGGAACCGGATGTGGGCGGCGCCAAGGGAGCGCGCGGTGGGCAATTGGGAGGGGCTCAGGCCGGTGCCGCTGCGTCACCCAGGGCACAATGGGTCGGGCTTTGGCTCCAGTCGATTTCCACCGTGGAATGGGCAATGCCATAGGCTTCCAGCAGCGCCGCCTTGGTGGCGCGGGTTACGGCGGCCGGGTCGCCTCCGGGAGCAAGGGCGATTTCCAGCGTCGCCAAGGGCTTGTTGGAGGTGATGGACCAGACATGGATATGCCGCACCGCCCTCAGCCCTGGGACGGTCTTGGTCAGATAGGGGCCGATTTCCTCCACCACCACATTGCCGGGCGCTCCTTCCATCAGGATCTGCAGCGAATTGCGCAGCAAGCTCCAGGCGCTGCGCAGGATCAGCAGCGACACAAGGGAGGACAGGATCGGATCGATCGGCATCCAGCCCGTAAGCCAGATCGCGATGGCGGCAACGATCGCCGCGGCAGAACCCAGCATGTCGCCCAGCACATGGAGCGCGGCGCCTCGAATATTGACGTGGTCCTTGTCCCCGCCTTGAAGCGTTCGGAAAACGAGGAGGTTCACCCCCAGCCCGAGGATCGCCACCACCAGCATCGGCCCCGCCAGCACCGGCTGGGGCGACATCACCCGCTGCACTGCCTCGAACAGGATCCAGCCAGCCAGGGCAAACAGGGTTAGTGCATTGACCAGCCCGGCGACCACTTCGAGCCGCATGAAGCCAAAGGTGTGCGTGGCGTCGGAAGCCCGCCGCCCAAAGCGGAACGCGGCCCAGGCCAGCAGCAGGGCGGCCGCATCGGTCAGCATGTGGCCGGCATCGGCGATCAGCGCCAGCGAGCCCGACAGCCATCCCGCCACCACTTCCACCAGCATGAAGCCAGCCGTCAACGCAAAGCCGATCAGCACCACGCGTTCATTATTGGCCCCGACCTTGGGGGCGTGGCTGTGTCCGCCATGATCATGGTGATGGCCATGATCGTCGTGCTCATGGCTGTGGGAGGCGTGATCATGCTCGTGGTGATCGTGGACCTGCCCGGCCACAGTTGCGCTCGCACCGGCCGCCGCGTTGGCATCCCCCTCATGGCCATCTGCGTTCATCGACCTCACCTCATCCTCTATCATATGAATAGCTGTTCATATGTCGGATGCAAGGCTCACACGCCGGTGTGATCAAGACCCGGCGTCGCCGCCTTGTTCCTCGCCAACATGCTCGATCATATCGGTCAGCATATGGGCGATGTGATCGTCTTCTGCCTCGTAGAACACCTGCTTGTTACGCCGCGTGCCGCGCACCAGGCGCGCCGAGCGCAGCAAGCGCAGATGGTGACTGACGAGGGAAGGCGACACGCCGAGCGTGTGGGCAATGTCCCCCACGGCGATCGGGCCCGCCAGGCAAGCCAGCATTACCCGCAACCGCGTCGGATCGCCCAGGAGACGATAGGTTTCGGCGATTAGGGTGATCTGGCTGTCGTTCGGGGTGATCATGCAACCTCTTGTGGACCTCGGGCAGAGCTAAGGCTGTTCTGTGCAGCTTGCCAAGGCCAAACCGGCGCTCCCAGGCGGGGACGGGCTCAGATGCCCATTCCTAGCGGTAACCGGCGGCCTGTAACTCGAACAGTTCGGCATAGCGCCCACCTAGCGCCACCAGGTCCTGGTGCGAGCCGGATTCCAGGATCGCCCCGTTTTCCAGCACGAGGATACGGTCGGCCATGCGCACGGTTGAAAACCGATGCGAGATGATCACCGCGGTTTTGCCGGCGGCAAGGCTCTTGAAGCGCGCAAACACCTCGGCTTCCGCCTTGGCATCGAGCGCGGCGGTGGGTTCATCGAGAATGATGAGTTCGGCATCGCGCATATAGGCGCGGGCAATGGCGATCTTTTGCCATTCCCCGCCTGAGAGGTCGCGGCCCTTGTTGAACAGGCGCCCCAGCGGCTGCTCATAGCCAAGGGGCAGCTTGGCGATCACCCCATCGGCGAGGCTTTGCTCGGCCGCGGCCTTGATCCGGTCCATGTCGTCTTGCAGCTCGATGCGCCCCACGCCGATATTTTCGCGTGCGGTGAGGCTATAGCGGATGAAGTCCTGGAAGATCACCCCGATATGGGCGTGGATATCTTCGATCAGCATGTCACGCAGATCCACGCCATCGACGGTGATCCGCCCTTCATCGGGGTCGTAGAGCCGGGTCATCAGCTTGACGATCGTGGTCTTGCCAGCCCCATTCTCGCCCACCAGCGCCAGGGTTTCCCCGGCGGCAAGGGTAAAGCTCAGGTTCCGGATCGCCCAGGTATCCGTATCGGGATAGCGGAACCCGACATTCTCGAACTGCACGCCCCGCCGGATCGGCTGAGGAAAGGGTTTGGGATGGGCTGGCGGCACGATGGTGGGCTCGATCTCGAAAAATGAGAACAGATCGTCGAGATAAAGCGACTGGCCGGCAATGCTGGTGAAGCCCAGCAGGATGCGCTGGAACAAGCCATTGAGGCGCAGGAACGAGCCCGACAGAAAGGCGAGATCGCCGATGGAAAAAGCCCCGGTGATGGTGCGCCAAACGATATAGCCATAGGCGCCGTAATAGGTGAGGGTGGCGATGGCGGCGAACAACGCGCCCCAGCCCGCCCGCTGGATCGCGATGCGCCGGTTCTCGACAAAAATGGTCTGCGCGAGGGTGCGGAACCGGTTGATAAGGAAGCCGCCCAAGCCGAAAAGCTTGATCTCCTTGGCAGTTTCGGCGCTGGCGCCGACATGGCGGATATATTCCAGCTCGCGCCGCTCGGGAGTGCGCCCGCGCGAAAGGTAATAGGCGAGGGTATTGAACCGCGTTTCGCCCCAGATCGCCGGCACAAAGGACAGGGGCAGCAGCGCAATCAGCCAGGGCGCATACACAAACAGGCCTGCGCCCAGCGTGATGACGGTGATGATATCCTGGGCCTGCCCGAAGATCTGGCTCAGGAGCGCATTGCGCCCCGCGGCCTGCCGCCGCGCTCGCTCCAGCCGATCCTGGTATTCCGCCGATTCAAAGTGGCGCAAATCGAGCCTGGCGGCATGGGCCATCAACTCGACGCTGACCGTATTGGAGTGCAATTCTCCCAGCACCGAATCCGCCAGCCCCGTCAGGCGCGACAGCAGGTCCGAGCCGATCACCAGCCCCAGCTCGATCAGCAGCAGCACCGCGATCGTGTTGAGCGACCCGCTCGCCCACCATTCCGCCAGGGTTGAGCCAGGCGCTGGCGAGCCGGAAAGCCGCACCACTTCATCGATGATTAGCTTGCCCACATAAAGCATGGCGACCGGCTGCACCGCCGCCACCAGCCGCAATCCAATGCTCGCAGCGGTCAGGAACCGGCTGGTTCGCCAGATCTGCGCCAGGAGCCGCCCGAGATGGCGCAGATTGCGCATGCGTTCGCGAAAGCTGGCGGCTTCCTCGGGAACCGGTGGTAGACGGCGGGAAGCAAATTGGCTCATGGCTTCAGCCTAGCGCGAAGGGGACCGCACGAGCAGCGCAGGTCAGCAGTGCTGGCTTGTTTCATCGCCCCCACTGGGCGCACAATAAGGCCGATCTCAGCCATGGTCAGGATAAGCCTGCAGGGAGGATGGGATGCTCAAGCAGAAAGACTCTTCGGCGATTGTTGCCGTGAGCGATATCGCGCGGGCGCAGCATTTCTATGGCACCATTTTGGGGCTGGAGCTCGAAGGGGGTGACGACGATGTGCTGACCTTTCGTACCGGCGGCACTCGGCTTGTCGTCTACCGCTCCGATTATGCCGGCACCAACCAGGCCAATGCCGTGGTCTGGGGCGTCGGCGACGAGCTTGAGGCGATTACCGCCGATCTTGCTGCCAAAGGTGTGGTGTTCGAACATTATCCGGGCATGGAGCTGCGGGGCGACATCCACCATGCCGGCGATTTCGGCATGGTCTGGTTCAAGGACCCCGACGGCAATATCCTGCACCTCAACACTATGTAGCGGTGCAGCCCCTAGGGCAGCTCGCGCAGGAACCGCGCCAGATCGTCGGTGATATGGTGCACATGCGCGCCGGCGCCACGACCGAGTTCCCAGGCTTCCACCTGGTCATGCACGAAGTCCTCGCCGGCCACCACATGCACGGTGGACATCCCCAGCTCATGGGGCGCCAGCAAATTCTTTTCGAGATCGTCGAACATCACCGCCCGGTTGGGATCGATGTCGTGGGCCTTGAGAAAACCCTCATAGGCCTGCCGGTGCGGCTTGGGCACGAAGGTCATGGCGCGGATGTCGTGCACATGCTCGAACAAATCCCCGCCACCCAGTTGGCGCAGCACCGAGCGGGCATGGCTGACATCGCCATTGGTCAGAATGAACTTGCGCCCGGGCAGGGCGCGAATGGCCTCCACCAGTTCGGGATGGGGGGCGACGGGCGAATAATCGATCGCGTGCACAGTATCAAGGAAATGGTCGGGGTCGACCTTGTGGCCATGCATCAGCCCGTTCAGCGTCGTGCCGAAATCGCGGTAATAGGTTTTCTGCAATGCCCGGGCCGCCTCGAAGTCGAGGCGGGTGAGGTCCATCACGTAATTGGTGATGCGGATATCGATTTGCGCAAACAAATTGCAGGTGCGCGGATAAAGGGTGTTGTCGAGATCGAACACCCAATCCTGCACATGCGATAAGCTTGCAATCCGCGGCGGCAAAAGCTCGTTCATAAGCCGTTCATAACACGTTCATCTAAATGAATTCACCACCATCAGGGGAAGAAAAAGGCCGGCGAACCGGCCTTTTTGGCAGCTGGGCTTACTCGTTGGCGGTAACCGCCAGCCCCAGCATCGACAGCAATCCCGCGGGGTTTGCCGCTGCAGCCGTCAACACCAGGAGCGTCGTCGGGCTCGCCGGTTGAACAGCAATTTCAAGGCTCTGCGGGTCATCAAGGAACGCCGAAACCGGCCCGGTCACGAGATCGGCCAGCGCCGGAACGCCGGTACCCGCCAGCATCTGCGGCAAGCTGGCCTTGAGGCCTTCAACCAGCTCAGCCCGCTCAACTCCTTGTTTTGCCGAATACAAATCCAGCGCCTTGTCGGCCAGCGATGCGTCGTCATAAGCGATCGAGGCGCCGACCAGGGTCACGCCCTGCAGCAATTCCATGCCCATCATCATCTGGGCGGCCTGGGCTTCCTTGCTCTCGGGATCATAGCCCTGCGCCTCGGTCGCGGCCTGCGCCTTGCCGAGCTTGTCCATCAGCGCCGGCGTGACGCCGAGCAGGTCGAACCGGAGGTCGAGCGCGCCCACATCGTTGAAGTCGAACAGGAACTTATCGACCACCAGATGCCCGTCGGCCATGGACCAGCTCATGGACTGGCTGACATCGCCCTGCACCTGCGTCAGCCCCAGCGCCTCGATGTCAGCGGCGGCTTCGGGGTCGTCGTCCTTCATGGTCGACAGGTCCAGATCGATGTCATTGATCGCCAGCGTCGAGGTCAAATCCACTAGTGGCCCGGTCCCAGGCTCGGGATTGAAGGTCGAAACCGCTTCCATGGAGGCGACACTCGCCACCTGCGCGCCATCACGGGTCACCGTCATCGGCCCCGTCTTGATCGCTCGCACCAGCTGCAACACGGCATCGGCCGAGATCGTCTCGCCGGCCGGCAGGTAGAAGCCCTCGAGCCGCACATCCTTGAGGGTGAGGTGCCCCACCGGATCGGTGGCAAAGTCGGTGTCGATATCGGGAACCGTAACCGTTTCAGCCATATAGGCGCCGTCGGCCAGCTCGGTAACGCCGCTAAAGGTAATGTCGGTCGTCACGGTGTAGGGCGCCGGCTCGCCGGCCGTCGCGCCAACGCCGATGCGAACAGCCTTGGCCACGATGGTGTCGCCTTCAAGCGTTGCCTCGCCAAAGCTCAGCTCATAGCCAAGCGGCTCGTAGATGGCCTCCACCCGATCAACAAAGCTCTGCGCATCCAAGGCCATGGCGGGCTGGAGCATGGCCAGGGTGGCCATCCCGGCCAGGGCAAAAAGGTGCTTGTTTCTGGTCGGCGTCATGGCGGCTCCGCTTTTTGGAGTGGGGTGAAGGGTGACTATGCTGGCTGTTGGTGGCAACAGCATGACGCCCCGGAGCGCCTGCTGGTTCCGCCGATCTCAGGTTCCAAGGAAAAGTTTATAGGCTGGGTTGCCCGTTTCGTCCCAGAACGGAAATCCGATGGCGTTCAGATGGGCTTCAAAGGCAGTCCGGGTTTCGGGCGGCACCTGGATGCCCACCAGCACGCGCCCATAATCGGCACCGTGGTTGCGGTAGTGGAACAGCGAAATGTTCCAGGCTTCAGTCAGCCCCTCAAGGAAGCGCAGCAAGGCGCCGGGGCGTTCGGGGAACTGGAAGCGGTAGATCACCTCATCGGCCAGATTGGCGACGCGCCCGCCCACCATGTGGCGCACATGGAGCTTGGCGACCTCGTTGTCGGTCATGTCGATGACCGAGAGGCCCGCATTGGCGAGGAGGGACAGGATCTCGGCCTTTTCCGCATCGCCTCGGCTGAGCTTGACGCCCACAAAGATGCGCGCGGCTTCGCCATGGGCAAAGCGGTAGTTGAACTCGGTGATGGAGCGCTGGCCGATCAGCCGGATGAAATCGCGATAGCTGCCGGGACGCTCGGGAATGGTGACGGCCAGGAGCGCTTCGGCGCGCTCGCCGATCTCGGCACGTTCGGCCACATAGCGCAGGCGGTCGAAATTGACATTGGCGCCCGAATTGATGGCGATCAGCGGGCCCTTCGGGGCCGTGCCCAGTTCGACCTGGCGCCGCAAGCCGGCCAGGGCCAGGGCGCCGGCGGGTTCGGCGATGGCGCGCGTATCGTCGAAAATGTCCTTGATTGCCGCGCAGATCTCGTCGGCGGAAACCAGCACGATGTCGTCGAGCAGTTCGCGGCAGAGCCGGAAGGTTTCGTCGCCCACTTGGCGCACGGCAACGCCATCGGCAAACAGCCCCACCTCGTCGAGCGGCACGGGATGGCCAGCGGCAATGGCCGCCTTCATGCTGGCAGCTTCCTCCGGTTCGACCCCGATGACGCGGATATCGGGGCGCAGGAACTTGACGATGGCGGCAATGCCGGCTGCCAGCCCGCCCCCGCCGATTGGGACATAGATGGCGCCGATCGAGCCGGGCTGCTGGCGCATGAGTTCGAGCCCGATCGTGCCCTGCCCGGCGATCACATCGGGATCGTCGAACGGGTGCACGACGACATAGCCATGGGTTGCGGCCAGCTCGGCGGCATGGGCACGCGCGGCATCGAACCCGTCGCCATGCAGCACCACTTCGCCGCCCAGCCGCCGCACCGCGCCGATCTTGATGGTGGGCGTGGTGGTGGGCATCACCACAATAGCGCGGATGCCGAGCCGCGTGGCCGACATGGCGACGCCCTGGGCATGGTTGCCCGCCGAGGCGCAGATGACGCCGCGCACGCGCTCGGCGGCGGTGAGCTGGGCGATGCGGTTATGAGCGCCGCGGATCTTGAAGGAAAACACCGGCTGCAGGTCTTCGCGCTTGAGCAGCACATCGGCCCCCAGGCGCGCCGACAGCAGCGGCAAGCGCTCGAGCGGCGTTTCCTGGGCAACTTCATAAACCGCGGAGGTCAAGATCCGGCGGACATAATCCTGCATGGCGGGCTCCGGTGACGAACAGAAAGGGGAACTCGGCCTCCCCGGCGCAGATGTCAACAGCGATGGACGCACGGGCAAAATTCAGCCGGGCCTCCCAATCAAATGATTGATTGGCTGGCGCAGGTGCGCTAGGACGCCGCTCCCCAGAGTTGAGCGCCATGCCGAGCGAGCCCCTACCCAAACGTTGCAGTGGCGATGATCGTCGGCGTGCCGTCGCGCTGGCGGCGCGCGCCATCATTGTCGAGCGAGGGCTCGAGGGCTTGCGCACGCGCGACATTGCCGCCCGCGTCGGCATCAATATCGCGACACTCCATTACCACGTGCCCAGCAAGGAAGCCCTGATCGCGCTAGTGGCGGAAAGCCTGCGCGCCGATTTTCGCGCCCAGGCCGAGCGGCGTCCCCGCACCGGCAAGAACGGGCTCGAGCAATTGCGCCTCGAATTCGAGGAATTTCGCGAGATCGTGGAAGACACGCCGGAGCTCATTATCGTTTTGACCGAAATGATGGAGCGCGGTCGCCGTGATCCGGCGATCGCCGCCATCATGGCGCCGCTGCACGATTTGTGGCGCAGCCAATTCGTCGAGCTGTTCGAGCTGGGCATCGGCGATGGCTCGTTCCGCCCCGATCTCGACCCGCTGGCGGCCGCGCTCATTGCCACGGGTGCCCTCAGCGATCACTGGCGGCTCTGGACCGCACACCGCACTTCGCTCGAGCGCGTCTTTGCCGAACTCGAGCGCGCCTTTGGCGCCCCCCAAACTGTCCAAGGAAAGCAAGACCATGTCCACAGCTAATCCCGCATCGGCGGCCATGCCCGACACGGCCGATCCCCGGCGCTGGCCGGCGCTGTTCGTGCTGTTGATCGCCAACTTCATGAATCTGATCGATGTGACCATCGTCAATGTGGCCCTGCCCAGCATGCGCGAGGGGCTGGGGGCGACCGACAGCCAGATCGAATGGGTGGTTGCCGCCTTTGTGCTGGCTTTCGCCCTAGGCCTGCTGCCGTTCGGGCGGCTGGGCGAGGCCGCACCCACATGTTCCTGTGGGGCGTCGGCGCCTTTACTGCCGCTTCAGCGCTTTGCGGCATGGCGCCTAATATCGAATTCCTGATCATCGCCCGCGTGATCCAGGGTCTTGCCGGCGCCATGATGACGCCGCAGGTGCTGGCCATCGCGACGGTGACCTTTCCGCCCCATGAACGAGGCCAGGCCTTTTCCCTATTCGGCTTGTCGGCGGGCCTCGCTTCGGTGTGCGGACCCATCCTGGGTGGCTTGCTGATTTCCGCCAATCTGTTCGGTCTGGAATGGCAGCCGATTTTTCTCGTCAACATCCCGGTGGGCATTGCCGCCATTGTTGCAGGCTATCTGCTGATCCCCCGATTGCCAGGCCATGCCGGGCTCAAGAATGACTATGTCGGCATCGTGCTGTTCGGCGCCAGCATCGTGCTGCTGGTGTTTCCCATCATCGAAGGACGTGCCTATGGCTGGCCGGCCTGGTGCTTTGCGATGATTGTGGCTGGGGTGGTCGGGCTCGTCCTCTTTACGCTTTGGACGCGCAACCGGGCGCGCCTCGGCGAGCCACAGCTGCTCAACTTCGACCTCATCACCAACAAGGACTTCATGTTTGGTGCCTTGGTGATCACCGTGTTTGCTTCCGGCATTCCCGGCATGTTCATGGTGATATCGCTGCTGCTCCAGTCGGGCTTCGGCTTTACCCCACTGGAGTCCGGCCTGACCAACACGCCATTCTCCGTGGGCGTGCTGCTGGCGTCGCTCATCGCCGGGCGCCTCGGTTCGCGCCAGCTGCGGGGGCGGCTGGCGGCCTCGGGCGTGCTGTTGTCATCGGGGATCTTGTGGCTCCATTTCATCATTGCCGCTGCCCGCGACAGCATCGATCACTGGAGCTTTCTTGCGCCCCTGCTGATTGCCGGTATTGGACTAGGTTTGGGCTTCTCGTCCTTGTTCCAGCTGGTGCTGCGCTATGTGCCGCCCCGCGATGCCGGAGCCGGTTCGGGCGCGCTGCAGGCCTTCCAGCAGGTAGGTGGGGCCCTGGGCATTGCGCTAGTGGGCGAGCTGTTCTTCGGGCGCCTAGGTTCGGGACTGGCTGCAGGCACCACGCCCCAGATCGCCTTTGCCGATGCAGCAAGCTTTGCCCTGTGGTATCAGGTGGCGAGCTTTTTCCTGGTGCTCCTGGCAGTGCCGCTGTTTAAGCGCGGCAGTGGGCAGGGACAAGGGCAGGGGGCTCCGGCCGCGCAGGTGGTGGTGGAACACTAGCAGCAAACACAAAGGCCGCCCCAAAAGGCGGCCTTTTTTATTCCAGCAGAGATGCGTTGGGGCTCAGCGCACGATCAGCGTGCCGGCGCCGTGCTCGGTGAAGAGCTCGACCAGCACGACATGCGGGGTCTTGCCGTTGAGGATCACCACGCCCTCGACGCCATTGTCGAGCGCTTCAAGGCAGGTTTCGACCTTGGGGATCATGCCACCCGAAATCGTGCCGTCGGCGATCAGCGCCTTGGCCTCGCGCACCGACAGTTCCGGGATCAGCTTGCCATTGGCGTCGAGCACCCCCGGCACGTCGGTCAGGAACAGGAGGCGCTTGGCGCCGAGCGAGCCGGCAATGGCCCCGGCAAAGGTGTCCGCATTGATGTTGTAGGTCATGCCATCGCGCCCGGGAGCGACCGGCGCGATCACCGGGATCATCTCGGAGCGGGCGAGCAGGTCAAGGAGGGTGCGGTCCACTTCCACCGGCTCACCGACAAAACCCAGATCGAGCACGCGCTCGATATGGGAGCCGGGATCGCGCACCTTCTTTTCGGCCTTGCGAGCAAAGACCATGTTGCCGTCCTTGCCGCAGAGGCCAATCGCCCATTCGCCTTCGGCATTGATGAGGGCGACGATTTCCTTGTTGATGGAGCCGGCCAGCACCATTTCCACCACATCCATGGTGCGCTGGTCGGTGACGCGCAGGCCACCCTCAAACTTGGATTCGATGCCGAGATTTTTGAGCATGGACGCAATCTGCGGCCCGCCCCCATGCACCACGATCGGATTGACCTTGGATTGCTTGAGCAGCGCGATGTCGCGCGCAAAGGCCTGGCCGAGGGCCTGGTCGCCCATGGCGTGGCCACCATACTTGACCACGACGGTCTTGCCTTCATAGCGCTGCATATAGGGCAGCGCCTGAGCCAGGATCCCCGCATCATGGGAGAACCGGTCGACTGTGTTGTTTTCCTGCGTCATGGACAGACCATTTCTCCCCGAAGCGGGCCAAAAGACGGTTGAGGGTCTAGAGCATGACGCGGCAAAGGAAAAGACGCTATCGGCCATTTGCCAGCGCCTCGATGCGCTGAGCCCTTGCGGATTTGCCGCCGCCCGCTACAACACAGGTTATGCAGACACCGAGCCCCGAGATCGCCGAGCTGATTTCCCGCTGTGCCTTGCGCGATCGCGCGGCGTTCCGCAGCCTTTACGAGCGCACTAGCGCGAAACTATTCGGCGTCGTGCTGCGTATCTTGAAGGACCGCTCGGAAGCCGAAGAGGCCATCCAGGAGGTGTATGTAAAGATCTGGCAGCGCGCCGATCGCTATGTTCCTGGCCATACTAGCCCGATCAGCTGGCTGGTGGCCGTGGCGCGCAACCATTCGCTCGATATTCTCCGGGCGCGCCGCCCCGTTGCCGACGACATCGACACGGCGCTCGATATTGCGGACGACGCACCCAACCCCGAACAGGCGGCCGCTGATCGCCAGGTCCGCGGGCAGATCGATAGTTGCCTGCAAACCCTCGAGCCCGACCGGGCCGAAGCGGTTCGCGGCGCCTATCTGGATGGCTTTAGTTATGAGGAGCTGGCCCAGCGGCACAGCATCCCCTTGAACACGATGCGAACCTGGCTGCGGCGCAGTTTGCTCAGATTAAGAGAGTGTCTTTCGGCATGAGCATGGGTGAACAGAGCGGCGGAGATGCCAGCGGGCGACGCGCGCTTGTTGCCGAATATGTGCTCGGGCTGCTCGGGCCGGATGAGCATCGTCGCGTGGCAGAGATGATCGCCGATGATCGGACACTGCAGGAAGAAGAGCACTTCTGGACCTCCAGCTTCGCCGCTCTGGATGCCGAGTTCGCCGAAGCGCCGGTGCCGGCGCGATTGCTGGCGCGGATCGAGGGGCGCCTGTTCGGCCAGCCAGAGCCAGCCCGGGGCTGGGGCAGTTTCTGGGATAGTCTGGCGTTCTGGCGCGCTGTGGCGGCCGGAGCGGCGGCGGTGGCGGTGATCGCCATTGGCGCCAACCTCCTGCGCCCCGAACTGGGGTCTGAAGCTTTGGCGACCCAACTCGTGGCGGCGCTCGAGGCCGAAGGCAGCGATGTGCGCTTCCTCGCCTTTTACGACGGCGCGGGCACGTTGCGGTTGACGGCTCTTTCGGGGGCAACCGCGGCCGACCAGGACCTCGAACTCTGGGCCATCGAGGATGACAGCGTGATCTCCATGGGCGTTGTGCCCATTGGCGAGGCGATCGAGGTCAAGGTTTCTCCCGAAATCCTCGAACATTGGGGCGAAGGCTCAAGCCTTGCGCTGACGCTTGAGCCCAAGGGTGGCTCGCCCACCGGCGTGGCCACCGGCCCGATCGTGGCGCAGGGCCAGGTTACTCGCATCTAGCAGAGGCCTCTGCTTAGCTCGGGCGGTTCAGGGGCGCGACCTGGTTCGCGCCCTTTTCTACGTCGTCTCTCAAGCAATGAGCGCTGCCGGCGTACGAACCCGAGCGGCAAAAAGTTTCAGCGCTTTTCCCGGTTTCGGTGCTGAAATCGCCGAAACTGCCCACGGCAGGCCTCCGTACCTTCCCATGTCCGAGCCAATAACGGGCAAACAATCACGAGGAAGGAACTCTACAATGAAGCTCTCCACACTTGCTGTTACCGCCATGCTCTCGGTTACCGCCTTTGGCGGCGTCGCCTTTGCCCAGGATAATCCTGAAGTCGGCGGCGCAGCCATGTCTGCCGACAAGAACATCGTCGAGAACGCCAGCAATTCAGCTGATCACACCACCCTGGTTGCTGCCGTAAAGGCCGCCGGCCTCGTGGATACGCTTTCGGGCGAGGGCCCGTTCACCGTTCTGGCCCCGACCAACGAAGCCTTCGAGGCGCTGCCCGAAGGGACTGTCGAAAACCTGCTCAAGCCCGAAAACAAGGAAATGCTCTCCACTATCCTTGCCTGCCACGTGATCCCGGCCAAGGCGCTGTCCACTGACATCGTCTCCATGGTCGAGGAAGATGGCGGCGAGCACGAAGTTGAGACCGTTGGCGGTTGCACGCTGACCCTCGCCGCCGCTGATGGCGGCGTGACCGTTACCGACGAGAACGGCACCGTCGCCAATGTCACGATTGCCGACGTGATCCAGTCCAATGGCGTGATTCACGTGATCGACGCCGTGCTGACGCCCAAGTCGGACATGTAATCAGCAAGGGGCGGCCGCACCCGCCTTGCGCTGAGGGGGTTCGCCTTCGGGCGGACCCTCACCAAATATTGTGATGCGCACCATTCAAGCGCTACCTAGACTGCACAACAGCGCCCCGCATAGGCGGTTTTGGTTTTTGAGGAGCATGCCGTGGCCGTTTCCCGTCGAACCATTTTGCTTGGTGGCAGTGCTGTTGCAGCCCTCGGCGCCTTCTCGATGCTGCGCCCCGCCGGCAGCATCGCCGCTGAAGGCAAGTTTCCGTTCAAGCTCACCGATGCCGAATGGCAGGCCAAGCTCGAGCCCGCCGTCTATGATGTGCTGCGCCACGAAGGCACCGAGCGCGCTTTCACCTCCCCGCTCAATGACGAGCATCGCACCGGAATTTTCCACTGCGCCGGCTGCGACGAGGCCTTGTTCGACTCCGCCACCAAGTTCGATAGCGGCACCGGCTGGCCCAGCTTTTACACCTTCATTGAAGGGGGTGTCGGCACTTCAGTGGATGATTCTTTGTTCATGACCCGAACCGAGGTGCACTGCGCCAATTGCGGCGGCCACCAGGGCCATGTGTTCGAGGATGGTCCCGCCCCGACCGGCTTGCGCTATTGCATCAATGGGGTTGCCATGCGGTTTGTCCCCGCCACGGCGTAGCTCGGTCTTGCAGGCTCAACTGCTTGTCCGATAAGGATCGACGGTTCATCCGATCGGCATCCTCATGAAACTCACAATCCTGCAGACCGGCGAAGTCCCCGACGAACTGCGTTCGCGCTTCGGGCCTTATCATCGATGTTCCGGCGCATGTTCGAGGAAGTCGGCGCCGATTTCAGCTATGATGTGGTGCCTGTGGGAGCAGGTGCCGTTCCGCCCGACCTCGATAGGGTGGAAGCCATCCTGATTACCGGCTCATCGGCCGGGGTGTATGACGATCTGCCCTGGCTCGATCCGCTGCGCGACTTCATCCGCCGGGCCTATGCGCGGAGCACACCCATGGTCGGGGTCTGCTTTGGTCACCAGATTATGGCCGATGCACTGCGCGGCACGGTGCGCAAATCCGAGAAAGGCTGGGGTATCGGGCGTCACCGCTATGATGTTGTGGCCAAACCCGCCTTCATGGGCTCGGCGCCAGCAAGCTTTGCGATCAGCTGTTCGCACCAGGATCAGGTGATCACGGCCCCGCCGAAGCCCAGATACTGCTCGCGTCACCTTTCACGCCCAATGCCGGCCTGATCTATCGCAACGGGGCCGCGCTCAGCCTGCAGCCTCATCCCGAATTCACCGACGACTACGCTTTGGCTTTGGCTGAACTGCGTCAGGGCGTTGCGGCCGACAATGTCGTTGCGGCCGCGCGTGCATCCTTCACGACGCCATCGGACAGCCGGGCAGTGGCGGGCTATCTCGCCAGCTTCCTTGCCAGCCGCTGAGCGGGGGCTCAGCTCTCGAGCAGCATTGCTATTTCGGTGCGCAGTTCGCGCAGGCCATCGCCTTTGGCGCTCGAAGTGAGGATCACCTGCGGGTGAGCCGCCGGGCGCTTGGCGATGGCCGCCTGGGTCGCCGCGATGACCTTTTTAAGTTCTTCCGCCGAAGGCTTGTCGGCTTTGGTGAGGATGATCTGGTAACTAACGGCCGACTTGTCGAGCTCGTTCATCACGGTCAGGTCGTTGTCCTTTGGGCCGTGGCGGCCATCAACCAGCACATAAACCCGGCGCAGCGTCGCCCGCCCGGTCAGATACTGGTGAATAAGCTTGGTCCAGGCGCGCACCTTGTCTTCGGGCGCCTTGGCGTAGCCATAACCCGGCATATCAACGATGCGCAGCTCTGCGCTGGTGCTCTCAAAGATGTTGAGCTCCTGCGTCCGTCCGGGCGTGTTGGACGTGCGGGCGAGCCCCGAAGTGCCGCAGAGGGCATTGATCAGCGAGGATTTGCCCACATTGGACCGCCCGGCAAAGGCGATCTCGACCTTGTCCATGGGCGGCAGGTCGGCGATGCGTACGCAGCCTTTCACGAACACAAAGGGGCGCGCGAAGAGCAGGCGTCCTTTTTCGATGATGTCGGGCGAATAGTCTGGTGCGCTCATGGGGTCTCGTCATTCAAAAGGCAGAGCCCGCCGGTGTGGCTCCGGCGGGCTCTAGCATGGATAGTGGTGTTTGGCGATTACGCCTTGGGCGGCTCGGCGGCCTTGGGCTTGCGCTTGAAGCTGTCGAGGATGTTACCCAGGAGGTTCACCTCGGCGCCGTGCCGCTTCATGATGAACCACTGCTGCGTGATCGAGAGCGTATTGTTCCAGGCCCAGTAGATCACGAGACCTGCGGGGAAGGTGCCGAGCATGAAGGTGAAGATCACTGGCATCCAGTTGAAGATCATCGCCTGAGTCGGATCTGGCGGCGGCGGATTGAGCTTCATCTGCACCCACATTGTGATGCCCATGATCACGGGCCATACGCCGAGATGCAGGAAACCACCGATCAGGGGCAGGGCGGTCGGATCCCAGGGGATCAGGCCGAACAGGGTGAAGATATTGGTGGGATCGGGCGCAGCCAGATCGCGGATCCAGCCAAAGAATGGCGCATGCCGCATTTCAAGGCTAATGAAGATAACGGTGTAAAGGGCGAAGAACACCGGGATCTGGATCAGGATCGGCCAGCATCCAGACAGCGGATTGATCTTTTCCTTCTTGTAGAGCTCCATCATCGCCTGTTGCTGGGCGGGACGGTCGTCCTTGAGGCGCTCCTGGATGGCTTTCATCTCTGGCTGCACGCGTCGCATTGCCGCCATGGAGGCATAGGAACGGCTCGCCAGCGGAAAGAAGATCGCCTTGACGATCACGGTCACCGCGAGGACCGCGAGGCCGAAATTGCCCAGAACACCATGCAGGAAGGTCAGCAGGTGGAACATGGGTTTGGTGATGAAGTGCAGCCAGCCCCAGTCGATCAACAGCTCCAGCCGGTCAAAGCCATATTGCTGCTCGTAGGAGGCAATAACGGCTTCTTCCTTGGCGCCGGCAAAGACATAGGTCTCGTGCGTGGCGCTGCCGCCTGGTGGCACTACAACCGGCGTCGTTTCCACGAAACTGGTCTGGTAATCGTCATAGCCGGCATTGTTCTTCCAGGAGAACAGCGCGTTGATGCTGGCCTGCGGGTTGGGCAGCACGGCGGTTGCCCAATACTTGTCCGAAAAGCCGAGCCAGCCCTGCGTGTTGTCGATCTGGCGGCGCTGATCCTTCTGCAGATCGCTATATTTCAGCGAAACGAGATTGTTCGAGCCAAGGACGCCGTGCGGGCCTTCATGCTGGATGAAGAAGTTCTGCACCTTGGGCGTTCCATACCGAACAACCCGCGAATAGGGGAACAGCGACACCTGAGTGGGGCTGAGATTTTCCACGTTCTGGGTGACGGTGAACAGGTAATGCTCGTCCACCGCAAAGGTGCGCCGGAAAATAAGGCCCGCGCCATTGTCAAAGCGCAGCGTGACCGGCGTTTCGGGCGTCAGAACGGTATTGTCGCCTTCGAGCGTCCATACGCTTTGCGCGGTGGGCAGCGGGACATTGGCGCCGCCAGCGGCCACCCAGCCTTGCTCGATGAAGTAAGCATTGGGCGCGCCGGCCGGAGTCAGCAGCGTGATGATGGGTGAATCCGGCTCAACCGTTTCACGATATTGCTTGAGTTCGAGATCGTCGATCCGCGCGCCGGTCAGGTTGATCGAGCCGAGCAGGTCAGGCGTGTCGATCGTGATGCGCTGCGTTGCCGCGACAGCGGTTTCGCGATCGGGATAAGAAGGGTTGCCATCCGCACCAATGGCTCCAGGTGCAACTGATGTGCCCGCTTCGGTGGTCGCGGGTGTCGCGAGCGCCGCTTCGCTCTGGGCCTGTTCCGCCGCGATCTGCGCCTGCTGCTGGGCGCGCTCCAGCTGCGGCCCTGCCACAAAGAACTGCCAGCCGAACAGCACCACCATGCTCAAGATGATGGCGATGATCACGTTGCGGTTGTCTGTCATGGTCGGGGATTCCGGTGGCCACTGCGGCCCGAAGGGTTGCGCTGGTCTGGTGAGCGCTCCTGGTGCACCCGCCCAATGGCGATGCCGAGGTCCTTGACCAGCTTAGTGAAAGGCTCGCTGAGCGCTTCGGGCCTGCCGACCATTACATAATCATGGCCGGGCCGAAAAAAAGGCGCGCATTCGGTCGCAGCCGCACGAAGCCTGCGCTTGATGCGGTTGCGCTGGGGCGAGTTGCCCGTTTTTTTGGTAACTGTAAAGCCGATGCCCGCATCCGGATCCGCCGCGGCGATGGCCTGCAGCGAAAAGGCGGAACGCCCGGCGCGATTGCCCCGGGCGGCCCGCAAAAACTGCGATCGCTTACGCAGCCGACGCAAGGAACTTACGGCTTCATCCACGGCCGTCATCCGGCCAGCAGCACTCAGGCCGTGAGCTTCTTGCGACCGTCGCGGCGACGCTTGTTGATGATCGCACGACCATCCTTGGTTGCCATGCGGGCGCGGAAACCGTGGCGACGGGCACGCACGAGCTTGCTGGGCTGATATGTACGCTTCATAACATCAAACCGCGCCTGCGCCCGGTTCCTCTTATTGGCTCTGCTTGCGCAAGAAAATGGGGGCACAGGTCAAGCGCGGGGCTCGGACGGTGCCGGTTGGTGGCGTCTATAGGCAAAACGGGGCGGCAAGTCAACGCGCCACCACACCCTTGCGCAAGATCGGCTGGGGAGAGCGGAGCGCTGTTGTTTTCAACCGCGGATCGCCCCATAACGCGCTATCTTTACCTTGGCCAGCGGCAATGGCGGAACTGAGCAAACCTGATCTCTGCATCATTGGCGCCGGATCGCTGGGCGTGGAACTGGCGTGTCGCGCCCGCCGCTATGGCGCGAGCGTAGTGCTGGTGGATCGCGGTCACCCCGAGGCGGGCGACGGAGTGGCCCAGACAGTGGCCTTGGCTGCCCTGGCCGGTATCGCTGCGCGCGCCCACAGCTGGCGAACTGGCGCTGCGGTCGGTCTTGCCGGCGATCCGCCCAAGATCAACTACCGCGCCGTCAGCGAGCAGGTGAGTCGCGTCGTGGCGGAACTAGCCCCCGAGCGCTCGACCGAGCGTTTGCAGGCGCTTGGCATTGTTATCCTCACCGGCGCCCCGGCATTTGCAGACAAGCAAACGCTGGTTGTCGGCCAGACCACCATCCGGGCCGAACACTTCATTCTTGCAACGGGGGCCACCCCGAAGATACCGGCGATCCCTGGGCTGGAGGATGTGCCGTTTTTCACCCCCGACACCATTGTCGCCAACACGCGAAAGCTGACCCATCTTGTGGTGATTGGCGGCGATGCCGCAGCTCTCGAACTGGCACAGGTCCATGCCCTGCTGGGCTCGCAGGTGACGCTGACCTCGCCCGGGGCGATCCTGTCAGAAGCGGATGCGGAGAGCCGAGCCATTCTCCTGCGCGCCTTGGCGGAAGAGGGGATCGCCTTCCACGAGAATGTGGAAATTACGGTTTTGCCGCGCAAGCTGGGCATCGGGGTGCAGTTGCAGCACTTCGGAAGCGAAACCACCTTGCTGGATGCCTCCCACCTGCTGGTGACCACGGGCCGCATCCCTGATCTCGAAGGGTTGGACCTTGCTAAGGCCGGCATCGCCCCCCCAGACCAGCAGCCAGAGCAGATCAAGGTGAGCGCGGTCGGTCGTACGACCAATAATCGCGTCAGCGCGGTGGGCGGCGCTGCCAACGAGAATCATCCCCATGCCGCGCGCCGCGCTGGCGAAGCGCTGTTGGGCCGGCTGCTGCTGGGCAAGAAGACCTCGAATTCAAAGCTTGCTCCCACCCTGGTGATGACATCGCCTGAACTGGCCCAGATCGGCCTCACGGAGCCGCGCGACGGTGCATCCGGGCAGCAGATCTTGCGGGCCAACTGGAGCGAGAACCCGAAGGCCCGCGCCTCGGGTGCTGCGCATGGAGCCGCCAAGCTCGTGGTCAACAATGACGGCACCCTTGCCGGTGCGGCGCTGGTCGGGATTGGGGCGGCCGAAATGCTGGCCATCATCGTCCTTGCGATGGAGCGGCGCCTGCCTGTGGTCGAGTTGGCGCAATTGGTGCTGCCCCATCCTAGTTTTGCCGAAGTGCTGCGTAGCGCGGCCGAGCAGTTCGAGGGCAAAACTGCATCTGCGCCCGCCACACGGCGCCGTCTCAAGCTGCCGCGCTTGCTAGGCTGAGCGGGGCTTACCAGCGCGCCTCAATTGACTATAATGGCTGGGATGACAGCCGCGCGCAATGTTATGCCGGGCCGGTTCTCCGGCCTGTCCATCAAACTCATTGTCACCATCATCGCCGTGATCCTGACGGTGGAGGTGGTGGTGTATCTGCCGTCCGTCGCCAGCTTCCGCGCCAATTGGCTCAATGACCGCATGCGCGTCGGCATGGTGGCAGCCCGCGTGCTCGATGCCGTGCCCGATGTGCCGGCCCTGCCGCGCAGCCTCACCGATCGGCTTTTGACCTCGGCGGGTGCCAACGCCATTGTGTATCGGCGCGAAGGGCAAAGTCAGATGATCGAGCTGACCGAGCCGATCACACCCGACCGCGTGGTTACGGCCGATATCCGCGAATCCAATCCCTTTGCCTTGATCATGGGTGCCATGGATACGCTGTTTGCCGGCCCGGGACGGACCCTGCGTATTGTGGGGGAGGGGGATGTCGACGAAAGCCTGCTTGAAGTGCTGATGCCCGAACGCCCATTGCGCCAAGACCTGCTGGATTATTCCCGCGATATTGTGCTGGTGTCCTTCATCATCGCCGCGCTGACTGCCGTGGCTCTTTACCTGATGGTCAGCCGGCTGTTCATCTATCCAGTGCGCCGGCTCACCGCCAATATGCTGGCCTTCCGGCAGGCGCCGGAAAATGCGAGCCTGATCCTGGCCCCGTCCGGCCGCCGCGACGAGATCGGCATTGCCGAGCGGGAACTGGCCGCCATGGAGGCCGATCTGTTCTCGATGCTGCGTCAGCGCCAGCATCTGGCCGATCTCGGGCTCGCCGTCGCCAAGATCAATCATGATTTGCGCAACACCCTGACCTCGGCCCAATTGCTGTCCGACCAGGTGGCCACCCTTGACGATCCCAAGGTGCAGCGCCTCGCGCCCCGTCTCGTGACCACCCTCGACAAGGCAATCGGCTTTGCCCAATCGGTGCTGGATTACGGCCGTGAAAGCGCTGCGCTGCCGGTACTGGCGCCGGTGGCGTTGCGTGCCCTGGTGGAGGACGCAGCCTTTGATGCCCGCCTTGTGGGGCACCCAACGATCAGCTTCCACAATGAAACGCCTCAGGAGCTGCGCCTCAATGTCGACCAAACCCAGCTCGGCCGATTGCTGGTGAATCTGCTGAAGAATGCCCGTGAGGCGCTCGAGGCTGCTGGCGTCAAGGTGGAGTCGCCCCAGGTCAGCGTATCCGCCGGGGAGCGGGACGATGGCCTTGTTATTGCGGTGAGCGACAATGGGCCAGGACTCCCCCCGCGCGCCCGCGACAATTTGTTCGTCGCCTTTGAAGGCTCCGCCCGCGCGGGCGGGACCGGACTTGGTCTGGCAATCGCGCGCGAAATCGCCGAGGCCCATGGCGGGCGGCTGGTGCTGGCCCAACAGGACCAGGGAACCCGCTTCGAGCTGATCTTGCCCTTATCGCTGCGCTTGTCGTGAGGCCCTGTGGATTTTCCCGGCACGGCCTTGCCAACCCCGGATCACCCATGTATGGGTTGCCGCGCTTGCTGCAGAGAGCGGTTCCGACCGCCTCCCACACCAAGCGGCCAGACATGGCCTGCGCGCCCTTAGCTCAGCTGGATAGAGCACCAGACTACGAATCTGGGGGTCAGGAGTTCGAATCTCTTAGGGCGCGCCATTCCTTTTCCATGACTTAGATTATTCCACCCGCCTTTGCCGCAGTGCTCGGCGAGGTCGGTTGTGAGTGGGCGAGCTTTCCCTTGGGGGACGGTTGCCAGCCGGCGGCCGCGCCGGCTGGCAACCAGATGCGTTTACGTCTCCTGCAGGCTTCTTCGGACCGCGAGGCGGGTCATTTTCTCGCTAAGCGTTCGCCGGGGGACCTGGAGGGTTTCGGCAACGGCCGCGACCGAGCCGGCGTGGAGAGACAGTTCGGCCTCGATGACGTGCCGTTCATAGCTCGCGACACGATCGGCCAGGCTCAGGCCCGAAACTGGCACCGCCTTGATGCGCGGATCAAGGATCGCCTGGAGCGAATGGCCCGAGGGGTGAAGACCTAGCGCAAAGCGTTCGGCGGCGGCGCGCAACTCGCGCACATTGCCCGGCCAGGAATGCATCACCAGGGCATTGATGTCGGCGGGGTGGAGCGGAGGCACCGGCCGGCCAAAGCGGTGGGCGGCTTGGGCGAGGAAATGGTGGAACAGCACCACGCAATCATCTCCGCGCTCACGCATCGGGGGCAGCTGGAGCGTCGCCATGTTGAGGCGATAAAACAGGTCCGCGCGGAATCGCCCGGCCTCTGACTCGGCGCGCAGATCCACTTTGGACGCGGCAACAATGCGCAGATCGAGCGGGATCTGCCGATTGGAGCCCAGACGCTCAACCGTTCGCTCCTGGATCACCCGCAGCACCTTGGCCTGCGCGAGGAGCGGCATGGATTCGATCTCGTCGAGCAGCAGCGTGCCGCTATTGGCGAACTCGAACTTGCCGATCCGCTGGCCCTTGGCGCCGGTGAAGGCGCCCCCTTCATGGCCAAAGAGCTCGGACTCGATGAGCTCGGCCGGGATCGCGGCGCAGTTGACGGCGACGAACGGGCCCTTGGCGCGGGGGGAGAAATCATGAAGGCACCGGGCGACCACTTCCTTGCCCGTGCCGGTTTCCCCCAGCACCACGACGTCGGTTGGAATGGGGGCGAGCTCACGGATGGCATGGCGCAGCTCTTCCATGATCCCTGAGGCGCCGACCAGGCGGGCGGCGAGTTCATTTTCGCCCCCATCGAGGCGCCGCCGCAGCTGGGCGATTTCGCGCTTGAGCGCGGCCTGCGACACGGCGCGATGCAGGCTGGCGACCAGTTCGTCGGGCACATAGGGCTTTTGCAGAAAATCAAAGGCGCCCGCGCGCATGGCTTCAACCGCCATTGGCACGTCACCATGACCGGTGATGAGGATGACCTCGGTGGGCAGCGCGCGGTCACGAACAGTGCGCAACAGGTTCATGCCGGAAAGGCCAGGCATGCGCACATCCGTCAGCACCACATCGGGGTGCACGTCATCGAGCGCGAGCAAGGCCTCGTCGGCATTGCCCGCGACCTGCACGGCAAACCCGGACAGGCGCAGCCATTGCGCCAGCGCCGTGCGCACCATCTCCTCGTCATCAACGATCAACACCAGGGGATTGCTCATGCAGGAATTTTCTCCGCGACGGTAGAGTGGGCGAGGGGGAGGCGAACGGTGAAGGTGGAGCCTTGCTTGGGGGAGCTGCGCACGCTGATCGCGCCACCGAGGTCTCGGACCAGCCCATAGGAAATAGCCAGGCCGAGCCCGAGCCCCCGGCCGACCTCTTTGGTTGTGTAAAACGGATCGAAGAGATTGCCGATGTCTGATGGCGCGATGCCCGAGCCGGTGTCGGCGACGACAATCTCGGCGCTACGCCCATGCTGGTGCACACCGATGGACAGCACCCGGGCGGCGCTGTGCTCCATGGCATCAGCCGCATTGGACAACAGGTTGATCACCACCTGTTCGAGGTGAACGGGGTTGCCGGGCACGAGGAGCTTGCTGCCATGGCGCTGGTATTCCACATCAATGCCAAAGGCGCGCAACTTGTGGTCCACGAGGTCAAGCGCATTGCTGATCACAGCGCCCAGCTCAGCCTGTTGTTCAATCCGCGTGTCCTTGCGCGCGAAGGTTTTGAGATGGCTCGTCAGGGCCGCGAGCCGATCCACCACCTTGTCCATGGTCGTCAGGATCGGTGTGATCTCGGAACCAGGAGAACGGGCGGCGATGAGCTTGGCGCTGGCCAGATGGGTGGTGAGGGCCGCGACGGGTTGGCTCACCTCATGGGCGACCCCGGCCAGCGCCTGGCCGAGGCTGGCGAGCTTGGCTGCCTGCACCAATCCCGCCTGCGCCTCGGCCTGAGCCCGTTCGGCATAGATGCGCTCAGCGATCTCGGCACGAAGCGCTTCATTGGCGACATGGACCGCTTCGGTGCGTTCGGCAACGCGCTGCTCGAGCTGCTCGTGATCGGCTAAACGTTCGGCCACGATGCGTTGCCGCTGCCACAGAAGGGCCAGGATCAGGAGGAGGGCCGAGGCGCCGAGCGCAGCGGCGGCTGCCGCGGTCCACGCTGCCCGGAACAGCGGTGCCGTCGGCGTAAACGAAACCAGGCGCCATTGATGGGTCGGCAACCGCATTTCATCAACCAGGAACAGGCCCCAGGTCTCACTGTCCTGGCCGGTCAGGTAGGCAAGCTGGGCTCGCCGCGACGGCCAGATATCGGCAGCAATGGGGGTTTCGACCCAGCCCGCGTCGCCATAGCGGCGCTGTTCGGTAATACGGGTCAACTCCGCAGGTGATGGCGCCAGGAGCGGGCGATAGCGCCAATCGGGTCGAGTGGAAAGGATCGCGACAGTGTTGACGTCAACAATGGCGATCAACTCGCCCGAACGCCACCAGGTGGCCTCGATCTCCCCAAGATTGATCTTGGTGACCGCAACCCCCAATGGCCCATCGGGTCCATCGATCCGGCGTGCCAGAAAGTATCCCGCGACGCCCGTGACGTTGCCCACGGCGTAGAACTTGGCGTCGCCGTCCAACATGGCCTCTTCGAAATAAGGCCGGTAACCCAGATTCTCGCCGACGAAACTGTCATAGGCCCACCAGTTGGAGGCGGCCACCACCTGCCCATCCGTAGCCATGACAAAAAGCTCGCTGCCGCCGGCAGCGTCGTTGAGCTTGGACAAGAATCCATTGGCGCGCTCGCGCAGTTCCTCGTCGCCCGGGCTGAGCAGGACATCGCGCGCTTCGGCCGCGAGGGCCACTGAGGCGGGGAGATAATGAAAGCGCTCGATGATCGCTTCGAGCGTGCGATCAAACAAGGCGAGGCGCCGCTCGGCCTCGTGCCCCGCATTGTTGATCGCTCCCGCCAGCGCCAGCTCAAAGCTGGCCCAGCCGACCGCCGCCACCAGCACCAATGCACCGGTGGCACAGATAAGCTGGGTGCGGCTGATGAAACCCGATGCGGTAAACCAGCTTGCCAATGATCCTCCTGGCAGGTTTTTGCCTGAACTTGGCGGCCACGCGGCAAGTTCTTGCCAGAATAGCTAGCACGCCAGAAGCGCGCCGCATATCTGCCTTGCGTCTGCCGCTTGGCACGGCGATTGCAATGATGTGTGCATCGGGGTGGCCGCAATTCGCTGCCCTTTGCTATCCCGGGAGGATCAATAATGAAAAAGACTCTAACTACCCTCGTCGCCGGCGCACTGGTTGCCGGGTTCAGCCTGACTGGCACCGCCTTTGCGCAGGACTATCCCACCAAGCCCATCACGGTTGTGGTCCCATTCTCCGCCGGCGGTCCGACTGACACGGTGGCACGGCTCGTCGCCGAAGTGATGAGCGAGGATCTTGGCCAGCAGGTCGTGGTGCAAAACGTGGGCGGCGCTGGCGGCACGTTGGGGGCCGGGCAGGTCGCAACCGCGCCAAATGACGGCTACACGCTGCTGCTGCACCATATCGGCATGTCCACGGCGCCGACCCTCTACCGTAGCCTGCCCTATGATCCGACCACCGATTTCGAGCCGATAGGCTTGATCACCTCGGTGCCGATGACGTTGGTGGCACGCAAGGATTTCGAGCCGACGACGCTTGCTGAACTGCTCGAATACATCAAGGCCAATGGCGAGGACATCACCTATGCCCATGCCGGCATTGGTTCGGCGAGCCAGTTGTGCGGCATGCTGCTGATGGACTCGCTCGATACGCAGATGACCACCGTGCCCTATCAGGGCGCCGGCCCGGCCATGACCGACATTATCGGGGGCCAGATCGACATGATCTGCGACCAGACCACCAATACGACCAGCCAAATCCAGGCCGGCGAAGTGAAGGCTTATGCGGTCACGACGCCCGAGCGGTTGGGCAATTTGCCTGACCTGCCAACCACCGTCGAAGGCGGGCTGGAACTGGAAATCGGCGTCTGGCACGGTCTTTATGCGCCTGCCGGCACCGATGCAGCGATCATTGCCCGGCTCGAAGCCGCGCTCCAGGCCGCTTTGGCGAACGAAACCGTGGTGAGCCGCTTTGCCGAACTAGGCACCGTCCCGGTTTCTGCCGATGAAGCGACCCCCGCAGCACTGACCGAGACCCTGACCAGCCAGATTGCACTGTGGAAAGGCGTGATCGAAGCCGCCGGCGTCTTCGCCGAGTAAGGCGCGCGAGGTCTAAGGACCCCGTGCTGTCGAGTGTCGAGGTCGTGGCGCGATGCGCCGCGACCTGGCCCTCGCGAATCGACACTGCATCTAAGCGCAGAAAAGGAGTGACCGGCTGATGGCGGTCAATGCATCGACTAAAGAGCTCGTTTCCGGCGGGCTGTTTGTGGCCTTCGGCACCTATTTCGCCACCGAAGCCCTGCACTATGAAGTGGGCACGGCCTTTCGCATGGGCCCGGGCTTCATGCCGCTGATGCTGGGGGGTGTACTCGTCGCCCTTGGCGCTGCAGTGGCCATCAGCGGGCTGGGCAAGCCCGACAAGGAAACACGTTCGCCGCCGTCCTGGCGGGCGATCGTGCTGATACTCGGCACGATCATCTTTTTTGCCGCAACGATCCGGGGCCTCGGCTTTGTGCCCGTGGTCTTCATTTCTGCGTTCGCCACCGCGATGGCCAGCCGCAACAATTCGCCCATCTTTGCCGCGATCTTGGCGGTGGGACTGACGGTGATGTGCGCGCTGATCTTTGTGATCGGACTTGGCTTTTCCGTGCCGCTCGTCGGCCCTTGGCTCGGGCGATAGGAGACAGCCATGGATATCATTGCTTCGCTTGGACTTGGGTTTTCCGTCGCGCTCGATCCGATCAACATCTTTTATTGTTTCATCGGCGTCCTGCTGGGCACCCTGGTGGGCGTATTGCCCGGCATCGGGCCTACCGCCACCATCGCCATGCTCCTGCCGATTACCTTTTCGCTCTCGCCGGCCACCGCCTTGATCATGCTCGCCGGCATTTATTACGGCGCCCAATATGGCGGCTCCACCACCGCGATCCTGATCAACCTGCCCGGGGAATCCTCCTCGGCCGTAACCGCGATCGATGGCTACCAAATGGCCAAGCAGGGCCGTGCTGGTCCCGCCCTTGCCACCGCCGCCCTGGGCTCGTTCTTTGCCGGGACCGTGGGCACGCTGTTGCTGGCCTTTTTCGCGCCGCCCTTGGCGCGAGCGGCGCTCAATTTCGGTGCGCCCGAATATTTCGCGCTGATCGTGCTGGGCCTGCTGGTCTCCATCGCGCTGGCGCATGGCTCAATCCTCAAGGCCCTCGCCATGATCGTGCTGGGCCTGCTGCTGGGCATGGTTGGGCAGGACATCTATACCGGCCAGCCACGCTTCACCTTCGGCATTCGCGAGCTTTATTCCGGGCTCAACTTTGTGTCCGTTGCCGTGGGTATTTTCGGTGTCGCCGAAATCCTGCGCAATCTCGAGGTCGAAAAGGGCCGCGAGGTCATGATCAAGGCGGTCAAGAACCTGTGGCTGACCAAGGAGGATTTTCGCCGCTCGACCGGGCCGGTGCTGCGCGGCACGGCGCTGGGTTCCGTGCTCGGCATCCTGCCCGGTGGCGGGCATATCCTGGCGTCCTTCGCGTCCTATTCTGCCGAAAAGCGGCTGAGCAAGAACCCGCAGGAATTCGGACACGGCGCCATCGAGGGTGTCGCCGGGCCAGAATCGGCCAACAATGCCGCGGCGCAAACCAGCTTCATTCCGCTGATGACGCTGGGTATCCCCGCCCATCCCGTGATGGCGCTGATGGTGGGTGCCTTTATTCTGCAGGGCATCACCCCCGGCCCCAACGTCATCAATGACCAGCCGGCGCTGTTCTGGGGCATCATCGCCTCGATGTGGATCGGCAATGTGCTGCTGGTGCTGCTTAACCTGCCGCTGATCGGGCTGTGGGTGAAACTGCTCTCCATTCCCTACCGGGCGCTGTTTCCCGCCATCGTGCTTTTTGCCTGTATCGGCTGCTTCTCGATAAACCAGAACATCTACGACATCTATGCCATCGGGTTCTTCGGCATTGTCGGTTATGTGCTGATCCGGTTCGGTTGCGAGCCGGCGCCGCTGCTGCTGGGCTTTGTGCTGGGGCCGCTGCTCGAAGAGCATCTGCGCCGCGCCATGATCATCTCGCGGGGCGATCCGATGATCTTTGTCACCCGGCCCATCTCGGCAACCCTGCTCGCCCTGGCGGTTCTGGCGGTGGTGATTGCGGTGCTGCCCAATATCCGCAAGAAACGGCAGGAGGTTTTTGTCGAGGAGGACTGAGACCGCTTTTTCAAGCTACATCAAACGGGCGAATGTCCGCCGCAGAGCGGCTTCGCCCATTCATCGGGAGGAATAAATGCAACCAACGTCTTTGCTTGTCGCCGCCTTGTCACTCGCCTCAGCCCTGGTCACTCCAGCCTTGGCGCAAGACAATTTCCCCACCAAGTCCATCAACCTCGTTGTGCCCTTTGCACCCGGCGGCTCCACCGATCTGGTGGGGCGCGTTGTTGCCGAAGCCATGAGCCAGCAACTTGGCCAGCAGGTGCTGGTGGTCAACCAGGCCGGTGCCGGGGGCGTGCTCGGCGCCACTGCGGTGGCCGACGCAGCTCCAGACGGCTACACGATCCTGATGGGCACCATCGCCACCCATGCCCTCAGCGCCTCGCTCTACACCACGCCGCCCTTTGATCCGGTGGCCGATTTCACGCCGATCTCCCTGCTGGTGACGGTGCCCAATGTGCTTTTGGTCAATCCTGATTTCCCAGCCAACAATGTCGAGGAGCTGATTGCCGAGCTCAAGAGCAAGCCCGAAGAATATGCCTATGCCTCTTCAGGGAATGGCACGCCCCTCCACCTTTCAGGCGAAGTGTTCAAATCCATGGCCGGGGTAGAAATGGTTCACGTTCCCTATCAGGGTTCGGGCCCTGCACTGGTGGACGCCATCAGCGGCGCCGTGCCGATCATCTTCGACAATCTGCCTTCCGCGAGCGAGCACATGAAGGGCGGTACGCTGCGGGCGCTGGCGGTTACGACGCTCGAGCGCTCGCCCAGCTTCCCCGACCTGCCGACCATGGATGAATCTGGAGTTCCCGGTTACGAAACCAACACCTGGAATGCGCTTTTTGCGCCAGCTGGGACGCCGCCCGAAGTGATCGCCAAGCTTAATGAGGCAGCGGTCGCCGCGGTCAAGGATCCCGCTGTGACGGCCCGTTTGGCAGAAGTAGGGGCTGTTGTCGTCGGCTCCACACCCGGGGAACTGGGGGAATATGTGCAGGCCGAAGTGCAGCGCTGGGCGCCAGTGATTGCCGAGGCGGGCGTCAAGATCCAATAAAGCTTGCCGCTTGAGCCGGACGACCCGCAAACCACGCCCCGACACAAAAGACCGGCGCCAGATCACTTATGGCGCCGTTCTGTTGATCTTTGCAGCTAGGTTGTGCGGCGCGTTGCCGCCAAGCTGATCAGTGCTTGCGCGGCAGCGGGAAATCGGCGCTGCGGTAAAGCTGAGTGAGTTCATGCTTACGATAAGCCTTGGTGCCCACCTGGAGCAGTGCCCCATGCAGGCTCACGGGTGCAGCTTCCTCAACGGCAAAGCGGATGGCCTGGGCAGCGGTCGGGAACCGCTTGGCCCCCTGTTCAAAGGCAGTCTGGTGATCACGGCCAAGGAAAAGCTCGGCGGGGGCAGTGTAGTCGGTATGTGTCATTCGGTCTCGTTCAAGGAGCCCCACTGGAGCGGGGGCTATGCTAACTCGCTGAGCGCCTGTGGCGCTTTGGGGCGAGTTCCTGCGGGCCAAAAAGAGTTGGGCGGGCGCAGGGTTGATGGTTCGGCAAGGGGAGGGCTGGCTGGCACCAATCCGGCGCCGCCTCGGCGGTCGGTTCACATTGAACCTGGCCGCTAAGCCTGCCCCTCGACGAGTGAGGGCGAACAACGCGCTTTGGTTTCAGCTCTCCGGCAAATCGACCATGATGGTGAGCATCGTGGCGATGGCAGCGCTTCCCAAACCTATCAGGTCGAGCTCAATAACCGCTCGGCCATGAGCCTGCGGTTGATAAACCTGCGCAATAAAACGAAGGAAGCCGCGCCGAAAATCCGCAGCCGCTTGGGCTGGAAACGCGTATGCTGCACAAATAAGCGCTCGCGGTGGGAAAGTAAAGCCCGCGGCAGCTTATCAGGTATCGGCCGGCGAACTTCGGTGACTTCAGGCCAGTTCGCCCCAGTCATTGCGCCAAAGCCGCTCGTCTTCCACCATTACGACGATGCGGTTGAGACCCGTCTTGCGCCGTAGCTCCTCGGCGGCGGCCAGGGCCGCCGGCACCGGCAGGGGAAAGTCGGCGATTACATCCACTGCGGCAACATCGGCCACAGTTCGCCCCAGAGACTCCCGCACGGTCACCACCACTGCGTCCCAGGGCACCCGAGTTTTGGGTAACAGGCGCTCAAGTTTGATCAACACGCAATCCCCGACTGATTTCTAACACGGTAAATAAACGGCTAACCAGTTCGGTTGCATCACAAATGAGCATACATAAGTCATGGCCGTTATTGAACAAACACCGTGGCCGAATCTGCGCGCCCTTGGGCATCGACCACGGCCAGTTCAACAAAGCCAGGTCCATCGGGATGCCAGCTGTTCTGGCGGGCAAAGGCCGAACTCCCGATCGGCGCGCCGTTGGCGAAAAAGGTAAAGGGTGGGGCGCCGTTGCGGATCTTGACCGTCAAGGGGCTGTCGGATCCCCCTGCGAGCCCCAGATCAAGGTCGACCCCGTCGAGGGGAAAGGCAATCTCTGGCCCGCTCTGCTGGGCTACCCTTGTTTCATCAGGATGCCGAAAGCGGCGCAGTGGGTGAGGCAGTTCCGAATTCGCCACGTGCAGCACGCCCGGAGGCGGCTGGCGCAGAGGCACGGCGGGTGCCCCGAGCCGATCAAAGCTCTCGAACAGGATCGGCGCAGCACTCGACACCCCCGAAAGGCCCGGAACTGGCGCGCCATCGGGGCGGCCAACCCAGACACCGATCACAGTCTGACCATCGAACCCGATCGCCCAGCCGTCGCGGTAGCCATAGGAGGTCCCAGTCTTGTAGGCGATACGGCCGGGGGAGCCATTGAGCGGCGGCGGCACGTCACCCAGGATGTCGGCGACATACCAGGCTGCGGTGGCATCCAGCACCGGGGCTGCCAGTGGTGGTTCGTCGGCCTGGGTCAGTGTTTCATGCAGGCGGACCGGAGTGCCGCCGCGGCCAAGCGCAGCATAAACCCCAACCAGATCGCGCAAGGTCAACCCGACGCCGCCCAGACCCATCGCCAGCCCCGGCGCGGCGCCCTTGGGCAGGAGCGGGACGGCGCCCGCCCGCCGCAGCCGCGACACCAGCCGCGCAGTGCCTACGGCGTCGAGCACCACCACGGCAGGGATGTTCAGCGACTCCGTCAAAGCCTGGCGGATGCTGACCGTCCCGCGACTATAGCCACCGAAATTGACCGGCACATAGCTGCCAAAGGCGGTGGGCCGGTCTTCAATCAGGCTTTCGGGATGGGCGAGCCCCAGTTCGAAGGCCAGCCCATAGATTAGCGGCTTGAGGGTCGAGCCTGGCGAGCGAACCGCCTTGGTCATATCCACAAAGCCGGCGCTGTCCTCGGCAAAAAGGCCCGCCGAGCCCACGGAAGCCAGAATGGCACCACTGCTCTGGTCGGCAACGAGGATCGCCACCGAAACGCCGGGTCCCAACTGGGCGGCTCGCACCGCCCCCAGCCGCTCGAGTGCGGCCTGGAGCGGGCGCTTGAGCGTCAGCCGGATTTCGCGTTGGCCGGGTGCTGCCACGAGCGCAGCCTGGGCGAGATGGGGCGCCAGCAAGGGGAATGGATGGCGGGCCGTGGGGATGGGTTCGCTCATGCCTGCTGCCGCATCGTCGGCGGTCAGAATGCCGCGGCTCACCATTCGCTCCAGCACCAGATTGCGGCTGGCCAGCGCCGCCTGCGGGTCGCGATCGGGCCGGCGCGCTTCGGGCGATTGCGGCAGGGCCACCAGCAGGGCAGCTTCTGCGGGGGTGAGGCGGACCGGCTCCTTGCCGAAATAGGCCAGGCTCGCGGCGCGAATGCCCTCAAGATTGCCGCCATAGGGCGCAAGGGTCAGATAAAGGGCGAGGATCTGCTCCTTGCTGAGCGCGCGCTCGAGAGCATCGGCATGCACCATCTGGCGCAGCTTGCCCCAGCCATTGCGCGTCGGCTCTCCCTCCAGTAGCCGCGCGACCTGCATGGAAAGGGTCGAGCCGCCTGAAACGATCCGCCCCCCCGCGCCAACGAACTGCCCCGCTGCGCGCAGCATCGACCACCAGTTGATGCCATGGTGGCTGGGAAAATCGCGGTCTTCATAGGCCAGCAGCATGCGCAGGAATTGCCGGTCGACGGCATCGGAAGTGGTTGGCAAGCGCCAGCGCCCGGCGATGGTGAAGGGGCGCAGCAGCGCGCCGTCGCGGTCCACCACGACGCTCGAGACCGGCATGGTGGCCAGATCGGGCAGGGGCGGCAGAGTGGCGCGGATTTCCTCGATGGTCGCGCGCAGGTAAAGGGCGCCGCCCGATCCCAGCACAACCAGCAACACGAGGCCGATCGCGAGGAGGCGCCGGGCGCCCCACCGCCGACGAAGGGCCGGGCTCATGGCCCGGCCGGGACAACCTCAAGGCTCCCGGCTCCCCCATTGGCGCGCAGTTCTGGCCGGTACATGTCCTCCACCGTAGCCCCAGGCAGGGCGAATTGGCCGGGGGTGACCGCGCGAACGAGATAGGCCGTCGAGAACTCGGGCGCTTCGGACCAGTAGCGGAAGGCGGCGACATATTGATCGGTGCGCGCTTCCACATGGGCGGGGGTGGCGACTTCCAGCCAGGCAAAACCGGCAACGCCTTCACCGCCCGTCAGGCGCGGGTTCTCGATCTCAAAGCCGGCGGGCAGGGGATCGACCACCAGATATTGCCCGGAGCCGAGTGTGGTCGGGGTGACCGTCAGCACGACCACCAATTGCTCGTTCTGGGCAATCGGGGTGGCGGTGGGATCGACCGGGGTGCCATCGGGGCGGAAATATTGCCGGTTGAGACTGAAGCCGTTTTCGCTCGCGGGCGGCGCAACGACCGCGATGCCGGTCACCGCCACCATGGCTTCGGTCGGCGTGGTGCCGGTGTTGCTAAGTTCGACCGGCGTGTTGCTGAGTTCCTGCTGACTCCAGCGCCGGAAGATATCCCCGGCGAGGGGTTCGCCCGCAAGGGTGATGCTGCTGGCGGCTGTCTGGTCGGCCAGTGCTGCTGCGGCGAGGAGAGTCCAGGCATCCTCCTGGGTGGAGGTGTATTGGGCGGTATTGCGCTGCTTGCTGAGGCGAGCGGCTAGAGTGGACGGATCGATTCCGGTGGGGGCGAACTCCGCAACCAGGGCCAGCACGGCGGCGGTGTCGCGCAACTGGCTGCCGTAATCGGGGCGGTAGCCGGTGCGGTCATCGCCCCCTGCGAGCGCGTCGGTCGCAGCCAAAAACGCAGCAGCTGCGCGGGTTTGATCGCCATAAAGCGCGAGCGCGGCGCCCAGTTGCGCCTTGGCCAGGGGCGTCGCGAAAGCGTCGAGGCGGGCTTCCGCGTAGTAGCGCAGATCGCCGATGGCGGCGCGGCCGGCGCGGGCGAGGTCATGGAGGGCATAAGCAATGCCTTCCCCGCCATCGGTGAATTCGCTGGCAAAGGCGACCTGGTTGGCAAGGTTATCCAGCGCCATCTCCAGAGATTGCTCAGGAACTTCAAAGCCTTGAGCCTTGGCGCGCAGCAGGAAGTCGGTGACATAGGCGTCGAGCCAGAGATCCGTGGTGTCATAGGCGCCCCAAAGGCCGAAGGCGCCACCCGAGTTCTGGTTGGCGAGGAGGCTCCTGATGGCGCCGCGGATGCGCTCATCAAGCTCGGTATCGGTGCCCAGACCGAGCATGGATGCGGTATTGTTGAGGTACAACAAGGGCATGGCCCGGCTCGTGACCTGCTCGGAGCAGCCATAGGGATAGCGGTCGAGCTGGGCGAGGAGCGAGGGGACATCGAGCCGCGCGATGGGGCCGACCGCCAGGGTCAACTCACCGGTGCCGGGCAGCAAGCCATTGAAATCGCTGGCGTCGAGCACAAGGGTGGCGCCGGCTTCGAGCGGCAGGAGGTTGCGCGTGGTGGCGGGATTGCTGGTGGCGCGCACGCCCAGGGTCAGGAGCTTGGTTTGGGTGGTGCCATCGGGGGCGGTGATGGTGAGCTCGAGCGGGAAATCGCCGATTTTCGTGCCCGAAAGCGCGACCTCAAGCGCCACCCGTTCGCCGGTCGCGAGGGTCACATCGGGCTGCGGCAGCTGCGCCACAAGGCCTTCGCCGGTGCTGATGGCCAGGGCGTAAGTGCCTGCTGCGCCTTCGATATTGTTGATTTCGAGCAGGAGGCGCGAGGTGTCGCCTACCCGCAGGAAGCGGGGTGGGCTGAGGGTTGTGACCACCGGGTCGCGGACCACGACATCAGCCTGGACATGGCCTAGCGCGTTATCGGTCCAGGCCATCGCCATGAGGCGCACGGTGCCGGCGAAATCGGGCAGGTCAAACGTGACCTCGGCCACACCATCGCCATCAACCTGAACGGTTCCTGAATGAAGCGCGACGAGCACCGAAGTGGGCGGCGGCGTACCCAGCCGGACGCCCGCACCATCGCCCCCGGATCGCATGGCGCCGGGCAAGCCCTGCATGGGATCGATCAGCTGGCCATAAAGATCGCGGAAGGCGACGCCGAGCTGGCGCTGGCCGAAATACCAGCCATCGGGATCGGGGGTGGCAAAATTCGTCAGATTGAGGATGCCCAGATCAACGGCGGCGACCGCCACATAGGCGGTGCTGCCCGGCGCGACATTGCCGAGCTTGATGCGCGCGGTCACCGGCTGGCGTGGCAGGGTGACCTCGGGCGCTTCGATGCTGACATCGAGCACGCGATCGCCGGGATCGACATCGGCATAGGCAAGGCCGAGCGCGCGGGCGGGCATGCGCTTTTCGGCGGCGTCGGAGGGGCGATACAGAATGGCGGTGACATAGGCGCCCGGCCCCCAAGCCTCGGTGACGGGGAGCGAGACCGAAGTGCCTTCGGCCGGGACGGGGACGGCCAGCATGTCGATGATGCCCTGATCGACCACCATGACGAGCGCCGTGCCGGCAAATTGCGGCTCAAGGCGCAGCGTGGCGGTGTCGCCGGCGCGATAGGCCGGCTTGTCGAGCGCCACCTGGAGCGTGTCGGGCGTGTCCGAGCCCGCTTCGGCATAATAGTAGCCGGCATAAAAGCCGTAGCTGCTGGCGGTAGCACCGGGGCCGCGGCTATCGACGTCGAGTTGATAGCGGCCCGAGGCGACGGGTGCGGCGATGGTGGCGGGACCAGCGGCCGTGGTGTCGAGCTCGCCATTGGCGACTTCGCGGCTGGTGCTGATCGCCTCCCACTTCCAGGTGCTGCCGTCGCGATACCATTGGTAGCTGGTTTCGATGCGCGACAGCGTCCACTGCAGGTCCGTAACGGCGACGGGCTCGCCATCGGGGCCGACCACGAGAATGTCGAACCGGGCTTCGCTACCTTCGGGCAGGTCGCCGGTGCCAAACAGGGGCTTGATGCCGATGAGGTTGGTGGCGGCGCGTACGGGGCGCGTAAGGCTGCGCTCGACGGGGCGACCATTGGTGTCGACGAGCCGGAACAGGAGCTGCGCTTCGAGCGGCTTGGTGGTGACGGGCAACTCGGGGATGGCGAGTTCGGCGGCGGCAGTGCCATCGCGACCGGTGGTAGCAACAACGCCGAGGGGGCGGCGGTCGGTTTCGATGGCATCATCCAGACGGCCGAACTGATAGCCGGGGAAAGCCGGGAGCGTGGTGCGCGGGCGCAGCACCAGATCGGCCTCAAGCTTGAGATCGGGCGCGGTGGCGCCATAAAGATAGCGGGCGGCAACATCGATGGCTGCCGTTGCGCCGGGCGCAACGGGACCCTCGGGGGCGGTGACCTCGAAGGCCAGCCGCTCGGGCTCGAAGTCTTCCACGAGGAAAGCGATATTGGCCAGCGGCTCGGCCTTGGGATCGGCGAGAAGGCGCAGATGCCAGGAGCCGCGCATGGCTTCGGCGGCCAAGGGCAGGGCCTGGTGATAGCTGCCACTGCCCCCATCGGACAGCAATTGGCGCGACGCGATCACGCCATCGGGGCGCTCGACCTCGAGGGTCAAGGGCAGGTCCTTGACCGCCTCGGCATGGTTGTCGCGCAGGAGCGCGGTGAGAAAGACGGTTTCCCCGGGGCGGTAGACACCGCGCTCGGTGGTGGCAAACAGATCGAGCGGACCGGGCGAGGGGCGCCCCTCGACGCCGCGGTCGGTCAGATCGAAGGCGGGCTGGGACACGTCGAGAAAGGCATAATCGCCGGCCGAGGTTTCGGCGACGAGCAACTGGGGCGCGCGGCCGCCGGTGCCACGGGCAAGGCCCGGCGCAAAGTCAAAGCGCCCCTGCGCGTCCGTGCGCCCTTCACCCAGGATTTCGTTGTTGACGGCAACGAGGCGCAGGCTGGCATCGGCCACCGGCTCGGCCGATGTCAGCGAGCGCACAAAGGCATGCACGCCATCTTCACCGGCAATAGTGGTGAGGCCCAGATCGGTGACGATGAACCATTGGGTGGCGATCTCGTCCCAATATTCGCTCTTGCTGTCCTTGACCCGGGCGGTGATCACATAGGCGCCGGGTGCGACCCCGGCCAGGACGTCCGCCACGGGAAGGGCGGTGGTGGTCATGGCGTTGCGTGCGCCAGTGGCAAGGTCGACCTCGCCTTCCCAGAGCTTTTCGCCATAGTCATTGGCGACGGTTTCGGCGGAATAGCCGGTCAGGGTGCCACGAAACACATTATTGCGCACGGCGGCGGCAATGGAGCGGTCGCCAATGCGGTAGATCACCGCTTCTGCGGTTTCGGCATTGATCGAGGAGATCGGCAGCCCGCCACCGAGACCCGCGGGCAGCACATAGGCATTGTTGGCAAAGCCCACAAAGGGCGAACGGTCGGGCACGTAAACGCTCAGCGCCACATCCTTGCGCAGGGTCTCGTTGTCGGCCGAAGGCAGGCCGGCGCGCAGGCGGATCTCATAGCGGCGGCCATGTTCGGCGCCATCAAGGCAAATCTGGCTGGTTTCGGTTTCCACCGCCAGCGTCGGGGCGTTTTCGACCATGACGAACGGGGTCAGGTCGGTATTGCCAGCGGGCAGGGGATCGGAAAACACAACGCAGATGCGCGGCGATACGGCTTCCGCATCCACCTCATGCGAGACAACGCGAAAGCCGTGTTCGGCCACGGCTTGTTCGAGCCGCTCGGCGGTGGCGGGATCATTCGCAAGGGCAATGCTGGCGCGATAGGTAGCAATGGCTTCGCGCCACATTTCCCGGCGCGCGAGGCCGCGGCCGAGGAGGGACAGGGCATAAGCGCGCTCGGCTTCCCCTTCGGACGCCAGAAAGCCGTTGAGCGCGGCCGAGGTGCCGACAACGCCCAGATCATAGCTGTTGTCGCCCTCAGATTGGCCGGCCACCGCGTCAGCTTGCGTGAGGGCGAGCTCTGCCAGCTCCAGCCAAACGGCGGGGTCATTTCCGTTGATCGCCAGCGCCTGGCGCAGGTTCAACATGGCGGCGGCTGGATTGGCTTCGGCGGCGGCAGCACGCCCCTCCGCCACGAGATCGGCATAGCTGGCATTGGGCGGGGGTGGATCGGTTTGTTCGAGCTCGGCGGCAAAGCGTCGGGCTGCATCGATCAGGTCGGCGGCGGGAAAGGGCAGTTCGGTTTGGCGGGCCGCGGTGATCTCTTCGGGGGAAGCGCCATGGCTGACGCGGCCGGAACTGGCGGCGGCGAAGGGGACCTCATCGGCGCTGCCCGATTTGAGAAAGCACCAGTTCGCTTCGGTGTTGAAGGTGAAGGCGCGGCAAAGATTGTCGTCTTCGCAGGCGGCCTGACAGGCCCCGATGGTGGTGTTCTGTTGCACGGCATAATCAAAGCCGGGCAGGTCGATGCCGGGCAACAGCTCGGTGCGGCTTGGCTGGGCCAGCGCCCCGCTGGCCAGCATGGCAACCAGCGTGGCGCCAAGCACCGCGACACTCCGCATCATCACGCGCATTGGTCCCACCCTCATGCCCCTCGGCGCTGCCACCTTATGTGCACTCCCAGGTGGCGTAAAGCGCCACTGCAGCAAGCTTGCTGGCGCGACTGTGAGTCGATGGCGGGGGAACATCTGGGGAAAGGACACGTTGGTTTTGGTGCAACCCAAAGGAGAACCAACATGGCCAATCCTTCCAGCAATACCGGCAATCGCAGCGGCGGCCAGCAGGGCGCCAAAACTGCCGGCCAGGGCGAGCCCGGCGCCACCCTCGACGAGTTCGACCTTGCCGCCGATATCCAGGGCAAGAACAGCCTGCAAGGCGACAACCAGACCAATGTGGTCAACCAGCGCCAGGCGCAAGCCGGCGCCAAGGGCGAAACCGATGGTTTGATCGAAAGCTTTGAAAAGCTCGACAAGGATGTCCGGGCCGAACGCGACCTGGGCAAGGGCAATCGCAGCGGCGGTAAGCACTAACTTCGATCAGTGGCCAACAGGCCGATCATTCATCCCAGATGTGGGTGATTTGCCCTCCCTCCTCCTTGGGGAGGGGGTGGGTTTGGTGACCCGCCGATGGACCTCCACCCTAGCCCTCCCCTCAAGGGGGAGGGGACTGATCGAGTTGGCGGCGGCGCTCGGGTTCTGCGCGGGCGGTCCGCAAAGATTTTGCACAGGCTTTTGGAGGTCGCGGGGCGCAAGGGGGCGCGAAAGCGGCTAGGTTTTGGCCAGAAGGACAAAATCGAAAAGGAGCCGGATACATGCCGATCAAGCGCTATGGGGCGGAGAAAAGCGGTGCGGGCGGGCAGAACCTGCCATTTGCGCGCGCGGTGGAAGCCGGCGGCTTTTTATATGTCTCGGGCCAGGTCGCGATGAAGGACGGCGAGATCGTTGGCACCGGCATCGTCGAGCAAACCCATTTGACCATCCAGAACCTGATCGCGATCCTTGAGGAAGCCGGCTACGGGCTCGAACATGTGGTGCGCTGCGGCGTGTGGCTCGATGATCCCCGCGATTTCTGGAGCTTCAACGCCGTCTACAAAAGCTATTTCGGCGAACATCCGCCGGCACGCTCGGCCGTGCAGTCGCACATGATGGTGGATTGCAAGGTCGAGATCGACTGCGTCGCCTTCAAGGATCCCTGAGTGGCGCAAACGTTGCTGAGCGCAGCGTTTTTCAACCGTCCGGTGACGCAGGTCGCGGCCGAGCTGATCGGCGCGACCCTGCTCGTCGACGGGGTCGGCGGACGGCTGGTCGAGGTGGAAGCCTATGACGGGGCCGACCCGGCCTCGCACAGCTTTCGGGGCCCGACGCCGCGGAACGCCGCGATGTTCGGGCCGCCCGGCCAATCCTATGTTTACAAGATCTACGGCATCCATTGGTGCCTCAATTTCGTTTGCGAGCCCGGCAGCGCGGTGTTGATCCGCGCGCTCGAGCCCACCACCGGCGTCGCGCAAATGCGCGAGCGGCGGGGCGGATTGCCCGATCGCCAGCTCTGTTCGGGGCCGGGCAAGCTGTGCCAGGCACTGGGGATTGATGGCAGGCACAATGGCCTGCCGCTCGACGAGCCGCCTTTTGCCGTGCTGGCGGCAACTGGTGAGGCGCGCGTCGGCACCGGGCCGCGCATCGGCATCACCAAGGGCGCCGATACGCCCTGGCGCTTTGCCGAGCAGGGTTCGCCCTTTTTGAGCCGGCCGCTGCCCCTGGGCTAATCTTCGTGCGGGCCGGGGAACGATCCCCGGCGCCCGATCTTTTTCCCTTTATCGACGGCTTGGGAGTGACGGCAGCGCGCGGGTCCTTCCCGTCAGCGCTGGTCCACCTTTGCCGATCCGCAAGAGGAAGATCCACCATGCCTCAAGGCGACAAATCCGCTTACACCGACAAGCAAAAGCGCAAGGCCGAGCATATCGAGGAAGGCTACGAAAAGCGTGGCCTGCCTGAAGACGAGGCCGAGCGCCGGGCCTGGGCCACCGTCAACAAGCAGGATGGCGGGGGCAAGCAATCCGGCTCCGGCCGCAAGCACTAGTTCCCCACCCAACCCAGAAGGTTCCCCCATGTCCGACGATCAGATCAATCCGCCCCAGCACCAGGACCACCAGCCCGGCCGGGAAACCGAAATGACCCCGGCACCCGATTTTGCCCCCAAATTCCCCGGCAACGGGCGGCTTGCCGGCAAGGTCGCGATCATCACCGGCGGCGATAGCGGCATTGGCCGAGCCTGCGCGGTGCTGTTTGCCCGCGAAGGCGCCGAGGTCGCGATCGTTTATCTCGAGGAAACCGAGGACGCCAAGATCACCGCCGACGCGATCAAGGCCGAGGGCAAGAATGTCCTGCTGCTGCGCGGCGATGTGGGCGAAAAGGCCTTTTGCGACAATGTCGTGGGCAAGGTGATCGAGGAATTTGGCAAGATCGACGTCCTCGTCAACAATGCGGCCGAGCAGCATCCGCAGGACGAGATCACCGATATCTCCGAAGAACAGCTGGAAAAAACCTTCCGCACCAATATCTTTGGCTACTTCTTCATGACCCAGGCGGCAATGCCGCATCTTCAGTCGGGCGCATCCATCGTCAACACCACCTCGGTCACCGCCTATCGCGGCTCGCCGACGCTGCTCGATTATGCCTCGACCAAGGGCGCGATCCTGGCCTTTACCCGCTCGCTTTCGGGCAGCCTTGCCGAAAAGGGCATTCGCGTAAATGCCGTGGCGCCCGGCCCGATCTGGACGCCACTGATCCCCGCCACCTTCCCCGAGGACAAGGTGGCCGAATTCGGCGCCTCCCAGCCGATGAAGCGCCCCGGCCAGCCCAATGAAGTGGCGACCTGCCACCTGTTCCTGGCTTGCGACGAGAGCTCCTACATCTCGGGTCAGGTGCTCCACCCCAATGGCGGCGAGATCGTCGGGGGCTAAGCCGGCGGCAGATTGATCTCTTGAGCGCCCCATGCCGCTCCTTGTTGCGCGATGCAGCGGGGGTGAGGCATGGGGCGCAGTGCTTTGGTGCGGCTGGGCGGATTAGCGGCGATCGCCATTGGCGCCGCGGTGTTGTATTTCTTTTTGCTGGTGCCGCTGGGGCAGGCGCAAAGCGGCGCGCCCGAGGTGCACTATCAGCTGCGCGCCTTTGCGCTGGTGCCGCTATGCCTCGTCTTCGGGCTGGTGCTTCTGCTCGGGGGCGAGCGCTTCCAATATCGCACGGCCGACCACAAGAACCTGACCGCGGCAGGCTGGATCGCCTTTGCCGTCGTGGTGGCGCTGACCGCAATGGGCTGGTGGTGGTTCGACAGCCAGTTCACCGCGCTGGGCTATGTCTAGCTGTTGAATCAGCTGTGAGTTGCCCGTCACGCTCAGCTATGCTCGAAGCACGGTGCGGCGGGATTCGCCGCTTCGGAGCCCCTCCATCACATGGCAGCAGCCTTGAGCCAAACCACCTCGCTTGATCTTCGCCCCGATCCCCTGGCGGTGCTGCGCGATGTGTTTGGCCACAAGAGCTTCCGCGGCCAGCAGGAAGAAGTGGTGCGCCATGTCGCCGATGGCGGCGATGCGGTGGTGCTGTTTCCGACGGGCGCGGGCAAATCGGCCTGCTACCAGATCCCGGCCCTCTGCCGGCATGGCGTGGGCATTGTGGTCTCGCCGCTGATTGCGCTGATGCGCGACCAGGTCGAGGCGCTGCGCCAGGCCGGGGTCGCGGCGGCGGCGCTCAATTCCTCGCTGTCGCCCGAAGAGTCTGCCCAGGTGCGCGGGCAGCTGCGCCGCGGCGAGTTGGACTTGCTTTATGTGGCGCCCGAGCGGGTGGCGACGCCCGGCTTCCGCAACATGGTGGATGGGCTCGATATCGCGCTCTTTGCCATCGATGAAGCCCATTGCGTCAGCCAATGGGGCCATGATTTCCGGCCCGAATATCGCGAACTCGCGCAGCTGACCGAACTCTTTCCCGGCGTGCCGCGCATTGCGCTGACGGCGACGGCCGACCCCACCACCCGCGCCGATATCATCGAGCGGTTGGGCCTGGGTGGGGCGCGCGTATTTGAGACCAGTTTCGATCGCCCCAATATCTCCTATTCCATCATCGAGCGCGACAATGCCCGCGCTCAGCTCTTGCGCTTCCTTGAGGGGCACAAGGGCGAAAGCGGCATTGTGTATTGCCTGTCGCGGGCCAAGGTGGAGGACACCGCGCAATGGCTGGAGGGTAAGGGCGTTCGCGCGCTGCCCTATCATGCCGGCATGGATGCCAGCATCCGCTCGGCTCACCAGGACATCTTCCTGCGCGAGGAGGATGTGTGCCTCGTGGCGACCGTGGCTTTTGGCATGGGCATCGACAAGCCCGATGTGCGCTATGTCGCCCATCTCGATCTCCCCGCCTCCATCGAAGCTTATTACCAGGAAACCGGCCGCGCCGGTCGTGACGGCCAGCCCGCTGATGCCTGGATGAGCTATGGCATGGCCGATGCCGTGCAGCGCCGGCGCATGATCGACGAGGGCGGGGCGCCCGACGAGATCAAGCGCGTCGAACACGCCAAGCTCAACGCGCTCCTGGGCGTCTGCGAAACTGCCGAATGCCGGCGCCAGGCGATCCTCGCCCATTTCGGCGAAGTCTATGAGGGCCCTTGCGGCAATTGCGATACCTGCCGCTCGCCCGTCGCCAGCTGGGACGGCACGGAAGCGGCGATCAAGGCCATGGCCGCGATCTATCGCACCGGGCAACGGTTCGGGTCAGGCCACATCATCGATGTGCTGCTGGGCAAAAAAACCGAAAAGGTCGAGCGGTTCGGCCACGATCAGCAGCCGGTATTCGGCCAGGGCCAGGAACATGACAGCCGCACCTGGCAATCGGTGCTGCGCCAGCTGACGGCGTCGGGCCTGGTGCGGGTCGATCATGCCGCCCATGGCGCCCTAACGCTGGGGGAGGGGGCGCGCGCCGTGTTCCGCAAGGAACGCACGGTGACCCTGCGCCAGGACCGGCCGAAAAAGGCGGCCGAAGTGCGCCGGCAACTGGCGGGCGCGGTGGAGCTCGACGAAGCCGATATGGGCGTCTTCAATGCCCTACGCGCCGAACGGCTGCGCATCGCCAAGGCCCAGGGCGTGCCGCCCTATGTGGTGTTCGGCGACGCGACCCTGCGGGCCATGGCGCAAACCCGGCCGGCCAAGCTGCATGACCTGCTCAATATCCCCGGGGTCGGGCAGGCCAAGCTCGAGCGCTATGGCGCGGCGTTCCTTGCCATTTTGGATGGGGCGCGGTGAGCGAGCTCACCAACCCACCGGTGCGCACCCGCTTTCCGGTAATCGACATTGCTCGTGGCGTCGCCATTCTGGCGATGATCATTTATCACCTGTGCTGGGACCTGGCCTATTTCCGCTTCATCCCCGCCGATGTCGGCTATGACCCCGGCTGGGTGCTGTTTGCCCGCAGCATTTTGTATAGCTTCCTGTTCCTTGTGGGCGTCGGGATCGCCCTTGGGAGCCGGGGCCCTACCGATTGGCGCCGGTTCTGGCGCCGCTGGGGGTTGTTGGTGCTGGGAGCGCTGGCGATTACGGTCGCGACCCTCATCGCCTTCCCCGACACCTTCGTTTACTTCGGCGTGCTGCACGCCATTGCGCTCTTTACCCTCCTGGCGCTGCCGCTGCGCCGGGCGCCGTCCTGGGTGATCGGGCTCATCGCGGTTGTGGTGCTGGCGCTGCCCGCCGTCTTCTCCAACGAACTCTTCAACGCGAAGGCCTGGTCCTGGCTGGGGTTCTGGACGGTGGCGCCACCCACCAATGATCTCGTGCCGGTGTTTCCCTCCTTTGGCGTGGTGCTGCTGGGGCTTCTGGCCGGGCGCTGGTTGATTGGCTCGCGCTGGAGCGCGCGCCTTGCCGCCATCGCTCCCACCAACGCCCTGGCGCGGGTGCTGCAGGTCATGGGGCGCTGGAGCCTGCTGATCTATCTCGTGCATCAGCCACTGCTGCTCGCCGTGCTGTTTCCGCTGGCCGGCTGGCTGCAGCCCCAGATCGCCATGCGGCAAACCGATTTCCTCAATGCCTGCCAGCGCACCTGCGTCGAGGGCGGCACGACCCCCGGCCTTTGCACCACCTATTGCCAGTGCGGGCTCGAGACCGTGAAAGCCAATGATTTGTGGGACCCGGTGTTTTCCGGCACCATTTCCCCCGAGCAGCAAGCCCTGCTCGATGCCGGCAACCGGCGCTGCTCGGCCGTAATCTATCCCGAGCTCAATCAACCTAAGTGACAGTTCCGTCACAAAGCGCCGGGCGTGGCGCTTTTTTGCGCAAATTGCCTCTTGAATGGTACGGACGATGGGCGTTGAATAATTCCACGAGTTGATTTGTCGCACCCGGTGGCTGCCCTGCGCCCCACCGGAGCACCCTTTTTGAAGTCTGGATCTGCTGTGACCACCCCCTCGGCTGGCCGCGTCCGTGGGCGCGCTGACCCCCGCGCTCACCTGGCCTCTGTCCATGCCGGTAAAGGCACCGGCGTCTTGTGGCGCATCACCAAGCTCACGCTGCGCCATCCCTGGCAGGTCACCATTGCCATCGGCTCGACGGTGATCGCGGCGGGCCTGCAGCTGACCATTCCGCGTCTGCTGGGCCGCGCAGTGGACGAGGCGCAGGGCATTCTGGTGGCGGGCGATGCCGGCGAGCGGGCGCTCTGGACCACGGCGCTGCTCCTGCTAGCCGTGTCTGTGGCCCGCGGGCTCTTTACCCTGGCGCAGAACTATTTCAGTGAATCGGTGGGCCACACCATCGGCTACGAACTGCGCCTGGCCTTCTATGAAAAGGTGCAGCGCCTGAGCTTTTCCTTCCACGACCGCATCCATACCGGCGATCTCATCACCATCGGTCTGCTCGACCTCGACGGCGTGCGCATGTTCTTTTCGACAGGGCTCGTGCGCATGGTGCTGCTGTCCGTGCTGATCGGGCTGGGCGCCTATCTGCTAATCTCGACCGATCCGCTGCTGGGCATCTTGAGCCTGAGCTTTGTGCCCTTTGTCGCCTGGCGCTCCTCGGTCGCGCAACTGACCCTGCGCAAGACCTGGCTGATGCTGCAGGACAAGCTGTCCGCCGTCACCCGCGTGATGGAAGAGAATCTGGGCGGCATTCGTGTCGTGCGCGCCTTTTCGGGCCAGAAGTTCGAACTCGCCAAGTTCGACCGCGCTTCGGCAGAAGCCCTGGAGCTCGCCCATACCCGCGTCGGCATTCGCGTGCGCAACACCAGCGCCATGACCTTTTCGTTTTTCGCCGCCATGGGGCTGGTGCTCTGGTTCGGGGGCAACAAGGTCATCGACGGCACCATGACCGTGGGCACCCTCGCTTCGTTCTTGACCTTCATGACCATTCTGCAGATGCCGGTGCGCCAGCTCGGCATGATGGTCAACAGCTTTGCCCGCGCTGCCACCTGTGGCGGGCGCCTGTTCGACTTTCTCGACCAGCCGCTCGAAATCGACGACAAGCCCGAGGCCAAGCCGCTCAAGTTAGGCGAAGGCGTGCTGCGCTTTGAGGATGTGCACTTCACCTATCCCGGCGCGCTGTATCCCACCCTTGACGGGGTGAGCTTTGAAGCCAAGCGCGGCCAGACCATCGGCATTGTCGGCGCCCCCGGCAGCGGCAAGTCAACGCTGGCCCATCTGATCTCGCGCTTTTACGAAGTGAGCGGCGGGGCGGTGACCATTGACGGGCAGAACGTCAATGACGTGACCCTGGCCTCGCTCCGGCGCGCCGTGGCCGTGGTGCAGCAGGACTCGTTCCTGTTCACCACCACGATCGAAAACAACATTGCCTATGGTGATCCCTGGGCCAAGGAGCGCTCCATTGCCGGGGCGGCCGAAAGCGCCCAGCTGCATAACTACATCATGGGCCTGCCCGCCCAATATGGCACGGTGGTGGGTGAGCGGGGTGTGTCGCTCTCGGGTGGGCAGCGCCAGCGCCTGTCGATTGCCCGCAGCCTTGTGCTCAAGCCTGCCGTCATGGTGTTCGACGATTCCACCGCCGCCATTGATGCGGGCACCGAGCACCGCATCCGCAGCGCCATCAAGCGCTATGCGCAGGATCGCGTCACCCTCATCATCTCCCACCGCCTGAGTTCACTGATGCATGCCGACCAGATCCTGTTTCTTGACGGCGGCAAGATCGTCGAGCGCGGCAGCCATGAGCAATTGCTGGCCCAGAATGGTCGCTATCGCGCGCTCTACGACCTGCAGGTCAAGCCGGTCGATGCCGATGACTTTGCCGTGGGGAGTGCGGCCCAATGAGCGTTATCGAGCATGACGACGACCATCCGGTCGATCGCGGCCAGCGCCCGCCGCGCGCCACCGTCGGCTCGCACCGGATCGAAGAAGAAATCTTCGGCAAGGCCTATGATCCCAAGACCATCCGCCGGATCTGGGCCTTTGTGCATCCCTATCGCCGGCGCATGCTGCTGGCGGTGGCGGCGGTTATCGTTTTTACCCTCACCCAGCTGGCCATTCCGCTGATCATCGGCTTTGCCATCGACCGCGGCATGACCGCAGGCGGCGATCACGCCAACCTAATCGGGGCCGTGGTGGCTTTCGGCGTCGTGGTGCTGCTCAATTTCGGCGCCAGCTATGTGCAGGAAACCGTGGTCGGCGAAGTCGCCGAAAACGTGCTGTTCGACATGCGCCGCGCCATGTTCAGCCAGCTCCAGCGCGTGTCGCTGTCCTTCATGGACAAGACCGAAGTCGGGCGCCTGATGAGCCGCCTGCAGGGTGACGTCAATTCCATGCAGGAGTTTTTGGAAACCTCGGTGATCTCGGTGGGCGACATCGTGCTGCTGGTCGGCATTGTCGTCGTGCTGCTGAGCCTCGACTTCCGCCTGGGACTGTTGACGCTCGCCACCATGCCGGTGCTGTTCGTCGTGCGCATTTTCTGGCTGCCGCGGGCGCGTGCCGCCTTCATGGCCGCGCACGAAACCAATTCCTCGACCGCCGGCGCCCTGGCCGAAGGCATTCATGGCGTGCGCACAGTGCAGAACCTCGATCGCCAGCGGGTCAATTTCGACCTTTATGACGACAAGGCTTTCGGCAACCTCAAGACCCAGCTGACGGCATCCAAATATGCCCAGGTCATGGTGCCGATCGTTGATAGCCTCACCGGCATCGCCATGGCTGTCGTGATCGTGGTGGGCGGCTCTATGGTGCTCAATGGCGGGCTGCAGGTAGGCGTGATCGTCACGTTCCTCTTTTACATCCAGCGCTTTTTCGATCCCATCCGCTCGCTCACCATGCAGTATTCGGTGATGCAGCGCGCCATGAGCTCGGGCCAGCGCATCACCGAAGTGCTCGACGTCCCCGTCGACATCGCCGACAAGCCCGGCGCGGTCGCGCTGACCGGGGACATGGATGGCTCCGTCGAGTTCCGCAGCGTCACCTTTGGCTATCGCGCTGATCATCCCGTGCTCAAGAATGTCAGCTTCCGCGTCAATCCCGGCGAAACCGTCGCCCTGGTCGGCCCCACCGGCTCGGGCAAGACCAGCGCCATGGCCCTTGTGCACCGCTTTTATGAAGTGCAGGGCGGCGCGGTGTTGGTGGGCGGCCATGATGTGCGCGATGTGACGCAGGAATCGCTGGGCGAGCAGGTGGCCATGGTGCTCCAGGAGCCCTTCCTCTTTACCGGCAGCGTTCTGGACAATATCCGCTACAACAAGGCCGATGCCACGCGCGAACAGGTGGTTGCCGCGGCCAAGGCGGTGGGCGCCCATGAGTTCATCGAGCGGCTGCCCAATGGCTATGACGCCATGCTCGAGCAGCGCGGCTCCAATCTGTCCCTGGGGCAGCGCCAGCTGCTGAGCTTTGCCCGGGCGCTGGTGGCCGATGCCAAGATCCTCGTGCTCGATGAGGCCACCGCCAATATCGACTCCTATACCGAGCGGCAGATCCAGAAGGCGCTCCTGACTGTGCTCGAAGGGCGCACCGGGCTCGTGATCGCGCACCGGCTCGCCACTATTCGCGGGGCCGACCGCATCATCGTGCTGCAGAACGGCGAGCTGATCGAGAACGGCAATCACGACCAGCTCATGGCCAAGAACGGGCTTTATGCCCGGCTCTACAACATGAACTACGCCTCCTTTGACGACATCCCCGAAGAGGTGATCGCCGCCGGCCCCAAGGCCGCCTCCACCTGACCGCGCCAGCTTTGCCGGGAAAGCACCGGGCCATGCCCGATCCGTGCTGGCGCGCGGCTGCCCTGCCGGGCATGAACCCGGCTGAAAGGGGGGAGCCCTGATGCTGAGCCTTGGAGCGGTGCTTGCCCTGTTGGGGGCGGTGTTTTTGACCTCGACCCTGTCGGGCGTCTTTGGGATGGCGGGCGGGTTGATCCTCCTCGGCATCCTGCTGGCGCTGCTGCCGGTGGGCACCGCCATTGCGGTGCAGGGCGCCATCCAGATCATCGCCAATGGCTCGCGGGCCTGGCTGTCGCGCGCCTTTATTGATTGGCGCATCATGGGCTGGATCACGCTGGGGCTGCTGGTGTCGGCCACGATCCTCTTCATTGTGCGCTATACGCCCGACCTCGCAGCCGTCTGCATCGCCATTGGCCTCTTGCCGGTCCTTGTGTGGATTCCCGCCGATTTGCTGCGGCTCGATGCCAGCAAGCCCCATCATGCCGTGCTCTGCGGCATGCTCGGGGGCGGGCTCAACCTCGCGGTCGGGGTGTCGGGGCCGACCGTCGATATCTTTTTCATCCGCACCGCCATGGACCGGCGGCGGATCGTCGCGACCAAGGCGGCCGTGCAGGTGCTCTCGCATGGCGCCAAAGTGGTGTTCTACTGGAACGCCACCATGGTGCTGAGTGCCGGAGAATGGCTGGGCGTGGCGCTCGCCGCGCCTTTCGCGGTGGCCGGCACCAGCGCCGGCTACTGGATCTTGCAGCGCGTGACCGACGCCAATTTCCGCAGCTGGACGCGCTGGATCGTCTCGGCCATTGGCATTTTCTATCTTGCGCGCGGCCTTTCCCTGGTGCTCTGAACCCCCTATCAGTGGGCTCAGCCAGGGAGATGGGATGGCACCGTTCGACAGCGTCACCGCACGCCTGATTTTGCTGCTGGCCGATACCGGCTCGATTGGGCGCGCCGCCGAGCGCGAGGGCATTGCCTCCTCCGCCGTCAGCCGCCGTGTATCGGATCTCGAGAACCGGCTGGGCACGGCGCTGTTTGATCGCTCTGCCCATGGCGTGCGCCTGACCGCTGCCGGCAGCGCCTATGCCGAGGGCTGTCGCACCGTGCTGCGTGCCATCGCCGATCTCGACGCCACCATGGTGGATTTTTCCACCGGCCAGCGCGGCAGCCTGCGCCTCGCCTGCACCGGTTCGGCGCTGACCGGCCGGCTGCCCGAACTGCTGGCCCGCTATAGCCAGAACCATGCCGGGATCGGCCTCGACATCATGGAAATGGGCGCCGCCCGGGCGCTGCTGGCGCTCGATGAAGGCCGCGCCGATGTCGCCATTGTTTCGGACAATTACGATTTCGCCCGCTTTGAAACCCGCCCCTTCGAGGATGACCGCGTCTGGGTGCTGGCGCCGCCCGAGCATCCGCTGGCGCCCCGGCTCGAGCCCCGCAGCGGCATTGCCTTTGCCGAGGTGGTCGAGCACGCCATTGTGGGCATCCACCATGCCGGCGCACTCGATCGCTTGCTCGCCGAAGCCGCCCGGCGCGACGGGCGCAAACTGACCGAAAGCCTGCGGGTGGAGAGTTTCCCTGCGTTGGTGCGCATGGTGGAAGCGGGCTTTGGCATCGGCTTTTTGCGCTCGACGAGCCTGCATCTGCTGGCCGGCACCGACCTCGCCTGTGCGCCGCTTGCCGATGGCTGGGCCATGCGCCAATTGCTGGTGGCGCGCCGCCGCTCGACACCCCTTTCAGCGCCGGTGAAGGGCTTTTTGTCGCTGGTCAGCGAAACCTATGCACCTACGCCCTAGTGGCGCGTTATGCTGGCGCCCGTTCATTCGCTCACCCCAGGATCACTCCGATGTTCCGCCGTTTCCGTGCCGCCGCCATCGTTTCTGCCCTGCTGCTCGTAGCGCCTGCCCTTGCTCATAACGGGGTGGTGCATCACGGCCCTCTCAACATTTCGGTGCCCTTTACCCGCGCGACCCTGCCCAATGCTCCCGTCGCGGGCGGGTATCTGACCATCGAGAACACGGGCGATGCGGCCGACCGGCTGGTTTCCGCCACTTCCCCCGCTGCCGGCACGGTGCAACTGCACCAGATGAAAATGGACGGGGACGTCATGAAGATGAGCCCCCTGGCTGACGGCATCACCATCGAAGCGGGCCAAACCGTCGCGCTCGAGCCCGGCGGGCTGCACATCATGTTCCTCGGCCTGACCCAGCCTTTCGTTGAAGGCGAGAGCGTGCCGGTGACCCTGGTGTTCGAGCATGCCGGCCAGGTCGAAATCGAGCTCCCCGTGCAGGCCGCCGATGCGACCGCAGCCCATGGCGCGGGTGAGCACGCTCATGACGCCCCCGAAGGCGAGCACAGCCACTAGGGACTAAAACCCCGGCGCCACTCGCCCGGTATAGGTGAGTGGTTGTCTCAACTATCTTTTGACTCGGCGCTTCCGCCCGGATAGGTAACCCGACAAGCAACGTCAGCTTAAACTGGCAGTGCTGAGCTGTTTGCCCAAACCCTGGATTGGAAGTCTCGTGAACACCATCACCCGCACCCCCTCCTTGCTCGCCGCGCTCGTCGCTGGCGCGCTGGCCTTTACCAGCCTGGGCACCCAGGCTCAGGAAGTCACCGTCACCCATCCCCAGGGTGAAACCACCATCACCGGCGTACCCGAAAAAGTGCTGGTGTCCGATTGGGCAGCCTTTGACAACCTGACCGCGCTCGGCGTTCCGGTCGCTGGCATTCCCTCGTCCAATGTGCCCGCTTACCTCGCTGACTCCGTTCCCGCCGACGCGATCAAGATCGGCTCGCTCCAGGAGCCCGATTTCGAAGGCATCGCTGCCGCCGACGCTGATCTTTATATTGTCGCCGCCCGCTCGCGCACCGCGTACCCGACCGCCGCCGAAATCCTGCCCACCATCGACCTGACCGTCGACAATGCCGATCTGGTCGAGGGCGTGGAAGCCAACATCACCAAGCTCGGCGAGATCTTTGGGCTCGAAGAAAAGGCCGCCGAACTCAACGCCAATCTCGAAGCCAAGATCGCCGAAGTCAAAGCTGCGGCCGAAGGCAAGGGCACCGCGCTCGTGCTCGTGACCAATGCCGGCAATGTCGGCGTTTACGGACCCGGCTCGCGCGTCGCCTGGATCTACAATGAACTCGGCATGCCCTCGGCCATGGCCGATGTTGAAGACGGCGATCACGGTGGCGACAGCGTTTCCTTCGAGTTCATCCTCGAAACCAACCCCGATTGGCTGTTCGTGGTCGACCGTGATGCCGGCGTTGGCGAAAACACCGGGGCTGCTGCCGCCCTGCTCGACAACGAATTGGTGAACCAGACCACCGCCGCCAAGGAGGGTCATATTGTTTACCTCGACCCCCAAGCCGCTTATGTCACCATGCATGGCTATAACGGCCTGATGCTGATGCTCGATCAGGTGCTGGAAGGCCTCAACGGCTAACACCGGCGCAGAGCGATCAATCCATTCAGCCCGGCGGATCCTTCCGCCGGGTTCTGCCATTTGAGAACGAGGTGCCATGCGGGCCTTGCCGCTGCTGATCATCGCTGGTGTGGCTACGCTTCTGCTGGCGATTGCGAGCCTGTTTATCGGGGTCACCGATGTGACGCTGGCGGGTCTGTTTTCGGGTGGTCCCGAGGGGCGGCCGATGCAGGTGCTGCTGATCAGCCGCGTGCCGCGCACCCTGTCGCTGCTGCTCGCTGGCTCCTCCATGGCCATTGCCGGCCTCGTCATGCAGATCGTCGTGCGCAACCGCTTTGTCGAGCCGGGCACGGTGGGCACCACGGAATCGGCGCTGCTGGGCTTCTTGCTGGTGACGCTGCTGGCGCCGGGCTGGCCAATCATGGCCAAGATGATGGTGGCGGCGCTGTTCGCACTGGCCGGCACTTTCCTCTTCCTGCGCGTAATCCGCAGCGTGCCGCCCCGCGATGTGCTGCTCGTGCCCCTGATCGGCATCATGCTGTCGGGCATTATCGGGGCGGTGACGAGCTTTTTTGCTTATCGCTTTGGCCTGCTGCCGTCGCTCCTCGCCTGGGAGCTCGGCGATTTTTCCGGCGTGCTGCGCGGGCGCTATGAACTGCTGTGGATTGGGCTGGTTTGTGCCGTCGCCGCTTATTGGGCCGCCGACCGCTTCACCGTCGCGGGGATGGGCGAGGATTTCACCACCAATCTGGGGCTCAACTACAACCAGACCATGACCCTGGGGCTCATCATCGTCTCGATCTCGAGCGCGGTGGTGCTGGTCTCCGTCGGCATCATCCCGTTCCTCGGCCTCGTCGTGCCCAATGTCATCAGCCTCTTGGTCGGCGACAATATGCGGCGCACCGTGCCCTGGGTGGCCGTGTCGGGCGCGGCCTTCGTGGTGGCCTGCGATATTCTGGGGCGGGTGATCCGCTACCCCTATGAGATCCCGATCGGGGTGGTTGTCGGCGTCATCGGCAGTGTCATTTTCCTTTATCTGTTGCTCAGGACCCGTCGCAGTGCCGCCTGATCTCTCCACGGCTCATGCCCCGTTTCTGGGCATTTCGCGCCGCACCTGGACCCGGCCGGTGCTGGTGATCGTCGTCCTGTCGCTGCTGGCACTCGTCTCCATCGTCTGCTTCATGACGCTGGGCGCCAAGGGCAGCTGGAGCTTCGTGATCCCGTTCCGCGGTCGCAAGCTCCTCGGGCTGATCCTTGTTGGCTATTCGGTCGCGCTATCGACCGTGCTGTTCCAGACCGCCACCAATAACCGCATCCTCACACCCTCGATCATGGGCTTTGATAGCCTCTACGTGCTGCTGCAAACCTCGCTGGTGTTCTTTTTCGGCATTGGCAGCCTTATCAGCCTCAATCCCGACCTGCATTTCCTCCTCGAAATGGTGGTAATGATCGGCTTTGCCAGCGCGCTCTTTTCCTGGCTCTTTGTGTGGCAGGAGCGCAGCCTGCACTTGTTGGTGCTGGTGGGCATTGTCTTTGGCATCATGTTCCGCAGCGTGATTTCCTTCATGCAGCGCCTGATGGATCCCAATGCCTTCAACGTGCTGCAGGACAGCTTCTTCGCCAGCTTTTCGCGCGTCGATACCGACCATCTCCTCTTCGCCTACGCGGTCCTGGCGGTCGTGACCATTGCCGTGATCCGGATGATCCCGGTGTTTGATGTGCTGACCCTCGGGCGCGCCAATGCGATCAATCTTGGGGTCAATTACAAGCGCACCATCACCGCCATGCTGATCATGGTGTCGGTGCTGGTGGCGGTGTCGACGGCACTCGTGGGCCCGGTGACCTTTTTTGGGCTCCTGGTAGCGAGCCTCGCCCATTCGCTGGTGGGCAACAGCAAGCATAAATATGTGCTGCCGACGGCCGTCCTGCTGGCCGTGATCTGCCTTGTGGGTGGGCAAACCGTGCTCGAGCGCATATTTGAGTTCGATACGGCGCTCTCGATCATCATCGAGTTTCTCGGTGGTATCGTCTTTATTTTCCTGGTTTTGCGGAGGGCGGGGCGATGATCATCACCACCAACGTCACCAAACATTATGGTGCCAGCTGCGTGGTGGATGGCGTGACGCTGTCCATTCCGGCTGGCGGCATCACCTCCATTATCGGGCCCAATGGGGCGGGCAAGTCGACCCTGCTGTCCATGGTCAGCCGCCTCATGAGCATGGACAAGGGCACCGTCACCGTCGATGGGCTCGATGTCAGCAAGACCGGCAGCGAAGTTTTGGCACGGCGCTTGTCCATCCTGCGCCAGGACAACCACATGACCGCGCGCCTGACCGTGCGCGACCTCGTTTCCTTTGGCCGCTTCCCCTATTCGCGCGGCCGGCTGACGCGGGACGACGAAAAGCGCATCGACGATGCCATTGGCTATCTCAATCTGGGCGAGCTGTCGGACCGGTTCCTCGACGAGCTTTCGGGCGGGCAGCGCCAGCGTGCGTTTGTGGCGATGGTGCTGTGCCAGGATACCGACTATGTGCTGCTCGACGAGCCGCTCAACAATCTCGACATGAAGCATGCCATGGGCATGATGAAGCTCTTGCGCAAGGCGGCCAACGAGTTGGGCAAGACGGTCGTGCTGGTGCTGCACGACATCAATTTTGCCTCGTGGTATTCCGATTTCATCATCGCCATGAAGCATGGCAAGGTCGCAGCCCAAGGCCCGGCCGACGAAATGATCCGCCCCGAAGTGCTGTCGGGCATTTACGAGATGGACATCAAGGTCCATGAGATCGGCGGCCAGCGCATCAGCGTTTACTACGAATAACGCCTATTCAGATCGCCCGAGGAGCGCGCCGCCCATGAAGCCAACCATCAGCATCATCACCATCGGCGTCGATGATCTGCCGCGCGCCTTTGCCTTTTACCGCGCGCTGTTCGAGCTGGGCGACGACCAGATCGGGGCAGGGGACGATCATGTGGCGTTTTTCCTCGATGACCGACTGAGCTTTGTGCTGTTCCCGCGCACCCAGATCGCCGAGACCGCCGGGCTCGAAGCCCCCGTCGCCGGCTCGCCCGGCTTTGTGCTCAGCCACCGGGCCGCCGATGCGGCCGAAGTCGATGCCGTTCTCGATCAGGTGCTGGTGGCGGGCGGCTCGATCATTACCCCCGGCACCTCGTCCGAATGGGGCTACTCGGCTTACTTCGCCGACAGCGAAGGCAATATCTGGGAACTGATGGCAACCCCAACCGCCAATTAAGCCGACCCGTTGCGTTCGGCGAAGGCCTTGCGGCTGGCCTCGATAGCCGCGTGATGCTCTTCTGCCCATAGCCAGACGCCGCAAAACGCGCCCCCCAGGCTGCGGCCCATCGGGGTGAGGCTGTATTCCACATGGGGTGGGATCACCGGATGCACGGTTCGTTGCACGAGGCCATCGGCTTCCATCTGCCGCAAGGTCTTGGTCAGCATCTTCTGGCTGATCTCGCCGACCTTGCGTCCCACATCGGTGAAGCGCAGCGTGCCGTGATCATTGAGGGCCTCGAGGATCAGCATGGTCCATTTGTCGGCGACCTTGCCGATGATGTCGCGCACCAGGCGATCGAGTTCGGGGTCGAGCGGCTTGCCGCCAGCGCGCTCGCTCCACTGGTAGATCGAGGGGGCTGAAACTTCTTGCGGCATCGACACTCTCCGTTGGGTGCGTATGGATCTTTTGGGTGCCTACTTCCCGATGGAGAGTATGCGGCTTAACTCTGGGCGACACAAGCCAAGGGGAGTTTTCATGCGCATGAGCGGCAACACCATTCTCATTACCGGCGGCGGCTCCGGCATCGGCCGCGGCTTGGCCGAAGCCTTTCACCGCGCGGGCAATCAGGTGATCATCAGCGGGCGGCGCCAGGACGCGCTCGATGCGGTCACCGCCGCCAATCCCGGCATGGCGGCATTCACCGTGGACATGACCGACCCCGAAGCGATCCGCGCCTTTGCCCAGCGGGTGATCGCGGCCTTTCCCGCGCTCAACGCCGTGATCAACAATGCCGGCATCATGGTCGATGAAGATTTGGTCGCGGGCGATTACCTCGCTGTTGCCGAGGCAACGGTCGCGACCAATCTGCTGGGGCCGATCCGCCTGACCGCGGCCTTGCTGCCCCATCTGCTGGCGCAACCTCGGGCGGCGGTGCTGACTGTGTCATCGGGCCTCGCCTTTGTTCCCAAGGCCTCGACGCCGACCTACAGCGCCACCAAGGCGGCGATCCACAGCTATTCCCAGTCGCTCCGCCATCAGCTGCGCCACACGGGTGTGGAGGTGATCGAGCTGGCGCCGCCCTATGTGCAAACCACGCTGCAGGGCGAAAAGCAGGCCAATGACCCCAACGCCATGCCACTGGCCGACTATATCAGCGAAACCATGCAACTGCTGGCGGCAGGACCCGAGAATGGCGAGGTGCTGGTGCAGCGGGTGCATCGCCAGCGCTTTGCCGAGCAGAGCGGCAATGCCGCTGCGGTGTTCGGCTTCATCAACCCGGCCTGAGGCCACCGTCGGGTGGCGGTTGCTAGAACCCGCCGCCCGTCTTGAACCCGCCATGCTTGCGGGTGCCGCTCGAGCCGGTGCGCGGGCGCGAAAAGCCGCCACCGCCTGCGGGCGGGCGCCCAGCGCCGCCGCCATCGCGCCTGCTGCCGCCGCCAAAGCTGCCTTCGGGCCATTGGAAGCCGCCCCCGCCTTGCGGCCAGGGATTGGCGCTGCGCCCATTATTGGGCAGGCCTTCGCCGCCACCCCAATCACTGGTGCCGGGGTTCCAGTTCTGCGAGCGCCGCCAATGCTCCCAGTAGGAGGCGGCGGAAATGCCCCCGCGCAGGAAATCGTTGAGCATGTCGCCCACGAGCCGGTCTTCGCCAAAGCTCGAGCGGGGATCGTCGAACCGCTGCTTTTTGAACTCCCACTGGATGTCCTCGAGCTCGCGCCGGCGCGCGGCGAGGGTCTTGAGGCGCGCCTTTTGCTCGCGCACCTCGGCGTCTTCTTCCTTCATGCGCGCCCGGGCATCGTCGATCTGGGCGACGATGGTGTCGTCGCGCCCGGTGCGGGTCAGCCGCGCTTCGGCCAGCAGCGTCTGGATATCCTCGCGCCCCAGCTCGGTCGCGAGCGTATCGAGCGCTTCGGCAAAGGAGGGATCGCGCCCCTGCGCCATGGCTCCGAGCGCCTGGGCGGCGCCGTCGCGGCGATCTTCGGCGGCGACGATCTCGGCGTCGATCGCCTCGATGCGGGCCTGCATGGCCGCGAGCGCTTCGCGCAAGGGGCGACCGCCCGCTTCGTCGATGGCGACCTGTTCGAGCCGGTCGAGCTCGGCCTGCGCCGCTTCCGCATTGGCGATCTGGCGCTCGGCATGTTCGCGCAGGCGCATCGGCAATTCGTTGAGCATGGCAAAATTGGGCCGCGCCTTGTTGAAGCCGACGATCCCCGCGACCCAGCCATCAAGGAAGCGCACCAGATTGTTGGCGCGATAGCGCGAGGTGCCGTAGCCGGCTTCCCACAAATACATGAACAGCGGATCGCTGCGATAGGGGCTGCCCTTTTGCGCCTGGTCGGCTTCCGCCTGCTCGGTCTTGCGCATGGATTGGGCGGCAATCTCGGCGAGTTCCTCGGCCTCCTGCCGCTTGGCGATCCAGGCAGGGTCGGTGCTGATCTGCGCCTGGAGGCGCGCGCCCAGTGCCTTGAGCTCGCTTTGCCTTGTTTCGAGTTCCGCCAGCGCCTGGGCGCGCTGCTCGGTAAGGCCCGCCAGTTCCGCATCGGCGGCGGCGAGCCCTTCCTCGGCCTGGCTCAGATGGCGCGCATGGTCCTTGAGCATTTCGCGCGCCTTGCTTTCGGCGAGCGAAATGCGCCCGTCGAGTTCGCCCTGCACGCCCGGATCGAGGCGTAATTGCGCCAGCTGCCGGAACAGCTCGGCTTCGCTTTCGCGCATCTTGCTCAGCCGTTCGGCCGAACGGGCGAGGCGACGGGATATCTCGTCCTCTTCGCGCCGGATGTCGCGCATGGCCTCGTCGAGGCTGGCCAGGGCCTGGGGTCCGCGGATGCTCATTGCTTTACCACCGCGTCAGTGCCCCGCCGAGAACCGGCATCAGATATTCGACCTGCATGAACCCGTCCGATTTACGGCCCACTTCATTGGCTTCGATGATGCCGTTGTCGCGCTTGTCGGCGGCGACGGCGTTGTAGACCGCCTCGGGCACGCGAATGGCCCAGACCGAAACGGTCTCGGTTTCCATGGTTTCCTCGTTGAGCACCGGCAGCGACAACACGTCCCCATCGGGCCCCACCGCTTCCACCACGATGTAGTAATTGGTCGCGGCGGTGTTGATCTCGGGGAAGGTCCAGAAGCCCGATTGCTGATCGGGCCGGTTGATCACGCGCAGGGTATATTGCTGGCGTAGCAGGTCGCGCAGATCGGTCAGGCGCTTGACCGCGTCTTCCGCGCCCGCGCGATTGCCTTCGGCGGCAAAGGCCTTGCCGCGTGAGCGCAGCACTTCGGCCTCCACCACGGCCTGCTGCACCTTGGTTTCCTCGAAAATGGTCTGGTAGAGCATGTCCATCTGCGCGGGCAGGCCTTCGCTGAGCTCGATGCGCGCTTGCTCAGCCTGGCTCGACTGATAAGGCCGCCAGGCGCCGAAATAGCCGACGGCACACACAAGCAGCACCAGCAGCAGCGCGCCCACCGGCTTGCCCCAGCTTTTGCGCCCGACATAAAGCCGCGCCAAAGTGGTGCGCCAGCCCGGAGTGGGCGGGTCATAAACGAACCGGCTTTCAGCCAGCGCCGCCACGCCTTCCCGCAGGATATGGTCGGGCACTTCGATGCCCTGGTGGCGATACACCTCGCGCAGCTTGTCGATCAGCTGCTGCTCGCGGGTCACCCCTTCGAGTTCACGCACGGCAAGGTCCTGCCGGTGACGGAGCGTGTCGACCACGTCCATCGCCAGCATGACCTCGTCGAGCGGGGCAGGGGCAGGGGCCTTCGCCTGAACATCGCTCATGGTCGGGCCTGCATCCGCGCTCGTCCTACTCAGCGGCCAGATTCAAGCAGCAAGGCATTGCCTTCGGTCGCGAGGGTCGCGAGGCGCCGCTTGCCGTCTTCAACTGCATCGCGGATCTCGGCCGAATTCTTGGTCGAGGCCACGCGCATCTCGTTGATGATGGTGCGCGACTTTTCCTGAAAGTTGATGACGCTGTCGACGAGCTTCTTGACTGCATCGGCACGCACGGTCGGGCCATACCCGGCGCGCACCGCTTCCTCGCCCACCCGGTCGCCGATTTCCGAGAGGGTCTCGAGGCTCTTGCTCATCCCTTCCTTCATCGCGTTGAGCGTGGCGGTGGATTCGTTGAGCCCGAACATGCCGGTGAACGAGGCCGACAGGGCCGTCAAAACGGTTTCATTGGTGGAAAAGAACGAGATCGACTGCTGATACACCCGCTCCTTGGCATTGGTGGTCTGCATCAGTCGCGCCATCACCACTTCGGAGGTGTTGTAGGAGATGGTCAAATTGTCCGAGAGGTCCTTGGCGATCTGGTAGCGCTTTTCCTCGTTCTGCATTTCGCGCAGGCGCTCGTCGCGCGCCATTTCGAGGCGGGCGCGATCCGCGGGAACAGTGCCGGTATAGCCGGCCAGTTCCTCGGCCGCAGCCTGCAAGATATTCTTCTTTTCTTCCAGCCGCTGCTCGGCGGTGGCCAGCACTTCGAGCGCCATCACCTCGGCTTGCTTCAGCGCCCCGCGGAAATCGCGATAGGCCTCGAGAATGGTGTGCTCGCGCTCGATCTGGTCCTTGGTGTCGGCGGTGACCGCGAGATAGGTGTCGCGAATGGAATTGAAGCGCGTGGCAATGTCGCCGCGGCTGACCTTCATCCACACATTGCTGACGCGTTCCACCAGGTTGATCTTGTTGTCCGCGAGCTGATCGACCATCGCCTTGGCGTCGTCGCGGATGGAGTCAAAGCCCTTGGTGATGTCCTCGTAGCGCTCGCCGATCTTGACGGCCGCGACCTGCTCGCGCACCACCTCGTTGAAGGCGCTGGCTTGGGACAGCGTGCGCCCGATCAGGATCACCCGGGTTTCATCCAGGTCGGTGATCTGTTGCAAGAGGCCCGTGATGGGCTGTTCGCCCTGCTGTTCTGGCCAGATCCCCAGATTTCGGATCGCGTTGACGGCCTTGTCCAGATACTGCAGCGGCTGCTCGGCAACGGCGGAAGGCACCGAATTGGCGGTGGGCGTAGCAGTGGTGACTTGGCTGGCCATGTTCGCTCCTGATTCTGCGCGGCACCGGCGAGATCGCCTGGTTGCGCTATAGATTGCTGCTGGCCTAACGCGTGACAATTGCATCTGCGCCACAGGCCGACTATTTAGGCCATATTGGTGCGAAAAAGCCGCACGTAAAGGGCAGGGGCAAAAACAGTGCAAAGCATTTGCAAACCACGGTATTTTCGCCACAGCGCTGCCATTTTTTCGCCCGTCGCCCTGGGCGTGCGCTGATGCAGTTCGGTGGCCGTTATCTCATCGCTGCGCCCCGTCCCGTGGTTTGGCTCGCCCTTAATGACGCCGCGGTGCTGCAAGCCGCCATTCCCGGCTGCCATCGCATCGAATGGTCGGGGCCGACAGCGCTCGACCTCGAGATCAAGGTCAATCTGGGCGTGGTGCATCCCGTGTTCAAAGGCGGGCTCAACCTGTCCAATATCGTTCCGGCCGAGCGCTATACGCTGACGGGCCGCGGCAAGGGCGGTCTGTTAGGGCTCGCCGAAGGGGCGGCCGATATCGTGCTGACCGACCGGGGCGAACAGACTGAACTCGTGTTCACCGCCACCGGCGGCGCCTCGGGCCAGCTCATGCGCCTGGGACAGGCGATTATTGGCAACTCCGCGCAAAAGATCATCGATGGCTTTTTCGCCCGCTTCGGTGATGCGATGGGCGCCGCGGTGACTCCGCTGCCACCGCCAGAGCAGGCGGGTTAGCCGCCGGCCGCGCCTACCGGAGCGGCGGCATGGTCAATCTTTGTTCAGATCATTGAAGGCGCTGCTTTTTTGCTTGCGGACAAGGGGATTGCACGATTGTATCCCCCCAGAGCGCAGGGAGAATTCACCGTTGGGCGTGGCGCCAACGCTCCATTGCGAGACAGGGAGACGACCTCATGAAGTTTGCAAGCTCCATCAAGGCACTGGCCGGCGGCATCGCGCTGAGCGCACTGCTTTCGGGTGCCGCCTTTGCTGATCCCGCACTGATCTATGATCTGGGCGGCAAGTTCGACAAGTCCTTCAACGAGGCCGCCTATAACGGCGCCGAGAAGTGGAAGGCAGACACCGGCGGCAACTATCTCGAACTGGAACTGCAAAACGACGCCCAGCGCGAACAGGCCCTGCGCCGCTTCGCCAGCCAAGGCGCCAACCCAATCGTCGTGATGAGCTTCATGTGGGAATCGGTGCTGGCCCCGCTCGCCGCCGAATTTCCCGACACCAATTTCGTCGTGATCGACGCCGTGGTGGATGCTCCCAATGTCCAGTCGATCCTGTTTGACGAGCATACCGGCTCGTTCCTTGTCGGTGCGCTCGCGGCGATGAAGTCCGAAACCGGCACGATCGGCTTTGTGGGTGGTATGGATGTGCCCCTGATCCACAAATTCTATTGCGGCTATGCCCAGGGCGCCAAGGCGGTGAACCCCGACATCAAGCTGATCGAAAACTATACCGGCACCACCCCGGCTGCCTGGAACGATCCGGTGACCGCCGGTGAACTGGCGACCGCCGCTTCCGACGCCGGCGCCGACGTGATCTTTGCCGCTGCCGGTGGCTCGGGTCTCGGCGTGCTGCAGACCATGGCCGACCAGGGCAAGTATTCGATCGGCGTCGACAGCAACCAGAACTATCTGCACCCCGGCTCGGTGCTGACCTCGATGCTCAAGCGCGTCGACAATGCCGTGGTGGAAGCCTTCACCAATGGCGCCGATGACGCCACCTTCAAGCCGGGCCTCACCATTCTGGGTCTGGAGGGCGATTTCGTCGATTACGCCGTGGACGAGAACAACCAGAGCCTCATCACCCCCGAAGACCAGGCCAAGCTCGATGAGCTCAAGGGCAAGATCGCTTCAGGCGAGATCGAGGTGCATGACTACACCACCGACAACAACTGCCCGCTGTAAAGCCCTGCGCTAATGAGCGGTATTGATCCCACCAATCCACAGCGGCCGGACCCGGCCGCTGTTCCTGTCCCGGCAGCGGGCTGGGCCATCGAGCTTGAGGGGATCAACAAGCGCTTCGGCCCGGTCCATGCCAACAAGGACATTGACCTCAAGGTCGCCCGCGGCACCATCCACGGCATTGTGGGGGAAAACGGCGCTGGCAAATCGACCCTGATGTCCATCCTCTATGGCTTTTACACCGCCGACAGCGGCACGATCCGCGTCAACGGGCAGGTGCAGGCCATCACCGATAGCCGCCATGCCCTCCAGCTCGGCATCGGCATGGTGCACCAGCACTTCATGCTGGTGGAAAACTTCACCGTGCTCGAAAATGTGGTGCTGGGCGCCGAGGATTCCGGGTTTTTGCGCCCAAGCCTGGCGCGGGCGCGCAAGGAACTGGCGCGGCTCGAAGCCGAATATGACCTTGAGGTCGACCCCGACGCGGTGATCGAGGATATCTCGGTTGGCCAGCAGCAGCGGGTGGAAATCCTCAAGGCGCTGTATCGCGGCGCCGAAACGCTCATTCTCGATGAACCCACCGGCGTTTTGACGCCCAAGGAAGCCGACGACCTGTTCCGGGTGCTGCAAACCCTGCGCGACCAGGGCAAGACGGTAATCATCATCACCCACAAGCTGCGCGAGATCATGGCCATCACCGACAATGTTTCGGTGATGCGCGGCGGCGAAATGGTGGCGACGCTCCCCACCAAGAACACCAATCCCGAACAGCTCGCCGAACTGATGGTTGGCCGCCGCGTCTTGCTGCGCATCGAAAAAGGCCCCGCCCATCCCGGCAAGACCCTGCTTGAGGTACGCAACCTCGTGGTTGCCGACGATCTGGGAATTGTGCGGGTCAAGGATGTCAGCTTTTCCGTTCGCGCCGGCGAGATCGTCGGCATTGCCGGCGTGTCGGGCAATGGGCAGACCGAACTGCTCGAAGCCGTCACCGGCATGCGCGACCAGCGGGCAGGCGAGGTGATCCTCAATGGCAAGCCGCTGTCGCTGCGCGGCGATGATGGCGCGGCGCGCGCCCGGGCCGCGGGCCTCGCCCATGTGCCCGAGGACCGGCAGCGCATGGGTCTCGTCACCAGCTTTGCCGAATGGGAAAACGCCATTCTCGGCTACCAGGACGATCCCGCCTATGGGCGCGGACCCTTGCTCGATATTGCCGCCGCCAAGCGCGACGCGGCCGAGCGCATCGCCACTTTCGACGTGCGCCCCCCCGACATCAACCTCAAGACAGCGCTGTTTTCGGGCGGCAACCAGCAAAAGATCGTGCTGGCGCGCGAAATGGAGCGCAATCCCGATGTGCTGGTGGTGGGCCAGCCCACGCGCGGCGTCGATATCGGCGCCATTGAATTCATCCACAACCAGATCATCAGGATGCGCGATGCCGGCAAGGCGATCCTCGTCGTTTCCGTCGAGCTCGACGAAATCCGCTCGCTGTCGGACCGCATCCTCGTGATGTTTGACGGCCAGATCGTGGGCGAAGCCGATCCCGCCACCGCGACCGAGGGCGAACTTGGGCTGATGATGGCCGGCGTCACCGACAGAAAGGCCGCCCAATGAGTGCGCTTCGGCCATTGCCGCGCTGGGCCGATATTGCCCTGCTGCCGGTGCTCAATCTCGTGCTGGCTTTCATCGTGTCGGGCATCGTGCTGCTGCTGATCGGGCAGAACCCGTTCGTGGCGCTCTGGGCCATTGTGACCGGCGCCTTCGGCAATGGCTACAATATCGGCTATACGCTTTATTACACCACCAACTTCATCTTCACGGGGCTGGCCGTGGCGCTCGCCGCGCATGGCGGGCTCTTTAATATCGGCGCCAATGGGCAGGCCTATGTCGCCGGGCTCGGCGTGATCCTGGCCGCGACCGCGCTCGATACCACCCATTGGCTCATCGTGGCGCCCGTGGCGCTCTTGGCAGCGGCGCTGTTTGGCGGGGCCTGGGCGTTTATTCCGGGCTATCTGCAGGCCAAGCGCGGCAGCCATGTGGTGATCACCACCATCATGTTCAATTTCATCGCCTCGGCGCTGATGATCTACATGCTCAACCGCGTCCTCAAGCCCGCCAATGTCTCGGGCCCGGAATCGCGCATGATCGCCGAAGCCGGGCGCATGCCCAAGCTGGGGCAGTTCTTCGAGCCCTTCAACTATACGCCCGTCAATCTCTCCATTGTCATCGCGCTGCTGGCGCTCGTCGCCGTTTACGTGCTGATCTGGCATACCCGTTTTGGCTATGCCCTGCGCACCATGGGGCAGAACCCCACCGCCGCGCGCTATGCCGGCATTTCCAACAGCAAGATGATCATCATCACCATGACCCTGTCGGGCGCGCTGGCGGGCATGGTGGCGTTCAACGAAGTGCTGGGCGTGCAGAACCGGCTGGTGCTCGATTTCGTCGCCGATGCCGGCTTTGTTGGCATTGCCGTGGCGCTGATGGGACGCAACCATCCGCTGGGCATTGCGCTGGCCGCGCTCCTGTTCGGGGCGCTCTACCAGGGCGGCAACGAGCTGCAATACGTGATTTCGGGGCTCGATCGCACCGTGGTGGTGATCATCCAGGCCCTCGTGATCCTCTTTACCGGTGCCATGGAAGGCCTCTTCCGGCCCGCCCTGCAGCGCAGCTTTCTCCTCATCAGCCCGGAATCGCGCGCCGAAGCGGCCGCGCGCTCCACCGTTTCGAGCGAGAGCTGAGCCATGGATATCTCGGCCGTTCTGTCCATTCTCGATGCGACGCTGCGCCTCTCGACCCCGCTGCTGCTGGCCTGCCTTGCCGGTCTCTATTCCGAGCGGGCCGGCATTTTCGATATCGGGCTGGAAGGCAAGATGCTGGCTGCGGCCTTTGCCGCCGCCGCCGTCGCGGCCGTCAGCGGCTCGGTCTGGCTGGGCTTGCTCGCCGGCACGTTGGTTTCGGTATCGACCGCTCTGTTGCAGGGCGTGGCCGCCATCACCCTCAAGGGCAACCAGTTGATCGCGGGCGTCGCCATCAACATGCTGGCGGCGGGGCTGACGACCTTTCTCGGGCAGCAATGGTTCCGCCAGGGCGGGCGCACCCCGGCCTTGCCGCCGAGCGGGCGCTTCGGCACGATCGAGCTGCCTTTCGCGCGCGAATTGTCCGGGGTGCCGATCATCGGCCCCATCTATGCCGACCTGATCTCGGGCCACTACATCCTGGTTTATGTTGCCTTCGCCATGGTGGCCGTCACCGCCTATGTGCTGTATCGCACCCGCTTTGGCCTGCGCCTGCGGGCGGTCGGCGAAAACCCCAAGGCGGTCGATACCGCCGGCATTTCAGTCAACAAGCTGCGCTTCCAGGCCGTGCTGATCACCGGCGTGCTCTGCGGGCTGGCCGGGGCCTATTTCTCCATCGCCCAGGGCTCGGGCTTTGGCAACAACATGACCGCGGGCAAGGGCTATATCGCGCTCGCCGCGCTGATCTTTGCCAAATGGAAGCCGGTGCCGGCCATGTTCACCTGCCTCCTCTTCGGCTTCCTTGATGCGCTGCAGATCCGCCTGCAGAATTTCGAGCTGCCGATCATCGGCGTCGTGCCGGTGCAGGCCATCCAGGCGCTGCCTTATGTGCTGACCGTGGTGCTGCTGGCAGGCTTTATCGGCAAGGCCGTGGGCCCCAAGGCGGGCGGCGTGGCCTATACCAAGGAGCGCTAGCTTTCTTGCCCCCGAAAGGATCCCTGCCATGCTGAGCGATGCCACCGACGAGGCGCTGTTCCAGGCCGCCGAAGCCATCCGCGCCAAGGCCTATGCCCCTTATTCCCGCTTCACGGTGGGCGCGGCGATCCTTGCCGATGACGGGCAGATCTATAGCGGCTGCAATATCGAGAACGCAGCTTACCCCGTCGGCAATTGCGCCGAAGCCTCGGCCATCGCCGCGATGATTGCGGGGGGTGGCAAGCGCATTGCCCGCATCTATGTGACGGGCCCTGGGGCAGCGCCGGTCACCCCTTGCGGCGGCTGTCGCCAGCGCATCCGCGAATTTGCCGATCTCGATGTCACGGTGATCTCGCATGGCGTCGAGGGCGAGCCGCTGCTGACGACGCTCGAACAATTGCTGCCGCACAGTTTCGGGCCAGAATACCTGCCGAAGTGAGTTTTTCGGGAAGGCAGGGTCTGGTTGCCTGCGTCCCCTCCCCCTGGAGGGGAGGGCCAGGGAGGGGGGCCACCCGTCCGGCACAAAGGCTGCAACGACCCCCACCCCGACCGTCCCCTCAAGGGGGACGGAGGGCAAGGAGCCGCCCGCCCTTGTGTTCCGTTCCGCTTCGCTAAGCCAAGCATTGTATCCCTTCCCTTAAGTAGGGCCAGGAAGGGTCTGGGTCCCGCACCAAACCCGCCACATCTAAAAAACCAAAAACGAGACCAAACATATGACCAAAGCCGCCAAGACCATTCGCCAGATCGCGGGCAAGGAGCCCATCACTGCGGCCCTGGTGCTGGGCTCGGGCTTGTCGGCGATTGGCGAGGGGCTCGCGGATTGCATCACCATTCCTTATGCCGAGCTCAAGGGCTTTCCCGGTGGCGGGGTGTCGGGGCATGGCCGCGACCTGCTGATCGGCACGATGGGCGGCAAGCGCATCGCGGTGCTGACCGGGCGCGAGCATTATTATGAGCATGGCAATGCCGCCGCCATGCGGCCGGCGCTGGAAACAATGGCGGAGCTGGGCGCGCAAACCCTGCTGCTGACCAATTCGGCCGGCTCGGTTGATGAGCGGCTGCGCCCGGGCGATTTGATGATGATTTCCGATCACATCAACTATGCCGGGATGAACCCGCTGATCGGGGAGGCCACCGACCGGCGCTTCACCAATATGGTGGATTGCTATGCCCCCGAGCTGCGCGCCAAGGCCATGGACATTGCCGAGCGGCGGGGGCTGCATTTGGGCGAGGGCATTTATCTCTGGTATTCCGGCCCGAGCTTTGAAACTGTAGCCGAAATCCAGATGGCAATCCGCCTGGGCGCCCAGGCCGTCGGCATGTCCACGGCACCAGAAGTGATCCTCGCGCGTTTCCTTGGGATGAAGGTGTGGGCCTGCTCCTCGATCACCAATATGGGCGCGGGCCTGTCGAGCGAGAACATCAGCCATGAGCACACCAAGACCATGGCCGTTGCGGGCGCGGACAAGCTCAAGCAGCTGATCCCGGCGCTGGTGGAGGAATTATGAGCCTGAGGGTCGTCAACCAGCAACCAACCGCCCCGGTGCATCGCCGCAATCCCGGCTTCACCCTTGATCTCGATTGGGTCGAGCGCACCGTGATGAACCGTTCGGCGCTGGAGCGCCGGGCCGGCACGATCGGCGCCCGCCGGACGGTGAAAAAGGATTATCAGCTCGCCTGGTTGCTCAAGGCCATCACCCTGCTCGATCTGACGACGCTCAATGCCGATGACACGCCAGCGCGGGTCGAGCGGCTTTGCGCCAAGGCGCGCCAGCCGGTTCGCCCCGAAATTCTCAAGCGCCTGGGCGCGGAAAAGCTGCGCATCGTGCCCGGCGCGGTCTGCGTTTATCATAGCTTTGTTGCTACGGCCGTGCATGCGCTCGAAGGCAGCGGCATTCCCGTGGCGGCAGTATCGACCGCCTTTCCCCATGGCCTCGCGCCCCTTGAAACCAAGCTGCGCGAAATCGAGCTTTCAGTGGCCGATGGCGCACGGGAAATCGACATCGTCATCGAGCGTGGCACCGTGCTCAGGGGCGACTGGCAGGGGCTGTACGACCAGATCCGCGCCTACCGCGAGGCTTGCGGCGACGCCCACATCAAGACCATTCTGGGCACCGGGGAATTGGCAACCCTCACCAATATTGCCAAGGCGTCGCTGGTCTGCATGCTGGCCGGCGCCGATTTCATCAAGACCTCGACCGGCAAGGAAAAAACCAACGCCAATCTCGTGACCTCGCTGGCCATGATCCGCATGATCCGCTGGTTTGCCGAGGAAACCGGCATCGAGATCGGCTACAAGCCGGCCGGCGGCATTTCCCAAGCCAAGGACGCGCTCTCCTATATGGCGTTGATGAAAGAAGAGTTGGGAGCCCACTGGTTGCAGCCGCACCTGTTCCGCTTCGGCGCTTCCAGCTTGCTCACCGATATCGAACGCCAGCTCGAGCATGGGGTAACCGGGCACTACGCCGCCGATTATCGCCAGCCGATGGTGTGAGATGTTCCCGTTCCTTCCAAAGTTGGTATCGCTGTGGCCGCTGGTAGCTGCAAGCGTTCAACAGCCCATACTGCTTCCGGATGACGGTGCTTTCCATCCGGCACCAAACGCGGTGGCCAGCTTCCTGGGAGAGCAGTTCGAGGCCGTGCCTGCTCCCACCATCGCGGACAAGGTAGCAGTCACGACCTGTCGCCTTGAACTCATGGAAGAACAAGCCGGCTTTCAGTTCAAAGGCGCCTATTTTTGCTGGGTGGACTTTGGGTGTAGCAAAGTGGAAATGGTACCCGTTTGGTTCGATCAATACCAAATGTGGTTCGGCCCGGACAGTGCAGGGCGCCTCGTTGCAATGTTCTGTGCCGAAAGCATTTCTGATCCGGAACGACGCAAGGCACTTTCGCAAGACGTACAACGCGGCGGCTAGCCAGAAGGGGACGCCAGTTATGAACAAGATCGCGCAAATCTTCGAAACCCTCGACTACGGCCCTGCTCCCGAAGCCGCCGATGCCGCGATCACCTGGCTCGATAGGCACAACAGACGCTTTGGTCACTTCATCGCTGGGCAGTGGACCGCGCCGGGGACGACCTTCCCCACCCATAATCCGGCGACGGGCGAACCCCTTGCGCTGATCACCCCCGGCACCGCTCAAGATGTGGACGCCGCCGTGGGCGCCGCCCGCGCCGCTTTCCCCGGCTGGAGCGCGCTTTCAGGCTTTGAGCGCGCCAAATATCTCTATGCGCTGGCGCGCGCGGTGCAAAAGCATGCGCGCTTGTTTGCCGTGCTCGAAACCCTCGACAATGGCAAGCCGATCCGGGAATCGCGCGACATCGATATTCCCCTGGTGGCGCGCCATTTCTACCATCATGCCGGCTGGGCCCAGCATGCCGCGCGCAGCTTTCCAGGCCAGGTGCCCTATGGCGTTTGCGGGCAGATCATCCCGTGGAATTTTCCGCTGCTGATGCTGGCCTGGAAGATCGCGCCGGCTCTCGCCGCCGGCAATACTGTGGTGCTCAAGCCGGCCGAATTCACCTCGCTGACCGCACTTTTATTTGCCGAAATCTGCGAGCGGGTCGCCCTGCCGCCGGGCGTGGTCAACATCGTCACTGGCGCCGGCGACACGGGCCAGGCGATCGTCGCCCATCCCGGCATCGACAAGATCGCCTTTACCGGCTCGACTGAAGTGGGCAAGGCCATTCGCGCCGCCACTGCCGGTTCGGGCAAGGGCCTCTCGCTCGAGCTCGGGGGCAAAAGCCCCTACATTGTGTTCGACGATGCCGATCTCGACAGCGCAGCCGAAGGGCTGGTGGACGCGATCTGGTTCAACCAGGGCCAGGTCTGTTGTGCCGGCTCGCGCCTGTTGGTGCAGGAATCCATCGCCGAGCACTTCATCAAGAAGCTCAAGACGCGCATGGCCACGCTGCGCCTCGGCGATCCCCTCGATAAATCCATCGATGTGGGCGCCATGATCGACCCGGTGCAGGTGGAGCGCGTCCGCAAACTGATGGCCAAGGGCATTGCCCAAGGGGCCGAAGTCTTTGAGGCCGAGGGCGACCTGCCCGCCAAAGGCGCGTACCTCAAACCCGCCTTGGTCACCAATGTTTCGCCCGCCAATGCGCTGGTGGCCGAAGAAATCTTCGGGCCGGTGCTGGTGGCGATGAGCTTCCGGACGCCCGAGGAAGCGGTGGCGCTGGCCAACAACACCCAATATGGCCTCGCCGCCACGATCTGGAGCGAGAACATCAATCTCGCGCTCGATATTGCCCCAAAACTCAAGGCCGGCGTGGTGTGGATCAACGGCACCAACCAGTTCGACGCCGCCGTGGGCTTTGGCGGCGTGCGCGAGAGCGGCTTTGGCCGCGAAGGCGGGCGCGAAGGCATGGCAAGCTATCTGCGCCCCGCCTGGGAGCACGACCTGCCCCTCGCCACCGCCCCGGCTGCCGAGCCGCTCGAAGCACCGGCGCGTCCAGCGGCCAATCCACTCGACAGCCTCGACCAGACCGCCAAGCTCTATATCGGCGGCAAGCAGGTCCGCCCTGATAGCGGCTACTCGCTGCCCGTGCATGGCGCCAATGGCAGCCTGATCGGGGAAGTGGGCGAAGGCAACCGCAAGGACATCCGCAACGCCGTGGAAGCAGCGCGCAAGGCGCTGGGCTGGAGCAATACGACCGCCCATAATCGCGCGCAGATCCTTTATTTCCTCGCTGAAAGTCTTGATTACCGCCGCGCCGAATTTGCCCGCCGCATCGCGGCGCAAACCGGCGGGGATGGTGAAGCCGAAGTGGCCGCCAGCATCGAGCGGCTCTTTGCCTTTGCCGGCTGGGCCGACAAATATGATGGCGCCATCCACAATCCGCCCACGCGGGCCGTCGCTGCCGCCATGGTCGAGCCCATTGGCGTATTGGGGATCGTCGCGCCGGCCGAGCAACCGCTGCTGGGGGTGATCAGCTTGCTTGCCCCGGCCATTGCCATGGGTAACACCGTGGTGCTGGTGCCATCGGCGGGGGCCCCGCTCAGCGTCACCGATCTTTATCAGGTGCTTGAAACTTCCGATGTCCCCGCGGGCGTCGTCAACATCGTCACCGGCAATCCCGAGGCGCTGGGCAAAACGCTGGCCGAACACCACGGGGTCGACGCCCTCTGGTTCTGCGGCTCGGCGGAAGCCTCTGCCCTCCTCGAAAAGGTTTCGGCCGGCAATCTCAAGCAAACCTGGACCACCAGGGGCCGCCAACTCGACTTCGCCGACAGGGAAAAATTCGCCGGCGACTACTTCCTCGCCAAAGCCACCCAGATCAAAAATGTCTGGATCCCATACGGGGCGTGAGCGGGGAGGGTTCGTAGATGAGCTTCCTCCCCCAGGAAGTCATCGTCAGCAAGCGCGACGGCCGGGCTCTGCCGCCCGCTGACATTGCCCGCTTCATTGCCGGCCTGGGGGATGGCTCGGTCAGTCATGCTCAGGCCGCTGCCTTCGCAATGGCTGTGTATTTCCGCGGCATGGACATGCCTGAGCGGGTGGCGCTGACCCTCGCCATGCGCGACAGCGGCACCGTGCTCGACTGGTCCGATCTCGAGGGGCCGGTGGCCGACAAGCATTCCACCGGCGGAGTGGGGGACAATGTGTCCCTGATGCTGGCGCCTATGCTTGCGGCCATGGGCATGTTCGTGCCGATGATTTCGGGGCGCGGCCTTGGCCATACCGGGGGCACGCTCGACAAGTTCGATGCCATTCCGGGCTATTCCACCAGCCCCGACAATGCCCTTTTCCGCCTTGTGGTGCGCGAGGTGGGCTGCGCGGTGATCGGGCAGACCGCCGATCTCGCCCCTGCCGACAAGACGCTTTACGCCATTCGCGACGTCACCGGCACGGTGGAGTCGGTGCCCCTGATCACCGCCTCGATCCTGTCCAAAAAGCTCGCGGCCGGGTTGGGATCGCTGATCCTGGACGTCAAGACCGGCTCGGGCGCCTTCATGCCGACGCTCGAACAATCGCGCGAACTGGCGCAAAGCCTCGTCGATGTCGCCAATGGGGCAGGGCTGCGCACATCAGCGCTGATCACCGACATGAACCAGCCCCTCGCCAGCGCGGCCGGCAATGGGCTCGAAATGCGCAATGCTGTCGATTTCCTCACCGGCAAGCACCAGGACCTTCGCCTGCGCGAGGTGACGCTGGCCTTAGCCGCCAGCCTGGCGGAGCTGGCCGGCATTGTTCCCGACCGGGCAGCGGGCCTCGAACTGGCCGAGGGGGCGCTCACCAGCGACCGTGCCACCGAGCGCTTCAGCCGCATGGTGGCGGCGCTGGGCGGACCGACGGACTTCGTCGAGCAAATGGACCGCCATCTCGCTCCGGCACCGCTGGTGCGCGACGTGTTTGCGCCGGAAGAGGGTGTTGTGGCCAGCATCGATACCCGAGGCGTCGGCATGGCCGTGGTGGCATTAGGCGGCGGGCGTACATCGCCGGGGGAAACGATCGATCATCGCGTCGGCTTTGACCACCTGCTGCCGCTTGGCGCCAGGGTGGATAACCGCACCCCCATCGCCCGCCTGCATGCCCGCGACGCCGCCAGTGCTGATGAGGCCGAACGCCGCCTTGTTGCTGCCTACCGCCTGGGCGAAACTGCGCCCGAGCAGCCGCTGATTGCCGCCGTGCTGCCGCCGCCCGCTTCCCCAAGGACCTGACGCCCATGCCCCGCGCCATTCTCTGCATTCTCGACAGCGTCGGCATCGGCGGCGCGCCCGATGCGGCGGCCTATGGCGACGAGGGCGCCAATACGCTGGGCCATATCGCCGAATATGCCGCCGCTGGCAAAGCCGACCGCCCGGCCCTTCGCAGCGGCCCGCTGTACCTGCCCAATCTCGACGCCATGGGCCTGGGGGCCGCCGTCCGGCTCTCCACCGGCACCGTGCCGCCCGGATTGTCCGCGACACCGCGCGGCGGTCGATTCGGCGTGGGCCGGGAAGTCTCCAAAGGCAAGGACACGCCATCGGGGCATTGGGAAATCGCCGGGGTGCCCGTGCCCTTTGACTGGGGCTATTTTCCCGCGACCCAGCCCTGTTTTCCGCCCGAACTGACGGCTGCCCTCATCGAGCAGGCGGGCCTGCCCGGCATCTTGGGCAACAAGCACGCCTCGGGCACCGAAATCATTGCTGAACTGGGCGAAGAGTCGATCCGAACCGGCATGCCCATCTGCTACACCTCGGTGGACTCGGTGTTCCAGATCGCCGCGCACGAAACCCATTTCGGCCTCGATCGGCTCTACCAGCTGTGCCAGACCGCCTTTGCGCTGACCGCGCCGCTCCAGATCGGCCGGGTGATCGCCCGCCCCTTTGTCGGGGAGGATCGCGGCAGCTTCAAGCGCACCGGCAACCGGCGCGACTTCGCCATCGCCCCGCCCGAACCAACCCTGCTCGACCGCAATGCCGAGGCCGGCAACGCGGTTTACGCCATCGGCAAGATCTCCGACATCTATGCCGGCCATGGGGTCACCCACAAACTCAAGGGGACCGGGCTGCCGCAATTGTTCAACCGCACGCTCGAAGCAATGGAAATGGCGCCCGAGGGCGCGCTGGTCATCGCCAATTTCGTTGATTTCGACAGCGAATACGGGCACCGCCGCGATGTCGCAGGCTATGCCGCGGCGCTCGAATATTTCGATGCGCGCCTGCCCGAGCTGATCGCGGCCCTGCGCCACGATGACCTCCTGGTCCTCACCGCCGATCACGGCAATGACCCCACCTGGCCGGGCACCGACCATACCCGCGAGCAAGTCCCCATTCTGGTGTTTTCCCCAGCGCTCTCGCCAGGCGAGATTGGCATCCGCCCCAGCTTCGCCGATATTGGCGAAAGCCTTGCCCAGTGGCTTTCCCTGCCGCCAGGGCGACACGGCAACAGCTTTCTTTCCCCCAATTTCAGGTGATCCCATGACCGATGTCCTGCCCAGCAACGTCACCGTGGTTGATCACCCGCTGATCCAGCACAAGCTCACGATCATGCGCGACAAGGAAACCTCGACGGCCAGTTTCCGGCGGCTGCTGCGGGAGATTTCGCTGCTGCTCTGCTATGAGGTCACGCGCGATCTCGAGCTTGAAATGGTCTCGATCGAAACCCCGATGCAAAGGATCGATGCGCCCACCATCAAGGGCAAGAAGCTGGTTTTCGCCTCGATCCTGCGCGCCGGCAATGGCCTGCTCGAAGGCATGCTCGACCTGGTCCCAGCTGCTCGCGTCGCCCATATCGGGCTTTATCGCAACCATGAAACGCTCGAGCCCGTCGAATATTACTTCAAGGCACCATCGAACCTGGCCGATCGCCTGGTGATCGTGGTTGATCCCATGCTGGCCACCGCCAATTCGGCGACGGCCGCCATCGACAAGCTCAAGGAGCGCGGCGCCAACAATATCCGCTTTTTGTGCCTGCTCGCGGCGCCCGAGGGCATCAAGCGGTTCACCGCGGCCCATCCCGATGTGCCGGTGTTCACCGCCTCAATCGACAGCCATCTCGACGACAAGGGCTATATCGTGCCCGGCCTTGGCGACGCCGGCGATCGCATGTACGGGACCAAATAAATGGCCAAGCTCGTTCACACCATGATCCGCGTTCTCGACGAGGAGCGCTCGGTAGAGTTTTACCGCCGTGCCTTTGGGCTCGACATCGCCGAGCGGATCGATTTTCCCGATTTCACCCTGGTTTACCTGCGCGGCGATGATGTTGCCTTCGAGCTGGAACTGACCATCAACAAAGGGCGCACCGAGCCGTATCAGCTGGGCGATGGCTACGGTCATCTCGCCGTCGTGGTGGACGATCTCGATGCCGAGCACCAGCGCTTCCAGGCGGAGGGCATTACGGTCGGCAAGCTCGTCGATTTCAAGAACGGCGACACGCTCGTGGCGCGTTTCTTTTTTGCCACCGACCCCGATGGCTACAAGATCGAGGTGATCGAGCGGGGCCGCCGCTTCGGCTAGCCCCGCTTCGGGTCTGCCGCTCAGCGCTCGCGCAGCGGCAGGCCAAGCGCAATGAGTTCGCGGCGCGTGTCTTCGGCCGACTGGAAATGAATGGCCTGCATGCCGAACTTGCGCGCCGCCACCACATTGGGCTCGCTGTCATCGATAAAGACGCAGCTTTCCGGCGCCATTCCATAGCGTTCGCAGAACACGCGGTAAATGCGTGGATCGGGTTTTACGAGGCCTTCGAGCCCCGAAACAATCACCCCGTCGAACTTTTCGAGGAACGGCCATTCCCCCAGCCGCGTCATCCACTTTTCCCAGGAAAAGTTGGTGATGGCGAAGGTCGGGATCTCCTGCTCGATCAACTCGTCATGGATGTCGATCGTGCCCTGGATCATCGGCCCAAAGGTTTCGGTCCAGCGGTGATCGAACGCCTGGATCTCGCGCCAATAGCGGGGGAACCGGCTCACGAGCTTGGCGACGCCTTCGGAGTAAAGCGTGCCGGCATCGAATTCCAAGTTCCAGTCGGGCGTGCAGATATTCTGGTGAAACCACAATGCATCTTCCTCGCTCTCAAAGAGCTTGCGGAACAGATACATGGGGTTCCAGTCCACAAAGACCCCGCCAATGTCGAACACGGGGATGAGGGTATCAGTCATGGCAATTTCCGGCTGTGGACAGATGCCGGCTTGTGGCACGACGGCGGGGGTCGTGCAAGCGAGCTAGCAGCCCTGACACTGGATGCGATCGCCCTGGAACCGGGGCATGAAAAAGCTCTGGCGGTAAAGGGGAATATCCTGCTGGAAGACTAGGTCGAACATGGGCACAAACGGGGCAGATGCCTCGGCAACGATGATATATTTGTTGCGCACGATGTCCTTTATGGCGTTTGGCAACTCGATGCTGGCGTTGACGGCGTGCGGGGTTCCTCCGTTAAAACCGAGGGACCAATCTACCCGCGTCGTTCCGTCGGCCCGGATCTGCACCGAGGTTACTACCTGCTTGAGGTTAGCTGCTGAATATGGGGCAAGTATCCTCGAAGCAGCCTGAAAATAGTCGTTGATCTGAGTGGTGCTGATCACGTCATCTGAGCGGGCCACGAGGTCGCCAACGGCGCCGGCGGTCGACTGTACCTTTCGATCCATGGTGATGAGCGTACTGGCTTCGATCGAGCCAGCATATAGGACCAGCATGATTGGCAGAATGAGGGCAAATTCCACCACCGCGGCTCCGCGATTGTCCTGACGCCAGCGGATGATCAGTTGCGAGAGATTTTGCCAAGCCTTCATCAGAACGGCTCGTTCTTGAACACTGTCGTGCTACCCAGCAAGCGCTGGCTCTGCGGCAGGTTGGCGAGGCCCAGCCCACCAATATCCACCACGATAGGGTATTTGTAATAAACTTGCACCATCACCACGTCTGATCGGTTGCCGCCATTGTAGCCGGAGGGGACAGTCCATTCGCAGTCGGTGGTACAGTTGGGGTCAACCGGGGACGTCGTTGTCGCCGATGTGAAATTTGTTACCGTTGACACGCGGATATGCAGCCCGGCGCAATCGGGGAACAGCCCGTACAGCCGGCTGCACACCTCGGTACGAAACCGCGCCGTGTCAAAACCGGCAGTCTTGGCTTGACCGGTGCGGATCAAACGGGACGCATCCTGCACCGCGCTTTCCAGCACCTGGGTGGACAGGAACACCAGCGAGGTCTGCAGAATGGCCGCGATGATTGCAAAAAAGGGTAGGGCCAGGAGGGCGAACTCCACCGCGACGGCGCCCCGGCTGTCGCCGGCAAAGCGACGGCCTGCGCGCAGGCGCCTGGCTCGTGCAATGGGCGCAAAAAGGGTTGGGATCATCGCGGTGCTCGCTTTAGCAACGAGACAATAAGCCTGTACCCCTAAGCCATGGTTAGGATCGAGGGTTCGGCAACGAAGCTTCGCCCGGATGGTTAAGCGGGGCTAAACTGGCTTAGTTGCCGGTACCGGTGCCGACCAGCTGCGAGGAGGCCAGCGTATTGGCGGTATACTCATTCTGGTCGCCCAGCATTATAGTGGGCTGGCAGATCGGCGCGCAGGCAAGGCTCGTGCGCTGCAGGCCCTGATACACCGTCACCACGCCCGAGCTCATCTGCACCACATCGATCAGTGTGTCCGCGATCGGGTTGCCGAGATTGTCGAGGATGATCAGGTTGGTCTGGCCATAGCTCTTGCCGGTCAACACCAGCGTCTTGGAATCCTGAATGGTCACATCGGCAATGCCGGGATTACCCACGATCACCGTGGCCGCCGGCGCACTGATGCGCAGCACCCGGGCCATGTTGACGCTGACGCTGATCGGCCCCGTTTCCGCCGCCTGGAGAGCGGGCAGGGGGGCAAGGGCGAACAAGGCAGCCAGGCAGGCGGCGACACGGGAGCGCATGGGCAGGTCCGGACTCGGGTACAATGCCGCTAGAGTTACCGAGATTGGTAAATAAAGGGAGAACGAACCTGTTCTTGCGCCACTCGAGGCCTGCGTTCTTGCACCTGACCCAACTTACTGCCGGCGGACCTAGGCAATAAAGCAAAATTCAAGCTCTACTTGCGACTTGTTGCTTGCTTCAAGTGCAAGTCTTTCCGTTAGGGTCTTGATCATCATAAGCAAACCCGCGACTTGGGTTCTCTTTCGTTTAACTCAATTTCAACAGCTGCCGAATAGTTTAGGGCCATGTTCGATGCGTGGCCTGTCACTCGATGGCGTCACCCCGATGACGAGAGCAAGGAGCTTGGGAATGAACATTTTCGCACGTTTCGCACAGGACGAGTCCGGCGCGACGGCTATTGAATACGGCCTGATCGCCGCACTGATCTCGGTTGCGATCATCGCTGCAATCACCACGATGGGTGGCAATCTGAGCAGCCTGTTTACCGGCATTGGCAACCGGCTGAATGTCACCGTGCCGACCGGCGGTACTACCGGTTCTTAACGACTTCCTTGCTGTAAGCTAGGTGCAGGAAGGGCAGCATGCTGCCCTTCCCTTGTTTTTGCCAGCACGCGATTGCGGCAAGCCTTCTTTCCATATGCTGGTAAGCCTTCCGGATTACCGGCAGATTGGCGCTTTTTTGACGATCAATTAACCACAGGTGGCCATGCTCGCATTCCCGGCCGCATTGCCGTTGGTGGAGTTCCCTCTTGTCCACAATTGCCCTGCTGTTCTTTCCATTCGCCATGGCATTCGCAGCCTCGTCGGACCTGCTGACCATGCGCATCTCCAACAAGCTGGTGCTGCTGCTGGTGGCCGGCTTTGGGCTGACGGCGCTGGCCATTGGCCTTCCTCCTGAACTCGTGGCGATGCATATCGCCTGTGCCCTCGCGGTGCTGGTGGTGGGCTTCGCTTTTTTCGCAATGCGCTGGATTGGGGGCGGCGACGCTAAGCTGGCGGCTGCGACGACGCTGTGGCTGGGATTTGGCCTGGCGCTGCCCTACCTCGTTCATGCGGCCCTGCTCGGGGGCGCGCTCACCCTAGCCATCCTGGCACTGCGCCAACTGCCGCTCACGCCATTTCTGGCCCGTTTCGTCTGGCTCGAGCGGCTGCATGACCGCAAGTGCGGCATCCCCTATGGCGTCGCATTGGCCATGGCGGGTCTCTTGGTTTATTCCAATTCGGCTATATTCGAGCGCCTCGCATCCTGAGTCTTCAGTTGAGCACGTCGCTCAACACTGCTCGTGGTTGCATTATGCAAGTCTTAGCAGCCCGTTAACTCCGATTGCCAAGCTTCCTTTAACCAAACTTTGACCCTTTGGCCTCATTGTTTGGTGGATCAAGGGACCAACCGTGTCCCTCCACCAAGCGGAGTAGGCAATGAGGCCGGCGCGTCTGATTCTGTTGCTGGTAGCGTTGATCGCCGGTGGTCTTGCAGCATTCCTGGTCATGCGGGGCGGCGAACAGCCCGGCCCCCAGGTGGTTACCCAGGCAGCGCCGGCTGAAACCAAAACGCAAATCCTGGTGGCCGCCGCTCCCATTGGTGTCGGCGAGCGCTTGTCCAGCGCGGCCGTGCAATGGCAGGACTGGCCCGAAAGCGCCATCCGGCCCGAATATGTCACCATTTCCGCCATGCCGCAGGCGCCCGAAGAGCTGACCGGCGCCGTCGCGCGGTTCGAGTTCTTCCCGGGTGAACCCATCCGGCAGGAAAAGTTGGTCACCACGGGGCAGGGCTATCTCTCGGCCGTTCTGGCATCCGGCAAGCGCGGCGTGTCGGTGCCGGTCGCACCCGCCACTGCCGCGGGGGGCTTCATTGTGCCCAATGACCATGTCGATGTGCTCCTGACCCGCTCCACCGAAATGGGGCAGGTCTCCGAAGTGGTGCTGCCCAATGTGCGCGTCCTCGCTATCGGCACCCGCCTTGGCGAAGTGGGCGCCACCGGCGCCGGCACGCAGAGCGATCCGGCCCAATCCGGCTCGGGATCGGGCATCCAGGGCCAGGCCTTCGAGAACGCCACCATCGCCACGCTCGAGCTTGATCCTTCCCAGGCCGAAACCCTCGTCAATTCTACCGGTCAGGGCGAGCTGTCGCTGACCTTGCGCTCCATGGCCGATTTCAACGAAGCCGCGACTTCGGTGGGCAGCAGCCAGACCGTGCGCTTGATCCGCTTTGGCCGCGAGCAAAGCGTGATGTCGGGCAACACTCAGGCGCAGCCCAGCGTCGGTGTGCCTGAATCCAATGCGGCTCTCCCGGCTGTCGTGCCGGCCTCCGTCAGCCAACCAGAGCCTGCACCCCCCGCGCCCGCCGCGGTCGTGCTCCAGTAAGCGGTGAAAACCATGATCAGCCCCGCCGCCCGTTTTTCCCGCTCTGCCCTTCACCGCTGCCTCTTGCCCACGCTTTGCGCGGCGCTGCTGATCCCTTCGGCCGCAACCGCTCCGGTGCAGGCCCAGGACGCTCAACTCAGCATCTCCGCTGCCGCTTATGGCGCGGTTCGCTCCACCACCGTGGCGCTCAACAAATCGCTGATCGTCGACCTACCGGCTGGCGTAGCCGAAGTGATCGTCTCCCAGCCCACCGTGGCCGCAGCGATCATGCGCACCCGCACCCGCGCCATCGTCCAGGGCATCGGTGGTGGCGATACCAACATCTTCTTTCTCGATGACCAAGGCCGCACCATCAGCGTGCTCGACATCAAGGTGCTCGAAGAACCTTCCCAAGTCGGCAATGCCTTGGAAGGCGCCTTGGCTCGCGTCATCCCAGGCTCCAATATCCAGGTGGAGTCCGTCACCCTGGGCGCCGCAGGTGACGAGATCAACCGCGTCGTGCTGACCGGCACGGTGCAATCCGCCGAAGACCGGGATCGTGCGCTGGAAGTGGCAATTCAGTTCGCGGGTGATCCCAAAAACGTCGCCAACATCATCGATGTGGCGGGCGCCCAGCAGGTCATGCTGCAGGTCACCGTGTCCGAGATCAACCGCAACACCGCCAAGGAATTAGGGATCAATCTGGCCGGCACGGCGGTGATTGGGGGGGTCAATCTCGGCTTCAACAACACCACTGCTGGCACCAACTTCACCACCAATGGGGCGACGGGCAACTTCCCCATCGCCAATGTGAATATCGATGCCGAAATCCGTGCCCTTGAAACCCGCGGTGCCCTGCGGATTCTGGCTCAGCCAACCTTGACCGCCATATCGGGCCAAACTGCCAATTTCCTCGCCGGTGGCGAACTGCCCTATTACGATCTCGACGATGACGGCCGCCGCATCACCAACTACAAGCCCTACGGCGTCGAGCTTGATTTCACCCCCATTGTTAAGTCCAACGGTCAGATTGGCCTCAAGGTCGAAACCAGCGTGTCCGAGCCGCAGACCGACGGCTCGCTGAGCAAGCGTGGCGCCTCGACTTCCATCGAACTGCCAGCCGGCACGACGCTCGCGATCGGCGGGCTACTGCAGGAGCGGGTCAGCCAGGGCATCAACCAGATGCCCGGTTTGGGAAATATCCCGATCCTCGGTGCGCTGTTCCGCTCGCGTCAGTACCAAAGCCAGGAAACCGAACTCGTGATCCTGGTCACGCCATATCTGGTGCAGCCCACCCACGGCACCATCGCCGTGCCCACCGATTTCAGCGAACCGGCCAGCGATGCCGAGGCGGTATTCCTGGGCAAGATGGAAAAGATGTATGGCGTCGGCGGTCGCGCCGAAATGCGGGGCGGCTTTAGCGGCTCGGTCGGCTTCATGCTCGATTGATGCGGCAGCAGGCGCCAATGGAGAATAGTGTTATGAGTTTTCTGACCCCCGAGCCCCGCAAGACCGAAGAAGGTGCGGCCGAGATCGCCTCGGGCGCTCGCCTCATTCCGCGCATCACCATCCAGGCCTTTTGCGAAAACAGCCAGACCGCCCAATTGGTGGAAAGCGCCATTCACGACCGGCGCATGTCCAAGGTGGCGCTCACCACTCACAATGGTGGGCTCGATGGGGCAGTGGAAACCTATAAATCCAACCCTACGCCCAATCTGGTCATCATCGAAACCACCCTCCAGCCCGCCGAGATTTCGCGCGAACTGGAGCGCCTGGCCGAAGTGTGCGATGCCTCCACCCGGCTAGTCGTTCTGGGCCATGTCAACGACGTGATGCTTTATCGCGAGCTGATCCGCTCCGGCGTATCGGAATATATCGTCCTGCCCGCCACCTCCCAGACCATTGTCGGCGCCATCACCGAACTCTTTGCCTCCGATGGCGCCGCCCCGATCGGGCGCACTGTGGGCTTTGTGTCGGCCAAGGGTGGCGCCGGCGGTTCCACCATCGCCCATAACGTCGCCTGGATGGTGTCCCAGACGCTGCGCCAGGATTCCTTGATCGTTGACATGGACCTGGCCTTTGGCACCGCCGGGCTCAACTTCAACCAGGATCCGCCCCATGGGCTCGCCGATGCGCTGCTGGCCAACCAGAAGGTCGACCAGACCATGCTGGATCGCCTGATGAGCAAGGCGGCCAACCACATCAACTTGCTGACCGCACCGGTCACCCTCGACCAGACCTATGATTTCGAGGAACGCGAGTTCGAAGGCATCATCGAGATGTGCCAGGCGTCCATGCCGGTGGTGGTGCTCGATATTCCCCATAGCTGGAGCGCCTGGGTGCGCCACACGCTCGCAACCATCGACGAGGTGGTGATCGTCGCCGAGCCCGATCTTGCCAATCTGCGCAACGCCAAGAACCTGTCCGACACCATCAAGGCGCTGCGCCCCACCGAAAGTGCCCCGAGCCTTGTGCTTAACAAGGTCGGCCTGCCGCGCCGGCCCGAGATCAGCGCCAGCGAATTTGCCAATTCCATCGAATGCCAGCTACTGGGCCAGGTGCCGTTTGATGCGGCTCTCTTCGGCACGGCCGCCAATAATGGGCAGATGATCGCCGAGGTCTCGGCCAACAACAAGATCAACGAAGTGTTCCGCGCCGTCGGCCTGCACGTCACTGGCCGGCAGGCACCGGGCGGGGCGGGCAAGTCCTCCGGCCTCAAAATGCCTTCATTCCTGAAAAAGCGAGCCTGAGGCGCTTTGGCAAGCGCTGGCCAGAACGGTACAACGAGCATGTTTGGTAAGCGTACATCCTTTGGCGGCAATACTCCCGGCGTCAATGTAGCCCCGCCGGCCCGGCCGCCCGAGCGTGCGCCCGTCCGTTCCGATCCGGTGCGCCGGGCCAGCGACGAGGCTGCCGCAATGCGCCTTCGCGGCGAGGAGGTGGTTGATGTGCGCACCCCGGTCGATGCGCAGCGCGACAAGGAATATTTCGCCACCAAGTCGGCCATCTTCAACGCCCTGATCGATTCCATCGACCTGTCGCAACTGGCCACCATGGACCAGGACGCGGCGCGAGAGGAAATTCGCGACATCGTCGCCGAAATCATCGCGCTCAAATCCATCATCATGTCGATTTCCGAGCAGGAGGACCTGCTCGAGGATATCTGCAACGACGTGCTGGGTTATGGCCCGCTCGAGCCCTTGCTGGCGCGCGACGACATCGCCGACATCATGGTGAACGGGTCCCAGAAATGCTATATCGAAGTAGGCGGCCGGGTGCGGCTCACCAATGTGCGTTTCCGCGACGACGCTCACCTGATGAATGTGTGTCAGCGTATCGTGAGCCAGGTTGGCCGCCGCGTTGATGAAAGCTCCCCCATCTGCGACGCCCGCTTGCCCGATGGCTCGCGCGTCAACGTCATTGCGCCCCCGCTCGCCATTGATGGCGCTGCGCTCACCATCCGTAAGTTCAAAAAAGACAAGCTGACCCTTCAGCAGCTGGTGAAATATGGTTCGATCTCGCCTGAAGGCGCCGAAGTGCTGCGCATCCTGGGCCGCGTGCGCGCCAATGTGCTGATCTCGGGCGGTACCGGCTCGGGCAAGACCACGCTCCTCAATTGCCTCACCGCTTTCATCGAAAAGGACGAGCGGGTCATCACCTGCGAGGACTCCGCCGAACTGCAGCTGCAGCAGCCCCATGTGGTGCGCCTTGAAACCCGCCCGCCCAATCTGGAGGGGGAAGGGGAGATCACCATGCGCGATCTCATCAAGAACTGCCTGCGTATGCGCCCCGAACGCATCATCGTGGGCGAAGTGCGTGGCCCCGAAAGCTTCGATCTACTCCAGGCCATGAACACCGGCCATGACGGCTCCATGGGCACGCTGCACGCCAACAGCCCTCGGGAAGCGCTGTCGCGTCTTGAATCCATGATCACCATGGGCGGCTATTCGCTGCCCAGCCGCACCATCCGCGAAATGATCGTGTCGTCCATCGACGTGGTCGTGCAGGCCGCGCGCCTGCGCGATGGTTCGCGCCGCATCACCCATATTTCCGAAGTGCTGGGGATGGAAGGCGATGTGATCGTGACCCAGGACATCTTCCTTTACGACATCATGGGCGAAGACCAGAACGGCATGCTGCTGGGGCGCCATCGCTCCACCGGCATCACCAAGCCCCAGTTCAGCGAGCGCGCCCGCTATTTCAACGAAGAAGCCAATCTGATCGAGGCGCTGGAAAACGCCAATGTCGAGCAGAACGAGCTGTTGGGGGCATAGCCGGTGAACGCGCTCCTGCTTGCTCTTCTGGCTATGGTCGCGGTCGGCGCCGCAGGCTTTGCCTTGGTGCCTTCGGCCCTGGGCAGCAGCCGCAGGGCCGCCAAGCGCCGCGCCGCATTCAAGGTCGACCGGGGTACGCGCCTTGCGACCGACAGCGCCCGCGTGCGGGACCAGCGCCGCAAAAGCGTGCAGGACGCGCTCAAGAGCCAGACCGATGCCCTCAACGCCAAAAAGCGCGTGCACCTGCCGCAACTGCTGTTTCAGGCCGGCATGACCATCAAGCCAGCGACCTTTATCCGCAACAGCATCATCGCCGGCGTGATCATTTTCCTGCTGCTGGTTCTGGTGCAGGTGCCGTTTTATTTCGCCGCGATCTTTGCCGTGGCGGGCGCTTATCTCGGCCCGCGCATGTATGTCAGCCGCAAGCGGCGCAAATACCAGGACAAGTTCCTCGACGAACTGCCCAACGCGGTGGAAGCCATTGTGCGTGGCGTCAAGACCGGCCTGCCGCTCAACGATTCCATCCGCGTCGTCGCCAAGGACGCCAAGGAGCCGGTGAAATCGGAATTCCAGCGCGTGCTCGACCAGCAAAGCTTTGGCATGTCGATGACCGATGCGGTGCAGGTGCTGCTCGAGCGCGTGCCCCTGGCCGAGGTCAACTTCTTTGTGGTGGTGATCAGCGTCCAGCAACAGGCGGGCGGCAATCTGAGCGAAGCGCTGGGGAACCTCGCCCGCGTTTTGCGCAACCGCAAGAAGATGAAGCAAAAGGTCAAGGCGATGTCGTCCGAAGCCAAGGCTTCGGCGGGGATCATCGGCTCGCTCCCCTTCGTCGTGGCCACGCTGGTCAGCGTCGTGTCGCCCGCTTATCTGGCGCCGCTTTTTACCACGCCGCTTGGCAATATGTGGCTGGGCGTCGCCTTTGTGATGCTCTCATTCGGCGTCTTCGTGATGAACCGGATGATCCAGTTCGATTTCTAAACTCCTGGGCAAGGACGTGCTGTTGTGAACATTGTCGAGCTTTTGACCCAGCGCGAATTCCTGATTGCCGTGCTGGCCGCGGTTTCCGCGGCTGCCGTGGTGTTCACCTTTGGCTCGAGCCTGATCGTCAAGACGGAGATGAAGACCCGCATCAAGCGCGTGGCGCTGGAACGCGACAAGATGCGCGCCGAGGAGATGGCGCGGCTGCGCGGCAGCGCTCTGGGAAGCGATGGCCGCTCCTCCATTCGCCGTAATGCCGAAACCAAGACCTATATGAAAAAGGTGGTGGAGCGGTTCGACCTCAAAAAGGCGTTCCAGGACGATGCCACCGTCGACAAGCTCGCCATGGGCGGTTATCGCGGGCAGGGGCACCTGACCACCCATTTGTTCATGCGCTTTGCCACGCCGATCGGCATTTTCGTGCTGGTGGGTTTTTACTTCTTTGTCATGGCCCCCTCGCCCGAACGGCCGGTTTATCTAAGCCTGCTTTACAGCATCGGCGCGGGGCTGGCGGGCTCCTACCTGCCCAAGCTGCTGCTGCAGAACGCCATCTCGAAGCGCCAGGCCTCCATCCGCAAGGCATGGCCCGATTGCCTCGATCTGCTGCTGCTCTGCGTGGAAGCGGGCATGTCGATGGAACATGCTTTCAAGCGCGTGGCCAAGGAAATCGGCCAGCAAAGCGTCGAGCTTGCTGAAGAGCTGACCCTCACCACCGCTGAATTGTCGTTTCTCGAAGATCGCGGCCGCGCCTATGAAAATCTGGGGCGCCGCACCGGGCTCGACAATGTGCGTTCGGTGATGACCGCGCTGATCCAGGCTGATCGCTACGGCACCTCGGTGGGTCAGGCCCTGCGCGTCATGGCCGAGGAAGGCCGCGAATCGCGCATGTCGGAAGCCGAGAAAAAGGCGGCATCGCTGCCCCCCAAGCTCACCGTGCCGCTGATCCTGTTTTTCCTGCCCGTGCTGTTCGTCGTCATCCTGGCCCCCGCCATGATCAAGGTTTTTGCCACCCCAATGAACACGGGGATGTAAGCGCAAGCATGGCTTGTCGCGCCAGCGCGAGCGCAGCCCGTCGCTCCAGCGCGAGCGCAGCTCGTCGCTCCCGCTCGATCGCAGCTTGTAGCGCCCCGCGAGCGCCAGCCCGGCTCCAGCTTCAGCCCCGCCCGACCTGTTCCCAGCGGTTCTGCTGGGTCAGCAGCGAGCGCACATAGGTCATGTTGCTTTCCACCTGCTCAGGCGGCAATTCGGCGGCATAAAGCGCACGCGCTTCGTCGAACCGGCCCTGCAGGCCCACAACCAGCGCCAGGTTCTGCCGCACGCGGGTATTGGCACCGCGCATGGTTACGGCGCGGCGCAGGTGCTGCTCGGCCCGGGGCAGTTCATTGGTCATGGCATAGGACAGGCCCAGATTGGCCTCGATCGGGGCTTCCCCGGGGGCGAGGGCCAGGGCTTGCGTATAAAGCCGGCGCGCCTCCTCATTGCGTCCCAGCTGGTCCAGCGTTGCGCCCTTGACCAGCAGTGCATTCCAGTCCGGCGCATCGGGGCGGATGGCCTTGTCGATCACTGCCAGCGACTGGGTAAAGCGCCCATCGGCCGTCAGCGCCTTGGCATAGGCGATGGTGATTTCGGTATCGGTGGGGTGATGCGTCATCCCCGCTTCCAGCACGGCCACGGCCTGCCCGCTTTGGCCCGCATCGCGCAGGGCGGCGGCATATTGGATGATGAGGTTCTTGTCCTTGGGCTGGCGCTTGTAGCGCTCGGTCAGTTCGCCCAGCCCCTGTTGACTCTGCACTGCGGGCGTTTCCACTCCCGTCAGCGATCGGTTCGACGCACAACCGGCCAGCAGCAGTGTCGTCATCCCCGCCAACACGGCACAGCGCAGCAATGGGGGTAGGCAGGGCAGGGCAAGCACGGCAAACACCTCGAACCAGGAAAGCCTGCGCTTTAGTAGAACATTAACCCTAACGCGCCGTTAAGTCGGGCTTTGACGATTGCCGGTGGACCGCGACGCGCGCTAAGAAAGTGCACGATCTCAGGGACCAAGCCATGACCACGACCCAGCCCATTGCCATCATCTGCCTTGCACCCGGCGGGCTCGATGGGGCCGGCCTCGACCCCACCATGCTGGCCTGGGCGCAGGCCAATGCGTTTGATGGCGAGCGCGGCCGCTTGCTGCCGGTCCCAGGCGAAAACGGGGCGCTTGGCGCTTATCTGTTCGGGCTTGGCGAGGCGGGCGATCGTTCCCCCATGGTGCTGGGCCTGGCGGGCGCCAAGCTTGCGCCCGGCGATTACCGCCTGGCCGGAGCCTTCGGCGATCCGACGCTCGCGGCAGTGGCGTTCCGCCTCGGCGCCTATCGCTTCACCCGCTACAAAAAAGGCAAGCCCGCCCCGCAGCTCGCGCTGCCCGAAGGCGCCGATCCCGCCGAAGTCGAGCGCCTCGTGGAAGCGGCGACCCTGGCGCGTGACTGGATCAACACCCCGGCCAATGATTTCGGCCCCGAAGAATTCGAGCGCCAGATCCGCGCCTTTGCCCAGGAGCGGGGCATGAGTGTTGCCGCCACTGTCGGCGAGGATCTGCTCGCCGCCGGCTTTCCCCTGATCCATGCCGTGGGGCGGGCCGGGCACCAGCCGCCGCGGCTGCTCGACCTTTCCTGGGGCGATCCCAGCCATCCCAAGGTGACGCTGGTGGGCAAAGGCGTGACCTTTGATACTGGCGGGCTCGACATCAAGAACGCGGCCGGCATGCTGTTGATGAAAAAGGACATGGGCGGCGCCGCCAATATTTTGGGCCTCACCCATGCCATCGTGTCGGCCAAGCTCGGCCTGCGCCTGCGCGTCCTCATCCCCATTGTGGAAAACGCCATCGCCAGCGCCGCCTTCCGGCCGGGCGACGTGCTCCCATCGCGCAAGGGCCTGACGGTCGAGATCGGCAACACCGATGCCGAGGGCCGGCTGATCCTGGCCGATGCGCTGGCGCTGGCCGATGAGGAAAGCCCCGAACTGCTGCTCGACATGGCAACGCTCACTGGTGCTGCCCGCGTTGCGCTCGGCCCCGAACTGCCCGCGCTGTTTTCCACCGATGATGCGCTGGCGCGCGAGCTTATGACCGCCGGCCTCGCCCTGGACGATCCGCTCTGGCAAATGCCGCTGTGGTCGCCCTACGATGCCATGATGAACAGCAAGATCGCCGATGTGAACAATGCCGGGCAAGGGGGCTTTGCCGGCTCCATCACCGCCGCCTTGTTCATGCGCCGCTTTGTCGCCAATGCCGGCGCCTGGGTGCATCTCGACATCATGGCCTGGGCCCCTGAAGCGCGCGCCGGCCGCCCCTTCGGCGCCACCGACCACGGCATCCGCGCGGTCTACGGTGTGCTCAAGGCGCGGTACCCCCGCGCAGCCTCGTAGAGGCCGCCGCAACCCGCAGGGTTGTCGCGTTCAGCCCTGCGCAGCCTCGTAGAGGCTGTCGCGCCCTCGCGGTCCCCTGCGCAGCCTCGTAGAGGCTGTCGCGCCCTCGCGGTCCCCCGCGCAGCCTCGTAGAGGCTGTCGCGTCCCGTTAAGCCCGCTCCTAATACCCTCGCCCGCGGTCCACCACATTGCGCAGCGGCTTGCCGGCCTCGTGATCGGCAATCACCTGCGCAAAATAGATGGCGCCGGTCTGTGGGTTGGAAATCGCTGCGATATGGGGCGTAAGGTAGCAGTTGGCTATGTCCCAGAGCGGACTGTCAACCGGAAGCGGCTCGGTCTCGAACACATCCAGGCTCGCGGCGCCCAGCGTACCGTCGCCTAGTGCAGTGACGATGTCGGCCTCGCGCTGGTGCCCGCCTCGCGCTGCATTGACAATCGCCGGCCCACCATCGAGCTTGCCGCGCCGCAGCTTGCGGAAGGTTGCCATATTGAGGATGCCCGCAGTTTCAGGCGTCAGCGGCAAGAGGTTCACCAGGATATCGGTGCCGGCAAGAAAATCGTCGAACTGCTCGGCGCCCACGAATGCCTCAACCCCGTCCACCGTTTTGGGCGTGCGGCTCCAGGCGCGCACCGCAAAGCCCAGCGGCACCAGGCGCCGCGCCGCATCCTGCCCGAGCACGCCCAGCCCCATAATGCCGACGCAGGTTTCGCTGGCGGCGGGCGGGTAAAGCTGGCTCCAGCGCCGCGCCTTCTGGTCGGCCTGGAAGCGGCTATGGAGCCGGTGATGCATGGTCACCTGCGCCACCACATAATCGGTCATGCGCTGCGTCAGATCCTCGTCCACGAACCGGATCAATGGCACATCGGGCAGGCCGGGATGCTTGAGCAGCGCATCAACGCCCGCCCCGATGGAAAGCACCAGTTCCAAATTGTCGAGCCCCTCGAATGCATCGGGCTTGGGCTTCCACACCAGCAGGTAGCGTATGGCGGCCGGATCGAACCGGTCGCCGCGCCGCACCACCGGGTAATCGCCCAGCGCTGCCCGCAGGCGCTCGGCCCAGCCGGCCTCGTCCAGATCGGAAAGGTGCAGCAGCAGCATGAGAAGGTCCTGGGTTTAGACAAAAAGAAAGCCGCGCTTTAGGGCGCGGCTTGATGAAGGCTTGAACCGCTTACTGTGCGGCTGGGGGCGTGCCCGGATCGTTCGGCAGCGCTGGCGAAGGGGCCTGGGTCGGCGCCATCGGATTGGCCGGGGCCTGGTTCGCTGCGGGGGTGCCGCTGCCCGTCGGGGTGCCCACCACCGGTGATTCGGTCATGGTTTCCTCGGGTGTTTCCACCGCCGCATCGGGCGCCACTGGCACGGTGATGTTTTCGGGCGCGGTGCTGGCCGGATTGCTGGGCGCAACCGGATCTGCCGGCGCAACATCGGCTTCTTCGCCGGCCGGCTCTTCAGCCTGGGGCTCGGCGCCTGCCTCGGTTTCGGTCGCGGGCACATCCGCTGCCGGGAACGGCACCGGATCGGGCGACAGGGTCTGCAGGTAAGCCAGGATATCGGCACGCTCTTCGGGGCTGCGCACGCCGGCAAACGCCATCTTGGTGCCCGGCGCATAATCGCGCGGGCTGGTCAGGAAGGCGTCGAGATTCTCGTAGCTCCACACATCGCCCGCGGCGTTGTGGGCGATCAGGGCGTCGGAATAAGCAAAGTCTTCCACCGCGCCTTCGGGGCGGCCGACAACGGCATAAAGATGGGGGCCCTGCTTGTTGCCTTCGCCCTCGCCGAAATTGTGGCAGGACTGGCACTTGCGGACGGCCGTTGCGCCACGCGCGGGATCGGCGCTCGCCAGCAGCACGCCCAGGGGCGCTGCGGCTTCGGCCGGCCCTGCATCGGCCACCAGTTCGGTCGCTTCGGGTTCGGGAAGCGCATAGCCGGGGCCACGCCCTTCAATGGGGTGGTAGATGGCTTCAGCCACAAAGCTGGCACCCATGACAAACACCAGGGTGCCGAGTACGGCGCCCATGATCTTGTTAATCTCAAACGAATCCATGTGAAACTCTCTACCAGTCCATCCCCGAACGAACGATAGTCCAAGCGGGTTCAACTTGCGACTGCCTAAAGAAGCTGCCCTCAACCACCCGGTTCGCCGCGCGCGGAAGATAGTCGCAAAGCCCATCAAGGCGCAACTGCCCAATCCGGTGGTGCGACATTTCCCCCGCCCCGGCTCATTGCCGGGGCCTTGGCCGAATTGACACCCGCCGGGCTCGGGTTCAAAAGCTGCACCCACAGCCGAGCGGAGTGTATCGATGAGCAGGAAGATTGCGTTTCAGGGCGAAAATGGCGCCTTCAGCCATGCGGCGGCACGCAATGTGTTTCCTCTCGACGAGGTCATGGGTTGCGTGACCTTCGAGGAAACCCTGGCCGCGGTGCAAAGCGGGCGCGCCGATTTCGCCGTCGTGCCGGTGGAAAACTCCCTGTATGGCCGCATCACCGATATCCACCATCTGCTGCCCCAGAGCGGGCTCTTCATCATCGGGGAAACCTATCTCCGGGTGGAAATGAACCTGCTAGGCCTTCCTGGCACGCAACTGTCCGATATTCGCGCCGTCCAGTCCCTGTCGGTGGCGCTTGGACAGTGCCGCAAATTCATCGCCGATAACGGCTTTCGCACCATCAATGCGGTCGACACCGCGGGCTCGGCCCGCGAAGTGGCGCAAAAAGGCGACCCGACGCTTGCCGCGATCGCATCGCGTTTTGCCGGCGAGATCTACGGCCTCGACGTTCTGGCCTCCAATATCGAGGACGCCGACCACAACACGACGCGGTTCCTGGTGCTGTCGCGTGAGGAACGCCGCGCCGCTCCGGGCAACACCAAGACCGCTTTCGTGTTCCGCGTGCGCAACGTCCCCGCGGCGCTTTACAAGGCGCTTGGCGGCTTTGCCACCAATGGCGTCAACATGACCAAGCTCGAAAGCTACATGGTCGGCGGCGCCTTCACCGCCACCCAGTTCTATGCCGATATCGAGGGCCATCCCACCGACCGGTCGGTGCAGCTGGCCTTTGAGGAGCTCGGCTTTTTCACTGACCAGTTCCGCATTCTGGGCGTTTATCCCGCCAGCAATCATGAGAGCGCCCCGGCCTGAGAGCCCCGCCTTCCCTTCACACCCCCTATCTTTCGAGAGTTCCCCCATGTCCCATGCCGATCTTGCCCGCATCATCGACACCGCCTTTGACAACCGCGCCGAGATCAATCCCGGAACCACGGGCGAAGTGCGTGACGCCGTTGAAACGGCCCTGAACCTGCTCGATAGCGGCCAGGCCCGCGTTGCCGAAAAGATCGATGGTGAGTGGCAGGTCAATCAGTGGCTCAAGCGCGCCGTGCTCCTGTCCTTCCGTCTCAATGACAACAAGGCCATGACCGGTGGCGCTGAAGGTTCGACCTGGTGGGATAAGGTGCCGACCAAGTTCGAAGGCTGGGGCGACAATCAGTGGCGCGATGCCGGCTTCCGCGCCGTGCCCGGCGCCATTGCCCGCAAGTCGGCCTTCATCGCCAAGAACGTCATCTTGATGCCGAGCTTCGTCAATTTAGGTGCCTATGTCGATGAAGGCACCATGGTGGACACCTGGGTCACGGTCGGCTCCTGCGCGCAGATCGGCAAGAACGTCCACCTCTCCGGCGGCGTCGGCATTGGCGGCGTGCTCGAGCCCCTGCAGGCGGCTCCTACCATCATCGAGGACAATTGCTTCATTGGCGCCCGTTCGGAAATCGTTGAAGGCGTTGTCGTGGGCGAAGGCTCGGTGATCTCCATGGGCGTCTTCATCGGCGCTTCCACCAAGATCGTCGATCGCGCCACCGGCGAAATCCATATCGGCAAGGTGCCACCTTATTCCGTAGTGGTTTCGGGCTCGCTCCCCGGCAAGCCCCTTCCCAATGGCCAGCCCGGCCCCAACCTTTACTGCGCCGTGATCGTCAAGACCGTGGACGCCCAAACCCGCTCCAAGACCGGCATCAACGAACTCCTCCGCGATTAAAACGCCAGCGCAGGCTCCTCCTTACCCTCCCCCTCGATGGGGGAGGCAGGGTGGGGTGGGGCCACGCTCCCGGAACCATCCCGATATGACCGACCCCGTTGACCTCCTCACCCGCCTGATCGCCTGCCCCTCGGTGACCCCCGATGAGGCCGGCGCGCTCGACCTGCTCGAAACCGAACTGCAAAAGCTGGGCTTCGCAATCCACCGCCTGCGCTTTGAGGGCGACGGCTCCTACCCGGTGGACAATCTCTTCGCGATCCGGGGGCAGGGCGGTCGGCGGCTCCTGTTCGCCGGCCACACCGATGTGGTGCCCCCTGGCGATCCAGCCCTCTGGACCAGTGACCCCTTCACCGCCCGCCCCAGCGAGGACAAGCTTTATGGCCGTGGCGCCGCCGACATGAAGTCGGGCATTGCAGCCTTTGTCGCCGCTGCCGCCGCCATTCCCGCTGACGCCGGCACGATCATGCTCGCCATCACCAATGACGAGGAGGCCGACGCGGTCAACGGCACCGGCAAGCTCATGGCCTGGGCCGACGCGCAAGGCCACCGTTTCGACTTCGCCCTGGTGGGCGAGCCGAGTTCCGCCGCCACCCTGGGCGATAGCATCAAGATCGGCCGGCGCGGCTCGTTCTCCGGCCTCGTCACCGTCGAGGGCACCCAGGGCCATGTCGCCTATCCGGAAAAAGCCAACAACCCGCTCCCCGTACTGTCCCGCATTGCTCTCGCCTTAAGCGAAACGCGTCTCGACACCCCGACCGAGCATTTCCCCGCCAGCAATCTCGAGCTCACCTCGATCGATGTGGGCAATCCCACTGCCAATCTGATCCCCGCCGCCGGGACGCTGCGCTTCAATATCCGCTTCAACGATGGCTGGACCCCCGACACCCTTGCACGATGGGTGCGCGAGCGCATCGCCGAGGTGGATCCCGCCGGCACCACCGTGCGGTTCGAGATCACCGGCCGCCCCTCGCTGTCCTTCCTGTCCTCCCTCGGCGAGCATGTTGCATTGCTGTCGGACACCATCGCGGACTGCACCGGGCAGCGCCCGCAATATTCCACCGGCGGCGGCACTTCGGACGCCCGCTTCATTGCCCCCTATGGTCCGGTGGTGGAATGTGGTCTTGTGGGCCCCAGTATGCACAAGATCGACGAGCACATCGCCATCTCCGATCTCACTGGGCTGACCGAGATCTACACGCAATTCATGCGCCGCTTTTTTGCCGGTGCGGTTACGTGAAGCTTTGGGCGGCGCTCACCCGGGCCTGGCGCGGCTGGATGCTGCTGCTGCGCGGTGACCCCGCCTGGTCGCAGCACTTCACGCTGACCAATCCAGGCCTCGCGGCCGCGCTGTCCATCTTCCTGTTTTTCGCCTTTCTGTCCGTCGCCTTCGCCTCCATGGGCGTTGGCATGCCCAGCATGATGGGCATCGCTTCGGCGCTGGTGGTGCAGGCGCTGTCCATCCTGGCGCTGCTGCTGGCCATCCAGATCACCAAGCGCGTTCTGGCCAGCCCGGCCCCGCTGCGCACTTTGCTGGTCCCCGGCATTTATGCGCTGGTGGCCTATCTCGTTGCCGGGACGGTGGTTTCCCTCATCGGCGGCCCCGCGCTGCTGCTGGTCTGGCTCGCGCTGGGCTATTTGCTTTATCGCCTCGGCCGTGTTGCGGCCGGCTGGAGCCGAGGCGTTTCGGTCGCATTTGCAGTTTTAACGATCGCGCTGCTTGTCGGCATGCCGGTGAGCCTTTACATGCTCCTGAACCCCGCCGCGTCCCCCCTATGATTGCCGAGTAACCATTGGCCCAGCCGACCACGAGTTTTCGCGATGAACTGGCCAGTGCGGCACGCGGCTGCTTTGCGCTCCTGACCGGCAACCGGCAGGCAGCAAGCTTTTTCGATTTCAGCCAGCGCGGGCTGATCGGCTCCTTTATCGCCTTCCTCCTGGCCAACGCGATCTCGGCCTTTGTGCCGCAATTGTTCGGCCTGGGGCTTGAGCCGGGCCTGGCCACCCGTGGCCTGCTGATGAATGGCGTGTTGTTCCTGCTTCAGGCGGCTCTCGCCTATGTGGTGCTGCGCCAGCTCGGGCGCACCGATGGCTTCGTGCCCTTCCTGGTCGCCGATAACTGGACCACGTTCTTCACCGCCTTCCTGTCGCTGCTCCTGCTGCTGGTGGGCGATGGCGGCGGCATTGCCTTTTTCGGCGTGATCATCGTCGTGATCATCATCGACATCAACATTGCCCGCCTGATCGTGACGCTCTCGCCCATGCAGGTGGCGATGTTCATTGTCGCCCAGCTGGTGGGCGCCAGCATCGGGCTGCTGCTGTTCTACGGCATGCTGATGCCGACAGTGCCGCCGCCGCCCGTCTAGTAGTCGACGCCGGTCAGATACAGCCCGGCTGACGGCGCCATCGCCCCGCATTGCCGCCGGTCGCGCGCATCGAGCACCTGGCGCAAGCGTTCCGGCGCCCATTTGCCCTCACCCACGAGCTTGAGTGAGCCCACCAGCGAGCGCACCTGGTGATGCAAGAAGCTCCTCGCGCTCGCCACCACGACGATATGTTCGCCCTCGCGCCGCACATCGAGCCGGTCGAGCGTGCGCAGCGGCGACTTGGCCTGGCACTCCGCCGCCCGGAAAGTGGTGAAATCATGCAGCCCCAAAATGCCCTGCGCCGCTTCGTGCATCGGTTCGGCCGCGAGCGGCAGGGGCAGGTGCCACACATGGTTGCGCTGGATCACCGCGGGCGCCCGTCGATTGAGGATGCGGTACTCATAGTGGCGCGCGGTGGCGGAAAACCGCGCTTCAAAGCTCTCGTCCACCGCTTCGGCCGATATCACCGCCACCGGATGGGGCCGCAAATGATAGTTGAGCGCCTCGCGCACCCGGAACGGGTCCCATGCGCGGGAAAGGTCGAAATGCGCCACCTGGCCCAACGCATGCACCCCCGCATCGGTGCGCCCGGCCGCTTGCGTCACCACCCGCTCGCCCGAAAACCGCTCGATGGCGTCTTCGAGCACGCCCTGCACGCTCAGCCGCGTGGGCTGCACCTGCCAGCCCGAAAACGGGGTTCCGTCATATTCAAGAACGAGCTTGAACCGCGCCATGGCTCAGGCAACGGCGGCTGGCAGGGCCCCAGCCCCGCGCAGAAACGTCGCGGCATCCATCGCGGTCTTGCCTTCGCGCTGCACCTGCACGAGCCGCACGGCGCCCGTTCCGCAGGCAATGGTCAATTCCGGCAATACCGTGCCGGGCGCCCCTGAGCCCTCAGCAAGGCTCGAGCGCAAAGCCTTGACGCGCACCGGCTTGCCCCCGAGCTCGATCTCGAACCACGCGCCCGGAAAGGGCGACAGCCCACGAATATGGTTGTGCACCTCAGCCGCCGGCCGCGACCAGTCGATCCGGGTTTCGCCTTTTTCGATTTTTTTGGCATAGGTCACGCCAGCTTCGGGCTGCGGGGTGAAGTCGAGGCTCCCGCGCTCGAGTGCCGCCAGCGCCCGGCCCATCAAATCGGCCCCCACGCGCATCATCGTGTCGTGCAATTCGCCCGCCGTGGTATCGGGGCCGATCGGGATCACTTCGCCCAGCGCTACCGGGCCGGTGTCGAGCCCTTCTTCCATGCGCATCACCATGACGCCGGTTTGCGTGTCCCCGGCCATGATCGCGCGCTGCATCGGCGCGGCGCCCCGCCAGCGCGGCAGCAAGGAGCCATGGAGGTTAAGGCACCCCTCACGCGGCGCTTCCAGAATGGGCTTGGGCAGAATGAGCCCATAGGCCACCACCACCGCGAGATCGGCATCATGGAGCGCAAATACGCCCTGCTCGTCAGGGCCCTTGAGTGAGCGCGGCGTCAACACGGGAATGCCCATCGCTTCAGCCGCCAGATGCACCGGCGACTTGCGTTCCGCCTGCCCGCGCCCGGCTGGCTTTGGGGCGCGCGTATAAACTGCCACCACCTCATGCCCGCTCGAAACGATCTCGGACAGGGTCGGCACGGCAAATTCGGGCGTGCCCATGAAAACAACGCGCATCGGCAAACTCCTGGGGCACGCCTACAGTTCGGTAGACTTTTAGATCATCGGTCTACTGCGCTCCTGCAGTAGACCTCATGGTGAGGTGCGCAGCGCAGCGCAGCCTCGAACCACGTGGTCGTGGCGCGGCTACCCCGCAGCGCGCTTGGCGGCCTTGTCGAACTTCTTGATCACCCGGTCGCGCTTGAGGCGGCTGAGATAGTCGATGTAAAGCACGCCATCGAGATGATCGATCTCGTGCTGGATGCAAACGGCCAACTTGCCATCGGCATCGCGAACCACTTCATTGCCATCCAGATCGGTGTACTTCACCGTCACCGCGTCAGGCCGCTCCACTTCATAGTAAAGCTCGGGGATCGACAGGCACCCTTCTTCAGTCACCTGGATCTGGTCGGAAACCTTGGTAATCTCGGGATTGATCATCACCAGCGGATCGGGCGTTTCGCCTTCGCCCGCCAGGTCCATGACCACGATGCGCTTCATCACCCCGATCTGGGGGGCGGCAAGACCAATGCCGGGCGCGTCATACATGGTATCCAGCATGTCCTTGGCCAGCGTCTTGATCTCCTCGTCCACCTCGGGGATGGCATCGGCGACGGCACGCAGCCGCTGGTCGGGCAACACAAGAATGGGGCGGATAGCCATGTTAATTCGTCCAGGCAAAAAGGGAATTGTTCCCGATATGGTATTTTCGGCGCTTCCGGTCAACTGCGCTGGAACCCGGCCAAGGCCGTTCCGTTGCCGCAACAGGGAGGAATAACGCCATGCCAACAACCTATCAGGGTGGTTGCCGCTGTGGCGCGGTGCGCTACCAAGTGACGGGCGAACCGCTCAAAGTGGGCCTTTGCCATTGCACCGACTGCCGGCGCGAAACCGGCAGCACCTTTTTGTATTATGCCGACTGGCCGGTCGACCGCTTCTCGATCACCGGCACTTACGCCACTTTTGAGGGGCGCAGCTTTTGCCCCCAATGCGGCGCGCCGCTCTTCCACCTCGACGAAACCGGCGCTGAAATCGTGCTGGGTTCGCTCGATCAGGTCCCGGCCGCCTTCGTGCCCACCCGCGAAGGCTGGATCAAGCGCCGCGAACCCTGGCTCACACCGGTGAAGGGCGCCGGTCAGTTCGAGCAGGACCCACCGCACGCCGCCTGAGCGCCCCTTACCAACGCGCAACAGGTTTAGTTTGCCAAGTGGTGAACTGATGTCTATAGTTCACCACATGGAGAACTATGACCCAGCCCTCGACGGAGCCTTTCACGCCCTTGCCGACCCGACACGGCGGGCGGTGCTCCGCCAGCTGCTGGCTGGCCCCAAGCCGGTCAAGCAACTAGCCGAGCCCTTCGCCATGGGCCTGCCCGCCTTTCTCAAGCATTTGCGGGTGCTTGAGGAGACCGGTTTGATAGCGACGGAAAAAACCGGCCGTATTCGCACCTGCCGCATCGAGCCTGAGCGGCTGCTGCAAGCCGAAAGCTGGCTGGCCGAGCAACGCGCATTCTGGAGCGCCGGGGCGGATCGGCTCGCGGCTTATGTCGAAAACCATCTGTCCGAGGAGCCAAATCCATGACTGTTTGCGACCACGAACTCACCATTACTCGCTTCATCAACGCAGCGCCCGCCAAGGTCTGGACCGCTTGGAGCCGGCCGGAGCATCTCGCGCGCTGGTGGATCCCGGCGCCCATCGAGTGCGAGGTGGTTAAGCTCGATCTGCGCCCCGGCGGCGGCTTTGAAACCCGCATGCGCGAAGGGGAGGGGCCATTCCAACCCCATGTGGAAGCCTGCTTTCTCGAGGTTTTGCCCGAGCAGCGCCTGGTCTGGACCACGGCCCTGGCCGAAGGCTGGCGTCCCACCGAGCCATGGCTGGCGCTGACGGCGATCATCACCTTTACGCCCGAAGGGCCGGGCACTCGCTATTCCGCTCGTGTCCTCCACAAAAACGCCGCCGATAGCCACAAGCACGCCGAACTGGGCTTTGATGAAGGTTGGGGCACCACCATTGATCAGTTGGCCGCTTACGCCGGGGAGCTCGACTGAATTGCGCGAACTGGTCGGCAGCGCCCACGCCGCTATTTCAGGGGCCGGATGGCAAAGCTCAGCGCCAGTTGCAGGATCGGCTCACCCTCTTCATTGCGCACCCACATGGTGATGTTCTTTTGCGGGTAGGCCCCGGGAATATGGTCCTTGGCCAGTTCCGCCAGGGCGCTTGAGGCTTCGTCGCGCGCGGCGTGGTCACTAGCCAGGTCAGAGCCGATCTCGTCCCTGAACAAGACGTCACCATCATCGGTATCAAAGAAATATAGTGGCATGGCTCTCTCCTGGCTCCACCCGCAACGCGCCGGGGGGGTGGGAGTAGGCATTCCCTAAACCTGTGTTGTTGCCCTATAAAATCCGGGTCACTCCCCCCGCAACTGGTCGCCAGTTGGCGCCGCGCCGCACAAGAACATAGGAGGAACGCCCGAATCGTCCTAAACCAGCAGCATGGACAGCCCGCTTCTTGTTTTCGGCCAATTCGCAGTCACTCCGCTCCAGGCGCTCGCGGCGGGTGGCGGGCTCATCGTCCTGCTGCTGCTGGTGCTCGTGCTGGCGGCGCTGCGCACCGGGCAAGCGCGGGCGGCGGAAACTGCGGCGGTGCTGGCGCGCTCGGAAGCCATGGAGCGCCATCTCGCCGGGCTTATGCAGGTGCAGTCGGAGATGACGGGCCGCATGCAAACCATGTCCGAGATCTTTGGCTCGCGCACCTCCGATCTGGCCCGGCTGGTCAATGAACGGCTCGATTCCACCTCTCAACGCGTCGGCCAGGCCCTGCAGGAAACCCGCGCCAAGACCGATGAAGGCCTGAGCAAGCTGCATGAGCGCCTCGCGGTCATCGATCGCGCCCAATCCACCATGACCTCGCTCTCGAGCGAAATCGTCTCGCTGCAATCCATCCTGGCCAACAAGCAGACGCGCGGCGCCTTCGGGCAGGGGCGCATGGAAGCGATCATTGCCGATGGGCTCGCGCCCAACAGCTATTCCTTCCAGTCAACGCTGTCCAACAACAGCCGCCCCGATTGCCTGGTTCTCATGCCCAATGGCGCGCCAAGCCTCGTCATCGATGCCAAGTTTCCGCTTGAAAGCTGGCAGCGCCTGGGCATGGCTGACTCACCCGAAACCTTGCGCGCCGCGCAAACCCAGTTTCGCGGTGATATCGGCGTGCATGTGAAGGCAATTGCCGAAAAATACCTCATCGCGGGGGAAACCCAGGACACCGCCTTCATGTTCGTGCCCTCCGAATCCATCTTCGCCGATATTCACGAGCATTTTCCCGATGTGGTGCAAAAGGCCGCCCGCGCCCGCGTCGTCATCGTCTCGCCCGCCCTCCTGATGCTCTCGGTGCAGGTGATCCAGGCCCTGTTGCGCGATGTGCGCATGCGCGAACAGGCCCACCTGATCCAGGGGGAAGTGCGCGAATTGCTGGCCGATCTGGGGCGTCTCGACGAGCGGGTGAACAAGCTGCAGACCCATTTCAACCAGGCCAGCCGCGATATCGGCGATATCCTCACCTCCACCGGCAAGATCAACAAGCGCGGCGAGCGCATCGACGCCATGGATTTCGAGGAACAACCGCGTCTGGCCGGCGAGTGAGCCCGTAGCTTACTTTGCCCCGGCGAATAGGCCTGCCTATTTCGCCTCAAGCTCGCTGGCGCTTTTGAGCACCTCGTCGCCATCCTCCTGCCGGATCAAAAAGGCCGGTTCCTCCTGGCTGGCATTGCGCGTTACCTCGGCGCCCTTGATGGTGCGGGTGACCTTGTCGGTGAACCGCTCCACGATCGTGCCCTCGGCCGTGCTGCCGGCCCAGTTCCACGTCACCTTCGTTCCCTTCTGCAGTGCCTTGCTCATCAATCGCTCCTTGCGTTGATCCAGCAACGAGCCGGCCGGCGCCCCGTTGCAGTCCCCCAAGCAGTTGATCGGTGCAGTGAACCCGCGCTCGCTCCGGCGCGTTGTGTGCTTCGAACACTCTCGCTCAAGGAAGCAAGCCATGCCCACAAACCATCCCGGCTCTATCCTGCCGCAGGACACCGCACCGGCCGATGCCGTCGACGAAGTCATTGTCGGCCAACCGATCAGCCAGGATGAGGTGGACGACCTGCTTTATGGCGAGGACCGCCCGGCCGGCGAACGCGTTGATCGCCTGCGCGAACTGGCCGACCAGATCCGCGCCCGCCAGGCCGGCGATCTCGCCACCAATCCCGATACCGATCCGCTGCTCGATGAAATCGACCGCGCCATTGCCGAGCTCTCGGGCTCGCTATCCGACGCCGACGACGAGTTCGATTATGGCAATGCCACCGGCGTTCTGGCGCAGGACCCCGAGGACCACCTCGATGCCCTCTCGCCCGATGATGTGGATGGCCGCGCCGCCATCACCGGGGAAGCCGCCGACAGCGCTCCCTTCGATGATGACGAAGACGAGCCCGAGCCGCTCGATGAAACCGAATGGGAAGAAGGCGACGGCTTTGATCCCGACAAGGGCGTCCGCTAAACCAGCGTGCGCGCCTTGAGCGCCTGGCTCAACGTGCCTTCATCGAGATAATCGAGCTCCCCGCCCACGGGCACCCCGTGGGCGAGGCGCGTCACCTTGGTGGTGCCATGCCCCAGCCGGTCGGTGATGTAATGGGCGGTGGTCTGCCCCTCGACCGTCGCATTGATCGCGAGCACGATCTCGCTGAACTCGGGCGCCCGCGCCAGCAGCTTGTCGATCGACAGATCATCGGGTCCAACGCCATCGAGCGGCGACAACACGCCTCCGAGCACATGGTACTTCACCGCACCGACCCCGGCGCGCTCGAGCGCCCAAAGGTCGGCCACATCCTCCACCACCAGCAGCATGCCGCTTGCGCCCCGCCGCGGATCGGCGCAGATGGCGCAGGGGCTTTGCGTATCGACATTGCCGCACACTTCGCAGGTGCGCACCGCCACGACCGCCCGGTCAAGCGCGGCCGATAGCGGGATCATCAGCTGATCCTTTTTCTTGATCAGCTGCAGCACCGCCCGTCGCGCCGAACGCGGCCCCAGGCCCGGCAAGCGCGCCATCAGCTGGATCAGCTGTTCAATCTCGGGTCCGCCGCTCGCCATCAACATCATTCCTGCCTCGACGCCGATGGCGAGGAGGTGGCGCCACGCGCCGCAACGGGATGGGCGCGGGAATGCCCCGCGCCTTCACATCAGTCCAACAAACCTAGAACGGCAGCTTCATGCCCGGTGGCAGCGGCAGGCCGGAGGTGACTTCGGCCATCTTGCGCTGCATTTCGGCTTCCGCCTTGCTCTTGGCGTCGTTGTGGGCGGCCACGATCAGGTCTTCGAGCACTTCCACATCGTCGTCCTTGAACAGGCTCGGATCGATCCGCACGCCGCGCATCTCGCCCTTGCCGTTGAGCGAGACGGTCACCATGCCCGCGCCCGCCTGGCCTTCCACCACGAGGTCGCCGAGCTCGGCCTGCATGGCCTCCATCTTGCTCTTCATCTCGGTGGCGGCCTTCATCATGCCCATGATGTCTTTCATTCCTCGTCCTCTTCTGCTGGCGGGGGGGCCGCATCGGCCTCGGGCGCAACGGCATCGTCACGCAATTTCACATTCACAACCTTCGCACCCGGAAAGGTCTCAAGTATGGCCTGCACCAGCGGGTCCTCGTGGGCCGCCGCATGCGCCGCCTTTTGCCGCTCCTGCTGCTCCTGCCGGAACGTGAGACCCTCGGGCGGCTTGCTCGATACGGTCACCAGCCAGCGCGAGCCCGTCCATTGCTGCAGGCGCGCCGACAGCATGGCGATGATGCCGGGATCGGCGCCTTCGGCCAGCGCCACCTCGATCTGCCCTTCGCTGAACGACACCGGCCGCATCTGCGATTCCAGTGCGAGCTTAAGCAACACGTCGCGCTTGGCGCCCGCCAGCGCAATCAGTTCGCGATAGCTCCCCACTTTGGCCATGGCTGGCAGCGGAGGCGGCGCGGGTTGCACCGTTTCCGATGGCTGCGTCGCCACCAGCACCGGCTGCGCCAAAGCCTGGGGCGCATCCTCAGGGGAGGGCAGGGGGCGCGATACGGCCGGCTCGTTCTGGAAGGCTGGCGGCGCCTCGACGCGCATCGCCTGCCCGCCGCCCCCGCCGCCGGACGGACCACGGCCCATCGGCGCTCCGGGCGGCAACGCCGGCGCCGGTGCCGGCTGGTTGGCGAGCTTGGCGATCAGCTCATCGGGCGTGGGCAGATCGGCCGCATAAGCCAGGCGCACCAGCACCATTTCGGCGGCCTGCAGGGCATTGTTGGCCCGCCCCACTTCTTCGTGGCCCTTGAAGAGGATCTGCCAGGCCCGCGACAGCGCCCGCATCGGCAGCCGCCCGGCATATTCAGCGCCCCGCACGCGCTCGTCGGGGGTCAGCGACAAATCCTCGCCCGCGGCCGGCACCACTTTGATGCGCGTTACGAGATGGGTGAAATCGGCAAGATCGGCCATCAGCGTTTGCGGATCGGCACCGAGGTCATAAAGCGCGCGCAGCGTTTGCAGCGCGTCCCCGATCCGCCCGGCCATCACTTCTTCAAAGAGGTCGATGATCCGCGACCGGTCCCCCAGGCCCAGCATGGCCTTGACCGTCGCGGCCGTCACCGCGCCATCGCCATGGGCGATCGCCTGGTCGAGCAGGCTCAGATTGTCGCGCGCCGAGCCTTCACCGGCCCGCACTATCATCGCTAGGGCCTCGGGCTCGAACCCGATCCCTTCCTGCTCGAGGATCGATTGCAGATAATCCGTCATCACCTCGGGCGTGATCCGCCTGAGGTCGAACCGCATGCAGCGGCTCAGGATGGTCACCGGCACCTTGCGGATTTCGGTGGTCGCGAAAATGAACTTCACATAGGGCGGCGGCTCTTCGAGAGTCTTTAGCAGCCCATTAAAGGCCGCCGTCGAGAGCATATGCACCTCGTCGATCACATAGACTTTGAACGGTGCCGAAACCGGCCCGTATTTCACCGAATCGATGATTTCGCGGATGTCGTTGATGCCGGTATTGGACGCGGCATCCATCTCCACCACATCGACATGACGCCCCTCGATGATGGCGCGGCAATGCTCGCCCTCGACCGAGAGGTCAAGCGTGGGGTGCCGCCCGCTCGCATCCTCATAGTTGAAGGCGCGCGCGAGAATCCGTGCTGTCGTGGTCTTGCCCACGCCGCGCACGCCGGTCAGGATAAAGGCGTGGTGGATGCGGTTCTGCTTGAACGCATTGCCCAGCGTCTGCACCATCGCGTCCTGCCCCACGAGGGTCGAGAAGTCGCGCGGGCGATATTTGCGGGCCAGCACCAGATAAGGCGAGGTTTGAGCGTCCGCCATCCTGCCCTCCAATGCATGGTGAAAAAGGAAAAAACCGGGGAGCCGCTGGCTCAGCTCGGGAATAAATAGGAGGCTGGCAACGACCCGTGCAGGTCTCGTTGGGGCTGCTTCCTTCCGGACCTGACCCGGTTGGCGAGGAACACGTCCGCGCCAACCTCCCGAGGCGCTATATGCGAATAAATGGCCGCAAAGGCAAGGGGCAAGACCGGTGCAGCGCGCCCTTGATCCGCGCTCGCGCGCGGCTCGAAGGCGACCAATCTGCCCGCCGCCGCGGCCATCGTCTTCAAGATCGGGTCCAAATACCTATATGATAAGGGCGCAGCCCTTTGTGGGGTGCGACCCTTTACCCCGCGTTCCCCGCCCGCTTAACTCACCACAAAACCCAACTGCCCGTATCGGAGCTTTTCTTGGCCAGACGCCGTCCCACCCCGTTGCGTACCTCCCAGGAGGATATTGACGCTTCCCAGCGCGCTCCCAATACGCCCCAGACCCGGTCATCCGCATTCCGCCTGGCTTTCGCCGATGACGACTTTCTCACCTCCGAGGACATCCGGGGCGTCCGCTTCCAGCTGGAATATCTGAAACCCGAGTTCCGCCTGCGCGAAGCGGGGATCAATTCAACCGTGGTCCTGTTTGGTGGTGCGCGCATTCCCGAGCCCGGCAAGCCGGCCTGGGCCGCCAAGAACCAGACCCAGAAAACCAATCTGGAAGCCGCCTCGCGCTACTATGATGTGGCGCGCGATTTCGCGCGCCTTGCTTCGGAAACCTCGCGCAGCCTTGATTTCAAGGAATTCGTGGTGGTGACCGGGGGCGGCCCGGGCGTCATGGAAGCGGGCAATCGGGGTGCGGCCGATGTCGGCGCGCCGTCCATTGGGCTCAACATCGTTCTGCCCCATGAGCAGGCGCCCAATCTCTTCGTCACGCCGGAATTTTCGTTTAACTTTCATTATTTTGCCACGCGCAAGATCCATTTTCTCCTGCGCGCTAAGGCAGTCGCGGTGTTCCCCGGCGGCTTTGGCACGCTTGATGAATTCTTCGAGGCGCTGACCCTGATCCAGACCGGCCGCATGGCCCGGGTGCCGCTCTTGCTGTTTGGCGCGAGCTTTTGGAGCAAGGTCATCAATTTCGAGGCGCTGGCGGAAGCCGGAACCATCTCGCCCAATGATCTTGAACTGTTCAACGTGGTCGACACCGCCCAGGAGGGCTGGGACGTGGTGCAAAAGTTTTATGACCTGCCCGCCCCGGTTGCGGCGCTCTGACCGGAGCGCCGCCCGCCTAGCCCGCACTCTTAACGTTCTCGCGCCGCTTCGTCTTGCCCGTCCTGCCCTGGAAGGGTGAAATCGCCTCCCGTCACCGGCACCTCAAGGAGTCTTCATGGACCATTATGATATCGTGGTGATCGGCAGCGGCCCCGCCGGCCGCCGTGCCGCCGTGCAGGCAGCCAAGCTTGGCCGCTCGGTGCTGGTGGTGGAAAACCGGCTGCGCCTCGGTGGCGTTTCGGTCCATACCGGCACTATCCCTTCGAAAACCCTACGCGAAACCGTGCTCAACCTTTCGGGTTGGCGCGAGCGCGGCTTTTATGGTCTCGCCTATCGGGTGAAAAAGGAGATCGAGGGCAAGGATCTCGGCTCGCGCCTGCGCAAGACGCTCGATTACGAGATCGAAGTGCTCGAGCATCAGTTCGCCCGCAATGGCGTGCGCACCTTTGGCGGCATGGCGCGCTTCCTTGATACCAACCGGATCAGCGTCACCGACCCCGATGGCGAAGAGCACGTCTTTTCCTTTGATTACGCCGTGATCGCCGTAGGCACCACCCCTTATCGCCCCGCCAATATCCCCTTCAACGACCGCTCCGTAGTGGATAGCGATAGCCTCGTGTTCGAGCCGCGCGTACCCAAGAGCCTGACCGTGGTCGGGGCCGGCGTGATCGGCATCGAATACGCCACCATCTTTTCGGCGCTCGATGTGCCCGTCACCATCATCGAGCCCAAGGACACCATTCTCGATTTCATCGATCGCGAGATCATCGAGGAGTTCACCCACGAACTGCGCCAGCGCGGCGTCACCCTGCGTCTCGGAGCCAAGGTCGATCAGGTCGAGCTCGATTCCGTGGGCTGGCCGATCGCGATCCTCGCCGACGGGCGCCGCATTCGCTCCGACATGCTGCTTTATGCGGCCGGCCGCTCTGGCGCGACCGCCAATCTGGGGCTCGAAAACGCTGGCATCACCCCGCAGGATCGCGGCCGCCTCAAGGTCGACCCTGCGACGTTCCAAACCAATGTGCGCAACATCTATGCCGCCGGCGACGTAATCGGCTTTCCCTCGCTCGCCTCTACGTCCATGGAGCAGGGGCGGATTGCGGCCCTTCATGCCTGCGGCGCGGCCATGCACCCCGCTCCCGAGTTCTTCCCCTACGGTATCTATGCCGTGCCCGAAATTTCAACTGTTGGGCTCACCGAGCAGCAGGTGCGCACGCAAGGCATTCCCTATGAAAGCGGCGTGGCGCGCTTCCGCGAAACCTCGCGCGGCCACATCATGGGCCTGCAGTCGGGCATGATGAAGATGATGTTCTCGCTCGAGGACCGCAAATTGCTGGGCGTCCACATCGTGGGGGAGGGCGCGACCGAGCTCATTCATATCGGCCAGGCCGTGCTCAATCTGGGCGGCACGCTCGATTATTTTGTCGAGAATGCCTTCAATTACCCGACCTTGGCCGAAGCCTACAAGATCGCCGCGCTCGACGCCTGGAACCGCATGCCGCGCCAGACCACCCCGCTCGCGGCCGCCTTGCCCTAGACCTCTTCTTCGTGCTCGGACCAGCCGATCACGAAGTCCCGCTCATGGCGCAGCCCGTCCCATTCGCGCAGCACGTCATTGTCGTAGATCAGCGTATAGGGCCCGCGGTAACCGGCATTTTCGGCCGCAACGATGCAGGCGGAGTAATCTGCCTCATCGAGAACCCCAATATCTGAAAAATGCGCCTTGGCATGGCAGAGCTCCGCCCGTCCCGCGATGGATGCCAGCGCCTCGTATTTGTCTGGCCCCGACCAATTACCAAAATCCATCAGCAATCCAACGCGTCCCTCCAGTTGATCGAGCAGCCAATGCACCTGCTGCGGCGTCGACAACAGGTCAAACCAGTTCTCGGTCACGAGCCGCACCGATGAGCCTGCATTGCGGTCAGCGAGGATGCGCAGCGCCGCCACCGAGCGATCCAGCGCCGCCATGGTCGGCTTTTGCTTGCCGGCAATCACCCGGGCATTGTCTGCGCCCAGTGTATTGGCGACTTCGATCCAGCCGGCAATCCAGTCCCGGTCGCGCTCGCCATGCACGGGATCGGTGATGTCGCCCGCATCGATCAACAGGGTCTGCAGCCGCACATCCGAGGCCGCAAGGCTCGCCCGCAGTTCTTCCAGATAAATCGGATCACGGCTGCGCAGGTGAAACGACACCAGCTCGAGCCGGTGATAGCCATGTCGTTTCAGCGCCGAAGGCAGGTCGAGCAGGGTTTCGCTGCCCTCGCCATAGGTCAGCTCCTCCCTCCCCACTTCATTGCTGGTCAAATCATGGGGATAGGTGCTGCCCAGCAGCCGGTGCAGCGACCAGCTCGAAACGGCAATTCGCTCTTCGGGGGTCATGCAACAACACTCCTCTTCGGGTCCCCGAACACTGACCCGCGGGGACAACGGGTGCAAGACGGATCAGGGTGACTGGCTATCGCCCGCTTAACCATCCCGCTCGGGGCTGGCGGCTCCGCCCATCCCGCACTAAGCTGATGGGCAGCAAGGGGGTTCCCATGGCCGAGCAGTTTGATGCCATCATCATCGGGGCCGGCCAGTCCGGACCGTTCCTGGCCGCGCGGCTCGCCGAGGCCGGGCACAAGACGGCCCTGGTCGAGCGCACCCATCTCGGTGGCACCTGCGTCAATGATGGCTGCACCCCGACCAAGACCCTCGTCGCCAGCGCCCGCGCCGCCTGGATGGCCCGCCATGCCGCCGATTACGGGGTCCTGCTCGATGGCCAGGTCCGCGTCGACATGCGGGCGGTCAAGGCGCGCAAGGACAAGGTCGTCAATGCTTCCGTGCAAAGCCTGACCGACTGGCTCGGCACCACGGAGGGGCTCGAACTCATCACCGGCTCCGCCCGCTTCGTCTCGCCCACTGAAGTCGAGGTCAACAACCGCCGCCTCACCGCCCCGCGCCTCTTCATCAACACCGGCGCCCGCCCCAGCATCCCCGATTGGCCGGGCATCACTGATGTCCCCTATCTCACCAACACCACCATCCTCGAACTCGATACGCTCCCCGAGCATCTGGTGATTGCCGGCGCCAGCTATGTGGCGCTGGAATTTGCCCAGATCTATGCCCGCTTTGGCGCCAAGGTCACGATCATCGCCCGCGGCGACCGCCCCGCCAGCCGCGAAGACCCCGACATCTCCGCCGCCATCCGGCAGATCCTCGAGCGCGACGGCGTCCAGTTCCTCCTGGACACGGAAGTCCAGTCCGTCCGTCCTGACGGCCCCGGCATCGCCCTTGCCCTGCGCGGCCCCGACGGCGAGCACACGCTCTCGGGCAGCCATCTCCTCCTCGCGCTCGGCCGCACCCCCAACAGCGAGGACCTCGACCTCCCCGCTGCCGGCCTCCAAGCCGACAAGCACGGCTATATTCCCGTCGACGATCACCTGCGCACGGCGGTACCCGGCATCTGGGCCATGGGCGACATCAATGGCCGCGGCGCCTGGACCCATACCTCCTACAACGAGTTCGAGATCGTCGCCGACAACCTCATCGATGGCGGCACCCGTTCCATTGCCGGCCGCACCACCGTCTACGGCCTCTTCATCGACCCGCCCCTTGGACGCATCGGCATCGGCGAAAGCGAAGCCCGTAAGCTCGGCCGCCCGGTGCTCAGTGCCACCATGCCCATGAGCAAGGTCGCCCGCGCCCGCGAGCGGGGCGAAACCGAGGGGCTGATGAAGGTCTTTGTCGATGCGCAAACCCAGCGCATCCTCGGTGCCGCGATCCTTGGCATCCGCGGCGACGAGGTGGTGCAATCGCTGCTGCAGCTGATGACCGGCGATCTGCCCTACACCTCGATGACGCAGACGATGCACATCCACCCCACCGTCACTGAGCTGCTCCCCACGCTCCTTGCCGGCCTCAAGCCACTGGATTAGCCCCGCTACATCCCCGTCACGAGATACTGCGCCATGAACCACACTTCCTTGGCCAAAAACGGCACCTGGGTTTGCCAGCTGCGATAGCGCGTCGTGGGCGTCGGCGAGGGTCTGGCGATAACGCCCAGCCGGTCCGCGATCATGATTGCGCGGCGCATATGGATGGGGTCCGACACGATCAACACGCTGCCGATCCCATGCGCTTCCAGCACCGCCTTGCCAAAGGCGAGGTTCTCGATCGTCGTGCGCGATTGATCCTCGAGCACAACATCGCCCGCGGGCACGCCGCGCGACACGAGCCAGCGCCGGCTGGCCTCGGCCTCGGTCAAATCATCCTCGGGGCTGAGGCCTCCGGTGACGACAATGCGCCTGACCTGGCCGCGATCATGCAACTCCTGGGCATGGCGCAGCCGCTCCTCGAGCACCGGCGTCGGCCGCTCCCCGATCACCGCTGCCCCCAGCACCAAGGCGGCGTCAGCGGGCTCGGCTGAGCTCGCTTCGCCATAGCGCCAGATATCGAAGGCCATGCCGCCGCACACCAGCACCAGCAAGAAACTTGCGGCGATGATGGCGCGGTAAACGCGCCGCGCTAGGCCCATTCGCCCCCGCGCATCACCGGCTCGCGCGAGCCGTCGGCATGCACGCCATCAATGTCGATCTTGTCCGAGCCGATCATCCAGTCGATATGGATATTGGAGCTGTTGCCGCCCTGGGCATTGATCTGCTCCTGGCTCAAATCCTTGCCGCCCACAAAGCAATCCGAATAGCACTGGCCCTGCGCGATGTGGCAGGAGGCGTTTTCGTCATAAAGCGTGTTGAAGAACAGGATCCCCGACGCCGAAATCGGCGAGGAATGGGGCACCAGCGCCACTTCACCCAAGCGACGAGCGCCCTCATCGGTGTCGAGCACCTTGTTGAAGATATCCTGCCCCTTGGAAGCCTTGAGCTCCACCAGCCGCCCGCCCTCGAACCGGCCCTGCATCTCCTCGATCAGCGCGCCATTATGCGACAGCGGCTTGGTCGCCGCCACATAACCATCCACGCGCATGCGGTGCGGCGTCGTGAACACTTCTTCGGTGGGGATATTGGGATTGCAGGTGATGCCGTTCTTGGCTTCCGAAGCGCCGCCCTTCCAGCGATGCCCATCGGCAAGGCCCACCGTCAAATCGGTGCCCGGCCCGGTATAATGCAGGGCCGAAAACGCCTTGCCGTTCAGCCAGGTCCAGCGGCGCTTGAGATTGGCATTGTGCTCGGCCCAGGCGGCGATCGGATCGGGCTGGTCGACGCGGCTCGCGGCAAAAATGGCGTCGGCGAGCTTGCCCACTGCCACTTCCTCGCTGTCATTGGGAAACACCAGCTTGGCCCAGGCCGCGCCCGGATAGGAGACGATGTTCCAGTTGATGTCGAACCCGGTGATCAGCTGCAGCGCCGGCTTGTAGGCCGCCGAATTGGCGCGATTGGCCCGGCCCACCTTGTCGGGATCCTGGCCGGCCAGCATCATCGGATTGTCGCCCGAGATCGCCAGCCGCGCTGCGTTGTTCTTGAAGGCATCGGCCATGCCCTGGTAGAGCCAGCCCGCGGCGCGGTCAAAGCTCGCCTCACTGCCGTATTTGTAGCGCGCGAGCGTTGCTTCCTCATCGGCATAGATCGTGGTCACGAGCCCGGCGCCTGCCTTATAGGCATGCTCGGTGATCCGGCGCACCAGCGGCACCGCGCTCAAGGGCGCGGTCATCACCAGATCCTGGCCGGGCTGCAGCTGCAGGCCCACCTTGATGGCAACTTGCGCCAGTTTGTCGAGCTTGACGGGATCGATGGGGCCATTGGTGGTCATGGAATAAAACCGAAGCAGTGAACAACTGCGGCCAAACTACCCGCTCCCACCGCGCCCGGCCAGCCAAAACGCTACTCCATTTGATCTAGATCAAGAAGCGCATCTCCCGCCGGGGCTAGAACCCTCTCCAGAAACAACGGAGAGCCGGAAATGACCATTCTCATCGTCGCTGCAATTGTTGCCATGTTCGCAGCCTTCATGGCAGCCCTGGCTTATGGCGAATACACCACCGACACGATCTGATTTTCTCGGCTGGGCACTCTGTATCGAGCCCCCGGCACTCCAACCCGACCAGCGGCGCGGCTTCCCTTCCCGGAAGCTGCGCCGTTGCTTTTTTGCCCCTCACCTTACCACCCCTCACATCGGCGTGAGTTTTGGCTCTTGGCAAAACGCGGCTCTTCCTCTAAGAACCATCCCCTGTTCCGAGCCAGGGAGGCGTTGCATGACAGTATCGATCACCGTTTCCCCATCGGGTCGACGCTAGTCTAGGCGTTGCCCGGGCTGCCCCTCGCGGCGCCGCTTATTCCGCCACAACCTGATGTCTTGCTCCGGGGCCTTTAAGCCCTTCCGGTTGTGCGTTTCTCCCATTGCCATCGAGGACCGGTGCGCCAACGCCGCCGGAAACCCCCAATGTCGTCAAACAAGCTTCCTTTCCGCGCCGATGCCTTTCGCGACGTGCTCGGCTTCACCTTTGCCCATTGGCGGGGCCAGCCCTGGCGCATCGCCACCATCGCGACCCTCGTGCTGCTGGCAACGCTGGCCGAAGCGCTAACCCCCATTTTTGCCGGGCGCCTCGTTGATGCCGTGGCCTCCGGTTCGGGGCAGGACGAGAGCTTCTGGTGGTCGGCGGTGATCGCCTTTTGGACCATGGTCGGGCTCTATCTGAGCTCGGTCGTGCTGCGCCAGCTCGTTTACTTCAACATCATTCCCTTCACCCTGCGCATCATGAGCAATGTGGTGAACACCGCTTTTCATCGGGTGCAGCGCTTCTCGACCGATTGGCACGCCAACAGCTTTGCCGGCTCCACCGTGCGCAAGATCACGCGCGGCAATGGCGCCATCGATTTGCTCAACGATACGCTGCTGGTCGCCCTTTGGCCCTCGCTGCTGATGCTGATCGGCGCCACGGTGATCCTCGGGCTGGCCTGGCCGGTCATGGGCCTTGTCGTCGGCATCGGCTCGATCATCTTTGTCACCGTCACCGTGCTGATGTCGGTCAATTTCGTCGCCCCCGCCGGCGCCCTCGCCAATGCCTGGGATACCCGCATGGGCGGCGCTCTGGCCGATGCCGTCAGCTGCAATTCCGTGGTCAAGGCGTTCGGCGCCGAGGAGCGTGAGGAGCGCCGGCTCGAAAGTGTCGTCGCCAAATGGCGCTCGCGCACCCGCCGGGTCTGGACCCGTGGCACGATCAATAGCGGCGTGCAGGGCGCGATGATGGCGCTGATGCAGGCCGCAGTCCTCGGCACGGCCCTGCTGCTCTGGCGCCAGGGCGCCGCTTCGCCGGGCGACATCACCTTTGTCCTCACCATGTTCTTTGTGCTGCAGGGGCATCTGCGGGACGTTGGCCAGCACATCCGCAACCTGCAGCGCTCGGTCAACGACATGGAAGAACTGGTGCGCCTCAACCATGAGCCGCTCGGTATCGACGACAAGCCGGGCGCCAGACCCATCCGCATCACTGCGGGTGCGATTGAGTTCGACCACATCACCTTCCAGTACGGTTCGCACCAGACTGCGCTCTACCGCGATTTCTCGGTCGAGATCGCGCCGGGCGAACGGGTGGGTCTCGTGGGTCATTCCGGCTCGGGCAAGACCACTTTCGTCAAGCTGATCCAGCGCCTTTATGACGTCAATTCGGGCGCCATTCGCATCGATGGGCAAAACATCGCCGACGTGCAGCAATCCTCGCTGCGCGGCCAGATCGCCATTGTGCAACAGGAGCCAATCCTGTTTCACCGCACCCTGGCCGAAAACATCGCCTATGCCCGCCCCGGTGCCAGCCGCGCCCAGATTGAGCAGGCCGCCCGCCAGGCCAGCGCCCATGATTTCATCATGAACCTGCCCAAGGGCTACGAGACCATGGTGGGCGAACGGGGCGTCAAACTCTCGGGCGGCGAGCGCCAGCGCGTCGCCATCGCCCGCGCGTTCCTCGCCGATGCGCGTATCTTGATCCTGGATGAAGCGACCTCGAGTCTGGACAGCGAAAGCGAAGTGCTGATCCAGCAGGCCATGGAACGCCTGATGGTCGGCCGCACCACCCTTGTCATCGCGCACCGCCTCTCAACCGTACGCGCCCTCGATCGCCTCCTCGTCTTCGACAAGGGCCGCATCGTCGAGGAAGGCACCCATGACCAGCTGATCGCCCTCAAAGCCGGCATCTACCGCCGCCTTTTCGAGCGCCAGGCCCTCGAACTCACCAAAGGCCTCAAGATCGCCTGAGGAAAGCGCGGGCAATCACCCAGCTCCAAGCGGTCGATCACCGCTGATCGGGAGCGTCACCCTCCCCTCGGGGGGAGGGACGGGGGGGGGGAACGAGAGGCCCAAACCTCATCGCCCCCCCACCCCTTCAAAACCCAAAACTACTCGACTTCGAGCGTCACCTCAAAACCCTTGCGCGACACTTCGCTATAGGGGCAGATCACATGGGCGCGCTGCACCACATCCTCGGCGGTGGCCTTGTCGAGCCCCGGCAGGTGCACTTTGAGCGCCGCCTGGATCCAGAAACCCTCGCCGTCTTCGCGGTCCCGGAAGCTCACTTCAGCCGTCACCGTCGAATCCTCGCTGATCGGGGTCTTGGTCTTGCGCGCCGCACCCTTTATCGCACCCAGAAAGCAGGCCGAATAACCCACGGCAAACAACTGCTCGGGATTGGTGCCGCGCGCGCCGTCGCCGCCCAGCTCCTTGGGCGTGGTCAGCGTCACATCGAGCACGCCATCATCGGTCGCGCCGTGGCCGGAGCGGCCACCGGTGGAAGTGGCGCGTGCGGTGTACATGATCTTCGTCATTGCTTTTGATCCTTTGCTGGGTCGAGCCCCAAGCTTAGTCTGTCCAGTGCTTGCCGTTGCAAGGCTTTTGACCGGCTTGGTTACGTCTCATTGAACGCCTCGATCGCTAATATGGTCGCATCGGCGGCAGGAAGGCCTCAACCGGCCAAAGCTACCTGCACCATTGCTGAGGCCTTGCCTTCCCTCCCCCTTGAGGGGAGGGACCGAGGGAGGGGGTCGCGGTGTTCTTGCACCGGCGCTTCCTCGCCGCCGTACTATTGGGGGCGCTCCAGCGAACAATGCCTTCGCCTCGCGCCCGATGGTTGGAACAATGCAGGGGCACTATATCCAACTGGACATTCAGCCACCCCCGTCTCCGAAAGGCCCGACCATGATCGACGCCAGCGTTCAAACCGATATCCGCTCCCAGCCCCTCCTGCCGCTGACGACGCGGCTGGGTCCCGTCCATCTTGCGGTCACCGACCGTGCCCAAGCCCTCACCATCTGGCGCGACGTTGTTGGCCTGCGCCTGCTGTCGGAAACCGGCAATGCGCTGGTGTTGGGGGCAGGGGATCAGCCCCTCATCGTGCTCGAAACCGGCGCCCTGCGCCCATCCGTGGCGCGCACGATCGGGCTTTATCATGTGGCCATCCACGTCCCCAGCCGCGCCGACCTCGCGCAACTGGCGCTGCGCGCGCTCGCCCATAATGTGCGCATCGCGCCCACCGACCATCTGGTGTCCGAAGCCATCTATCTCTGGGACCTCGACGGCAATGGCATCGAGATCACCTTCGAGACGCCCTGGCGCGGCACGCTCGGCCATCCCGACCAGGGTCATTATGCGGTCACCGCCGATGGTCAGCCTCATTCGGGCCGCGACCCCATCGACCTGCGCGGCCTGCTGGCTGAACTCGGCCCCAACCCGCTGCCCCAGCAAACGATGCCGGCCGGCACCCGGATCGGCCATATCCATCTGCATGTAACCGACCTCAACCTTGCCACCACATTTTACCGGGACGTCATCGGCTTTGCCGGGTTCCTTTTGATCCATTCCTTTGGCATGGGCGATGTCGGGCTCGACTACATGCCCCATACCCTGGCCTACAACATCTGGTCGGGTCCCGATGCCGTGCTGCCGCCGCCCGGCTCGGCCGGCCTGCGCTGGTTCACCATCACCGTGCCCGATGCGGCGACCCTCGCGGCTGTCGAAGGGCGGCTGCAAAATTCGGGCGCTCCAATTGCCCCGATCGAGAGTGGCATCGAAACGCGTGACCCATTCGGCAACCGCGTGCATATTGTGGTTGGCTGAGCCCTGGTGAACAGGCGTTCAGAACCCGTTCATCAAGGTGGCAGAACCATGAAAAACGCTGATGACGTGCTGCAATTCTGGTTCGTCGACCATGGCCCGGACGACTGGTTTGGCGGCAAGCCCGACTTCGATGCTGCCCTAAGCGAGGGCTTTGCCGAAACCCACGCCCGGGTCGGCAAGGCAGAAGCCTGGACCTGGCGGCACAGCCCCGCCGGGCGCCTCGCCGAGATCATCGTGCTCGACCAGTTCTCGCGCCAGCTTCATCGTGGCACCGGCCAGGCTTTCGCCTGGGATTCCATGGCCTTAGCTCTGGCACAAGAAGCCCTGGCGCTCGATGCCGACCATGCCGTGGAAGCCATCCGGCGGCCGTTTTTCTACCTGCCCTTCATGCATTCGGAATCCATCATCATCCAGCATGAAGGGGTTCGCCTCTATCAGGCGCTGGGCGATCCCGAGCAGCTGCAGTTCATGCTCGATCACCTGCACGCCATCGAGCGCTTCGGCCGCTTTCCCTTCCGCAACAAGGCCTTAGGCCGCACCAGCACCCCCGAGGAAGAGCACTACATGGCCGAAGCGGGTGATCGCAGGTTTTAGCGCAACCATGCTCTCCCTCGCTCCGTTGAGCGCAAAAGGAGATCGATAATGGAAGTTCAATCCGGCCCATCCATCTGGCTGATCCTGCTCACCATCGGCGTCATCGCCCTCGCGCTCGCCGTGGTGTTCGGCATCATGCGCAACCGCAATCGCACCCCCGGGGAAAAGGCCGTCACGGAAGCCGCAACCCGCGCAACCTACCAGGCCGAAGACCGCGACCGCACCTAGCTAAGGAGCGCCGGGTCCACCAGGGCCCCCTTCTGCCCGATCACAATGCCAGCGACCCGGTGCGCCGCCTCTGCCGCCTCCTGCAGGCCCTTGCCGGCCAGCCGGGCGCTGAGATAAGCGCCGTTGAACGAATCCCCTGCGCCCGTCGCATCGACGACGCTCCCGGCCGGCGGTGGCGCGACTTTAACCCGCTCGGTAGCAGTCGCCACCAGGGCGGGATTGCCACCATCCTTGACCACCACTTCCCCGACGCCAAGCTCCAGATAACGCTCGGCTGTTTCCTCGACACTGCGGTCGCCAAACACCGGCGCTTCGTCGCCATGGGTGGGCAGGACGATGTCGCAAAGGCTCGCGGCCGCCGTCAGCATTGACGCCATCACGCGCTGGCTGGTCCACAGCGCCGGGCGCAGATTGGTGTCGAACACGACAGTCGCCCCCGCCTCACGTGCCGCCACTACAGCCCCCAGCAGGCGGCCCCGCGCCCGCGGCTGCAGGATGGCCAGCGTGATACCGGAGAAATACACCATGCTGGCGCCCTCGAGCGCGGCGTGGAGAGCACCCTTGTCCTCGGCCAACAGTCGCGCTGCCGATTGGTCGCGCCAATAGGTGAAGTGCCGGTCCCCCCCTTCCTGATGGATCAGGTACAGTCCAGGGCGGCGGTTCTTGATCGTGCCGATATGCTGGGTGCCGATCCGGTGCTGCTCAAGGAACGCCCGGATATCGGCGGAATAGCGGTCTTCGCCGAGCGCCGTGAAGTAGTCCACCGACCACTCAGGCTCAAGGAGAGCGCGCATATACCAGGCCGTATTGAGCGTATCGCCGGCATAACCGAGCCGGTATTGCCGGTCCTCGCCCCCGCTCATCTCGATCATGCATTCTCCGATGCTCACGAAGCGCTTGCTCAAGACTGAACCCTCCTGTTGTGGCTCCGCTTATGAGCGCAAATGCCGCTCTGCTGCAAGACCGGGTGCGACAGCTTCACCGCTGGAAAGCGGCCAAGTTGATCTTCCATACAAGCGCGAAGCTGCTTATGGTGCGCCCGCTTACAGGAGTTTACTTGCCGATGCCGCGTTTGAACGCTTCCTTGCTCGCCAATCCGCCACAAGGCGTCCGTGTGCCCGATTACGATCGAGGTGCGGTGACACCCGGGATTGTCCATCTGGGCATCGGCGCGTTCCACCGGGCTCACATGGCGGTCTATGTCGACGATCTGCTGGCCCAGGACCCGAGCTGGGGCATTGTGGGCGCGAGCCTGCGCCGCCCTGACACCAAGGATGCGCTTGAGCCGCAGGATGGGCTGTATACGGTTGCCGTGCGCGACGCTGCGGGCACCAGCACGCGCATCATCGGCTCGATCCTCAGCGTCATGGATGCCAATACCCAGCGTGAGGAATTGCTGGCGCTCCTGGCCTCTCCTGCCATCCGCATCGTTTCGCTGACAGTGACCGAGAAAGGCTATTGCCACGACCCGGCCACCGGCGAGCTCGACGAAAACCATCCCGATATCACCTACGATCTGGCCCATCCCAGCGAACCCCGCTCGGCTCCCGGCATCATCGTGGAAGCCCTGGCCCGCCGCCGCTCGGCACAACTGCCCCCATTCACGGTGATGAGCTGCGACAATCTCCCATCCAACGGCCACACCACCGCCCGCATCGTGACCCGCTTTGCGGCGTTGCGAGAGGCCGAACTGGCCCGCTGGATCGAGGACAATGTTCGCTTCCCCAGCACCATGGTCGACCGCATCGTGCCCGCGACGACTGACGCCGATCGCGCCATGATCGAGGCGGCGACCGGCGTTGCCGATGCCTGGCCGATCATGACCGAACCCTTCACCCAATGGGTGATCGAGGACAGCTTCTCGGCTGGCCGGCCCCAGTTTGAGCGGGCGGGTGCTACCATTGCCGAGGACGTCGAGCCCTTCGAGCGCATGAAGCTGCGCATGCTCAACGGCTCCCACTCTACCTTGGCTTATCTGGGCTTTCTGGCGGGCCACCAATATGTCGCAAACGCCGTCGGCGATCCGGCTTTCGCCGCGCTGATCCGTGGTTTGATGACCGAGGAAGTCATGCCCACGCTCGACATGCCGGGCGTGGATCTGGGCGCCTATCGCGACCAGTTGCTCGAGCGGTTCAGCAATCCGGCCCTCCAGCACCGGACCTGGCAGATTGCCATGGATGGCAGCCAGAAACTGCCCCAGCGCCTGCTTGGCACTATCCGCGACCGCTTGGCGGCCGACCAGCCATTCACCCGGCTCGCGCTCGGGGTTGCGGCTTGGATGCGCTATGTCACAGGTGTGGATGAAAGCGGCGAAAGCATCGATGTGCGCGATCCGCTCGCCATGCGAATGATGGCGATCGCGGCTGATGCCGGTGATGATCCCGAAGCGCTGTTCGATGGTCTGGTCGCTCTCAGCGAGGTGTTCGGCACCGACCTGCCGGACAATGCCGCGTTCCGTGCGGCAGTGCTCGCTCATCTCGATAGCCTCTACGAAATCGGCGCTGCCCAGACAGTCGCCGAGGTGGTACGAGTCTGAGCCGCTAGCCTAGCCGCGCACCGCACCTTTGCGCCGCTGGCGCGCTGCCACCAAGCAGCGGGCCAGCCGCTCTGACCAGAACTGCACGCCATCCACTTCGAGGATCTCGTCGTGGCGGATTTCGATCATCGTGGCCTCAAGCCCCCGGCCGTCGCCATGCTGTTCCAGCGTCAGGGTCACACCGCTCTGGGCGGCATAAGGCAGGTTCCAGCCGACATTGAGTTCGGGATCCTCGGCCTTGAGCGCGTCATAGAGCGCCCGGGTGAAGCGCTGGTCACTGCCATGGATCAACCCGATGGGCCAAGGTCGCGCTACCCCGTGGTAAACGGGGGTAAAGGAATGCACGCAAACCAGAACCGCTTCCCGTCCGGCATGGCGTCGCGCTTCCAGCAAGGTGTGGATGGAGGCGTGGTAGGGCTGGTGGAAGTGGCTGATGCGGAATTGCCGCTCGGCTTCATCCAAATTCTCATTGGCCAGGATCGGCGTTGCTTCCGACAAGGTCCAGATCAAATCGGGTGCATCGAGCGCGCGATTGCAGTCGATCACCAGCCGGGACACCGTTGATTGCACGAGGGGCGCGTCGAGCGCGTCGGACAAGGCCCGGCTGACGGCAAGTGCCCCCGGATCCCAGGCGATATGGCTCAGCCGTTGGACCTGCGACAAACCAAGATCGCCATAGCGTTCGGGAATGCGGTTGGAAGCGTGGTCGCACACGATCACGAAGGGCGATGTGCCCCGCGCATTGGTGACCACCACGGCCTTATCGGACGATACCACTACTTTGCCCCCGAACAGGTCCGCTCGCGAGCCGCACTAACCCCAGCCTCGGGCAAGCTGTCAACGCAGCGACCGCCGAATTCCTCTGAACCATCAATGCTGGTCCACCAGGGCCATGAAGGACTTGGTGTCCATCACGAGCAGGGGATCGATCGGGCCGATCGCATCGACATTCTTGCCGGCGTAGTCAAGCCGATGCAGCACCGTGCGGATGAGGTTGAGCCGTCCCCGGCGCTTGTCATTGGAGCGCACCACCATCCAAGGGGCGTGGGGCACATCGGTATGCTCGAACATAGCGTCTCGCGCCCCGCTATAGGCTTCCCAGCGTCCCAAAGCTTCGATGTCGATCGGCGAGAGCTTCCAGACCTTGAGCGGATCGTGACGCCGGTCGTGAAAGCGCTTGAGCTGCATTTCCCGGCCGATCGAGAGCCAGAACTTGAACAGATGGATGCCGTCATCGGTGATGCGGCGCTCAAATTCGGGGGCTTCCTGGAGGAAGTGCTCCACTTGCTTGGGCGTGGCATAGCCCATTACCCGTTCGACCCCCGCCCGGTTGTACCAGGAGCGGTCGAACAGCACGGTTTCGCCACCCGCTGGCATCCATTCCACATAACGCTGGAAGTACCACTGCGTCCTTTCCCGATCATTGGGCTTGGGCAGTGCCGCAATCAGATTGTGTCGGGGGTTGAGATTGGAAAGATAAGTCTTGATCGTGCCGCCTTTGCCCGCCGCGTCGCGTCCCTCGAACACCAGCATGACGCGCTCGGCCGTGGTCAGCAGATGAGCCTGCAGCAGCACCAATTGCTTTTGGAGTTCATACATCTCCGCCTCGTAGATCTCGAGGTCGAGCTTGTCGGCATAAGGGTAACCACCCGAGCGCATCGCGTTCTTCTTGATCGCTTCTGGCAGTTTGGGATTGTCGATATCGAAGTCGTCGAATGGATCGCTCAATCTTGTCGCTCCGCTGTCACGTGGACCGTGTTATAGAGATTATTTAGCACGCAAGAGCCGCCAAACTTGGGCGGTCGGTACTCCAAAGCCAATGGACGACGCCAACATTCCTCAAACTGTTCTTTCAGCTGGCACAGTGGCCGCGCCGAAATTACCTGTGCCCGCTATTCTGCTGGTGGTCGTGGCGGGCGTGCTGCTGGCCCTGGTAACCTGGTGCGGGTTGACCTGGTGGGGCGCCTGTTTAGGTTTTGCCGTGCTGGCGGCAACCATTCTTTGTCTCCCCATCGCGGCGCGACCGACGGATTTGATAACAGCCCCAAGCGTTGCATTGGCTGCGCAAGCCGCGGAAGACGACGCTGCTGTAGCCGCCTTTGCCGATGCGCTGGTCGACCCCTGCCTGGTTCTCGATGCACGCGCGACCTTGGTTCACGCCAATGGCGCTGCGCAGCGCCGCTTTCCAGCGATTTCCGTGGGCAAGCGATTGACCCTGGCCCTGCGTAACCCCGAACTGGTGCAGGCGGTTGAAGCGGCGCAACGGACCGGCCGTGCTCAAACCGTCGAGATTCACGAGACGTTGCCCTCCGAGACCTGGGACAAAGTGGTGATTGCGCCCCTGCTGCGCGCCGGCGAGCACTCCCAGCAACTGATCATGACGGTGCAGAGCCTGACTGAACTCAAGCGCGTCGATGCCATGCGCAGCGACTTCATTGCCAATGCCAGCCATGAATTGCGCACGCCCCTGGCATCGCTGCTGGGCTTCATCGACACCCTGCTTGGCCCGGCGGCCAATGATCCGGCTGCGCGCGAGCGGTTCCTTGGCATCATGCGCGGCCAGGCCGATCGCATGAGCAAGCTGGTCGATGATCTCTTGTCGCTGTCGCGCATCGAGATGCACCAGCATATACGGCCCACGGCGACGATCGAGCTTGCCGGCCTCCTGCGCGAAGTCCGCGATGGACTGCAAACCCAGGCCGAAGCGGCCGGGCTCGACATCGTCCTCAGCCTGCCCGAAGGACCGGCCCAAACCATTGGCGATCGCGGTCAGCTCTACGAAGTGTTCGAGAACCTCATCGATAATGCGCTGAAATACGGCTCGGGCGGTAAAACGGTGGAGGTCGTGCTGCAGCCCGCCAACAAGCTTGGCTTTGCCCATATGGTCAGCGTTGTGGATCATGGGCCCGGCGTCCCGCCCGAGCATGTGCCGCGCCTGACCGAGCGCTTTTATCGCATCGATGCCGAAACCAGCCGCAAGCGGAAGGGCACCGGGCTTGGCCTGGCGATCGTCAAGCACATCGTCAGCCGCCATCGCGGACAACTCAGCATCCGCAGCGAATTGGGCCAAGGCATGCGGGTAGACGTGCTGCTGCCCTGACACCTGGCATGGTGTGAGGTCTATCCGCCTGAAATCGGGGCAGGGGCTAGGTTCTGGCAAAGAAGGATTGGGGCTGGGCCCCTGAGAGGCTGCGGGTTAACAGCCTCAACCGCGCGCCCAATCCTTATCACCGGGCGCGGGCGCCGTTGCGCCCGCCGTCGCGACGCTGTTCAGCGGCGCTTCTTGTCGATCTGGTGGTAGGCGCGGCGAGAATGGAACTCGCAATAGGGGCCGCTTTCCTGGGCGTGGCCGCCGCAGAAGTAGAAATCCTTGGCCAGTGGGTCGCCGATTGGCCACTTGCAGGTCTGCTCGCTCAACTGCAGCAGGCTGAGGCGCTTGTCTTCGGGGATGAAGATTTCAGCCGCCGCGGGCGCCACATAAAGCTGGCTTTCCATTTCCGGGCTCACCGCCAATGCGGTAGCGCCGATGGACTGGGGCCGGGTCGCCATCTGGCGCGGCTTGGAGGAAGCTGCCGCGGCCGTCATCGGGCTCGACGATCCAGTGGAAGGGGAAGACATTCGGCGCGGTGCCGGGCGGGGGGCTGGCCGTGAGCGGGCCGCCGTGTTGGTGGGCTTGGCGCGGGCCGACAGCTTGAGCCGGTGCACCTTACCGATCACCGCATTGCGGGTGACCCCTTCACCCAGTTCGCCAGCGATCTGGCTGGCGCTCAAACCTTCCATCCAAAGCTTCTTCAAGAGCTCCACGCGGTCGTCTGTCCAGCCTTGTGGCTGTGTCTCCGAAACCATTGTCAAAGCAGAATCCTTCATTGTCCCGCCAGAAGCTCCGGCAGTCGTGGTCGTCTACACTTCGTATGTCTAGCGGGTCCGCCACACGAGATATCGTGCTCCCGATAGGTCAGAGAGTACGCTATCGGCGGAATCGGGATCAAGAGTCCCCAGCCACTTTCCCCGGAAAATGAATGGTTAAGAAGGGGTAAAGAAAGCTTGAGTCAAATCAGGCACTTGCCGGCGGCCACATTGACTTTGGCGCGCGAAACGGCTCAATTGCCCGCGCGACGCGCTGCAGATTATGGCGCGTTTTTGATTTTTCGGGGACGTAGTTGCAGAATTGCTGCGCTCCCGCCCATTGCTCGCCGACCAAGAAGGATTCAAACACCATGTCTGCGCTCTACGGCACCTATGCCCGCTCCGGTCTCGCCTTTGAGCGAGGCGAAGGCATGCGCCTGTATGACCAGAACGGCGTGGCCTATCTTGATTTCCATTCCGGCATCGCGGTCAATGCGCTGGGCTATGGCGATCCCCATCTAGTGGAAACGCTCAAGTCAGCGGCAGAGAAGGTGTGGCACACCTCCAATGTGTTCACTATTCCCGAGCAGGAGCGGCTGGGTCAACGGCTGGTTGAGGCCACATTCGCGGACTCAGTGTTCTTCACCAATTCGGGCGCCGAGGCCCTCGAATGCGCGATCAAGACCGCGCGGCATTACTTCTGGGCCAAGGGCGAAACCGATCGCTATGAGATCATCGCCTTTACCGGCTCTTTCCACGGCCGGACCCTGGGCACCATCGCCGCTGGCGGCAATCCCAACTATCTCGAAGGCTTCGGCCCGCCGGTCCCTGGCTTCAAGCACACCGCTCCCGGTGATCTGGCGGCGGTGGAAGCGCTGATCACGCCGCAGACCTGCGCCATTCTCATCGAGACGGTTCAAGGCGAAGGCGGCGTGTCTGCCATGACCCCCGAGTTCATGCAGGGCCTGCGCCGGCTGTGCGATGAGCACGGTATGCTGCTCGTGCTCGACGAAGTGCAGTGCGGCTATGGCCGCACCGGCCGGTTCTTTGCCTTTGAGTGGAGCAACATTACGCCCGACATCGTGGCCGTAGCCAAGGCAATTGGCGGCGGCTTTCCGCTCGGCGCTTGTCTTGCCAAGGGTGATGTCGCGGCTTCCATGGTGCCTGGCACCCATGGCTCCACCTATGGCGGCAATCCCCTCGCCACGGCGGTGGGCAATGCCGTGCTCGACCGTATCCTTGAGCCCGGCTTCATCGAGAATGTCGACCAGATGGGCCAGCGCCTCGCCTGGCATCTGCAGCAACTGGCGCAACGCTTTCCCGACCAGGTCCTGGAACTGCGCGGCAAGGGCCTCCTCGCCGGCATCAAGATCACCCCCCCGGTGCGCGACTTCGTCGAGCGCCTCCGGAGCGATCACCAGTTGCTAGCCATCGGCGCCGGCGAGAATGTGCTGCGCCTCCTGCCGCCTCTGATCGTGACCGAGGCCGATATCGAAGAAGCGGTGGGCAAGATCGCTGCCGCCCTCGAGGCCATCCAGGCAGAAACGAACTGATCGCTGCATCGCAGCCAAGAACAACCGGACCCAGCTAACATGACCGGCGACACTAGACACTTTCTCAATATCGACGACTTCACCTATGGCGAGCTGCGCGGCATGCTCAACGCCGCCGTTTCCCTTAAGGACCGACTCAAGCAGGGCGATCGCCCCCAGCTCCTCAAGGACAAGGTGCTGGCCATGATCTTCGAGCGCCAATCTACCCGCACCCGCGTGTCCTTCGATGTCGGCATGCGCCAACTCGGGGGCGAAACCCTGATGCTTTCGGGCCAGGAAATGCAGCTGTCGCGCGAAGAAACGCTACAGGACACTGCGCGGGTGATGAGCCGCTATGTCGACGCCATCATGATCCGCATCCTGTCCCATGCCGATCTGGTGGAACTGGCCGAAGGCTCGAGCGTACCCGTGATCAACGGTCTGACGCGCCGCGCTCACCCCTGCCAGATCATGGCTGACCTCATGACCTTTGAAGAGCATCGCGGTCCCATCAAGGGCGCCAAGATCGCCTGGGTGGGCGACAGCAACAATGTGCTCCATTCATGGGTCAACGCCGCCGAACTGTTTGAATGCGAGCTGACCATCGCGGTGCCCGACGAGTATTGGCCCGAAAAAGACTTGATGGAAGACATCAAGAAGGCCGGTTCCTGGGTCAATCTCATCGAGGATCCCCGCGAGGCCGTAGCAGGCGCCGATCTGGTGATCACCGATACCTGGGTTTCCATGGGCGATACCGATGCTGCCGAGCGCCGCCGGGTCTTGAAACCTTACCGCGTGGACACCAATTTGATGGCGCAGGCAGACAAGAACGCCTTGTTCATGCACTGCCTGCCTGCCCACCGCGGCGACGAAGTGACCGACGACGTGATCGACGGTCCGCAGTCAGTTGTGTGGGACGAGGCTGAAAATCGCCTCCACGCGCAAAAAGCCATTCTGTGCTGGGCCTTCGGGGTCGAAACGAACTGAAATCGTGCTGCCGGCCGGGCCGGATTATGCGCAAAGCACTGTTCCGGTTCTCCATTGAGAACTGAGTTGCCGACCCGGAGGGTTGGTGGCGGTGACAACAGTGACCGGTTCGGGTTGACTGTCCTGGGTTTCCAGCCATGCGAAAGTTTAAGCCAATGACGGACACTGCTGCCACTGAGAACCTGATGTCATCCCTGGGGCTGGACCGGCCCGAAACCGGGGACGACGCCGTGGTGCCATTTACGCTCGACAAGCTCGACACCCGTGGTCGATCCGTGCGCCTGGGGGATGCTCTCGACACTATCTTGTCGCGCCACGCCTATCCGGCCCCGGTCGCCCGCCTCCTGGGTGAAGCGGTGGTGCTGGCAGCACTGATTGGCTCCTCGCTGAAGTTCGAGGGTCGCTTCATCATGCAGACCCAAACCGATGGCCCGGTGAACCTGATTGTTGTCGATTTCGATGCGCCTGACGGCCTGCGTGGCTATGCGCGCTTTGACCGCGAGGCCCTCACCAAGGCCGCCGAAGAAGGCAAGCTTCAGCCCGGCCAGTTGCTGGGTCACGGCCATCTTGCCATGACCATCGACCAGGGCCCGCATACCGAGCGCTATCAGGGCATTGTTGCACTCGACGGCAACTCGCTCGAGGAAGTGGCGCATACCTACTTCATGCAATCCGAGCAGATCCCCACCATGGTGCGCCTGGCGGTGGCTGAATTCACGCGCAAGGGCGATCACCGCCCACATTGGCGCGCCGGCGGCATGCTGATCCAGCATCTGCCCGAAACCGGCATGTCGGTGATGGCTGACCTGCCGGGCGATGGCAATTGGGACAATCCAGAGACTGCCGATCCTGACTTCGAGGAGCCGGACGGCTGGAACGAAGCCAAGACGTTGCTGACGACCCTTGAAGACGTGGAGCTGGCTGATCCTGATCTTTCGCCCGAGCGGCTGCTGTTCCGACTTTACCATGAAACCGGAGTGCGGGTGTTCTCCCCGCTGCCCATGGTCGAGCGCTGCACCTGTTCTGCCGATCGCATCGAGGACATGCTGGCCAATAGTTTCTCCTCCGAGGAGCGTCAGGAGATGGCAGTAGACGGTGAGATCGAAGTGGTTTGTGAGTTCTGCTCGACCGCCTATCGCTTCAATCCGCACCAGTTTGACGCCAAGCACTAAGTATCCTTGAAGTATTTGGCTATTGCCGTCGCCCCTCGAGGGGTGGCGGCATTTTGCTGCGTAAACCTTTTTACGCAGATGCAGCTTGCGTTGCTTTGCTCCTGTGCCAGTATAAACCCCTAGGGGCTGGGGCGGCGACCGAGATGTCCGATGCTGTGGAACTGATCGGGCAGGTGCTCGGCAATGCCTGTTTAGATGCGAGCATGGCCCGGGCCATTCTCGAAACGGCGCTGGAGCGAGAGGTTGATCCGCTGCATTATTGCGCCACGGTGCTGGGCGTCAGCGACGCCGCGCTTATGGAGCGTGCCGCCGCGTGGATAGGGCTGGCCTTTTACCCCAAGGTGCCAAGCCATCTTGAAGGTCAGTTGCAACCGTTGCGCCTGGAGGCTCTCCGGGACGTCCGGCTGGTACGCCTCAAGGTGCTGGACCGAGATGTGGCGTTCTGCGCCCCCGATTTCCTGGGGCTTTTACGCCTCAAAGCCGCGCTGCGGCAGCATCCCGAACTAGCCCGTTATTTATGTCTCGTCCCTGAGCGTAGCTTGCGCAGCTACCTCGTGCGTGGTGCGGGCAGGGCGCTGATCGACAGCGCGCGGCAGAACCTGAGCCGGCGCTGGCCGCGTGCGGCAGCCCAGCTGGAGCTGACCGCCGGTGCGCGCTCTGCCTTCGTGCTGGGTGTCGTGATGCTGGTGGCCTTAGTGCTGATGGCGCCCTATGTCAGTCAGCTCTACTTGTTGCCGTTCGCCATCCTGATGCTGGTGGTTCCCGCCTGGTGCGGATCGCTGCCCTTGCAGTAACGCCCCACGAGGCACCCCAATCAAGCGAACGAGGCAATGACGCCGATCTGCCGGTTTATTCCGTGCTGATCCCGCTCCGCGATGAGGCCGCAATGGTGCCGCAACTTGCCGAGGCGATGACTGCGCTCAACTATCCACCCGACAAGCTCGATATCATCTTCGTCGTGGAGGCCAGTTCGACCACAACTGTGGAGGCAGTGCAGGCCCAACTGCACCACCCCCAGTTTTCCCTCGTTGCCGTGCCTGACGCGGCGCCGCGGACCAAGCCAAAGGCGCTCGATTTCGCCCTCCCCCTGTGCCGGGGGGAGTTTGTGGTGATCTTTGACGCCGAGGATACGCCTCATCCCGACCAGCTCTGGCGCGTCGCCCACCGCTTCCGCGATGCACCGCAGCTGCAATGCGTGCAAGCGCGGCTGGTGATCGACAATGGCACCGAGAACTGGCTGACGGCACTGTTTGCCGGCGAGTATGCGGGACTATTTACCGTTGTGTTGCCGGCGCTCTCGCGCTGGGGTCTGCCGATGCCACTGGGTGGCACCTCCAACCACTTTCGAGTTGATACCCTCCGAAGCATGGGCGGCTGGGACGCGTTCAATGTCACGGAGGATGCCGATCTCGGCATGCGGCTGGCGCGACTGCATCACGCGGTGGAAACCATCGATATCGGCACCGTTGAAGAAGCTCCCACACAGTTGGGCACCTGGATGGCTCAGCGCTCGCGTTGGATGAAAGGCTGGATGCAGACCTTCATCGTCCACAATCGCGATCCGAGACTCTTGCTGCGCCATGCCGGCCTTGGCCGAACGCTCGCCTTCGAGCTCATGATCCTGAGCATGATCATCGCGCCCCTCCTGCATGTGGGCCTGCTCGCAACCCTCCTCGCGCGTCGGCTGCTGGGGGTTTCGCCTTGGGCGAGCGGCTGGGATTTTTGGTCCCTGCTTTATCTGGGGATCTTCGCGCTCGGTTATGGCAGTGCGGTCGCGACCACTTGGGCGGGCTTGCGCCGCCTCGAGCGCGACGACCTGGTGCTGGTCCAACTCTTGTTGCCGTTCTACTGGCTCTTGTCGGCCGCCGCGACCTTGCGCGCTCTGCACGAACTAACCAATAGGCCATTCCATTGGAGTAAGACCAGGCATCGCCCGGTCTCCCGTAACCGGTTGCGGCTCCCGGCGCCGGCACGAACCGGTTGGCAGTTGTTCGCGGGTCGGTAATGGAGCAATGCGCCTGGCGCATATCTCGGGTTGAAGGGGTGCCAAATACGGCGGTTTAGCTGGGAAAGAGCTGGTAGGGCTGATCCTCGCGCATGGCTGGAATGCCCCTTTGGCTCTGGTACATCGGGCCCCTCGGGACCATCTTGAGGTCATGAAAGCGGCCCGGCGATGTGTCGGGCTTGAACGAGGACCCGATCATGAGCACCCTGCGCAGCAAGAATTTGTTTGCGACCCTTGGCACCATCGCCGACGTCTTTGGCAGCGCTGCTGCCGCAGCGGCGGCAGTCGAGGCAGGACGTCAGCCCAAGGCCCGGCACCTTCGTACGCTCGGCATCGATGAGGCCGCTTTCCGTTCTGTCGGCAAGTTCTAACCCGCAAGGGTCAGGGGCGCGCCTCCCTCCCGCGACCCGATGAATTGCCTGAGAACGTTGAAAAGCCCGGACGACCTTTGGTTGTCCGGGCTTTTTTGTTTGGCACTCTGTGCCGGTTAGTCCTCGTCGCTCGCTAGCTGGCTCAGCATCTGCCCGCGCCCGCGCCAGCGCAGATAAAAGGGCAGGGCGACTGCCAACAAGGCCACGACATAAAGCGTTATCGCGATGGGGGAGTGGAACAGCACCAGGGGATCCCCTTGGCTGATTGCCAATGCGCGCCGCAATTGCTGTTCCGCCATCGGCCCCAAGATGAGCCCGACCACCACGGGTGCGATCGGATAGCCAAAACGCCGCAGCAGATAGCCGAGGATCCCGAACGCCAATAACAGCAGCAACTCGAATGAATAGCTGATTGGCCCTAGCCGCCCGGAAATGCCGCCATTGGCGCCGAGCGTTCCGAGCGTCGCAAATACCAAAATTCCACCATAGAGCCAGGGCTTGGGAATGGTCAGCAGCCGCACCCACACGCCGATCAGCGGCAGGTTCAGCACGATCAACATGAAATTGGCGACGAGGAGGCTCGCGATCAGCGCCCATACCAGCGACGCATTGTTGGTGAACAGGAGGGGCCCTGGCTGCAGCCCGAACTGCTGAAAACCAGCCAGCATGATCGCGGCCGTCGCGGTGGTCGGCAACCCGAGCGTCAGCAGGGGAACGAGTGTGCCCGCGGCCGAGGCGTTGTTCGCCGCTTCTGGCCCGGCCACGCCTTCGATCGCGCCTTGGCCGAACTCTTCGGGCCGCTTGGCAAAGCTCTTTTCCGCGCTATAGGACAAAAAGCTCGCGACATCCGCCCCGCCGGCCGGCATGGCGCCTATGGGAAAGCCGATTGCGGTGCCGCGCAGCCACGGGATCCAGCTGCGCTTCCAGTCCTCCTTGGTCATCCAGACCGAACCTTTGACCGCGAGCACCTCTTCGTTCACCTGCGAGCGATCCGATGCGATCTTGAGGGTTTCGCCAATGGCGAACAAAGCCACGGCGAGCGTGGTCACCTCAATGCCGTCCAGGAGGTCGGGGATGCCGAAGGCGAGACGCGATTGCCCGGTCTGCAGGTCAATGCCGATCACCCCGAGCCCCAGGCCGATAAACAGCGCCGTCAGCCCCCGCAGCGCGCTGTCGCCAAAGGCCGCTGAGACAGTGATGAAGGCCAGCACCATCAGCGCGAAATACTCCGCTGGGCCGAAAGCCAGCGCAAATTTCACCACCCAGGGGGCGACAAAGGCCAGCGCCAATGTCGCGATCAGCCCCGCCACAAACGAGCCGATGGCGGCCGTTGCCAGCGCCGGCCCGCCGCGCCCCTTGCGCGCCATCTTGTTGCCCTCGAGCGCGGTGACGATCGAGGCACTTTCGCCAGGGGTGTTGAGGAGGATCGACGTGGTCGAGCCGCCATACATGCCGCCATAATAAATGCCGGCAAACATGATCAGCGATCCCGCAGGATCGAGCTTGTAGGTCACCGGCAGCAGCAGTGCGACGGTCAGCGCGGGGCCAATCCCTGGCAACACGCCCACAGCGGTGCCCAGCGTCACGCCAATCAGTGCATAAAGCAGGTTCTGCCACTGCAATGCGGCCAGCAGGCCCTCACCCAAAAGACCAAAAGTATCCATTACATCAGCTCTCGATCAGGGGATAAGGCGTTCCAGCGGCCCGGCAGGCAGCGACAACTGCAAGCCTTTGGCAAAGATGAACCAGACGATAAAGGCAAAGACGATGCCGATCGGGATGGTCTTCCAGAGTGGGCCGCGCCCGAATGCCTGGGCGGTGAAGGCAAACAGCACGCCGGTGGCGATGGAGAAACCCACGGTGGTCAGCAACAGCAGCTGCGCCACAAGGCCGCCAACGATCCAAAGGATCGGCACGTAATTGTCGCGGTCGCGCGCAGGAAACTTGCCCCGCATGGCCTCAACCAGTGTCCCGGCTGAAAGCAGCAGCAGTCCACCGGCAATTACATAAGGGAACACGGTCGGTCCGACCTTGGCCTGAATGGGCGGGACGCGCATCTGGCTGGTCTGCCAGATGATCACCGCCGCAATCGCCGCAAGGACCGCCGCTATGACAAGCGCCGCCCCATCGGGGCGGCGCGAGAGATTGGGTTCGCCAGAGGTCATTGCACCAGGCCGATGTCTTTCAGGATGGCCTCGGTCGCTGCCGTATCGGCGGCAAGCTGGGCTGCGAACTCGTCACCGGCGAGATAGGTGTCGACCCAGCCCTTAGTTTCAAGCGTGGTCTTCCAGCTTTGCGAGTTCACCATCTTTTCGATGTCGGCGGTGATGGAGGCCTTCTGCTCGTCGGTGATACCGGGAGCGGCAGCAACCATGCGCCAGTTCTGCAGCGCCATGTCGATACCGGCTTCGCGCAGGGTTGGCGCATCTACGCCCGGGATGCGTTCGTCGCTCGATACAGCCAGCAGCCGCAATTCGCCAGCCGCGATCTGCGAAGCAAATTCGCTGTAGCCCGAAATGCCGACCGTGACCTGTCCGCCGAGGAGGGCTGCGAGAGCCTCGCCACCGCCGGAATAAGCGATGTAGTTGACGGCAGTCGGATCCACGCCCACGGTCTTGGCGATCAGCCCTGCCGTGATGTGATCGGCACCGCCCGCCGAGCCGCCGGCCCAGGACACCGAGCCCGGATCGGCCTTGAGCTTGGCAACCAGGTCATCCATGGTTTGCAAGTCCGATGCTGCCGGTACCACCACCACGACGGCCTCGCCGGTAAGGCGGGCAATGGGCGTCACCTGTTCCAAGGTCACAGGAGATGCATTGGTGAGAATGGCGCCGACCATCACATAGCCGCCCACGATCAGGGCGTTGGGATTGCCGGTCGACTGGTTGACAAACTGCGCCAGCCCGATCGTGCCACCGGCGCCGGGAACATTGGTGACCTGCACATTGCCCGAAATCCCGTCGGACTGCAGCGCTTCCTGCATGGCGCGCGCGGTCTGGTCCCAGCCACCGCCTGGGGCCGCGGGCGCCATGATGGTGTAATCGGCAGCAAAAGCTGGCACCGCAAGTGCGCCGGTGATCAGCGCAGCAAAAACCAGTTTGTTCATAAGTCCTCCAAAACAGAAAATCGGAACGTCCTTGCCTCATGCCTGCATGATGCCGCGTTCCGGTGCCGGACAGTTGCCGGCGTGCCTCCAATAGCGCATTTTCGGGCCTCGCGCGCAATTGCCATTCTGAGCGAGAAGGCCGCTTCCAACCCGCGCTAGCGTGCGTCTCCATAAAATGCCGACGGTCCGGCAAAATCGTGGTTGCGCACGATCTGTGCCGTGGTCAACGCAATCTTGCCGGCGCCCGCCGCCGAGGGCTCGATGGCATTGGCATAATCGCCGCGAGCATCGAAGAGCACACGTAGGTCGATCACGGGCCAGCGGCGTCGAACCGCTTCGCGCGTGATGACGTCGTTGAGGAGGCCCAGCGCCAGATTGGACATGCGACGCTGCACGGGGTCATCAAACTGAACATCGTAGATGGTACACAGCGCGATCGGCAGCTTCAGGCCGGCCGCGGTGTCGAGCATTGCTCGATAGCCCTTCGCAAAGCCATCCCGCACCGGCTCGATCTTGCTCAAGGCCTGTGCAACCGATGTGGCCCGCTCCAGCAGCACGCCCGTATGGCGCAGCGCACCATTGCCGCCCGCGCTGACCACCAGATGCGTGGCACCACGGGGAACGCGGGCAAGTTGCTCAATTGTGCCCGCGATCAGTGCCCCATCGCGGGCCAGAAGACTGACTTGCGCGCTCGAGCCCACTTCCTGTTGCAGCTGCTCCAGCACGGAGCCCCCGGGTTCCACATAAGCGCCGTTGTCAAGGATCGAGTCGCCAAGCAAGACCAGGTGCATGGTGGTTTTTATGCCGCGTGAGGTTGATCTATCCTCACCGACGCCACAGAGCGCCTTCCGTTCCCCGCGGTAAATGCGTATCAAGAGCATGTTCGCGACCAAGGACAACTCGGCTCAACGCTTCGCTGATCGCGGGGAATTGATTCCGGTTATAGCCGGGAGCCAATGTGGCTCTGGCGAGTTGAGTCTGCGCCAAAATGGAGGTTACTTGTGAACAGGAACGTAATAATCGGCATCATCGTCGTAGTCGTGGTGGTTATCATCGCGCTCTTCCTGATGAATAATTCCGGCACCAATACCGGAACGACGACCACTCCGGCCGAAACCACGGCACCTGCCGCACCGGCAACGACCACTACCCCTGCAGCACCCACGACCACGACCCCGGCTGCACCAGCAACTACCCCTGCCGCTCCCGCCACGCCATAATGGCACGCGGCTGACTCAAGCAAGGACCGCTTCGGGCTTGTGCCCTGAAGCGGTTCGTTCGCGTCGGTATATCTATTCGGGTTAGGATTATGCAGGTGTTCCGTTGATCCCGGTGCAGGCGCGCACGTCCACCGCGTTTCCCTACCGTCTGCTGGCCTTGGCAGCGGCACTATGTTTGGTCGCGTTTTCCTTGTGGGCGATCTCGGGCGAACTTCGCCGCGTGCTTCCGCCCCACGGGCTCTGGGATTTCGGTGCCTTTGTTGCGTCCGGACGCGCGGCAGCCGAGGGCCTCAATCCTTATGGCGTTTATCCGCCGCTGACCCCTCATGTGGTTTTTCCGGGCTTTGAAGCCTGGAACCCGAACTTGAATCCCCCCATTTCCGCGCTGCTGTTCCAGCTGTTCGATCTGGCCCCGCCCGAGCACTCGCTCTGGGTCTGGTCCTGGATTTCAGTTGCGCTTTATGCCGCCGCCGTGTTGCTGCTGGCGCAACGCTATGCGCCGGACTGGCGCGCTATCGTCCTCGTTGCCTGGGCCTTCGGGCTCGCTGGATTTTGGGACACGCTTTACCTTGGGCAGATCTATATGCCGCTGGTCCTGGCTGCGGTTGGCGCCTGGCTGCTGCTGGATCGTGACCAACCCATCTGGGCCGGTGTGCTGATCGGGCTCGTAATTGCCATGAAGCCCAACTTCCTCGTTTGGCCGGTGCTGCTGTTCCTGTCGGGGCAGCGCCTGCCCAGCCTGGTATCGGTCTTTACAGCCGCTCTTATCAGCGCCATTCCTCTCGCCATCTATGGGCCTGAAATTTACCGCCAATGGCTTGAGTTGGTGGTTTCTGATGGGGAACGGGCGTTTTTCCTCACCAATGCTTCGATCTCCGGGCTTGCCGCCCGTGCCGGCGTGCCCTTCCTGGGGACAGCGCTCAGCGCCGCACTGCTGCTCGCGCTCGCAGCCTGGGCGTGGTTCCGCCGGCCCGGCATCATGCAGGTCAGTGCCCTCGGGCTCCTCGCCGCAGTTCTGGCCTCGCCTTTGGGTTGGATCCACTACACCCTGTTCTTGCTGCCCGTGATCGTTGCTTATCGCCAGCATTGGGCGATGTGGATCGTGGCCGCGCTCCTGGTCGTTCCGGTTCCCAAGATCCTTAGCTATTTCGGCGCCGAGCCATGGCTGCAATTCACGCTGGGCTCGGCCTATGGCTGGGCACTGGTGCTTTGCTTGATAGTGCTGCTGTTTTCGGATGGCAGCACAGAAACCAAGTCTGCTCCGCGCCGCACATAAACGCGCCAGTGGCGGGTCTCGTTCGCCAGTTCGAAGTTCTGCGCGATATAGTCGGCATAGATCTCGCGCATGCCGTCCGCGGTCCAGTGCTCGATCGGCGTCTTTGGATCCATGATGATCTCGACGTCCGCCATGATCTCCGCGGCCGGTGGAAAATGGTCATGGTCAAGCGTTCGGCCCCAGTGGAACCAGGGGCTGTCGCCTTGGCTCACCGGTAGATCCAGTCCCGCTGCAAACGGGCTGACGAAGTCAAACACCAGGACATTCTGCAGCGGCCGGTCGAGGCTCTCCAACGCCAAGGCCCCATCCAGCAGAGTTTCATGGTAACGCACGAAGTTGCGGTAGGCGCCCTCCGACCAGAGGCGAACCAGCCGGACGCCGCCAAACTGAGGCAGGGGGGAAGGCTCGCCGGCACGACTGCTCGCCATGGCGGCATGGACGCCAAGCGAAAAGACATTTTGCACAGCCACCGGAAGCAGCAGCGTCGCGAGCAGCAACGGTACGCCGGCGCCGCTCAGCGCGGCGGGGTAGCGTTGCGAATTGGGCTCGCGCAGCAGCAGTTCGGCAATCACCGCCGCACCGGCCCCGAGCGTCAGAATGCCGACGATCTGGAAGTTTTGCTCGATGATCAAAATGCCCGTCGAGGCGCAAAAGCCGACAAACAGCAGGTCGCGAAAACGGCGGCGCGCCAACAGCAGCAGGGCGGCGAACAGCGCAAACACCACCAGATCTGCCAGATTGCCCATCATGGTTTCGGCCAGACGCTGTAGCTCTGGCAAGCCACCACTGACCTCCTGGGCGAGCTGCAGATCAGCGACATGATTGAGAGTGCCGCCCCAGAGCAGGGCGATCGCACCGATAGAGACGGCGCAAAGCCCAAGGGATAACGCCATGCGCCCTCGTTGCTGCCGATCGAGCAACATGAACACCAAAAATGCGAGGCCCACGAGCCCGTAGCTCGCCTTGGTGTAAAGCATCAGCAACACCAGCAGCGCCGCACAAGCGGCATCCACGATCGCCTGCTGCCGGCTATCGTTGAATGGTCGCAGATACATCACCAGCAACAATCCGAGCGCCGACCAGCCGATCCGGTTGTAGAACATGGCAAAGGACAGGTCCGAGACTGCCTCGCCCGGATTGACCGGCACGGCAGCTACGGCGAGCAGGAAGACGGCGGCGGCCATGCCGGTGATGGGGTGCATGCGGCTGGCGATGAGCGGTGCGCCGATGCAGGCCAACATCAGCACGACCAGCGCCATGCCAACTGGCATGGCTGCCCCCAAACTGCCGCTCAGCGCCAGTCCTGCCGCCGGCAGATAAAAGGCCAGCGGCCCGAGAGAGGTGTGGAAGTCCACATTGGGCACTTGCCCCAAGACAATCCGATGCGCGCCATCCAGGAAAATGTAGAGGTCGTTGACGTATTTATTTGTGGCCGTTTGCCCCGGCAGGGCGAGCATGGCCGCAAACAACACGCCCACGGCGAGCACCGCCCAGCCCAGCCGGCGCGCCGTTGTCATGGTGCCGGGCCACCGCGAAAGTGCTTGGGTGCTGGTGGACGCAAGCGTCATGCGGGTGCTCCTGGCTGGGGCGGGCGGACATAAACTCGCCAAAGCTCGGTTTGCGCGGCCAGGACGAAATTATCGCCTATATAAGCACCGTAGAGCCCCTCAAGTTGCCCCACATTAATGCCGACTGTAGGCACCATCACCACCATCACATCGGCGAAGAGTTGTTCAGGCGGCACGAAGACCGCCGCGTTGATATTGCGCCCCCAATGCATCCAGGAAAGATCGCCCTTGGGCGGCGCGAGGTTGAGCCCGGCCGAGAACGGATTGGCGAAATCCAGCACCAGCACGCGTTCGGGCACAACGCCTGCTTGCGCCAGCGCATCTGCTCCCGCGCCAAAGGTGCCGATGTATTTTTCGGTGAAGCCCTGATCGCCGCGCGACCACAAGCGACCGAACCGCACCTGCTCCAGACCCGGCAGGCCCAGCGGTTCTCCCCACCCGGAAACGGCCATGGTGAAGTGAGACATCAAGGCGACTGTGTGGCTGCCAAGGCCCGGCAGCACCATGAACAGGAAAAGCAGCGGTGCGCCTGGGCTCAGTGCCAGCCTGCGGCCCCGCTGCTCGAGGCCGCGCAACAGGGTTTCGGCCGCCACCGCCGCGCCGGCAAACAAGGTGATGATGCCCCAGTTATGCGCATTCTGCATCAGGATCAGCAGCCCGGCGACCGAGCAGAAGATGTAAAACAGCAGGTCGCGCCAGCTGCGCGTCTGAGTGAGGGCTAGCCCCGCGAAAATCCCAAACACCAGCAGGTCGGACAAATTGCGCAGCAGCGCATAAACATAGCCCATGGGATCGCGCTGTCCGCTCACCCGGGCGGTTTCCAGCAGGTCCTGGAGGTAAAGCCAGCTGCCCCGCCAGAACAGCTCCACCACCGCCATGGCCACTGCAATCAGCAGCAGTGCTAGCGCCGCCCAGTGCCATTGATGGCGGTCAAGCAGCATGAAAATCGCGAAGGCGAGAGCTACGGGGGCATAGGTGATCTTGAGATAGATCAGCAGCACGACAAGGATCGCGGCCGTGGCGGCATCGAGCCAGATGCCGAGACGGGTTTGCCGTCGCGGCCGCAGATACATCACCGCGAGCAGCGCCAGGGCAACCCAGCCGATGCGGTTGTAATACATCGCAAAGGTGATCGAGGAGAGCGAGTCCCCCAGATTGATTGGCGCCGCCAGCACGAGGACAAGGAAGGCGCCAAGCGCTAGGGCCAGCACCGGACGCAAGCGGCCAGCCAGCACATGCACCAGCAGCGGCACAAACAGCACGATCAGCAGCGCCATCCCTACGGGGAGGGCGCCGCCCATTTGCCCCGAAACCCACAGCCCTGCCGCCGGGATATAATAGGCCAGCAGCCCAAGCGCGGTGTGAAAATCGCGATTGGGCACTTGCCCCCAGGCGACCCGATGTGCCCCATCAAGAAACAGAAGCAGGTCGTTCACATAGGCCGATGTGACCGTACGGGCGGGCAGCGCCAGCAACAGCGCGCAAACCAGCGACAAGCCGGCAAGCACAGCCGCAGTGGCCCGGGCGCTCATCACGGCGCGAGCGGGGCAGGGTCGGCAGCTGCCGGCATGCCGGTATCCGCCGGGTTGCGGCGGAACAGGCGCCAGTTGGGCGTTTGCGCCACCTGGGAATAGTTTTCAGTTACATAGGGCAGGTAGAGCTGGCCGACAGGTCCGCTCCCGCCCGCGCTGGTCCGCTCCATCACCACGGCCGCATCGGCAAAGAGGTCTTCCGGGGCCGGGTGGAAGGTTTCGTTCAGCGTTGCATTCCAGCGCAGATCGAGCTTGTCGCCCGCCGGTGGTGGCAAGTTCAGCGCCAGCGAGAAGGGGTTGGGTGTGTTGAGGACCTGAACGGTTTGCGGTGGCTCCGGCAGGTTTTCCAGCGCGGCCAGCCCATCGGTGATGGTGCCGAGATACCAGGTGCTGCCATTGAAATCGCCATTGGTCCAGAGATTGGCCAGCCGCACGCCTTCGAGGCGCGGAATGGCCAGGGCCTGCCCGCCATTGACCAAGGCCGTGCCGGCATGCAGCAGCAGGGCGATCGAGCAATGCACGATGGTGGGCAGCAGCAAGGCCGCAAAGTAGAGCGTGACCCCGGGCGGGTTCACCACGGCCTCGGCCGGGCGACCAGCGCGCGCGGCCATGTTGCGCAACAGATATTCGGCCGCCACCGCTGCCCCCGCATGGAGGGTGAGGATGCCCCAGCGCTGCTCGTTCTGGTTGATGAGCCAGTAGCCGGCGACGGCGCAGAACAAAAAGAACAACAGGTCGCGCCAGTTGAACCGCCGCCAGAACAACAGGGCCACCAGCAGCCCAAACAGCAGATAATCGGCGAAATTGCCGAGCAGCAGATCAATGATGCTACCCTGCGTTCCGCGCCACCAGCCCCCGGTCTGCAACGCCATCAGCACGTCGCTGGCATAGCTGGCCGAGCCGTGCCACACCAGCTCGATTCCGCCAGCAACGAGCAGCGTAGCGAGCAGCGCCCCACCCGCCCAACGCCAACGGCCGGTGATTAGCATCAGCAGCAGGAACGCACCACCGACCATGCCATAGGTGGCGCGGGTATAAACCATCACCAAGACGAGGATCGTGGCGCAGGCAATATCGAGCGCCACGCCACGACCAACGGCTTCCTTGGGCTCGACATACATCACCAGCAGCAGCGCCAGGCACATCCAGCCGATGCGGTTATAAAAGAACAGGAACGACAGCGCGGTAACGCCTTCGCCCAAATGCATGGGCACGGCCAGGACCAGGAACAGAAAAGCGGCAAAGGGCAGGGCCAGCGCCAGATGCAGCCGCGAGCTCAGTACATGCGCCGCGATCGCAGCGACCACCACCAGCAGCAACCCCATGCCGATTGGCAGGGCGGCGCCATAGCTTCCGCTCAGGCCAAGCCCAAGAGCGGGCAGGTAATAAACGAGCGGCCCCAAAGCGGAATCGAAATCCCGGTTCGGCACCTGGCCCCAGGCAATGCGATGAGCGCCGTCGAGGATCGAAAACAGGTCCTCCAGCCCCCTCGTCGCGATCGTTTCCCCCGGCAAGGCGAGAACAAGCGCCAGCACAACGCCCAGCCCGAAAATCAGCAGCGCCGGCGCACGCCAGCGGCTGCGCTCCCGTTCGAGCACACCCCGCGAATGGCTTGCGGCCGACACCATGCTAGAGCCGGAGCTTCTTGAATACCGGCTCGGGAATGGCGGTGATGATCATCATCACGTAGCGCCAAATCCAGCGCACATAGATCACGTCGCGCGGGCGGCTGCCGTCCGCGGCAGCAAGGATGGCATTGCCCACCTCTTGCGGCTCGGCCGTCAGCGCTGGCGGCAGTTTCATGCCGGCAGTCATGCGGGTGCGCACAAAACCGGGCTTGACCGTAACGACCCGTACCCCGGTCTGTGACAGCCGGTTGCGCAGCCCCGACAGGAAGGCGGTGAACCCGGCTTTTGCCGCGCCATAAACATAGTTGGACCCGCGTCCGCGGTCGCCCGCTACCGAGCTCACGCCCACGATCGTGCCCGAGCCGCGCGCTTCGAACTTTTCGGCGAGCAACCCGAGCAGGAGCGCTGGCCCCTCGAAATTGGTCCGCAACACCACGGCGGCATGGTCGAGGTCGCTTTGGGCGCGCTCCTGCTCACCCATTTCGCCGACCACGCACACAACGGTGTCGGGCAGGGCCGGCAGGCCGGTGATGAAGCTCTCAAAGCTCGAACTGTCGGTCACATCCAGCATATGGAGCGAAACCGCGCCGCCGCTTCGTGCCGCGAGGTCGGCGCGGTTGCGCTCTGCACCAGCCACATTGCGGGCGGTCAGCAGCACGGTCCAGCCCTGCGCGGCATAGGCGCCCGCCGTAGCATGGCCGATATCGGAAGTTGCGCCGATCAAAAGAAGCGTCTTGGACATTCGCCTATATACCTAGCCTGCTGGAAAGACGGGATTGCAACCGGCCCTCGGCTCCCACCGCGCGCCGCACCTGCCGGAACTCGTCCAGGCGCGGATAACCCGCCTCGAAGGTATCCCGTGACTGGCGCGCATCCTTGGTGAGATAAAGCCGACCGCCGGCGCGCACCACGATAGCATCGATCTCATCAAGAAGCGCGAAGATCTCGTCGGTGACCCGCACATCCAGCGCCAGCGTATAGCCCGGCATCGGGAAGGACAGCGGGCCGGTGCCATCCCCGAGCTTTTTGAGCACGGCAAGGAACGATGCCTTGCCCGAACGCGAAAACCGCTCGAGAATTTCGCTCAGCACGGCATGGGCATTGTCGGGCGGCACCACGCATTGATGCTGCAGGAAGCCGCGCCGCCCATAGATGCGGTTCCACTGGTCCACGCCGTCCAGCGGAAAGAAATACGGATTGAAGTGCACCAAAGCCTGCTCGGTGCGGGACCCCGCGCGGAAGTAAACCTCGTTAAAGGCCCGGACCGAAGCCCGGTTCAGCGTCCAGCTGGGCAATTCCAGCGGCACGCCCAATTTTGCCCGAGGGGCTGGGGCCAGCACACCACGTTCGGATTGCGCGGCGGCAAGTTGATCCCGGGTAGCATGTTCACCCACATAAACCAGCGAGCGGCCCAGCGCTGCGCCGCCAGCAATGCAGTCGATCCAGGCTACCGAGTATGTCGCCTCGCTCGAGTCATCGAGGGCCTGCAGCGCGGCGCCAAGATCAGGGGCAACCACGGTGCGCTGGTCGATCCAGGCTGTTTCGATGGTGCGCAGTGTCATTGTCGCTTGCGCAATGATGCCCGTAAGCCCCATGCCGCCGATCGTAGCGAAGAACAGCTCACTATTGTTCTCGCGCGAACAATGAACGGTTTCGCCGCCTGGCACCACGAGATCAAGGCTCTGCAAATAAGCGCCAAAGCCACCATCGCGATGATGGTTCTTGCCGTGAATATCGGAGGCAATCATGCCGCCCACGGTCACGAGCTTGGTGCCCGGCACTACCGGTGGGAAAAACCCGCGTGGCACAAAGGTGTCGAGAATATCGGATAGCAGCACTCCGGCCTCGACCGTAAGATTGCCGCTGACCGGATCAAATTCTTTCATGCGATTGAGACTGCGGCCGAGCACCGTCAGGGCTTCGCCCATGGCGGCGTCTCCATAGGCGCGGCCATTGCCCCGAGCCACCAGACCGGAGCCATCGCGCATGAGTCGCGCGAGGTCGTCCGGGTTCGCGGCAGCGACAACCCGGCCATCCAGGCTTGGATAGCGTCCCCAGCCGTCCAGGCGCATCAAGATGCCTCCGTCCGGAACACAAAGCGCCGGTCGAGCCAGTATTTGGCGACATAGCCGATAGCAAGGCCGAGCGCGCCGCCGGAGTATTTGGCCACGTCGGTCTGCCAGATGGACCAGGCGGCGATTTCAAAGCTCCAGAAAACGATAGTGGTGAAGACGCTGAACAGGCCGTAAAGTCCCACCTTGCGCGCCTCCTCCCCGTGGGAGCTTGAGCTGTCAAAAAAGATCCAGTTCTTGTCCAGCACATATTTGGCGGCAAAGCCCGCCGCAGTTCCGGCCAGAATGGATAGCATCAGCGGCGCCCAGGGCAGCCCGGTGACGACCAGTTCCTGGACGCCAAAATTGATCAAGCTCGAAAGAATGGCGAACAGGACATAGCGAAAGGCAATGCTCATGCGGGCCTTGCCTCACGCGAACGCGGATAGGGAACAGGGTAGCAAATGGTTCAGGTCCTGCTTGTTCTAGAAGGCTGCCACGAAAAGAACGCCGGCGGTCGCCAGCGTTGCCACGCTGAGTCGATCCTTGAGAGCGAACACCACCGGGTCATCATGCATTTCCCCACGGCGCGCAACCAGCAAGGCCCGGCCAATCCAATAAGCCAGAATGGGCGCCACGAACCACAAGATTTCCGGGCGGCTGAAGGTGGTGACCACGCTTTCGCTCGAGGCGTAAAGCAGGAACAGTGTGATGGCGTTGAGCGAAGCTGCTGCGGCGAGCGCCCCAACCATGTGGATGTCGTCGTTGCGATAGTCGCGGCTGGTGGCGTCGGGCAGGTTCGCTTCGCGCCGGGCCTGAAGTTCTACATAGCGCTTGATCAGTGCGAGCGACAGGAACCAGGACATGGTGAACGCCAGCAACCAGGGCGAGAGCACCACGGACAAAGCCACGGCACCGCCGACGACGCGCACGGAATAAAGGCCAGCGAGCGTGATCACATCGGCAATCATCTTGCGCTTGAGCAGGAAGGTATAAGCGCTGGTGAGAGCAAAATAGCCCAGCAGGACCCCAAGGAAGGGCAGGGAAACCCAGGCGCCCAGCGCCAGGGAGATGCCGAGCAGAACCGGGATAGCCAGCATGGCTTCCGAAAGCGGAACGGAGCCATTGGCGAGCGGGCGATGCCGCTTGCTGCGGTGGCCGCGGTCGTCCTGCAGGTCGATCAGGTCGTTGAGGATGTAAACGCTGGAGGCGCAAAGCGAAAAGGCAATTGCTGCCACGAGGACGTGCATGAATGCCGCCAGCTCAAACATCTGGCTGGTGATCAGAGGCACAAAGACGAGGCCGTTCTTGGCATATTGATGCACCCGCATCAGCTTGGCCCAGGCTTTCCAGCCCGCCCGCTCATGGGTCAAGTGCTCAACATCGTCGCTGGAACTTGCCAGCGCCCGCCCAACCCGCGCTGGGGCTCGGATTGCCAAGGCCTTGGCGGCGTGTGGCCAGACATGCAGGTCGGCCGCATCATTGCCGATGTAATCGAAGCCCTTCTCCCCAAAAGCCTCCACCAGCTTGTGCGCCTTCACCTTGCCCGCGCAATTGGTCAACTCATCGGTTGCGAACCAGCCATCGAACAGCTCGAGGTGATCTGCTACGGCGCCAACCAGCACTTCATGGCTGGCTGAGGCCAGATAAACCGGACGCCCTTCGGCGCGCGCCTGGCGAATGCAACGCAGCACTTCCTCGTCATAGGGCAAAACGGCCGGGTCAAATACAGCCGTCGCCGCCAGGCGATGCTTCAGCGCCGCCTTGCCCTGCTTGAGCGCGGCTATCAGTTCGAGCAGCGCAAGCGGGCGCCGGGACAGCTCGGCGAACGCCGTCTCGATCAACAGGTCAGAGCGCAACAGGGTGCCATCGAGATCAACGACCAAGGGCCGAAGATGCTCGCTTTGCTTGAGAACGGCGATATTCCCATCGGAATCCACCGTGGCGTCCCGCAGATAGGCTGGCCGCTTGTGCCGGGCATTGCGTGCCGAGAACTTCAAGACTTCTGTTGCATGCTGTTCAAGTTCACTCACGTATCACCTGCTTGGGAAGAAGGGCCGAACCCCACCCGAAACCAGAGAAAGCCCGTGCGCGTTCCCTTCATTGGTCATCGATAATGTGAAGCAATGAAAGCGCGCCTTCGCCCCCCGAAAGCTGCATGGGAGCTATGTTCTTGTAAAAGGGCTGAAAAATGGCCGCAACAAGCGGCTTCAAGCATGATGAATCGCGGCTGAGTCATGTTCTCGGGCCCCGGCAAACAAACAAGCTGAATGGAAAAGTTGGAGCGGGTGAAGGGAATCGAACCCTCGTCGTAAGCTTGGGAAGCTTCTGCTCTACCATTGAGCTACACCCGCACGGGTTTCTAGATGCGCGAAACCTCCCCAGCCGTCAAGCGATTCCGCCCGCCTTAACCGTCAAACCTCCCGGCGGGGGAACCGCGCGGCAGTGGCGGCGTTGCTTGAGCACCATCTCTTTGGAGCACAGCGTCATGGGTATTATCTGGACCATCATCATCGGTTTCGTTGCCGGCATCATCGCCAAGTTTATCATGCCGGGCAACAATGAGCCTTCGGGCTTTATCCTCACCACGATCCTCGGCATTGTTGGTGCCTTTGTCGCGACCTTCCTTGGTCAGGCGCTCGGCTGGTACAGCGCCGATGAAGGTGCAGGCTTTATTGGCGCAATCGTCGGCGCAGTGATCGTGCTGGCAATCTGGGGCTTTATCGCCCGTCGCCGCTAAGCGGCACCTGAAGGAGAAGCAAAATGAAACGTGGCCCTTCCATGATGGCCCTGTTGGGCTTGCTGGCGGTAGCCGGCTATCAAAACCGCGATAAACTCGGCGAACTGCTCGGCAACGCCGGTCGGCAGGGAGGGCTAGGGGGCCAGGGCGGTCAGGGTGGTCTTGGCGAACCCGGCCAAACCGGCGCCCAAGGCGGCCTGGGCAATTTGGGCGGCATGCTCGGTGGCCTCCTGGGTGGGGGCGGCGCGGCAGGCGGTCTGGGTGGCATGCTGAGCGGCGGTCTCGGCGATCTGATGGATAGCTTCAACCAGTCGGGACGGGGCAACAAGGCTCAAAGCTGGGTTGGACCCGGCAACAACGAGCCGCTCGACACCAGCGATCTGGAAGAAACGCTGGGCGAGGACACAATCACCTCACTCACCCAGCAAACCGGGCTTTCCCGCACCGAATTGCTGCAGCGCCTGAGCCAGACCCTGCCTGAAGCCGTCAACCACTTCACGCCTGACGGCCACATTCCCACCGAGGAAGAGGCTGCGCGCCTGATCACCTGAGGCAACTTAGCCACAGGTCTGCACTTCAAGCCCTTTCCGGTTACGGATAGGGCTTGAAGTGTTTTGACAGCTTGAGCGTCTGCGCCTGGTAGTTCGAGTTGAGCTCGGTGCCGTACAGGCGCTCAGGGCGCTCCGCCAGGCGTTCATAAACCAGCCGGCCAATGGTCTGCCGATGGCCCAAGAGAAATGGCACTTCCCGGCTGCGCACTTCAAGTACGGCGCGGCTGCCGGTTCCACCTGCGGGCGAATGGCCAAAGCCGGGGTCGAAGAATCCCGCATAGTGCACACGGAATTCCCCCACCAGCGGATCAAACGGCACCATTTCGGCTGCATGGGTGGGCGGAACATGCACGGCTTCGTCGCTGACCAGGATATAGAATTCGTCGGGATCAAGGATCAGCTCATCGCTGCCGCGATTGTAGAGCGGGTCCCAAAAATCGAGCACGTCGAGCGCGCCCTTGCGATCCACATCCACCACTGCCGTATGCCGTTTGGACCGGAACCCAACCAGCCCGTTGCGCCCCTCGCCCTTGAGGTCGATGGACAACGCCACCCCGTCACCCACCGGATGATCGCCGCCAAACACCAACTTTTCAAGGCCGTGCAGTTGCACATGCTCGGCCTGGGACAGCCGCGAGTCACCCACCCGAAAACGCATCTGCGACAACCGCGAGCCGCTGCGCACCAGAATGGGGAAGGTGCGCGGGCTCACTTCCAGATAGAGCGGGCCGTGATAGCCTGCCGGCATCTGGTCAAAGCCGCGCGCGCGGTCCCCGATCACCCGGGTAAAAACATCGAGCCGTCCGGTCGAGCTCTTGGGGTTGGTTGAAGCGCTTACGCTTGGCGGCAAGGCCAGGCTTTCCTGCAGCGGCACGAGATAAACGCAGCCGCGCTCCAGCACCGCCCCGCCCGAAAGGTCAATCTCATGCAGCTTGAGCGCATCGATCCGCTCGGCCACCGAATGATCCGGGCCCGGCAAAAAGCTTGAGCGCACCCGATAAGCCACCGCGCCCAACCGCAGATCAAGGCTTGCCGGCTGCACCTGGTCGGCATCGAATGCCCGCTCGGTCCTGATGGCGCCTTGCGCATGCAAGGCCTCGATCAGCCGGGCTGGAAACACCCCCGATGGCCAGTCGCCCTGCTTGTCCATGCGCTTCTCCAAGTTCGCCGCAACCCCTAGCAACAATTGACGGCGGCGAGCAATTGCCTTTAGATGCGCGAAGTGGTGATTTGGCCGGCCGATTGCAGCCACTTAAAATAAGTCGCTAAAGGACCGTTTCACACCGGCCGCTTTCCTGCGCGCCGGTTTTTTGTTGAGATCACCATGTCCAAGACCGAAAATCCGCTATTCGATCCTGCGCGTAGGGCCCCCGAAACGCAGCTGGTCCATGGTGGCACTGAACGCTCGCCGGCGGGCGAAACCTCCGAGGCCCTATATTTGAACTCGGGCTATGTTTATCCCAGTTCGGGCGCAGCCGAAGCGCGCTTCAAGGGTGACGATCCCGGCTATATTTATTCGCGCTTTTCCAATCCCACCGTCGAAATGTTCCAGAACCGTATCGCGCTGCTGGAAGGAGCCGAGGCGGCGCGCGGCACGGCAACGGGCATGGCTGCCGTGACCTTGGCGCTAATGAGCCAGCTGCGCGCGGGCGATCACGTCGTATCGGCGCGCGCCCTGTTCGGCTCCTGCCGCTATGTCGTGGAAGACTATTTGCCGCGCTGGGGCGTCAGCTCCACCTTGGTTGATGGCCGCGACCCCAACAATTTTGCCGCCGCCATGCAGCCCAATACCAAAGCGGTGTTTCTCGAAACGCCCACCAACCCCACGCTCGAGCTGGTCGACATTGCCGCCGTTGCCGATATTGCGCACGCCCATGGCGCCGTGCTGATCGTCGACAATGTCTTTGCCACCCCCATCAACCAGTCGCCCCTGGCCCTGGGTGCCGACCTCGTCGTTTATTCCGCCACCAAGCATATCGATGGCCAGGGCCGCGTTATGGGTGGCGCCATTCTGGGCAGCCAAGAGCGGATCGGGGGCGATATCCATACTTTTATCCGCCAGACCGGCCCATCCATGAGCCCGTTCAACGCCTGGACGCTGCTTAAAGGACTGGAAACCCTGCCGATCCGGGTGCGCCAGTCCAATGCCTCGGCTGCGGCCATTGCCAATGCGCTGAGCGATCACCCCAAGATCAGCCGGGTGCTTTATCCGCACCATCCCGATCATCCCCAATACGAACTCGGCATGCGTCAGATGCGCGCTGGCTCCACCCTTGTCGCCTTCGAAGTCGAGGGCGGCCAGGAAGCGGCATTCCGCATGGCCGATGCATTGGCGGTGATCCTGATTTCCAACAATCTGGGTGACGCCAAGTCGATCATTACCCATCCGCGCACCACCACTCACCAGCGCTTGTCCGAAGAGGTCAAGCTTGAATCGGGGATCACCCCCGGCCTGCTGCGTCTTTCCGTGGGGCTAGAAGCAACTGAGGATCTGCTGGCCGATCTGCTTTACGGACTGGATCAGGTCTAGATGCGCGCCCCCGCGTTTCTGCGCCTGATCGTCCTGTTGGCGAGTGCGCTGGGTGGCGTAGCGTTGGCACAGGCGCAGCCCTTGCCTTATCACGCCGATCCCAGCGCACGGGAAATCGCGCCTAGCCTCGCGCAGGTGCCGGCAATCCGCTTTCTCACCACGGCGGACTTCCCGCCGTTCAACTTCCGTGACGCCAGCGGCGAACTGATCGGCTTCAACATCGATCTGGCTCGGCGCATCTGCACCCAGGTCGATACCGCCTGCACCATCCAGGCTTGGCCCTGGGATCAGGCTGCCAATGCCTTGGCCGACAATCAGGGCGACGCCTTGATCGCAGGCCTCGCGCTTTCGCCCGAGAACGGCCAGCGTTTTGATTATTCCACCACTTACTTGGCCCTGCCAGGGCGCTTTGTGACCGGAGCCGCCGATATCGAGCAGTTCGATCCGGCCCAGCTTGCGGGCAAGACGGTGGCGGTGCGCCGCGGCAGCGCCCACGAAACCTTCATGACCCGCTACCTGCCGGGCGCCACCATCCAGGGCTTTGACAGCGAAGCGGCTGCCCTTGCCGCGGTAGCCGAGGGCACCGTCGACGCCTATTTCGGCGACGGCATGCGCGCATCCTTCTGGCTCAACGAAAATCTGAGCTGCTGCGGCTTTGCCGGCCCGGCCTATTTCCGGCCGGCCCTCTTCGGCGAAGGCTTGGCTATTGCCGTGCCGGCCGGCAATGATGCCATCCGTCACGCCATCGATTGGGCGCTGGTGGAGCTCAAGGAAAGCGGTGCGCTGGACGAGCTTTATCTGCGCTGGTTCCCGGTCGGCTTTTATTGAAGAAGCGGCGCCAGCCGCCATCCCAGTATTTGAGGTCGATGAGCACGCGCCGGCTAACCGGCGCGCTCAGCACATGCAGGCGCAACACGAACGGCACCTCGCCCATGAACAGGGCCGTCGCGCGATGATTGCCGTCCAGCAGCAGCAGGAGCCCCGCACCCAGATCATAAGCTGGCACGTCAACGGTGATTGGCTCGGCGTTTTGGGCAAATCGATCGCGGTAGGCAATGAAGGCTTGCTGGTTGGCTGCCGGAAACTCACCCAGCCGCGCGGCAATATCGCCGATGCGCATCGGCCGCGCGAACGGGTTCTTCATCGACACCTCCACCTGCCGCTGCGTGGCGCGGTAGGCGGTGAAAACGTCGCCAAGAGCCGCGCGGTCGGTGATCTCTTGCACCCCGACTGTCGCTGTTCCCGGCGCAATCCGCTCGTAATGCAGGCGCAACTGAATGCCGGGAAACCGCTCGGCAAAGCCCGCAAGAGCATCGGGCCGTGTTGTTGCCTGATTGGAAATCATTAACGAAGCGGCCTTTTTCCTTGTCTCTGAGCCCGCGACCCTAGGCAGTTGGTCGGCGCCCGGCAAGCGCCGCGCAATTGACGCAAGGGGCAGGGGATGCAACACACGCTCAAACCTCCTCCGAAAGGCTTGTTGCATTGTCGCCCGCTCCGCTGCCCGAACTCGATCCTGCGTTTTTTGACGCTGCCCAAACCGCCCGCGCCTGGCCGTTTGAGGAAGCCCGCAAGCTCGTCGCGCGGCTCGAAAAAACCGGGAAAAAGGAAGCCCTGTTCGAAACCGGCTATGGTCCCTCGGGCCTGCCCCATATCGGCACGTTCGGCGAAGTGGCCCGTACCACCATGGTGCGGACGGCCTTTCGCTTGCTCACCCGCGACCAGGTGCCCACCCGGCTCCTCTGCTTCTCCGATGACATGGACGGCATGCGCAAGATCCCGGAAACCGTGCCCTCCAAGGAGGCGATGGAGCCGCATCTGCAAAAGCCGCTGACCTCCGTGCCGGACCCCTGGACCAACGAGCACAACAGCTTCGGCGACCACAACAACGCCATGCTCCGGCGTTTCCTCGACACGTTCGGCTTCGACTACGAGTTCGCCAGCGCTACCGACTACTACAAGTCCGGCCGCTTCGACACGGTCCTGCGCCTCGCCGCCGAACGCTATGACGACATCATGGCGGTGATGCTGCCCTCTCTGGGTGCCGAGCGGCAGGCAACCTACTCGCCCTTTCTGCCCATCTCGCCCATCTCCGGCCGCGTGCTCTACGTGCCGATGAAGGAGGTCAATGCCAAGGACGGCACTGTCACCTTCACCGACGAAGATGGACGCGACACCACGGTCCCGGTCACCGGGGGCCACGTAAAGCTGCAGTGGAAGCCCGATTTCGGCATGCGCTGGGCCGCCCTGGGCGTCGATTTCGAAATGTTCGGCAAGGACCACCAAACCAACCAGCACATCTACGACAAGATCTGCGCCATTCTCGGCGGCACCCCGCCCGAGCACTATGTCTACGAGCTCTTTCTCGATTCCGAGGGCCAGAAGATCTCCAAGTCCAAGGGCAACGGGCTCACCATCGATGAATGGCTGACCTATGCGTCAACTGAGAGTCTGGGGCTCTACATGTTCCTCAAGCCGCGTGTTGCCAAGCGCTTGCACTTCGACGTCATCCCGCGCCAGGTCGACGACTATTACTCCCATGTTGCGGCCTACCAGGAGCAGGACGCCGCTGCCCGGCTCGAGAATCCGGCCTTCCACGTCCACTACGGCGCCGTCCCGAACCCCGACGTGCCGCTCAGCTTTGCGCTGCTGCTCAACCTGGTCGCTACTGCCAATGCCCAGGATACCAAGGTGATGTGGGGCTTTATCTCGCGCTACATCCCCGGCGCGAGCCCCGTGACCCATCCCGAGCTCGACAAGCTCGCCGGCTATGCGGTGCGCTACTTCAACGATCGCGTTAAGCCGTTCAAGATCTACCGCGCGCCAACCGACCACGAGCGCGCCGCGCTTGAGGACCTGCGCACCCAGCTCGAGGCCTATGCCGGCTCGACCGATGCCGAGGCGCTGCAGAACCTGGTCTACGAAATCGGCAAGGCCCACAAGTTCGAGCCGCTGCGCGACTGGTTCAAGGCTATCTACCAGGTGCTGCTCGGCGAGGATCAGGGCCCGCGCTTCGGCTCCTTCATCGCCCTTTACGGCGTGGGGGAAACGCGCAGGCTCATCGAGGACGCCCTAGAAGGCAAGCTGCTGAACTCAACCGCCGCCTGACCCGCACGGGCAAAATTCGTCCGCCACATCCCGCTCTCACCCCGGCCCTGAGCCGGGGGTCCAACCCCCATACCGGCCCGCCTTATTGGCTGGCCCAGATGATCCGCGCGATCCATTCAATGTCGGCGGTATTGATCAAGCGCGGCCCATAGGCCGGATTGACCGAATGCAGTTCGATCTGCTTGGCCGTTTGCCGCGCGAGGATCTTGGCCATCACCTCGCCATCGCGCGTCTTGACCACGACCCGGTCGCCCCGCCGCACCTGCTCCGTGGGCGAGACCACGATCCGGTCGCCTTCGCGGTAAAGCGGCTCCATGGAGTCGCCCTGCACCTCAAGCGCATAGATCCCGGCTTCTCCCGGGGTAGGGAGGGCGATCTCCTCCCAGCCCTGACCGGCCGGGAAACCCGCGCTGTCGAAAAACCCGCCTGAACCTGCTTGCGCTAGACCCAGCAGTGGCACAGTGGGGACTGATCCACGCTCGGGCATCTGCATGAAGGCCCCGGTTCCCGCCAGGAAAGTATCAAAGCCCTCTCCCGTCGCTTCAAGAATCTTGGCTAGGCTTTCGGTGGATGGCCACCGCTCCCGCCCATCCTTGCTCACGCGCTTGGACACGTTGAACGCCGTGGCATCAAGCCCCGCAAGCTTGGCTAGCGCTGAAACGGACAGGCGCTGCCGGCGCGCTAGGGCGTCGATCCCATCCCAAACGGCTCGGTGTGACAACATGGGTGGCAACTCACTGCGGCAGGAAATTTGTCTCTCTTAGGCAATAAGTCCTATTTCCTACACATCTTCCCACCGCCTGTAAAGTCAGACCCGCTTGCCCCTTTGCCGAAGTGGTGATTAGGGTCGCGCCATGACCACGCCCGTTCTCATCTACAAGATTGCCACCGAGGCCGCATTCGCGCCTTACCGGAATGCGCCGGCTTTTCCCGGCATGCCGGTTGATGCTGCCGATGGTTACATGCATTTTTCCACCGCCGCGCAACTGCCCGAAACCCTGCGCCTCCACTTCGCCGGACAGTCGGACCTGGTGTTGCTGGCTGTGCGCACCGCCGATCTCGCGCAACTCCTGGTTTGGGAGCCCTCGCGTGGTGGGCAACTATTCCCCCATCTTTACGCCGACCTGCCCACGACAGCCATTGTCTGGGAAGCTCCTTTGGCCGTGGCGGCCGATGGCTCCTGCCGACTGCCCGAGGCGGTGCAATGATCTTCTCTGCCCTTTCACCTTTGCTGCGTCTCGCCCCGGTTCAGGAGCTGACGCGCGACGCCTTGCTCAAGCTCGATGCGGAAACCGCCCACCTCGCCACGATCAAGGCGCTGCGGCTGGGCCTCGGCCCCGAACAGGCCCAGGCTGATCCGCCCGAGCTATGCACCACTTTGTGCGGGCTTGAGTTAAGCAATCCCGTGGGCATGGCGGCCGGCTTTGACAAGAATGCCGAAGTGGCACGTCCCCTGGCCCTGATGGGTTTTGGCATGGTCGAGATCGGCACCGTCACCCCGCGTCCGCAAGCGGGCAATCCCAAGCCGCGTCTGTTCCGCCTGCCCGAGGGCGAGGGCGTCATCAACCGCATGGGCTTCAACAATGAGGGCCACGAAGCGGTCTTCGCCCGCCTCAAGGACGCTCGCGTCCCCGCGGCCCTCGGCATCAATATCGGCGCCAACAAGGACAGCGCCGATTTCGTCGCCGATTACGTCTTGGGTGTGCAGCGCTTCGCCGATCTCGCCGATTACCTGACCGTCAATATCTCCTCGCCCAACACCCCTGGCCTGCGTGATCTACAAAGCGACGAGGCCCTGCGCCGCCTCCTGGGTGAAGTGCTGCAGGCCCGCGCCAAAAGCCGCGTCCGGGTTCCCGTTTTCCTCAAGATCGCCCCCGATCTCGACGAGGCTGCGCTCGACGCCATCGCCAAAGTGGTGCTGGCCACCGATCTCGATGGCCTCATTGTCTCCAACACCACGCTCAGCCGCGACACTGTGCAGGGCCAAGCCAACGCCACCGAGGCGGGCGGGCTTTCGGGCAAGCCCTTGTTCAACCGCGCTACGCAACGCCTGGCCCAAACGCGCCAGCGTGTCGGCGATTTGCCCATCATCGGGGTCGGCGGCATTCATTCGCCGCAAACCGCGCTCGCCAAGTTCGAAGCGGGCGCCAACGCCGTCCAGCTTTATTCCGCCCTGGTGTTCGGCGGCCTTGATCTGCTCAATCAGATCAAGCAGGGCCTCCTCGCTGCCGTGCGGGCCCAGGGCAAAACCAATATCAGCGAGCTCGTCGGCACCCGTGTCGAGCACTGGGCTAGCGACGCCACCACCCCCTAGGCGGCGAACAAGCTGGCCTTGCGGCGCTCCAGCGCCCACCAGTAAATCGCTCCGCGCGCCAAAAACCAGCAATGGAGCGCGGCCCACAATCCCAAATTGCCCCACAAGGGCTGCAGCACGGCGACTGCGGCCAAAAACACCACCAGCGACGCTACCATGCCATTGCGCATCAGCACATTGAGCGTCGTGCCCACCAGAATGCCGTCAAACACCACGGCCGGCATGAAGGTGACGGCGCAGAGCGCCGCCACGGGCAGGTAGAGCAGGGCATGCTGCTGCACTTCCGCATTGGTCGTCATGAGGCCAATGATCCAGGGCCCGCCGGCGAACCAGGCCAGGCCCAGCCCTGCCGCGAGCATGAAACCCCAGGCAAAGCTGAGCCGATAAGCCTGATCAAAGGCCGGCCGCCAATTGGCGCCCAGTGCTTTGCCGCTCAATTGCTCGGCCGCCTGCGCGATGCCATCCAGAAAATACCCGGCCACCATGAGGAGGTTCAGCAACAAGGCATTGCCCGATAGCGCCACCTCGCCCATGCGCGTGCCCTGCGCCGCAAACCACGCATAGGCGCCCATCAGCGCCATGGACCGGATCATCAGATCCCGGCTCAGGCCGAACATGCGCTTGAGGCCCTTCGGATCGAGCAGCTCGGCCAGTGGCACAAGGTGAGCGATCCGGCCCAAGCCGCCGAAATGGCGCACCAGCAGCCCCAGCCCAAGCAGGGCCGCGACCGCTTGGCCGATCACCGTGGCCCAGGCCGCCCCCGGCACGCCCCAACCCAAGCCATGCACGAACCAGATGCTGAGTACGATATCGATGCCATGGAGCAGCATTTGCAGCATCATGCCGGTGGTGGCCTGCGCCCGGCCGTAAAACCACCCCAGCAGCGCATAGTTCAACAGCGCAAAGGGCGCCGCCCAGATGCGAACGGCAAAATACTCGCCCATTGCAGCGGATACTCCCACTTCGGGGGCAAGCAAGCGATTGCTCAGCCACAAGATTGGTCCGGCGAAGGCGATCATCGCGATGCCGATCAGCACCGCGAGCACGATGGCCCGGCTGGCATGCACCAGCCCACCATTGGCCTCACGCGCGCCAACCGCCTGGGCGGTCAACCCGGCCGTGCCGATGCGCAGGAAATAAGCCAAGGAAAACAGCACATCGAACAGCAGTGCGGCCAGAACCAGCCCGCCCAGCAGGCTCGCATCGCCCAGCCGCCCGATTACCGTGATATCAACCAGCCCCACAATGGGCTCGGTGATAAAGGCCAGGCTCGCGGGCAGGGCGATTTTCCACACATCACCATGCCGCACCACGAATGGATATTGCGGCCGCAGCGGCGTGGTCGTGGTCATCGATCAACTCGGGGGAAAAGCAGGGGAGGGGCAACAGCACCCAGCTTATAACGGCATTTCGCAGCGCTGCCAGTGGCTGTTCAGCACAGTTTCAGCTTTCGGTATCGAGTTCGATGATCACATCGGCGCGGTCGCGCGACTCCCAAACCAGGTCATAATTGGGCAGGTCATTGCGCGCGATGTGGGCGCGATTGCGCTCCTCGGTGAACAGCCCTTCGGCTGCGTGGCGCCGCAGCAAACGCTGTTCCACCCGTTCACGCGGCACATTGATGAACACGGCATAATCCAGCAGGGACTTGACCCCGGCCCAGGGCCCCTGCGTCAACAACAGATAGTTGCCCTCAACGATCAGCACCCGCACTTCGGGGCCAACGGCAAAGGCATCCTCCACCACATCCTCGATCTTGCGCGAATAGCCCGGGCCAGTGATGGTTTGCGTTGCCCGTTTCAGCTGATGCAGAAAATCGACGAAGGCCTCGCCCTCGAAGGTGTGGGGCGCGCCCTTGCGATCGGTCTGCCCCAGCGCTTCGAGCTTGGCATGGCGCATGTGAAACCCGTCCATGGGCACAAGGGCCGCAATCCCGGGATGGGTCGCGTTGATCATGGTCACGAGTTCTGCCGCCAGCGTCGATTTGCCCACGCCCGGCCCCCCGGCAATGCCCACGGCAATCCGCCCATGGTTCTGGCTCATCAGCTCAAGGATATGGGGCACCAGCCGCCCCAGCGCTTCCCCGGGGGTGAGATGCAGTTCCTGGGTCATCGGCGCTTGGCCGTGAGGCGCAGCAACAGCCAGATCGGCACCACCAGCGCCGCCCCCGTCAGCACATAATTGAGCGTCGTGCGTGCAACCCCGGCGCTATCGCGCAGCGTTTCGCGTACGAGTTCAACGGCACCCCGGAAGATCTCGGTGGCATCAACCCCGAATACCGACATGAAAAAGCCTGCCACCAGCGATAGCAGGATCAACCGTACGACGACGCCCCCGGGCCGGCCGCCCATGAAGCGCTCCAGCCAGGAGCGGCGATCCACATACTCTTCGCGATCTTCGATCATGCCGGCTACCTCGCTTCTGCCTCGCCCCGCCACCATATAGGCTGTTTGCATCTTGCCCAAGACCTTGGCGCCTCTGTGACCGAACTCCACCCGCATCTGCCCCCCGTGATCACCGATTGGTTCGCCAGCAAAGGCTGGGCCCCGCGCGCCCATCAGCTGGCGGTGCTCGAGAGCTGGAATGCCAGTGCCTCGGCGCTGCTGATTGCGCCGACCGGGGCCGGCAAGACGCTGGCCGGTTTTCTCCCCACGCTTGCCGACCTGATTGCCGAGCCTCGCCCGGGCTTGCACACGCTCTATATTTCCCCGCTCAAGGCCCTCGCGGTGGACGTCGCTCGCAATCTGGAAACCCCGATTGCGGAAATGGGCCTGCCGATCAGGGTTGAGACCCGGACCGGCGACACGCCCGCGTCGCGCCGCGCCCGCCAGCGCACCAATCCGCCCCAAATCCTGCTCACCACCCCCGAACAGATCGCCCTGCTGCTCAGCCACCCTCAGGCCGAGCTGCTGTTTGGCTCGGTGCGTCGTATCGTGCTCGATGAGCTCCATGCCCTGGTCACCTCCAAGCGCGGCGAATTGCTGTCGCTGGCCATTGCCCGGCTGGCGCGGATGGCGCCGGATATGCGTATCACCGCACTCAGCGCAACGGTTGCGCGACCCGATCTCTTGCGCGACTGGATCGCCTTGCCACTCCCAGAAGCGCCTACGCATCTGCTGACGGCTGGCGGTGGCGCCCCGCCCGAGCTGGCGATCCTTCAGACCGAAGAACGGCTGCCCTGGGCCGGGCACTCAGCGGCCTATGCCCATCGTGAACTCTACGAGACCATCAAACAGCACCGCACTACGCTCCTTTTCGTTAATACCCGCTCCCAGGCCGAGGCCTTATTCCAAGGCCTCTGGGCGCAGAACGAGGACCTGCTGCCCATCGCCCTCCACCACGGCTCGCTTTCGGTCGAGCAGCGCCGCAAGGTGGAAGCGGCTATGTCTGCAGGTGTCCTTAAGGCCGTGGTCTGCACCTCGACGCTTGATCTCGGCATCGACTGGGGCGATGTGGATCTCGTCGTGCAGGTTGGCGCGCCCAAAGGCTCGTCGCGCATGCTCCAGCGCATCGGCCGCGCCAATCACCGGCTCGATGACCCGTCCAAGGCTCTGCTGGTCCCCTCCAACCGCTTTGAAGTGCTGGAATGCGAAGCGGCGGTGGAAGCTGTCTCGGAGAACCATCAGGATAGTGAGGACCCGACCTCGGGCGCCTATGATGTTCTCGCCCAGCACATCCTGGGCATGGCCTGTGCCGAGCCCTTCCACCCCGATGAGCTCTTTGCCGAGATTTGTCGCGCTTGGCCTTATCGCGATCTGGCGCGCTCTCAGTTCGATCGCATTCTCGACTTTGTCGCCACCGGCGGCTATGCGCTGCGCGCCTATGAGCGCTATGCCCGGTTGAAGCTCATGCCCGACGGGCGCTGGCGCATCGCCCATCCCCAGGTCGCCCAGCAATATCGGCTCAATATCGGCACCATTGTTGAAGAGCCCATGGTCAAGGTGCGTCTCGTGCGGGGCCGCGGCTTCAAGCGCGGCGCCACAACTGGCCCAATCGGCTATGGCGGCCGCGTGCTGGGGGAAATGGAGGAATACTTTTTTGGCACCCTGCTCCTCGGAGACACCTTCATGTTCGGCGGTGAAATCGTCGCCTTCGAGGGCATGAAGGACAACGAGGCCTATGTGAGCCGGGCCCAGTCCACCGATCCCAAGATCCCCTCCTATATGGGCGGCCGCTTTCCCCTCTCTACCTACCTCGCCGATCGGGTGCGCCGCTTGCTCGATGATCCCCATGAATGGTCCAAGCTCCCCGATCAGGTCAGCGACTGGCTGCGCCTGCAGGAGGAAGTCTCGGTGCTGCCCCGCTCGGATAGTCTCTTGGTTGAAACCTTCGCGCGCGGCAGCCAGAACTTCATGGTCTGCTACCCCTTTGAAGGCCGGCTCGCCCACCAGACCTTGGGCATGCTGCTGACGCGCCGGCTGGAACGCGCCCGTGCGCGACCGCTTGGTTTTGTCGCCTCCGAATATGCGCTGGCGATCTGGGGTCTCGGTGATCTCTCCGCGCTGATCCGCACCGATCGACTTTCGCTCGACGAACTCTTTGCCGAAGACATGCTGGGCGAAGACCTCGAGGATTGGCTCGATGAATCCGCTTTGATGAAGCGCACCTTCCGCAACTGCGCCATCATTGCCGGGCTGATCGAACGCCGCCATCCCGGCAAGGAGAAAACCGGGCGGCAGCTCACCATGTCCTCCGATCTCATCTATGACGTGCTTTACCAGCACGAGCCAGACCACATCCTGATCCAAGCCACCCGCCGCGATGCCGCCCGCGGCCTGCTCGATATCGAGCGCCTTGGTCAGATGCTGCGCCGCATCCGCCAGCACATCGTCCACAAGCCGCTCCATCGCGTTTCCCCGCTGGCCGTTCCAATTCTCCTCGATATCGGCCGTGAGCCGATTTATGGGGAAGGGCGCGAATCAGCTATGGCAGATGCCGCCGATGAGTTGATGCGCGAGGCCATGAGTGGCCCCGAAGGACAACAGCGCTCCGGCGAAGCAGTTTAATACAGACGGCCCGGAGAGTTGCGCTCCAAGGGCAAGGACAAGCTTTGAGCCAAGTCTTATCTACAGCCGAGATCACGGAGACCCCGGTCTTGCGCTTTGCCGGACACTTGTTTGAGCCGCTCCCTTCAGGCGCCCTTTATTGGCACGCCCAAAGGACGCTTTTGGTCGCTGACCTGCATCTGGAAAAACTCAGCTCCTATGCCCGCCATGGCCAGATGCTGCCGCCCTATGACACGGGGGTCACGCTCGCCAAGTTGGAACGGGACCTGCGCCGCACGGGCGCGATCCGCCTTATTGCCCTGGGCGACAGCTTTCACCGCGACGAAGGCTCGCGCACCCTCAACGACGGCGATCGTGCTCGGCTCGATGGCATGACCGACATGGCCGAATGGCTCTGGCTTTCCGGCAACCACGATCCCGCGCCCCACGCTCTGGGCGGTCGCTGCCTGCCCCATCTTGACCTTGCCGGCCTGCACCTGACGCACGAGCCACGTCGCGACCGGCCCGGCCTCATTGCCGGCCATCTCCACCCGGGCGCGCATCTGCACATGGCCGGCCGGACCACGCGTCGCCCGTGCTTTGTGCACGACAACCGGCTGCTGATCCTGCCCGCCTATGGCGCAGCTACGGGGTCGCTCAATATCCTCTCGCCCGCCTTTGTCGGCCTCTTCCATTGGCCAGCGCTCGAAGTCACCATGCTGGGCAAGGACCGGCTGTATCCGGTCAGTCCCAGGCGCTTGGTGCGCGGCTAAGCTAGCGCCGGAAGATCACCCCACCCGCCCAGCCGGTGAACAGAGCCAGCACGACGCAGATCAGCCCGTAAGCCAACGGATACTGCTTGGAGGTGATCGCCAGAAATCGCTCGAACCCGATCTTGCGCACGGCAAAGCCCTCGGATTTGCGTGCGATCACCTCGCCATTCTGGAACACATAAGTGAGCGCCAGGTAAGGTCCGGGCGGCGCATTGCTGGGCAGGGTCAGCCGCGCGGAATAGAAGTTCTCGGTCGGAAAGTTGATGGCGTTCTCATCCACCCCAAACAAGCCCTGCTCGGTCATCAGGCGCACCAGTTCGCGCCCGAACACCGCGGTTTTCCACCAGCCCGCATCATTGGGCGTGAGCGTATAGGCTTCGGGTAGGATCTTTTCGGCCGTCAGCGTCGTCAGATTGGTGATGTCGCGCAGCCGCCCGCTCGAAAGCACATGGAAGTAGCTGGGGAAGTTGGGAAACACCACCTGGTCGGTGTTGAGCCAGATCCCCAGATTATGCGTTTTCTGCCGCGCCACCCGGTTCTGGGTCGGCCCGACCACCACCACCACCACATGGAACGGCCCAGGCACCGTCAACTGGCTCGAGCCCACATCAGGCGCGATGGTGCCAAAAAACGTCATCCGCTCGCCCGAAAAGCTCGAGGTGATATCCACCGTATCGCTGGAGAGCTGGGACACCAGCCGCGCGCCCTGCGCCGGTACGGCGAGAAGCAAAGCGGCGACGAGCCAGAGCACCAGCCGGATCATTGCAGTGACCCAATCACGGCCATGCTGAACGGATCGGCCGGGGTCAGCACCAACGACAGGCCAAAGCGGATTGCGACAGCAAGCACCAAGAGCGCCAGCAGTCCGCGCAGCTGTTCGCCCCGCAACTGCTTGCCGGCCGAAGCGCCGAACTGCGCCCCCACCACGCCCCCCACCATCAGGCAGAAGGCGAGGAGAATATCGACGCTCTGGCTCTGCACGGCATGCAGCACCGTCGTCACCGACATCATCGCCACCACCTGCAACGAGGAGGTGCCGATCACCACATTGCCCGGCACCCGCAGCAGATAAACCAGCGCCGGAACCATGATAAAGCCGCCACCAATACCGAGCAGCGAGCCGACAAAGCCGATAAACAGTCCGATCACCAGCACCGGCAGCACGCTGATATAAAGGCGCGACTTCTTGAACCGCACGCGCCAGGGCAGGCCGTGCATCCAATTATGTTGGTTGGCCTGCCGCTCCCGCACCACCACGCCCGACCGCCGCCGCAGGATGGCCCGGCTCGATTCGATCAGCATCATGATCCCGATCGAGCCAAGCAGCACCAGAAAGCCCAGCGAGATCACGAGGTCCAGCTGCCCCGCCGCGCTCAAGAACGAGAACATCGCTACGCCCGCAAAGGCGCCGAGCACGCTCGACAAGATGAGATACATCGCCAGATGCAAATCGATCCCGCCCCGTCGATAATGACTGAGGGCTCCCGAGGTGGACGCGGCCACCACCTGGCCGGTTACCGAGGCTACGGCAACAGGCGCCGGCACGCCCGAAAAGATCAGGAGCGGGGTGAGGAGAAATCCGCCGCCCACGCCGAACATGCCCGACAGAAAGCCGACCGCCCCTCCGATCCCCACGAGAAAGAAGAGGTTCATGGAAAGTTCGGCGATCGGCAGATAAACCTGCAAGATCCAAATCCATCCAGGGCGGCCGCCCGCTGGCAGGCCTGCCAAAAAACGCGGCAGGGTCCCGGCAGTGTTTTGCACCCCCGGAACCCGCAATGCTTGATGGGCTTACGTGCCCATCCCGCTCGTGTCAAACGGCTCGGGTCAGGCCGGCTGGCTGCCCAGCACCGCGAGCAGCCGCGGATTGATGGCGCCGCTTTCGCTCATGCCCGTGCCGCGCTCGAAGGCCTTGATGGCTTCGGCTGTCTTGGGGCCAGCCATCCCGTCGGGCGTGCCCACATCAAAGCCGAGTTTCGCGAGGGCCTGCTGCACCTTGGCCACAACATCGGTCTTGGTGATGGTTTCGCCCGCTTCGAAGTTGGCCAGCCAGGTCCCGATCGGAGCATAGTTCGCCGCCAGATCGATGGGCTGGGCCCGCCAAGCCGCAATCTCGTCACCCACGGTCTGGACGGCGTCGGCCGTCAAAGACTTGGCCACGTCATCGCGCGCTTTGGTGGCATCCGCATCGCCACTGCGCGCCGCCAGCGAGAACCACTTGAACGACTGCTCGAGATTCTGCTCGACGCCCAGGCCACGGGCATAAAGCATGCCGAGGTTAAACTGGCTGTCGGTCATGCCCAGCATTGCGGCTTTTTCGAACCATTCGGCAGCTAGCTCGAACTGCTGCTCGCCCATTTGCCCGCCAGCATAAAGCGCCGCCAGATTGTGCATGGCCATGCGATTGCCGGCCTCGGCGCCGCGCTGATACCAGAGCTTGGCGACTTCGAGGTCCTTGTCGACCCCGTTGCCGGCCTCATAAAGATTGCCCAGCCGATACTGCGCGGGGCCAAAACCCTGCGCTGCCGAGCGCTCATACCAGATGGCAGCTTCGGCATAGTCCTGGGCAATTGCCTGGCCTTCGGTATAGATCGCAGCCACTTCGAATTGGGCCTTGGCATCGCCATCGGCAGCCGCCTGGCGCAACTCGATCGGACCGATCGCCTCGGGTGGCAAGCCAAAGCTCTGCACCGGCGCGCTGGTATCGGGAGTGCTTCCCGTCACCAGCCCGGCCGGCTCGCCTGCGGCAGGATCAAGCGGCAGGTAAGCCATGGCTGCCGCAACGGCGTCTTCGGTCAGGGCCTCGGGCAGGGCGGCAGCGTCGCTCGACTTGCTGAAGCTGGTCGTGGCCCCGGGGTTGATGGAGCCCGTGGCGGTGTCGTCGATCATGTCGATCACGCGCGGACCGGTGGAAACGTCGATCCCGTCCGCTGCGGGCGCAGGCTCGGCCGTAGGTGGAACTGCAGGCTCGGCCACGGGCTCTTCCGGAGTGCTTTGCACCATGGCCGCGGCGGCAGGCGGCGCTGCCTCTTCCATGCGCTGCATCACCAGGTTGAGCGCCAGCATCGATACGGCTGCCAGTGTGGCGGCCAGTAGAATGGGGCGGCGATGACGCAGCAGGAAGCTTTGCCGCGCCGGCTCGGCTTCGGAACCGTCCGCATCAAGATCAAGCACGGGCTCTGGTGCGGGATCCGCTGCAAGGCGCGTCTTGCGCTCCTTCTTGGGCTTTTCGCGCTTGATTGGCTTTTCGGCTACCGCAACCTCATCGGGTGCAGCTTTGGTGTCGGGCGCAAGTGCTGTTGCATCGGTAGCAGCGGGCCGGACGCGGGCAAGTGCCCGGCCAATCAGCGAGCCGCCAGCAGCAATGCCGGTGGGCTGTTCCACCTTGGCCCGCTGGGCGCGGCGAGCGGCCGCCACAAACGTGCTGGTGCTGCTCTGGCTGGGGGTCGCCTGCACCGACGGGGCTGCCGGTTGGGGCGCCGGAGGCGCTTCAAACGGATCCACCGTGTCGCTGCCAAAGCTCGACTGGGGCCGCGGTGGCGGCTCCACCGTGCTTGGGTCAAAGCTGGGGCGTGCATCAGCCATTGCCGCCGTGGCGCCAGGCTGGGGCGGGCGGCCGACTGGCCGGGTGATCGGGCCGAAATCCTTGAAGCCCGGATCAAGCAGTGGCGCTTCATCGGCCGGGTTTGCCGGCATGGAGTCGCCCTTGGATTGGGCAAGTGCGGTCAGCATGGCTTCAAGGCCCGCCATCTCGGCGGCAGCCTTGGTGGGCTTGCTGGCTTCTCGCGCCGGAGTGGCCGTGGCGTCGGTCTGGGCCGCTTCCCGCTCCCGCAACGTGGCTTCAAGCCGCGCCAAGCGTTCGGCCGTGTCCTTGCCGGCGGTGTTGAACAAGGCCGTCATGCGCCCTTCAAGGGCCGAAAGATTCTCCTCGCTCAGGCCCGGGGCGGCTGTTGGGGCAACGCCGGCCACAGCCTGCGAGGTCTTTTCTGCGACCAGATTGGCGAGGGCTTCGATATCGGGTTCGCGTCCAGCCCGCTTGATCAGGCCCCCGATACGGTCCTCAATGCTCTTGAGGCTCTCAGGGCCGAACATGGCCACAGGTGCCGGAGCCTTGCGGGTCACCGCATCGCTGGTGCGCTCAGCAACCAGGTTCGCCAGCGCCTCCAGATCGGGCGCATCGGCTTCCTTGGCCGAGTAAAGGCTCGCCAGGCTATTGAGCTGGGCGCCGGTCTCGTCCATGCGCTCCATCAACAGCTTGAGCTGGTTCTCGACCTGCGAATTGTCCGGCACCGGGGCGGGGTTGGCAGCAAGGTCCGTCAGCACTTCGAGCTGGCTCTCGATGCGCGAGAACCGTGGCTCCATGCCGGCAATCACCGCCTGGCGCAGCGTCGAGATATCATCCTTGAGCCCATCGATATCGTCGTTGCGCGCATCAAACGCCCCAATCCGGGCCGCAAGGGCATCAACCTTGGCGACGAGCTTGCCGGGCTGAGCTTCCCGCTCCTTGATTGCCTTGGTGAAGGCGGCCATTTCGGCGGTCAGCCGTTCAAAGTCGCCCGATCCCAGCGCCACGTTCTTTTCGATCGCGTCGATGCGGTCATAAACATTGCGGACGCTGTTTTCGATCGCGTCCATCGTGGGCGCCAGCGCTTCGACGCCGGCGGGACGGGGTTGCTGCGCGCGTCGATCCTCGCGCACAATTTCCCGCTCCATCTGCTCGGCCTGCAACTGGGCAAGCTTGCCCACCGTCGCGGACACATCGTCGAGCCTGGTGTTGATGGCGGAAAGATCAACCTGGGGCGCTTCCCCGATCAGGCGCGCCAGGCTCCCGATCTGGGCTTCGAGCCGCTTGACCTGCCCGGTTTCCCCGACGGCGCCAGCCAGCAGTTCCACTACATGGGTGAGTTGTTCGACCTGGCTGGCAACTTCGCGCACATTGCCATGGCCGTCGCGCTGCGCTTTGAGTTCGCCTTCCAGCCGCGCCAGCCGGTTTGATAGACCGCCCACCAGCCCGCTCAGTTCGCGGAATTCAGGCATGTCATTGGCTTGGCGACGCAGGGCTGCTGCGGGCGCCGACATCTGCCGGCCGCGAATCTCGGCGATAGCCAGCGTCAGCGCATCGGTAGCCTCGGCGGCCTGGTCGTCCTCACGATCGGTGAAGCGATCAACAGCCCGCTTGACGGTCTTGAGCGCCTCGCTGCGGCGGATCGCCGGCTGAGGTACTTCCACCTGGCCACGCAGGCTCCGTACGCGTTCGGCCAATCCGTCGAGGGCGGGATCGGCCTGCTCTGCTTGCACATAGCGGCCTTCCACCTGATCGAGCAGGGCCACCAGTTCTCCGCGCAGCGCCTGCCACTCGCCCGGTTTGGATGGCGATGCTGTCTCGGCCGGTACGGATTTGGAAGAGGCGCGGGCCATTGGTGTCCCCTGATGGGTGTCGGCGGAGCCCTCGCGATGCAACACGAAGGTAGGGACCCTCATTTGCCGAAAACATGGTAAACATCCCGTTAAGCATTGTTGCATTTTGCCGATGCCGGCGAGCTCTGGTGCGGCTAAGTGCCGGTGAGTGCTTGCCGGCAAGCTCCAGGAGGACCACCATTCATGACGCGCCGCCGCATCATCATTGTTGATGACCACCCGCTGTTTCGCGCCGCATTGCGGCAGACGCTGTCCGGGGGAGATGCCACGGTCAGCGTCGAGGAAGCGGGTGACCTTGCCAGCCTCAGCGCCGCGCTCGATGCCGATCGGGATTGCGACCTCGTGCTTCTTGACCTCAACATGCCCGGTGTTCGCGGTTTTTCCGGCCTGCTGCTGTTGCGGGCGCAATATCCCGAGATTCCCGTGATGATCATTTCCGCCGTGGAAGACGCGGTGGTCGTGCGCCGCGCCTTTGAGCTGGGGGCCGCGGGCTATCTGCACAAGTCGGTGGGCCCCACGGAAATCCGCCGCGCCATCGAAACCGTCTTGTCGGGCGAAGTGTTCGTGCCGGAAGGGGTAAGCCTTGGAGTGGAGGACGCCAACTCCGCCCTGATGCGGCGCCTCGCGACCCTCACACCCCAGCAGGTGCGCGTGTTGATGATGCTCAGCGACGGGCTGATGAACAAGCAGATCGCCTATGAACTCTCCATTTCCGAAGCCACGGTGAAGGCCCATGTTTCGGCCATCCTGCAAAAGCTGGACGTGGACAGCCGCACCCAGGCGGTGATCGCCGCTTCGCGGATCGAGGACGGCCAGTTCGAAGCCTTGTTCGCCACCGGCGCAGAAAAGGCCTAAGCAGCGCTCAGCCGGTGCGTTTGACCGGCCGGCCGGTCTGGCTGGCCAGCCCCGTGATCGCCGCCCGCAAGGCCGCGGGCTTGACCGGCTTGGTAACCACGGCCACCCCGCGCTCCTCGGCCAGCGTGCGCACTGCCGGGCTCCGGTCGGCAGTTACCAGCGCCGCCGGCAGGTGCCCGCCCAGATTGTGGCGCAGCCACTCGATGGCATCGAGCCCCGAAGTCTGGTCCAGATGGTAATCCATCAGCACCAGGTCGGGATACCAGCCTTCCAGCAGCCGCTCCCGGTCGATCTGCTTGAGTGACAAGGCCGAGCGCACATCGCAGCCCCAATGGGTGAGCAGGCCCTCCATTGCCTCAAGGATCGAGCGCTCATTGTCGACGCATAGCACTTTGAGGTTGAGCACGCCAAAGGCGGGTTCCGCCGGCGCCAGGTCATTGCCCTTGGCCGGCGTAACTGCCCTTGCCGTGGGCAAAAACAGCGAAAAGCGCGAGCCGCGCCCGATCTGGCTATCCAGCTCCAGCGTCAAGCCCATGGCCGCCACCAGCCTCTGCACGATTGATAATCCCAGCCCCAACCCCTGCGCCATGCGCGCGCCGCGTTCCAGCCGCGAGAACTCGGCAAACACCAGCCGGTGCTGATCCCGGGCAAAGCCGATCCCGGTATCCACCACATCGAGCCGCATTCTTTGCCCCCGCCGCCGCAGCCCCACGAGCACCTTGCCCCCAGGCGGGGTATATTTGATCGCGTTGGAAACGAGGTTCTGCACAATGCGCCCCACCAGCGTGCGATCCACCAGCACCGCGCTCTTGGTGGGCAGGATACGCAGCGAAATCGAGCGCTCCCGCGCCATCGGCCCGAACTCGACCTCGAGCCGCTTGAGCAAATCATTGCCGTTCACCGGCATGGGCGCTGGCCGCAGCACGCCGCTATCGATCCGCGAAATATCGAGCAGCGCCCCCATGATGTCTTCCACCGCTGTCAGCGATGCCTCGATCGAGTTGGCGAGATCGGCCAGCCCAGTCAGCTTGGCGCGCTCCATCAGCGTGGCGGTATAAAGCCGCGCCGCATTGAGCGGCTGCAACAGATCGTGGCTCGCGGCGGCCAGGAACCGCGTCTTGTCGTGATTGGCCGCATCTGCTTTGGCGCGGGCAATTTCGAGTTCGGCATTGACCCGCGTCAGCGCCGCCGTGCGCTCCTCCACGCGCGCTTCCAGCGATTGGTTCATGCGCTCGAGCGAACCTTCGGTGTCCTCGCGCGCCGTCACATCGGCCACGCTGATCACGAGGCCTCCATCGGGCAGCCGGCTCGACTGGAATTCCAGCATCTGCCCGCCGATCCCGGTGCGCTGGCTCACTGTCGTGGGTGCTGCCGTCAACGCATTGATGCGCTCGATGGCAAGGCGCGCGGCGTCCCCCGGCCCGAAATCCCCCCGATCACCCTGCCAGATCGCGAGGTCGAACAATGGCGTGCCCGGTCGCATCAACTCCTCGGGCAGCATCAAAAGCGTGCTGTAGCGCTGGTTGGAAAACACCAGCCGCAACGCATTGTTGAACACCGCAATGCCCTGGGGCACGAAATCCAGCGCCTGTCTGAGGCTCGCTTCAGCGGTGAAAAGGCTCGATTGCATCTGAAAATCCTGGTGACCGGCTGGACTATCGACCTCTGCGGTCTGCCTCGCAAGCTCAACTCTTGGGCCATTGCTTTGCCCGGCTGCTTGGAGGATGAATGATGCACTCGATCAGCCAAGAGGATACTCAAATGCTCAAGGAATTTCGCGACTTCGCCATGCGGGGTAATATGATCGATCTCGCCGTCGGTGTGATCATCGGCGCCGCTTTCGGGGCCATTGTCTCGTCTATAGTTGACGATATCTTTATGCCGATCATCGGATTGTTGATCGGCGGCATCGATTTCTCCAATTTGTTTATTGTTCTTTCCAATCCCGACGGCGTTCCTGTTCCCTCAATTGAAGCTGCCCGCGCCGCTGGAGTTGCAACCCTCAATATCGGCCTCTTCATCAATGCCGTGGTCAAGTTCCTCATCATCGCTTTCGCGCTGTTTCTCGTGGTCAAGGTGATCAACCGCCTCAAGCGTGAGGAGGCTACCGACCCCGGCCCGGCCGAGCCGACGCGGCAAGAAGTTCTGCTCACCGAAATCCGGGACGCCCTTCGGCAAAGCCCGGTCCAGCCCATGGGAAAATAGGAATAAAAACCATTGACTCGACCTCACCTAGGCCGATAAACCTATATCGGCCTAGGTAGTTCTTCCTACGTGTTCCCCTTATCGGACTGCATCTACACTTAGTTCAAATTACCCGGGTGATGACCGAGCAGCATCTTCAGTCAAGGCCAAAGTTCAGGCTAAGATTAAGTCGCCCTCGTGTCGGAGAGCATCGATCGTGCGACGCAGCCTATCAAGGACGAGGCAGGATGAGCGAACACCCTTATTACCATTCCTTTTTGAACCGTGACCGACTGATCCATATTGTTGATGCCGACCCGGCCGTGTGCGAAGCACTGAGCGTGCTGTTCCGGCTGGAAGGTTTTCAAACAACTTTCTCGCTGGACGCCGCCCATTTCGCCGCCGCCATGGAGCGCCGGCGTCCCGATGCCGTGGTGCTCAATTTCGAACTCGGCGACCAAAGCGGCCTGGGCCTGCTGCAGCGCATCAAGGCGGCACGCCACAGCACGCCGGTGTTCATGCTCGCCCAAACCTCGCAGGTCGATGCCATTGTCACGGCAATGAAGCTTGGCGCCTCCGATGTGGTCACCAAGCCCATCAACAGCGATTATCTGCTTAGTGCCGTGCGGGCGGCCATGCGCCACGAAGCTCATCTTGGCGGCGGCCAGCAGTCGGGCCGCCCGGTGGAAGTGCGCGGCTTTTCCCAGCTGACGCCGCGCGAGCGCGAAGTGCTGCAGCTGATTTCCAATGGCCGCTCCAACAAGGAAGCCGGCCGCCAGCTCGGAATTTCGCCGCGCACCATCGAAGTGCATCGCGCCCGGGTGATGGAAAAGTTGGGCGCCCGCAACACGGCCGACCTCATGCGCATCGTGCTCACGAGCTGAGCGAGCAATTTTGCTTAAGCCGGAGCGTGACATCCCGCTCCAGCCCCGCGGTGTGGAGCGGACCACAGTCCGCCTCGTGGGACATCCGGTCCCCCGCCGGGCCATGGTGAGCGAACCCACCACCGATGCGGGTTTTCAATGCCCCGGGGGCGAACTTATTCGGCTGCCGGATCATAGCTTTGTGGTGGCTGAGCGGTATCCGAAAGCTGCGCGAGGTCTACGCCGACCTCGCTTAGGGCTGCCTCGGCTTCCTTGCGCTCTTTCGCACTCAATTCGGGCTCGCGCGCCAGGATCCAGCCGGTATTGCCCTCTGGCGAATAAACGGCCGCCCAGGGATATTGCCCGCCTTCTTCCTCCCCAACTGCCGCCACGACATAGTTGACGCCTGGAGCGCCGCTGTCTTCGCCAAACTCCACCGAGAACGTGTTGAAGTTGCCATTGACCACTTCAGCCGTACCAACCACGCCCTGCTCATCGCCTGAAGCACGATCGCAGCGGTTGATTACCTCCACGCTGGTTTCATCAAGCAGATTGTAGGTGGCCGTCACCCCGCCCTCGCAGTCCTCCTGATAGGGCGTGGGCGTGCGCGCAATCTCGTACCAAACGCCGGTATAAGACTGCGGGTTGATTTCCAGCGCTGTTGTGGTGCCAGCTTCCTGGGTCGTGGCAGGAGCCGCTGCGATCAATGCTGCAACAAGGGCAAAGGGCAAGCGCATATCGTTCTCCATTTCTGCTGTTGCGGGGTCAACAGCAATGGAGAGCCGGGGTTCCGGTCCTGGCTCATTCGTGAGGGCACCAGCGCCATCAGCCTTTGCCACAATGGGGACCAGGCCTTCGTTGCGGCCCTGATCATGGAGCGTTGGCCTCCCGGTTGGCCGCAATGACTTGCGCATGGGTGGGGTTGGCGCCCAGCTTGGCAAATTGTTCCGGCAGCCGGTCGCGCTTGGCCGTTGCGGCACCCTTTTTGGCGGCCGCCAATGCGCGGATGGTCTCTTCTGCATTCCAGTCACAGCAATAAGCAGGGGTGGACGGCTGCTGCCGCCAGCTATCGTCAAGTGAGCCGGCATCGACCGGATCAAAGCCCACTTCGTCCACAATGCTCATGGCGATGCGCTTTTGGGCATCGTCGTCGCCGGCCACGGCTATCGCCAGCCTGTCGGGTGCCCCCCGTGGCCGACCCAGATCTTTCAATGAATCCGCCAGGATGTTGTTGAACGCCTTGATCACCGGCCGCCCAAGCTGTTGGGAAACCCAAACGCTTTCCGTCATGCCGTTGTCGATCGCCGCAATGTGAGGGTCACGCATGTCAGGATAGTAGTTGCCGGTGTCGATCACCGGCACCGAGGCAGGCACGCCCGCAATCTCTGCGGCAAGCTTGGTTACGGCAGGAAAGGGGACCGAAAGGATCACCACCTCAGCGTCGGCAACAGCCCCAGCTGCATCGGCGGCAATGGCGCCAATCTCGTCGGCGAATGCCTTCACCGCGTCCGCACCTTTTGAGTTTGCCACCCGAACCTCGTGGCCATTTTGGGCAAGCTTGCGCGCCAGCGTGCTGCCGATATGGCCAATACCGATAATGCCGATTTTCATGATGGGTGCTCCAGCTCGAGGCCCCCTCACTTGGGGAGCGCTGCCGGCTGTCACAAGGACCCGCCTTGTAGTCGGCTTTAAACGACAATGCCCCGGCGCGGTCGCCGGGGCACGTTATCAAAGATTGCCTGGATACGCTTGGGCCCCTTAGCCGCCGCTGGTCGGCAGCGTTAGATTGCCCGAGGTCAGCTTGCTCGCCGTGATGGCGGCATCGGCCGGCTCGCGCGGTAGCTCGAGGCTCGTCCAGACGCTGACCAGCGCGTGGCGCAGTGCAAAGATCATCTCGTCGGTATGGAGCGGGGTCGGGGTGATCCGCAGCCGCTCGGTCCCTTTGGGGACGGTGGGGTAGTTGATGGGCTGGATATAGATATTATGTTTGTCGAGCAGCATGTCGCTGGCCGCCTTGCACTGGCGTGCATCGCCCACCATCACCGGCACGATATGGGTTTCGGTTTCCATCACCGGCAGGCCCGCATCGCTGAGCATTGCCTTGAGCAGCCGCGCCTGGCGCTGCTGCATGGCGCGCTCGGTCTGGGACGCCTTTAGGTGTTCGATCGAGGCCCGCGCTGCGGCACAAAGGGCTGGGGGCAGGGCGGTGGTGAAGATGAATTCGGGTGCATAGGAGCGCACCGCATCGATGATCGACTTGTTGGCGGCGATATAGCCGCCCATCACGCCAAAGCCCTTGGCCAGGGTGCCCTCGATGATGTCGATCCGATCCATGAGCCCGTCGCGCTCGGCGATGCCGCCGCCGCGCGCGCCATACATGCCGACGGCATGCACTTCGTCGATATAGGTCAGCGCGCCGAATTCCTCGGCCAGGTCGCAGATCGCCTCGATGGGCGCGATGTCGCCATCCATCGAATAAACCGACTCAAAGCAGATGAGCTTGGGGCGCTTGCGGTCGGTCGCGGCCAGCAATTCGCGCAAGTGAGCGACATCATTGTGCCGGAAGATATGCTTTTGCATCCCTGATTGGCGCACGCCCTGGATCATCGAGGCATGGTTGAGCTGGTCCGAAAAAATCACGCAGTCCGGCAAGAGGCGCGCAATGGTCGAAATCGCCGCTTCGTTGGACACAAAGCCCGAGGTAAAGACCAGCGCGCCTTCCTTGCGATGCAGGTCGGCGAGCGAACGCTCAAGCTCAACCAGCGGCCGGTTGGTGCCCGAAATATTGCGCGTACCGCCCGCGCCGACGCCCAGCCGGCCGGCCGTTTCCTGCATGGCGCCGATCACGGCCTCATGCTGGCCCATCCCCAGATAGTCGTTGGAGCACCAGATGGTAATTTCGCGGGCGTTGTCGGCTTCATCGCGAAAGATCGCCTTGGGAAAGCGCCCGGCAATCCGCTCGAGATCGGCAAACACTCGGTAGCGCTTTTCCGCTCGCAACGAGTCCACCGCATCTTCGAAGATTCCGCGATAGTCCATCCCACTGTCCTTCTGCATTATGCCGGCAGGCCGATCCGCTGCTGCCCGATAGATTTAGGAGCACGCCGCGACCATGGGTATGAGCCAATTCGACGCGCACCCGACCGCTAACTCGTTCCAACGCCACGAGTCCGGGTGCCAAGATAAGACCTATTCTAAACTAAGCGCGGTCCATCTGCCAATGCGCCAGCGCACTTTGCTTGACCAAATATGAGCTTGGTCCCCCAATAATCCCGACAACTTATCGGGGGTTAACTGCGCAACAGCAGTGCAGTTGAAGCCTGCCTTGCGAGCGTTTACAACAACAGCAACAGCACCCGAACGGGTATTGGGGGGGAACAGGGGTGAGCGACTTTCCAGAAACGAGCGCCGCTGGCAAAGGCCCGGCAATGCTCGATTGGGCAGCGGCAGCGGTGCGCAAGGATCCGCAGGCGCTGTTCACCAATTTCCAGTGGTTCTTATACAACTCCAAGAACACTGTTTATTTCACGGCCTACTCCAAAACGGCCTTTACCAAGGAAAGCCTGGCCAACTTTGTTGCCGAAATGGTGTCACTGGCACCCCAGCTGACCCATGGCTTCAAGGGTGCCTTGCCCGGCCAGCCTTTTCCCCAGCACCTGTTGGACGCCATTACTTCGGTGATCGAGGTCGACAGCTTCGAGGGCTATCCCGACAAATGGCTGGGCAAGGGGCTCGATATTTTCGAGCGGCAGGACCTGCCGCTGTTTCGCGTTTATGCTGCCACGTTGCGCGGGGGCCCTGATGGGCAGGGCCATGCTTCCATGGTCCTGGTGCGATCGAGCCATGCGCTGCTGGAGGGACATGATTCGTCCCTGTTGACGCGTTCCCAATCCATTGCCCGCACCCCCGAAGCGGCCAAGCCAAAGCAGAAGCTGCCCTTCAAGCGCCGGATGGGTCTGGCCGTGGGTTCGGTGATGGGTGCCACGCTGCAGCTTTATTACGCCAACAAGAGCGATGTGCCAGTCAAGAACATCCAGTTCCGCTCGTTGGCTATGACCCGTAGCCGCATCCGCGCCCTTGCCAACCGCATCGGCGTACGCCAGCGCGCGCTGATGTTCGGGCTGATCACCCAGGCCCTCAATGTCGCCGAAAAGGGTCCCGAGGCCAAGGTCATCACCGCCGCCTATACCATGCTGGACAACTCCGAACGCAGCGAGGTCGATGACGACCAGTTCCGCGTCCGCGCCCTCATGGCCGGCTTTGCCGTAAAACCTGATTTCATCGACTATGTCCGTGGGATCGATGCGACCCTGAGTGAAATCGAAGCGCGCGATACAACGACCTACCAATTCATCCTGATGGGCATGTTCGCGCTGCATCGGCGCATTTCTCGTTTGCTGCCCTTTTTGTACGGCGACAAGTTCTTCCGCTTCAGCCGCACCACCGACGTGGTGCTGACCTTGGTGCCGCCGCACCGCATGTATGGCAACATGACTCGTGATCTGGTGGAGCCCGTTTATGTCGGCTCGTTCCACCCGAGCGCCAATCTCTGCACCTTTGTGCCCAATCGCCAATATATCACGCTGAACTTCGCCATGGAGCAGCGCTATATCGACCGGGTTGATGATATCGTGACGCTTCTCGAGACCACCGAGGCCCGCTCAATTCACCCGGCCCCAATTCCTGCAGAAAGCCATACCAGCCTTGACTGAATATAGCCGCTATCCAAGCCTTGCCGGCACTCCCGTCGTGATCTCTGGCGGTGCCTCGGGCATCGGCGAAAGCCTCGTGCGCAGTTTTGCCGCCCAAGGCGCCAAAGTCGGCTTTGTCGATATTGCACAAACCGCCGGCAACAGCCTTGCTGCCGAACTCGTGGCGGCCGGCCATCAGGTGCGCTTCACCCCTTGCGACGTCACCGATACCGCCGCCTACCAGGCCGCCATTGCGGGCTTTGCCGAAGCGCATGGCGATGCCTTGGTGCTGGTCAACAACGCCGCCCATGATCAGCGACACAACTGGAGCGAAGTGACCCCGCAATATTGGGACGATCGGATGGCGGTCAATCTCAAGCACAGCTTCTTTGCCATCCAGGCCGTCGCCCCCGGCATGCAGGCGGCCGGTCGCGGCTCGATCATCAACACCGGCTCGATCAGCTGGATGATCATGTCGCCCAACATTCCCGTCTACGAAACCGCCAAGGCCGCCACCCATGGCCTCACCCGCGCCATGGCGCGCGAACTGGGCAAGTCCGGCATCCGCGTCAATACCGTTGTGCCCGGCTGGGTGATGACCGAGCGCCAGCTCACCCACTGGATCGACCCGGCGGCCGAACAACTGATCGATGCCAGCCAGGCCCTTGCCGGCCGGGTGTATCCCGAAGACATCGCTCGCATGGTTTTGTTTCTCGCCAGCGAGGACAGCGCCATGATCTCGGCGCAACAATTCCTGGTCGATGGCGGCTGGGCCAATACCTGACAGGCTTTGTTCATTACCCGTTCACCATGATGACATAATCAGGGCGCACCGACGGCCAAATCCATCAGGGGTGACTCGATGAAGTCCAAGCTACTCGTTGCCGGCCTTGCCGCCCTGGCGCTCAGCGCCTGCTCCAGCATCAATCCATATACTGGCGAATCCCAGCTCTCCAACACCGCCGGCGGCGCCCTTCTGGGCACGGGCGGTGGCGCCATCACCGGCGCTCTTGTCGGCGCTGCCGTGGGCGGGGACCCACGCGTGGGCGCCCTGATCGGCGCCGGCGTGGGCGGTCTCGCCGGCGCTGCCATTGGCGATTACATGGACGACCAGGAAGCCGAACTGCGCGCCCAGCTGCAGGGCACCGGGGTTTCCGTGACCCGCGTTGGCCAGCAGATCATCCTCAACATGCCTTCCAACATCACCTTCGCCACCGACCAGGCGAGCGTGCAGCCCCAGTTCAACCAGACCCTGGTTTCTGTCGCGCTGGTGCTCAAGAAGTTCGACCAGACCATCGTCGACGTCTATGGCCACACGGACTCGCAGGGTGACGACAACTACAATCTGAGCCTGTCGCAGCGCCGTGCCGTAGCGGTTGCCACCATCCTGGCCAATCAGGGCATCGACCAGCGGCGCTTCTTCATCGAAGGCAAGGGCGAGTCCAGCCCGATCGCTTCCAACGCTACCGAATCCGGTCGCGCCCAGAACCGCCGCGTGGAAATCCAGATTTCCCCGATAAATCGCTGATCTTCTCTGGGGCGAGCGCGCTTAGGTGCGCTTGCCCCTTTGCTCGACTATGGCGTCGGCGCGACCGGTTCCACCACCGGCTCGGACACCGGCGAGCCCGGCTGCACATCAGTTCCTGGCGCCCCATTGAACAACTGCATCAGCAGCAGCATCGCAATCACCACTGCAAGCCCGATCAGCCCGTAAAGCCACCAATTGGTCGGCCCAGTGGCGCCCACCGTCGCTTCTCCTGGCGCGGCGACCTTGAGCGCCGAATCTTCGGGCACCACGATGGGCGAGCCATTTTCATCGATCAGCGTGTCCACCTCGGCCACGGTGGGGGTTGGCGGGTTGGGAACAGTCGCCATAGCTTTTCTCCCTTGATCCGGGCAGAGGCGCCCTTGTCTGCCAGAAGCAATGCGGGGAAGCGGCGGCGGTTCCTCCACCTCGCCCCGTCGGAACGGCGGCAGGGCAGGAGCCGTTGTACCTGCCAGTCGCGATAGGGGAGCAGGCAATGGCTTATGAACAAGCTTCCGGACAGGACGTCTATGTCAAGGAAACCCACGACCTGATCGGTTCAGACAAGGTCGAAGGCACCAAGGTGTTTGATCGGTCCGGCGAGCATATTGGCTCGATCGAGCGGGTCATGCTGGAAAAGCGCAGCGGCAAGGTCAGCTATGCCGTGCTCAAGTTCGGCGGCTTTCTCGGGATCGGCGACGAGCACTACCCACTGCCCTGGTCCAAGCTCGACTATGATGAAGCGCTGGGTGGCTATCGCGTGGATATCACGCGCGAGCAGATGGAAGGGGCGCCCCGCTACGACCGCGACGATGACGCTTATTGGAGCGCCGACAACGGCTTGCGGCTCTACGAATATTACGGGGTGCCGCCCTACTGGATCTGAATGAAAGGCCGGCAAGCAAGCGCTGCCAGCCTGAACCTCAGGCGGCCTTTTTGGCCCGTGCCGTGCGTGGCTTGGCTGCAGCCGCCTTCTTGGCCGCCGACGACTTGGATGTCGGGGCGGGCTTGACCGTGCGCGCCAGCTCTTCGGCTGCGGCAAACCAGAACCTTTGGTCCTGACCCTGCGGCCGCCCGGCCGCTTCCCAGAGTGCGTAAGCCCGATCCTGGATCTGATTGTGCATAGATTGCTCCTTGCAAGATGCTGTCGGCTCAGACTGGCCAAGCAGGGTTAAGGCCCGGTGAACGTCCATCCAGTCGTGATGTCCCGCAGCCAGTATTAGTCCCGGCTTGACCCCTTACTGCCTCCGCTATCTCAATGCCTGCAGCCTCCTGGAGGTCGGCGCAGGTCCATGATCAGGAACGGGTGGGGGCAAGGTGTGAAGCGCAGTCGCAGCAAGGCTGCCGTGGCAAAGCTGCAACCGCTGCGCCGCCTGCTCCCCTATCTGCTGCGCTATCCAGTTCGTCTGGCGCTGACGCTCGGCTTTCTGGTTCTGTCGACAGTATCGTCCTTGTTCATCCCCCTGTTGTTCGGGCGCATGATCGACAGCGGCTTTGTCGCTGGCGACCTCGGCACGATCGGCCAGCATGCCTGGCTGATCGGTCTGTTCGGAGCCGCCGCCGCGCTCGCCAACGGCGTCCGCTTTTACCACATCGCCTTTATCGGCGAGCGCATCGTCGCCGATATCCGCCGCTCCGTTTTCGCCCATCTGCTGAGCCTCGATCCCGCGTTCTTCGACCGCCACCGCGTCGGTGACCTGGCTTCCCGGCTCAATGGCGATGTGTCCACCATCAAGGCCGCGATCACTGCCACACTCTCGACGGCGCTGCGGGCCCTGGTCACCATGGCCGGCGCCTTCGTCTTCATGGTGACGACCAACGTTATCCTGACCTTGGCGGTGATCCTCGCGGCGCCCTTCATCATGCTGCCGCTGCTGCTTATGGCGCGGCGCCTGCGGAGCATGTCTCGCCGTAGCCAGGACGCACTGGCAGAGCTCGCGGCCCGCTCCACCGAAGTGCTGAGCGCCGCCCGAACGGTAAAATCCTTTACCCGTGAGCCCGAAGAGGTCTCCCGCTACGAGGCGATCGGCGAAGGCAGCTTCCGCTCCGAGATCGGTCGCCTCAAATCACGCGCGATGATGATATCGCTGCTGATGCTGCTCTCCAGCACCGCGATGATCTTCGTGATCTGGTGGGGCGCCCAGGCCGTGTTTCATGGCTGGGCAAGCACGGGCGAGCTGACCCAGTTCTTGCTTTATGCCTGGATAAGCGCGGGGTCCTTGGCGACCCTCTCGGAAGTTCTGGGCTCGCTGCATGTGGTTGCCGGCTCAACTGAGCGCGTCGTTGAAATTCTCGATACGCCCGCAACGATCGCGTCTCCACCGGCGCCCGAGGCGTTCCCGGCCAACGGCGCCAGCGTGCTGGCCTTTCGCAGTGTCACTTTCCGCTATGATCCAGCCGATCCCGAACCAGTTCTTGATCGCCTGAGCTTTGAGGCAGCAAGCGGCAAGACCCTGGCCCTAATCGGCTCCTCGGGGGCGGGCAAATCAACGATCTTTTCGCTGCTGCAGCGGTTCTATGACGTGGAAAGCGGCGCCATTCTCGTGGATGGAGTGGATGTGCGCCGGGCGGACCTGCAGCAGTTGCGCCGCCGCATTGCGGTGGTAGAGCAGGAACCCACGATCTTCTCCGGCACCGTCGAGGATAATGTCCGCTTTGGCGACACGCAGGCCAGTCGCGACGCCGTGGTGGCGGCTTGCGAAATGGCGCTGGCCGACGAATTCATCGCCCAGATGCCGCTGGGTTATGCGACCCGGATCGGCGAGCGTGGCGTGACCCTCTCGGGCGGGCAGCGCCAGCGCCTCGCCATTGCCCGCGCTATTCTGAAGAACGCGCCTATCCTCTTGCTCGATGAAGCCACCAGCGCCCTCGATTCCACCAGCGAGCGGCTGGTGCAGACCGCTCTCGCGCGGCTGCGTAGCGGTCGCACGACCCTGGTCATTGCGCATCGGCTCGCCACTATCCGCAAGGCCGACACCATCCTCGTCATCAATCGGGGCCGCATTGTCGAACAAGGATCCCATGACGAGCTGATGCGCCGAAACGGCGCCTACGCTGACCTCGCGCGCCTGCAGTTCAGCGTGGAAGTGGCGTGAAGCTCGGCGCCCGGCGGCAGGGCTTCTAAGTAATCTACCTAATTCTGCCGCAACAGACCGCGCCCGCCATTGGCGCTACAACAGTCCTGCTCGAGATCACCAGCGCAGGAGCCCGGCCATTTTGAAGGATACTGAACCCAGTAGCTACTGGTCTGCCGGATCCATGCGCCACCGGCATCATGAACCGCTCAGTATGAGCCGCCGCGCTGGCCTCGACGACGAACTGGCCTCCGATATCCGCTTGATCGATGTCGGCAAGATCCTCACCGCTCTGCGTCGCCAATTGCCAGTCTTGCTGGCCGGGGCGCTGCTCGGCGCTTGCTTCGGCATTGGCTATCTGCTGCTCGCGCCGCGCAGCTATGTTTCCTTTGGCCAAATCCTGATCGATCCACGGGTCGGTGCCGTCATCAATGACGAAGAAACCGCCTTCTCCTTGGCTAGCGGCGAAACCGACATCCTCAACCAGCTCGAAGTGCTGCGATCCACCCGGCTCGCCGGGGAAGTGGCCCGCAGCGAAAATCTGGGCTCCGACGAAACCTTCCTCAACCCGCCCCCGTCTTTTACCGGCCGCGTCCGCGGCATGATCAGCGATCTCGTTGGCATGCTGCTCAACCGGCCACCGGTGGAACCGGAGCGGCTCACCGAATTGCCCGACGACACGGTCGCGGCCCTCTTGCGCCGCAATGTCCTCGTGGAGCGGCTGGGCCGCAGCTATGTGATCGGCCTGGGCTATCGCTCCCCCGATCCGGACTTGGCGTACCGGATCGCCACCGCTTATGCCCAGGCTTTCGTGCAGGACCAGCTCAACACCAATCTCGATGCTTCGCAAACGGCCGCCGACTGGCTGCAGCAGCGCCTGACGGAGTTGAGCGTCAGCCAGCAGGAAGCGAGCCGCACCGTCGAGGAGTTTCGTCGCAGCGCCGACCTTTCCCTCGCCGATAGCGACAATCTCGTCACCCAGCGCTCCGAAACGCTAACCCAACAACTGGTCTTGGCTCAGGCCAATACCGCGCAGATGCGGGCCCAGGCAGAGCAACTGCAAGTAACTCTGGCAGGTGGTCCTGAAGGGCTGGCCGGCCAGTCGCGAGTGCTATCCGACGGCAGCCATGATGCCGGCAATGTCGCAGAGCTGCTCAGCCGCCAGAACACTATCACGGCCCGGATCGCCGAGATCACCAGCAATTTCGGACTCGATCATCCCCAGATCGCTGCCCTCGAGACTGAGCTCAATTCGGTGAGGAACGAGATTTTTAATCGGCTGCGTGACAGGCTCGACTATTATCGTGACCAGGTCGCGGTTGCCGAACGACGCGAGGCGGAGCTGCGTAACAATCTGGCGGCGGAAAGCGCGCTGGCTTCGCAGTCCAACCAGGATCGCGTGCAGCTCAACGAATTGCAGCAACGCGCCGAAGCTCTCAATCTCTTGTATAATTCTTTCCTGTCCCGCTACGAAGAACTTCTGCAGCGCCAGTCATTTCCGATTCCGACGGCCCGCATCATCAGCCCTGCCGAAGTGCCATTAGCTGCCTCCAGTCCCAACCTGCTGTTCTCGCTGGTCGGCGCGACCATGGGGGGCCTGTTCATCGGCGCGCTGCTCGCCTTTCTGCGCGAAATCCGGGACCGCTCCTTCCGCATCGGCGAACAAATCACCAGCGAACTCGGGCTAAGGTTTGTTGGCTATCTGCCCTGTCTGCGTGGGCGGCGCAGCAAGGCGGGTAAGGGCCAGGCGGGCACGAGGTTCAAGGGGGCCTCTGTTTACCGCACCGCTCACCAATTGATCCTCCGCCAGAAGCCGTCCGCACCTACTTCCGCCTTTGCCGAAACTCTGCGTTCGGGCAAGCTGGCGCTGGATGCGGCAGCCCCGAACAACGAGGATAGCAGGGTCGTCGGCATTGTTTCCGCGCTCCCGGGGGAAGGGAAAACCACGGTCGCGATAGCCTTTGCTGAAATGCTCGCCGTCGGCGGCGCAAGGGTCATGCTGCTGGACGCCGACCTTCGGCATCAGGGCGCGAGCAGGCTCCTCGCGCCAGGAGCACGTCCAGGCTTGCTCCAGATCGCTGAAGGCGCGGACTGGCGTAGTCTGACCTGCATCGAGGACGCAACTGGCCTGACGGTGCTTCCAGCAGGGGGCGTCGGTGCTAATGCCAAGAACCGGGATTTCTTAGGTTCAACCGCCATGCAGGAACTCATAAGTGAGCTACGGCGGGAGTTTGATTATGTGGTCATCGACCTGCCGCCCTTGGCGCCGGTGGTTGACGCCAACGTCGTCCTGCCCTGGACCGATGCCTTCCTGCTGGTGGTGCAGTGGGGCAAGACCCCGCGCCGACTGGTGCGTTCGTTGCTCGAGAAGGACCCGGTGCTGGCCGCCCATATTCAGGGCGCGCTACTCAACAAGGTCAACTTTGCAGATCTACCCAGCTTCAGTGCGCCAGATGGGTCGGAACGGTATCTCAGCACCTTCAAGAACTATTACCGTGAGCCAGCGCGGGGTAAAGCGTAGGCCGGTTTGGCCAATGCTGCCAAAGCGTTAGTTCTGCTCCGGCAGACGCCGACCTTCAAACAGGCGCAATGCCGCTTCCGATGCGAGAGCCCTGGCCACCTCCTTGGCGTATTGCGTCCGCTGACCGAGGCACAGCTCCCACAGCACGTCCCGGCGCATGGGCCAGACCAGCTCAGGGTCATCCGGGGTAAGGATCATGCGGGTCAGCGTCTTGTCGGAGACGTTCGCCAGGACGGGTGGTCCTCGGTCAAGTGGTTGATTATCATTGGCAAAAAGCGCCGTTACGGCGCGTAGCGCTAGGAGCGCCGTGCCGCCCAGACCCTGGTCGGCGGCCGTGGCGAGGAACCGGGCAGGGGCCGCTAGATCGTCCTGCAACAGCACGAAAAGATCGCATACATGAGCGGCGGTGGCTTCGCGGTTGTAAAGCCCCTTGGCGATGCTGATGGCTGAGATCAGAGGAATCTTGTGCCGGGAAAGGCAGGGGAGCTGCGTTCCTGAGAACTCGATTTGATCAATCATTTCAAGATATTGACTGGTGCGTCGAGGGGCGGGGGAGCCGGGTTGTTGGAGGCGGTAGTGCAGGTCGATGGTAGTGGGAAAGGCTCCGGTCTTGACCAGATGCTCTTCGCCAAGGAACAGGCGCCACCAGAGCGAGGTGGAAGCTGATCTATAGTTTAATGCTTCCAATGACTTGGCTGCGGCGCGATGATGGCGGCGGGGGAGCAGCACGTCGATATCCGCAACCGGGCGGGTGAAAAAATCACCGTGAACCAGGCGCTGCTGCAGCGGCCCCTTCATGTAGATGAACGGAGTCTGAACGGCTTCGAGCGTGGCAAAAACCGCTAGGCTTTCGCGTAGCAGCGTCGAGTTGATCTGGAAGGTCCTGAACTTGTAGGCGGCAACGGCGGCCTGCTCGCTCGGGCTCAATCGGTGGCGGAGCGGCTCGCTGATGTAAAGCAGGATCTTGTTGGCGATGGCGATGCGCAAGACTCCGCTGCAATCGCCGGCATGACCGGGCGCGGGACCATCTGGTGCGCCAGGGGCAAAGTGCTGGCGCAGCGCGTGGACCACGGTTTGTAGCTCGGCGCGAATTGGCGGGCCCCGCTGGATAGCTGACAGCAAGTAGATAACTGTTGTTTGCCCGCGAGAGAACTCGAATCAACGCCAATCTTCCATATACGTGTCTCTACCTAGTAGTTAATAACGCGTTGACTTGTTGTGACCCAAATGAGCAGGATCAGTTGTGTTGCAGCAAGCGCGCACAAAGTTCAACTGTTCTGGCTGGAGATTGACATGACGAAACTCACTTATACTGTGCCGCGGCTGGTCCGCCACGGGTCTGTTGAAGCCGTGACCAAGGGTGCATCTACGGGTAGCGCACTGGACGCGACTTTTCCCACAGGCACCCCTTTTGGCGACCTTACCTTCTCGTAAACGCGTATTCGCTGCTGGGTCGTCGCATTCGGCAGCGAACATTGCCCTTGGCAGGAGCGGGGTTTGACCCAAGAGCTGAACCAGGCCGCCAGCGGCACCCTGACCTTCCGTGCCGTTAACGGCGATGCTGTGCTGACCACGGCACTGGGGGACGGCCTTGCGCTGCTGGATCTGAGAGCCAACGAATATTTCACGCTCAACGGCGTGGGAGCGCTGCTGTGGCGCCGGTTGCAGGCGCCGCAAAGCAAGGCTGAACTGATCCAGGCGGTGCAGGCCGAATACGACGTCGATGCGGCGAGCTGTGCCGGGGATGTCGATCTGATGTTGGATGACCTGATTGCAGCCAAGCTTGTGGATGTTCGCTAGATCACTGCTGTTCCGCTTGCGACGGTTGCGCGCTGCGGACTACCGTCTGCTGGCGGAGGCCATTATCCTGCTGGTCCAAGTTCGCCTTGGTCTCAGCTTTTCCTCGTTGCAACAGTTGCAGCACCAGTTTCTTGGGCTTGATCGGCAAGGGTCAGCGGCGGGGGCGGATGTGCCGCGCATCGCCCGGGTCGTTCGCAACGCGGCGCGACTCGTTCCCGGAGCCAGTTGCCTCACCCAAGGGCTGGCCTACCAGATCCTGCTGCACCGGCGCGGCGTTCCTTCCGAACTCAAGATCGGCGTCCGGCACAACGAGCGGGGCGAATTTGCCGCCCATGCCTGGGTCAGCGTCGCCGGGCAGGTGCAGCTCGGGGGTTCGCGGCAGCAAGTCGCCGCTTTCGTCCCAATCGCACAATTCGGTGCTGGCAGAAAATGAGCGGCATTGCTGGCCTCCTGCTGGCCGAGCATAGCCGGGTAGCACGTCCCGAGTGGCTGGATCGCCAAAGCCGAGCCTTGCATATGCGCGGGCCCGACGGGCAGGGGAGTTGGAGCGGGGGTCGGGTTTATCTAAGGCACGCACATCGCCACAGCACGGGCTTTGTTGAAAGCAACTTCGCGGCGGCCGAGACGGGGATCGTCGGGCTTGCCGATATCCGGCTCGACAACCGGGCGGAACTTGCTGACCTGCTTGGTGCCGATGAGCGCAGCGCCAGCGATATTGCGCTGGTTACCCTGGCTTATCTGCGCTGGGGCCCCGATTGCTGCAGCCGCCTGCTTGGGGATTTCGCCTTCGCCCTTTGGGACGAGGGGTCACAGACCCTGTTCTGTGCGCGAGACCAGTGGGGTGTGAAGCCGCTGTTTTACGCGCAAAGTGGCGCCGGGCTTTCCTTCGGTTCTGATCCTGGAGCCCTGATTTGCGACGACGACGGGGTCAACGAGCATCGCGTCGCCAGCTTCATTGCCGGTTTTGTGGATGATCCCGCCGCCACCGCCTTGAGCCAGGTCCGGCGCCTGCTGCCCGGCCATTGGCTGCAGCTCAAGGACGGCGAACTGGTGACGCGGCGCTATTGGAGAGCGCAGGCAGCTCCCGACGCAAGTCTTTCACCTCCTGAAGCGGTCCGCGACCTGTTGCAGCAAGCCGTCCGGGCTCGGCTGCGCGGCGCGCCGGCGATCGGGGCCATGTTGAGCGGCGGCCTCGATTCATCTTCGGTCGTGGCGACTGCGGCACGCCTGCGCCCGGGCGCCAGCCTGCACACCCTGTCGTTCGACTATCCCGCCACGCCCGAGCTCAGCGAGCGCCGCTACGTCGATGCCGTGCTCGCCGCTTATCCGCTCCAGCCCAGTTTTGTTCCCTTCGACGATCTGGCGCCCTTGCAGGGGGTTTCCCAACTGGCGCTTCGTGATGCGGATCTGCTGTTTGCCCCAGGCACGGGCAAGATGCTGCGCTTGTTCAAAACCGCAAAGGAACTGGGCGCCACCGTGCTGCTGGACGGCCATGGTGGCGACGAGGTGATCTCCCATGGTTATGGCCGGCTGGCGGAACTGGCGCAGGCGGGTCGGTGGGGTGCACTCTATGGTGAGTTGCGTGGCGTTGCGGCGACGTTCAACGATAGTCCCAGTCGCGTGTTCCTGCGCTATTTTGCGGCTTATGGGCCGGGGCGCCGGCTGGCGGGGAGGGCGCAGAGGCTTTGGTCGGCATTGCGGCCGCCCGAGACCGGCGCCGTGGGGCCCACCGCCTTTGTCGCGGCCGACTTGGCGAAGCGCAGCTGCCTTGCCGATCGCTATGCCGAGTGGCGGCAGGCGCTGCGGACCGCCCATGCGGATGAGGACAGCCTGCACCGCTGGAACGTGTCGTCGCCTGCGGTGGGGCAAAGTTTTGAGGCGCTGGATCGCGCCGCCACGCTTGCCGGGGTGGAACTGCGCTTTCCCTTCTTTGACCGCAGCCTAGTGTGCTACGCGCTGAGCCTGCCATCGAGCGAAATCCTGCGCGATGGGTGGTCGCGCAGCGTGCTGCGCCGCGCCATGCAGGACATCCTGCCGCCGCAGGTGCAGTGGCGGCGTGACAAGACCGATTTCAGCTCCGAACTGCGGCTTGGCCTCGTCAAGCATCATGGAGGGGAGCTCGACGCGTTGGACGGCGACAGCTTCGGGGTTAGCCTGTTCCTGAACATGGACCAAGTGCGGTCGACTATTGCGCGCCTCCGTGCCGACCCGCTTCGGCTCGACGCTGGTGAGCTTTTCGGGCTGTGGCGCGCATTGTTCCTTTCGCTTTGGCTGCAGAACCGGGCGGCTACCTCATGAGCGGATCTGCTCTCGAGCCGGGCTTTCGCTATCGCCTGTTTGGACTGACGGTGTTGTCCGAGATCGAGATGCCGCAACTGCCCGCTGCGCCGGTCGGCAGGGTCGACCTCACGATCAGCCGGACCGCGATAGATCATCCGAGGCGTCGCGAGCCCGGTGTGGTGGCCGAGTTCGGGCCGGCAATGCAGTACCTGGCTTGGGAAACGGTCGGTGCGTTTCGCATCCGCAGGGCCGACCTGATCGAGGTCGATCCCAATGCGGGGGTAAGCGATGCCCTGGTGGCATTGCCGCTTTTGGGTTCGGTGATGGCAACGCTGCTGCATCGGCGCGGCCTGCTGGTGCTGCATGCCAGCGCCGCCACGCTCGGTGGGTACGGCATTGCCTTGCTGGGCGACAAGGGCGCCGGCAAGTCAACCACCGCCGCAGCCCTGGTCGCCGCCGGCTATGCGCTGCTTTCCGATGATGTGGTGGCGCTGGCCTTTACCGGCGGCAACCGGATCGAAATCCTGCCAGCCTACGGCCAACTCAAGCTTTGGGATGAAGCCGTTGCAGGCCTGGCACCACTACCCTTGCGTGAGGGGGGCCAGCTACACCCGGCGATTGCCAAGTCGCAATATGGCCTTGCGACAGGATTCTCGGCCGAAGCAGCGCCGCTCAGCCGCCTTTATGTGCTCGGGCGCGGTGACACGGCGGGGGTGACGATGGTGGAGCCCGGCGAAGGGCTCGCGGCGCTGCTGCGCTACGCTTACATGGCGCGCTTTGGCGAAGCAGGGTTTGGTCCCAGCATGGCGTCCTATTTCGGGCGCGCTGCCGCCCTCGCCAGCGCTGGCAAGGTGCGCATGCTGCAGGTTCCCGAGGGCGTGCAGCGCATCGGGCAAGCAATTGCTGCACTGGAGCATGATCTGTATCTTAGACCTGGGGGTGAGCTGCGCGCTAATATTGGCGCGATGTAAGTATAAGCCCGGTGCTGTGCTCCATCGGTGCTTCTGATAGGCCAGATTGGTGTTGCAACAATGAGGCGCGCTGCTGTGGCGACAAGGAAATTATTCCGGTGACGACCATGCCGCTGAACAGCCGCAGCTTTGCTCGAACGGCGCTGCTTGCCGCTGTTTTGGCGCTGACGAGCTCGGTGCAGGCCAAGGCCGGCGATTATCGGCTTAGTGTCTCGGATCGCATTGCCATCAAGGTGGTGGAGTGGTTGCCCAGCGCCGGCGAATTCCGGGAATGGACCGCGCTCGCCGGAGAAGCGTCCATCGGCCCCAATGGCTCGGTGCCGGTGCCGTTTCTGGGCGAGGCTGCGGCGGCGGGAAAGTCGCCGGCCGAACTGGGCGGGGAGATCAGCAAGGGGCTGCAGCAGGTTTTCGGGCTCAATATCGCGCCCGATGTCACCGTCGGGATCATCGCCTATGCCCCGGTCTTTGTGACCGGCGATGTGCAGGCGCCGGGGCAGTTTCCCTTCACCCCAGGGCTCAATGTCATCAAGGCGGTAAGCCTGGCAGGCGGCGAGCGCATTTCTACCGACGCCCTGCTGCGGGGTGAACGGGACCTGATCAGCGCCAGTGGCAGCGCGGAAGTGGCCCGCGGTAAGCTGCAGCGCCTGCTGGCGCGGCGCGCGCGCCTCACCGCCGAACTGGATGGGGAAAGCCAGGTGCCGGTCCCGTCCGAACTGAGCGCGGTGGCGGATGGGGCCGCCGTGGTGGCGGTAGAGCAGGCGATCCTACGCGCCAATGCCAGCCGGGCGCAAGCGCAGGCGGCATCGCTGCGCGAGTTGATCAACCTGCTCAATCGCGAGCTGACAACGCTGGCGCAAAAGCAGGCGACGGTGGAGCGGCAACTCGAGATTGCCCGCCGTGAGCTGGGCAATATCAAGTCGCTGGCCAGTGATGGCCTTGCCGCCAATACGCGGGTGTCCGCCATTGAGCAGAATGTGGCGGAACTCGAAACCCGGCTGCTCGATATTGGCACCGCCATTCTGCGCGCCCAGCAAAGCATCAGCGATACCGACCGAAACCTTGCCGCGCTTGACAATGATCGCACGGCCGAGCTCACGGCTGAGCTGCAGCAGGTGGATGGGCAAATCGACGAGCTCAATGTGCAGCTTAATACCCAGCAAGCGCTGATCACGGACGCCATAATTTTGGGCGCCGCGCTGCAGGCCGAAGGGGATGAGCTGGTCGCTTATAGCTATTCCATTGTTCGGGCCGGCAGCGAAACCGCGGGCACCGAAACCAGTGAACTGCAGCCCGGCGACGTGATCCGGGTCACCCGCTCCATCAGGGTTGCGAGCCCATGACGCATCAATTCGGAGGTGGCACCATGCTTGCCCAAACGCTGACGGTGATGTTGCTGGCCTCCTGTTTTGCCCTTGGCGGCGTTCACGCCGAGGAGCGCGAGCTGGGCGGGAGCTTTTTCGATGATTTCGACAGGCTGGACCCTGAGCGCTGGTTCGCCTCCGATGGCTGGAGCAATGGCAATCACCAAAGCTGCGGCTGGTCCAAGAACGAGATCGCGGTAACCGGGGGCGTGCTGCAGGTGGGGTTTTCCCGCAATCCGGCCGCCAACCGGCTCTATCGCTGCGGGGAACTGCAAAGCCATGCCCGGTTCAGCTATGGCACATATGAAGCCCGGCTCAAGACCCCGCCGGAGGCGCCGGGGCTGAACGCGGCCTTTTTTACCTATGGCGGCCCGCCCGTCGGCGAGGTGCATGACGAGATCGACTTCGAGATCCTGCTCAAGGACCCCGCGCGGGTGCAGGCCGGTGGCTATGTCGGTGGCAAGGGCGTGGAACTGGCCACCCCGCTGCTGCCGCAGCCGGGCGACAAGGCGTTTATCGATTATGCCTTTGTCTGGGAGCCAGGGCGGGTGCGCTATTTCGTCAATGGGGCGCTGGTGCATGAATTGGGGGAGCCGGCGCCGACCCCCGAGCATCAGCAAAAGCTTTATTTCAGCCTGTGGTCCACCGAAACGCTGAGCGACTGGATGGGCAAGTTCCAGGACCCAGGCGCGCCCCTGACCATGGACGTGGACTGGGTTGGCTATACGGCCCCTGGGGAGCGCTGCTTGTTCCCCCAATCGATCACCTGCTAAGGTGCTTGCCCGTGAGCGACAGCACGCCTGAGGCCAATGCGAGCCAGCGGGGCGGGGGCCTGGCCGGCGGCGTCTGCGTGATCATTGCGGCCAAGGATGCTGCCGCAACCATCGGGCGGGCGGTGCGCTCAGCGCTGGCAGAGCCGGAAGTGCGGCGCGTCGTTGTGGTGAATGATGGCTCACGCGATGCCACTGGTGAACTCGCCCGGCGGGAAGGGGCGGGGACGGATCGGGTTACGGTATTGCGGCTCGAGCAGAACCGGGGGCCGGCTTATGCCCGCAACCTCGCCATCCAGAGCAGCGACGAGCCGTTCATTGCCATTCTTGATGCCGATGACGCCTTTTTGCCCGGCCGCTTCGAGCGCCCGGCGCAGTTCAAAGGGGCGTGGGATCTGCTGGCCGATGACATCGCCTTTGTGGCCGATCCTGAGGTCGTCCTCCCCGAACGTTCGATCGGGGAGCCGTTCTATCTAGGTCTGGCGGCGTTCGTGGCCGGCAATCTGGCGCGGGCGGGGGTGGACCGGGGAGAGTATGGGTTCCTCAAGCCTGTGCTGCGGCGCGAAACGCTGCTGCGCACCGGCTGCCTCTACAACCCCGCGTTGCGGCTGGGTGAAGATTATGACCTTTATGCTCGTTTGCTGGCCCGCGGCGCCCGCTTTGCGGTGGTGCGTTCTTGCGGGTATCGGGCGCTGGTGCGGCCCGATAGCTTGAGTGGGCGCCATCGCACCGTTGATCTGCAACAATTGGTTGAGGTGGACGCGGCGCTGCTGCGCGATCTAAACCTGCCGCCAGCGGCCCGCAGCGCCCTGCTCGTGCATCTTCGCGAAACGCGGGCCAAGTTCGAGCTCCGCTGCTTTCTCGATACCCGGCGGCAGCAGGGCCTTGCGGCAGCTTGCCGCCAGCTGGGGTTGAGGGGACCCGCTTGGGCTGCGGTGGCCGGCGGCATTGTTCGCCACAAACTTGCCGCCGGGCAACGGCCGCGTGAGCCGGTGAGGCAGGGGGTGCGTTACCTGCTGTAACGCAGAGGGCTGCGGCGGGGAATTTGAGACGCGGCGCGGATGGCGTAAACCAGGGCCAGCAGCACCACCACGGTTTGGAAGCTGAACTGGTAAAACACCTGCACCTCAACCATGGAGGTGCAAAGGATCATGGTCAGGTAACCGGCAAAGAACGCGTTGGCGGCAGAGGGCGCGCGCAGGCTCCAGCGCAGGGTGAGGATGAAGGCCGTTGCCAGCAGCACCACCTGGAGAGCGACGCCGACGATGCCGATCTCGACGGCATTGGACAGGTAGGTGTTGTGGAAATTGAAGCCACTGCGGCTGCCGATGCCGAACTGGGCCCACAAGGCTTCGGCAGGCGCAAAGCCATGCAGCCAGAAGGCCCGAAAACCCATACCGAACCATGGCCGTTGGCTGATGAAATCGAGCGCAACCGCCCAAAGCTCGGTGCGGCCGGTCAGGGTAACGTCCTTGCCCGAACTCTCGAGCACGAGCTGCATGATCTCGTTCCAGTATGCGGCGATCAGCAGGGACATGGCGGCAGCGAGCATGAGGAGGGCGGCGGCAAGCACCACCCGGTGCGTCGGAGCGAACCAGCGCATGAGCTGCACAATCATGATCAAGGCTGCTCCCGGCAAAACCACGATGATGGCCCCGGCCGATTGGGCCAGCACGATCAGCGGCAAAGCGAGCAGCAGCCCGGCAGCGTTCCAGCGCCGAGCCGGCCCGGTCGCCAAGGGTGGCGAGAGACGCCAGGAGGAAGACGGACACCGCAGCGGCAAAGGCATTCTTGCTGCCAAAAATGCCGACCCAGGCGCCGATATCGGCGCGTACGCGGCCAAACAACACGCTGGCGATCATGGTGAGGAACATCACGACAAAGATTGCACGCAGGGCAGAGCGCGGCGGCACCCGAACGGCAATGGTGATGGCAATGATGACCGTCAACCAAAGCTGGATGGCACCGCGAAAGGAGTCAGGGGGCGCTTCGGACCACAAGGTCGATGCCGAGCAATAAAGCGGCAGCAGCAGAATAAGCCAGAAGCGCAGGAGGCCCTGGATGTTGTGCTGCACATTGCTAAGCACCAACACGCCGCCGCAGCCCAGGAACAGGAGGATGGCCCGGCTACCCAGCAGCGGATCGAGTTGCAGAGCGCCGAGGCAGATCGCGCTCAACAGGGCGGCGAGATTGAGGCGCATCTGCCAGCCAGGGCTGAGAGCGCGAGGGGAATGGACTGCGAGCGTCATGGCGACAGCTCAACCGAATTGGACGAACGGTGTCCCCCTCGGGCGAGCCGTTCGCGCGCAGAAACAGCCAGGCGGCGGATGAGAGCCGGTTGGCGCAGCACCGCACTGGCGGCGGGGGCGAACCGGCGCTGCTTGAGTGCCTCGACCAGGTGTTCATAGGCCAGTTGCTCGCTCAAGATCTGGCGCCGGTGCTCGAAGGCAGCCCGGATGCCGGGAGATGTTGCAGCGTAAACTCGCGCAAGGTCATCATGGCTCTGCAGCATGGCGCGCGCAGTATCGATCGACAGCCGATGGGAGAGGGACGCGCTATGCCGCCGGTAATGATAAAAGCTCTGCGGCGTGACGCAAAGCCTTGCCCCCTCCAGCACCAGGCGCAGCAGCAGTTCGTAGTCCTCCCCAATGCGCAGCTGTTCGTTGTAGCGCGCGGTCTTGGCGAACTGGCGCCGTATCATCGGCTTGAGATAGCCGAACTGGACGCCGGCTCCGCGCGCCGCCGCGCGTTCCGTGATCAGCATTTCGGGCGTGATGCTGGTTGGTTCCGACAGTTCCAGGCCGCCGAGCAAGCGGTGATGCGGCGCTGCTCCCTCCATAAAGAACGCCAGGTCGTCGGCGACAATGTCGGCCTGAAAGGCACCGGCCAAGTGCAGCAATTGCGCCAGTCGGTCGGGCTCGATCAGGTCATCGGCATCCACAACGGAAACCCATTCGCCCCGTGCTGCGTCGAGACCCGCATTGCGTGCGGCTGCCGGCCCGCAATTCTGTGCCAGGGCAAGCAGCCTGAGGCGAGCATCGCTCGCGGCAAGGGAGCGGATGATCTCGACGCTGTTGTCACGCGAGGCATCATCCACCACGATTAGTTCCAGCTTGGCATGACTCTGGTCGAGCACCGATTGGATAGCGGCGGCCAGAAAGGGTGCGCCACAGTGATTGGCCATGACGACGCTGACCAGCGGCTCACACCCCGATTGCACAAGGTGCCCGGTCACCGGAGGTCCCGCCCCATGGGCCGGAGACCACTACCGAAACTCACCGGCTGCCCTTGCGCACGAGCACGACGACGAGCGTGCGCAGCAAAATGCTGAGATCGTTGTGCATCGACCAGGTGTGGACATAGTGCTCGTCGAGCGCCACGCGGCTGTTATAGTCCAGATCGCTGCGGCCGCTGACCTGCCAAAGCCCGGTGATCCCCGGCCTGGCGCTCCAATAGGCCGAGATCGCGTCGGCATAACGGGGCACTTCGGCCTGAACGATCGGCCGCGGCCCGACAAGGCTCATCTCGCCCTTGAGCACATTGATCAGTTGCGGCAGCTCATCGAGGCTGGTGATCCGCAGGAATTGACCGAGCGGCGTGATGCGGGGGTCAGCGCAAAGCTTTTGGCTGGCGTTCCATTCGGCTCGGGCCCCCGGCGAGGCCTCCAGATGGCGGGCAAGCACCTCGGAGGAGTTGACCACCATGGAGCGGAATTTGAGACAGCGGAAGCGCCGCCCCTTATAGCCGATCCGCTCATGGGCGAACAACACGGGACCAGGATCCCAGGTGGCGATCATCATTGCAATGATGAGCATGGCCGGCAGCGCCAGGAACAGCAGGATGGCGGCGGCGCCTATATCGAAACTGCGCTTCAGCTTGCCCCCGCGCGGCAGTTCCGAGAACGACGGAATTCGGGAAACATCAGAATTGACCAGCGACATTCGTGCCTTGCCTCAACCATATCGACGCGACCCCAGTCCGGATTGCTTCCGTGGCGTGCTCCACCGGCGGCCCGTCTCGCCCAAGGCGGAATGAACGCGCTGTTGGCACCAGGCAGAAAGTAATCCTCGAAGACAGGGTAATATGCGTCCCAAGCCGCGAGTTAACAAAACATGAATGAGGAAGATAAACAATGCCCAGAACGCATATGGTCTATGCGTAATTCTGGTCAACCAAGTTCATTACGTTGTTTTCTGCATATGAATAGTACAACTACGTATAGTATTGGTGAAGTTGCGGATACTTGAACTGAGTAAAGGCGAGCGGGTGAGAAGAGGGTCTCGCATTAGCCTTCTCAGGCGCCGTAGTGACGGGCCTGTCTGGTGCCGAAAAGGCCTCCCACGACGCCCAGATGCAGCACGCCCCGTAGCAGGTTCTTGCGCCAAGCTATGGGCGACCACGCTGTTGCGAGGGTAAGTCCCAAGCACAACGCCGCCTTGGCGCTGGCGAGCGCTACCGCTCGCAACCGGTTCTCGCCGGTTGCGAGCAGCCGCGCTCCATAGGTCTGCCCGGAGCGAAAGCGGCGCCCGACGAGCCAGCCTAGGCCGGTGCGGCTTGCCGGAACGGGCTCATAAACCCAGGCCTCGGGCGCAAAGGCAATGTGGCCGCCCGCGTCGGTGAGGCGGTAAAAGAACTCGGTATCTTCGCCACCCGTTTGCCCCAAGCCCAGGTCAAAGCGCATCGACTTGACGGCAGCGGTGCAGCGCAGCAGGACATTGCAAGTATAGCCGGTGCGGATCCCGCCCCCGGTTTGAACCGGCAGGGTGGAATGAAAATCACCCACGCGCTGCCAGGCGGGCACCGAAGGCTCGTAAAGCGCTCGCACCGGGCCTAGCACCACATCGGCCTGGGTCTGCCGGGCAGTTTCCAGAAGCGCTTTCAACCAGCTCGGCGAGACCAGTTCATCATCATCCACAAAGGCGACGAAATCGGCATCGGCGTGCTCGAGGCAGGCATTGCGCGCCAGCGAGATATTGGCCGAGGGGACATGAAGGTAGAGCAGGGAAAAGGGAAAATCGGCGCGCTGCGCCTCCACCAGGGACGCTGCCGATGCGACCGCATCATTGTCGGCGACCAGCACGCGGATCTGGGCGCCGGTAGCATCGATCGCGGCGATCGAACCCAGTGTTAGGGCAAGGTGCGGTCGCCGGAAGGTGCAAACACAAATATCGACACTTGTTGAAGCAGCCGGCGGGCTGTCGACAGCGGGGACTTGTGCAACAGCCTCGCTCACGCCAACGCCCCCGCTGCCTGCGTCTCGGCGCTGCCAAGGCTCGCCAGCCTCGCTACCAGCGCGCGGCAGTCTTCGGCTCCATGGGCGAACTGGGTCGGCTCCGCCTGCGCAACAGCAGCCGCCAGCCTCTCCATCCGCTCGGGCGTCAGTTGGGCCACCATATTGTCGAGGGTCGCGGCTGCAATATCGGGCACAACGACGCCGAGGCCGTGGCGCTGGAGATAACCGGCCGTTTCCGTGCCGGCCACGGCGATGGGAATGGCGCCAAACAGGCAGCCTTCATAAAGCCGGTTGGGCAGCAGCCAGGCCGAGTTCTGGCCTTCCTCGAAGAAATCGATCGCCCAGCTTGCAGCCACCTCGGCATAAATCTGGGGCAGTTCGGCGGCACTGTAGGGCCCGAGAAAGCGCAGATGGGGGTGCTCGGCAATCTGCGCGAAGAAATCGCGAAATTCCCTCAGCGCGGGCTGGCCGCGAAGCACGACCTCCACCCTGCCGTCGCAGCGATCGCTTAGGGCGGCGAGCGCATCCAGGGAGCGCTGGCAGCGTAGCGCCCCGAACCAGCCGATCCTGATCACCCCGTTCGGGCGCATTGGGCGCGGGGCTGGGGGGATGGTGCCCTGGGTCAGCAGCACCTTGTTTTCGAGGAGCAGGGTGGGAAGACTGCTCTGCGCATCAAAATAATGGCGCAGAAAGCCGGGAGAACTCGTGATCAGCAGCGCTGCAGTGCTCGACCAGTGCCGCTCCGCTGCGCGCAAGCTGCGCCCGAGCCAATCCTGGCGCAGCAGCAAACGATGGATGTCGAGGCATTCATAAACCAGCTGGGGCTGCCGGGCCCATCGGTTTTGCAGCCGCCCCGCCAGGGGCAGCATTTCGAGATTGCGGGCAATGATAAGGTCCGGCCTGGGCCAGTTCGCCAAGCGGCTGGTGATGCGCAGCAAGCCGCGGAAGACAACTGCGAGGCGTTGCGTAAACCGGGCGTCGAAAGTGTGTCCGAGGCAAACGCAATGCTGCACATCGAGCTCGGGCACTACCGCGCCGCCGCGCAGAAAGCCGGCAACGGAAACCGTTGCGCCGCCCGCGCGCAACATGGCAATGCGGCGTGCCACCGCCGGATCGGCCAGGTTGGGAACGAGATAAACGATGCTCGGCATGGCGCGGTCTCCCGCAGCAGCACTATTGCAGGCAGCGCTCCGCACAAGCGTTCAAACGCTTAGGGAGTGCTCCGAATAGTGGCGCGGGAGGTCGGGTCCTTGCCCCTGGTGCGGCCCTTCTAGCCGGGCTAGTTGCCCTGTTCGAGCTTCTGCTCGACCTTTTTGCGGCTATTGCCGACTTCCTGAACGGCTTCCTTCACTTCCTCCTGGGATACGCCTTCCTTGCGGGCTTCATAACGAACCTCATGGTCCTGCCCGCCAGCAACGCGTGCCCGGTCCTGGGCGCGCCCACGCGCGGTGTGTTGGTTTGACATTGCAGTCTCCTTGCTCCGTTAACCCTCCTAACGCGAGGGGTGGCCCCATGTTTCCACGCCAGCAACGAAGGGCTCCAATCGCCGGCTCACGCGTTGAGTGCAATGGCGCCGCCGGCTGCATCTGGCCGACATTGCGCCACGGGCGAGGCAAGGGAGTGATATTGTGGGCCAAACCATTGAACTGACGGCGAGCGACGGCGCGCGCATTGCGGGTTACCGGGCTGATCCCGAAGGGCCCGCCAAAGGCGGCGTCGTAGTGATCCAGGAGATCTTTGGCCTCAACCATCATATCCGCGCCGTGTGCGACCGCTTTGCGGCGCAGGGTTACCTTGCCGTGGCACCGGCCATGCAGGATCGCTGGGCCCCCGGCTTCGAGGTCAACGATTACGGCCCCGAGCAATTCGCCAAGTCGCGGGCCTTCTTTGGCAGCTTCCGCCCGGAGCAGGGTCTTGCCGATGTGGCCGCCGCCGTTGAGGTGGCAAAGGAAGCGGGCAAGGTCGGCATCACCGGCTATTGCTTTGGCGGCATGGTGACCTGGCGCGCCGCGCATGCGGGGCTCGCGCTTGCCGCGGCCTCCGGTTTTTATGGCGGCGGCATCCCCAATTACATTGATCTGGCGCCCACCATCCCCATCGAAATGCATTTTGGCGATCGCGACACCGGCATTCCTCTCGAGCAAATCGAGCAGTTGCGCGCCCGCTATCCGCAGGTGCCGGTATATTTGTATCCAGCGGGGCACGGCTTTTTCAACGATGAGCGGCAGTCCAGCTATGACGCGGCGAGCGCCGCAACGGCGTGGCAGCGGACGCTGGACTTTTTCGCGCAGCATCTGCAGTGAGCAACGGGGAAGCCATACCCGCGCCCGGTGGAGCGCGGGAGCAGCTCGCCGCCCACTGGCACCTGCTGCAGCGCGACTTTGCCGCAAGCCAATGCGCACGTCTGTCGCTGCGCAAGGCCTGGCTCGTCGCGGTGCTGCTCGATCATGTGCCCGACCGGATATGGGAGGCCTGCGTCGAGGCGGGCGCGCCATTGCCGCATGGCGCCCCCGATTTTCCCTCTTATCGCGCCTGGCTGCGCTCCAGCGCGCCGGCCTTGGCCGATATTTTCGCTCTGGTGGCGCTACAGCCGGACGGCCCACGCCTCGAACTGCTCCCGGTCGCCGTGCCGGCCGAAGCGCTCCCCGTCGAGGACTTCATGATCAGCCTTTACAACGACAATCACATCCAGCAGCTGATGCTCACGACGGCCGCCGGCGCCATCCCGGCCCATGACCGGCTCGCAGCCGCCATGGAAAGCCTGGGCAAGGAACTGGACTTGGTCCGCCCCTGATCCGGCAGGAGCCCGGGTCACGGCGAAGATACGTGATGTAGGGGAAGAAAACTGGTGCTGCCGGACAGGATTGAACTGTCGGCCTCCCCCTTACCAAGGGGGTGCTCTACCACTGAGCTACGGCAGCATTGGGTGGTTGCGGGGCAGTGCCCGGCGACCGCGGCTCTACTGCCATAGGCCTTGGCTCGACGCAAGGCTAAAAAGCTTTTATAGGCAAGCTTCACTCGTGTTGATCACCATGACCAAATCCACCCAAGCCCTCCAACGTGAGCAAAGATTGGCCGCAAAGCTGCGTGAGAATCTCAAGCGCCGCAAAGGTCAGGCCAAGGCTCGGGCCGATGCGGACACGCAGGCGCCCCCTTCTGCGCCGGCAACACCGCCGGTCAAGGATCCGTAAACCATTTTCAGGCGAACTATCTTGCCTGTTTCCACCGGTGCCGGCCCACAGGCTCTCGCTTCGAGGCCCGGGCAGGCACCACGCTCGCTTCCCGGGGTTTGCGCCCCACACCCAGGATTTCTCCCAAATGGATCGCATTCGTCTGGTCGGCGGCAATGAACTGCGGGGCGAAATCCCCATCTCGGGCGCGAAAAACGCCGCCTTGCCGCTGATGATCGCCTCGCTGCTGACCGATGAGCCGCTGGTGCTGCAAAATGTGCCGCGCCTTGCCGACGTCAAGCAGCTCGAGCGTATTCTCGAGAATCACGGCGTCGATATTGCCGTGCATGGCCGCCGCCGCGGCGAGGAAGACGCTGTTGGCCAGCGCATGACGTTCCTCGCGGCAGATATCGTCGACACCACGGCCCCCTACGACCTCGTCAGCAAGATGCGCGCCAGCTTCTGGGTGATCGGCCCCTTGCTGGCTCGCTGCCACGAAGCGCGGGTTTCACTGCCCGGCGGCTGCGCCATCGGCACGCGCCCCGTGGATTTGTTCCTGTTCGGGCTCAAGCAGCTTGGCGCCAGCATCGATATCGACGACGGCTATGTGGTCGCCCGCGCCCCCAAGGGTGGCCTACGCGGTGCGCATATCGTTTTTCCCAAGGTTTCGGTTGGCGCCACCCACACCATCCTGATGGCAGCCACGCTCGCCAAGGGCACGACGGTGATCGAAAATGCCGCCCAGGAACCCGAGATCACCAATGTCGCCGAGTGCCTCGTCGCCATGGGCGCTGACATCACCGGCATCGGCACCCGTACGCTGACCGTGGTCGGCGTCGACAAGCTCCATGGCGCCACCGTGGATGTGATTCCCGACCGCATCGAAACCGGCACCTTTGCCATGGCCACCGCAATGACGGGCGGCGATGTGCTGCTGCGCGGCGCGCGCGCCGAGCACCTGCAGTCAGCCTTGGGCATTCTGGGCCAGACCGGCTCGGAGATCATCATCGAGGACAAGGGCATTCGCGTGCGCCGCAACGGCAACGGCATTCAGCCCGTGGATGTGGAAACCGATCCTTTCCCGGGTTTTCCGACCGATCTGCAGGCCCAGTTCATGGCGCTGATGACCATGTCTACCGGCGTATCCAAGATCCGCGAAACCATCTTTGAGAATCGCTACATGCATGTGGCCGAGCTCGCCCGCTTCGGCGCCGATATCCATGTCGATGGGCAGGTGGCGACCATCACCGGCAAATCCCAGCTCAAGGGTGCCCAGGTCATGGCGACCGATCTGCGCGCTTCGGTGTCGCTGGTGATCGCCGGGCTCGCTGCGCGCGGGGAAACGGTGGTGAACCGCATTTACCATCTGGACCGGGGTTTCGAACGCCTCGAAGACAAGCTCAGCCGCTGCGGCGCCGAGATCGAGCGCATCGCGGGCTAACTGACGGGGGCCGGTTCTGTTGTGAATCGGCCCTATTTCTTGGCAAGTGCCTCAGCGGCAGGAGGCCACATCCACCAGGGCGTCCCGCTCGCGCGGGCCAACAACGCTCACGAGCTCGATCCGGAATGGCTTGCCAGATAAGGCAATTGCCGTGGCGCGGTGATTGCCGTCGAGGATGAAGTGCTCGCTTGGCGCGAACCGGTAGGTCGGCAGGTCAAGCTGGAGTGGCCCCGGGCTGCTTGCCCACTGCGCCACGAAATACTCGACGCTCGCCCGGTGCTCGGCCGGTATGCGGGCGAAGTTCTCCACCACATCGCCCATCCGCATCTGCTGCGAGGCCAGCCAGTGCAGGAAATGCGGCATGATCCGCCCGAGGCTCTTGCGGAAAAATGTATGAAAGCCGAGCAGCTCCTGGCGATTGGTCAGAATCCGACGCTCAATGGGCCAGCGTTCGGCGGCGAATCGCTCCCAGTTCAGCCCAACCGTGATCTCGGGAAACTGCTCCCGGTAATCTGCGGCGGTCAGCTCGGGAGGTCGGAGCAGCGTTTGAGTCATAGTCGATTTGTATTTGTGACAATAACGTGACGCAAGAGCTCTGCCGCGCCCCGGCAATGCTCCGGGCCAGCACAGCTTTTCTGAGGGTGGTGACATTGCCCGCGAGGGGGCAAGCTTGTAGATCAGCTAAAGGGTGCCCAGATAGGCGTATTCCCACCCATACAAGGCTTGCCCCATGACCGATCTGAAGCTCCTCGCGCTTGATAGCGAAGATCTGGAAGTGATTTCCGCCCATGTGCAGGATGCCGTGGTGCGGGTCAGCGACATGGGCTATGCCCGCGCCGATCGCCGCTTCGCCCTGCTGATGAACCGCTTCGATTGGGAAAGTGCCGATGCCCGCGGCAAGGGCTTGCGCAAGCGGGCCGGCCTGCACTTCGATAGGGTCAGCCATGTGGCGATTGCCGGTTTTGATCCCAATGCGCGCGATGGCGTCCTGGAATTGCTCGCCGTCACCTTTTCGGTTACCGACGATCCCGCTGGCATTGTCGAACTCAGCTTTGCCGGCGGTGGCACGGTGCGACTGACGGTGGAGTGCCTTGAGGCCCGGCTGGCTGATCTCGGCGCCGCCTGGGCGGCCGCTGCCAAGCCAGCCCACAGTCTCGAGTAACCATAAGGCCGCCTGATGCCCCTTCGCCTAAACACTGCCCATTTGGATTTTGAAGCGCAGTTTGCCGCCCTGCTGGGCGGGAAGCGCGAAGCCTCGGTCGAGGTGGGCGATGTTGTTGCCGGCATCATTCGCGATGTGCGCACTTCAGGCGATGCGGCCGTGGTGGAGCTGACCAATCGCTTCGACAAGGCGGGCGTAACCGCCCAGACCCTGCGCGTCACCCCCGAAGAAATAGACGCTGCCGCGGCCCAGGTGAGCGCCGATGTGGTGGCGGCGCTGCAAACCGCCCATGACCGCATTCGCTCGCATCACGAAAAGCAGTTGCCGCAGGATCATGTCTACACCGACGCACTGGGCGTAACGCTCGGCAGCCGCTGGACGGCCGTAGACGCCGTGGGCATCTATGTGCCGGGTGGCCTGGCCTCCTATCCTTCCTCGGTGCTGATGAACGCCGTACCGGCGCGGGTGGCGGGCGTCGAGCGCATCGCCATGGTGGTGCCCACGCCCAACGGGCAGCTGAGCCCCTCCATTCTGGCGGCAGCGCGCATTGCCGGGGTGTCCGAGATTTATCGTGTTGGCGGTGCCCAGGCCGTGGCCGCTTTGGCCTATGGCACGCCAACCATCGCCCGGGTCGACAAGGTCGTGGGTCCCGGCAATGCTTATGTCGCGGCGGCCAAGCGCCAGGTTTTCGGGCAGGTCGGCATCGACATGATCGCCGGCCCCTCCGAAGTGCTGGTGATCGCCGACGGCTCTGCCAATCCCGCCTGGGTAGCGGCCGATCTTATTGCCCAGGCCGAGCATGGCGGCGGTGCCCAATCCATTCTCGTCACCACCGAGCCGGACCTGGCCGACACGGTTGCGAGCGAAGTGGATCGCCAGCTTTCCTTGCTGCCCAAAGAGGGCCTGGCGCGTGAAGGCTGGGACGAATTTGGCGCCATCATCGTCGTGCGTTCGCTCGGCGAAGCCGTGGAACTGGCCAACCGCATCGCTTCCGAGCATGTGGAACTGGCCGTCGACGATCCGCAGGCGCTGGTGCCCCGCATCCGCCATGCCGGCGCGCTGTTCCTGGGCCATCATACACCCGAGGCTATCGGCGATTATGTCGGGGGCTCCAACCATGTGCTGCCCACCGCCCGCTCGGCGCGCTTTGCCTCGGGGCTGGGGGTGCTCGACTTCATGAAGCGCACCTCGATCCTGGGCTGCACGCCGGGTTCGCTCGCGGCGCTTGCTGAGCCCGCCATAACCATTGCCAATGTGGAAGCACTCGAAGGACACGGGCGCTCCATCGCTATTCGGCTAAACCGTTGAGCATTTCGATGGAGCTACGATCGGCAAGCGCGGAAACGGACCGCCTCGTGACGGTCACGCTCGATCCCAACACCATCACCTCGATCAATCCCGACGAGGTGCATGAATGGCGCATTGCCATCTATGACCTCCTGGAAGACAACAGCTTCCGCCCCGCCCGAGTGGATGCTGTTGGCCCCTTTGCGCTGCATATGTCGATCATCGGCAACTATATCGTGCTCGATGTGCGCCACCCCGAAACCTTCCAGCCCATTGCGGCCCATTACCTGTCGCTGACCCCGTTCCGCAGCCTGATTCGCGATTATTTCCGTATTCGCGACAGCTATTACGAGGCGATCCGCTCGGCCCAGCCCTTCCAGATCGAAACCGTCGACATGGCGCGTCGCGGCATGCATGACGAGGCCGCCGAACTGCTGCGCACCCGGCTCCGCAACAAGCTGATTCTCGATCTGCCCACCGCGCGGCGCCTTTTTACCCTTGTGTGCGCCGTCCAGCCCTATGCCAGCCGGATCGACCAGCGCAAAAGCGAGCTGCCGAGCGTTTTATTCGTGTGCTCGATGAACTCGGTACGCTCACCCATTGCCGCTGCGCTCGCGCGCCAGCTATTCCCCGGGCGCCTGCTCGCCCGCTCGGTGGGGGTGAATGGCGGGGTGGCCGACCAGTTCGTCCATGAGGTCATGGCCGAAATCGGCATTGATATGTCGGTGCACACGCCCCATATCCTGGATGAACTCGTCGCCAACCGCTTCGACCTCGTTGTCACCCTTTCGGATGACGCCCCCGGGGCCGTGGAGCGCAAGGGCCTTGAGGCCAATGAGGTCCAACATTGGCCCCTGGCTGATCCCTCCAGTGTGGAAGGCAATCGCGAGACAGTTCTTGGGGCCTATCGCGAGCTTCGCGACAGCCTGCGCCGGCGCGTGCGCGAGCAATTGGAGCCACTGGTTTCCGGTGGTTCACAAGTCCCTTGAATTCCGTTAGGTTGCGCGCAATTTCAGGACCCCGGCCGGCAGAACCTGCCCGCTGGGTTTCTTTTCAGGAGTTTTCATGGCGAAAGAAGAAGTCCTTGAGTTTCAAGGCACCGTAGTAGAGCTGCTTCCCAACGCGACCTTCCGGGTCAAGCTGGAAAACGATCACGAGATCATTGCGCACACTTCGGGTCGTATGCGCAAGAACCGCATTCGCGTGCTCACCGGGGACAAGGTGTTGTGTGAAATGACCCCTTATGACCTCACCAAAGGCCGCCTGACTTTCCGCTTCCGGTAAGGCCATTTGATGGCCACCCGTCCGGAACTCATTCTGGCATCTGCCTCGCCCCGGCGTTTGGCTCTGCTCAATCAAATCGGCATCGAGCCTGAGCACCTGGTGCCCACCCATGTCGATGAAACCCCCGAGAAGGCCGAGTTGCCGCGCAAGCTGGCAGCCCGTTTGGCTGATCTCAAGGCACTGACTGCCCAGCACAAGGCCCGCACGGCCGGCTTTGGCGGCGAAGCCTTGGTGCTGGCCGCCGATACGGTGGTGGCGGTGGGCCGGCGCGTCCTGCCCAAGGCCGAAACCATGGAAGAGGCTGCCAATTGCCTCAGCCTCTTGTCGGGCCGCTCGCATCGCGTCTTCACCGCGATCACCGTGCTCACCCCCGGCGGGGCCAAGCGCCAGCGCATTGTGGAAACGCGCCTGCGCTTCAAGCGCCTGTCGGTGCGCGAAATGGAAGCCTATCTCGCCAGTGCCGAATGGCAGGGCAAGGCCGGCGGCTACGCCATCCAGGGCATCGCGGGAGCTTTCGTGATTAAGCTCTCGGGCTCCTATTCCGGGGTTGTCGGGCTGCCCCTGACGGAGACCGCCGCGCTGCTGGCTGGCGAGGGCTATCCCGTGCACTTCAACTGGCTCAACAAATCCAGCCATTCAGGCGTGTGATGGCCCGGTTACCCACAACCAAGCCCTGTCCCATCTGCGGCAAGCCGCCGGTGGAAAAATTCCGCCCCTTCTGCTCGGCGCGCTGCGCCGACGTGGATCTCAACCGCTGGTTTACCGGCGCTTACGCCATCCCGGCCGAGCCCATTGGCGATGGGGAAGTGGGCGCTGGCGTGCCCGACGGCAGCGAGGAAGACGACGAGTTCTAAGCCCAAGACACGATTTGGTTTTCCACACGCTGCTTTGGCTCTTGCACCGGCAAAACCGATCTCCTATAAGGCCCTCGGCTTCAGCCAAGGCGGTTCACCCCGCCACTGCCCGGGTAGCTCAGTTGGTAGAGCAGCGGATTGAAAATCCGCGTGTCACTGGTTCGATTCCGGTCCCGGGCACCACTAACCCAAATGCTTTGGTGGGGGTGGGGGCGCCTAGTGTGTGCTATTTACGTGCAGCGCAGCTATTATGAATAGCAAGGGCGCGCCAAACCGCGATAACTCAGTTTCGTGGAAAGTTCGGCCTGCTCTCCGACTGCGAAACGGGATCAGGAATGTTCGTCATCAGCTTTTTGGCGTCTTAGCCATGCGTCCTGAGGATGAAGGGTGTTGCGTAGATGTTATGGCGAAAAGTGGGATAGCATGGTAAAGAGCCTGTCGTACCAAATGCGGCACGGCTTAGCATTTTGCTTTCCGTAGTAGGTGTTCGGTCCTGCACAAAGTAGCTGGCATGTTGAGAGTTCAATGAAACACACTCATATTATACGGGACCCAGCCGCGGCCGTCCAGGGCAAGCGGAAGCTTCTTATGATCTCCAGCTACCGCAGGCCTTGTGGTATCGCCCAGTACGTTGAATTCCTGGAGACGCCACTGCGTAACCAGAATGAGTTCGACATTGAGATTGCTGCGCTGCCAGTTGATTTGTTCCGCGCTCAAGGTCCTTACGCTAGGGCTGCTTCGCGGAAGCTCTTTGCTGATATTCTGGATAAGGCGCGAGACGCTGACGTGGTTAGCCTGCAGTTCGAGCCTGGCTTATTAGGGTTAACGCCTTTGAAAATCTGGCAGCGGCTTAACGATATTATTGAGGCAAGCAAAAAGGTTGTTATCACCTATCACACCGTGCCTCCAATGGGGGGGGCTAAGCTTGAGTTCAGCCTCCAGGGCCTCAAAAACATTGTTCGATCTTCGCGCGGCAACTTCGTCTTCGACAGGCTTTTCCGGTCGGTTAGACGAAACCCGCAGAAGTTCCGACACTTGGTGCAGACTCGCAGGGAAGCAAGTAATTTCGCCCTGCTGGGTATTCCTTCCGACACTATAATTGCAGAGCCGCTCTCTTTCATTGATCAGGAAACGAGAGCGCAGTTGACGAACTCCGAGATAGCTCGCGGCGCATTAGAGGAGCGGTACGGCGTTCAAGGCAAGTTTGTGATCGGCTGCTTTGGTTTTCTGTCGCCCTATAAGGGGATCGAAGTGGCGATTGGTGCCATGCGTCACTTGCCTGAGAATTACAGTTTGATGGTCGTAGGCGGACTTCACCCAGAGGGCATCGCCCGCCATACTGTAGCGCAGCCATACGTGCAGAAACTCGTTACGGCGCTGGAACGTCGAGGCGACGAGAAGGGTGGTAAGGGCGCAAGTAGAATTCGCGGATCCTTGGCGCACAGAGTGCACTTCTGCGGCTCGCTGGGCAACGCTGAGTTCAACGAAGTTATGGCCGCTTGTGACGCAGTGGTGCTGCCTTATGCGGAGGTTGGACAAACTTCCTCTGGCCCAGCTGCGTTGGCGCTTGATATGCAAAGGCCGGTGTACTGCTCACGCACGCACTGCTTCAAAGAGTTGGATCGTTTCCAGCCCGGCATGATTAGCTTCTTCGAGATCGGTAACCACATCGAACTTGCGCAGAAGCTGTCTCGACGAGATGGAGAAATTGCGAGTCGCAGGTTCGCGCAGCAGGAATATCTTGACAACCACAACGTAGAAAAACGCTCTCAGATATATGTGAATGCCGCGTTACAGTTGGCTAAGGTTCTCCCATGACACCAGTTCGCAATGACTGGCGATGGGTGGAGCGGACCTTCCTGGGAGATCTTGCGGTCCTATCAACTCAACGTGGACTCGCTTGGCAGTTGTATCTCGCGGAAATCGCCGAGCACCGCAGGAGTTCGGGAATAGGATTGTTCGCGCCCTTTATATCGGTGCTTGTTCACGTTGCGTTATTAGGGATGGTGATGGCTCTGGTATTTAACGAGCCGGTGGATACGTTCATCCCTTTTTTTGCAGTCTCGTTCTCTTTGTGGCAAGCGATCTCCACCTACATCTCAGAGGCATCTCATGCCAATGAGAAGGTTAGCCGCTATCTGTCCTTTCCAACCGTGTCAGGCTACATAGTTTATCTCGTCACCTGTTATGAGTTCGCTACTTCGCTGGTGCTGAAGTTGGTTGCATCTTTCATCGTGATCATGTTCGTGAATCCTAGCGCCCTTGAGAACAGCAATGTTCTTGGCTTTTTGATTGGGGTCGCGCTTCTGTGCTTGCTCCTGTTGTCGTGGGCATTGCCGTTCGCATTTATTTTCGATCGGCTTAGGCTGCTTCGAGGTTTTCTTCCCCAATTATTATTCGCTGTTTATCTGATTACCCCCATACTGTGGAATCCTTCACGCATACAGAGTCATCGCTGGGTTGTAGATTTTAACCCAGTATATCACGTCATTGAGGTGGTACGCGCTCCTCTGCTGTCCGGTGTGTTGCCGTTTGCTAGCGTCGCGGTGGTAATGGCGCTCTCTGCTGCTGGAGTTCTTATTTCTCGGGCCTGCTATTCTGCCAATCGTGAGTTGGTCATATACCGGTGGGTGGCATGACTACGCCTTCATCCGACATCGTGGTCAAGATCTCGAACGTCACGGTTGATATTCCGCTGCGCGGAGTCAGGAGCCGGGACTTAGCTGATGACCCCCGAATTATTCGTAAGCGGACTGGTAAACTGTTCTTGCGCGCGCTGAATGACGTGTCGCTTGAAGTTCGTCGCGGGGAGAGGATTGGGATCGTTGGTGGCAATGGTAACGGCAAGACCACATTGTTGAAGTTAATTGGTGGCATGTTACCGGCAGCTTCGGGTGCTCTGGAGGTCAGTGGCTCTATTAGGTCGTTGCTGACGATTGGCGCAGGCACGGCCCTGGCGTTGACTGGCCGGCAAAATGTTCACCTTCGGTACGCCCTCTTAGGCATCAGGACGATGAATCTTGAAGAGTATGTTCATAACGTTTCATCATTTGCAGAACTTGGGGCGTTTTTTGATTTACCTCTGGGCACGTATTCACCAGGCATGCAGAGCCGATTGCAGTTCGCTATGAGCACAGTCGAACCCGCAGATATCCTGCTGCTTGATGAATGGATGGGCGTTGCAGATCGGGACTTCCAGCACAAAGCTCATGATAGACTCGTTAGCTACATCAAAAGCAACGAGGCATTCATTTTCGCCTCCCACAACGATCGGCTGCTAAGCGAGATGACGGATCGCAAACTGCGGCTTGACAAGGGCCGGCTTGTTGAAGACAGCGCTGCAATAACGCGATCGATGGAGAAGACCTCCGCAGTGTAGAGGGTCCGCAGATTGAGCCTGCAAGCAGAGCAGATTGAAACAGTCTCTGCTGGCGGGAGATCAAACTGCCGGGAGGTCAAACCCCATCGGCGTTTCCCTGCGGCGCTTGAGCCTCCTGTCAGAAGGTCTAGTCTGCCTGAATAAACTGTGCCACGATTGACTTGGCCGTACGTGCAGCCATCGGCAAGTAGCTAATGCTTCTTGTGGAGTAGCGCGTTGCTGAAGTCGATAGTCAACTGCGCCGTTCCTCACAACACGATCCAGTATTAGCGGCGGTGATGGTTCCTTCTGCAGGCTCGGTTTCCAGCGGCTCTGAGTGCTAGGCGACTACGAGAGTTCGCCGCTGACCACCGATGAATAGCACTAGCGACTGAAGGCAGTTTTGTGCATTTCGCGAGATTTAATGTCATGGGGTCGGCGCGTAGACGCTTAATGCGGGCCGAATGACGCAGGCACGACCATCAAAATTGGTGCTATGTCGCGCTTCTTTAAGAGCGCTTTCCTGATTGGTATGCGTTTGTTTCTGTAGGGAATCTGGGAACGTTCCTCATACGGGGTGCGATCTCCAATCCAGCTCATACAAACCTAGCGCCTAAAGGACGTGGGTCTATGTGATGCTCCTGCTATCCGGCAGAGTACGTCGGGGCACCTTCCTCGACACTTTGTGCCATTCATGGCAGATGGAGGCCAGCAAGAGGAGTGGCGATGCACGTCTATGTTTTCAGCGGCCAGGGATCGATCATCGGCTATTCCCCCGATCTGTCCGGGGCCAATCTGCCTGAACGGTTTGGGCCATGGGCCATGACCCGTGCACTCGACATGGTGGCGGGGGAAACCCAGCGGCCTTCCGTGGATACCGAGGCTTGCCTGAACGACATCGAGGCGGTCGGCTATCATCTCACCGAGCGGGGCCAGAGGATCACTGCCGACCAGGATTCGGTGCGCACCACCGCACCCGTGCGCCGCACCTCGGCTTAGGCGCAAGTCGTTAGGCTTCGAGCTTGCCACCCACCGGTAGATAGGGGCTGCGAAAACCCATGGCCATCCATGCTCCCAACAGCTTGGCAAAGAACGACACGGACTGATGCTTGCGATTGGGCACGTCGCCGGGAAGCACCGAGGGATCGGGCAGGTCGGAGGTCATGGTGCGCATCTCCACCGGCGGCAGCGCCTCTTGGGGCCACAGGCCAGCGTAAAGGCTGAACCAGTGCCCGCCCTTGAAATCCAGAAACACCGGCGTGTTGCAGCATGTTGCCACGACGCGCCGCGTGCCTGCTTCGGGCGACAGGCGGAATTCGCGTAAACCATCGAGCCCGCCCAGGAACGTGACCCGGTCCTTGCGGTAAAGAACGAACCTGGTGGTGCCGTGTTCGCCAAGGATCGGCGCTGCGCCCTTCAGTTGTTCGAGCCGGGCCCCGGCTTGCCGGCAACTTCTGCAGCAGCATTCGGTGCTGATGATGGGTGCGCCGCTCAGCACAAGGCGCACCTGGCCGCAGCGACACCCGATCTCGTTTATCCCCTTCATTGCCGGCTTCTCCCTTTCTCGTCTGGCCCGCCACCCTATGAAGCACAGGACGTTGACCGGGCGGTGATTCCGACACGGCAGCGGCAAGCTTTGCCGGGGCAGGGCCGGGTGACGCCAGCCAAGGCTGACGCCGCCCTTGTTTGCCTCAGCGAATGGCTTTTCGAGGAAAAACCAATCAGGCGGTAGGGCGAACCAGGCGATGGGCAATGGCAAAGCCGATGCGGCCGGTGAACAGCGTCAGCACAAAGGCGATGGGCCAGGCGGTGATGAACTGGCGTGGCCAGGCCTGCAGCCACTCGGTGGTCGGCCCCATCACCAGCAAGCCCATGATGCCGGACATGGAAAGGGCCATCATGAAGGTGATGCAGAGCTGGGCTACGAGGAGGGTCTTCTTGTCGGTCATTGCGGTTCTCTCAAAGGAGGACGGCACATGACGAAAGTTCGCTTCCGCCAGGCACCATCCCGATATGGGTTGATGCCGTGGGTTCGCTGGAGCGACTGTATCCCGCTTGCGCAGGGGCCGGAATAACCACACCGGCCTCACAATTTTTTCGACTCGAAAGTTTTAGCTCAAAACGCGCCTGGCCGCAAACCGCCAGCTCACCGTCTTGTGCGGCTTCTTGACTGAACCAGGGTTGGACGCGGGCGTTAGCTGGCATTCCATTCAAAGGTGCACAATGCCTGCCAAGCTCAAACCTCTCAGCCAGCAGGTGATTGTGATCACCGGCGCGACCAGCGGCAATGGCCTGGCTACGGCCGAGCAGGCGGTGCGCCGCGGCGCCAAAGTCGTGCTTGCTGCCCGCAGTGCCGATGACCTGGAGCGGGTGGCGGTCCGCCTGCGAGCTGGGGGAGGGGAGGTCGCGATCTGCCCGGCCGATATGGCCGACAATGCTGCGGCTGAGCGCATCGCGCAAGCGGCCATAGACAGCTTTGGTGGCTTTAACACCTGGGTCAACAATGCGGCGGCGGCCACTTATGGAACCATGCAACAGGTGACGCTCGCGGATCATCGCCGGGTATTTGAGGTGAATTATTTCGGCGTGCTGATGGGCTCGCTGGTCGCCGCGCGCCATCTGCGCGCTAAGGGAGGCGCGATCATCAATCTGGGCTCAGTGCTGTCGGACCGCACCATGATCTTGCAGGGCCCTTATTCAGCCTCCAAACACGCCGTGCAGGCGGCGACGGATGCCCTGCGCATGGAACTGGAGGAGGAGGGGGCGCCCATTTCGGTCACCCTGATCAAGCCCGGCGCCATTCATACGCCGTTCCCCGAACATGCCCGCAATTATCTCGATGCGCCCCCGCGCCTGCCGCCCGTGCTTTACGATCCCGAGCTCGTCGCGGACGCGATCCTGTTTGCCGCCGAGCATCCGCGGCGCCAGTTGTATGTCGGGGGGGCCGGTTTCCTGATTACGCTGGCCGGACGGCTGGCACCGCGTTTGACGGATCGTTTGCTGGAGGGTGTAGGGCGGCCGCTGCAGATTGCGCCCCGGGAGCCGGGCGACCCAAGCCTGCGCGACAATCTCTATCAGCCTCGTCCGGACGGCAAGCGCGAGGGCAACCAAAACTTCCATGTGCGCCGCCACAGCACTTTGCTCGCGGCGCAAAAGCATCCCCTGGCTGCCACGCTGATCGCCGGGTTGGTGGGCGCGGTGGTTCTCAGCGCCCTGCAAGGGAGCGGGGGCAAGTCCCGGCATAGCTAAAGCGCTCCCCGCCGGGCAAGGCGGGCAAAAGCTGTCGATGCCGGCAGCTTTTTGCTTGCTGGCGATTAATCCTTCTTGCCGTTGTTGGCACCGGGCCCGTTGCCGTTGTTGGAGCCAGGGCCGCTGTCGCCTCTGCCAGGCCCCTTGTCGTCTTGATCGTGGTTGTGACCCGGCCCGCCGCCTGGATTGCCGCCATTGCCGTTGCCGTTGCCGTTATTGCCCTTGTCGTTGCCGTGATCATCCTTGTCAGGCTTGTCGGGGCCATTCCCATGGCCGTTCCCGTTATTGCCTGGTCCGGGACCGCCATTGCCGGGGCCGCCATTACCGTTGCCTTGGCCCCCGCCGTTGTTTCCGCCGTTGCCGTTGCCGTAACCCTGGCCATTGCCATTGCCATTGCCATTGTTGCCGTTCCCGGCTCCGCCGTTTCCGTTTCCGTTTCCGTTTCCGTTCCCGCCGTTGCCGGCACCATTGCCGCCGTTCCCCGCACCGTTGTTCCCGTTGTTCCCGCCACCATTGCCGGTGCTGCCCCCGTTATTGTCGGATGGCGTCGTGCCGGGCCGTCCTGGATCGGGTTGGGTGCCGCCGTCTGGTTGGGGGTTCGACTCGCTCGCTGTTGTGGAGATGCTGGGCGGCTCTGCGGGAGCGCTGGATGGAGTGGCGGTCGGCTGGGTGACGATCTCGCCGACCTCGGGGCCGACCGAGGCGGACTCGCCGGCTGCAACGCTGGCAACCTGCCCGCTATCATTGTCGCTGACCGAAACCTCGCCGCGCTCCACATCGACGCGCGATGCGGTGTCGCTGGTTTGCACGGAAAAGCGGGTGCCCTTGACTACGGCTGCGAGGTAAGGTGTTTCCACCGCGAAGTGCTCGACATTGCGCACTTCGGCTTCCACGCCAACTTCGCCGAAATACTGGCGCACAGTAGTATAGGGCAACGCGCCGGCAGCCGCGTCAAAGATCTGAACCTGGGTGCCCGGGCTTAGATCAAGCCGCTCTTTGCCACGCGTAAAGGTAACCCGCCCATCGGTAGCGGTCTGGATGGGTCGGTTGTCGGGCACCACGTCGCCGCGTTGCAACTGCACCCATTGGCCGTTTTCAAGCGCGAACACCCCGCCGCGCAGCCGCTCGGCGACCCAATCGTCCGCCAAGCTTACACTTGTGGCCAAAGCAAAGGCGGCAACAGTCAGGAGGCCGGTACGCATGAACCGGCGGGATAAACTTGGGGAACGCATGAAAACACTCCAGAATTCATGGTAATAATGCCAGTGGAGTACCAGTAAACCCTTAAGATGTTCGGCAAAGTGGCGGCTAGCTGCGCGCGATATTTTAAGGCAATGTTAACCACGTTTGGTGCCAAGTGCGTCGATCACCGGAGCGCTTCGCATGAATCCCAAGACCCTTGCCCTGCTTGCCTGCATCTCGCTGGCGGCTGTTCCAACCGTCGCGCAGGGCGCCGAGGCCTTTGCGCAGCTCGATGTGCCGGCGCTGCCGACCGAGTACGAAGTGGCTGTCGACTGGAGCGGCTTTTACGCCGGCGTTCTGGGTCAGGCCGTGGTCAGCCCGGACTCCACTGGCGGCATCGCCGCCGCTCTCGGCTATAGCTGGGCCGCTGGTGAACTGATCCTGAGCGGTGAAGCGGGCGTAGCCCGGTTTGGCGACGGCAGCGTCGATCTCTCCGCCCTGGCCCGCGCCGGCTTTCTCCCAAGCGAAACCCTGATGATCTTTGCCCTTGCTGACCTCGGCACCAACTCGGACACGGATGCCTTTGCCGGTCTGGGCGCCGGCGCCGAACTGGCGCTGTCCGCCAATTTTTCGCTGCGTGGGCAGTATGAGTACCGCACCGATCTCTCGTCGGACGATGCCCGCCACCTCGCCGCCTTCGGCTTTGCCTATCGGTTCTAGTCCGCTCGCCCCCCGTAACTCTCCTTTTCTTGCATCCAATGCCTCGCTTTCCCGGCGAGGCATTGTTGCATCGGGCACGACGCTGCCGAGTTACTTAGCCAGCCGCAACTGCGCCAGCTGCCCAGCAATGCGCCGGAACACGTCCTTGAGCTCGGCCGGGGTTTTTGGGAAATAGGCATAGCCTTCTCCCGACGAACAATCAGTCAGCACTTTGGTCGCCTGCGCATTGGGGGAACTCAGCCCAATCGTGAACACCTTCATGTCCGCCGCCTTGGCCGTGGCGCAGGTGGTTACGGTTTTAGCATCCATGGCAGCTGTCATGGCAGCCGTGCTTAGAATGTTGCGTTCGTTCTCGTTGTTGGGAATGCCGTCGGTGTCCGCCAGCCGACCGTCTTTGGGAAACCCCCACGAAAAGTAGCTGTCGCTTCCGGGAGGTTGGTTATACCCATCGGTCATGATGATCAGGTTCTTGGACACAGCGGCGTTGGTGTTCACTAGAGCCTCGGTTAACGGCTCGGTGGGGGAAAGCGCATGCACGCCCCACATTGCCCCTTGCTGGATGTTGGTCTGGCCGTCAGGTGTCATCGCCCGAATACGCGCAAGAACGTCTGTAACCGAATGGGTCAGCGGCAGCAGGGGAACGCTCGGGCAGTCGGCATTGGGGCCGCTACCGGCCGCGTCAGCGACCGTGGTGCCGTTGTATTTGCACACCCGCTCCTGCAACTCGCGCGCGCTGAGCGGGCTGAAAGTCGAAGTGGTGGTCAATACCCCATTGGAGATGGAACTCTGTGTTTCCTCCGCATTGGTCCAGTTGGTGCCGATGCAACTCGACGTAGAATTCGTCGTCGAGTTGCCCACGCGGTGACTGTAAGTCGTCGTCGTCGGTCCGGTGCAATAGGCATAACCAAAGATGCTGCGACAGTCGGTTTGTTTCACAGTGCGGACGCAGTGGTCGATAGCGCAGCGTCCCGCAGTGATGTTCAGGTTGCCCAGGTCGGACAGATAATCATTACCGCCGTTCCGGTTGGTGTCAGGCGAGAACATCGGCAGGAACTTGAGCTGCGGTGTGTTCGGCGCCGCATCCGTGGTGTCATGCGGAGCCCGCCGGGCCTCCACGCAGCCGCGCCATGGCACTTTGGTTTGCTCGAACAGCTTTTTGCGATCGACGATGCCATCAAAGACATTGCTGTCATTGTCGTCACTATCGAAATTCGCCTTGGCGATCGCTGATGCCCCAGCCCAGTCGAGCCAGGCCGCATTGCTGAACTGCGGGCCCACATTGACCATGATGGTGAAGGGCACAATGCTGATGGCCACGTTCGGCGCGGGGTTGCGCGTATCGAGCGGTGCGCAGGCGTCGTTTACCTTGTCATAAAACAGGATATTGGTGGCGCACGCGGCCGCCTCCTTGAGATATTCCATGCGCCGGCTCTGCCCCATGGAGCCGGAGTTATCCAGCACCATCGCCACTTCCAGCTCAAGCATCTGCCTTGTAGCTTCCGAAACGATCCGCGCTTCCAGTGAGGGAACCCCCACGAGCTGCACAAAGGCGGTGGGCACTTTGATATGCGCTTGCAAGAACAGGGTGCCGCTCGCCGGATCAGTCCGAACCGTCTCGATGCTTGCTTCCACCCGGGCATCGCCAATGCGTTCTAGCAGCAGCGCCTCGGCCTTGGTCTCGATATCCGCCCTGTTGATCGGAACCTTGAAGATCTCGCCTTGCAGCGCGAGTGCCGCCGCATCGAGGGCCAGCTGGCCGCGGTTGCGGGTCTGCTCCAGCGTCACATAATCCACCACGGCCCCGCCCATGGCCACCAGCACAATGGCCATCAAGCCAAAGATCACGGCAAAGACCCCGCGCTCGTCGGAGCCGAAATTGCGGAGCAGGCAAAGCAAGCGAGGCATGGCGGGCGCACCCATGGCTAGAGGCCCCGGTGGCGAGGCCCCGCCATTTTGCGTGACAAACCCTTACTAAAGCACAATCACCTTGGTGCGCAGCTGCACCCGCTCATACAGGTCAACCACATCGTCATTGGTCATGCGGATACAGCCCGAGGAGACGTTCTGCCCGATGGTCCAGGGCTCATTGGTGCCGTGGATGCGATACAGGGTCGAGCCCAGGTAAAGGGCGCGGGCGCCCAGCGGGTTGTTGATGCCCCCTTCCATGTGGCGGGGCAGATCCGGCCGGCGCTTGAGCATGGCGGCTGGCGGCGTCCAGCTTGGCCATTCCGCCTTGCGGCTCACCCGGTGCGTGCCGCGCCACTCAAAGCCGCTCTTGGCAACGCCGATGCCGTAGCGCAGCGCCTGGCCATCGCCGAGGATGTAATACAGGAAGTGCTCGGACGTATCGATGATGATGGTCCCGGCGCGCTCCTTGGTCGTGACCTGCACCACGGTGCGTTGAAACTGCGCGGGAATGCGATTGCTGGATCGCACCATCACGACTTCCGGCGGTGGGCTGTAGCCGCCCGTCACGCCCGGAGGGGGCAGGAACCGCCAACCCGGAGGCAGGGCCTGCGCCGGCAGCGACACTGAAAGGCAAAGCATCAGCGCCAGGGCGCTTTTGAGGTAAGGTAAACCCATAGCAACAGCTCCAATCCGTTTATTGCCGGCCAATATGGCGTTAAATACCCAAAGCCTGATAAACCCAGAACGTTAATGGCCACCAAGCTGCCACAATTCGCTTTGGCTAAAACTGAACCAAGACCCGTGTTGTGACGACCATGCCTGAAGCATTGCCGGAGAGTAACCGGTGTCCATGGGCGGGCGCCGACCCGATTTATCAGCATTACCACGATGCCGAGTGGGGCCGCCCCGTTACCGATGACCGGCGCTTGTTTGAAAAGATCTGCCTGGAGGGCTTCCAGTCCGGCCTGTCCTGGATCACCATCCTGCGCAAACGCGAGCGTTTTCGCGCGGTGTTCCATGATTTCGACATCGCCCGCGTTGCGGCGATGACGCCCGAAGATGTGGAAACCCTGCTGCTTGACCCCGGCATCATCCGCCACCGTGGCAAGATCAACGCCACGATTAACAATGCCCGCTGCGCCTTGCAACTGATCGAGGAGTTCGGCTCGCTTGCCGCCTATTTCTGGCGCTTCGAGCCAGCCCCCGACCAGCGTCCCACCGACCTGAGTTGGGACGCCTTGCGTCTCGTCGCGCAAACCGATGCCTCGCGTGCCTTGTCCAAGGACCTCCGCAAGCGCGGCTTCAACTTTGTCGGCCCGACCACCTGCTACGCCTTCATGCAGGCAATGGGTCTGGTCAATGATCACGTTCACACTTGCTTTTGCCGTGCCGAAGTCGAGGCCGCGCGGGCAAGCCTGGTGCGCCCCAGCTTAGTTGTTGCTCGGGCGCAACAGCCCTGACCTTCTGCGACAACCTGCCGCATTCCCGCTTGCTCCTCGCAAGTTCGTGAGCTAAACGAGCGGGGTCCAGCAACGCCATTCGGGAGGCACCAGCAATGACAGTTTGCATTCGCGTACGCCGCCGAATGAATTCCATGCAGCTCCGACACCGAGGCTAAACCCTCCGTTTCTGCCCTGCCGGCACTCGTGCCACTGGACATCATCCAGCCTCCACATCGGTGATGCGCGTAAATCGGGTCGTTTGCGGCCAGGATTCCGCTCATCACCACCATCCAACAGAAGGCCGGCGCCTAATCGCGTCCGGAACAGCCATGTCACATCAGTTTGACGGGCGCAGCATTGTGCTGCGCGTTGAATATTCCATCGCCGATGCCGTGCAGCAGCGCGGGCTCATCCCCGTGCTCATCGCGGCGCTGCGCGCTTATTGGAGCCGGCCACGCCTGCCTCCGGACCTGCCCGCCTATCTGCGGGCCGATATCGGCCTAGGACCCGTGTCGGAGCCCGCGCACTGGCTTGACGTGCCGATCAATCCTCATGGCGGCGGTCCCGCGCCGCCACCGCCCTTGTGAGGGCAGGGGTGGGCTGGATTGACCCGGCCCACCCCTGTTGTCACCCCTTGGCCGATCCGCTAAGGACGACGCGTGCCCCAGGACCGCCCAATGACCCAAAAAGCCAAGCTGATCGCTCCGCGCCTGCCGCGCGGCTTTGAAGACCGCACGTCCGGCGAGATCGCGGCCGTTGATGCCATGGTGCAAACCATCCGCCAGGTCTATGAGCGCTATGGCTTTGATCCGGTGGAAACGCCGCTGTTTGAATACACCGAAACCCTCGGCAAATTCCTGCCCGATACCGACCGGCCCAATGCCGGCGTGTTTTCGCTCCAGGACGATGACGAGCAGTGGCTGAGCCTGCGTTATGACCTGACTGCGCCGCTCGCCCGCCACTTCGCCGAGAATTTCGAAACCCTGCCCAAGCCCTATCGCTCCTATCGGCAGGGTTATGTGTTCCGCAACGAAAAGCCAGGCCCCGGCCGCTTCCGCCAGTTCATGCAGTTCGATGCCGATACCGTTGGGGCCGCCGGCCCCGAGGCGGACGCCGAAATGTGCATGATGATGGCCGATGTCATGGATGCACTCGGCCTGCAGAACCAGTATGTGGTGCGCGTCAACAATCGCAAGGTGCTCGATGGCGTGCTGGCGACCGCCGGCGTCGGCACTGAAGAGCAAAAGCTTATCGTGCTGCGTGCCATCGACAAGCTCGACAAGTTCGGCATCGACGGCGTCAAGCTGCTGCTGGGCGCCGGCCGCAAGGACGAAAGCGGCGACTTCACCAAGGGCGCTGGCCTGTCGGCCGAACAGATCGAGCCCATCTTGGGCTATCTCGAAAGCGGCACTCCCGCGCCGGGCGTGGAAAAGGGCAGCAATGCCCATGTCATCGCCACCATCAACAATCTTGCCGGCCTGATCGGCGGCTCGGCAACCGGGCTTGAGGGCGTGCAGGAATTGGCATCGATCTTTGGCTTGGTCAGCGCCGCTGGTTTTGGCGGCCGCGTCGTGCTCGACCCCTCCGTCGTGCGCGGCCTCGAATATTACACCGGTCCAGTTTTCGAGATCGAACTCACCTTCAAGGTGCAAAACGAAAAGGGTCAGGACGTGGTGTTCGGCTCGGTGGGCGGTGGCGGGCGCTATGATGGCCTCGTGTCCCGCTTCCGGCGCGAACCTGTCCCAGCCACCGGCTTCTCCGTTGGCGTGTCGCGCCTGGCCAATGCGCTCAAGCTCACCGGCAATCTCAAGTCAGCCGAACCGGTCGGCCCGGTTGTCGTGCTGGTGATGGATAAGGACCAGACCGCCGGCTACGCCGCGATGGTGTCCGAGCTGCGCGCTGCCGGCATCCGCGCCGAGATGTTCCTCGGCAACAGCAAGAATTTCGGCAAGCAGGTCGCCTATGCCGACAAGCGCAATTCTCCTGCCGTGATCATCGAAGGCTCGCTTGAGCGCGAAGGGGGCATTTTGCAGGTCAAAGATCTGGTAGCCGGCAAGCAGGCCGCTGCCGCCATCACCGACAATGCCGAATGGAAAGCCGCCCGCCCCGGCCAGTTCGAGATCAAGCGCGAAGACCTGGTATCGGCCATCCAGCAGCTGCTGAGCGAGCAATGACCGGGGCCCTGATCGGATCGGAAAGCACACCAGGAGCTCAAGGCTCCTGCCCTCCCTCCCCCTTGAGGGGAGGGCCGGGGAGGGGGTCATTCAGTGAGTTACCCAGCCAGGCTTATCCTCAATCCGGAGCGGTCGCATGACGCACGCCGCTTACCGTCGCGCCCAGCTCGAATCCCTGGTGGAGGCTCAGGGCGCCACCCGGGCCGCGCCGCCCCTGCTGCTGCCGGCCGATCCTTATTTCGACCTGGCCGGCGAGGAATTCGGGCGGCGCTTGTTGCTGACCTCGGGTGCCAGTAGCGCGGAATACTGCCTGCGCCCCGATTTCACCCTGCCCATCGTGGCCGATTACATCGCCAATGGCGCCGGTGAGCCGGCCGCTTTTTCATATCTGGGTCCGATCTTTCGCCAGCGCGAGGGCCTTCCCGCCGAATTCGACCAGGCGGGGCTTGAACTCGTCGCGCAGCCCAATGGCGATGTGGCCCTCGATCAGGTGCTGACCTTTGCCCGCGCCGCGCTCGACCTTTATGGCGTGCGCCCGCATATCCGGCTGGGTGGCGTTGGCTTGTTCGAGGCCCTGTTGGCCCAGGCCGATATGCCCGCGCCCTGGCGCCCCCGCATCCGCCACCGCTTCGGCCACACCGAGGCCATGGCTCGGCTGCTCAGCCGGCTGGAGGCCGCCCCCGACGCTCCCCGCGCCGAGCAGCCCACGCGCGAAGCGCTGATCGGCGAGATTACCGAAAACATGGTGGCGGCGGGCCTCAGCCTGTCGGAAGGACGCACCCCCACCGAAATCGCCGACCGCTATCTCGAGCAGCAGGCGCTTGATGCCGCCCATGTGCCCCCCGCAACCCTGGCGCTGCTGCGGGACTATCTCGCCATTTCCGGCCCCGTATTGCAGGCGCTGACCCGGCTCGAAGCCCTGGCGGCGCGGCACCGGCTGATGCTGGGCGCCCCCATTCGTACCATTCGCCGGCATCTCGACAATCTGGGCGAAGCGCATGTGAGCTTTGACGCCAGCTTCTCGCCCCGGCTCGATTATTATACGGGCATTGTTTTCGAGATGCGCGGTCCCGGCGGCGCCGTCCTGGTGTCGGGCGGGCAATATGATCGGCTGCTCGAGCGCCTCGGCGCTACGGCGCCCATCGCCGCCTCCGGCTGCGCCGTGTGGGTTGATCGTTTGGAGGCCGAGTTAGCGCAATGACCGGCCTTACCCTTGCCGTGCCCTCCAAAGGGCGCCTTGAAGAGCAAACCCGTGACTGGTTCGCCGCCCGTGGCCTCGAGATCACCCGCCCCGGCGGCGCGCGCTCTTATCTGGGCGCAGTGGACGGACACCCTGAGATCACCGTGCGCTTTTACCCCGCGGCCGAGATTGCGCGCGAATTGATCCGCGGCACCATCGATCTGGGCGTCACCGGGCTCGACCTGATCCACGAAACCAGCGAAGTCGGGCCGGCCGCCGTTGCGGTTGCGGCCGAGCTGGGTTTTGGCAATGCCGATGTGGTGGTCGCCGTGCCCGATAGCTGGATCGATGTCACCCATCTCCATGATCTGGCCGATGTCGCTTCCGACTTCCGCTCCCGCCACGGCCGTTGGCTGCGCATTGCTACCAAATATATCACCGTCACCCGCCAGCATTTCGCCCGCGCCGGCATTGCCGAATACCGGACGGTCGAAAGCCTCGGGGCCACTGAAGCCGCGCCCGCGTCGGGCGTAGCCGATATCATCGTCGATATCACCAGCACCGGCTCGACCCTTGCCGCCAACGGCCTGCGCGTATTGGAAGACGGCGTGATGCTGCGCAGCCAGGCCTGCTTGTTTGTGTCGCGTGGCGCCGATTGGACGCCAGAGCGTCGCGCGGCGCTCGAGAACATATTGGGCACGTTAGGGGCCGCCGCCGACTTCTAGCGCTGCGCCCCATTGCCAGCCCTCCCCATTGGCGGCTAAGCCAAGTGCCGACTCTTCCGCCCGCCGCCTAACCCCCGGACCCTGATATGCTGCTCGATCCCCTTGTGCTGCTGGCGCTCGCTGGCGCTGGCATGCTGGCCGGCTTTGTTGACGCCATCGCCGGGGGAGGGGGCATGATTTCGCTGCCCGCGCTGCTTTCGGCCGGCGTGCCGCCCGTGGCCGCGCTCGCGACCAACAAGCTGCAGGGCGTGGTGGGAACAAGCCTTGCGGCACTGACCTATTGGCGGCGCGGCTTTGTCACCCTGCGCAAGCTCGTGCCCGCGCTCTTTACTACTTACGCCGGCAGCCTTGTTGGCGCTCTCGTGGTCAAGCAGATAGACGTGACCCTGCTCGATGTCGCGGTGCCGGTGGCGCTGATCGGGGTGGCGCTGTATTTCCTTTTCGCCCCCAACTTGTCCGACCTCGATCGCGCGCCGCGGCTGCGCTTCGAGCTCTTCGTGCCCCTGATGGGCTTTGTGCTGGGCTTTTACGATGGCGTGTTCGGCCCCGGCACCGGCTCGTTCTTCACCATCGGCTTTGTGATGCTGTTCGGGCTTGGCATCACCCGCGCCGCCGGCAACACCAAGATCCTCAACCTCACGTCCAACCTTTCGGCCCTGATCATCTTCATCATCGCCGGGGACGTGGTCTGGCCAGCCGCCATCGCCATGTCGGTTGGCCAGGTCGTGGGCGGCTATGCCGGCGCGCGCATCGGCATCCGGTTCGGGGCCAAGATCATCCGCCCGCTGGTGGTCGTCGTCTCGATCATCCTCGCCTTGCGCCTGCTGATCTTCCGCTAAAAAACCTAGTCCTCGGGCTCCAGCCCGGCGGCCTGGCGCAGCGCCGCGTTGATGCGCTCCTGCCAGCCCGGCCCATCCTCCTGGAAATGCTCCAGCACCGCCCGGTCGAGCCGCAGCGACACCAGTTCCTTGCCAGCCGGTGGCGTTGCCGCCTTGGCGGGTGCCGCAGGTGCAGCTGGTTTGCTCGTGGCGCTCTTGAAGGCGGCTTCCGCCTGGTCGTAAGCGCTTCCGCGTCGTGGCGTCCGCATGCAATCCTCGTGGGTTGAGAGCCCTCACTCTAGCGCGGGATCGGCGCAAGAAAAAGGCGCAGTGTTTCCACTGCGCCTTTCCAACCAAGATCGTGACTGGGAAGAAACGATCCTGAATTTTTTGCCTGAATGGCTGGACTAGAAGTCCATGCCGCCCATGCCGCCCATGCCGCCGCCGCCCGGCATTGCCGGTGCTGCGTCCTTGGGAGCCTCGACGATGAGGGCTTCGGTGGTGATCAGCAGCGAAGCAACCGAAGCTGCGTCCTGCAGGGCGGTGCGAACCACCTTGACCGGGTCGATAACGCCCAGCTGCACCAGATCGCCATACTCGCCGGTTGCGGCGTTGTAGCCGAAGGTGAGCGAGGAGTTCTCGAGGATCTTGCCCACAACCACGGAGCCTTCGGCACCGGCGTTATTGGCAATGGTGCGTACGGGCTCCTGCAGAGCGCGCTTGACGATGGCGATACCAGCGTCCTGGTCGGCGTTGATGCCCTTGACGGTCATTGCGTTGGAAGCGCGCAGCAGTGCCACGCCACCACCAGCAACAATGCCTTCTTCAACGGCAGCGCGGGTAGCGTTGAGAGCGTCATCGACGCGGTCCTTGCGCTCCTTGACTTCCACTTCCGTGGAGCCGCCGACGCGGATCACGGCGACACCGCCAGCGAGCTTGGCCAGGCGTTCCTGCAGCTTTTCCTTGTCGTAGTCCGAAGTGGTTTCCTCGATCTGCGCCTTGATCTGGCCAACGCGGCCCTGGATGTCTTCCTGGGTGCCGGCACCGTCAACGATCGTGGTGTTTTCCTTGGTGATCTCAACGCGCTTGGCAGTGCCCAGCATGTCGATAGTCACATTCTCGAGCTTGATGCCGAGATCTTCGGAGATCACCTGGCCACCGGTCAGGATGGCGATGTCTTCCAGCATGGCCTTGCGGCGGTCGCCAAAGCCAGGAGCCTTGACGGCAGCAACCTTGAGGCCACCGCGCAGACGGTTGACGACGAGGGTCGCGAGAGCCTCACCTTCAATGTCTTCGGCAATGATCAGCAGCGGGCGCTGGCTCTGCACAACCGACTCGAGGATCGGCAGGATAGCCTGCAGGTTCGAGAGCTTCTTTTCGTGCAGGAGGATCACGGGATCTTCCAGAACGGCAGTCATCTTCTCGGCATTGGTCACAAAATAGGGGCTGAGATAGCCGCGGTCGAACTGCATGCCTTCAACGACATCGAGCTCGGTCTCGGCAGTCTTGGCTTCCTCGACAGTGATCACACCCTCGTTGCCGACCTTCTGCATGGCTTCGGCAATCATGTCGCCGATGGACGATTCGCCATTGGCGGAAATGGTGCCGACCTGGGCGACTTCGGACGACGACTTGATCTTGGACGAAGCGGCCTTGAGCGAAGCCACGACTTCTTCCACGGCCATGTCGATGCCGCGCTTCAGATCCATTGGGTTGAAGCCGGCGGCAACAGCCTTGACGCCTTCAACAACAATGGCCTGACCCAAAACGGTCGCGGTGGTGGTGCCGTCGCCGGCGATATCGTTGGTCTTGGAGGCGACCGAACGCAGCAGCTGCGCGCCCAGGTTCTCGAACTTGTCTTCCAGTTCGATTTCCTTGGCAACGGTCACGCCGTCCTTGGTGATGCGCGGAGCACCGAACGACTTTTCGATAACGACGTTACGACCCTTGGGGCCCAGGGTCACCTTGACCGCATTGGCCAGGATGTTGACGCCACGCAGCATCTTGTCGCGCGCGTCGGTGGAGAACTTTACTTCTTTAGCTGCCATGTGAGGCGCTCCTTAAAGTGCAGACAGGGAAAAGGGCAGGGGAAGCGGGCTATTTGACCGAGCAAATAGCCTTACGCTTCGACGATGCCCATGATGTCGGATTCTTTCATGATCAGCAGGTCTTCACCGTCGACCTTGACTTCGGTGCCGCTCCACTTGCCAAACAGCACGCGGTCGCCGGCCTTGACGTCCAGCGCCACAACCTTGCCGCTGTCATCGCGGGCACCTGGGCCAACTGCAACAATAACGCCTTCGGAGGGCTTTTCCTTGGCGGTGTCGGGAATGATGATCCCGCCTTTAGTCTTTTCCTCGCTGTCGAGACGGCGGACGACCACGCGGTCGTGGAGGGGACGGAAGCTCATGATTGCTCCTATAGCATCATCGGGACTGCAAATTCGCGCCCTTTGGCACTCACCGAGTGAGAGTGCTAACAGGGTGTCGCTGATATATGCAGGGGGCGCATCCGAGTCAAGCCGGGGCAGGGTGAACCCCGGGCGGGGATGATGCGTTGAGCACCGATACGCACAGCTAGAAAGGCACGAGATCATGCCCGTTCAATGTCTTGATAAGGACATCAAGATCCGGCCGGCCGAAGGCCGCGTCCATGTCATCTTCGATGATGCGGAAATTGCCGATTCCATCCGGGCGCTGGAAGTCGATGAGCCCGGCTCCCCGCTGCGCATTTACCTGCCGCGCGAGGACATCCAGCCCGGCATTCTCGAAGCAACCGATACCCACACCACCTGCCCCTATAAGGGCGAGGCCTCCTACTACACCATCAAGACCCTGACGGCGACTGCCGAGGATGCTGCCTGGTATTATCCCGATCCTTGTCCACTGGTGGAGCCCATCCGCGATATGATCGCCTTCTGGGGCGACAAGATCGAATATCGCCGCACAGCGGTTTAACCGCCATTGCGGGTTGCCTTGGGGCTTTCATCGCCCCAGGGCTTGGGGCATAAGGGAAGCCATGAACACACCAGCTCAACCCCTCCAGATCCGCCTGCGCCTCAAGGGCGGCAGTGGCCAGAACGCCAATTGGCAATGGGAACTGCTCGATGCCGCCGGCGCCGTTGTCAAATCCGGCAGCGCCATGGGCCCCGAGCACAAGGCCTTCGCCACCGCCCGCCAGGCCAAGGAAAAACTCGAAAAAGCCGCTGCCAACTAAGCCAGCGCAAACGAGACGCAAGTGACACTTTCCGGCGGGGCCAACCCGGCTTTTTCTCCACCTGCCACGGTTGCTCCGCTACGCGGCATCACCCTCAAGGTTGCTTCGGTCTGCGTTTTCGTGGCGATGTCGGCCCTGATCAAGGCGGCCGAGAACATCCCCGCGGGCGAACTCGTGTTCTACCGCTGCTTTTTCGCCATCGTGCCGGTGCTGGTTTATCTCGCCTGGCAGGGCAATCTTCGTTTCGGCCTGCACACCAACAATCCGTTCGGCCATGTGCTGCGTGGCCTTATCGGCATCGCCTCCATGGGCCTGAGCTTTTACGGGCTCACCATGCTGCCGCTGCCCGAGGCCATTGCTATTGGCTATGCCGCGCCGTTGGTCGTGGTGGTGCTGGGCGCCGTGCTGCTCAAGGAACGGGTGCAGCTTTACCGCTGGACGGCGGTGATCGTGGGCCTGGTCGGCGTGATCATCATGCTTTGGCCGCGGCTCACCATCCTGAGCGGGCAAACCGCCATGGGCACCGGCGAAACCCTGGGCGCGCTCGCCGCGCTGCTTGCTGCCATCTTTTCGGCCTTTGCCATGATGCAGGTGCGCCGCCTCGTGCAAACCGAGCGCACCGAAACCATCGTGCTGTATTTCTTCATCACCGGCTCGGTGCTGTCGCTGTTGACCCTGCCGTTCGGCTGGGTCTGGCCGACGCTCGAGCAGACCGTGATCCTCGTCCTGGCGGGCATTGCCGGCGGCGTTGGGCAAATCCTCCTCACTGCCAGCTATCGCCATGCCGAAATGTCGGTGATCGCTCCGTTCGAATATACCTCGCTGCTGCTCGGCCTGGCGGTGGGTTACTTCGCTTTCGGCGACATCCCGACGCTGCCCATGCTGGGCGGCGCTGCGATCGTGATCGCTTCGGGCATCTTCATCATCTTCCGCGAGCACCGCCTGGGGCTCGATCGGAACAAGGCCCGCCAGGCCAGCAGCCTTTAGGCCGCATCCCCGGGGACGCGATAGCGCGATTGCACCAGGCCCGATGGAAAGGCCTGGGTTTCCACATGCTCGAGCACCAGGTCGGCCCCAAGCGGCCCGAACAGGGGAATGCCCTCGCCGATCAACACCGGAATGCGGCTGATCACCAGATCCTCGATCAGCCCGGCGCGCAAAAACGCCTGGATCAGTTTGCCGCCGTCCACATAAGCCGCGCGCCAGCCTCGGCCCGCGACCAGTTGCATCGCCTCCTCGGGCGTTGCATCCACAATCTCGACCTTGTCGGCAATCTCCTCGGGCACATCGGTCTGGGTGATGCTGCCGCTCAGCACCAGCACGGGCTTGGAATAAAACCACGGCCGGAAATGCTTGATCACCTCATAGGTGCCGCGCCCCATGATCACCCCATCCACTCGTTCCATATGGGCGTTGAAACCGTGATCCTCGCCAAGCGTCGGGTAATCCGTCAGCCAGGCGATGTCGTCATTCTTGCGCGCGATAAAGCCATCCAGGCTGGTGCCGATAAACACATGACCAGTGGTCACAACTCACCTCCATTGCTGAACCGGGCTTGATCTAAATCCGTGCCCTGTCAACCCCTGGCAGCAGGCTAGCTGGCCACCTCCAGCCCAGCCCAGCCCTGGCGCTTGCGGTAGATGGTCGAGGGGCTGATCTCCAGGGCCGCTGCCGCCAGCGAGATATTGCCGCCAAAGCTGGCAATGGCATCCTCGATGATGCGCTGTTCCTGCTCCCACATTGGCCGCACCGGCGAACGGCGCTCGGCGCGATTGCCGCCGGGGCCCAGTTCGCCCGCTGCAGCGCTCGAAGCCACCATGGCCGCACTGACCTCGCCGCCATCGGCGAGCACGGCGATGCGCCGCATCAGATTCTCCAATTGCCGCACATTGCCGGGCCATTCCGATCCGCCCAGGACCGCAACCGCCTCGGGCGAAAACCCGGAGAACTGCTTGCCCTGCTCGCGCCCGAACCGCTCAAGGAAATGGCGGGCAAGGGGCAACACGTCGCTTGGCCTCTGCCGCAGCGGCGGCAGGTGGATCGGCAGCACATGCAGCCGGTAAAACAGGTCTTCGCGCAATTGCCGGGTTTCGATCAGCTGCGTCAGCGGCTCCTTGGTGGCGCAAACCACTCGTATATCGAGGGCGTTGGTTGGCGCCTCGCCCTCGCCAGTGATCCGGCCGGTCTGCAACAGGTGCAGCAGCTTGGCCTGCAGTTCGGGGTCGAGTTGCGCAACTTCGTCAAGAAACAGCGTGCCGCCATCCGCCCGCCGCGCCGCGCCCACGCCATCCGAGCCGGCGCCGAACAATTCGCGTGCCAGGGAATCAGCGTCGGCTGCCGCGCAGTTCACTACGACCATGGGGCGGCCAGCGCGCGGGCTGCTGCCATGCAGCGCCTCGGCGCACAAATTCTTGCCGGTGCCGCTTTCCCCGGTGATGAACACCGGGGCAGGGGAAGGCGCGATCCGCATGATCTGCTCGTAAACGGCCTGCATCGCCCCTGAGCCACCCACAAAGCCGGCAAAATCGGCCGAGGGCGGGGGCAGGGCGGGCTCACCCAAAAGGGCACTGGCCTTGCCGTGGCGCTGTGCCAGCTCGCCGATTCGCGTCAACAGCGTTGCTCCGTCAACCGGCTTGGTGAGGCAATCATGCGCCCCGGCCCGCATCGCCACCAGCGATGCCGACACCGAACCACCATCCGACAGGGCAATCACCAGCGCGCCATCGGCCAGTTTGACCAGTCGCGCCATCGCCTCGTCAGTGCCGGGATCTTCAAGGCTTCCGAGATCCACCAGCACCAGGTCAAAGGCTTCGCGCCGCAAGGTTTCCGCCCCGGTCCGGCCGCAGGCCGCCAGGGCAAGCTGTGGCGCTGGCTGCAATTGCCCCGAGAGAGCTTCTTTGAGATGCCGCACCGATCGCTGATCACGCTCGATCAGGAGCAGCCGGCCCGGCACTGCCAGGGGTCCCCCAGTGTTTGTCGCCATTGCGGCTTTGCCTTTGGTATAGTTCGACGCGCGCCGATTGTTCTCCAACAGGGTAAATATTCCGTTCCAGCCCGGGCCGGGGCGATGCTAAGAACATTGGGGCCGAATCCCGGCGCCCGTTAGGGGATCGCATCGCGCTGTGCAGGGCCTGGTTTATACCTTTATCGCGGTTTCAGCGGCGGCAGCGGGAGCTGCGGCGTATTTCGGGCTCGCCTTTACGCCCGCTCAGGCGATTCTCGCCGCGTTGGTTTTCGGCTGCATCGCCGTTACCGCCCATGAGCGTGTCCTGCGCCAGCGCGCCGAGCAGCGGCTCGAGCGCGCCATCGAGGAATTGTCGCGCCTCCTGTCCACCGATGCCAAGGCCGGCGCCGTGCTCGGCCAGCGCATCAACGCCATGGCCGACCTCAATGCCGGCCCGCGCCTAGGGGCTGTTGAAGCCGATATTTCCGTTCTGGGCACCGTGATCCGCCAGGTCGCCGAAGCCGTCGCCGATATCGAGGAAAGGGCGGCCCAACCTCAGACCGCACCCGCGGCGCTGCGACCTGCCCCAGCCGCGACCATCGTGCCGCCACCACGCGAACCTGCGATTCCGCTCGAAACCGTGCGGCGCGCCTTTGGCGAAGGGCGGCTGCTCTTTCACGTCCAGCCCGTCGTGACCTTGCCCCAGCGCCGCCCCACCGGCTTTGATCTGGTGCCGCGCCTCGCCCTTGAAGCGGGCGCATTGGCTGAACCGGCCGATTTCCTGCCCCGCCAGGGCGGCGCCGATGTGCTGCGCCAGCTCGAAAGCATCGGTTTGCTCGAAGCCATCACCCTGGCTCGCCGGGCCCGCACTGCCGGGCAAAGGCCCAATCTCTTTGTGCCGCTGTCGCGGGCGACCCTGGGCGACGGTCAGGCCGCCGAAGGGTTGATCGCTTCGCTCGAAGCCAATCGCCCCGTCGCGCCCAGCCTGATCTTTGCGATCGAAGAAGCAGAATGGCTGTCCCTGACCACCGCCGAGCGCGCCGTGGCCGACGCCGTCCACAAGAAGGGCTCAGGCTACAGCATCCTGGCCGTGCAATCGCTGCGGCTCGATGTGGGTGAACTGGCCGCGCGCGGCGTGCGCTCGCTGCGTATCGATGCCGCGCGCTTCCTCGAAGCGCCGCAATCCCTGACCGATTTCCACGCCGCCGATATCGCCGATTACCTGGCCCGCTTTGGCGTGACGCTGCTTGCCACCGGGGTTTCAGCCGAAGCACAGATCCCCGAGCTGATCGATCACCGCATCACCCTCGTGCAAGGCCCCCATCTCGGCGCTGCCGCCCCGCTACGCGGCGATCTGCTGCTCGATGGCGGCCGCCAGCCCGCGCCCGCCTTGCGTCGGGTCGAGGGCTAACTCCACCACTCCAATGCTGTTTGGGCTTGATCGGCGCCCCCAAGCTGCCACATAGCACGCAGCAGTTTATTTCGGAGTTCCCCATGACGTCTCATCCCGCCTCCATTTCCGGCCTGTCCGATCTTGCCGGTCGCTATGATGCGGTGCTGAGCGATGTGTGGGGTGTGATCCACAATGGCGTCTCCGCCTTCCCCAGCGCCGTCGACGCGCTGATCAAGTATCGCGAGGCCGGCGGCACGGCGGTGCTGATCACCAATGCCCCGCGCCCTTCGGGCCCCATCGTCGAGATGCTCGATCGCCTGGGCGTGCCCCGCACCGCCTATGACGCGATCGTTTCCTCGGGCGATGCCACCCGCACCATGATCGCTAAATATTCCGGCCGCGCGATCCACCATGTCGGCCCCGCCACCGAAGACGATGCGCTCTACGAGGGCCTCGATGTGCGCCGCACCACGGCCGATGAAGCCGAAGTGATTGTGGTCACCGATCTCGATGACGACACCCACACCCCCGAAATGTATCGGGAACGCGCCGAGCACTGGCTCGCGCGCAAGCTCCCCATGATCTGCGCCAATCCCGACCGCGTCGTGGAACATGGCGACCGCCTGATCTATTGCGGCGGCGCGCTGGGCGACCTCTACGAAGCCATGGGCGGGATCGTGCACATGGCCGGCAAACCCTATCGCCCCATCTATGAGGAAGCCTTCCGCCTCGCCGAACAGGCCGCTGGCAAGCCCCTCGACAAAAGCCGCGTGCTCGCCATTGGCGACAGCGTGCGCACCGATGCCACCGGCGCCGCCCAGTTCGGGCTCGACCTGCTGTTCATCACCGGCTCGATCCACGCGGCCGAACTCGATGCCTTCGGCAGCCCCGATCCGCAGCTGATCGCCGATCTCGTTGCCCCCAGTGGCGCCCGCCTTGCCGGCTTCCTGCCGCGCCTGACCTGGTAGGCGCGCGTGGCCTTTATTCGACTATCAGGCCTCGATGACGTCCCCGCCGCCCTGCGGGGCGCCTATGTCGCCATCGGCAATTTCGATGGCTTTCATCGCGGCCACCAGTCGATCCTGGCCGCCCTCAAGACCGAAGCGGCGCGGGCCAAGGCGCCCGCGGTGCTGCTGACCTTCGAGCCGCATCCGCGCGATGTGTTTGCGCCATCGCCCTTCATGTTCCGCCTCACCGATGGCGACGCCAAGGCGCGGCTGGCGGAAGCCCTCGGGCTCGATGGCATCGTCATCCTCCCCTTCGATCGCGCCTTTTCCCAGATCGAGGCGGAAGACTTCGTGTCGCGCTTTCTCGTCGATGCCATGAACGTCGCCGGCGTCATTGTCGGCTCCGACTTCCACTTTGGCCGGGGCCGGCGCGGTACCCCCACTTTCCTCAAGGCGGCGGGGGAGGCGGCGGGCTTTGCCGTCCAGACCCTCGACCTCATGGACGAGGGCGACGAGCCCATCTCCTCCTCGCGCATCCGCGCCGCCCTGTCGGAAGGGGCGGTCACCGCGGCCAATCGGCTTTTGGGCTACCACTGGTTCTTTGATGGTTGCGTTGTGCGCGGGGACCAGCGCGGCCGCGAACTGGGCTACCCCACGGCAAACACCATGACCCCCAACGGCTTCCAGCTTGCCCAGGGCGTCTATGCCGTGCGCGCCCGCCTGGGCAATCGCCTTTTTGGCGGCGTTGCCGCCTATGGCAAGCCCATGTTCGACAACCAGCGCCCGCCCTTTGAAACCCACCTCTTCGACTTCGACGAGGACATTTATGGTCAAACCATCACCGTCGCCCTGGTCGGCCATATCCGCGGCCAGGAAGTGTTCAGCGGCCTCGATGAACTGATCGCCGCCATGGACCGCGACTCGGGCAAAGCCCGCACCCTCCTCACCCAAGCCACCCCCCTCAGCCCGCTCGACGAACAGCTGGGTTTCGTCGGCTAGCCCAAGAACTCGGCCCCATGAGCCATCGCCTCCCCTCCCCCTTGAGGGGAGGGACCGAGGGTGGGGGTTCCGGCTTTGCCTCCGAGTGGGGCCTGGGTACGGTTCCCCTTCGCTCCTCCACTCAAGCTCAGCCGCCTGCACCCCCACCCTAGCCCTCCCCTCAAGGGGGAGGGGACCTATCGTGCCCAACTCCTTGCTCTCGGCTCCTGCCCTCCCTCCCCCTTGAGGGGAGGGCCGGGGAGGGGGTGGTTCGGTGGGCCACTGATGGACCCCCACCCCCAACCCCTCCCCTCAAGGCGGAGGGGAGGCCTTCCACCAAGCTCTGCGTAAGCGGGAGTTCAGCAAGCGGGTCCACTGCGCTTAAATATCTCCTCGCAAGCCAAATCCCGCAGCCATCGCCTCCCTCCCCCTTGAGGGGAGGGATCGAGGGTGGGGGTGCCGGCCCTTCCATCCAGTGGAGCTTAGGTGCGACCCGGCATGAGTCTCAAACCCCAAACCTCTAGGCTCGTGCCCTCCCTCCCCCTTGAGGGGAGGGCCGGGGAGGGGGTGGTTATGTGGGCCACTGATCAACCCCTGCCTCTAACCCTCCGCTCAATGGTCAGAACCCACCGTGCCTCCGCGTCCGCCGGCATTCACGCGGAACTGACGGCCCCCCATCACCCCCGCCCACCGCAAATCAACCTTTGCCCCTCGCGCCTCACCTTGCTAAAAGGCCGCCAACCTCCCCCAAAGATTGCCGCCTCCATGACCGATACCGCTGCAAGCGCCACCGAAACCGATTATTCGTCGACGCTGTTTTTGCCGCAGACCGAGTTTCCCATGCGCGCCGGGCTCCCCGATCGCGAGCCGCTCTGGCTCAAGCGCTGGGAAGAGATGGATCTTTATGCCCGCCAGCGCGAACAAGCGGCCGATCGTCCGCTGTTTACGCTCCATGACGGCCCTCCCTATGCCAATGGCAACATCCATATCGGCCACGCGCTCAACAAGACGCTCAAGGACATGGTCAGCCGCTCCATGCAGATGCTCGGTTTCAACTCGGCCTATGTGCCGGGTTGGGACTGCCACGGCCTGCCCATCGAATGGAAGATCGAGGAGCAGTATCGCGCCAAGGGCCGCGACAAGAACGAAGTGCCGATCATCGAATTTCGCCAGGAATGCCGCGCCTTTGCCGAGCAATGGGTCGATATCCAACGCGACGAGTTCAAGCGTCTGGGCGTGCTCGGTGAATGGGACAATCCCTATCTGACCATGAGCTTTGACGCCGAAGCCCAGATCGCGCGCGAGCTGATGAAGGTTGCCGCTTCCGGCCAGCTTTATCGCGGCTCCAAGCCCGTGATGTGGTCGGTCGTGGAGCGCACCGCCTTGGCCGAGGCCGAGATCGAATATCAGGATTATGAAAGTGACACGATCTGGGTGAAATTCCCCGTGCATGGCGCTTCAGCCGAAGCCGGCGCTGATTTTGCCGCCACCGCCCGCCAGGTGCGCGACCTCGGTTCGGCCTTTGTGCTGATCTGGACGACCACCCCCTGGACCATCCCCGCTAATCGGGCGATCTCCTATTCCTCCAAGGTCGCTTACGGCCTCTACGAGATCACCGCGGCCCCCGAGGGCAATTGGGCCAAGACTGGCGAAAAATACGTCATCGCCGACAAGCTCGCCGCCGAAGTCTTTGCCAAGGCCAAGGTGGAAAGCTTCACGCGCCTTGGCGATGTCGATCCCGGCCAGATCACCGCCTGCCACCATCCGCTGCGCGGCCTTGCCGGCGGCTACGATTTCGATGTGCCCCTGCTCGATGGCGAACACGTCACCGATGATGCGGGCACCGGCTTTGTGCATACCGCACCCAGCCACGGCCTCGATGACTTTGAAATCTGGATGAACTCGGGCCGGCTCCTCGCCGAGCGCGGCATCGACACCTCCATCCCCTTTGCCGTGGACGATGCCGGTTTTTACACCGCCGAGGCTCCCGGCTTCGAAGGCGCCCGAGTCATCGATGACAACGGCAAGAAGGGCGACGCCAATAACCGCGTGATCGCCGCGCTCGCCGAGCGCGGCATGATGGTCGCCCGCGGTCGCGTCAAGCACTCCTATCCCCACTCCTGGCGTTCCAAGAAGCCGGTGATCTTCCGCAACACGCCCCAGTGGTTCGTTTACATGGACCGCGCCATCGAGGGCGTTGCCGGCGATACCTTGCGCCACCGTGCGCTCAACGCGATCGACGCCACCAAATTCTATCCGCCTGCGGGGCAGAACCGCCTGCGCTCGATGATGGAAGACCGCCCCGATTGGGTGCTGTCGCGCCAGCGCGCCTGGGGCGTGCCGATCACCGTCTTCGTGCATCGCCAGACCAACGAAATCCTCAAGGACGAAGCGGTCAACCATCGCATCGCCCAGGCCTTTGAGGCCGAAGGCGCCGATGCCTGGTACGCCGAAGGCGCCGCCCAGCGCTTCCTCGGCGACAGCTATGACGCGGCGGACTACGAGATGGTCCGCGACGTGCTCGATGTGTGGTTCGACAGTGGCTCGACCCACGCTTTTGTGCTGCGCAACAAGCAGAAATGGCCCTACCTCAAATTCCCCGCTTCCATGTATCTGGAAGGCTCGGACCAGCATCGCGGCTGGTTCCATTCCTCGCTGCTCGAGAGCTGCGCCACCAACGGCTTTGCCCCCTATGAAAGCGTGCTGACGCACGGCTTCACCATGGATGGGGAAGGGCGCAAGATGAGCAAGTCCCTGGGCAACACCGTTGCCCCGCAGGACATCATCAAGCAATACGGCGCCGATATCCTGCGCCTCTGGGTGGCGTCCTCGGATTATTCCGAGGATCTGCGCCTGGGCAAGGAGATCGTCCAGACCACGGTGGATGCGTACCGCAAGCTGCGCAACACCCTGCGCTGGCTCCTGGGCAATCTTGCCCATTACCAGCCTGCCGATGCGACCGAGCCCGCCGACATGCCCGAGCTCGAGCAGCTGATCCTGCATCGCCTTGCCCAGCTCGATGGGCAGGTGCGCGCCGCCTACAAGGAATATGACTATCGCCGTGTGGTGACGCTGCTCACCAATTTCATGAATATCGAGCTGTCGGCGTTCTATTTCGATATCCGCAAGGATGCGCTCTATTGCGACCCGATCTCCTCGGTGCGCCGCCGCTCCGCGCTCACCGTGCTCAATGGGCTTTTCGATTGCCTCACGGCCTGGCTCGCGCCCATCCTCGTTTTCACCATGGAAGAGGTTTGGCTCGAACGGCACAAGGAAGCCGATGCCTCGGTGCATCTGCGCTTGTTCCCCGAAGTGCCGACGACCTGGCTCAACGACGAACTAGCCGCCAAATGGCAGCTGATCCGCAATGTGCGCCGCGTCGTCACCGGCGCGCTCGAGATCGAACGCCGCGAAAAGCGCATCGGCTCCTCGCTCGAAGCGGCCCCCGAAGTGTTCATCAGCGACCCCGCTTTGCTCGCCGCAGTGCAGGGTGAAGACCTGGCCGATATCGCCATCACCTCGGCGATTGAACTGGTCGAGGGCGAAGGCCCCGCCGATGCCTTCCGCCTCGATGACGTGGCCGGTGTTGCGGTGGTGCCGGGTCTGGCCGAGGGCAAGCGCTGCGCCCGCTCCTGGAAGATCCTGCCCGAAGTGGGCAGTGATCCCGACTTCCCCGACGTCACCCTGCGCGACGCCCAGGCCCTGCGCGAACGCGCCGACGCCGGTCTCTAGCCTGGTGCCCGAGCTTCGATCTCAGCTCCGCGCGCCCCTTCACCTCCCCCTCTGTGGGGGAGGCCGGGTGGGGGTGAACGAGCCTCGATCCTCGGGCAACACTGCGACACCCCTCGATTGGTTGGACGCCTCCCGATGAACCTGCGCGCCCTTGCCGACCCCTCCGTTTACGTCTCGCTCGCCGCAGCCGTGCTCGTCTTCGGGCTCGATCGGGCGCACAAGACCATGCAGGTGTCGGCCAACTGCATCTCGCTCTTTGCCGCTGCCTGCATCGACCACTACGAAGCCTTCATCCCCTTTTCCATGAGCGGCTGGAGCGGGGGCGAAGTGGTGCGCGTCACCCCCTTTTTCGATTATGTCCTCGTCTGGAACACCGGCATTTCCTATGGCCTGCTCGATGGTCTGCCGGTCTGGACCCTGGGGCTGATCATGTTCGTGGCCGTGGTCGCCCTCGCCATCTGGTGGGTGCGCGCCGATAGTGCTCTGCTGCGTCTCGGGCTGGGCCTGTGCATTGGCGGCGCGCTGTCCAATGGCGTTGACCGGTTGATCTACGGCGCCGTTGCCGATTTCTTTCATTTCCACTGGGGCACGATGTCGTTCTACATCTTCAACCTGGCCGATGTGGCGATCACCGCCGGGGTCGTCTTGCTGTTGCTCGACATGCTGGGCGTTGGCCGTCCACGCCCCGCTACGCCCACTGCTTGAACATGCTCGCGCCCCAATCTGGTTTTAGGCGCGGAACTAGTTTATAAGCACTCCCGACATTCTGAAGGACGTTTCATGCGCATGGGATCCACCGGGCCACAGACTGCTGCAAAGCGAGCTTCCCTTTGGGGCAAAGCCGGTTTGGCTCTGCTGCTGACCCTGACTTTGGCGGCCTGCACCACCGTGGAAGGCACCAATGCCTTGACCGATGTCGGCACTTTCGAGCGCGAGGTGATGACTTCGACCGCCCGCGGCGTCGGCCTGCTCAACCGCGCCGACCCCAAGGAAGATTTGACCCAGGCCCGCGCCCCGCTGGTGCTGCCGCGCGATGCCGCCTCGCTTCCGGCTCCGACCCAGTCGGCCGCCGCCCAGTTGCCCGTCAACAGCGACCGCGTCCAGCTCAACACCGCCGGCATGAGCGAAGCCGAGATCAAGCGCCTGCGCAATGCCCGTGTCGTCGATACCCGCACCATCGCCGGTCGCCCCCTGACCGAGCAGGAAACCTCGGCGCTGACCGCCCGCATGCAGGGCGCCAATATGGAGGTCAGCACCACCGGCAAGCGCCCGCTTTATCTGCCGCCTGACGACTATTTTACCCGCGTGGGTGATGCCGATCTGCTGTGCCGCACCCCGAGCGGGGAAGTGGTCTCGCTGCGCGACCGCCGCTGCCCGGCCGATGTGCGCCGCGCCATCGAGGCCCAGCAGCCCCAGGTCACGAGCCCCGGCACTTTGGGCGCCGGCCCCAATGCCAGCATGAAGAGCATGACCAGCAGATAGGCTCAGCCCGCACCGTTATTTCAGCCCCGCCCATTGCGGCGGGGCTTCTTGTTTCCGCGCCGCCCCTTTGGGTCCCGCATGAAAGGCACCGAACTCATGGCCGACCAACCAGCCTCCCCCGATACCGGCGATCGCCTCGCCAAGGTCATCGCCCGCTCCGGGCTTTGCTCGCGCCGTGATGCCGAAGTGTGGATCACCGAGGGGCGCGTCGCCGTCAACGGCAAGAAGGTCATCACCCCCGCCTTCAACGTCACCGACCGCGACAGGGTCACCGTCGATGGCGCTCCGCTCGCCGCCCGCCAGGGCACCCGCGTCTGGCTTTATCACAAGCCCGCTGGCCTCGTGGTCACCGAGAAAGACCCCGAAGGGCGCCCCACCATCTTTGAAGCGCTCGAAACCCACGGCCTGCCACGCGTCGTGTCGGTCGGCCGGCTCGACATCAACACCGAAGGCCTGCTGCTCCTCACCAATGATGGCGGCCTCAAGCGCGTGCTCGAACTTCCCGCTACCGGCTGGCTGCGCCGCTATCGCGTGCGCGCCCATGGCACCGTGACCCAGGCCGCCCTTGATCGCCTCAAGGACGGCACCGAGATCGATGGCGTCAAATACGGCTCCATCGAAGCCACCCTCGAGCGCGAGCAGGGCTCCAATGTCTGGCTCGTCATGGCACTGCGCGAAGGCAAGAACCGCGAGGTCAAGAACGTACTGGGCGCGCTCGGCCTTGAGGTTAATCGCCTGATCCGCGTCTCCTATGGCCCCTTCCAGCTCGGCGACATTCCCGTCGGCGCCATTGAAACCGTGCGGGCGGCCACCCTGCGCGACCAGCTCGGCAAAAAACTCGCCGAAGCGGCCGATGTGGATTTCGACAGCGAAATGCCTGAAGCCAATGCGCTGATCGGCAAGCCCACGCGGGACCGCCTGACCGGCCGCGGCACCAACACGGTCGAGATCGCCCGCCAGCGCTTCCGCTTCACTGACCACGCCGAAAAAACCGAGGAAGAACTGCGCGCCGAACGCCCGCGCCAGGATCGTCCGGGTCGGTTTGACAACCGCAAGCCCGGCCCGCGCCGCGTCGAGGAGCGCGAGGAATACGAGGCGCCACCGCGCCGCGTGATCTTTGATGATGGCCGTGAAGAAGAATTCGTGGCCAAGCGTTCCACCCGCGCCCCCGCCTTCCGCGACAAGGACGACCAGCCCGCCCGCAGCTTTGGCAAGGCCCCCGAGCGTCCCGCCAAGCCCGCCTTCGACAAGCCCCGCGGCCCTCGCCGCGAGGATGGTGACCGCAGCGGTCCAAAATCTTTTGGCGACAAGCCCAAGCGCTCCTTCGGCGATCGTCCTGGCGGCAAATCCTTCGGTGACCGCCCCGGCGGCAAGTCCTTTGGCGATCGCGCCGGCGGCAAGTCCTTTGGTGGGCGTCCTGGTGGCAACAAGTCCTTTGGCGATCGGCCCCGTACGCCACGCCCCGAAGGTGGCGCCGAGCGCCCATCGCGCGAGTTCACCGGCACGCCCCGTGGTCCGCGCCGCGGTGACGCCGAACGCCCGCAGCGTGATTTCCAGCCGCGCACGCGCGCCGACGCCGAGGCCGCGGGCGCGCCCCGCGCTTACACCCCGCGCTCCGACGCCGATCGTGCGCCCTCGCGCCCTGGCCGCAATTTCTCCGACAAACCGCGCGGCAATCGCCCCGATGGCGATCGCCCACAGCGCGGTCCTCGCCCTGCTGGTGATCGGCCGCAACGCCCCGCTGGTGCTCGCCCCGGTGGTCCACGTCCGGGCCGCGACGAGTTCGGCTCGGAAGCCAAGACCTATGGCAAGCCCAAGGTTCGCCCCGACGGCAAGCCCCATCCCAAGCGCGACGGCGCGGCCCCGGCCCGCGGTCCTCGTCCCGGCGGCTTCGGCAAGCCCGGTGGCGCCCGCCCCGGTGCTTCCGGTGGCGCCCGCCCCGGTGGCGGCGGTCGTCCGGCCGGTGCTGGTCGGCCAGCGGGTGGCCCACGTCCCGCCGGGGGGGCAGGGCGCCCATCGGGCCCCCGCCGGCCAAAACCCTGACCGCAAGCGTGCCGAAAGGGGTTTGAGCTAGATGCGCATCGTTGCCGGCCGCTTTCGCGGCAAGGGGCTCAATTCGCCCTCCGATCTCTCGATCCGGCCCACCGCCGATCGGGTTCGCGAATCCATGTTCAACATCCTCGCGTCCCGCCTTGGGCCGGTGTTGGATGGTGTTCGCGTGCTTGATTTGTTTGCCGGCACCGGCGCGCTGGGGCTCGAAGCCCTGTCGCGCGGCGCCAGTCACGTCACCTTTGTCGATACCGGCGCTGAAGCCCGTGGCCTGATCCGCGACCATATCGAGGCTTTTGGCGCCGGGGGCATCACCAAGCTCTTGCGCCGCGACGCCACCGATCTGGGCGTGCCCGGCTCGATGAAGCCCTTCAACCTCGTCTTTCTCGATCCGCCCTATGGGCAGAACCTGGGCGAACAGGCGCTTGCGGGCCTCCGCGACAACAACTGGCTCGCCCCCGGGGCCACCATCGTCTGGGAAGAAAGCCGCGACGCCACCCTCGACATCCCCGCCGGCTTCACCCTCACCGACCGCCGCGAATACGGCGCCGCCGCCATCCACTTTTTGGTCTTTGGCGAGCCGGAAGAAGCGGGCGAAGCTTAGGCACACCATCCCGCCGCCCACCAGCCGTCACCCCGACTCGCGGCCATCACGATACCTCTTCGCTTGCCCCAACGGCCGGGCCCTATCGCCTCCCTCCCCCTTAAGGGGAGGGATCGAGGGTGGGGGCCGGCCGTGGGATACACTCGAAACGGGGGAGACCCACGGCTCGAACCCCCACCCGAGCCCTCCCCTCAAGGGGGAGGGGGCACATCGCGCATTTGGACGGTCAGGAGGACTTAGCGTGGGAGGTCCAATCTCCCCCACCCCCCAGCTGTCACCCCGGCCCTGAGCCGGGGCCCATCTTGAGATCTTCCCGCTTACGCCAACGGCGAGGTCCCATCGCCTCCCTCCCCCTTGAGGGGAGGGATCGAGGGTGGGGGTTCAGGCCGTCGGGAAAACTCTTAACGGGGGAAGACCTACCGCCCGAACCCCCACCCCAGCCCTCCCCTCAAGGGGGAGGGGGTGGCATCGAGCCTAGCCCCTACACCCCCACACAAGCCTCGCACCGCCCGCGAATTTCCATCGTCGTGCGCTCGACCTTGAAGCCCGTTTTCCCTGCCCATTCCCCCAGCCGGCTTTCGATCACGGGGTCAGCAAATTCATCGACCTTGCCGCACCCTTCGCAAATGGCAAACGCGATCAGCCCCTTGCGATGGCAGTGCTCGTCCGCACAAGCAACGAACGCATTGAGCGATTCCAGCCGGTGGGCGAGGCCCCGTTCCACCAGCTTGTCGAGCGCTCGATATACCTGCAGCGGCGCCCGCAAACCGTCCTCGCGCAGCCGGTCGAGAATGTCATAGGCGCTGAGGGGAGCCGAGGACCCGGTCAGCGCGCCCAGCACCAGCCCCTGGTTGCGCGTCAGGTCAGTGGGTGCGGCGTGGCTATGCGCCATGAATTTTCCTCCCGAACAATTTGTGGACCGGCACGGCGAGCGAAACCAGAAACACCAACAGGGCCGCCACGACGATGGAGGGCCCGGAGGCCGTATCCCAGTTGCGCGAGCCGAACAGCCCTCCCACCACGGCAATGACCCCGAGCCCTGCCGCCACCGCGGCCATGCCTTCAGGCGTTGCGCTTAGGCGCCGCGCGGTTGCCGCCGGAATGATCAGCAAGGAGGTAATCAGCAGGACGCCCACCAGTTTCATGGCAATGGCAATGACGCTGGCCATCAGGATCATGAGGATGATCCGGCTGGCTTCCGGGCGCAGCCCTTCGGCTTCCGCCAGTTCGGTGCTGACGGTCGAGGCCAGCAGCGGCCGCCAGGCCAGCGCCAGCACGACGAGGATTGCCGCCCCCCCGCCATAGATCACCATGATATCCTCGACCGAAACGGCAAGAATATCGCCAAACAAAAAGCCCATCAGGTCGATCCGCACCGTGGTCAAAAAGCCCACCAGCACCAGTCCCACGGCCAGCGTGGAATGGCTCAGAATGCCCAGCAGCGCATCGGTCGAGAGCGTCGCCTGGCGCTGCAACAGCAGCAGCGCTCCGGCGACGAGGGCAGCAACGGCAAAGACGCCCAGCGTCATGTTGAGTGACAAGATGATCGACAGCGCCACGCCGAGCAGCGCCGAATGCGCCATGGTGTCGCCGAAATAGGCCATGCGCCGCCACACGACGAAACACCCCAGCGGCCCCGCCACCAGCGCCAGCCCAATCCCGGCGATGAGGGAGCGCGAGAAAAAGTCACCCAGCATGTGTGTGTTCCTCGATAATCGATGGGCGGGAGATGAAGTCACCGGATACTTGCGCCTCTCCAACGACCCCCACCCCAACCATCCCGTCAAGGGGGAGGGAGGCCCAAGCTCGTACAGCTCGGCATGATTTTCGGTCAGAGGGAAAGAACTCCAGATCACTGCCCCCGGTGCTCTTGTCCTCCCCGCCCCCTTGAGGGGCTTGCGAGCGGCCCAAAGGGACGAATCGCTCCAGTGGAGCGATTTGAGCGACCAAGGCCATGAGAGCTGTGCTCGAATGGCGGTCGGGGGAGGGGGTCGTCGGAACCGCCCCCATCCCGCCAAACGCGCGGTCCCGTTCCCTCCCCCTTGAGGGGAGGGCTAGGGTGGGGGTTCGGGCGCCTCCAACATACTCGGGTTTCATGCCCCTATGGCCCATGCCGGTGCCCCCCATGCCCGTGCGAATGAGCATGCTCATGCACCGCCCCAGCCGCCACCACGCAGCCGTCGTCGTGGTGCTCATGGTCGTGGTGGTGCTCATAAATCGCCAGCGTTTCCGCCGCGCGCGGTCCGAACAGCTTGAGATATTCCGGGCTGCGCTTGACCGCCGCTGGCGTGCCCGTGCAGCACACATGCCCATTGAGGCAGATCACCGTGTCGGTTTCCGCCATCACCACATGCAAATCATGGCTGATCATCAGGATACCGGCGCGCGAGCTGTCGCGGATCTGGCGCACCAATTCATAGAGCGCCACTTCGCCGGCAAAATCGACGCCCTGCACCGGCTCGTCCAGCACCAGAAGGTCCGGCTTGCGGATGGTGGCGCGGGCAAACAACACGCGCTGGAATTCCCCGCCCGACAATTCCTGCACCGCCGCTCCGAGGAGCCGCCGCGCCCCGACCAGATCGAGCGCCGCCTCGATTTCGCTGCGGCTGAAGCGGCCGGTCAGCGTCATCAGCCGCTCCACCGTCAGCGGCAGCGTCCAGTCGATGGTCAGCTTTTGCGGCACATAGCCGATGCGCAGCCCCGGCAGGCGCGTCACCGTGCCCGTTGTCGGCTTGAGCACGCCCGTCGCCATCTTGGCCGTGGTGGATTTGCCCGAACCATTGGGCCCGATCAGCGTCACGATCTCGCCGCGCCGGATGGCCAGGTCGACCCCTTCCACCAGCACGCGCGCGCCCCGGAGCACCCCGGCGCCGCTCATGCTGATCAATGTTTCGCGTCCTGCCTGCCCGTCCATATCAGCTCCGTCACGTCGCTTGACAGCGTTCTAAACGTTATAGCATAACGCAGCAAGAACGTAATAACATAACAGGATTGCGCCGATGAAGCTGCTCCCCCTTGCCTTGGTTTCGAGCCTGCTGCTGGGCAGCACGGCCATGGCCGCGCCCAATGTGGTCGCCTCGATCAAGCCGGTGCACTCCCTTGTCGCTGCAGTAATGGAGGGGGTAGGGGAGCCGACCCTCATCGTTCGCGGCGCCGCTTCGCCCCACACCTATGCCCTGCGCCCGTCCGATGCCGGCGCGCTGCAGGATGCTGATCTCGTGTTCTGGACCGGCGCTGGCATGGAGCTGTTTCTCGCCGATGCACTGACCACGCTGTCGGGCGAGGCCGAGGTGGTGGAGCTGAGCCAAGCCCCTGGCATCACCCTCCTGCCGGTCCGCGAAGGCGGCACGTTCGAAGCCCACAGCCACGAGGGCGAGGGTCATGACCATGAGCACGACCACGAAGGCCATGACCACGAAGGCCATGACCACGAAGGGCATGATCACGACGAGCATGACCACGAAGAGCACGACCATGATCATGCCGGCGGCGACATGCATTTCTGGCTCGATCCGCAAAACGCCATGCACATGGTCGATGCCATCGCCGCGGCGCTCAGCCAAGCGGACCCGGAAAACGCCACCGCCTACGCCACCAATGCCGAGCGCGAAAAAGCCGACCTGGCCGCGCTCGAAGCCGAACTGACCGCGACCCTCGCACCCGTCGCCGACAAGCCCTTCCTCGTCTTTCACGACGCTTACCAGTATTTCGAGAACCGCTTCGGCCTCACCGTCGCGGGCTCCGTCACCGTCACCCCTGACGTCATGCCCGGCGCCCAGCGGATCGACGCCCTGCGCGCCCGCGTGGCCGAACTCGGGGCCACCTGCGTTTTTGCCGAACCCAATTTCGAGCCGACCATCATCGCCGCCATCACCGAGGGCAGCACGGCCAAAGCCGGTGTGCTCGACCCCGAAGGCGGGGCCCTCACCGAAGGCCCAAACCTTTACCCCGAACTGCTGCGCGGCCTCGCCAATGGGCTCCTGGACTGCCTGGGCTAACTAACCCAGCGGCCCCTTGAAGATAAAGAACGCCCCCAGCGCAATGAGCCCGAACCCGATCCCGTGGTTCCAGGTGAACTGCTCGCCCAGATAAGTGGCGCTGAACAGCACAAAGACCGAGAGGGAAATCACCTCCTGAATGGTCTTGAGTTCGGCGCCGCTATAAACCCCGTAGCCGATGCGATTGGCGGGCACCGCCAGCCAATACTCGAAAAACGCGATGCCCCAGCTGGCCAGCACCACCACCCACAGCGCCGTGCCGGGGAATTTGAGGTGCCCATACCAGGCAAAGGTCATGAAGAGGTTGGACGCGATCAAGAGCCCGATCGGGGCCAGCGTGGCAAAGTTCCAGCCCATCGCGACTACCGCGCGCCCTTGGTGGGCTGCTCGAGCGCATACAGCGCATCGCTGATCGACTCGACCTTCTTGCGCAGCAGCTCCTGGGCGTCATGCAGCCCGCGATTATAGTAATAAGCGCCCATCTTTTCGGCAAAGAAAGTCATCAGCATCTCGGCCGGCATCGGCCCGATGGTCTGGTCCAGCTCCAGCCGGAAATAATCCTGGATCTCCGCCACCATGGCTTTGGTTTCGTCGCGGCTGAACTTGATCGGCTTCATTGCGGGCAGGGCTCCAGAATCGGCGGCACGATAATGCCGCAGTCGCCCGTCCGGCAAGCGCCACGCCGCGATTGACCCCTCCGGCCCGCCATGCGAGAACACAGCCTGTGTCGGTTCCCCAAGCCCGTTGTGGCGCGGGGATCAAAAGGGAACACGGTGCGGATTACCCATCAGGGGCCAAAACCGTGGCTGCCCCCGCAACTGTAAGCGGTGCGCTCCTCTCCTTATGCCACTGGCAGCCAAGCTGCCGGGAAGGCGAGAGGCGCTCTATTCACCGCAAGCCAGGAGACCTGCCGGCACTGCAACGAGCTTGTAAGCTCTTTTTCGTTTCGCGCACGGAGGGTGCCGCATGAATACCACCACTGTTTCGACTGGCCTTCAGTCTCTTTCGCTGTCCCAGCGTCTTGTCGCGGGCTCGCTTGCGCTCCTGCTTGGGCTGACCCTCCTGGTCGGCACCGGCTTTGCCGGCGATTATCGCCTGCACAACGGCGCCCACGACACCCGCCACGCCATGGGCTTTCCCTGCCACTAGGGCGGGCACGAGAGACGACCAAAAATGTTCCGCAATCTGTTTTTTGCTGCGCTGGTCGCAGCCCTTTGTGCTGGCCTTGTGGCATCCACGATCCAGCATTTCCGCGTCACCCCGCTGATCCTGCATGCCGAAAGCTTCGAAGGGGAGGGTGGCCATTCCCATGGTGAGGAGCCGCCTGCCGAGCATACCCACGCCCCCGGCACCCCGGCCCATGATTATGGCGCTGACGAATGGGCGCCCCAGGATGGTCTTGAGCGCACCCTCTATACCGTGCTCGCCAATCTGCTCGCCGCCGCTGGCTTTGCCCTCGTGATCGGCGCCGTGGGCCTCCTGGCCAATATTCCCATCACGGCCGGTAATGCTCTGCTGTGGAGCCTGGCCGGCTTTGCCAGCTTCACCCTCGCGCCCGCCTTTGGCCTGCCGCCCGAACTGCCCGGCATGCCCGCCGCCGATCTGGGCGCCCGCCAGCTCTGGTGGGTCGCGACGGCCCTTGCCACCGGCGCCGCCTGCCTGCTGCTGGCCAAGACCCGGGCGGGCTGGGCCATTGCCGTGGCGCTCGCACTCGTCCTCGCGCCGCACATCGTGGGCGCCCCCGCGGCTCCCGAAGAGCCAAGCGCCGTTCCCGCCCATCTCGCCACCGCCTTTGCCGCCGCCACCATCGGCACTTCAGCCGTGTTCTGGCTGGTGCTGGGTGTCGTCTTCGGCCTCGTCAATGATCGCCTCGCCCGCCGCGAGGCTTCCCACCCCATCGGAGCTCCCGCATGACCACCAAGATCCCCACCACCGTCATCACCGGCTTTCTGGGCGCGGGCAAAACCACCCTCGTGCGTCACCTCCTCGCCCATGCCCCCAAGGGCAAGCGCATTGCCCTCATCATCAATGAATTCGGCGATCTCGGCGTCGACAAGGACATCCTCGCCGGCTGCGGCGACGAGACCTGCCGTGAAGAGGACATGGTCGAACTCTCCAATGGCTGCATCTGCTGCACCGTGGCCGACGAATTCATTCCCACCATGCAGGCGCTGCTCAACCGCCCCGAAAAATTCGATCACATCGTCATCGAAACCTCGGGCCTGGCTTTGCCCCAGCCCCTGATCCGCGCCTTCAACTGGCCCGAGATCAAGGCGCAGGTGACCGTTGATGGCGTCGTGACCGTCGCCGATGCCGCCGCCCTTGCCGAGGGCCGCTTTGCCGCCGATGAAGCCGCCGTCGACCGGCAGCGCCGCCTCGACGAAATGCTCGATCACGAAACGCCCTTGGGCGAGCTCTTCGAGGATCAGCTGGCGGCTGCAGATATGGTCATCATCAACAAGACCGATCTGGTGGATCCCGCCACCCTCGAAAAAGTCGAGCAGAACATCCGCGCCGAGCTGCGCCCCGGCGTCGGCATTGTTCGCGCCGCCAATGGCCATGTCGATATCGCGGCGCTTCTGGGCCTTGGCATGGCTTCCGAAGCCGACATCGCCAACCGCCCCAGCCACCACGAACTCGAGCACGAGGGCGAAGGGCACGAGCACGACGATTTCGACAGCTTTTCGCTCCGGCTCCCCGCCATCGCCGGCAAGGACGAGCTGCTCGCCATCATCGAGGACACGATCCGCACCCATGACGTGCTGCGCCTCAAGGGCTTTGCCGCCGTGCCGGGCGCCGCTGCGCGCCTCGCCATCCAGGCCGTCGGCCCTCGCATCACCGCCTATTTCGACCGCCCCTGGGCACCTGGCGAAACCAGGCAAACCGCACTCGTCGTCATCGGCCAATCCCCGCTGGACCGCGCCGCCATCACCCAAAGCCTGCGCCGCGCCGAACCCGTGGCGGCATAAGTTCCAAGAGAATGGCTCCACGCACCGGGACAGGTCTGCACCCCCGCCCCAGCCCTCCCCCCAAGGGGGAGGGGGCCGCATTGTGCCTTGGGCACGATCTAGCCCAACCCACCGGCCTGAAGCCCCTCCCCCTTGAGGGGAGGGGTTGGGGTGGGGGTGCAGGCGCTTCCGCAAATTCGCACTTCGTGGGAGCCTAAAATGCACCTCCTTTCCGCTCAAGCCGGTGCCATCCAGCAGGAAGGCGAGGCGATCGATCTCGCCCAAACCCCTGGCGCCTTCATCTTCGCCTCCTCGGCCGATAGCGAACTCGCCATGCTCGCCGCCGCCGCCGACCGCGCGGGCGAAACCGAGCTGCGCCTCGCCAACACGCTGCGCCTGTCCAACAATCTGTCCGTTGATCTCTGGCTCGAGCAGACCGTCCGTCACGCCCGCCTCGTCGTCCTGCGCCTCATCGGCGGCGCCGCCTATTTCCAGTACGGCGTCGATGAGATCACCGCCCTCTGCGCCAACGGCAAGATCCCCCTTGCCCTGCTGCCCGGCGACGCCAATCCCGACCCCATCCTGCAAGCGCGCTCCACGCTCCACCCCGAAGACTGGACCCGCCTCCACGCCCTCCTCATCGCCGGTGGCCCCGCCAATGCTGACGCGATCCTTGAAGCCTTCCATGCTCTTGCGCTTCCGCAGGCTCCGGGTCGTTCCCTCCCCCTTGAGGGGAGGGCTAGGGTGGGGGTGCAGGCCGTCCAGCCGAACCAGGAGCTTCGGTCGAGCGCTGCAGAACAAGAAGGCAAAGAGGGCTATGCCCGAGTGGCTGGCGGGGAGGGGGGCCCTCAGCCCGAACCGGAGCCTCGCCTCTCCGACCTCCCGCCCCAACCCTTCGCCCGCTTCGCCCTCTGGCACCCCGCCACCGGCATCACCGACGAAGCCGGCCTGCGCGTCCTGCACGGAAGACCTCATGGTGAGCCCGTCGAACCACGAGGTCGGGCACTCGATCTCGCCACCACCTCGTCCTTCGACAAGCTCAGGATGAGGTCTGCTGAGACATACATCCCCATCCTCTTTTACCGCGCCGCGCTCGAAGGCGCCGGCACCGCCACCCTGCAGGCCCTTGTCGACGAAATCGAAGCACAGGGCCTCCTGCCGGTCCCCATTCTCGTGTCTTCCCTCAAGGAAGCCGCCTGCGTCCGCTTCGTGCAGAACGTCCTCCAAAGCTTCCCACCCGCCGCCATCTTCAACCTGACCGGCTTCGCCCTCGCGCTGGACCCCGACGACACCAAGTCTGACCCCTTCAGCGGCACCGATGCCCCCGTCATCCAGTTGATCCAGTCCGGCCGCTCGGCAACGCAATGGCAGGCCGACCCCCAGGGCCTGTCCTCCAAGGACATGGCGATGTTCCTCGTCATGCCCGAACTCGATGGCCGCATCGGCGGCATTCTCGTCGGCCACAAAGCCGATGCCGTCTGGCACACCAGCACCCAATGCCCGCTCAGCGCCTATGCTCCCGACCATTCCGGCATCGGGCGCGCCGTCCAGCTCGCCCGCAATTGGGCCCGGCTCCGCGCCACCCCCCGGCCGGACCGTAAACTCGCCCTCATCCTCGCCAACTACCCCCTCCGCGACGGCCGCCTCGCCAACGGCGTCGGCTACGACGCCCCGGAGTCGACCGTAGAAATCCTCAAAGCGCTGGATGGGGCAGGGTACACGCTTTCCAACGCGCCCGATCCCTCGGCTCTAGCCCTTCCCTCCCCCTTGAGGGGAGGGACCGAGGGAGGGGGTTCAGGCCCATCCTTTTGGTCCGGACCGACCGTGGGCCACACCAACGCCCGCCTCACCCGCGCGCACAACATCGCGCGCGCGCGTCAGCTGCGCACCAAGTCCTCGCCCCCTGAACGCAAGCTCTGGGCCATGCTGCGCCAGTTCAACGAACAGGGTCACCACTTTCGCCGCCAGGTGCCGCTTGGGCGGTTCTTTGCTGATTTTGCCTCCCATGAGATCAAGCTCGTCATTGAGGCCGATGGTGATACCCACGCCAGCCCCGACGCTGCTGTCTATGATGCAGCGCGGACCGCTGAATTGAACGCGATGGGCTATAGGGTCATCCGCTTCACCAACACGGATATTGGCAGCAATCTGGACGGCGTCTGGCCCGCGATTTCGGAAGCGATCACCGCCGCCCGAACCCCCACCCCTGACCCCTCCCCTCAAGGGGGAGGGGGACGCCACTCCAGCCTCGCCGCTCCATCGCCTCCCTCCCCCTTGAGGGGAGGGATTGAGGGTGGGGGTTCAGGCCCATCAACCTACCCAAATTCCTCAGCCGACCTCATCGCCGCCCTCCAATCCGGCCCCACCAACGCCAACCCCCAACGCGGCTCATCTCCAGCCACACTGCCGCTCGCCCGCTATCGCGAACTCTTCGCCGCGCTGCCCCAAACCATCCAAACCGAGGTCACGGCCCGCTGGGGTGACCCCGCCACCGACCCCTTCGTGCGCGACGACACCTTCCACCTGCCGGCCCTTATCTACGGTAATATCACAATCCTGCTGCAGCCCGGTCGCGGTTACGGGCTCGACGAAACCCAGAGCTATCACGACCCTTATCTGCCTCCGCCCCATGCCTATCTCGCCGCCTATCTCTGGCTGCGGCATGACTGGGGCGCGCAGGCGCTGGTCCACAACGGCAAGCATGGCACGCTGGAATGGCTGCCCGGCAAATCCACCGCGCTTGACGCGGCGAGCTATCCCGATGCGCTTTGGGGCCAGCTGCCCCATCTCTACCCCTTCATCGTCAACGATCCCGGCGAGGGGACCCAGGCCAAGCGGCGCACCGGGGCGGTCATCATCGATCACCTCATTCCCCCGCTCACGCGCGCGGAAACCTATGGGCCGCTCAAGGACCTTGAAGCGCTGCTCGATGAATATTATGCCGCCTCGGGCATGGACCGGCGCCGCCTTGCCGATCTGCGCCGCCGCATCCTTGATTTCACCCGCGACAGCCGGCTCGACCGCGATATCGGCCTGCCCGAGGACGAAACCGCGGCCCTGCTCAAGATCGACAATTTCCTTTGCGACCTCAAGGAAGCCCAGATCCGCGATGGCCTGCACGTCTTTGGCCAGTCGCCCGCGGCTGAACTGGAGCGCGACCTCATCGTCGCCCTGGCCCGCGTCCCCCGCGGCGAAGGTCCCGCCGAGCACTCCCTGATCCGCGCCCTCGCCGATGATCTCAAGCTCGGTCTCGACCCCCTGACCGCCAAACTGGGCGAGCCCTGGGCCGGCCCGGATCTATCTGCATTGGCCTGCCTCCCCCTTGAGGGGAGGGCCGGGGAGGGGGTCCCTCCGCTCCGTCACCGCACCGTCGGCGACATCGTCGAACAACTCGAACACCTCGCCGCAGAACTCGTCTCCGGCCGCGCGCCCGAGCCCGGCTGGACCCAAACCGCCGCGGTGCTCGAAACCGTCGAAACCGTCATCCGCCCGCGCCTGCAAGCCTCCGGCCCCGCCGAAATGGCCGCACTGCTCGATGGGCTGGATGGCAAGTCGGTCCGCCCCGGCCCTTCCGGCGCGCCTTCGCGCGGCCGGCTCGACGTGCTGCCCACCGGGCGCAATTTCTTTTCCGTCGATACCCGCGCCGTGCCCACCCCCACCGCCTGGGAACTGGGCCGCAAATCGGCGGAAAACCTGATCCTGAGGCACTTCCAGGACACCGGCACCTATCTGCAATCGGCCGCCATCTCCGTTTGGGGCACCGCCAATATGCGCACCGGCGGCGATGACCTGGCCCAAGCCATGGCGCTCATCGGCGTCAAACCGGTCTGGGATCCCGGCTCGCTGCGCGTTTCGGGTTACGAGATCATCCCGCTCGCCAAGCTCGGTCGCCCACGCGTCGATGTCACCCTGCGCATCTCGGGCTTTTTCCGCGATGCTTTCCCCGCCCAGATCACCCTTTTTGATCGGGCGGTCCGCGCTGTGGGAGCCCTCGATGAACCCACCGAGGACAACCCCCTCGCCGCGCGCATGCGGGCCGAAGCGCTGGGGCTGATGGCGCAGGGACAAAGCGAGGCCGAGGCGTTCCTTGCCGCCGGCCACCGCATCTTCGGCTCGCGCCCCGGCACCTATGGCGCGGGGCTTGGCGCTCTCATCGATGCCGGCACCTGGCAAAATAAGGCCGAGCTCGCCGCCCGCGTCCTTGATTGGGGCCAATATGCCTATGGCGCCAAATCAGTCGGCACCCCGCAGCGCGACGGTTTCGCTGCGCGCCTCGCTGCCGTGGATGCGGTGATCCACAACCAGGACAATCGCGAGCACGACCTCCTCGATTCCGACAACTACTACCAGTTCGAGGGTGGCCTTGCCGCCGCCGCCGAAACGCTGAGTGGCCACCGGCCCGCCGCCTACCACAACGATCATTCCCGCCCCGAACGCCCGCTGATCCGGACCCTCGGCGAGGAAATCAGCCACGTCATGCGCTCGCGCGTCGTCAATCCGAAATGGATCGCCGGGGTCAAGCGCCACGGCTATCGCGGCGCCTTCGAGATCATCGCCACCGTGGATTTCATGTTCGCCTTCGCCGCCACCTCCGGCGCCGTGCAGACCCACCATTTCGACCTCGCCTTCGAGGCCTTCATCGAGGACGACGCCACGCGCGACTTCCTCGCCACCGCCAATCCCTTCGGCTATGCCGAACTGCTCAAGAAATTCAACGAGGCCCGCGAGCGCGGTTTTTGGACCCCGCGCTCCAACTCGGCCTTTGCCTATCTGGAGACCGCGCCATGACCGACCAGCCCGCCAAGCCGCTCAAGAAGACCGACCTGATGAGCGAGGCCGAGCACGACGCCTACCACGCTGAAAAAATGCGCAAGAAAAAGGAGGCCCGCAACAAGATCCTTGCCACCAAGACCGCGGAAAAGGGCCTCCTCATCGTCCACACCGGCAAGGGCAAGGGCAAATCCACTGCCGCTTTCGGCATGGTGTTCCGCGCGCTGGGCAATGGCATGCGCGTGGGCGTCGTGCAGTTCGTCAAGGGCGTCTGGAACACCGGCGAGCGCACCGTGCTCGACAAATTCCCCGATCAGGTGACCATCAATGCCATGGGCGAGGGCTTTACCTGGGATGTCGCCGACCGCCAGCGCGACCTTGCTGCCGCCCGCAAGGCCTGGGAGCAGGCCAAGGCGCTGATCCTTGACCCCAGCTACAAGCTGGTCCTCCTCGACGAGCTCAATATCTGCCTGCGCTACGACTATCTCCCGATCGAGGAGGTGGTCGAGTTCCTGCGCAACAAGCCCGCCGACAAGCACGTCATCGTCACCGGCCGCAATGCCAAGGATGAACTGATCGAAATTGCCGATCTCGTCACCGAGATGACCGAGATCAAGCACCATTTCCGCGCCGGAGTGAAAGCCCAGGCCGGCATCGAGTTCTAGCAACCCAGCGGCCGCAGCGCGCGCTCGAGCCGATCCAGCACCGGGCGCAATTCGCTAAATTGCGCCGCCGAGATTTCGATCTGCCAGCTTGCGGTGCTTTGCCGGTCGCACAAGAGGATGGTGCGGCCAAACCGCATCCGCGAGCCCTTCACGGCCGAAAAACTCGCCCAGTCCGGCGTCACCATTTGCTCCCCCGCCCGCCAGCCGCTGCGTTCCAGCTCACGCCCGATCCGCGCCACCGTTCCCGCAAACGGGCCGCGCATCGGTTCGCCCCAGGCGTGCAAGCTCACCGCTTCCCCCGCCAACTCGAAACTCTGCCCCGCCTCATCGCCTTCGCCCGCGACAAACCCGGCCGGCACCTCCAGTGCAAAGCCGAACCGCGTGTTCTCGTAACGCAGCGCCTCTTGCCCCCAAGCGGGCACCGTCAGCAGCATCAGGCCCAACACTGCCGCGGCCCGCATCACAGCACCACGATCCCGGCATGCTTGGCCTTGTTTTCCGGCTCCACGTGAATCGTGATCTGCGCATCCTTGACCGCTTCGCGCAGCTTGCTTTCGATCCCGTCGCAAATCCGGTGCGCTTCATCGACGCTGAGCGCGCCGGGCACCACCAGGTGAAAATCTATAAACACCATGCGCCCGGCCTGCCGCGTGCGGATATCATGGGCCTCGATGGCGCCGGTGGCATTGGTCGCGATCACCTCGCGAATGGTTTTCTGCGTTTCGGCCGGCACGGCGACATCCATGAGGCCCCCCACGCTCGCGCGCACCACGCCCCAGCCCGACCACAGGATGTTGACCGCGACCAGCGCCGCGAGGATCGGGTCGAGCAGCGCCCAGCCGGTCATCACCGCCAGGCCCAGCCCCACCAGCACCCCGATTGTGGACACGACATCGGTCAACAGATGCTTGCCATCGGCTTCAAGCGCCGGCGAGCCTTCCGCGCGGCCATGGCGCAGCAATACGCCCGCCCAAACGAGGTTGATCACCGTGGCCACCGCCGCCAGCAGCAATCCCTGCCAGGGCGCATCGGGCAGCCGGGGGTGGAAAAACCCGACCCATGCCTCGCGCAGGATCAGGATCGCGGCCACGATAATCATCACGCCTACGATCACCGCCGAAAAATACTCGGCCTTGCCATAGCCATAGGGCAGGGCGGCATCGGCCGGCCGTTGCGCCAGCCGTACCGCGATCAATGCGGTGAGGGCCGTCACCACATTGACGATCGATTCCAGCGCGTCGGAAAACAGCGCCACCGATCCGGTGAGCCACCAGGCGAGGAACTTGATGCCAAGCACCACCAGCCCAACCAGCAGGCTTGCAGCAGCGATGTGAAGGGTTCTTTGCATGGCCTCGATCCGTCCGGCCTCCTTGTTGCGCCTGCGGCAAACGGGGAGGGCGGCCTGATAGCCCGTTCCGGCCAGCGCAACAATGATTGTCTTTGCAACTGCTTTTCATCTGCAAGGCCCCTGTGGGAAAGCGGCTGTTTTTGCCTGCAGGACCGGCACGTCCAGGCTCATCGCCCGCGAGCGCAACGCTCGCACTGGCCTCAAGAGCCGCCCTACCCACAAGTGTCGTCCCGACCTTGAGCCGGGATCCATCCCGAAGTGGCAGCAGCTACAGCAATGGGCCGTCAGGCTGCGGGCGCCACGCCCCCAGGCTCATTCCACTGGCGGACCGATCCACCGGTCGGCGCGGTAAAGCCCGATGCTGTGGATAAACACCAGCACCCCCAAGCCCTCCAGTGCTTCCTCGATGATCGCCACGAGGCGATAGGAGGCGGCGGTCACATCCCCCGTGGCATCCGAATAAAGCTTGCCCCCGATCAGCTCCATGCCGATGGCGCCGCCGATAAACAACGCTGCCGCCAGCAGCATGGTCGCGCGCACGCGTCCCGGCAGCGCCCGCAAAAAGGGAATAAAGGCCACGAACCCCAGGAGGCACAGCGCCGCCACCGGTAGCACCCAGGCGAAGGTCAGGAACCCCGATGTGCCAAGGCTCGAACCTACCGGCGCCGACAGCAGCTCATGAACGCTCAGCGCCTCGTCGGCGGATAGCCCGAAAAACACCACACCCAGCAGCGTCCACTGCGCCCCGATCAGCCGCTCCCGGCGATAAACCCTGGCCCCGGTATCCAGCAGCATCAGGCTTACGCCCGCCAGCAGGAGTTGGGACAGGTGTAAACGCTGCGCTCCACATCAAGGTCGAGCAGCCAGATCCTATCCTCCCCGTCCAGTCCCCAAGCCATGCTGCACCACGGCAGCACCGATCGGCACCGCCCAGATCAGCAGCGGCACGAGGAGAGGGCGGCCAACCGGCGGCGCGGCGTCCAGCCTGCGGGCGTGCTCCTCTGTTATGTCGGTCACCGCGTCGCCCCCGGCCCAGTGTCATTGAACTGTCATAATTGACCCCGGCTGCCAGACGATCTACCCGTCATGGCGCGTATAACCGCTCCGGCCGAGTACCTAATCCAACTGGCCTAGCAACCCCCTTCAGAGCCGCCGCAAGGGGCGCCCTGGGCTTGGCATCTCACCTCTAAGAGCTATTCGCCCGGTCGTATCGGCGCCGCATTCCGCCGCATTGATTGCCCCTATCGGCTCGGGCGCTTACAAGCCGCAGGGCAAGCGGCATCGAGCCTCATGCTGCACACGGGAGCAACCACATCGCCATGGGGCAGGGCACTGTGCATACCATTCCAGCCGAGCCGGCCCGGGTATTGGCCGGAATTGGCTCGCGCCGCCTAACCGATCCACAGGAGATCATCGCCCTTGTCGGGCAATGCCTCGAGGAAGCCGGCATGCCATTGGCTACATTGGTGGCCCTTGCCAGCCATGCCCGCAAGGCCGGGGATCCGGCGCTGCTTGCTGCTGCAGACGGGCTCGGCGTTCCCCTCCGCCTGCTTGATGGTCACGCCCTACGGGCAGCCGTCCCCACTCCATCAAGCGTGGTTGAGCGCCATACCGGGCTCCCCTCCATTGCCGAAGCCTGTGCCCTTGCCGCCGGCACGCTGCTGCTGCCCAAGCGCCAAACCGCCCGCGTCACCTGCGCCCTGGCGCTTTGCCGCCCCAACTGGCAGCTTGATCGATTTGGCCAGCCCGCCGGTCAGGCGACCAGCGCCGCCACGCACGCCTCCACATCCGCGACCTCGCGCGCCGGCGGATAAGCTGGACGCGCGACCATGATCACATTAGTCCTGCGCTGGCGCGCCGCCTCGAGCTTGTCGGCGGTTTGTGCGCCGCCGGAGTTCTTGCTGACCAGATGTGTGATTGCTTCCCGCTCCAGCAGCGCCAGTTCCCCTTCCAGACGGTAGGGTGGTCGCGACAGAATTATTTCGGCATGCGGCGGCAGTGGCTTTGCCGGCGGCTCGATCAAGCGCACCACAAACCGGCAATCCTGGCGACGGAGAAAGGCCTCGAGCCCACCATGTCCGGTGGTCAGCAGCACTTTGGCGCCCGCAGGGATGGCCGCGGCCGCGGCGGCCAGGTCGGGCACATGGGTCCAGGGCGCCTCGGGCGGCTCGCGCCAGGCTGGCCGCACCAGCCGCAACAGCGGGACGCCAGCGCCGTTTGCCGCGGCAACCGCATTGGCCGACATTCCGGCAGCATAGGGATGGGTCGCATCGATCAGCCAATCAAACCCGCTCGCCTGGAGAAAGGCCGCGAGGCCCTCAGCCCCGCCCAACGAGCCAATCCGCAATTGTCCCGCCGGAACCATCGGCTCCTGCGTACGTCCAGCCAACGAAGTCGTCACTTGGTGCCCGAGCGCCACCAGCCGCTCGGCCAGCTTGCGTGCCTCCCCCGTTCCGCCCAGCACCAGGATATTCATCTGTTCGCCATCTGCTTGTTCGCTCCCCGCCATTGTGGCGGCTCCGCCCGCGCGCCTCAAGGCAATCCCTGCCGCTTTTCCGCCGCAGCCCTGCGGCAAGGTGGTGCGGCGTGAGCCGGGGCTTTGTGGTTGCGGCCCCCCGCTCGGGTTCTGGCAAGACGGTCATCACCCTTGGCCTGCTCGCCGCCTTTCGGGCGCGTGGCACGGTCGTGGCCCCCGCCAAGGTTGGCCCCGATTATATCGACCCCACTTTTCTTGGTCGCGCCGCCGGCCGCGACGCGGTCAATCTCGATCCCTGGTCCATGACGCCGGGTCGCCTGCGCCATCTCGCGGGCGTTCAATCCACCGGCGCCGACCTCCTAATCGTTGAAGGGGTCATGGGCTTGTTTGACGCCGGCGCTGATGGCTGGGGCTCCACTGCCGATCTTGCCCAGATGTTGGACCTGCCCGTGGTGCTGGTGGTCGATGCCGACAAGCAAAGCCAGTCCGTTGCGCCCCTGGTCGCCGGCTTTGCCCATTGGCGTTCCGGCGTGCGCATCGCCGGCATCATTCTCAATCGCGTGGCTTCCGCCAAGCATGAGCGCATGCTGCTTGAAGCGCTGCTGCCCACCGGCATCCCCTGTCTTGGCGCCATTCCGCGCAACACCGAACTGGCGCTCCCCGAGCGCCATCTCGGGCTTGTCCTGCCCGGCGAGATCGATGGTTTTGCCGATTTCCTCCAGACGGCCGCCACCAGCATGGGCGACTATCTCGATCTCGATCGGCTCCAGGCACTCGGCGCGCCCCTCGCCGCAGCCGATGCTGGGAGCACTCCGCTGCCCCCGCTGGGTCAGCGCATCGCCATTGCGCGGGACGCGGCGTTCGCCTTTCTTTATCCGCACCTGCTGGATGGCTGGCGCGAGCAGGGGGCCGAGCTGCTGTTCTTTTCCCCGCTGGCCAACGAGCCGCCCGCGCCGGGGGCTGACGCCGTGTTCTTGCCCGGCGGTTATCCCGAACTCCATGGCGCAACCCTCGCCGCCGCATCCATCTTCAAGGCGGGTCTCCTTGCCGCTCGCGACCGCAATGCGCTGATCTATGGCGAATGCGGGGGCTTCATGGTTCTGGGCGACGCTTTGGTGGACAAAGCGGGCACTGAACACGCCATGGCCGGCCTCTTGCCCGTCACCACCCGCATCGATCGCCCCAAGCGCATTCTCGGCTATCGGCGCCTGCGCCACACCGGCGCCTTGCCCTTTCCCCCCAATCTGCACGGTCACGAATTTCACTATTCCTCCGCCAAGCAGTCGCGCCTGCCGCCCCTTTTTATCGCAGCTGACGCGCGCGGGGATAACTTGCCGCCTATGGGTGCGGTGATCGGCTCGGTGATGGGCTCCTATGCCCATGTCGTGGATGCCGCCCCATGAGCGCCCGCGCCCTCATGGTCATGGGCACCGGCTCCGATGTCGGCAAGTCGCTGATCGTCGCCGGCCTCTGCCGCGCCTTCACCAATCGCGGGCTGCGTGTCGCGCCCTTCAAGCCGCAAAACATGTCCAACAACGCCGCGGTCACTGCTGATGGCGGCGAGATCGGGCGCGCCCAGGCGCTGCAGGCCCGCGCCTGCCGCCGCGATCCGCTCACCGCGATGAACCCGGTGCTGCTCAAGCCCGAAGGCGAAACCGGCGCCCAGCTCGTGGTGCGTGGCCAGCGCCGCCAGTCCATGGCCGCGCGCGAATATTTTGCCCGCCGCGCCGAACTCCTCCCAGAAGTGCTCGCCGCCTATCGCGAATTGGCCGCCGACGTGGACCTCGTTTTGGTGGAAGGGGCGGGGAGTGCCTCCGAAGTCAACCTGCGGGCCAACGACATCGCCAATTGGGGTTTTGCCCGCGCCACATCCATCCTGACAATTCTGTTAGGTGACGTTCATCGTGGTGGCGTAATTGCGGCACTGATCGGCACCTTTGCCGTAATCGAACCGGAAGACCGCGCCCTGATCGCCGCCACCATGATCAACAAATTCCACGGCGATCCCACCCTTTTCGACGGCGCGAAGCACTTTCTCGCTGAGAAAACCGGTGTCCCCTGCCTCGGCCCCATCCCCCATTTCCCCGCCGCCCACCGCCTTCCCGCCGAAGACGTGCTGGCGCTCGAAGTCGGCCAACCCGTTGCCAGTACAGGCAGATTCACCATCGCCGTCCCCCGCCTGCCGCGCATCGCCAACTTCGATGACCTCGATCCCTTGCGCGCCGAGCCCGGCGTCGAGCTCATCCTCGTCCAGACCGGCCAGCCCATTCCGCGCCACGCCGACCTGGTGATCCTCCCCGGCTCCAAAGCCACCCGTTCCGACCTCGCTGCCCTCAAGCTAAATGGCTGGGACATCGACATAAAAGCCCATCACCGCGCCGGCGGCCGCATCCTCGGCATCTGCGGCGGCTACCAGATGCTGGGCCAATCCATCGCCGATCCCGACGGCATCGAGGGCGCCCCCGGCACCACCGAAGGCCTGGGCCTGCTCGAGGTCACCACAATTTTATCCCCCACCAAACAACTGCGTCTCGAGCAAGCCATCCACCCCGCAAGCGGCCAACCCATCAGCGGCTACCACATGCATATGGGCGTCACCCAAGGCCTTGATACGGCTCGCCCTTTCGCAGAAGTTGCCGGCCAGCCGGAAGGCGCCATCAGCCCCGATGGGCGAATCATCGGCACCTATCTGCACGGCCTTTTCGCCGCCGATCCCTTCCGCCGCGCCTTTCTCGGCGCCGTCGCTACCCCCGATCTCGACTACGAAGCCGGCGTCGAGCAAACCCTCGACGACCTCGCCGCCCATCTCGAGCACCACCTCGACCTCGACGCCATCCTCGCCCTGTCCCGGACCGCCCGGCTGTGACCAACCTCCTCATCGCCCCCATCGCGCTGCTGCTCGAACGCTGGCTCGGCTACCCCGACCTTTTGCTCCGCGCACTCGGTCACCCCGTCATGTGGTTCGGTCGCCTCATCGCCTGGCTCGACAATCGCGCGGACCGCGACCGGCTTTCCCCCGAGGCGCAGCGCCGGGTAGGGGTGCTGGGCCTGGGCGTGTTGCTCTTTGTAACTCTCGCCATCACCTTGCCCCTGCAGCTATTTTTGCGCGCGCTGCCTTTTGGCTGGCTAGCGGAAGCCCTGCTGGCGACGCCATTTCTCGCGCAAAAGGAACTCGGGCGCGCCGTCAACGCCGTTGCTCTCGCCCTCGACCGCTCACTGGCCGAGGGCCGCGAAGCCGTCAGCCACATCGTGGGTCGTGACCCCGAACAACTCGATGAGGCTGGGGTCGCGCGGGCAGCGGTAGAAACCCTGGGGGAAAGCACTTCAGACGGCGTCGTCGCGCCCTTGTTCTGGCTGCTCATCGCGGGCCTGCCCGGCATCGCGCTCTACAAGGCGATCAACACGGCAGATTCGATGATCGGTCACCTTAACGAGCGCCACCGCTACTATGGCTGGGCCGCTGCCCGGCTGGACGATCTCGTCAACTGGATCCCCGCCCGCCTCACCGCCGTGCTGATTGTCCTCGCCTGCCGGTTCGTGCCCGGTGCCTCGGCGGCGCAGGCCTCGGCAACGACCCGCCGCGATGCCCGCAAACATGCCTCGCCCAATTCCGGCTGGCCCGAAACCGCCTTTGCCGGTGCGCTGGGTTTTGCCCTTGGTGGGCCGCGCGCCTATGGCGGCGAAGTGGTGGATCTGCCGCTACTCGGGTCGGGCAAGCGCGACCTCGAAGCCAACGACATTGCACAGGCGCTGGCGCTCTACCGGGCGACACTTAACGTGCTGCTGGCGGCCTGCCTTGTCCTGCTGCTCCTGGGATGGCTGGTCGACTAGCCGCAGATCAGTCGTCCGTGGCGCCCTTAAGCGTTATCGGCAATCCGGCAACCACGAAATACACATCCTCGCAGATATCGGCGAGGCGCTGATGGGCGGCGCCCGCGAGGTCCCGGAATGTTCGGGCCATCGCATTGTCCGGCACGATCCCCAAGCCCACCTCGTTGCTCACGAGGATGACGCGGGTCTTCTCCATTTTCGCCAGTCCGTCGACGAGTTCCTCTACCGCCGCGGCCACATCGGAATTGGCGACGAGCAGATTGGTGATCCAGAGTGTTAGGCAATCCACCAGCACCACATCATGGCTGTTGCCAGCGCGCAGCAGCGTCTGGCTGAGCGCCAGTGGTTCCTCGATGGTGGTGAAGCGGCCACCGCGGCCGCGCTGGTGGGTGGCGACGCGCTGGCGCATCTCGCTGTCCAGCGCTTGCGCCGTGGCGAGATAGGCGGGGCTGCCGCCTGAGCGAATCGCCAGCCGCTCGGCAAATGCCGTTTTGCCAGAGCGCGCCCCTCCCAGAACCAGCACATGCCGCTGCATCATCGCACCTTTGTGTTTTTAGCCATGAGGGCCGGTTCAACGTCGGCCGCACTTTGATCCCTAGTATTAGGCCAATTTGGCTGTGCAAGCGAGCTTGCCCCACACTGGACGATCCGACGCTTATTCTACTTTCGTCTTAGCGTCTTTCGCACTATGGTCCGCGCCGAAACAAGCCTTTACCATCCCGGATTTTCCAACGGAGTTGACCCGCGTGCCCCGGTTTTATCTTGGCGTTGACGGCGGCGGCACCAATTGCCGCATCCGCTTGGCTGACGAAAATCTGCAAACGCTTGCCGAGGTCAAGAACGGGCGCTCCAACCTACAGATCGATGGCGCGGATCCCGCTTACAAGGCCATCCTCGACGGCACCCGCGATGTGTTTGCCGCCGCCGGGCTCGACCACGCACTCACGGCTGATACTTACGCGTGCTTTGGCATGGCGGGTGGGCGCATGGATACGGCCCGTGCCGCTTTTGCCGCGCGGCCCTGGCCCTTTGCCGGGGTGCAGGTCTATGACGATATCGACATTGCCCATGCCGGCGCCCTGGCGGGCAATGATGGCGGGGTGATCATTGTCGGCACCGGGTCTGCGGCCCTGGCCGTAGTCGAGGGGCAGCGCTTCCAATGCGGCGGCTGGGGCTTCCAGATCGGCGACCAGATGTCGGGCGCGATCCTCGGGCGCGAACTGGTGCGCTATGCCGTTGAAGCCAGTGACGGGCTGGTCGAAGCCTCGCCGCTGACCGAAGCTGTGCTTGCCGCCTTGGGCGGCGACAACCAGGCGGTCATGAGCTGGTCCTTTGCGGTCGATCTCGACGTCAAGATCATCAGCCGCGACGGATCGGAAGGGTGCGATGATGCCTTGATCGGGCGAGCTCCGGCAGAATTTGGCAAGCTGATCCCGCTGCTGATGGAATACTTTGATGCTGGCGACCCGGTTGCCCAAAAGATGATGACCGTACAACTGGGCTATGTGGACGCCTATGTTCGCTGGTTCCAGGCCCGCAACGCCAAGGTGATGGCGGTGGTAGGTGGCTTTGGGCAGCGCATCTTCCCCATCCTGCGTGAACGTTATGGCAATTTCGTCGCGCTGCCGCAGTTTGAACCGCTGCATGGCGCAGTTATCCTCGCCAAGCAAAACTTCGCTTCTGCCGCCAACAAGGGACTATAGCTCGTGTCCAGTCGCATTATTCCGGTCCAACCGTTCGACTACGTGGTTTTTGGGGCTACTGGTGACCTGACCAAGCGCAAGTTGATCCCGGCCCTTTATCATCGGTTCAAGGATGGGCAGTTCGACGAGCGGTCTCGCATCATCGGCGTTTCACGCTCTCCCTTGTCCGATGCCGAGTTCCAGACCCTTGCCCGGAATGCGGTCACGGAGTTTGTCGAGCAGGAATATCACGATGAGGCAACGATCGACCGCTTTGTGTCGATCTTCTCCTACGTCGCCAATGATGTGAGCGACCCGGCGAACTGGGCCGACCTGGACGGCGCGTTGCGGGACGATCCCGAGATCGTGCGCGCCTTCTACCTGGCGGTGGCACCCGACCTGTTCGAGCCGATAGCCGAATATTTGTCGAAGAAGGGCTATTACCGGCGCGACGCCCGCGTCGTGATCGAAAAGCCGCTTGGCCACGATCTCGCATCCTCTATGGAAATCAATGATGGCGTGGCCAAGATCTTCGAAGAAGATCAGGTTTATCGCATCGACCATTATCTGGGCAAAGAAACGGTGCAGAACCTGCTGGCGCTGCGCTTTGCCAACACCTTGTTTGAGCCGGTCTGGAACTCGGCCCATATCGACCATGTCCAGCTTACCGTTTCGGAATCGGTCGGCGCAGGAACGCGCGGCTATTACGACGAGAGTGGCGCCCTGCGCGACATGATTCAGAACCACATGCTGCAACTGCTCTGTCTTGTGGCGATGGAGCCGCCAGCCTCGGACGACGCCAATGCGCTGCGCGATGAAAAGCTTAAAGTGCTGCGCTCGCTCAAGCCGATTACTGCGGGGGATGTAGCGCGCATGACCGTGCGCGGGCAATATCGCGCGGTGTCTTCGGAAGGCACTTCGGTCAAGGGCTACCAGGAAGAACTTCCGGGCGAAAAGAAGGGTTCGCGCACCGAAACCTTTGTGGCGCTCAAGGCCGAAATTGGTAATTGGCGTTGGTCGGGCGTGCCGTTCTATCTGCGCACGGGCAAGCGCATGGCCCAGCGCGTCTCGGAAATCTGCATTCAGTTCCGCGCCATCCCGCACTCTATCTTCGATCACGCCGAAGGCGCGCCCAAGGCCAACAAGCTAATAATCCGCCTGCAGCCCGATGAGGGCGTCAAGCTGATGATGATGATCAAGGATCCCGGGCCGGGCGGCATGCGCCTGCGCGAAGTCCCGCTCAATCTGAGCTTTGCCCAGACCTTCACCGAGCGCACGCCGGAGGCCTATGAGCGGCTGCTGCTGGACGTGATCCGCGGCAACCAGACCTTGTTCATGCGCCGCGACGAGCTGGAAGCGGCCTGGAAATGGGTCGATCCGATCCGCGAGGCCTGGGACAATTCGAGTGAGCCGCCCCAGCCTTACACCGCCGGAACCTGGGGCCCATCGGGTGCCATTGCGCTGATCGAGCGCGACGGCCGCACCTGGTATGAGGAAGATCACTAAGACCATGCTCGACCGCCGCACCTTTGCCGACAAGCCCACCCTCGCCAAGGAATTGGCCGAAGCCGTTGCCGACCGTATCCGCGCAGCCATCGCCGAGCGGGGCAATGCAGCCATTGCCGTGAGCGGCGGCTCGACGCCCGCGCGCTTTTTCCAGGCCCTGGGCAAGTTCAAGGACCTCGACTGGGAAAAGGTGGTGGTCACCCTTGTTGATGAGCGGTGGGTCGATGAAACCAACGATCGCTCCAATGCGCTGCTGGTCAACGAGCGCATGCTGCAGGGCCCGGCCGCGGTAGCGCGGTTCTTGCCCCTTTATTCCGGTGGCGATGCACCCGACGATGAAGCTGTAGAGCGCACCAACGCTCAACTGGAAGCGCTGCCGCGCCCCTTTGCCGCCGTGGTCCTCGGCATGGGCAGCGACGGGCATACCGCGTCCTTCTTTCCCGGGGGCGATACCCTGGCCGAGGCGCTGAGCGCGCCGGGACCAACCATCGCCATCCGGGCGCCTGGTGCGGGCGAGCCACGCATCACGTTTACCCTTCCGCGTCTTCTGGAAACGGATGGGCTCTACCTCCATATCGAGGGGGAAGAAAAGGCCGCCGTTTTGGACGCGGCGTTGGGCGAAGGTCCCGTTGAGGACATGCCCATTCGCGCCGTGCTGCGCTCCGGCCATCCTTTAACTGTCTATTGGTGCCCATAGTCCCCGAAGCGCTCCCCAATTGACCGCTTTGGCCACTTGCGGCTCCACCAAGGAGCTCCAATGCCTGTTCAGCAAGCCATCCAGGATGTCACCGACCGCATAGCGGCCCGTAGCCGCGACAGTCGCGCCCAATATCTGCGCCGTCTCGACGCCCAGCGGCAAGCCGGGGTTTATCGCTCGAGCTTGTCCTGCGGCAATCTCGCCCACGGCTTTGCCGCCTGCTCGCCTGCCGAAAAAGCGGCGCTGGCTGGCACCAAAACGCTCAATCTGGGCATTGTCACCTCGTATAATGACATGCTCTCGGCGCACCAGCCCTACCAGTTCTACCCCGAAATCATCAAGCAAGCGGCTGCTGCGATCGGTGCCACCGCCCAGGTGGCCGGCGGGGTGCCGGCGATGTGCGATGGCGTGACGCAAGGCCAGCCTGGCATGGATTTGAGCCTGTTCTCGCGCGATGTGATTGCCATGGCGACGGCTATCGCGCTGTCGCACAACATGTTCGACGCCGCCGTTTACCTGGGTATTTGCGACAAGATCGTTCCGGGCCTGCTGATCGGGGCGCTAACCTTCGGGCATCTGCCGGCCGTGTTCATTCCCGCTGGGCCCATGCCCTCGGGCCTGCCCAATGACGAGAAGAGCCGCGTGCGCCAGCTTTATATGGAAGGCAAGGTGGGACGCGCCGAACTGCTGGAAGCCGAGGCCAAGTCCTACCACTCACCGGGAACCTGCACCTTTTACGGCACCGCGAACTCAAATCAGATGCTTATGGAAATCATGGGCCTGCACCTGCCCGGCGCCAGCTTCGTCAACCCCGGCACGCCCTTGCGCGATGCGCTGACCCGGGAAGCTACCGTGCGAGCACTGTCCTTGACTGCCCAAGGCAACAACTGGACCCCAGTGGGGCACGTGATCGACGAAAAGGCCATCGTCAACGGGCTCGTTGGCCTGCATGCCACCGGCGGCTCCACCAACCATACCATGCACCTGATCGCCATTGCGGCGGCCGCGGGGCTGCAGGTGACCTGGGACGACATGTCCGATCTCTCCGACGCCACCCCGCTGCTGGCGCGCGTTTATCCCAATGGCGTTGCCGACGTGAACCACTTCCACGCGGCTGGCGGCATGGGCTTCCTGATCCAGGAATTGCTGGCATCGGGTCATCTGCATGAAGATGTGAAGACCGTCTGGGGCGAGGGCCTCTCCAACTACACGGTTGAAGCCAAGTTAATCGAGGACAAGCTCAGCTTCGAGCCCGCTCCCAAGCACTCGCACCTGCCAAAGGTACTAACGGGCACGGCCGCACCCTTCCAGCAGACTGGCGGCCTCAAGCTCCTGACCGGCAATCTCGGGCGCTCGGTGATCAAGGTTTCCGCAGTCAAGCCCGAGCACCGGGTCGTCGAGGCTCCGGCACGGGTGTTCAACGGCCAGGAAGAAATGCAGGCGGCGTTCAAGGCGGGCGAGTTGAACGGCGACATGATCGCGGTTGTCCGCTTCTCGGGTCCGCGGGCCATCGGCATGCCCGAACTGCACAAGCTCACTCCCGCCCTCGGCGTGTTGCAGGATCGCGGCTTCAAGGTCGCTTTGTTGACAGACGGGCGAATGTCGGGCGCTTCGGGCAAGGTCCCGGCGGCAATTCATATGACCCCGGAGGCGGTCGATGGCGGCCCTATCAGCAAGCTGCGGGACGGCGACATGATCCGGCTCGATGCCAATGCGGGAACCTTGCAGTTCATGGGCGATGAGGCCGAACTCCATGCCCGCCCGGCCGCCACCGAAGACTTGAGCAACCAGCAATGGGGTATGGGCCGCGAACTGTTCGCCGGCATGCGCAGCCTTGTGGGCGTAGCCGACCGGGGTGCCAGCGTATTCAGCTGAGCCCCGCTAGACCCCGAACGGGTAGGTTTCGGGGACCCCACGGGGCCGCTCGGTTGGGAGCGGCGTAACTGCCTTTGTCTCATTGAACCAGACAAAAGCGTCGAATTGCTCTGGCAGCACGGCATTGAAGTAATGGCTCTGCCGCTCCGTTTCGGGGCGGTAGATCACCCCGATCGCTCGCTCCAGCCGGGGTTCTGACAACGCCGACCGCAGCTGAGCGTCGCTGCGCCAATCGACCAGACCGCGCTCGACCCCGGTGTCGCGGAATATCCGCTCATGTGAATCGGGGCGGGCCGGACGGACCGTCTTGATCCGCATCGGCTCGTCCCAATCATCGGCCGCAGCCACCGTTCCGCGATCGGTGCCAAAGCCAATTGCAACTGCACGCTCGCCCCAGGCCGATTTGGCGTGATCGCCGATATTAAGCTGCCCCTGCCAGCCCATTTCGGTAGCCGCCGCCCGGCCCACATGCGAGTTGTGCGCCCAAACAATTGCCTTGGCGTCGGGACCCCGATGCTCCAGCACTGCCTCGAGCGTCTCGAACATATGCCGGTCGCGCAAATTCCAGGACTCGTTGGAGCCCTGATACATGACCCGATAATATTGCTCGGCGGCGAGCACCACTCGGGCATTTTGGGTCGCATCGAAGAAATCGGCGCTGTCCTCACCTGCGTAGCTGAATTGGTGACCCATTAGCTCGGTAAGTTGCTCCACCACCTTTTCTTCGCACGGGTCGATCTCGCCGGTGATGACGGAGCGGCCATACCATTCGGGCTCGGCTTGCCAGGGCGTGAGGCAGCCATACCGCCGTCGTGCCTTTCGCGCTTCCGCCGGATCCACACGGTCGAGATAGCCCAGCACTGCACTGATCGATCCACGCAGCGAATAAACGTCAAGCCCGCGGAACTCGACGCGCCGGCTCAATGGCAGTGCTGAATTATGGGTATGCAGCCAGCCAACAAAGTTGGCCACATCCTCGTTGCGCCACATCCAGGTGGGAAAGCGGGCAAAGGAGGTTTCATCATAGCCAGGGCCTTGCCGCTGGCGGACATGGTGATCAATCCGGTTCGCGTCGGGCCAGTCCGCCTCCACCGCCACGATGGAAAAGCCATGGTTGACGATCAGGTGGCGGGTGATGGCCGCGCGCGCAGCATAAAATTCCGAGCTGCCATGGCTCGCTTCACCCAGGAGGACGACTTTGGCGTCGCCGAATGCATCGAAGCAGTTACCGAACTCGATCGCATCGGCCGGATGGGGTAGTGGCTTGATCGCCTGTTGTAGCTTGCGGACGATCCGGGCGGCTGCTTCCGGCCTCTCATCAACAACGCTCATCTCGACCTCCTGCAGGAGGTTAACGTCCTGCCCGGGTGATCGCTGCAGCCTTAACCTGGTTAGCGGGTACGGCCGAACAGGCGCTCAATGTCGCGCTGTTTAAGCTCCACATAGGTTGGACGCCCATGGATGCACTGGCCGGAATGGGGCGTACGTTCCATGTCGCGCAGCAGCGCGTTCATTTCCTCCACCCGCAACCGCCGGCCTGAGCGAACCGAGCCGTGACACGCCATGCGCGCGATGATCGCTTCCATCCGATCAGCCAAGGCCGAGCTGGTTTCCCACTCCGCCAAGCCATCGGCAATGTCCTGTACCAGTCCTGCGACGTCCGTTTGGCCTAACAAGGCAGGGGTCTCCCGCACCGCCACCGCTCGCGGGCCGAAGCGCTCGAGATAAAGTCCGAACCGCTCCAGTTCGGGGGCCGCTTCCTCGAGCCGGGTGCAATCCTCCTCGGGCAGTTCCACCACCACCGGGATCAGGTGGGCCTGGCTTTGTATCGGGCCCGCCGCCATTTGCTGCTTAAAACGTTCGTAGACCAGCCGCTCATGAGCGGCATGCTGATCTATCAGCAGCAGGCCATCACCGTTCTGGGCGATGATGAAATTGTCAAACATCTGTGCCCGGGCGGTACCCAGCGGAAAGTCGTGTTGATCCCTGGCCTCTGGCAAGGTTTCTACCCTGGCGCTGGGCTCGGCAAGGCCGGCGAGGCTCCGGGGCAGCGACCTCGGGGTGTCCACAAGCTGCCTGCTATTTAAGGACGCTGCGGCTGCATAGGGCGGGGCGGAATAGCCAAGCCCCGGGCTTTCTGCCAACTCAGGGGCCGATGCGGGAGGTGGGGCTGAGAAGGCACCAAGCACGTCATCGGCAACGCTGGATGAAGCCTTCCAGCCCGCTGCCGTCAGCGCTTCACCCACCGCGCGGATCACTGCACTGCGCACCGCTCCCGCATCGCGGAACCGTAACTCAGCCTTGGCGGGATGAACATTGACATCCACTTCGCCCGGATCGATCGCCAGATACAGCGCCACCACCGGAAAGCGGTCGCGGAAGGTGTAATCCGCATAGGCCGCCCGGATGGCGCCGATCAGCACCTTGTCGCGCACCGAGCGGCCATTGACGAAATAGAACTGGGACAGCGAATTGGCGCGGGTAAAGGTCGGCAAACCGGCGAGCCCCGCAACCACGACGCCATGGCGTTGCGTGGCAAGGGCCACGGCGTTGCGGGCGAAATCATCACCCATGATCTGAGCGAGCCGACCTTCGAGCGCACCCGACCCATGCACCGCGGGCCAATTGGCGGGTGAACGATCTGTTCCACCCAGCACGAAATGCACGCCGGGATTGGCCATGGCGAGCCGCTTGACCACTTCGGTGATCGCCCCGGCTTCTGCCCGGTCCGACTTGAGGAATTTGAGCCGCGCCGGCACATTGCGGAAGAGGTCCTTGACCTCAACCACGGTGCCGCGGTTGAGCGGGTGCGGGATCGGACCGTGTCGCACGCCATCCCTGACGGACAGGCGCAACCCGCTTTGCGCCCCCGCCGGACGCGAGGCGATAGAAAGTTCGGCGACCGAGCCGATCGAAGCCAAGGCTTCCCCACGAAACCCCAGCGTGCGGATCTCGTCGAGATCGTCAGCCGAAAGCTTGGATGTAGCGTGACGTTCCACCGACAGCACGAGATCGTCGCCATCCATGCCGCAGCCGTCATCCTCGATGCGGATCAGGCTTTTGCCGCCGCCGGCTGTGGTGACTGTGATGCGGCTCGCTCCGGCATCGATAGCGTTCTCCACCAGCTCCTTGACCACGCTCGCGGGCCGTTCCACCACTTCGCCCGCCGCGATGCGGTTGACGAGATTTTCGGGCAGTTGCCGGATCGGCATGGGCGATTCTCCTTGCAGCCAGCATAAGCCAAGCCGGCTGTTATGCCGACCCTGCTTTTGTGCTGCGCGGCGACATTAGCGAACCATGACGGCCCGTACTGCATTGTATCGGGGCAGCAAGGAGCGCGCACCATGAGCGTAATCACTAAGCCCGGCAGCCCGGCAGACGAGGCCAAGGCTGCCAATGAAGCGGCCAATCGGCAGTTTAACGGCGACAAGCCGGCCCCTGGCGCCAAACTGCCCGAGGCCAACGACGACGTGACCAAAGCCAACCACGAAGCTAATGCGGAATTCAATGGTTCGGGGGAGGCGCCCCTTCGGGCAACAGCGTGGGCGGATTGCGCAGCCCAGCCGATTAAGTCTAATCCTCCGGGACGAATGCGCCCGGAGAACCAATGCATGCCCCAAGCCGCTATGGATCTGGCCCTTGAGCTGGCCGAAGAAGCCGCAGCCGATGGCGAGGCTCCCGTTGGGGCGGTTGTCGTGGAAGGGGTGCAGATTCTGGCGGCCGAGCGCAACCAGATGCGTGTGCTCAACGATCCCACAGCGCATGCCGAAATGCTGGCCATCCGCGCGGCGCTCGCCCGCCGGGGCACCGGTCGGCTGGATGGCTGCGATCTTTATGTGACGCTCGAGCCATGCGCCATGTGCGCCGGCGCCATCGCCCATACGCGACTACGTCGAGTTTATTTCGGTGCTGAGGACCCCAAGGCGGGTGCGGTGGAGAACGGCATTCGCCTCTTCGCCCAACCGAGTTGCCACCATCGCCCGGAAATCATCGCAGGGTTAGGAGCTGCCCGGTCTGAAGTCTTGCTCAAGCGCTTCTTTGCCAAGCTGCGCTAGCGCACCACGTCCGGCGAGCTGTCGATCACCGGTATCCGCCCTCGCATATAATCTTCCATGCGCTGCGACAGCATCCGCTTGAACCGGTCTTTGTCTGCATCAACATGGGCGAAAATTTCGCGCACCCGCCAGAACTCAAGCATGCCGAAGGACGAGACATGGGGGCGTATATAGATGTCGGGTGGATAGGCCGCCATCATATGCGCTGTCAGCGAGTGCATCATGATCTGGGCCGAGCCGAACCACATATCGATCGGCCTATGGTCGGTCTTGTTGAGCCCCAGCGAAGGGTCGCCATTTACATCAATCCCGATCAAGAAGTCGGTGCCAATATCGGCTTGGTCGAGCGGCAGCGGGTTAACGACGCCCCCATCGACCAGGACGTGATTGGCATAGCTCACCGGCTTGAAAAAGGTTGGAATGGCAATGGAGCCGGCAATGGCTGGCCGCAACAGGCCGGTGTTGAACACGACCTGATGCCAGGACTGGTAATCGGTTGCCACCACATAAAGCGGCACCGATAGCTCCTTGAACGTTTCCGGGAACCCGAGGGGGGTGAAGGCATCAACGATGCTGGTGGCATCGAGCTGGGTCGGAATACCGTTTCTGAGAATGCCCCCAAGCCGGATATGGGTCGCCCAAAGCTTGCCGGCTATGATCCGCATCGTGCCGAGCACTTCAGTCGAGTGCTCGCGCAACTCCTTGCCCGTCATACCGGCAGCCCAGCCAGCGCCGATCAAGGCACCGATCGAGGTTCCGGCGATAACCGAAGGCCGCAAGCCAAGCTCATCCATGGCCTCGATGTAAGGAATATGGGTGAGCCCGCGGGCCGATCCGCCACCCAGTGCTACCCCGATCTTGAGTCCGGCAGATGTGCTCACCCCGCTCCGCTCCGCCCGTAAGCCGCGCAAATGATCCCCAAGAGCCTTGCCGCGCAGCTGCAGAGCCGTCAGCTTACGCCTGGGTGGAACGCCGTCAAAGGTGGGCGGCGGGGATGGTAAATCCGTGCCGTTGGTGTGGGGCTTAGGCGCGGTTACGCTCGATGGCCCGCCAGCCAATATCTCGGCGGCAAAAGCCCTCTGGCCAATCAATCTGGTCCACGCATCGGTAAACACGACGCTGCGCCTCTGCTATATCAGCCCCAAGCGCCGAAACGTTGAGAACCCGTCCCCCTGCTGCCAGTAAACGCCCGCCCTCGCGCCGCGTTCCGGCATGGAAGATTTGAACACCGTCGTGGTTAAGCCCGTCCAACCCCTTGATCTCTGACCCGGTCGTGTAGGAACCGGGATAGCCTTGGCTGGCGAGGATCACCGTAATGGCTGTCTCGGGGCTCCAGCGCACCTCGTGCCCGGCGAGAGCGCCAGTGGCCGTGGCATAAAGCAGCTCCAGCAGGTCCGACTGCAGCCGCAGCATCAGCACCTGCGTTTCCGGGTCACCGAAGCGGGCATTATATTCAACAAGCCTGGGGCCCTCATCGGTGAGCATCAGCCCGGCATAGAGCACCCCCTGGTAAGGCGTGCCGCGCGCAGCAAGGCCGCGCACCGTGGGCTCAATGATTTCGCGCAGAACGCGCGCTTCGAGATCGGGTGTTAGAATGTCGGCGGGACTGTAAGCGCCCATGCCGCCCGTATTGGGGCCGGTATCGCCGTCAAAGGCGCGCTTGTGGTCCTGCGCAGTGGTGAGCGGCAGAATGGTCTGACCGTCGCACAGAACGAAAAGGCTCACTTCCTCGCCCGTCATGAATTCTTCGATCACCACCGATGCCCCGGCGGCACCGAATGTGCCGCTGAAGCAATCCACGACCGCAGCGCGCGCATCCTCCAGGGTTTCGGCGACCGTCACGCCTTTACCCGCCGCAAGGCCATCGGCTTTGACGACGATGGGGACCGTCTGGGTGGCCAGATAATCGAGCGCCGGACCTTGGCTCTCAAAGCGGCGATAGGCGGCCGTCGGGATGCCCATCTCGTCGCAGAGCGCCTTGGTGAAGCTTTTGGAGCCTTCAAGCTGCCCAGCGGCCCTTGAGGGGCAAAAGCAGGCGATTCCAGCCGCCCGCAGATCGTCGCCTAGCCCAGCGACCACCTGGGCGTCAGGGCCGACCACCACCAAGTCGATGGCCATCAGCCTGCAGAAGTCGATTACGGCTTGGTGGTCGGTGATGTCGATGGCGACGTTTTCGGCGATCTCGCTCGTGCCACCATTGCCGGGCGCGACAAAAAGCTGGGTCAGCCGTGGCGACTGCGCCAGTTTCCAGGCGAGCGCATGTTCACGTCCGCCCGAACCAATCACCAGAACCCGCATGCGCCCCTCCGTCACTGTCTGGGGCGGTGATGCACCAGAGGGTGGGCCGGAGCAAGGCGGAACTACATTTCGGCTTCGCGGAAAATCGGCGTCACGTCCTCGTTCCACTCGCCGTTGAACTTGGCGAGCCACCGTTCAGCCGGGGACTGGGACAGGCGAATGGTTTCTTCCAGCGGGGCCAGATGGATGGTTTCGTCCTTGCCGGCGGCATTGCGGCGATCGCGGCGCACAAGCCCGGCTTCGGCAATCCCGACGGCCTGGGCGGCGAAATCATACACATTGGTGCGCCCGAGCGGCGTGTCGAGGCCCAGGCGCGGCACTTCGCGGCGCAGGTGCTCGCGATCCCCCTCGGTCCAGGGCTGGATCATCTCATAGGCGGCTTCGAGGGAGATATCGTCGTAAAGCAGACCAACCCAGAACGCCGAGAGGGCAGTCACCGATTTCTCGTCGCCCATATCGGCGCCGCGCATTTCAAGGAATTGCTTGAGCCGCACTTCGGGGAAAATGGTGGAGAGGTGGTCTTCCCAATCCTTGATGGTGGGCTTTTCGCCGGGCAATTGGGGCAACTCGCCCTTGAGGAAAGCGCGGAAGCTTTCGCCCGCGACATTGACGTATTGGCCGTTGCGAATAACGAAATACATCGGCACGTCGAGCGCGTAATCCGCGTATTGCTCAAAGCCGAAGCCCTCTTCGAAGGCGAAGGGGAGCATGCCGGTGCGGGCTGCATCGGTGTTGAGCCAGATATGGGAGCGGAAGCTCAGGAAACCCGAATCGCGGCCATCCACAAAGGGCGAATTGGCAAAGAGGGCGGTGGCGATGGGTTGGAGGGCGAGGGCCACTCGCAGTTTGCGCACCATGTCTGCTTCGCTCGAAAAATCGAGATTGGCCTGCACTGTGCAGGAGCGGAACATCATCGAGGTGCCGAGTGTGCCCACCTGCTCCATATAGGGCGCCATGATGCCATAGCGCGACTTGGGCATGGAGGGGATCTCGGCGACCGACCAGGTCGGCGTCACGCCCAGCCCAAGGAAGTGGATGTCGAGCGGCGCGGCTGCGGCCTTGGCGACGCGCATATGCTCGGCCAACTCGGCCGCGGTGCCATGCAGGTCCTCCTGCGGGGCGCCCGAGAGTTCGAACTGCCCGCCTGGCTCGAGCGAGATGCCGCCCGCGACCTCGTTGTTACGCAGGCCGATGGGATTGTCCCCATCGAAAAAGGGCTCCCAGCCGGTGAGTTGTTGGACCCTTTCCAGCAAGGCGCGAATGCCCTGCGGGCCTTCATAGGTGACGGGGCGGAGCGGATTGGTGTGGAACACGTGCTTTTCGTGCTCGGTGCCGACCCGCCACTCGCTTTGCGGTTTGCAGCCGCGCGCCATGGCCTCGATCAGGTCGGTGCGCGATTCGATGGGGGACGAGTGGGTGTCGGCGCCGGCCATGGGATGCTCTTGCAATGAGAAGGTCGAGTATGGCGCGAACATAGCGTTGCACCGCGACAAAGCAATCAGCTTATCGCCAATCACCGATGCTAGCCTGAATCACCGCTAACGCTGCGACAGCCGCCGTATCAGCCCTGAGAATGCGGGGACCGAGGCTGATCGGCACCACAAACGGAGAGCCATGCAGACGGGCGCGCTCTTCGGGCGAAAAGCCGCCTTCCGGGCCGATCAGCAGGCCGACGGGCGTGTCGCGCAGCTCAAAAAGCCGATCCAGCGTTGAGCCCGATGCCTCGGACTCGTCGGCAACAACCAAGCGCCGCTCGCCTTGAGCTTCGCTCCAGCCGTCCAGCAATGACCCAAGCGTGATCTCGCGCTCAATGCCGGGGACAGTCAACACTTCGCATTGTTCGGCCGCCTCCACGGCATTGGCGACGAGCCGTTCATGCTTGAGCCGGCTCACCTGGGTGAACTGGGTCAGCACCGGCTGGATGGTTCCAGCTCCCATCTCGGTGGCCTTCTGGATCACATAATCGAGCCGCTCGGTCTTGAGCGGCGCAAAGCCATACCAGAGCGGCGATGGCGGCGTTTGGGGGGCAATCTGCTCGAGGGTCTCAAGCACCACGGCCTTTTTTGCATCCACTACCATCCGGCAACGCCAAGCGCCGTGGCGGCCGTTGAACAACACCACTTCATCCCCCACGCTCTTGCGCAGCACCGCGGCTAGATAAAGGGACTGCTCCTTGCTCAGCGCAATTGGTGAGCCGGGCCCAAGATCGGGCTCGATATAAAGGCGGGGCAGGGTGGCGTGGGAGCGGGGCATGAGAAGGTCCGGTGAGCGCAGAAAGCCAGCCAGCGGGGCGTGGCGCGGTCAGCTCTACTCTAATTCGCGCAAACGCAGTAGAGCAGCAGCACGAGGCGAATGATCCGCGCCCGCGCAATTAAACGAGGATAGCATGGCGAGCCCATTGGACGCTCAGATCGGAACGGGTGTGGCTGATGCCGCACAGGGCAATTGGGTTGACCGTTTCGCGCCCGCATGGCTCAAGCCCTATGCGCGATTGGCGCGCTGGGACCGACCGATCGGCTTTTGGCTGCTGTTCTGGCCCTGTGCCTGGGGCCTGGGACTTGCTGCTGTAGCCGAGCCGCTTCGCGGCTTTGATTGGCGGGCGGCCGTCCTGATGTTTGTTGGCGCCGTGCTGATGCGGGGCGCCGGCTGCACGTTCAACGACTTTGTGGATCGCGACATCGACACCAAAGTCGCACGCACCCGCTCGCGGCCGATCCCTTCCGGGCAGGTTTCGGCAAAAAAAGCGCTGGTATTTCTGGTGGTGCAGGGGCTGCTGGGACTGCTGATTCTGCTGCAGTTTAATCCCTTCACCATTGTTCTCGGTGTGGCCTCGCTGGTGCTGGTCGCCATCTACCCCTTCATGAAGCGCGTGACCTGGTGGCCGCAGGCCTTTCTGGGCCTCGCCTTCTCCTGGGGCGCGCTGATGGGGTGGTCGAGCCAGACGGGCGGGCTGTCGGTGGCGCCGCTGCTGCTTTATTTCGGCTGTATCCTGTGGACCATCGGCTACGACACGATCTACGCCTTGCAGGACGTGGAAGACGATGCCCTGATCGGGGTCAAATCCACCGCTCTGCTGTTTGGAAAGCGCGCCAGAGCCATTGTGACCGGCTTTTATGTCGCGGCCTTCGTCTTGTGGCTGGCGGCGGCGGTGCTGGTGGGCGCCGGGGTGCTGTTTGCCGTGCTTTCGCTGATCGCCTTGGGGCTCTTGTTCTGGCAGGTGCAAACCCTTGATGCGGGGGCCCCCGGCAATGCGCTGCTGCGCTTCAAGAGCAATCATTATGTCGGGGTTGTCTTGACCCTGGCTCTCCTTGCCGAGTGGGTCTGGTAAGGGAGCGCAAAACGCCAAAGGGACCAGCCGCACCACCGACTGGTCCCTTCAACGTGCTTGGAGGCAACTCGGAATCTAGTTCGCTTCGCCCTGGCCGGGCTTGCGGCGATTAAGGAAGCGGGGGCGGCGAGCGGCATCGGCAGCAAGGCGGCGCCGAGCAACCCCTTGCCCGAGCATTACCCCGTCCACCTGCTGCGAATAGGGCAGATAGGTGCCATCGCCCGCCTTGATAAACAGCGGCAGGCGAAGTTTGCGACCCCAGTTCTGCCATTCGGCGACGACGTTCTGGTTACCCTCTTCCTCGAACACCCGGTAGTTCAGGTTTTCGTCCGCATGGACCAGCTCGATCGCGCTCGTCAAAGCACCTTCGATGGAAATGGACGTCGCCACCGCGACGCCGATGAATTCATGCACTGGAACCTTGATCTTGATCACAATGCCGCTCTGCTCGAGCTGCTTGCGCACGGTCACGGTCTTTACCGGTTCCTTGGGGCCATTATCGTTTGCTGCAACAAAGCGGCGATCGATTACGTTCGGTCGGCCAAATGCCAGCACCACTGAACCGCCTTCTATGGCTAAGCCTTCACCCATTTGATCTGCCTTCCTGCTAACCCCGAGAGCTTATTGCGTGCTCTCTTTTGTGCGGCCAATCTAGCGCGTCCCCTTACCTGTCGCCTTAATCCGCTCGGTTAAGTTTATCTTGTTTTCCTGCAGGGTTAGCAGGATGTGACCCGGTGTAGGAGCCGGTTAACCCCAACCAATCGGCTGCTGGTTTGTGCGCATTACGCAAGGAATGGGGGCGAAATGTCCCAGGCCAGCTTGCACCTTGTCCAAAGCCGGGCACCGGCCTAGAACCGGGCCCATGCATGCAGCCCCCACCAGCGCCCAAGAAGATCTTGAACTGTTGCGCTCGAGCGCCGTCTCGGCAGGCATCATTGCCTGCGGCTTTTTCCGAGCACCGGTTAAGGCCTGGACCAAGGACAATGCTTCGCCCGTCAGTGAAGCCGATATTCTGGTTGATCGCTACCTTGCGGCCTCATTGCTCGCCGCGCGCCCCGATTATGGCTGGCTTAGCGAGGAAACGGCGGACAATCCGTCGCGCCTGACCTGTCGGCGCGTGTTTGTGGTCGACCCAATCGATGGAACCAAGGGGTTCTTGCGCGGCGAAGATAGTTGGACCGTTTCCCTGGCCGTCGTTGAGGACGGGGTGCCGATTGCCGGCGTGGTTTATGCGCCGGTGCGCAACGAAATGTATGATGCTTGCCGGGGCACAGGTGCTCGCCTCAATGGAGCGCCATTGCGCCGTCGTCGCCGCGCCGGAGCTTTGCCTTTGATTCCGGCGCCCACCGCGGTTCATCAGGAACTGGCCGCCGGGGGGTTGGATTACACCAGGGGTCCCTCATTGCCTTCGCTGGCATATCGCCTCGTACAGGTCGCTACGGGTAAGCTCGACGCTGCCGTCTCGCGTCGGGGTGCGCAGGATTGGGACATCGCAGCCGCCGCCCTGATCCTCGAAGAAGCCGGCATTCCGCTTGCCGATGTCTGTGTGGGGCAACCAGTGTTCAACAAGCGCGATGTTCGCCACGGCGCGCTTGCGGCCCTGAGTGACATGAGCCTAAAACCGCTTGTTCATGCAGCGCTGATCAAGGTCTATGGATGCCCATCCGCCGCCGAGCCGGCGCTCGATTCTCCCCAGCCTTCGTGATGGAAACCCCGTTATGCCAAGCACCAAACCAGAGCCCGAAAAGCAGTTGCTTCACCTCGTGATTGGCGGGGAATTATCCAGCCTGGAAGGCGTCACCTTTGCGGACCTCGACAAGGTCGACATCGTTGGCGTGTTCCCAAACTATGCCACCGCTTATGCCGCCTGGAAGCAAAAGGCGCAGATGACGGTCGACAGCGCGCAGACCCGCTATTTCATCGTGCATCTGCACCGCTTGCTCGACCCGCGCCCAAGCTAATCCTCGGCAAGGGCAGCGAGCACCGCTGCGATAGCGCCGGGCGGGCCGATGCGCTCACGGCCGAGCGCGCCAAGCTGCGCACGCTTGTCGGAATCTTCGAGCAGATCCCGCAACGCATCCCCGATTGCGCCCGCCTGCGGCGCCACGACCGTTCGCGCTTCTCCAAAGAGATTTTGTTCGTCATTAAAGCGCGAGCGGCGATCGCGTGCCTTGATGAAGGTGATAACGGGCTTGCCCATTCCCAAGGCTTGAACCGTTGCCGTGCCTGCCTGGGACAGCACCAAGTCTGAATTCTCCAGCAAGCTCCCCAAGGCCGCGCCCCGTGCCAGGTGGATGGTAAGGCCCTCTTGGCCCAGCGTTCCCAGATCATTGGCTTCGTGACTGTGAAGGCCAATCCGGCCCAGATCAGCCGCGCGCGCCAGTTCATCGATATTGACGCTGCCGGCAACCGCCAGAAAGACGTCGGGGCGCAACGCCTCAGGCAGGGTGCGCAGCGCGGCAACCTGCAGCGCAAAGCTTTCAGGGGTAAGTTGGCGGCTGCCGGGCAGCAGGGTGACCGCCAGCGGACGCGTGCGACGAGCAGCAGCGTCATAGGCGCCATCTGGCACCGTATCCATCATGATATTGCCGGCGCAGCGCGCGTCGATATCGAGCGCCTGGAGGTTTTTTGACAATTTGGGGCTGCGAGAAAAAACGATGCGGCAGGTGCGCTTGATGGCCCAACGCTCCGCCACGGAATAAAGGCGTGCAGCACCGGTCTTGTAGACGTCGAGGTAAAACAGGTCGCGATGGCCGGTCACCAGCCCTGCGAGCACGCCGACCATGTCACCTACAACCACAACCCGCTCATACTGGCCGACGCACTGGCGCATGAACCGCAGGGCCGGGGGGATGATTGCCAGTCCGCCGCTGGCAACGTCGCGCCGCAGCGAGCCCTTGACGTTACGCCAGCCCTCTGAGGCGAGGGTCGCCCGGGGACCAACGATCGGGCAAATGCCGGCGTAAGCATTGCCCGCCCCGATCATCGGATAGGCCTCGGCGCGCATGCCGTCTGGCAAGCGGGCAATAATCGCGGCAGCGATGCCGTCTTCCCCATGCCCGTTCGAAATGAACAGCAAGGGCCGGCGGGGTGAGGCTGGCACCACGCTCAGGATCCCAGGCCGTACCGCTCATAGGCCTCATGCGCAGCGGCGGCATCGACATAAGCCTCTTGCCGATCAACATTCCAGTAGCTCAACTCGTCGAGCGGAATGGCCTTGCCGGTAATGGCGCAACGCACAAAGGTGCCTGGCTTGAGCACGACATAGTCGCCGTCGAGATAGCGGACAACTGCCTCGCTGGCGGAAAAGCCTTTGTCAAATATGTTCATGCGGCGGCTCCTTACAGTCGGGCCCGATATAGCGCTCCCGAGCCTCGATCAAAAGAGGCTCTCCTGAGCTTGAGGCTCAGGATCGGCTGGACGCGGCTTGCGGCGGGGTGTCGCCGGGGCGCCAGTGATGGTGGCCGAAGTCTGCCCATCAGTTAACTCAATGCCCACGGTCTGCCCGGGCTGAAGTTCTGCGCGTTCGCGCACCAAATTGCCCGCCTCGTCCTTGATCACCGCAAACCCGCGCGCCAGAACGCTCTTGTAGCTGAGGGAAACCAGTAGTTTCCCCTCCTGATTGAGGGCGGCTCGCCGGTCAGCCAGGCCGAGGGCTACGCTTGAGCGCAGCCGTGCTGCCAGTGGGGCCAGCTGGCTCCGCCCCTGCCGCAGTTCGGCCTGCAAGCTGCGCGGGGAGAGCTTTGGTGCCACCGCCTCGAACAAGGCGCGCTTGCGCTCGAGCAACCGGCTGGCCACTGCATCCAGCCGCCCCGCACGAGGATCATAGGTAAAGCGGGCCCGCTCCACATTGAGGCAGAGCCCGCTATTGGCGCGATGGCTCAGGTTGCGCAGACGTTCCGCGCCGTCGCGGTGTCGCTGCTCGAGCAGCTGCGGGCGCAGCTTGGGCTCGACGCGCGACAGCCGCATGCGCTGCTCCTGCACCGAGTGGCGCAGGCACGAGAACAGATTGCTTGAAGCATGGTCGAGCCGTTGGCGCTGCGTCGCCACGAGATCGGAAGCGCGCGGCAGGCCGGCGGCTACCGCTCTATAGCGATCGCGCGCGTTGTTGACGAGACGCCGGCTGGCGCCGCGCTGGCGGGCGCCGAGGTCATCGACATAGCCGATCAATTCGGCGCGCACCGGCACTGCCGCTTCGGCAGCAGCAGTTGGGGTCGGGGCCCGCATGTCGGACGCATAATCGACGAGCGTCGTGTCGGTCTCGTGTCCCACCGCCGAGATCACCGGAATGGCGCTGTTGGCGACGGCGCGCACCACCGCTTCCTCGTTGAAGCCCCAAAGATCCTCGATGGAGCCACCGCCGCGGGCCAGGATCAGCAGGTCCGGGCGAGGGATCGCGCCACCGACCGCCAGACCGTTGAAGCCCTCGAGCGCGGCGACCACTTCCGGCGCGCAGGTGTCGCCCTGCACGCGCACGGGCCAGACCAGCACGTGGCTGGGGAAGCGATCCTCAAGGCGATGGAGGATGTCGCGGATCACGGCGCCGGTTGGTGAGGTAATGACGCCGATCACCCGGGGCAAGTAGGGCAGGGGGCGCTTGCGCTCGCGGGCAAACAGGCCCTCGGCCAGCAGCTTCTTGCGCCGCTCTTCCAGCAGCGCCATCAGCGCTCCGGCACCGGCGGGCTCGATATTGTCGATGACGATCTGGTATTTGGAGGAACGCGGGAAGGTGGTGAGCCGGCCGCTCGCAATCACTTCCATCCCTTCTTCGGGCTTGAAGCTGAGGCGCGGGTAGCTCGTTTTCCACACCACGGCATCTATCGCCGCGTTCTCGTCCTTGAGCGTGAAGTAGCAATGGCCAGAGGCGTGCTGGCCGCGAAAGCCCGAAATCTCGCCGCGCACTCGCACCGAGCCGAATTCATCTTCCACCGTCCGTTTCACCGCCTGAGCGATCTCGGACACGGTGAATTCGGCGGCATTGGTCAATAGCTGGGGCATGGGATTGTGGTGCTCCGAAGGGGCAGCTCAGTCAAGTGCGCGGCCTATTCGGCGGCCACAGCGTTTGTAGCGGGCTGCACGTGCAGATTGCCCATTGAGCTGACAATATGATTGGCGAGCGCATCATAGATGCTGCCATAGGCGTGGCTCGCGCGCAGCAGCGCCAGTTGAGCATCGCCGAGGCGCGGCAGGTTCTGGTCATCGCTCACTACGCGCATGCCCGGCTGCAGCGCGCTCTCGGGCAGGAACCCGACGGCCAAGTCCGACAGCACCGCGCTCGAGATCGCAAGAGCGTTGGAGGAGGTGTAGGCGATGCGATAATCCTTGCTGACCCGGTTGAGCGCCTCCACGGCATCGGCCCGCCAGATGCAGCATTGCGGCCCGCAGGCGATCGGCAGCGGGTCGCTGCCCAGGGCTAGCCCGCCGTGCGAGGCGACCCAGAACATCTTTTCGGTGCGGAAGAGTTCGCCGAACGTGTTGCCGGTCCCCTGGGTGAAGACGATCAGATCATAGCGCCCCGCTTTCATGCCCTCGAGCAATTGCTCGGAAGCCATGCAGGCGACATCGACCACGATCTTGGGGTGGGTCCGCTGGAAGTTCGAGAGGATGACCGGCAGCAGCCTGACCGCATAGTCATCGGGCACGCCGAAGCGGATCGAGCCGGCCAGATCCCCTTCGGAGAAATGATCGATGATCTCGGCATTGGTGCGCAGCATCTTGCGGGCGCGTGAGTAGAGCGCCTCGCCATGATTGGTCAGCGCGACGCTGCGACCGTCGCGCGTCAGCAATTGGTGTCCGAGGCGCTCTTCGAGCCGCTTGATCTGCATCGATACGGCGGACTGCGTCTTGTTCACCCGTCGCGCGGCCTCGGTGAAGCTGCCGCAATCGGCAATGGCGCAAAAGCTCTGCAACTGATCGAGGTCCAGCGGAACGGCCATAGTGTGCATCACGGTATTTGATGGGAAGGATGAAATCTATTTGTTAGACGAATAGATGTCCAGCCCATACTCCTTACCTACCGGCAGCCCGATGTCGCCGGTTTCGCCCACGTTTTTGGCGTGTTTTCTGAGGATCAATCATGGCGCACTCGCTTCTCGGCGAGCGGTCTGTCACGGCCGCTTCCGCTTCACCTCGTCCCCTGCTCGCCCTGCGGCGTTTCTGGGCGCAGGCACAAGCCGCGCGAGTCCGTCGTACTGCGCTGCGCACCTTGCTCGAGCTCGAGGATGCCCGCCTCGAGGATCTGGGGATTGGCCGCAACGATATTCTTGAGGCCGCTCGGCACGCAAGCCAGTCTCCCGGCATGCGCCTCTCGGCAGCGCGGGCTCGCAACGCCCGGCGCTAAACCAGTTCGCACCGGCAGACCGGCCGGTGCCTTTACGTTGGCCTGAGCGGTTCATGAACTGCTCCCGCCATCTCCCGGGCCGGTTTTTGCCACCGACCCTTTTCCTGATGACTTGCCGGACAGTGCCCCGGGGCACTCGTCCGGCTTTTTCTGGGATGTTTCGCCCGATCAGGGCAGCTTGGCAAAGCCGTCGGCAAAGCCGTTGAGCGACACGGGAATGCCGATGCCTTCCTCGGGGGTCTTGAACACCACGAAGATCGCGTCCGTGCCGGTCGAGAGCGTTTCGATCAGCGCATCATCGAGCATCACTTCGGCCACGCAGCCATTGGGCAGGCAGCGCACAAAAGCGACGCGTCCCATATCCTTGCCATCGACATTGAGCCCGAGGCCATTGGGCAGCAACACGCCAAGTGGCGCCAGCACCCGCAGCAGCCGCGCTTCACGATCGGCGGTCTTGAGCACGATCACGGACAGGCCGACATTGGGCTGATCCTCGGCCATCACATTCTGGATGATGGCGCATTGCTCAAAGCTTGCGCCGGGCGGCGTATCGCAGCTCATTTGCCAATCGCCGAACTGTTCGCGCACCGTTCCTTGTGCATTGGCGGCTACGCCCCAGCCAAGCGTGGCCAAGAGCACAACGCCTGCAAAGGCGAGATGGTGCTTGATATTGTGCATCACTTTTCCTGTCTCCAGCCGATCTTCCGCGCGCGCAGGATGGCCGTGTATTTCCGGACAGCGGTGAACCCGCCATCAACCAAAGCTGTGCCTTGTAACCTGACATGAGCGTTCAACTGCGGCAAGGGTGAGGCACCAATGCCGCAACAGGCACATTTTGACGCAGAGTTAGACAGTGCGGGTGCGATGGACTCACTTGGTTTGATGTGATTTAGGTCAGGCCAGAGTTCTGCGCTCCGAGGTTGAGTCGGGGCGGCGTTAGCTATGCCGCATTGCCTCCTCAATCCCGGTGTGGATGCACCAGTTGATGCCGATAGGGGGTTTGTGTGACCAGGCAAGTCTTTGGAAGATTGAGTGCTGCTGCGGCAGCTGCGCTCGCACTGCTCCCGGCTGCGGCCATGAGTCAGGAACAAGCTAACCAGGGTTATGCTGCCCCGGGCCAGATCCATCTGATGGATTCGGTGACCCCGATCATGGACTCCATCACGGCGTTCCATGACGGCATCCTGTTGTGGACGATCTCGCTGATCGTGCTGCTGGTGCTCGTGCTGCTGATCGTTGTGATCGTTAAGTTCAATGCCAAGGCCAATCCCATCCCCGCACGCTTCACTCACAACACTCTTGTTGAGGTGATCTGGACCGTGGTCCCGGTGGTGGTGCTGATCATCATTGCCATTCCCTCTTTTGGTGTTCTGGCTGATCAGTTGATCACCCCCGACGGGGAGCGCAAATATCTCGGCTCGCACGTCTTCTCATTTGGTGAGGTGGAAGTTCCCGCGCCCTCGCTGACCATCAAGGCGACAGGGCAGCAGTGGTACTGGGATTATGAATATGTCGATCAGGGGGTTGGCTTCACCCAGCTCCTGCTGGCCGAAGAAAGCACCGACGGCACGGATCGTCCTACGGTAAAGCCCAACCAGCCGCGTCTTCTGGCTGTCGACAACGAGTTGATCGTGCCGGTCAATGCCACTGTGCGCCTACAGGTGACGGCTGATCCTGCGGGTGTGATCCACGCCTTTGCGCTGCCGTCCTTTGGCGTCAAGATGGATGCCGTGCCGGGCCGGCTGAACGAAACCTGGTTCAACGCTCGCGAGACCGGCATCTACTACGGTCAGTGCTCGGAGCTGTGCGGCAAGGACCATGCCTACATGCCTATCGCTGTACGCGTGGTGACCGAGCAGGAATTTGCAACTTTCATGGCTGCTCTTGAAGGCGGCGACTATGCTGCCGCCAGTGCAACGCTCGCGGCAGTCCAGTAAGAACACGGGTTAGGGGATCCTTTCCAAATGGCCGATATTGCTCACCTCGAAGCCCAAGCCACCGGTCATGCTCCTGTGGCGCATGATCCGCATCAGCCGACTGGCTGGCGCCGCTGGGTATATTCGACCAACCACAAAGACATTGGTATCATGTACCTGATCTTCGCCATTGTGGCGGGGATCATCGGTGGCCTGCTTTCGGGCGTGATGCGCCTGGAACTGCAAGAACCCGGCATCCAGATCTTCCACGGTCTGGCAGCGATGGCCTACGGCATCGAGGGCGGTGAAGCGCTCGATGCTGGCAAGCACATGTACAATGTGTTCACCACCGCCCACGCGCTGATCATGGTGTTCTTCCTCGTGATGCCGGCGACCATGGGTGGCTTTGCCAACTATTTCGCGCCCCTCATGATTGGTGCGCCCGATACGGCGTTCCCGCGCATCAACAACATCGCGTTCTGGCTGCTACCGCCCGCGTTCATCCTGCTGCTGATGTCGCTGTTCTTTGAAGGCACGGGCACCTATGGCTTGGGCTTTGGTGGCGGCTGGACCGTTTACCCACCGCTTTCGACCGCCGGTCACCCTGGCCCTGCGCTCGACTTCGCGATCCTCGCGCTGCATGTGGCCGGTATCAGCTCCATCCTTGGTGCGATCAACCTGATCACTACCATCTTCAACATGCGTGCTCCTGGCATGACGTTGCACAAGATGCCGCTGTTTGCCTGGGCAGTACTGGTCACTGGGTTCCTGCTGCTTCTGGCCCTGCCAGTGCTTGCCGGCGCCATCACCATGCTGCTGACCGACCGCAATTTTGGGACCACCTTCTTTTCGCCTGAAGGTGGCGGCGATCCGATCCTTTACCAGCACCTGTTCTGGTTCTTCGGTCACCCCGAAGTGTACATCATGATCCTGCCGGGCTTCGGCATTGTCAGCCACATCGTCTCGACCTTCTCGCGCAAGCCCATCTTCGGCTACATGGCCATGGCCTACGCCATGGTGGCCATTGGCTTCGTCGGCTTCGTCGTGTGGGCTCACCACATGTACACGACCGGCCTCAGCCTTGATGTTCAGCGCTACTTCGTGGCCGCAACCATGGTCATCGCGGTGCCCACCGGCGTGAAGATCTTCTCGTGGATCGCCACGATGTGGGGTGGCTCGATCACCTTCCGCACCCCGATGCTCTGGGCTGTCGGCTTCATCTTCCTGTTCACCGTTGGTGGTGTGACGGGCGTGGTGCTCGCCAATGCCGGTGCCGACCGTTACCTGCACGACACCTACTATGTGGTCGCACACTTCCACTACGTGCTGTCACTGGGCGCCGTGTTCTCGATCTTTGCTGGCTGGTATTACTGGTACCCCAAGATGACCGGGCACATGTACAACGAGTTCCTGGGCAAGCTGCACTTCTGGGTCATGTTTGTTGGCGTGAACCTGATCTTCTTCCCGCAGCACTTCCTGGGTCTCGCGGGCATGCCGCGGCGCTATATCGACTACCCCGACGCCTATGGTTTCTGGAACCGGATCTCTTCCATCGGCTATTACATCATGTTCGTCGGCATGCTGATCTTCTTCTACGCCATGTGGGAAGCCGCCCGGAAGAAGCGGCCCGCGGGTGACAACCCCTGGGGTGAGGGTGCGACGACACTGGAATGGACGCTGAGCTCGCCTCCGCCATTCCACCAGTTCTCGACCCTTCCCAATATGGACACCTCCAAGGCGCACTAAGCGCAGCATCAAGCCGGACCGCCCAAGTGCGGTCCGGAAAACTTAAGGCAAGGCGTGTGGCACTAGTTGACAACAGCACAATGATCTCCTCGGGGGCGAGCGAGGCGCGGGTAGAAGACTACTTCGCGTTGCTCAAGCCTCGTGTGATGTCGCTCGTGGTGTTCACCGCCCTTGTCGGCCTCGCAGTTGCCCCGGGCGGCATCAACCCGGTGATCGGGCTGATCGCTGTGTTGTGCATCGCCATTGGGGCGGGCGCCTCGGGCGCTCTCAACATGTGGTACGATGCCGATATCGATGCAGTCATGAGCCGGACGGCCAATCGCCCCATTCCGGCCGGGCGCATCAGCCGTGGTGAAACCCTGGTGTTCGGCGTTGTGCTGTCGGTGTTCTCCGTAGCGCTGCTTGGCCTCGCGACCAACTGGGTCGCCGCCGCTCTGCTCGCTTTCACGATTTTCTTTTATTCGGTGATCTACACCGTGTGGCTCAAGCGCTCGACGCCACAGAACATCGTCATCGGCGGTGCCGCCGGCGCCTTCCCCCCAATGGTCGGCTGGGCCGCGGTCACGGGCTCGATCACGCTCGAAAGTTGTGCGCTTTTCCTCATTACTTTCCTTTGGACGCCGCCGCATTTCTGGGCCCTGGCTCTTTACAAGCAGGGCGATTACGGCGCGGCCGGCATTCCGATGATGCCCAATGTGGTGGGTGAAGCCTCCACCAAGCGGCAAATCCTCGCTTATTCCGTTCTGCTCGCCGTTGCGGCCCTGCTGCCGACCGCGCTGGGCTTTGCGGGCCCGCTTTATACCGTGGTGGCCGTGGTGACCGGCGCTTGCTTTTTGTACTTTGCCTGGCAGCTGTTCCGCGCCCCCGATGGCGTGCCGATGCGCAAGGCGGCGCGCAAGCTTTTCACCTATTCGCTGAGCTACCTATTCGTCGTTTTCTTCGCAGTCCTGCTCGATAGTTTCGTCGGGCGTATTGGAGTGTTCGGCTCATGAGTTCTCCCGAGGAGCCACACAAAGTTCAGCCTTTGGACCCTGCCGCCGAAGCTGCGCGCCTGCGCACCCGCCGGCGTCGCTCCATCGCACTTGGCGCCGCCCTGGCCCTGTTCGCGGTGATCTTTTACGTGCTCACCGTTATCAAGATGGGGCCCGGTATTTTGGATCGGGCACTGTGATGGCGACCATTGAGCATGATCACAAAGCCGATCCGGGCCGGCGTAACAAGCGCATCGCCATCTCGCTAGGCGCGATCGTCCTGTCGATGGCCGGCCTGGCTTACGCTTCGGTGCCGCTTTACCAGTTGTTTTGCCAGGTCACCGGCTATGGCGGCACGACGCAAGTTGCGGCCGACAACCCCAAGGGCGTCATTGCTCGCGAGATGACGGTGCGCTTCGACTCCAATGTCGAATCTTCCTTGCCCTGGACCGTAACGCCGGCCGCTTCGATCACCGATCAGATCGGCCGGGTCGATACCGTGAACTATGTGGCGACCAATCGGTCCGACAAGCCGGTTACCGGCATGGCGATTTTCAACGTCTCGCCCGATCGGGCGGGCGTCTACTTCAACAAGATCGAGTGTTTCTGTTTCACCGAGCAGACTTTGCAGCCGGGGGAAACGGTGGAGATGCCGATCGTGTTCTTTGTTGATCCCGAACTCGATGATAACCACGAGCTTGCGACCATCAAGGAAATCACCCTTTCCTACACTTTCTATGCTTCAGACAACGAGGGAAGCTGAACATGGCCGAGATTGCCAAGAACCATGACTACCATCTCGTACCGCCCAGCCCTTGGCCGTTCGTTATGTCCGTTTCCGTGTTTGTTTTCGCGGTCGGGTTGATTTTCTGGATGCATCAGTGGACGCCCTGGATCTTCGTGATCGGTCTGGTAGGCGTGCTTTACACCATGTACGCGTGGTGGTCCGACGTCGTTCGCGAAGCCAATAACGGCGTTGATCATACCCCGGTGGTGCAGATGCACCATCGCTATGGCATGATCCTGTTCATCGCCTCCGAAGTGATGCTGTTCGTAGCCTTCTTCTGGGCCTATTTCGACGGCTTCTTCCGCCTCGACGATGTGGAGCAGTATGCTCGCATGGCCGCGACAGAAGGCAGTTGGCCACCGGCTGGCATCGAGCTGTTCGATCCCTTCCACCTGCCGCTGTTCAACACGCTGCTGCTCCTGACCTCGGGCACGACTGTCACCTGGGCGCACCATGCGCTGTTGCAGAACGATCGCCAGGGACTGAAGTGGGGTCTCATCCTGACGGTACTGCTGGGTGCGGTATTCACCGTCGTGCAGGCCATCGAATATTCCGAAGCTGGCTTCTCGTTCAGCGGCAACATGTATGGCGCCACCTTCTTCATGGCGACGGGCCTGCATGGCTTCCACGTCTTGGTGGGTACGATCTTCCTGCTGGTCTGCCTGATCCGTGCCATGCGGGGCGATTTCACCCCAGAGCGCCATCTGGGCTTCGAGTTCGCCGCCTGGTACTGGCACTTCGTGGACGTGGTCTGGCTGTTCCTGTTCGCCTCAATTTATGTGTGGGGCAGCTGGGGCGTGGCGATCAATCACTGATCGCGCCATCGACAATATTCTAGCGAGGCGCAGCCAAAAGCTGCGCCTCAAGCTTTTCTGATGCAGCGTCGAGCCGACCATCTGGTTCTGTCCGTTGCAGCCGCCCCACCTGCGCCCGGCGCAATTCTTTCTGTCTGGCCCGGCTTGGCTTCCCCTGGAACCATCAAGGCCTTGACCCCCATGGGAGCCATCAATGACTTCGGCAAGTGAGCGCAGACCCGGCCGCGCCATGACCGGCATTTTCGTGCTGCTGATGCTGGCGCTGACCGCTGTTTGCTTGTGGCTGGGCAATTGGCAACTTCAGCGGCTGGGGGAAAAGGAAGCGTTGGTGGCGGCGGTCGAGGCCAGGCTTCATTCGCCGCCGGTTCCGGCTCCTCCTGCTGGGGAGTGGCCTGCGCTTGACCTGGAGGCGTGGAATTTCCAGCCCGTCACGCTGACCGGGGCGTTTCAGCCCGATCAAACCGTTGCCGTCTTCACCAGTCTCACCAATCCTCGCGGGCCCGCTGGGGGACCGGGGTATTGGGTAGTTACCCCTTTCGTGCTGGATGGCGGTGGCACCGTGTTTGTGAACCGCGGCTTTGTGCCCGAGCAGTTTCGCGAAGCCGCCCAGGCCGACCGGGAGGGGGCGGGGGTGCCCATGACCATTACGGGCCTTTTGCGTCCGGGCGAAAAAGCCGGTTGGCTGGTGCCCGAGCCTGACACTTCGAATCGGGTTGAATGGGTCCGCGATCCCGAGCGCTTGGCCGATATGGTCGATCCCGCGCTCGCGCCGTTCGCCCCCTTCTATGTGGACATGGTGGCGGGCGAACCGGGAACCCTGCCACAGGGTGGCGAGACCATAGTGGAGTTCCCCAACAACCATCTGGGCTACGCGTATACCTGGTTTGGCTTTGCCATTGTCGCGCCCGTAATGCTGGTGGCCTGGCTGTGGGCGCAGCGCCGCCGCAAGGAGCCTCAGGGCTAAGCAGGCCGATGCTGCCTTGCGGTTCGCGCCTGCTTTGACTAGGTTGCACCAAATCTCGAAAGGCACTTGCGTTCGATGCAGTTTGTTTCTACGCGCGGCCAGGCCCCCGTGCTGGGTTTCGCCGATGCCGTGCTGGCTGGCCTAGCGTCTGATGGCGGGCTTTACGTGCCGCGCGAATGGCCGCAGGTTTCTGCCGCTGAAATTGCGGGCTTTGCGGGCAGGCCCTATCGGGAAGTCGCTTACGACATTATCAGCCGTTTTGTTGGCGATGATATCCCCGCGGCCACGCTCAAAACCATTATCGATGATGCCTATGCGGTGTTCCGCCACCCCTCGGTGGCGCCGCTGGTGGAACTCGAGCCCAATCATTTCGTGCTCGAACTGTTTCATGGCCCCACGCTCGCCTTCAAGGACGTGGCCATGCAGTTCCTCAGCCGCGTGATGGATTACATCCTGCAGCAGCGGGGGCTTAGGGCCACCATTGTTGGCGCGACCTCGGGCGACACCGGCTCTGCTGCGATTGAAGCCTTCCGCGGCCGTGACACCACCGACATCTTCATTTTGCACCCGCGCGGTCGGACCTCGCCGGTGCAGCGCTTGCAGATGACCACGGTGCTCGATGCCAATGTGCACAACATTGCGCTCGAGGGCACTTTTGACGACTGTCAGAACAGCGTCAAAGCCATGTTCAACCACGCGCGCTTCCGTGACACGGTGCATCTCTCCGGCGTCAACTCCATCAATTGGGGGCGGATCGTCGCGCAGATCGTTTATTACTTCACCGCGGCCGTGTCCCTGGGCAGCCCGCATCGCCCGGTTAGCTTCACCGTGCCAACGGGCAATTTTGGCGACATCTTCGCCGGCTATTGCGCACGGGCCATGGGCCTTCCCATAGATAAGCTCGTCGTTGCGACCAACAGCAACGATATCCTGCGCCGGGCGATCGAGACGGGGCGCTATCAAACAGACGGTGTGGTGCCCACGGTCAGCCCCTCAATGGACATCCAGATTTCGTCGAACTTCGAACGCCTGCTGTTCGAGGCTGTGGATCGTGACCCAAGCGCTGTGGTGCGGATGATGGATGGGCTCAAGCAGTCGGGTGGCTTCAGCTTGCCCGAAACTGCTTTGGCCAAGATCCGCCGGGACTTCGCGGCCGGCACCACTGATGAGGCCCAGACCAGCGCCACCATCGCCCAGACCATGAAGTCCGCGGCTTACTTGCTGGATCCTCATACCGCTGTGGGTGTCCATGTGGCACGCGAACACTTGCCGTCCAGCACACCGATGATCACCCTGGCCACAGCCCATCCGGCCAAGTTCCCGGCGGCCGTAGCTGCGGCTTCGGGTATCGATCCAGCCCTCCCAACCTGGCTGGTTGATCTGCACAGCCGCGAGGAGCGCCTCGAGGTGCTGCCCAACGACCAGGACCAGGTGGAAGCCTTTATTGCCGCGCGAACGCGCGCCGCCACAACAGAACGCTGAACAGGCGCTCGCAGATCGCGGCGGCCGGGAGGATTGCTTGAGCGTACAATCGACGACCCTCGACAATGGCATGGTGGTGCTCACCGACGACATGCCGCATCTGGAAAGCGCCTCGCTCGGGGTCTGGGTGAAGGCGGGGGCACGCAGTGAGCGCAAGGCCGAGCACGGGATCTCCCATCTGCTCGAGCATATGGCGTTCAAGGGCACCAAGGGTCGGACGGCGCTGCAGATCGCCGAGGCAATCGAGAATGTTGGGGGCGACCTCAACGCTGCGACCTCGATCGAACATACCGGCTATTTCGCCCGGGTGCTCAAGGATGATGTGGTACTGGCAGCCGACATTCTCGCCGACATCCTCCAGAACTCGCAATTCGATGACGACGAGCTGACGCGCGAAAAGCAGGTGATCGTCCAGGAGATTGGCGCGGCCCGCGACAATCCGGACGATCATGTGTTCGACCTGTTCCAGCAGGCTGCGTATCCCAGCCAGCCCATTGGCCGCACCATTCTGGGTACCGTTGACTCGGTTCGCGAATTCACCCCTGACACAATCCGCAAATACATGAGCCGCAACTACGTGGGCGACCACATGGTCATCGCCGCCGCGGGCAATGTGGATCACGAGGGCCTGGTTGACGTGGCGCGCCAGCGCTTTGGTGATCTCAAGCCCAATGGGGCACCGGCGCCCCAACGTGCTGAATATCATGGCGGCGAGGAGCGCCTCCTGTCCGATCACGAGCAGGCTCACATCGTTCTGGGTTTTGAAGGGCGCGCCTATAATTCCGACGGCTTCTACGCCGCCCAGGTGCTGGCCTCCATACTGGGTGGCGGGATGAGCTCGCGCCTGTTCCAGGAGGTGCGCGAAAAGCGTGGGCTGTGCTATTCCGTTTACGCCTTCCATTGGGCCTTTGCCGATAGTGGCGTGTTCGGTGTTGCTGCCGCCACTGGGGAAGACGAGGTCGAGGATTTGGTGCCCGTGGTGCTGGACGAACTGCGTCGCGCGACCGAGACCATCACCGATGATGAGGTTATCCGCGTCCGCAACCAGATTCGTGCCGGCCTGCTGATGTCCCTGGAAAGCCCTTCGGCTCGCGCCGGCCAGCTGGCGCGCCAGCAGATTTTGTGGGGCCGTCCGATTCCGATGCAGGAAACCGTTGAGCGCATCAATCGCATCACCGCCCAGCGCGTGCAGGAGGTCGCCGAGCAGTTGTTCACCACAGGGGCACCAACCCTTGCCGGCATCGGTCCGGTCGGCAAGCTGGCGGAAGTCGACGCTATCGGCGACCTGCTGAAGCGTTGAGCCGGCACCATGCTCTGGCCTTGGTCACCTCCGACATCGCCCCTGGCACTGCGTGGCCCAAGGGTGATGCTGCGCCTGCCCCAGCATGGTGATTACGACGCCTGGCATCAACTGCGCCGCTCCAGCCGCGATTTCCTGAAGCCCTTCGAGCCCCGTTGGACCGAAGCCGATCTGGCGCGGCGGGTATTTGCCAGCCGCGTCAAGCGGGCCCGGGAAGAGGCCGAGCAGGGCAGTGATTATTCCCTGTTCATCTTCCACCCCCAGGGCGACCGCCAAGTCCTGGTAGGGGGAATTACCCTTTCCAATATTCGCCGCCGCGCGGCGCAGTTCGTTACCCTGGGCTACTGGATGGGCCAGCAATGGGCCGGGCAGGGGTTGATGACCGAGGCGGTGGGCGTGACCCTGCCTTTTGTCTTCGACACGCTGGACCTCCATCGCATCCATGCCGCATTCCTTCCCGGCAACATGGCGTCGAGGCGGGTGCTTGAGAAGAACGGCTTTGTCGAGGAGGGCTTTGCCGAAAAATACCTGCAGATTGATGGGCGTTGGGAAGACCACGTGCTGTTTGGCTTGGTCAAGGAACGCTACCAGCGGCTGCACTACGGACAGCGCTGATATCCACCGTTGCGCATCAGCAACACTGGGCAAAGCTTGTTCGATTCAGCTTTCCCGGCTACCACAGCGCAATGTCGCCACGCCAAGCCGTCGCCCTTCGCTTCTGAACGCGCCGGACCACTGCCTTAATGCAGCCTAGCGCAGGATATAATCGCCCCTGATGCGTCACCTTATTGCTCTCGCGACCTGCCTTGCACTCGCGCTGTTGGGCCTCGCGCCCGTCGCCGCCCTTGAGGTTATTACCGTCCCCCAGGACGTAAACGCCGTTAACCTTTCGGACGTGGTTCAGCTCCAGCAAGGAAGCGAAGGGCGGGTACAACTGTCTACCGCGCCCGGCGAGGACGGGATTATCCGCCGCATCGAGGTGTTGGCCAGCCAGCAGGGCACCAATCCCAACTGGGCCCTGTTTGCGCTGCGCAATGATAGCGACCAGCAGATCGAGCGGCTCCTCGTGGCCCCGTTCTTCCGTTTGCCAGGCTCGGGCGTGTTTCAGCCGGACCTGGGTAATGAGCGGATCACCGCGCTGACGCCAAGCGCCGGCATTCGCCCGGTGCGGCTGACCGACAGCGAGGCCGATGTTTTCGAGATTACGCTCGATCCGGGTGCGACCGTAACGCTCGTGGCTGAACTGGCTACCGGCGAGCTGCCCGAGCTTTATCTCTGGGAGCCCAACGCCTACCGCGACTATGTGAACTCCTTCACGCTGTTCCGAGGGGTGGTGCTGGGCGTCGCCTCCTTGGCGGCCGTGTTCCTGACCATCATGTTCGTGGTCAAGGGCCGCGGGGTGTTTCCTGCAACGGCCGCCTTTGCCTGGGCGGTGCTGATTTACCTGCTGATCGATTTTGGCGTGCTGGGCCGATTGCTGGGCCTGCCCGCAGGGGCAATGCAACCCATCCGGGCAGCTTCGGAGGCTGGCATCGCCACGACACTGGCGGGCTTTCTTTTTATCTATCTCAACCTGCATCGCTGGCATCTGCGCTTCGTGCATTTGGCGCTCGGCCTGGCGGCATTGTTCCTGGCGCTGTTTGCTTTCGCGTTTTTCCAGCCGGCCATCGCCGCGACGATTGCGCGTCTCGTCCTCGTGCTCCTTGGCGTGTCGGGCTTTTTCCTGATCCTTCTGCTTGCCCTGCGCGGCTATGACCGGGCGGTGCTGCTGGTGCCGACCTGGATCATCATCATTGCCTGGCTGTTTTTCAGTTGGCTGGTGATTTCCGGGCAGGTCTCCAATGACGTGGCCCAGCCGGCGGTGGGCGGGGGGCTGGTGCTCGCCGTCATGCTGCTCGGCTTTACCGCCGTGCAGCACGCTTTCTCGGAAGGGCAGGTGTCGATTGGCACATTGTCGGAGGTCGAGCGCCGGGCGCTGGCACTGACGGGCTCCGGCGACTTTGTTTTCGACTGGAACATCGAGCGCGACCGCGTTTCGGTATCGGATGAACTGGCGACCCGCCTGGGCGAGAAGCGCGGCGCCTTGCGTGGCTCGATCAAGCGCTGGCTCGACCGCGTTCATCCCGAAGATCGTGACCGCTTCCGCACGGCATTCGACACCCTGGTGGAGCTGCGGCGCGGCAAGGTTTCGGCGGATATGCGCATTGCCGGCCATGACGGCAATTACCGGGCCTTCCGGATGCGGGTGAAGCCGGTGCTTGGTGGCGACGGGCAGGTCAACCGCATTGTCGGCACGCTCCAGGATGTCACCGAGGATCGTGCGGCTCGTGAGCGGCTGCTGCATGACGCCGTGCATGATAGCCTGACTGGGCTGCCTAATCGGCAGTTGTTCCTTGACCGGCTGGACCGCGCCCTTGAGCGGGGCCGGACGCCTAATGGAGTCAAACCGGCCGTGTTCCTGATCGACATCGATCGGTTCATGGAGCTCGAAGAACGCATCGGGCATTCGGCCGCCGATTCAGTGCTGCTGGCCATTTCACGGCGCATCGCCCGCATCATGCGTCCACTCGATACGGTGGCCCGCATTACCGGCGACCAGTTCGCCGTGGTGCTGGCCGCGGAGCAAACCGCCGGGCGCATTGCCGAAACGGCCGAGCAGATCCGCAAATCGCTCAAGGCGCCGTTCAATTTCGGCGACCGCGACCTGACGCTAACAGCGTCCATTGGCATTACCATCTATGACAGCGAGCCGGCTACGGCCACCGAAGTGCTGCGCGATGCCGAGCTGGCGATGTACTACGCCAAGCGACTGGGTGGCGACCGGATCGAGGCTTACCGCGCTTCGGCCCGCTCCATCTCGGCCTACAACCGCACCAGCGAGGAGGACCTCGAGCGCGGCATGAAGAATGGCGAGCTACAGGTGCAGTTCCAGCCGATCATGGATATCCAGTCCGGCAAGATCGCCGGTGCGGAGGCGCTGATGCGCTGGAACCATCCAACGCGCGGGGTGGTGGCACCCGAGGAGTTCATTACCCTGGCCGAGCGCTCGGGGCAGATCGAGCGGCTGGGCCGCATTGCCTTTGAGCAGGCGGCCTACCACACACGGGACTGGGTGAGTTCATTGCCCAACCTGTCCGAGGAGTTCTTCGTTTCGGTCAATCTGTCACCGACGCAGTTGGCGACGGAGGCGTTGCTCAACGACATTCGGACGATCCTCGGCCAGAATGCCGGCATTGCCAGCCACCTCAAGCTTGAGCTGACGGAGTCACAGGTGATGACCAATCCCGAGCACTCAGCCTTTGTGCTCGATGCCTTGCATAAGCTGGGGATCGGGCTCGCGCTCGATGATTTTGGCACCGGGCACTCCTCGCTCGGTTACCTTCACCGCTTCCCGTTCGACACCATCAAAATTCCGCCCGACTTCGTGCAGATCAGTGCCGTCAATGGTGCTGGACATACGCAGGGGCCGATCATGCGCGCCATCATTGCGCTAGCCAACGATCTCGATCTCGCCGTGATCGCGGAAGGCGTGGAAACCCAGCCGGAATTGGAGCGCCTGCGCGAGCATAATTGTCGCCTGGCGCAAGGTTTCGTGTTTGGCGCGGCGATGAGCGCCAGTGAATTCACCAAGCATCTGAGCGCCCAGCTGGCGCGCTAGCCCTCAGGGCTAGGCGTGGCCGGCTTCGGTGCTCAGATTGGCCAGGCTCGCATGCATGCTGGCCAGCGCCGCCTCGTAGCGCTGTTCCACCGGCGTTTCGAACACCAGGTCATGGGTAAAGGGGACGGTGAGCCAGCCATTATTGCTGATCTCGCTTTCGAGCTGGCCGGCGCCCCAGCCGCAGCAGCCAAGGGCGAATAGCGCTGACTTGGGCGCAGGACCAAAGGCCATGGCGCGCAGGATGTCGAGCGTTGCCGTCAGGCACACCCCATCGGCAACGGCATAGGTATTGCCGCTCTTGTAGTCGGCCGAATGCAGCACGAAGCCGCGGCCCTTTTCCACCGGGCCGCCGCGCATTACCGGGCGTTCGCGGATGGTGTCGGGCAGCCGGATCACGGCGTCGGGGTCGCCCAGGTCGAGCTCGTCGAGGATATCGGCGAACCGCATCTCGGTGATGCGCTGGTTCACGACCAGTCCCATGGCGCCGTCGTCGTTATGGCCAACGAGCAGGATCACGCTTTTGGCAAAGCGTTCATCTGCCATATCAGGCATCGCGACCAGCATCTGTCCTTCAAGTGTCGTCATAGCGCTATAATAGGCATTCGCCGCGGCACTGCCAAGTTGGGCTGCGTCAGGTTGGCATATCGGGGGCATCACGAAGCCCTGATGAGGCGTCAGCTTTTTCTTCACCTCATCCTGCGTTAATGCCCGCCCATGCAGTGCGCTCCGCTCATCGCCGCTCTTTTTGTGCTCGTCTCGCCCGCCTGGGCTGGCGAAACGCCGTGGCAGGAAGTGGCGCCGGGGGTGAAGCTCCGGCTGATCAGCACCGGCGAAGTGCGGGCCGATGGCTCAGCCATGCTGGGCCTCGAGATCGATATGCCGGCAACCACCAAGACCTATTGGCGGGTGCCGGGCGATACGGGCTTGCCGACCAAGCTCGATTGGACCGGATCGGTGGGCATAATGGGCGGGCAGATCCATTGGCCCTATCCCTCTCGCTCTGAGACCGCGGACTATCTCGACTATGTCTATTTCGGGCCAACGGTGCTGCCCATCGAGGTGATCGTCGATGGCGCCGAGCCGGTGGTCGAGCTCTCGGCCCTGTTGGGCATCTGCTCCGATATCTGCATGCCGGCCCAGGCCCGGTTCAGCCTGCCGCTGAAGCTCGATGCGCCGGACCGGACCAATGGATTGCGCATCCGGCAAGCGCTGGCTGCCATACCCGTTCCCTGGGACGGGTCGGGCGAGCCCATTTCCGGAGTGCAACTGGGGGCCGATGGAGAAAGCCTCGATGTCCGGATTGCCGATCCGGCGGTGGAGCCGGATTCGCTGATTGCCGCGACCGCTTCAGGCGAGCCGCTGTTTGGCAGCCCGCAACGCGGGGCAGAGCCCGGCCTGGTGCTGGTGCCCGTGCGGGGCGAAGATGGCGCGGCCGATCTGCACAACGAAACGATCGAGTTGACCTTCATGACCAGCCGCGGGCCCTATGTGGTGGTTCGCACGGTCGAGGGGCCGCAAACGCCCAAGGATTGAGGAAATCGGGGTTCGCCCTTGTATGCCTAACCAAAGCCGCATATCCCGGTCAGGAAGGTGGCGGTATCGGCCGCACAGACGGCCTGCAATGGAGCAAAAACAGCAATGATCAAGAGTGGCGATGCGCTTCCGTCCGTGCCGGTGAAACTTGTTGGGGCCGAGGGGAGCACTGACACCACCAGCGATGCCGTGCTGGGCACAGGCACGGTGGTGTTGTTTACCGTTCCCGGTGCGTTTACCCCGGGCTGCCACGTCAATCATCTGCCTGGCTTTATCGCCAACGAGGCCAAGCTGCGCGCCCAAGGCGTGGATCGCATTGTTTGCGCCGCCGTCAACGACCACCATGTGATGAAAGCCTGGGCCGAAGCCTCGGGCGCGGTGGGCAAGATCGAGTTCCTGGCCGACGGCAATGGCGAGCTTGCCGACGCCATGGGCCTGAGCAAGGACCTCAGCGTTGCCGGCATGGGCAAGCGCTTCATGCGCTCGGCGCTGGTGATCCGCGATGGGGTGGTACAGATCGTCGCGCCCGAGGAGGGCCCCGGGATCACGGCCAGCGGCGCGCCAGCCATTCTGATGGCGCTGGAAGCGGCCAACACCCCTTCGACGCTCTAGGAGGCCGGTATGCGCAAGATTTCGCTTCGAGCGGCGGGCAAATTCGGTATGCGCGCCGGTAGCGCGGGCGTCGTTGCGGCGCTGCTGGCGGGTTGTTCCATGGGCGGGTTGATGGGCGGCAACGGCACGCCGGCGGCCCAGCAGAACCTGCAGAACGCCACCGCGAGCCCGGCCGCCATGGCCGAGGCGCAAACCAATGCCCTGCCGGCGATTGCCACCGAATGCCCGCCCATCAAGGTGCGGCCGGGCGGGGAAGCCATGTATTATTACGGCAGTGGCCGCACCGGCGATCCGCGCTCACTGCAATATCAGGGCGTGATCGAGGAAAGCTCGCGCAATTGCGTGGTTTCCAATGGTCTCATCACGGTGCAGATGGGTGTGGTCGGCCGCGTGCTGCTGGGCCCGGCGGGCGACCAGAAATCGGTGACGGCGCCGATCCGCTTTGCGGTGGAACGCGACGGGCAGGCCGTGTTCTCGGAGAAATACTCCATTCCCGTGGTGATCACGCCGCCAGCGCAGTCGGCCGAGTTCGTCAAAGTGGTCGAAAACGTCGCCATTCCCTATCTCGGGGGCGAAGAGATCACCATCTGGGTCGGCTTCGATACCCGCGGCTAAGCCAGGCCAAGCTATCACCGGGCGTGCCAAAGCGCCGCCCGGGTTTTTAAACCCTGCGGTTGCCGCTGCGTCATGGGGCGAGATTCGTCCGGGTGCCGGTCGTCCAGCGTTGCAGGATAGAGGTGGAACTCACCTCGCTCCATGTTTCCCAGGGACTCTGTGGTGAAAGACCGTCCTCGGCTTGGACCCGCGCCGACTAGGGCACGATGTGCCCGGTGCCCGGGGTGAGGTCGGGCCAGATCATCCGTCACCGCAGGAGATGGAGCGACCTCCACCTGACCCGGCATTCCCGCACCGACCGTTCGTCGCGACCGCGCAGCTTGTGCGGGAACAGGAGCGATTGTGCCTGAGGTTTTCGGGGGCGGGGATAATTTTGTTGCGGGGCTGGTGCTGGCGCCCTCGCCCTTCGAGGCCGCTGCGCGGCACCTCAGGGTGAGGGCTGGGAGGGGCTGGTGAGTGGGAGTTAAGGTTGGAAAGAGCAGGGAGCTTTCCGGAGCCCTCATGGTGAGGTGCGCAGCGAAGCGTAGCCTCGAACCACGGGGGCGGCCATCATCAACTTGCGAGTTGCCCCACAAAGCGCGTTTGAAGACGGTGCCGCAGGCTCGATTGTCAGGCCGGGATAAGTCGGTCTAAGAGTCCCGGCATCGAGTTCTTGGATAGGCCTGAACCCCCACCCTTGATCCCTCCCCACAAGGGGGAGGGTGTCGACTGAAAAGGCGGTTCATCAAATGGCGGTCTAGCGACGGGCCGGTGCTGCACCCACGCAGAACCGCCACCCTTTCAGCCATTCGGGCATAGCCCTCATGGCCTTCTTGCCTCCCATCGCTCCACTGGAGCGATCGGCCGCGGTGCGGACGGCGCGAAGCCCCACAAGGGGGAGGGTGTCGACTCAGGGTCTGTCCCGCACGCCCACAAAAAAGCCCCCGGCTGGTGCCGGGGGCTGCATTCACGCCGCCGAAGCCAGCAGCGGCTTATTCCGCCGCTTGCGCCAGCTCGGTGGGCTCCCAGCGCAGGATGGGACTGCGGGCGGCGCGGGTTTCGTCGAGCCGACGCCGAGGGGCCTTGGTGGGGGCGGCGGTGAAGCGCTCGCTATTGCCGGCCTTGGCTTCGGTCGCCAGTTCCACCATCACATCGCAGAACTGGTCGAGCGTCTGCTTGCTTTCGCTTTCGGTGGGCTCGATCAGCATGGCGCCGTGCACGACCAGCGGGAAATACATGGTCATGGGGTGGAAACCCTCGTCGATCAGCGCCTTGGCGAAATCGAGAGTCGAAACCCCGGTATCCTTGAGGAAGCTGTCGTCAAACAGCGCCTCGTGCATGGTGGGATGATCGGGGAACGGCACCGAGAACAGATGCTGCAGGCGCGCCTTGATGTAGTTGGCGTTGAGCACCGCATCTTCGGCGGCTTGGGCGAGGCCATCGGCGCCGTGGCTGAGCATATAGGTGAGGGCGCGGACATACATGCCCATCTGGCCGTGAAAAGCCGTGACGCGGCCAAGGGCCTGGTCCTGCACATGTTCCACCAGTTCCAGCCCATCACCGCTGTTGCGCACGAAGGGGACCGGCGCAAAGGGCGCCAGCGCCTCCGACAACACCACCGGACCGGCACCGGGCCCGCCGCCGCCATGGGGTGTCGAGAAGGTCTTGTGCAAATTGATGTGCATGGCATCGATACCAAGATCGCCTGGGCGGACCACCCCCATGATGGCGTTGAAATTGGCGCCATCGCAGTAAAAGAACGCCCCGGCATCGTGCACGGCCTGGGCGATCTCGATCACTTCGGGCTCAAAGAGGCCGCAGGTGTTGGGATTGGTCAGCATGATGGCCGCGACTTCGGGCGACAATGCCGCCTTGACGGCCTCCACATCCACCGTGCCATCGGCGCGAGCGGGCACGGCCTTGACCGAATAGCCGAGGAAGGCGGCGGTGGCCGGATTGGTGCCATGGGCGCTTTCGGGCACAAGCACGACAGTGCGGTGCGCCTGACCGGCAGCTTCCTGAGCGGCCTTGATCGCCATCATGCCCAAGAGCTCACCGTGCGCGCCAGCCTTGGGGGAGAGGGCCACAGCGGCGGTATTGGTGAGGGTCATCAGCCAATGGCTGAGCTGGTTCATCAGCTCGAGCGCGCCCTGGACGGTGGAAACCGGCTGGAGCGGGTGGATGTCGGCAAAACCGGGCAGCCGCGCCATCTTCTCGTTGAGGCGCGGATTGTGCTTCATGGTGCACGAGCCCAAGGGATACATGCCGCTGTCGATGGAGTGGTTCATGCGCGAGAGGCGCACATAGTGGCGCATGGCTTCGGGCTCGGTGAGCCCGGCAAGGTCAAGCTTGGCCTTGCGGCCAAAACCGCCCAAGCGATCACTGGCAAGCTCCACCTCGGGCAGATCGACCCCTGAATGCTCGGTATCGCCGATCTCGAACAGCAGCGGTTCATCGGGGATGAGTGCCGAGCCAGAGGCGCTGGTGCTGCCGCCGGTGCCGATACCGGAGGGCCGACCCTGATTGTTCATGCTCATGCCAGTTCCTCCGTCAGAGCCGCGGTGATGGCGGCGATATCGGACTCGGTGGTGAGTTCGGTCGCGGCCACAATGATGAGATTCTCCACCTCGGGATCACCCGGCAGTAGGCGGCTCGCGGGCACCCCAGCCAGGATTCCCCGATCGGCGAGCCGCTCGACAAGGCCAGCAGCCGGCTGGGTGACCCGGATGGTCATCTCATTAAAGAAGGTCGCATTGAGCACCTCTATGCCTGCAATCCCGGCCAGTGCATCGGCCAGCCGCATCGCATTGGCATGGTTGAGGCGGGCCAGGCGCACAAAGCCCGCCTCGCCCAGGAGCGCCATATGGATGGAGAAGGCCAGGGCGCAAAGTCCGGAATTGGTGCAGATGTTGGACGTGGCTTTCTCGCGGCGGATGTGCTGCTCGCGGGTGGACAGCGTCAGCACGAAGCCGCGATTCCCGTCGGCGTCAACGGTTTCGCCGCAAAGACGACCCGGCATCTGGCGAATGAATTCCTTCTTGGTCGCCATGAGCCCAAGATAGGGGCCGCCATAGTTGAGGGCATTGCCGATCGACTGGCCTTCGCCAACGACGATATCAGCACCCAGGGCGCCGGGCGCTTCGATGAGCCCCAGTGACACGATTTCCGTGATGACGACGATCAGCAGCGCGCCCTGGGCATGGGCGGCATCGGCGGCCGCCTGCAGATCACGCAGATGACCGTAGAAGTCGGGGGTCTGCACGACGATGGCGGCGGTTTGCCCATCGATATGGTCGAGCAGGTCGCCCTGGCCCTCGGGGGAGGGGGACAGGCAAAGGAGATCGGGATCGTCCTTGAGATAGGAGCGGACCACGTCGCGATATTGGGGATGGAGGCCCCCCGACAGCACGATCTTGCGCCGGCGGGTGAGGCGGCGGGCCATCAGCACGGCTTCAGCCGTGGCGGTGGAGCCATCGTAAAGCGAGGCATTGGCCACATCCATGCCGGTGAGCTTGGCGACCTGGGTCTGGAACTCGAACAACATCTGCAGGGTGCCCTGCGAGATTTCGGGCTGATAGGGCGTATAGGCGGTGAGCCATTCCGAGCGCTGGATCAGGTGATCGACCGTGGCGGGCACATGATGGCGATAAGCGCCGGCGCCGAGAAAGAACGGGCCATCCCCCGCGGCATGGTTCATGCCGGCAAGCCGGCGCATATGCGCCTCGACCAGATATTCGGGGCTGTGCGCGGGCAGGTCGAGATCAAAGGATTTTAGGGCACCTGCGGGCACGGCGCTGAACAGCGCCTCGACGCTCGTGGCGCCGATTACATTGAGCATGGCGGACCGTTCGGCCGCCGAATGGGGAAGGTAGCGCATGAGGGAGTCCGCCTAGAGCGTCAGTTCGGCATAGCCGTCGGCGTCGAGCAGGGTGTCGAGCTCGGCGGCATTGGCGATAGCGATTTTGAACAACCAGCCTTCGGCTTCAGGATCGCTGTTGATGAGGCCGGGCTGGCCGGAAAGGGCCGGATTGACCTCGGTGACGGTGCCCGACACCGGAGCATAGATCTCGGACGCGGCCTTAACCGATTCCACGACGGCGGCTTCGGCGCCCTTGGTCAGCTGCTTGCCGACTTCGGGCAGCTCGACAAAGACGATATCGCCCAGCTGATCCTGCGCATAAGGCGTGATGCCGACGATGCCGGTGGTGCCTTCAACGCGGATATATTCATGCTCGGGAGTGAATTTGGTGGTCATGGGAGAAGGCCTCTCAGCTGGCTATGGCTTTGCGGAAATAGCGGTGGGGAACGAAGGGGGTCGGGACGACCTCGGCGGGCTGGTTGCGGCCGCGCACGGCAACAAGGAGCCTCGTGCCGGGTTCGGCATGGGCGGGCGGCACAAAGCCAAGGGCGATGGCCTTGCCCAGCGATGGCGCAAATCCGCCGCTGGTGACAACCCCGATGGGGGCGCCGGCGGCGTCAAGGATTTCGGCCCCTTCGCGTGCCGGGGCCCCTTCAACGAGGAGCCCCACACGCATGCGGCTCAACTGCCCCTCGCGTTCAGCGAGGATGCGCGCGGCGCCGGGGAAATCAGCCGCTTCGCGGCGTCGCTTGCTGACGGCAAAGCCGAGCCCCGCTTCAATGGGGGAAATGGTGGGGTTGAGGTCATGCCCGTAAAGCGGGAGCCCCGCTTCGAGGCGCAGGCTGTCGCGGGCGCCAAGGCCAATCGGATTGACGCGCTCGTCGGCCACCAACTGGTCCCACAGGGCGGGCGCGTCAGCGGCGGGTACGAGGATTTCAAAGCCATCTTCGCCGGTATAGCCGGAGCGCGCGACAAGGAGCTGCCCGTGTGCCCAAGGGAAGGCGGCAAAGGTCATGAAGCCCAGCTCCGCGGCGCCCGGGACGAGCGCGCCGAGTACGGCAACGGCTTCGGGCCCCTGCAGCGCCAGCAGCGCATGATCGGCATCGGCGCGCACGAGGGTCGCGCGATCACCGGCGGCCGCTTCGATGCGGGCGAAATCGGCGTCCTTGGTGCCGGCATTGACGACGATATAGAGTTCGCCGCCCGCCTGGGACGAGCGGGCGACCATCAGGTCATCGAGCGCGCCGCCTTGCTCGTTGAGCAGCAGGGTGTAGCGAATCTGGCCCGGCTTGAGGCCGAGGATGTCGCCGCAGATCAGGGGCTCGATGATCGCCGCAATGGCGGCATGATCCGCCTCGGCATCGCCACTGGGATGGTTAAGCCGCAAAAAGCTCGGGCCCATATGGCTGACATCGAAGAGGCCGGCATGGTCGCGCGTCCATTTGTGTTCGGCCATGATGCCGAGCGGGTACTGGACGGGGAGATTATAGCCGCCAAAGGGCACCATGCGCCCACCGGCAGCGAGGTGGCGCTCATAAAGCGGCGTGGTCTTGAGAGCTTCGGCGGCGAGTTGGGCCATAAACGCATCCCGGAAAATGAACAAGGCGACACGACTGCATCCGCCCTGCGGCGAATGGCGTGCCCCCTCTGTCCTCGACACCTGAGAGATTTCCCGGCTGAGCGCCGGTTGCTCCTTCGGTGGGACCGCAGCGTGCGGTCCGCTTTCCAGAGTTATCGCGTAAACTGCGGTCCTTTTGCCTGAGAGTTTCCGGGGCGGTTGCTCCTTCGGCGCTGGAGAAACCCAGTCTCTCCCGCAGTGGCGGCAACATGCTGGAGATTCTCGGAGCCGTCAATCGACTCCTTGTGTTGGTCCCGGCCATCGCAGAGCGGTGATGGAGCCAGCGCTACAGGCAACGGGTTTTGCCAGCACGCTACGCGGGCGCTAGGGTGCGGCGAGCTTGGGGAGATCACCGATGCAAAGCCTTGGTCCTGTTGCACTAGCCGTGACGTTGATCGCAAGCCTCGTGCTGGTGAGCAGGGCGGCGGAACTGGCGCCGCTTGTCGGCATGATCAATCCGCAGAGTTTGCCGCCTTACCCATCGGAGGCGGCGGAGCAATCCGGGCTGGATGATCTCTCGCCCGCCCTCAAGCGCTGCATAGCTGTTTATCGGCTGCATTATGCCTTGCAGCAGCAGGGGCAGGGCGCCACGGATGATCCGACGATCTATGCGCCCGAAGATGGTGCTTTGTTCCTTCAGGTGGCGAGCCAGCAAGCGCAGATCCCGAGCATTACGGCGGCGGTGGCGCAGGTGGCCGGGGAAATCGAGCCGATCCTCGCCGCTTATACCGATCGCGTAGTCGAGAACATCAAGGCGGGAACGCCGGCGGTGGACGAGCTGATCGCTGGCGATCTGGAGCAGTGCCGCGCCGTGGCGGTGGCGCTCAAGGCGTCCTAGGCGGGCCCGCGCCGGCCCCGGATTGGATCACCGCACCAGGGGCAGCAGGCAATGGAGACCCCTTCGTTGAGCGCGAAGAACCCGTCGCCGCCGACGGGGAGGAGATAAAAGAGATTGCTCGCCTGCTCGCCTTCGCCCACGAGCGCAGTGCTCACAAAGATCAGTTGGTCTTCCACGGCCTGGGCCAATTCCCCGCATGAGCAGACTGGACGCTGGGCCCAGTCGAACTGGCCCCAGACATCGTCCGCACTGACCTCAACCCGCCTCAACTTATCCATCTCGCACTATCTCATGCACTTCGCCGCAGGGACAACCCCTGGGGCCTCGCACGGGTTCACGGCGAGCGCTAGACGGCTTCGAGGAAGCTTTCGGCGGTGCGCAGGTCGACCGAGACGAGCTGGCTGACGCCGCGCTCGGCCATGGTGACGCCGAACAGGCGATCCATGCGGCTCATGGTGATTGGGTTGTGCGTGATACACAAGAACCGCGTTTCGGTGCGTTCGCGCATGGAATCGAGCAGGTTGCAGAAGCGCTCCACATTGGCGTCGTCGAGCGGGGCGTCCACTTCGTCGAGCACGCAGATGGGCGCGGGGTTGGACAAGAACACCGCAAAGATCAGCGACAGCGCGGTCAGCGCCTGCTCGCCGCCTGATAGCAGCGTCATGGTCGCGGGCTTCTTGCCGGGCGGGCAGGCGATGATCTCAAGGCCAGCCTGGAGCGGATCGTCGCTTTCCACAAATTGCAACTCGGCGGTGCCACCGCCAAACAGGGTGGTGAATAGCTCGCGGAAGTAGCCGTTGACGCGCTCAAAGGCTTCGGTGAGCCGGGCGCGGCCCTCGCGATTGAGCACGCCAATGCCGGTGCGCAGCTTGGCGATGGCCTCGATCAGGTCATTGCGATCCTTGACCATGGCGTCGAGCCGAGCCTGGGTTTCGACCGCTTCGGCTTCCGCCGAAAGATTGACCCCGCCCAGCCGGTCGCGCTCGGCGCGCAGGCGTTCGAGCTTACTTTCGGTATCGGCTTCGGCGGGTAGGGCCTGGTGCGGCTTGATGCCCGAAGCTTCAAGGGTGCGGCTGGCGGGGATGCCGAGGGTTTCCTGCACCTGCCGCTCGACGGCGCGCAGGCTCGCCATGTGGCCATTGAGGCGCTCCTCGACGCGGGTGAGCTCGATGCGCACCTCGGCCAGGGCGGCGGCGGCGCTCTTGTGGGCCGCATCGGCTTCGCGCCAGCGGGTTTGGGCGAGTTCAACCTCGTGCCGGGCCGCCTCGTGATCGCGGCGGGCGTCCTCAATCTGGCGTTCAAGCTTGCTGCGCTGTTCGGCAAAGCCATCCGGGGTTTCGTCGCTGCCGTCGAGCTGCGCCTGCGCTTCGGCGCGGCGCCCCTCGAGGGTTTGCAGTTGGGCCAGCGCCGCATCGCGCCGGCGCGCCCAGTTGGCGGCTTCCCCTTGCAACTGGGCGAGCCGGCTGTCGCGCAGGCGGGCATCGGCTTCGAGGCTGACGAGGCGGTTGCGGGCGGTTTCGGCGCTGTCGCGCAGCTCGCGCAGACGGCGCTGCCGGCTTTGCGCCAGCGCCGCCCTGTCGGTGTCTTCGTCCAGTTCGGCCAGCGCGTCGTCCGCGTCCTCGCGACTGCGCTCGGCCTCGATGATAGCGGTGGCGAGCTGGTTGCGCGCTGCTTCGAGCGCGCTGCGCTGGGCGGCCAGATCCGCCAGGGCCCGTTCGGCAGCGTTGACGCCATCCTGCGCCTGGGTGACCGCGCGCTGGGCTCGGCGCCAGCCTTCGCGGCCATCGCGCTCATTGGTGCGCGCCAGATCGAGCGCGGCATTGAGGGTTTCCACCTCGCGCTTCCAGCTGTTGCGCTCGCCCTTGGTGCGGGTGATGTCGGCATCGAGTTCGGCCAGGCGATTGCGCTGCGCGAGGCGCTGCGCCGCGGGGCTCGGGGCATCGGCGGCGGCGACAAAGCCGTCCCAGCGCCACAGGGCCCCATCAAGGGTGACGAGGCGCTGGCCTGGCCGCAGCGCCTGCTGCAGATCGGCGCCATCGGCGGCATGGACCACCCCGATCTGGTCGAGCCGGCGCTTGAGCGCGGGGCTGCCCGCGACATAGCGCGAGAGCGGCTCGGCGCCCTGGGGAAGGGCAGGATCATCGGAGCCATCGAGCGCCTCACCCCAATGGAGGGGCGCTTCGGGATCGGTGGAGGCTTCCAGATCATCGCCGAGCGCGGCGCCAAGGGCGGTTTCAAAGCCGGGCTCGACCTGCAGGTCGTCGACCACGGCGCGCCACATGCGATCGGTGAGATCGAGCATTTTGAGGAGGGTCGAGGCTTCCGCATCGAGCGCAATCAGCGCTGCTTCAATGGCCTGAAGGCGCGGCCGGGCGACGTCGATCCGGGCCTGGGCGGCAAGGGTGGCCTGTTCGGCGGCAAGGGTCGTCCGTTCAGCTTGCCCGAGGGCCTGCTGTGCGGCCCGCAGGGCATTGCGTTGCTCAAGCAGGGTCTGGTCGGCCTCTCCACGCGCATGGAGTGCGGCGGCGTCGCGGGCCAAATCGGCGGCTTGTGCCTGCAGCTTGGCGACCCGACGAGCAGCGTCTTCTAGATAGCGCTGGGCGGCGGCGCGGCGGGCTTGTTCTTCGGCCAGGGCCTGCTCGGCCACACGCGCTTGTGCTTCCGCTTCGATGACCTCGGCGCGAACAGCCTCGGCAGCATCTTGGGCTTCGGCCAAGGCCTCAGCAGCGGCTTCGGCTTCGCTTTCGAGGCGCTCGGTTTCAGCCTGGCTCGCCTCGAGCGCTGTCTCGCTGTCGCGCAGCTGTTGTTCTTCGCGCGTGCGGTCGGCGGCGAGTTGTTCCAGACGCCGTTCCAGTTCGGAGCGTCGTTCGTGGCTGCGCTGTTCCTGCTCGGCCAGTTGCTCGGCCAGGATGGTGTAGCGCTGCAAGACGGCCGCGGCGACCGAATCGTGCTCGCGCAGGGGCTCGAGTGCGGCTTCCGCCTCGTCGCGCAATTCCTGGGCCTGCCGTTCCTTGCTGGTCGCGTCACCCAAGCGGCGGATCAGCACCGCCTGGTTGGCTTCCGATTCCTTTTCGGCAAACACCGCTGCGACCCAGCGCAGATGGAACAGCGTGGCTTCGGCGCGGCGGATATCGCCGGAAAGGCCGCGATAGCGGATGGCAAGACGCGACTGGCGCTTGAGCACGTCGAGCTGAGTTTCCACCTGGGCGGTGATGTCATCGACCCGCTCAAGGTTCTGCTCGGCGGCGCGCAGGCGCAGCTCGGCCTCGTGACGGCGCGAATGGAGCCCCGAAATGCCAGCGGCTTCCTCGAGCAGGGCGCGCCGGGCGGTGGGCTTGGCCGAGATCAGCTCGCCAATCTGGCCCTGGCGCACCATGGCGGGGGAATGCGCGCCCGTGGAGGCATCGGCAAAGAGCAGCTGCACGTCGCGCGCGCGCACTTCGCGGCCATTAACGCGATAAACCGAGCCGGCCTCGCGCTCGATTCGGCGGCTGACCTGGAGCTCGTCGGCGGTGTTGAGGGCGGCAGGGGCGGTGCGATCGGAGTTGTCGAGCACCAGCGTCACTTCCGCCGAATTGCGGCCGGGCCGGCTCCCCGAGCCCGAAAAGATCACATCATCCATGCCCGAAGCGCGCATGGCCCGATAGGAGCTTTCGCCCATGGCCCAGCGCATGGCTTCCACGAGATTGGATTTGCCGCAGCCATTGGGGCCGACAATGCCGGTGAGCCCCGGCTCCATGGCAAGCACCGTTTCCTCGGCAAAGCTTTTAAAGCCATGCAGGCGAAGTTGGGAGAACTTCATGGCAGGCACACCAGGACGCGCCGGCCGCGGTCATTGAGGAAGCTTGGCAGTAGACTGCGCCCAGGCTTCCCGATCCCACCTAGGGAAAGGGAAGCCGTGGGCAAGCAATCAGGGCGCGGCGGGAGCGGCAGGCGCCACGGGCGTGGCAGCTGGAGCCGCAGGTGCCGCGGTCGGAGCCGCTGGAGGAGCAACGGGGGTTGCGGCCGGTGCTGCCGGCGTAGCAGCAGGAGCTGCCGCAGGAGCGGGCTGAGCCGCAGGTGCTGCAGCGGGCTGGGCAGGAGCTGCGCCGTTGCTTGGCGTGAAACCGGCGGGCACCAGCGCGTCGACTTCAGCGGCCAGCTGTTCAAGCGTTTTGTCGCCGGTGAGCGTCTTGCCGTTAACATAAAAGGTTGGTGTGCCTTCGAGTCCAAACTCGTTGAGCGCCTGCTCACGAATGGCTTCCATCCCGGTGAACAGGGCTTGATTCGTCAAGGCAGCATCAAAGCTTTCCTGGGTAAAGCCGAGCTGGGTGGCGATTTCGAGGATCGCGTCGCGCGGGGTTTCCGAAGTGCCCCAGTCCTGCTGGGTACGGAAATAGGTGCCGATGACATTGTGGTAATTCTCATCACCCGAGGCTTCGGCGAGCATGAAAATGGCGGCGTCGAGCACGTTGCGCACAAATGGACGCAGGATGAAGCGCACCTTGCCCGTGTCGATATAGGCTTCCTTGAACGGGCCATAAACCGTGTTGTGGAAGGTAGCGCAGTGCGGGCAGGTGGGCGAGGCATATTCGATTACGGTAACTGGTGCGTCGGGATTGCCTAGCACCTTATCAGCGATGCCGCCGGCCGGAGCGAGCAGCTTGGCGGTATCGACCATTTCGCCTTCCGCCGCGCCGGCGCTCGAAATGCCACATACGCTGAGCGCGGTGGCAGCGGCGGCGAGAACAATGGTGTCACGGCGGTTTAACTTCACGGCGAACGCTCCTGTTTTTGTTTGGGCGACACTATACGGGCGGGACGTGTCGGCAAGTGGGCATAGCTATCAACTGGGGGTGAACACACTATTTGCGTTTCGGCTCCGCTTGCACGGCCAGTTGCAGGCCCAGCATCCGCAATGCTTCACGCACGCCTTCATCTTCAACCCCCGCCACCGCGGCGCCAATGCGCGCCTCGACAACCGGGTCTGGCGGAGGGGGAGGAGGCGCCTTTCCAGCTGAACCGGAGCTGAAGGGCTCGGCCGACAGCCTGACCTGGCCCACCAGCACATAGCCGAAATAACGATTAACCGCCGCAGCAATGGCGGGGGCTTCATGGGCCAGCATCAGCGCATGGCCGGGCTGGCAGCGCAGGTACAGCGTGGCCCCGTCGGCACTGCGCTCGCCGCGCGGCCAGCTGAGCTTGTCGGGGATCGCCACGGTGTTGTAGGGGGCGGGCGCCATGGCGCGCCAATGCTCGAGAATATCGCGGCTGGCAAAGCCGCGTTTCTTGAGCACGGGATCGAGCGCCCCCGAGATCGCATCGGCAACGCTGACGGCGCGGTTGCGGCGCTTGGGTTCGGTAGGGGGCTTGACCATGCCGGCAAACTAGCTTCCCGACAAGGCAGCGGCAAGGCCACCTTCCGGCGATTGCTGGCGCCGATGTGACCAAGGCGGCCTTGTCGCAGGCGCCGCGGCAGGGCAAACGGAAGGCATGCAGCTTTCCCATTCCCGCCCCGTCGATGCCGCCGCGGTTCTGTCCTGGTATGACCGCAATGCGCGCGACCTGCCCTGGCGCGTCAGCCCGGCCGAGCGGGCGCGTGGGGTGCGGCCGGACCCTTATCGGGTTTGGCTGAGCGAAGTGATGCTGCAGCAAACCACCGTGGCGGCGGTGAAGAGCTTTTTCCTGCGGTTCACGAGCCTGTGGCCCACCGTCTTCGACATGGCCGACGCGCCGCTCGACAGCGTGCTCAAGGAATGGGCGGGCCTCGGGTATTATGCGCGGGCGCGCAACCTGCATGCCTGCGCCCAGGCGGTGGTGCGCGAGCATGGGGGCGTCTTTCCCCCCAGCGCCGCGGCCCTGCAGCAACTGCCCGGCATCGGCGCCTATACCAGCGCCGCGATCGCCGCGATCTGCTGGGATGAGCGGGTGCCGGTGCTCGATGGCAATCTCGACCGGGTGCTGGCGCGGTTCTACGCGCTGCCGGTGCCGGTGCGCGAGGCCAAGGAGGAATTGCGGGCGGCGCTTGGCACAGCGGTGCCGGCACGGGCCGGGGATTTTGCCCAAGCGATGATGGATCTGGGCGCCACTATTTGTGCGCCGCGCGCGGTGCTCTGCATGCTGTGCCCGCTGCAGGAGGGGTGCGCCGCGCTGCGCACCGCCCATCCGCTGAGCTTTCCGGTCAAGGCAGAAAAACCGGAGCGGCCGGTGCGGCGGGGGCATGCTTTTGTGATGCGGGACGGGGCGGGGGATGTGTATCTGCAAACCCGGCCCGACAAGGGGCTGCTGGCCAAAATGAGCGAAGTGCCGGGCTCCCCTTGGGGCGAGGCGTTGGCCGAACCCAGCTACCCCGCCCCCGGCGACTGGCGCCACCATGGCCAGGTAGTGCATGTGTTCACCCATTTCCGGCTGGAACTGGAAGTGTGGTCGGCAACAGTGGAGTCCGACGGGCTTGACAGCGGCTGGTGGAGTTCACCGGCTGATCTGCACGGGGAAGCGCTGCCAACGCTGTTCCGCAAAGTGCTCGCGGCGGCGATGGAGGGGGCTTAAGCGGCGGCCATGGATAGTTCGCCTAGGCCGGAGCCCTGCACTTCACAGCCATCCATTGGCTTTCATGATCGGTGCAAGCAGATCGAGGTTCCGGGTGCGCTCGGCAGCCGCTGCGATCTTCGGGCAATTCGCCTTGAACCAGTCCTGTCCCGGTCTCCACGAGACCATGGCCGCTAGATAAGCATCGAGAACCGAGACGTTCTCGCCCATGACAAAGGGGCCGACAACTTCGCCTTCCAGCCACTGATACAGGTGCTGACGTTGAGCATCACTGGAGGCGCGCAACTCGGACGGGGCGGAAGGTGCCCAGCGTTCGGGGTAATCGCCATAGGTGAATGTCGGGTAGACATTGGCGACCAGCCAGATCAGCAGGCGATAAAAGCGAAGGCGCTCCGGCGTGTCTTGGGGCGGTGCCGGCTGCGGTGCCTGATCAATCACCATAAGCGCGATAGCTGCGCTTTCGGTGATGACCTGCCCGGTTGCGAGGACCAGGGTGGGTATCTGCGCCAAGGGATTGGCTGCGGTAAGCGCATCGCGCGACGCACCGGGCTGATCGAACCCGATGACATCGATAAGTTCATACTGCATGCCGGCGAGCGTAAGCATCGCCTCCGCAATGCCCGAACCCCAGCCGCGCACTCCATAAAGCTGCATCCCGTCGTCCTCCCGTTTCCGGTTGCTCAGCCGGTGACCTAGCTGACCTGCAGGTTCCGCTCCATTGTGGGAGCATGGGTGGCACGATTACCAGTGAGCAGCAGGCGGCCCGCGGCAATTGCTACAGCGAAATCAGTAGGCGGCAGTGAACCGCACGCGACTATGCCGATGTTGTTCAAGTTCGTCGACCATGGCGATTGCATAATCCGCAAAGCTGATTTTGCTGACACCAGCCTCATCAACAACCAGCTTGTCATCGCCCAGGCGGTAGTGATCTAGACGCGGGCCAGCAAAAAAGTCAGCGGCCGGAGAGAAGAAGATCCAGTCGACATCTTTCTCGGCACGAAGGTCTTCAAGGAAGGTGATGCCACCCTGCACAAAGGGTTTCGCTTCATCGGGAAAGTCGGGCGCATCGATAAGCCGTACACCTGGTGCAACTTCCAGACTGCCTGCGCCCCCGGTGAACAGTACCCTGCCTATTCCGGCCTGCTTGACGGCAGACAATAGAGTTGCGGCAGGCACGTCGAAGCGCAAGGCGCTGATGACGGCGTCACTTCCAGCGATGACCTTAGAAAGCGCTGCAGGATCGAATGCGTCAGCACTGACTGCGGTTACTTCCGGAGCACGGGGCACGGCATCCGGGTTCTGGTCGACTGCGAGCACCGCGTGCCCCCGGCGTGCAAGCTCCTTGGTGATTTCCGAACCGGCGCGTCCGCTTGCTCCGAGTACTGCGATTTTCATTTGTCGTCTCCTGTGGTAGTAACCATTGGAAACTTAGTTATAGGTAGAAACGACACATGCAAGACGGCACTTTCACCACATCAGGTTACGCCGGGGAAACCCGAACGGCACGCGGAACCGTCTTTGCCAGTGACTGTTCGACACGAAAGCTGCTCGACCGCATCGGTGACAAATGGAGCGTCCTGATCCTGCTTGTGCTGGGAGATTCAGAAGCCCGGTTCAACGAACTGAGGCGGCAAATCGGCGGCATTTCGCAGAAGATGCTAAGCCAAACCCTTCAATCGCTTAGACGGGACGGGCTCATCACCCGCGAGGTTGAACCTACTACGCCGGTAACGGTCACCTATGCGATTACGCCCCTTGGCCGTGAACTGCTGACCGCATTGCGCATGATGATCGATTGGGCAGAAACCAGGCTGCCGGAGGTTGAGGCGGCGCAGCGTCTTCATGACGGGGCCTCGCAGTCGTTGGATTGATAAAGTCTGCGTGACTGGCTGCCAGCGCCGTGGCCGAAAGATGCCGGGTCCTTCGCCTGACACATGTCAGCGGACGACGGCGTGAACGAAGCTGCATCAAGGGCACGGACCGTCGCCTTGCGTGTGTTGTTCTCTATGGCGATCCCCAGGAAGGGGTCTATGCAGGGTTTATCCCAGCATCAGCCATGAGCGCTCCGGTGAGCACAACTGGGAAAGGCCCCTCCGAGAACCCCGGGCAAAGAAAAAGGCCGCCGGTTTGGAACCAGCGGCCTTGAAGTAGAGCCTGAATGATTGGAGGTCAGGATCAGGCAGAAAGCAAATCAAGTTTCGCGCGGATATCCGCCCGAAGGTCGTCGATGGGAGCGATATGGCCCCCTTGTTCGTAATGCCAGAAAGTCCACCCGTTGCATGCCTCGGCGCCCTGCACCAGCGCACCCACTTTGTGGATGGAGCCCTGATGGGAACCCGAGACGAGCGAGCCGTCTGCACGAACCATGGCGAAGTAACGTTTGGTTAAGTCGAAAAGTTGCGTGCCCGGTTCAATCATTCCCTGCTCGACCAGCGAGCCAAAGGGAATGCGGGTTTCCTTGCGCTTGGGCGTGACCGATTGCAGGGCTTCAAAGACACCCGGCCGGATGGTCGCGATGCGGTTGCGCGCGGCATCCACATAGATCTGCTCGCGCTCGATGCCGATGAAATGGCGCCCGAGCTTGCGCGCGACAGCCCCCGTCGTGCCAGTGCCGAAGAATGGGTCAAGCACGATGTCGCCGGGCTTGGTGGTGGCATTGAGAATGCGGAACAGGAGGGCTTCGGGCTTTTGTGTGGGATGCACCTTGCCGTCGTCCTCGCCCTTGAGGCGCTCATTGCCGGTGCACAGCGGAAACAGCCAATCGGAGCGCATCTGCGTGTCGTCATTGGCGAGCTTGAGCGCTTCATAATTGAAGGTGACGCGGCTTTTCTGGTTCTTGGCCGCCCAGATCAGCGTTTCATGGGCATTGGTGAACCTTGTACCCCGGAAATTGGGCATCGGATTGGCCTTGCGCCAGATCACGTCGTTGAGCATCCAGAAGTCGAGATCCTGGAGTGCCGCGCCAACGCGGAAAATGTTGTGGTAGGAGCCGATGACCCACAGGGCGCCATCGGGCTTGAGCACGCGGCGCGCCGCCGCCAGCCAGGCGCGGGTGAAACGGTCGTAATGGGCAAAGCTGTCGAACTTGTCCCAATCATCGTCCACCGCATCGACGCGGCTTTGATCGGGACGGGTCAGGCCCGATTCCAGCTGCAGATTATAGGGTGGATCGGCAAACACCAGGTCCACCGAGCCAGCGGGCAGGCTGTTCATATGGTCGATACAATCGCCCACAAGAATGGTGTCGATGGGGAGACGCCTTGGCTCCTCCGCAAAGGCCGGTTCGGCCCGACGCGCGGTACGCAACATACACTTAACCCTAACGCAACACTAACGCTCCTGTTGTAGCGCCTCAGGGTTAAGGGAGCGTGTGCAATGGGTTAGCGTGGAGTTAAGAGGCGAGCAGGACCGGGACAGCCGCCAGCGCCAGCCGCTCGCGCGCTTCAGCAACAGGGGCAAAATCGGCGCGGTGATGGCGGCAGGGACCATGGTCCTTGAGGGCGCGCATATGCTGGGGCGTCGAATAGCCCTTGTGGCTGGAAAAGCCGAAATGGGGTGCATCGCAATCCATGATCCGGCACATCCGGTCGCGCGTGACTTTCGCAACGATGGAAGCGGCAGCAATCGAAACGCTGCGACCGTCGCCGCCCACCAGCGCCAGGCCTTCGCAGGGCAGCCCCATCGGCACATCGCGCCCATCCACAAGGACACGGTCCGGCGTAACGCAAAGGCCGTGTACGGCCTGGGTCATGGCCCAGAGCGTCGCGCCGCGAATATTGCGGGTGGCAATGATGGAGGGGGGCGCGATCACCACCGAAACCCGGGCGGTGCCCACGATCTGGGCGAACAGCGCCTCGCGCACCTCTTCGGTCAGCTTTTTGGAATCGTTGAGGCCAAGTGGAATGCAGGTGGGATCAAGGATCACCGCGGCAACGACCACGGGGCCCGCAAGAGGGCCGCGGCCAGCTTCATCGACGCCCGCGACCACGCGCGCCCCACGGGCCTGCGCGGCAAGCTCGTGGGAGTAATCGGGCTCAAGCTGGATGGGTGATTCGATCAGCATGCCGCAGCATTGCGGCGAGGGCCGGTGCCGTCAACCCGGCGCCAGGTCGCGCCGGGATCACAAATCAGAAGAGGCTCATCTGCCGGTCTTCGAGCTTGGGGGCGACGAAAAGGTCGCTGCGCAGGCCCGGAAGCTTGGCGTCGAGCCCATAGCGCTCGCGCGCTTTTTCAAAGCGCTGGGCCAGGAGGGTCGCATACGGGCCTACGCCGGTCATGCGGGTGCCCCAGCGCGAGTCATAATCCTTGCCACCACGGGTATCGCGCACCAGCGACAGGACATGACGGACGCGGTCGGGGAAATGGCGCAGCAGCCATTCGCGGAAGATGTCGCGCACTTCGCCAGGCAGGCGGAGAAGGATCATAGCCGCACCCTTGGCGCCTTGCGCCGCGGCGGCATCCAGAATGCGCTCGAGCTCCATGTCATTGATCGCCGGGATCATTGGCGAAGCCAGCACCGAAACCAGAATGCCCGCTTCCGACAAGAGGCGAATGGCTTCCAGCCGCCGGGCAGGGGAGGAGGCGCGCGGCTCCATCTTGCGGCTGAGCTTGTGGTCCATCGAGGTCATGGAAATGCCGACCTTGACGAGCCGGAGCTTGGCCAACTCAGTCAGAAGGTCGAGGTCGCGGATCAGGAGCGCCGACTTGGTGGTGATGGTAACGGGGTGGCGCGTTTCCAGCATCACTTCGAGGATGCCGCGCGTCAGCTTATGCTTGCGCTCGGCGGGCTGATAAGGGTCCGTATTGGTGCCCATTGCCACCGGCTTGACGCGATAGTTCTTGGCGCCGAGTTCCGCGCGCAGCGCTTCCACCGCATTGGTCTTGACATAGATGTCGCGCTCGAACTCGATGCCGGCGGAATGGCCGAGGAACGCGTGGCTGGGGCGGGCAAAGCAATAGGAACAGCCATGCTCGCAGCCGCGATAAGCATTGATCGAGCGATCAAAGCCGATATCGGGGCTGTCATTGCTGGTGATGATGGTCTTGGCGCGCTCGATATGCTCGATGGTTTCGAACTGGGGCAGTGTTTCGACGCTGTTCCAGCCGTCATCAAAGCTTTCCCGGGCCTGGCGCTCGAAGCGGCCGCTGCGATTGGATTGCGCGCCCCGGCCGCGATTGCGGCTGGGATCGACCAGTTCGCGCCGCGCCAGATCGGCGTCGCGGCTGCGGCTGAGCTTTTCCAGGGCTTCAAAGGACGGCGCTTGATAAAGGGCCATGAGGCGATCTCCTTGCGCTTGCCGGTCGAATCGCGACGGCTCGCAGCGTGGGATTCACATAGCGCACGCACGAGAACAAAACAAGAACAAGGGTGAACGGCTGAGCTGCCTAGACCCATCAAATGGGCGTGGGGAACGCCGGATGCAAGACTGCCCTGCGTTCTGGCGGGTGGACGGGCGCGCTTGCACCCACTAAACCACCCGACCCGGCCAAGGGCGCTGAACCCCACTCGCTTAGGCGATGTCGAAATCGGGTTGGCCCGATCGTCACGGCTGTGTTCCAGCTGCCCGGGACCGAACAAATTCAATTCTGCGAAAGGCACACCATGTCCAGCGATGCTTCTGTTTTAGATGCTGTGCCCCCATCCGCCGCCGCAGCCGAGCCGGGCCTGGGCGCGCGCAATCGGCTGGTAATCAACCTGCTGCTGGTTTCGGCCTTTGTGGTGATCCTGAACGAAACCATCATGGGCGTGGCGCTGCCGCACCTGATGACCGATCTGGGGATCACCGCAAGCGCCGGCCAGTGGCTGACCACGGCGTTTCTGCTGACCATGGCGGTGGTGATTCCCATCACCGGCTTCTTGCTGCAGCGCTTTCATACGCGGCCGGTGTTTGTTGCTGCCATGAGCACGTTTTCGCTCGGCACCCTGATCTGCGCCACCGCGCCTGGCATTGAACTGCTGATTGCGGGTCGGGTGGTGCAGGCCATCGGCACGGCGATCATGATGCCGCTGCTGATGACCACGGTGATGAACCTGGTTCCGCCCGCAACGCGGGGCAAGACCATGGGCAATATCTCGACCGTGATCTCGGTGGCGCCAGCGATCGGCCCGACCATTTCGGGCCTGATCCTGTCGCAGTTGGATTGGCGCTGGATGTTTATCCTCGTTTTGCCGATTGCGCTGGGGAGCCTCGCGCTGGGATTTGCGCGCATCCGCAATGTTTCGACGCCCAAATCCGTGCCGATCGATGTGATTTCGGTCGGTATGTCGGTGGTGGGTTTTGGCAGCCTGGTTTATGGGCTGAGCGGGCTGGGGGAAGCTGCGAGCCATCCCGGTCCCGTGCCGGCCTGGGCGCCGCTGGTGCTTGGCGTCGTGGTGATCGGGCTCTTCGTGCTGCGCCAGCTTTCCCTACAGAAGCGCGACCGTGCCCTGCTTGATCTGCGCACCCTGCAAACGCCGACCTTCAGCATCTCGGTGGTGCTGATGGCGGTGATGATGATGGCGATGTTCGGTATGTTGATCCTGCTGCCGATCTATCTGCAGAACGTGCTGGGGCTGTCGACGCTGCAGACCGGCTTGATGCTGCTGCCGGGCGGCCTCGTTATGGGGCTCTGCGCGCCAGTGGTAGGTCGGCTCTATGACAAACATGGCCCCACCGTGCTGCTCGTGCCCGGCGCGACCATTGTGAGCCTCGTCTTGTGGAGCCTGACCATGGTTACGGAAAGCACGCCCTTTGGCTGGCTGCTGGCCGCCCATCTGGCCTTCAGCGTCGGTTTGTCGCTGATGTTCACGCCCCTGTTTTCGGCGAGCCTCGGTTCGCTCCAGCCCAAGCTGTATTCGCATGGCAGCGCCGTGATCGGCACGGTGCAGCAGGTGGCCGGGGCAGCCGGCACGGCGTTGTTTGTGGCGCTGATGACCCTGCAGTCGGCCAATCTGCTGGCCGGTGGTGCCGAGCCATTGGCGGCAGCGGCGGGCGGCATCCGCTCGGCGTTCTTCGTGGGGGCGATTATCTCGCTGTTCGCGATCGTGGCCGCATTCTTTGTGCGCAAGCCCAAGGGCGGCACGCCGGGCATGGTGCACGGGCACTAAGCTTCTCAAGGCTGGTGGAACTTCAGAACGGCGGCCTTCGGGGCCGCCGTTTTGCGTTTCAGCGCTCGGCGAGGCGTGGCATCACTTCCACGAAATTGCAGGGTTTGTGCCGATAATCGAGCTGGTCGCGCAAAATGCCCTCCCAGGCGTCCCGGCAGGCGCCGCGCGAGCCGGGCAGGGAGAACACAAAGGTTTCCCCGATCAGCCCAGCCGTGGCGCGCGACTGAATTGAGGACGTGCCGATCTTGGTGGCCGAGTATTGGTGGAACAGCACCGAAAAGCCGTCCATGCGCTTGTTGAACAGCGGCTCGATGGCTTCAGGCGTGACGTCGCGGCCGGAAAAGCCAGTGCCGCCCGTGGTCAGCACCACGTCCACTTGCGGGTCCGCAACCCAGGCCTGAACTGCCGCCCGGATCGCCTGCACATCGTCAGACACGACGCTGCGGCCAGCGGAACGATGACCATCGGCTTCCAGCATGGAAACAAGCAGGGCGCCGGAGGTGTCGGTCTCGAGCGTGCGGGTGTCCGATACGGCGAGCACGGCGATGGACAGGGGCCGGAACTCGCGGTCGTCAAATCTTGCCGTGATAAACATCGCTTTGCTCCGCTGCAGCCTGCTGTTCGTCGAGTTCGGTTTCCTCGAAATCGGCCCGAGGATCAAGCGCCACCGTTTCTGGCGTCACCTGCTCGTCCGAGGCCATGGGCTGGAACGGGGTGCGCGTAGCTGCATCGGGCGCGTTGCGGATGCGCATGCGCAGAATGGCCGCGACGGCCAGGATGGCGTGGAAGATACCCGTGACGACAAAAAGCCCAACCGGCTGGAATGCACCCATGATCATGGAAGCGACGGCGGGGCCGATGGCGAGGCCAACACCCAGGGTCAGCAGCATGCCGCCAGCGATCTTGGCGAACTCGCCTTCCTTGGCGAAATCATTGGCATGGGCCACCGCCACCGCATAAAGCGGATTGGCGGCAAAGCCATAAGCGGCGAACAGCACATACATCGGCCAACCGGCGGCGGGGTTGAGCAGCACCAGGGTCAGGGCCACGAGGGCAGCAAAGGTGGACAGCCCGATCATCACCAGGCGGCGATCGATCCGGTCAGAAAGACGGCCAAAGGGAATTTGCGCGGAGGCCCCCAGAATGGCGGCAAGGGCAAAAAGAAAAGCGATGCCGCCCGCATCGAGCCCCTGGGCATAGCCGTAGACAGGCGCCAGGGTGCCAAAAGTGCCATTGGCCATGCCGCAGCAGAATGCGGCAATCGCGGCAATGGGAGAGGTGCGGTAAAGGAGGCGCAGATCAAGCCGCGCCGAGGATAGGGGGCGCGGCTGGGGCGTCGAGGTGAGGGCGGTCGGCAGCACTGCGCAAATAAAGCTGATCGCGCCCAGCACGAAGGGCACATAGCCGGCGGTGCCGGTCATGGACATGGCGAACTGGCCGAGCACCGACGAGCACATATTGACCGTGACATAGATCGAAAAGGTCGTGCCGCGGCTGCGGTTATCGGTCACCTCATTGAGCCAGCTTTCAACGATCATCGCGGCGCCGGCAAAGCAGAAGCCCGATAGCGCGCGCAAGACAATCCAACTGATGTCGTTGACCATCAGCAGGTTAAGGAGGATCGTGACCGTGCCAATCGCCGCCATCACGGAAAACGCGCGGATATGGCCGACATTGCGCACAATCAGCGGCACGACGAGCGAGCCCGAAACAAAGCCTACCGACCAGCCAGTGCCGATCAGGCCGAGCGAGAGCAGCGAGAAGCCTTCTTCTGCGCCGCGAACCGAGAGCAAGAGACCCTGCAGGCCACCCCCGAACATCAGCAGGGCAGAGCCAAGGAAGAGGGCGTAAATCTTTACAACGGAGGCCATGACGCTTTCGGGGGAACGGAGTTGATTCGACTGAGTGTGGTTGGATCACGCAACGGTGACATTAAGGGGGCAAAATCCCCCAGCCCAAGCTCCAATGTCAGCCGATGCCCAATTGGTCCATTTTGGCCTTGAGGCTGAGCAGGTCGCGCCAGGCCTGCTGCTTTGCCGCAGGATTGCGCAGCAAATAGGCGGGATGGAGCGTGGCGATGGCCTCGGTTTGATGGTTGCCGATGCTCACCGGGCTCCATTTGCCGCGCATCTTGATGATGCCCGTACTGGTGGAGAACACCGTCTGCATGGCCGGGCCGCCGACGGTGAGCACAAGACGGGGCGCCACCAGCTCCACCTGCCGTTGCAGGAAGGGCAGGCATAGGGCCAGCTCCTCGGGCGTGGGCACCCGATTGCCGGGCGGACGCCATGGCACGGTATTGGCGATATAAACCTTGGTGCGATCGAGCCCGATGGCGCCGAGCATCTTGTCAAGCAACTGGCCGGCGCGACCCACAAAGGGGCGCCCCTGCCGGTCCTCTTCGGCGCCGGGGGCTTCCCCGATCACCATGATCTGAGCTTGGGGATTGCCATCGGCAAACACCAGCTGGGTGGCACGGAGCTTGAGCCCGCAGCCATCATAGGCGCGCAGGATCTCTTCGAGTTCAACCAGGTTCTGCGCCTTGGCCGCAAGGCTGCGCGCTTCGGCCGGATCGCCCCCGAGTGCAGGCATGGGTGCGCTCGGCGCGGGCGAGGCGGCGGGATTGGGGACGGCGGGGCTGGGGGCAACACGGGCAGGCGGGCGCTGGTTGAAGCGGTCCACCGGCTCTTCGCCAAGGGCCAGGTCCACACCGGCAGCCCGATACCATTCGAGCACCGAGACCATCTCGGCGTGATTTAGCGGTCGCATCTCGGCCATGTTCTCTGTTATGGCACACCGCGTTTGCCGCGGCCAGCCGCGCGTGGAAAGAGGCGACGGAGATTTCATGGCAGAAGCGGGCGAGCGCGAAAGCCTTTCCACCGATGTCGTGATCGTTGGCGCTGGTCCTGCGGGGCTGGCAGCGGCTATTCGCCTCAAGCAACTCCATCCCGATCTGGGCGTCACCGTGGTGGAAAAATCCGCCGAGATCGGCGGCCACATCATTTCGGGCGCGGTGATGGACCCCAGGGGCCTCGATGCCCTTTTGCCCGATTGGCGCCAAATGGGCCCGCCGGTGGGCCCGGCGGTCACGCGCGACACCTACCATTTCCTCACCGCCAACGGCGGGGTGAGCTTTCCCCATTGGCTGATGCCGCCGCAAACGCAGACGCCAGGAGGAGTGATCGTCAGCCTTGGGGATCTCGTGCGCTGGCTGGGCGAACAGGCGCAGGCGCTGGGCGTCGATATTTTCCCCATGACCGCAGCTGTCGATGTGCTGCGCAGCCCCGATGGGCCGGTGCGGGGCATCATCACCGGCGATCTGGGGCGCGATCATGCGGGCCATCCCAAGCCGGGCTTTGCCGAAGGCATTGCGCTTGAAGCCAAATATACCCTGCTGGCGGAGGGGGCACGCGGCTCGCTCGCCAAGGCGGTGATCGGGGATTTTTCCCTCGCGAACGATCCACAGAAATATGGGCTCGGGATCAAGGAAGTCTGGGAAATTGCCGCCGACCGGCACGAGCCGGGGCGGGTGGATCACTTTCTGGGCTTTCCGCTCGACAACAGCACTTCGGGTGGCGGCTTTGCTTATCATGCGGCGGACCGCAAGCTTTACCTCGGGCTGGTGGTGCATCTTGATTACGCCAACCCGACGCTGTCGCCCTTTGACGAGTTCGGGCGGTTCAAGACCCATCCCAAGATCGCAGCGCTGCTCGAAGGGGCGACGCGCCTCAGCTATGGGGCGCGCGCGCTGGCGACAGGCGGCTGGCAATCGGTGCCGACGCTGGTCTTTCCCGGTGGCGGGCTGATTGGTTGCGCGGCAGGGTTTATGAACGCGCCGCGCCTCAAGGCCATCCACAATGCGATTCTGTCGGGGATGGGGGCGGCCGAAGCGGTGGGCGCCGCCATTGCAGCGGGGCGCCAGCACGACGCAATCGAGGATTTTGCCGGCCGCATCATGGCCACCGGGATCGAGGACGAGTTGCGCGCCGTGCGCAATGTCAAACCCCTGTGGTCGCGCCTTGGCACCGCTATGGGCGTTGCTGCGGCGGGCGCTGAAATGTGGAGCAGCGCCATCCTGGGCCGTTCGCTGCTCGGCACGCTGCGCCACAAGGGTGCGGATTTTGCCGCCACCCGCCCCCTGAGCGAAGTGACGCCCAAGACCTATCCGCGCCCAGACGGGCAAAAGGTGTTTGACCGGGCCGCTTCGGTTTTTCTGGCCAATCTCGCCCATGGCGAGGACCAGCCCAATCATTTGCGATTGACCGATCCGAGCGTGCCCGTGCGGGTGAACCTGCCGCGCTATGGCGAGCCGGCGCCGCTATATTGCCCGGCGGGGGTTTATGAGCTGGATCGCTCAGGGGCCGAACCGGTGTTTCGCATCCATCCGGCCAATTGCGTGCACTGCAAGACCTGCGACATCAAGGATCCCGCGCAAAACATCACCTGGGTTCCGCCCGAAGGTGGCAGTGGTCCTAACTACAGCGGAATGTGACTGACCCGCCGACCGGCCGCACTTGCGGCGCGGTCCCAAAACCGCCAATCTTGCCGCCCAGAACTGGGTCGGTTCGGCCAAGGGAGATCCAAGCCTCGTGTCAATGCTATCCAATCGTCTGGCGCGACCCGCCTTTGTTGCCCTGATGCTGACCGGCCTCGTGGTTCCCCTGGCGGCCCAAACGGCCCCCACGTCCACGCTCGACATGCTGTCGCTGTTCCGCCCCAGCGTGACCGGCTCCTATCTGGCCGGGCAAGGGGCGCTCAAGGATCTGCGCACCGAGGAAGCCGCACGCTATTTCAGCGATGCAGCCAAGGCCGACTGGGACAACCCGGTCATGGTGGAACGCGCCTTTATTGGCCTTGCCGCCGATGGGCAGATCGGGGAAGCGGCCTCCACGGCGCGGCACCTGCTTGAGCTCGACCCCGGCAACCAGCTTGCCGAACTGGTGCTGGCGACCGAAGCGCTCAAGGAGCGCCGCTACGGCGCTGCCGACCGCATGCTGGCCTCGGTGGGCCAGGACAGTTTTGTTGGCATCACGGCGGGAATTTTGCGGGCCTGGGCGATGATTGGCGACAATCGGGTCAAGGAAGCCGACAAGCTGCTCGATGGCCTGGGGCAGGGTGGGCTTGAGGATTTCCTTGTGTTTCATCGCGCTCTGATGGCGGAAGCGGCCGGGGACAACCAGCGCGCCATTCGCTATGCGGGACAAGCCTTCGATGCCGAGCCCGGTGTAGCCCGGATCGTCGAGGTTTATGCTCGCGTGCTCGCCAATGCCGGCGAGTTCGACCAGGCCAAGGCCGCCATCGCCAAGTTCCAGGATGCGGGGCTGAGCCATCCCGTTGTAACCATCGTCAAGGAAGCGGTCGATGCCGGGCAACGCCCTGGGATCTTTGCCGCCAATGTGCAGGTCGGCGCGGCCGAAATGTTCCACGGCATCGGCGTGGCGCTCGCGCGCGACAGCAGCATGGACGTCTCGGTAATGTTCCTGCGCCTAGCGCTTTATCTTGATCCGTCTGCCGATGTGGTGGCGCTGGCCCTCGGCCAAGTGCTTGATGCGGCCGACCAGCATGACGCGGCCAACCGCATCTATGAAAGCGTTCCGGCCAATTCGGCGATGAAGCCAACCGCGGTGGTTCGGGTCGCCCAGAACCTCGACAATATGGGTGATCGTCCCGAGGCGCTGCGCCGGCTGGGCAATATCGTGGCGACCCAGCCCGATGACCTCGATGCGGTGTCGGTTTATGGGGACATCCTGCGTACCGACGAGCAATATGCCAAATCCATCGAGGCCTATTCCACCGCGCTGGACCTCACCGGCGGCGAGAATGCATCGGATTGGCGCTTCTATTATGTGCGCGGCATCTCCTATGAGCGCAACAAGCAGTGGCCCGAGGCCGAGCGCGATTTCCTCAAGGCGCTTGAACTGCGCCCCGACCAGCCGCAGGTGCTCAACTATCTGGGCTATAGCTGGATCGACAAGGACATGCACCTCGTAGAGGCGCTAGCCATGATCGAAAAGGCCGTCGCTGCCATGCCCCAGGATGGCTATATCGTCGATTCGCTGGGCTGGGCCTTCTACAAGCTTGGCCGCATGGAAGAAGCGGTCAAGACCCTCGAACAGGCCGTGCAGTTGCAGCCCAACGACCCCGAGATCAATGACCATCTGGGCGACGCTTATTGGCGCGCGGGGCGGCGGCTCGAGGCCAAGTTCCAGTGGAATGTGGCGGCCTCCGTGGACGATATCGGCGTCGTCAGGGAGCGTGTGCAGCCCAAGCTGGCCAATGGTCTGGACGAACAAACGGCCGCCCAGTAGTTCGGGGCATGGGGCAGTATTGGACGCAGTCGGCGCCAGCCAAGGTCAATCTGGCGCTGCATGTCACCCGTCGGCGTGACGATGGCTACCACGACCTGCAAAGCTTGGTGGTGTTCGCCGACTTGGCCGACGAACTGGAAGCGGCGCCAGCGGCCAGCGACAGTCTTGCGATCATTGGCCCTTTTGCGCGTGGCCTGAGCGGGGGCGATACCAATCTGGTGTCGCGTGCCGTGGCCGCCTTTCGCGCCCGCTGGCCTGAGGCCGTGCCGCGGGGCCTCGCCATGCGGCTGCGCAAGAACTTGCCGGTGGCCGCGGGCATTGGCGGGGGCTCCGCCGATGCGGCAGCGGCGCTGCGCCTGCTCGCCGATCTGTCGGCCACGCCGATCCCTGTCCCGGAACTGGCTGAGCTGGGGGCAAGGCTGGGCGCGGATGTTCCCGCCTGCCTCGTATCCGCCCCTCTGGTGGCGCGCGGGGTAGGGGAGATCCTTTCGCCGCTGCCAGCCTTCCCCGAATGCTATCTGGTGCTGGTCAATCCGCTGGTGCCGGTCTCGACGCCCGAAGTGTTCCGGCGCCTGCTCAAAAAGGACAATCCGGCAATGCCAGCCTTGCCCGAGCCGATGACCCGGCCCGCGCAACTGGGCATCTGGCTGGCGGAAACCCGCAATGACCTGCAGGCGCCGGCAGTGGAACTGGTGCCCGAGATCGGCCGCATCATTGCTCGGCTTGCAGCGGCGCCAGGCTGCATGCTGGCGCGGATGTCGGGATCGGGGGCAACGGTGTTCGGGCTGTTCGGCTCGGGGGCGCAGGCGCATCAGGCGGCCCATGAACTGCGTCGGGCGACGCCAGACCATTGGATTGCCGCGGCGCCGGTACTCGGGCCCTAGAACAGGCGCATCACGCTGAATTCGACCACATCGGCCAAGAGCGCGTTCATCGCGCCAGCGGGAGCGGCGTTGAGCGCGTCGCGGGCGGCACCTGCATGGGCATGGGCCTGCCTTATGGTGCGCCCAAGGGTATCGTGCCGCTCCATGATGGCAACAACGCTGCGCACCTGATCGTCGCTCGCCTCGGCATCGCCCAGCGCGCCGGTGATCACTGCGCGCTCGGCCTCGCTGGCATCGGCCAGCGCCAGAATAACGGGCAGCGTCATCTTGCCCTCGCGCAGGTCATCGCCGCTGTTCTTGCCCAGCGTATCGGTCTCGCCGCGATAATCGAGCACATCGTCAACGAGCTGGAACGCGGTGCCCAGCTCAAGGCCGTAGCGCGCCAGAGCCTTGCGACCCTGCGCATCGGCGCCGCCCGACATAGCGCCCACTTCGCAGGCGGCCTGGAACAGCACCGCGGTTTTGGCGCGGATCACTTCGGCGTAGTCCTGGGGGGTGGTGGTGAGGTCCCCGGTCTTGGCGAGCTGGAACACTTCGCCTTCGGCCATGGCCGCGGAAGCCGCCGACAGCACGCCCAGAGCGGCAATGTCGCCGGTCTCGACCATCATCATGAAGGCCTGACCAAGCAGGAAATCGCCAACAAGGATCGAGGCCTTATTACCCCAGACTATGCGGGCAGCGGGCTTGCCGCGGCGCATATCGCTTTCATCGACCACATCGTCATGCAGCAGCGTGGCGTTGTGCATGAACTCGACGGCGGCGGCGAAGTTGATGGCCGAGCCGGTGCCCTTACCAAACAGGGCCGCGGCAGCCACCGTGAGCATCGGGCGCAGGCGCTTGCCACCGCTTTCGATGAGGTAGCGGGCCAGCTCGGGCACCATCTCGACATGCGAATCTGCCCGCGCCAGGATCAGCGCATTGACCTTGGCCATGTCAGCGGCAGTAGCATCGATCAGCCGATCAACTGCATTGGCACTGAATGCCGGTTTGGATTGCGTAACAACAGACACGCGGTACGGTCCTCGTTTGCCCCTACTGGCAAATCTGGTTGAGCCTGATGCGCTTGCCACTTAAGCTCGCGTAAAAACCGGCCAATTGGGTGCGATGTCCCTAGACCAGACCAGCGACTTTGTCCAACAGCAAACCACGACGTCAGACGCCTTTCTGGGCGGCCGCATCACTGTGCGCCAACCGGCCCGGGGCTTCCGGGCGGGGCTCGACAGCGTGCTTTTAGGGGCTTCGGTACCCCCTAGCGCGCAAACACTACTGGATCTGGGCAGTGGCGTGGGGACCGCGGCACTCGTGGCCCTCGCGCATGCTCCGGGCCTGCGCGCCACGCTTGCCGAGCGGGACGAAGCCATGCTGACGCTCGCACAGGATAATGCGGCCGCGAACGGCTTTGCCGACCGGGTGAGCTATGCGCATGCCGATGTGGCCGGCCCGGGCAGTGCGCGTCAGGGGGCGGGAATCGAGGAGAATGCTTACGAGACGGTTATCGCCAATCCGCCGTTTTTCGATGCTGCCCGGGGCACGCTGGCGCGCGTACAGGGTCGGGCGGGAGCCCGGCACATGCAAAATGAACAACTGGAGCTCTGGGTCAAATCAGCCGCGGGTGCTGCGGCGGGCGGGGGCGAGGCCATTTTCATCTATCCCGCGCAGGGGCTGCAAGCCTTGCTAGCCGCGTTTGGCCGACGGTTCGGGGCGCTGACCATCCTGCCGCTCTGCCCGCGGCCCGATGGTCCTGCCACCCGAGTGCTGCTGCGCGGCATCAAGGGATCGCGGGCGCCGTTGACGCTGCTTGGCGCGCGGGCGCTCCATGAGGCAGATGGCCGGGCGTTCCGGCCCGAGTTTGAAGCAATCTTCCGCGGCGAGGCGCGGCTTGTCTGGTAATCCCCCTAGATGCACCCTAAATGGGGCGGCGAGCGTGAAAGGAACCTGATGGCTGTTCAAACCCCCGCCTGGATGGGCCGGATCTGGCGTCGCCTGGGCGGCAACAAGACGGTTATCCCCGTGGTTCGGCTTCACGGCGTGATCGCCGCTGAACAGCGCCAAGGGCGGCTGAGCATTGCTTCGGTGGAGCCCTTGCTGCAGCGCGCCTTCGCCATCAAGTCAGCGCCAGCCATCGCCATCGTGGTCAATTCTCCCGGCGGCTCGCCGGTGCAATCGCGCCTGATCTCCAAGCGCATTCGCGACCTGGCCGACGAGCATGGCAAGCCGGTTCTCGTCTTCGTGGAGGATGCGGCGGCGTCCGGGGGCTATTTCATTGCCGTGGCGGGTGACGAAATCATCGCTGATCCCTCTTCGATCGTGGGCTCTATCGGCGTGATCATGGCCGGCTTCGGGTTTGTGGGCGCACTGGAAAAGCTCGGCATCGAGCGGCGGGTGCACACGGCAGGCCGCAACAAATCCACGCTGGACCCCTTCTTGCCGGAAAATCCGGGCGATGTTGAGCGCATCAAGGCGGTGGAGCTCGATATCCATTCGGTGTTTATCGAGCATGTGAAAGCGCGGCGGGGCGACCGGCTACGCGCCCCCGACGATGTGCTGTTCACGGGCGAATGGTGGCCCGGGCTTCGCGGCGTTGAACTGGGGCTGGTGGATGCGATTGGCGACCTGCATGCAACGCTGCGCACCCGGTACGGCGCCGATGTCGTGCTCAAGTTCATTGCGCCCAAGCGGTCCTGGTTTGGCGTGCCACGCCTCAGCTTTGCCGCTGAACTGCCCGCCGCCATGACCGCTACGCTGGAGGACCGCGCCTTGTGGTCCCGGCTGGGACTATAGCCAATGACCGCAGTTCTGCTTCGCCTCGCCGTCTATCTCGTCATCGCTGCGGCCATCTATCTGGGTGTTCGCAAGATCTGGCGCGACTGGCAGGGCCAGTTCAAGAGCCAGGATGAGGAAGCCCGGCGCCTGCGCCGCGAGCGCGACCAGGCCGAGCGCGCCAAGCCGGGTGTGATCGATCTCAAGCGCGACGCGGACGGCACCTACCGGCCGGGCGGATCCGGCGACGAGAACAATCGCCGTTGACCGCTCCCGGCAGCCTCAATAGAGGATGGACCCGCACAAAGGGACCACGCCCATGACTGACCGCCCCGCCCATATGGACCCCAAGAACTCGTTCCAGGGCATGATCCTGACGCTTCAGAATTTCTGGGCCGAGCAGGGCTGCGTGATTTTGCAGCCCTATGACATGCAGATGGGCGCCGGCACCTTCCATACCGCGACCACCTTGCGCGCGCTGGGCCCCAAGCCCTGGAACGCCGCTTATGTGCAGCCTTCCCGCCGGCCCAAGGACGGGCGCTATGGCGAAAATCCCAACCGCCTGCAGCACTATTATCAGTTCCAGGTTATCCTGAAGCCGTCGCCACCCGACATTCAGGAGCTTTACCTCAAGTCGCTGGCGGCGATCGGTCTTGATAGCGCCCTGCACGACATCCGCTTTGTCGAGGATGACTGGGAAAGCCCGACGCTGGGCGCCTGGGGCCTGGGCTGGGAATGCTGGTGCGATGGCATGGAAGTCAGCCAGTTCACCTATTTCCAGCAGGTGGCGGGCTTTGAGTGCTCGCCGGTGCCGGGTGAAATCACCTATGGGCTCGAGCGCCTCGCCATGTATGTGCAGGGGGTCGAGAACGTTTACGACCTCAACTTCAATGGTGGCGGCGGCAACTCCAAGGTCACCTATGGCGATGTGTTCCTGCAGAACGAGCAGGAGCAATCCAAGTACAATTTCGAGGCGGCCGATACCGAGATCCTGTTCCGTCATTTCGCCGATGCGGAAAAGGAATGCCGGGCTATTCTGGAGGCCGGCCGCGAGGGCGACCGCCACACCATGGCCGTGCCGGCCTATGAGCAGGTGATCAAGGCTTCGCACAACTTCAACCTGCTCGACGCTCGTGGCGTTATCTCGGTGACTGAGCGGCAGAGCTATATTCTGCGCATTCGCGAACTGGCCAAGGCCTGTGGCGAAGCCTGGCTGCACACCGCGGGCGGTGGCGCCTGAGGCGCCAGACCCCGCACGCCGCTGCAATGGACAAGGCTTCGTCCCCTTGCTAGGCACACCCCACACGCTCGAACGCCCGGTTTAAACCATGCCCGATCTGCTGCTCGAACTGTTTTCCGAGGAAATCCCTGCCCGTCTTCAGCGCCGCGCTGCCGAAGACTTGCGCAAGGCGGTGACCACAGCGCTGGTGGATGCGGGTCTCATTTACGAAGGCGCCAAGGCGTTTGTGACGCCGCGCCGGTTGGCGCTGACGGTTTCGGGCATTCCGCCGCGCTCGCCCGACACGCATGAAGACAAGAAGGGCCCCAAGGTTGGCGCGCCCCAGCCGGCAATCGATGGCTTTTTGCGCTCGGCCGGGTTGAGCTCGATCGAGCAGGCCAAGGTTGAAAGCGATCCGAAGAAGGGCGAGTTCTACGTGGCCCATATCCACAAGCCCGGCGCCGAGGCCGCAACGATTCTGTCGGGCCTGCTGCCGCGCGTGATCGCCGATTTTCCCTGGGCCAAGTCGATGCGCTGGGGCTCGGGCAGCACCAGCTGGGTGCGCCCTCTGCGCGCCATCACCGCGACCTTTGGCACCGAGAATGACGAGCCAATCATCATCCCCTTCGAGGCTGCAGGGGTTGGGTCGGGTCAGACCACTTATGGCCACCGGTTCCTTGCACCTGGCGCCATCCGGGTCCGGCGCTTTGAAGACTATCTGATGGGGCTCGAGCGCGCCAAGGTCGTGCTCGACCTCGACCGCCGCAAGGACATCATCCGCAGCGATGCCGAACACCTCGCCTTTGCGCGCGGCTTGTCGGTGATTGGCGACGAAGGCCTGCTCGAGGAAGTCGCGGGGCTGGTGGAATGGCCCGTGGTGATGATGGGCGCGTTCGATCCCGCGTTCCTGGAATTGCCCGAAGAGGTGATCATCGCCACCATCCGCGCCAACCAGAAATGCTTCTGCCTGCGCGACGGGGCAGGGCGCCTGGCCCCCTATTTCATCATCACCGCCAATACGGTCGCGATCGACGGTGGCGCCGCGATCATCGCCGGCAATGAGCGCGTCATTCGCGCTCGCCTGTCCGACGCCAAGTTCTTCTACGAAGGGGATCTGGCAACTCCGCTCGAGCACGGTCTGCCCAAGCTCGAAGACACCGTGTTCCACGCCAAGCTCGGAACCCAGTTTGCTCGCGTCGAGCGCCTGGTGAAAATGGCAGGCGAGATCGCGCCGCAGGTGGGGGCCGATCCCGAACGCGCCAAGCGCGCCGCCATGCTGGCCAAGGCTGACCTCACCACCGGCATGGTCGGTGAGTTTCCTGAACTGCAGGGATTGATGGGGCGCTATTACGCCCTGGCGCAGGGCGAGCCTGCTGACATCGCCAATGCCATCGAACAGCACTACAAGCCGCTTGGTCCTACCGACGAGGTCCCCAATGATCCAGTCGCGATCGCCGTGGCGCTGGCCGACAAACTCGATCTGCTGACCGAATTCTGGCGCATCAACGAAAAGCCCACCGGCTCGCGTGATCCTTTTGCGCTGCGCCGTGCCGCCTTGGGCGTGATCCGGATCATCACTGAAAACAACCTACGCTTTCCGCTGTTGGTGGAGCCGGACCTGCTGGCCTTCTTCCATGACCGGCTCAAGGTGTCGCTGCGCGATGCAGGCGCCCGTCACGATCTGATCGATGCGGTGCTCTCTCCCGAAAGCAATGACATGCTGCAGATCACCCAGCGTGCCGAAGCGCTGTCGTCGCTGCTGTCCTCGCCCGACGGGACCAATCTGCTGGCCGGCTATCGCCGCGCCGCCAATATCCTTGCCGCCGAGGAAAAGAAGTTCTCCTTGACCTATGATGGCGAGGTCAAGCCCGAACTGTTGCAGTTGCCCGAGGAAACCGCGCTGGCTGCGGCCGTGACGACGGTGCAGCCGGCAGTGGCGGCCCGAGTGGCAGAGGATGATTTTACCGGCGCCATGGGCGATCTGGCGGCCCTGCGCGCCCCGGTGGATGCGTTCTTTGAAGCGGTGCTGGTCAACGATCCCGATCCGGCCACGCGCATCAATCGGCTCAACCTTTTGGGGCGCCTGCGCCAGACCATGCATCTGGTGGCCGATTTCTCCAAGATTTCGGGCTAGCTGCGGATGGAACCCCGGGGGTAGCCCCGCTCGTTTCCCCTGCCACATCTAAGCTGCGGCAGGAATGAAGATATGAGCGTTGGACTATTGGCGTTGCTCGACGACGTCGCGGGCCTGGTGAAAGTTGCCGCGGCGTCGCTCGATGACGTCGCGGGGCAAGCCGCCAAAGCAGGCGCCAAAGCCGCTGGGGCGGTGATCGACGATGCCGCTGTCACACCTAACTATGTGCACGGTTTTACCGCTGATCGCGAAGTTCCCATTATCGGCAAGATCGCGCTGGGTTCGGTCAAGAACAAGCTGGTCTTCCTGTTGCCCGCGGCACTGCTGCTCTCATTTTTCGCACCCTGGGTGATCACGCCCTTGCTGATGATCGGTGGGGCGTATCTTTGCTACGAGGGAGCCGAAAAGGTTTTCCATGCGCTCCTGCCGCATCAAGCCGAGGCGCATGAGGCCGCACTGGTGCCGGCGGCGATCACCGCCCAGACCCTTGAGGACCAGAAGGTCGCTGGCGCCATCAAGACCGATTTCATTCTTTCCGCCGAGATCATGACCATCGCGCTGGCCAATATTCCGGTCGAGAACGTCATCACTCAAGCGATGGTGCTGGCCTTGGTCGGCATCGGCATCACGGCCTTGGTTTACGGTGCGGTTGCGCTGATCGTCAAAGCCGATGATTTTGGGTTGCTGCTGGCCAAAAAGGGCCGCACGGGTGCCGGACGCGCCTTCGGCCGCGGGCTGGTGACCGGCATGCCAGGCTTTATGCGCGTGCTGAGCCTTGTGGGCACTGCCGCCATGACCTGGGTCGGCGGCAGCATTGTCGCGCATGGCCTTTACGAGTTCGGTTGGGACCTGCCTGAACACATCATTGAAGGGGCCGCTCACTGGGCCGAGCACACCTTCAGCTCGTTTGCGAGCATTGCCGGATGGTTGGCGACCGCCTTTGTGGACTTTTTCTTCGGCCTGCTGCTGGGCACGCTGCTGATTCCGGTGGCGGGCTATGTGGTCTCCCCGCTCTGGGGTGTGATCAAGCGGATGCTGCCCAAGCGCGCCGCTAAACCGGTGGCGTAAATGCAGCCCGCTTGGTCTTGTAGGGTGCCATGCCTTCATTGGCGAGCTGGTCGGCGCGCTCGTTAAGATCGTGTCCGGCGTGGCCCTTGACCCAATGCCAGGAGATGGTGTGACGCTTGGTGGCTTCGTCCAGTGCCTGCCAGAGCTCGAGGTTTTTTACCGGCTTCTTGTCGGCGGTCTTCCAGCCGTTGCGCTTCCAGCCCTTCATCCAGCTTTGCACGCCGTTTTTGACGTACTGGCTGTCGGTATGCAGTTCGACCGTGCAGGGTCGGGTAAGCGCGTTAAGCGCCTCGATGGCGGCGGTCAGCTCCATCTTGTTGTTGGTCGTCAGCGGTTCCCCGCCGCACAATTCCTTGCGCTTGTCGCCATATTGGAGAATGGCGCCCCAGCCGCCCGGACCGGGATTGCCCGAGCAGGCCCCGTCCGTATGGATCACAACGGCTTCACTCATGGGGCGACGGTGACCTCGACGGGGCGCAGCTGCCGCGGCACGTTGAAGGCAATGTTCTCGACCGCCGTGACCTTCGCCTCGACCTTGATGTCGTAACGCTGCGCAAAGGCTTCGATGACTTCATCAACGAGCTTTTCAGGCGCCGAGGCGCCAGCCGAAACACCCAGGGTGCGAATGCCTTGGAGGCGGCTCCAGTCGATTTCGCTGGCGCGGTCCACCAGCATGGCGACGCGACACCCGGCCCGTTCGGCTACCTCGACGAGGCGAAGCGAGTTGGAGGAGTTGGGCGAGCCAACCACGACCATGGCGTCGACCAGCGGAGCTACCGCCTTGACAGCCTGCTGCCGGTTTGTCGTGGCGTAGCAGATGTCTTCCTTGTGCGGGCCATGGATTAGTGGGAAGCGCGACTGCAGGGCCGCCACGATCTCGCTGGTGTCATCCACGGAAAGCGTGGTTTGCGTCACATAAGCGAGTGCTGCCGGATCGCGGGGTGTAATGGCCATGGCACCGGCCACATCTTCCACGAGCGTAATGGCGCCGGGGGGCAACTGCCCCATCGTGCCCACGACCTCGGGATGGCCATGGTGCCCGATCAGCACGATTTCGTGACCTTCCTCGAAATGGCGCTGTGCTTCCACATGCACCTTGGACACCAGCGGGCAAGTCGCATCCAGAAACATCATGTTGCGGCTACGCGCATCGGCCGGAACGCTCTTGGGCACACCATGGGCCGAGAACACCACTGGCGCATCGCCCGGCGGAATCTCGCTCAGTTCTTCCACGAAAACCGCGCCTTTTTCGCGCAGCCCATCCACCACATATTTGTTGTGAACAATGGCGTGGCGCACATAAACGGGCGCGCCATATTTCTGCAGGGCGAGTTCGACGATCTGAATGGCTCGGTCGACCCCCGCGCAAAAACCGCGAGGGGCGCACAGCAGGATGTCTAGTTGTGGCCGCTTTTCCATCCCAGATCAGATGCTTTCGCGAGCCGGCCAAGTCAAGCCTTGTTGCAGGCAGGCTAGCTCATAGGCATTATGCGCCGCGCGGCATGGCAGGGATAGCAAGGTGAGTTTGGCCCAGGAAATTTTTGCGATTGCCCCTGCGGTGGGCAAGGCGAACCTATCGGCCTCGCAGCTCAAATTGCTTTCGGGCAAGGCCCGCTGGATTTTCCGCGTCAGCGATGCCGGTTTTCCCACCATTCCCACGATCTGCATCACCCGGGCGGCATGGGAGGCCCTGCAGGCCGAGCGCACGCGCCGGGACGCCAAACTGCGCACCCACTGGATCGCGTGCCTGTTCAAGCTGGTCGGCGATGATGGGCAAACGCCCTATCTGGCGGTGCGCACTTCAGCGGCGTCCCATAATGCGGGCCTGCTCCCTGCCAAAACTGGCATTGCGCCCCCCCTGAGCGCGGCCGATGCCGTTGATCCCAACCGGCCCCTCGGACGTGCGATCAAGAACGCGTTCGACAGCTATGGCTTTGCGCGGCCGGGTTGGGGTGAAGCGCGCCCGGATGACGAACGCGCGCGCCAGATCGTTCTGGTGCAAAGCTCGGCAGGCGGGGACATCGTGTCCTTTCTTACCCGCAACGCGGCAACCGGGGCGCTCGGGCCAGCTCCCACCGACGGCAATATGCTGCCAGCGTTGCCGGACAGCATAACCGCCCTTGTGACCCTGCTCGATGCCAAGGCGGGGCGGCATATGTGCTGTTCGGTCGCGGTGAGCGGGAACGAGGCACAATTCTTGTCCGCACGGCCAGTCCAGGCCAGCCCCGCGGCCGAGCTTGAAGCGGCGGTGGACCGGGTGAGCCGCGGCGTCTGGTCACCGCAGAACGCCGTGTCACGGGTGGAGCCTGCCCGCCTGGCGCAGTTGCTGCATCCGCGCCTCAAGGCATCTGCTGCCGCCATTCCCATTGCCACCGGCCTCGGCGTGTCACCGGGAGCGGCCAGCGGTCCCATCGTCTTTAACGCCGAAGACGCAGCGCGCCTGCGCGCTCGGGGCAAGCATTGCATTCTTGTGGTCAACGAAACCGGCCCCGCAGATATCGAAGGCCTGAAGGCCGCGACCGGCATTCTCACCGCTCGTGGCGGCATGTCGAGCCATGCCGGCGTGATCGCCCGCATCACCGGCAAGCCCTGTGTGGCGGGCGTGCGGACCATGTCGGTAAACGCGACAGAAATGGTGTGCCGCATCGGCGAGCGCGATTATCGCACTGGCGACCGGGTGACCATCGATGGCACCGATGGGCAGGTCTATGCCGGAATGTTGCCGCTGAGCCAGCCCCATATCGGGGGCGCGATCGGCACGCTGCTGGGTTGGTCCGATCGCAGCCGCACCATTGCGGTGCGTACCAATGTGGAAACGGTGGAATCCGCCCGCACGGCGCTCAGCTTTGGTGCCGAGGGTATTGGGCTGGCGCGTTCCGAGCACATGTTCTTTTCGCCCGAGCGCATGCTGGCGCTGCGCCGCGTGATCCTGTCCGAGGACGGCGACGATCGCAATCGAGCGGTGAACGGGCTGATCGGTTACCAGACCGGGGACTACGAGGCGCTGTTTTCCACCATGCGCGGGCTGCCGGTGACGGTGCGCCTGTTTGATCCGCCGCTGCACGAATTCCTGCCGCGGACGGAGGAAGAAATCGAGGACACGGCGGCTTCGCTTGGCCTGGCTGTCAGGGCGTTGCGGCTGCAGCTGGATCGTATCGCCGAGATCAACCCGATGCTGGGCCATCGCGGCGTACGCCTCGCCATCACTTATCCCGAACTGCTGCAGATGCAGACTCAGGCGCTGATGGCCGGCGCGCGTCAGGCTAGCGAAAGACAGGACGAGCCGGTGGTGATCGAGGTCATGGTGCCCTTTGTCTCTACCGCGACCGAAGTGGCCTTTGTGCGGGACCGGGTGAATGCCATTGCGGCCAATTCCGGGCTCTTGCGCTCCGACCGGGTGCGGTTTTCCTTTGGCACCATGATCGAGCTGCCCCGGGCTTGCCTGCGGGCCGGCGATATCGCCCATCTCGTGGACTTCATATCCTTTGGCACCAATGATCTGACGCAAACGACCTTTGGCATTTCACGCGACGACGCGCCCACTTTCCTGACCGTCTACCAGCGCAAAGGCATTTATGAGCGTGATCCCTTTGTCACCATCGACGAAAAGGGGGTGGGCGAGATGATTTCCATCGCCATTGCCCGCGGGCGCGCTGCCAATCCCTCGCTCAAGATCGGCATCTGCGGCGAACATGCGGGCGATCCAGCATCCTTGCGGTACTTTGCGGGGCTCGGGATCGATTATGTCTCCTGCTCGCCCTATCGGGTGCCGGTGGCGCGACTGACCTTGGCACAGGCAGCGTCTTAAAATTCGGGCTCGGAGTGCCTATGTTGGAGCGCAGGGCCACCGATGGCGGAAGGGACATTTTGCTCGTGAACAAACTGCCAATGCTGGCGCTCATCCCGCTTCTTTTTGTTTCAGCGCCAGCGTTCGGGCAGTCAGATGGCGCGCAATGCGCCAGCATCCAAAATGGGGTTGAGCGTCTGGCCTGCTATGATGCCTTGTTCAGACCCGGTACTGCTCCCACTGCAGCGCTGGAAGCCGTGCTGGAATCCACCCAGCTGATCCCGGCTCGCCCCAGCGGCCGCGGTCCTGCAACCCTTGCCGTGCGCTGTGAGGCGGGGCAGTTGAGCATCTGGTTTGGCTTTGCGGGCAATACGCTATCGGCCTTGGGCAATGATGCCGGCCTGACCCTGCAATATGATCTGCAAACCGACCGCAGTCGTACCTTGCCGGTGGACCCGACCAATACCGCCATCATCATCGGGGATCAGGCGGAAGCCGCCGCCTTTGTCGATAGCCTCGCGGGCGCGACCAATATCACGGCGCGGGTCACGCCGGTGAACTCGCGTTCTCTTTCGGTCCGGTTTCGGGTGGATAGCTTCGTAGACGAGGCGCAGGCTGTGAGGGATGGTTGCAGCTAAGTACTGCGACAAATCAGCCCGAAGGCCTCTTGCCCGGTTCTCGCCATTCTTCATCCACGTCACTGCCTGATTGGGCGTTTACTCCACGCTAACCCTAATAAGACATCATTTCACTGTCGGCCTCTTAGCGTCACTTTTGCCGATCAGTAGTTATGTTGCGTTTTGTTGAGTAGCTGAGATGGCCCTATCAAATCGGTCCGTCGTGCCTGTGCACGCGACCAAGTCGGCTCGTCGCCACCGTCCCCATGCCAAGCTTATGGCGTTCGGACTCGTGGGCGTACTGAGTTATGCGGGGCTCACCAGCGTCGCCTTCAGTCCCGCAGATGCGAGCGGCGAGTTAGCGGCACCGCCTGTTGTCGTCCAGGGCAGTCTTGGCGGTACAACAACGGTGCAAACGCCACAATCGTTCGATCACCTGTTCGAGAGCGCTAGCTTTACCGGTCCCAACCGAGCGGAAAAGACCGATCGGCTTCGTCCGAAGCAGGATGCACTGGCAATTTCTCGTAGCTTCGAGGAAGTGCGCACCCGGCTCGCGGCGCTGCGTGTCGCCCCCGGCCAGCCCGAAGCCTTGGGCCAAAGCCAAATCGCCGATGCAGCCATCGAAGCGCCGGCCGAGACCGATCCGGGTCCGCGCATGTCGGTGGCTTCCATTAATCCCGAAATCGGCTCCTCCGCCCTTGACGCCATCGCCGGGATTGCCCCGACCAGCACTGCTGGGACTTTGGGCCAGCCCATGCCGGCGGTTGCCTCCGAGCAACTCGCCTATGCCCGCGCGAATGCGCCGGTTCTTGGTGCCTTTGACACTGGCAAGGCGGTCGAGGTTTCCGACAAGGAGTTGTGGTGCCTGGCCACGGCAATCTATTTCGAGGCGCGGGGCGAAAGCTATCGCGGTCAGGTCGCTGTTGCTCAGGTCGTGCTCAACCGCGTCAAGGATCACCGCTATCCCAGCACGATCTGTGGCGTCGTGTTCCAAAACCAGCACAAGCGCAATGCCTGTCAGTTCTCCTTTGCCTGCGATGGCATCCCTGAGCGGATTTCGGACAAGAAGTCATGGGCGCAGGCGGAAGACATTGCGGCGCGCTTTGTGGACGGCGAATTGTACCTGACCGAGGTTGCCGACTCCACCCACTATCACGCCACCTATGTGCGCCCCGCTTGGGCACCCCGCATGCAAAAGTTGACGCAGGTTGGGCTGCACGTGTTCTACAAGTTCAAGCGCGGCTGGCTGTTCGGCTAGAACCGATCAGCAGACGCGATAGCTTTTGCTATATACGCAGGTAAAATCTCTGCCGATCCGCACCGCGGTTGCTGCATTGGCAAAGATCATCGACATGCCAGCGGTCGGAGTGAAAGAGGTCCAGCTCTGGCCGTCCCAGAACGAGAAGCGGTTGCCCGGACCGGGCTGCCCAACCGGCGAGACGCTAATGCCCGGATACTGGATGTGCTCTGAAACCAGCGCGTCAGTGGAGTAGGTGCCAGTCGCGGTGACGGCGATATCCACCCAACTCACCCGGCCCGCCTCGATCTTCTTGACCCGGACGGTTTGGAGCGGGTTGGTGTCCACCCCTTCCTCATATTGCACCTGATACTCGCGATCATCAAAGCGCACGAGGCTGGCCGTATCGATGCCAACTCCGCGTTCCCCGGCGATTGCATCAACGACTATGCCAGGTCCAATCGCCGCCAAGGCGGTGGCGCAAACGGCGCCCAGACACATTCCGACTAGCATATGGCGCGTGGGTAGGTTCATGGCTGCGTCCCGAATTGAGGCGGTTTGATGCTGCTTGTTAACAAAGCAGTAACCTTTTTGCCGCAGCCGCAGCAAAGTTCAAACAATATTAGGGTTAACGACTGGGCCTCTAGACGGAGGGCAGGATCGCCTCGCACGCAGCGATGAAGCGATCCTGCGCTTCGCGGGTCGGCCAGGGCCGGATCAGCCGGTCGAACTGATCAACGTCAAAGGTAGGCAAGCTCGGTGCGCCGAAAAAACGTTGGGCTTCAACAGCCGAAAAGCCGGCCAGATGCACGGCTTCGAAATAAGCGGCCTCGCGATCGGCTTTCTTGATAAGTTTTCCCAAGGCTGCACCTGCGGTAGCAGGGAGCGAAAACCGCAGATAGATCGCGCCCAGCAGCCGGTCTTCCACCGTTTTGTAGTTGCCGCCCATCGCCGCCTTGAAGGGCGAGATGATGTCGCCCATCACATATTCAGGGGCGTCATGCAGCAGCGCCTGCAGCTGGGCGGTGTTGTCGGCCTCGGGGTTGTGGGCGCGAAACAATTCGAGCACGAGCACCGAATGCTGCGCGACCGAAAAGGCGTAGTCGCCCAGGGTTTGCCCGTTCCAGCGGGCGACGCGGGCGAGGCCATGCGCGATATCGGAAAGCTCGACATCGAGCGGGGAGGGGTCGAGAATATCGAGCCGTCGGCCCGACAACATCCGTTGCCAGGCTCGGTCTTTGCCGCGCGCCATGATTCCCCAAAGCTAAAAGAGTGGTGGCCGAACGCTACTCATCGGGCGTTGATTCGCCAAACGCATAGCTTGCGTAAGGCGGTAGGGAAAGGCGGACAGGCTTGCCCTCGACGGTCGCGGCGGAGGGATCGCTGATCCGGTCGAGCCGCAGGATGGCAACCGCCTGGCCGTTTACCACTTGGCCCAGCCGCCCCGCTTCGCGTTCGCCCGCCAGCACGGCGCTGCCGGAGGGTGCGTCCACACCATCAACGATCACGGGTCGACGGCGTGCCGTGCCCCGATGCTTCATGCGGCTGACCACTTCCTGGCCGACATAGCAGCCCTTGGCAAAATCAATGCCCTCGAGCAGGTCGAGCCCGATATCATGGGCAAAGGCGTCGTTGGCGGGAAAGTCATTGCCCTGGTGCAGGATGCCAGCAGCAATGCGCTGCTCGTGATAAGCCGTGTCATCCGCAACCCAGCCGTTGATCGCCTCCAGCGGCGCGATCTGGCGCCAACCAAGCCTGACGGGCCCCAGCCGATCGAGATGGCTGATCGCGGCGGGGTCCTGCTCGGTGGCAAAGCCGACGCGGTGGGTTTCCCGGAGATCATCGATCACCACCTGGGCACGGAGGCGATACATCTTCATGCGCTTGAAGAAATCATCGGCCACGGACTGGTGCACATCGAGCCAGATCGCGTCGCCTGCGTAACCGGCCAGACCTTCGGCGAGGATCTTGCCTTGAGGGGAGAGCAGCGCCCAGGCCACTCCGGCTTCGCCCGTGCCATCGCCCTGCGCGGGGATATGGCCCGTGACGACATCGTTGAGCAGCTTGTGGGCGTCAACGCCCGAAAACCGGAACACTGCTCGGTCGGCGCGCAGATAGGTGGTCATGATCGTCTTGCTTCCCCAGACTGTCCGCCCGCAGCGACTGCTGCGGGGCTTTCGGACATGGCGCGAAGCGCTAGCATTTTCAAGAACGCGGCGAAGGTCAACCGCCCGCCTATGACGTGGGCAGCACGACGGCCTGGTTCAGAGCAATTTATTGCAGCGTGCGGTCCAGATTGTATTCGCCCGCGCGGATGCGGTCGGGCAGCAGCGCCACCATTTCGGCAGCCGCATCATCGCCGTGCAGTTTCACCAGAGTGGCGAGTGCAGCAAAAAGCGAAGCATGGGCCAGGGACGCGCATTCGACGCCATCGTCCTCCGCGCCGTTCCAGGCTTCAGCCAGGTATTCAAGCGCAAGCTGACGCTCACTCTGCTCGCTGCTGGGGAGCTCGATTTCGGTCGCGGTGATGAAGAGAGATTTTCTGGTCGCCATGCCGAGCGGGTTAACATGGATGAACAGGGCTGGCGCACCACAAATGAGTGAACGGTTAACGCAACCTGCGCAAGTTTCGTTAATGCGGGGCGGCAGGCCTATTCAGCGTAGCGGGTGTGGATCTCGCGGGCCGTTTTCTCCGCTTCGGTCAGCAGGCGCGTGAGTGCTTCGCGGGCGCTGGGCGTGCAGGCGCGGTGAAAGCGCGCATAGGCGGTGTAGCCGGTGTTGAACGCCCCGGCGAGGCGCTGGCGCTGATCATCGTCGGGCTCGTCGAGTTCGATCAACTCGGCCATCTCTGCGCGCCAATCCTCGGTGCCTGCCTGGCAGAGGGGCTGGAGGAAATAAAGGCTCCCCATGATCTCGGCGAGCCGCTCCATGCGGGGCTGATAGGGCGGGTCGATCGCCAGCGCCGGCGTGACGACGGTCAAACAAAGGGCCGCCGCAATGGGGGCGAAACGCAGCTTCACTTGGATCCTGTTCTCCTGATGCAGGGCGCTCTTAGCATTACCCGGACAGAACGGCGAGGCATTGCCGGATCACGTCGTCGAGCCGGCTCGTCGTGCGAAAGGCGGGCAGCGCTGCGGGATCGACCCATTTGTGATCGGCGATTTCACTGGCGGGCATGATGGTGCCGCTGAAATCGGAGGAAACGAACACGGCCAACTGGTAGGTGCCACCGCCGCCCAGCTGCTGGACCAGCACGGGCTGCGGATTGCGCACGGCCAGCCCCAGCTCCTCCTTGACCTCCCGGATGACGCATTGCTCGATGGTTTCGCCGGGCTCGAGACGGCCTCCCGGGAACGTCCACAAATGCTGATAGGGGGGAAAGGCGCGCTTGATCAACAGCACCTTGCCGTTGCGTACCAACGCCACGCTGGCGGCGTTTGGAAGGTCCGTCATCTCGGCTCCATTTGCGATTCAACACTGCACCCCCTATTTTGGGGCGAGCATCAGGGAGAAGCAAATATGTGTGGTCGCTATGCGGCAACGCTGCCGCCCGAGCAGATGGCGGAACTGTTTCGCCTGCTCAACCGGATGGAGATGGTGCCGCGCTTCAACATTGCGCCCACCCAGCCGGTCGTGGCGATCTGGGAAGAAGCAGGGCGGCGCGAGGCGCATTTTGCCCGCTGGGGCCTCGTGCCGCGCTGGGTCAAGGATCCGCGCGAGTTCCCGCTGCTGGTCAATGCCCGGGTCGAGACCATGGCCGAAAAGCCGGCTTTTCGCGATGCGCTCAAGCATGGCCGCTGCATCATTCCGGCCAGCGGTTATTATGAATGGCACACCGGGCCCGACAAGAAAAAGCAGCCCTATTACATCACCTATGCCGATGGCCGCCCGATGGCGCTGGCCGGGCTTTACGCCACCTGGGTGGGCCCCGAAGGCGAGGAGATCGACAGCGTCGCGACCATCACCGTGCCCACCAACAACCAGCTCTCGGTGATCCATGATCGCATGCCCGCCATTCTCGATGGCGAAGCGATGGAGCGCTGGCTGGATGTGCGCGATGTGCGGGCCGAGGAAGCCCGGCAATTGGCGCTGCCGCTGCCCGACAATGTGCTGAGCTATCGGCCGGTCTCGACCCGGGTGAACTCGGCTGCGGTTGATGACCCGAGCCTCATCGAGGAAGTAACGCCCGAACTGGCGGAACCCACCGCGCCAGTACGGCGCAAGGCCGCTGGTGCGGGAGCCCAACTCGATCTGTTTTAGGGGGGAGCAAGGGAATGGAGCAGTTTACCGGCGGCTGTTTGTGCGGGAAGGTCCGGCTGGTGGCGTCCGGTCGGCCCTATCGGGTCGGGATCTGCCATTGCCTTGACTGCCGCAAGCATCATGGCGCGCTGTTTTATGCGGCGGCAGTGTTTCCGCAGGACGCTGTGGCGGTCAGCGGGGAGGTCGGAGAATTCGCAGGGCGGTGTTTTTGCCCGACTTGCGGCTCATCGGTTTTTGCCCGATCGGAGGACGAGATCGAGGTGCATCTCGGCTCCCTCGACAGCCCCAACCAGCTGGTGCCGAGCTACGAATGCTGGACGATTCGGCGTGAAGCCTGGCTGCCACCCTTTCCGCTTAGCCACCATTACGAGCGCGGCCGCAACCATGCCAGCCGCTTTGAGGACGATGGTCCCGCCTAAACGCCGATGCCGAAATAGCCCAACGCATCGCCCATCGCGTCTTCCTCATAGCCGAGGTGAGAGAGCAGGATGCGCTCAAGCGTGCGGTAGACTGTCTTGGCGTCCTCGAAGTGCTCCGGCGTGGGCTCGCTCGCCAGTGCGTTAAGTGCATCGACAAGCCGCAGCAGCAGTTCATGGACCACCACATGCTCGGCGCGCAGCCGCTCGGCAATCGCCTTGAACGCGGCGCCCTGTTCGGCCAGCGCGGGGAAGATCGCGTAGTCCTCGATCGAATGATGGGTGTCGACGAACTGGCAGTATTGCCCGCACAAATTGCCGAAACGGCGGAAATTGCTGACCATCAGGAGGCCAGAAGTTTCGCTCTCCACCTCTTCGGGCGAGACGGCGCCTGTGGAGGCGCGCTCGATCAGGCGTCCGAGCACTTCCATGTTCTGGCGCAGATGATCGTGGATCATCTTAAGATGCTTGCCGGGTAGGCGCTGGTCTGGCGTCAGCCCCTCGAGCTTTTGCAGCGGCGGGCGAGTGGCATCGTCAAGAAAGGCAATGTAATCGAGCATGGGCAGGTCCCCTGTGGTTGCCCCGAAATGGGGCAAGGGGGAGATGCGATCAAGTAGGCACGCGCAGGTGACTGGGCCCGGTCAGCCCAGCATCTTGCCGGGATTGAGAATGCCCTTGGGATCGAGCGCATCCTTGATCGCGCGCATCATCTGCAGGGCCACCGGGTCCTTGACCTGGCGCAGGAGGTCGACCTTGAGCTGGCCGATGCCATGCTCGGCCGAAACCGAACCCCCGAGCTTGAGCACGATCTCATAGATGGCGGCGTGGACCGGCTCGGCTCCCGCCATGAACTGCCCGTTGTCGGCGCCGGGCGGGGGACTGAAATTGAAGTGGATATTGCCATCGCCCATATGGCCGAACGGCACCGGGCGGATGCCGGGCACCACCTGCGCGGCGGCAGCCGAACCTTCTTCGATCAGCCGGGGCACGGCGGCGAGGGGCACTGAGACGTCGTGCTTGATCGAGGGGCCTTCGCGCGACTGGCACTCGCTCATCTGTTCGCGAAAGGCCCACATGCGGGTGCGGTCCTCAAGAGATTCGGCGACCACGGCATTGTCCACCAGCCCTTGGGAGAACGCAGCTTCCAATGCTTCCTGCAGGAGGCCCGGCCGGCCGCCTTTGGGCCGTAGCACCTCGATCAACGCATACCAGGGGGAGGAACCGGCCGTGGGATCGCGATCGAGCATGCCGTGCCGCAACTGGATCTGCAGGCCAATCAGCGGGATCAGCTCAAAGGCATTGAGCTGCGCCCCCGCGCGATCCCGCATCAGCTGGAAGAGGGTAAAGGCCGCGTCGGGCGAGGCGATATTGACGAGGGCGGTTTCATATTCCTCGGGCTGGGGGAAGATCTTGAGGGTGGCGGCCGTGATGATGCCGAGCGTGCCTTCGGCGCCCACCAGCAGATCCTTGAGATCATAGCCGGTATTGTCCTTTTTGAGCCCATTGAGACCCTGGTAGAGCCGGCCATCGGCCAGCACCGCCTCGACCCCCATGCACAATTCGCGCGCATTGCCATAGGCCAGCACATTGACCCCGCCGGCATTGGAGGAGAGGACGCCCCCGATCCGGGCCGAGCCTTGCGAGGCCAGCCAGAGCGGGTACATGGCCCCTTTGGCTTCGGCAGCGCGGTGGGCGTTTTCGAGCACGACGCCGGCTTCGGCAACCATGGTGCCCGCCCCGGCATCGATTGTGCGCACCCGATCAAGCCGCGCGAGGCTCACGATTACCTCGTCGCCGCGCAGGGGTACCTGTGCGCCAACGAGGCCGGTATTGCCGCCCTGCGGGATAATGCCCACGCCATGCTCATTGGCCCAGCGGGCTAAAGCCTGCACCTGCTCAACCGAACCGGGCAGGGCTACCGCTGTTGCCGGGGTGTGGAAGCGCTTGCGCGGCTCATGCAGAAACGACCCCATCCGCTCAGGGGAAGCGATCACCTGATCGGAACCCAGCAGGGATTGAAGCTGGGCGATGGTCTCGGCTGGGCTGAGTGGCATGGAAAACCCCGGCTGGTGCAGTGCAATTGCGGGGCAGCGAACTTGCCCCTTTGCCCCCCGATGTGCCACAACCCTGCCAACGACTCCAGCAAGGGATAACAATAATGAGCACTGGATTGATGGCCGGCAAGCGTGGCCTGATCATGGGCCTGGCCAACAACCGCTCGATTGCCTGGGGCATCGCCAAGCAGCTGCATGCCCAGGGCGCCGAAATGGCGTTTTCCTATCAGGGCGAAGCGCTCAAGCGCCGCGTCGAGCCGCTGGCGGCCGAAGTGGGCTCCGACTTCCTCGTTGAGTGCGACGTCTCCGACGAGGCGGCGATGGACGAGACCTTCCGCCAGATCAAGGAAAAGTGGGGCAGCCTCGACTTCGTCGTGCATGCCATCGGCTTTTCCAACAAGGACGAGCTTGAGGGTCGCTATCTCGATACCAGCCGCGACAACTTCGCGCTGACCATGGATATCTCGGTGTATTCCTTTACGGCCGTCGCCAAGCGCGCCGAGCCGCTGATGAACCCGGGCGGCTCGCTGCTGACGCTGACCTATTACGGTGCGGTCAAATACGTCCCCAACTACAACGTCATGGGTGTAGCCAAGGCCGCGCTCGAGGCTTCGGTGCGCTATCTCGCGGTTGACCTGGGCAAGAACGGCATCCGCGTCAACGCCATCTCGGCCGGGGCGATCAAGACGCTGGCGGCTTCGGGCATTTCGGGCCTGCGCGACATGCTGCACTGGCAGGAAGCCAATTCGGCGCTGCGCAAGAATGTCTCGATCGATGATGTGGGTGGCGCGGCCACCTATCTCCTGTCAGACCTCGCGGGTGGCGTCACCGGTGAAATCCACTATGTGGATGCAGGCTTCAATGTTGTCGGCATGAAGCTGCTCGACAACGACACGCCAGCGTCCAGCGAATAATCTTCAAGGTTTCGAGTTTCCCATGAGTGATGCGTTTCAATGGCCTGACTTCTATTTCGCGCGCCATGGTGAAACCGACTGGAACCGCGAACAGCGCTACCAGGGCACGCGTGACATTCCGCTCAACCGGGTTGGCCAGCTGCAGGCCGACGCCAATGGAGTGCTGTTGCGCGAGCTGCTCGAACGAGACGGCAAAGACCCCGCTTCGCTCAACTGGTTCGCCTCGCCCCTCAGCCGCGCCTCTGAGACCATGGACCGGATGCGCGCGGCCTTCGACGTGCCGCTTCCGCCCGTGATCCACGACCGACGGCTGGTGGAGATCTCGTTTGGGGCGCTTGAAGGGCGGCTCCACTCGGAGATCAACCGCGAACAGGCGCTGGCCCCCGGCATGCGCGATGCTTCCTATTGGAGCTTCCGGCCCGAGCGCGGCGAGAACTATGACGATGTGGCGGTCCGCCTGCTCGAATTTGCCCGCGACCTGACGCAGAACGCGGTGGTGGTGGCCCATGGCGGCGTGCTGCGGGTGTTGCGGCACCTGGTGGAAGGCACCGAGCGCGCCGAAGTGCTGAACTGGCCACCGCCGCAAGGGGTGATCGCCCATTTCAGCGGCGGACGCATGACGCTGCATGCGGCGCTCGATACCTGGAACGCGCCGGCCGACTGACCGGCCTTTCCTATCCAGACAGGGGCAAGCAGGAGTTATTGCATGTCGTTCAACACCTTCGGCCAGCTGTTCCGGTTCACCACCTGGGGCGAAAGCCATGGGCCCGCCTTGGGCGTGGTGGTGGATGGCTGCCCCCCCGGCCTGCTCCTGACCCCTGAGATGATCCAGCGCGACCTGGACCGGCGCAAGCCCGGCCAATCCAAATATACGACGCAGCGGCGAGAGGCGGACGAGGTGCGCATCCTCTCTGGCGTGTTCGAGGACGAGCGAACCGATGGGCCGCGCACCACCGGCACGCCCATTTCGCTGATGATCGAAAACACCGATCAGCGCTCCAAGGACTATGCCGAAATCCGCGACAAATACCGGCCGGGTCATGCCGACTATACCTATGACCAGAAATACGGCATCCGCGATTATCGCGGTGGCGGGCGCACTTCGGCCCGTGAAACAGCGGCGCGGGTGGCCGCTGGTGCCGTGGCCCGGCAGGTGCTGGGCGGCATCACCATCCGAGCCAGTCTCGTCCAGGTTGGGCCGCACAAGATCGACTATTCGCGCTTTGATTGGTCCCAAGTCGACCAGAACCTGTTCTTCTGCGCCGATGCTGAGGCGGCACTGCTGTGGGCCGATTATCTCGATGGCATCCGCAAGGCCGGCAATTCGGTCGGGGCCGTGATCGAGGTTGTCGCCGAGAACGTACCAGCGGGCTGGGGCGCCCCGATCTATGGGAAGCTCAGTGCCGATCTCGCCTCGGCGATGATGAGCATCAATGCGGTCAAGGGCGTCGAAATCGGCGCCGGCTTTGATGCAGCGAGCCTGACCGGCGTCGACAATGCCGACCAGATGCGCGCAGGGGCCGAGCGGCCCTATTTCCTGTCCAACCATGCCGGCGGCATTCTGGGCGGGATATCCAATGGCGATCCGGTGGTGTGCCGCTTTGCGGTCAAGCCGACTTCATCCATCCTGCAACCGCGCCAAACCGTCACGACCGCCAATGCCGATACGGACATCATCACCAAGGGCCGCCACGACCCCTGCGTCGGGATCCGCGCCGTGCCGGTGGGCGAAGCGATGATGGCCTGCGTGCTGGCCGACCACTTCCTGCGGCATCGCGGCCAAACCGGGCGTGATGGCGCGCTGGGCTTCGAGCGGAATTAGTTCGAACGCTTGCGCACGAATTCAGTGCGGAGCACGAGGCCCTTAATGGCATCGTAGCGGCAGTCGATCTCGTCGGGATTGTCGGTCAGCCGGATCGACTTGATCACCGTGCCCTGCTTGAGGGTTTGGCCGGCGCCCTTGACCTTGAGGTCCTTGATCAGCACCACGGCATCGCCATCAGCGAGCGGGGTTCCGGCGCTGTCCACGACGCTTAGCGTTGCCGTGGCACGTGCCGCAGCAACTTCTGATGCCGGGCGCCATTCGCCGGTCTGCTCGTCATAGATATAGTCGTCGTCAGCTGCGGCCATGCCGGGCTCCGGGTTGGGCCGGCCTGGGCCGGATGAAGTCAGGGCGTGCGGCGAAAGATCAGCACCGTTTCCACATTGCCATCGCCGCCTGCGATAGGGGAGGTGACGGAATGGCGATGGGCAAAGCCCTGGGCTGCCATGAAGGCGATCACGTCCTCCAAGGCCGTAGCGATGGCGGGCTCATTGGTGACGATGCCGCCCTTGCCCACATTGGGGCGCCCGACCTCGAATTGCGGCTTGAACAACACTACGGCATCGGCCGTGGGGGTGCAGAGCGCTAGCGGGCCGGCCAGGACCTTGATCACCGACACAAAGCTCACATCGGACACCAGGACGTCGATGGGCTCGGGGATCAGCTCAGGCGTGAGGTCGCGCGCATTGACCCCCTCCATGCTGACGACGCGATCGCTGCCCGTGAGCCGCTCATGGAGCTGCCCGTGTCCGACATCCACTGCGTAAATGCGCCTGGCACCGCGCTCCATCAGCACCTGTGTGAAGCCGCCGGTGGAGGCGCCCACATCGATGCAGGTTTTTCCCGAAACCTCGATTTGCCCGGCATCCAGCCCGGCCACGAGCTTGAGGGCGGCGCGTGAGACATAGTTCGCGGCGGGATCGCTCAAGGCGAGCTTGTCGTCGCGAGCCACCATCTGGTTCTGCTTGTGGGCGACCACGCCGTTGATGGTTACGGTGCCGCGCAGGATGGCGTCCCGCGCCCGGGCGCGGCTCGGCACCAGGCCGCGCTGCTCGAGCGCCAGGTCGAGCCGGATACGGTCGCTCAATCTTCGACCAGTCGCTTGACCTTGGCCACAGCCGTTTCGGCGGACTCGCCATAGGCAACCGTGCCCTCAAAGCTCCCATCGGCATTGATCAGGAAGGTCGAGGCGGTGTGGTCCACGAGATAATAGGGATCGTTGGGCTCGCCACTCTTTTCGGAAAACACGCCAAAGGCGGCCTTGGCATCTTCCGTCGCCTCGGGGCTGCCGACGAGCCCGATAATGGACGGATCATAGCCTTCCACATAGCCCTTGACGGTTTCGAGCGTGTCGCGCTCGGGATCGACAGTCACAAAGATGATGCGCAGGTCTTCGGGGGAAAGGCCGAGCTGCTGGCGCCAGGCCGTGGTTTCGGCGAGCGTCGTGGGGCACACATCGGGGCAGAAGGTATAGCCAAAGAACACGAGGCTCGGCGTGCCGCGTAGATCATTCTGGGTAAAGCTGCCGCCCAGGGTGGATTCCAGCGCAAATTCGCGGCCGGTCAGACCCAGCGGGCGAGCCGGCGGACGGAACAGGTAGAGCATGGTGGCGCCAAAGGCGACCACGACCACAAGGCTCCACAAAGCGATCCGGAACCGGCGCAAGGATTTGGGCGATTGTGACATGGCTCAGGCGTCCAGCGGTTCGGTGCCGGTGGCGCGGCCATCGCGCGACAGGGTGATCTTTTCGATGCGCGCTTCGGCCGTGCGCAGCAGGGTTTCGCAATGGGCCTTCAGCGCTTCGCCGCGCTCGTAGATGGCGATGGATTCCGCCAGCGGCGCCTTGCCGCTTTCCAGCTTGCCGACGATTTCCTCCAACTGGGCCAGGGCGGCCTCGAAGCTGAGGGATTTGACGTCTTCATGGGTTGGTTCGGCCATAGGAAATCCTATTCTTCGAGACGGCCCACAGCGCCGTCCATCAGCATGGCGACATGGTGCGAAACGCCCCCGGCCAGGCCCTTGAGGTCATACCCACCTTCAAGCAGCGATACAATCCGGTTGGCACAGTGGCGTTCCGCCACATCCATGAGCTTGCCGGTAAGCCAGCTGAAGTCCGAGGACTGCCAGTTGAGCTGGGCGAGAGGGTCGCGGGCGTCGGCGTCGAAGCCGGCCGACAGCAGCAGCAGATCGGGTGAAAAGTCGATCAGCGCCGGGATGATGCGCTCGAGATAGGCTTCGCGCATGGCGTCGCCGCCGCTTTGCGGATCGAGCGGCACATTGACGACGTTGCCGACCCCGGTTTCGCTGGCAGCGCCGGTGCCGGGGTAGAGCGGCATCTGGTGGCTCGACGCATAGAAAACGGTTGGGTCGTCCTTGAAGATATCCTGGGTGCCGTTGCCGTGATGCACGTCGAAGTCGATGATGGCTATGCGCTCGGCGCCGTATTTGCGCTGCGCTTCACGCGCCGCGATGGCGGCGGTGTTGATGAGGCAAAAGCCCATGGGGCGGGCGATTTCCGCATGGTGCCCGGGTGGGCGGATGGCGCAGAAGGCGTTGTCGACTTCGCCGAGGAGAACGGCGCGCAGGGCGGTGAGGGCGCCGCCCAGCCCGGTGGCGGCGGCGTCCATGGAGCCGGGGGAGATAAAAGTGTCGGCATCGATCCGCCCGATACCTTCGAGGGGGCGGGCGTGGCGCAGGCCGGCGAGATAATCGGGGCTGTGCACGAGCTCGGCCAGGGTCAGATCGGCGAAATCAGCGTTGCGGCGCAAGAGTTTATCAAAACGTGGCCGCGCCAGCGCTTCTTCCACTGCCACGATGCGGTCGGCCCGCTCGGCATGTTTGGGCGGGGTCTCGTGGTCGGCAAAATTGGGCTGGCTGACAAGAAGAGTGGTCACAGGGGAGGGGCTCCGCGAAGGCATCGTCTTGACGTGCTGGGGCTTGGTTGTCAAACCAGCGCCATGAAGATGAACGACGGATTAACGGTTTCCGATCCCACCGACCCACAACAGGCGGCGGCCTTGCTGCGGGCCGGCCAACTCTGCGCTTTTCCAACCGAAACGGTCTATGGGTTGGGCGCCGATGCGACCAACCCCGATGCGGTGCTCGCGATCTATGAGACCAAGGGTCGGCCGCGGTTCAATCCGCTGATCATCCATTGCGCTGACCTTGGCATGGCCGAAGCACTGGCGCAGTTCTCGCCGCTGGCGCGGCGGCTCGCGGCGTTGTGGCCGGCGCCATTGACGCTGGTGCTGCCGGCGCGGGCTGGCAATGGGCTGGCCGATGTAGCGACGGCCGGGCTCGACACAGTGGCGATCCGCATTCCCGACCATCCGCTGGCGCTGGCAGTGATCCGTGCGGCGGGGCGGCCGCTGGCAGCGCCGTCGGCCAATCCTTCGGGAAAGTTGTCGCCGACCTCAGCCGAGCAGGTGCGGCGCGGTTTTGGGGGCAAGGTGCCGGTGCTCGAGGGCGGGCCGTGCAAGGCTGGCGTGGAATCCACCATCATTGCCGTCCATGGCGAGCGGCTTGTGCAGCTGCGGGCGGGGGCGATGGCGCGTAGCGAGATCGAGGACCGGCTGGGGGTCAAGGTCGAGCAGGCCAGCGCCGACGCGGCGGTAGCGGCGCCCGGGATGCTCAAGAGTCATTACGCGCCGGGCGCGCTGATGCGGCTCAACACCACTCCGAGAGACGGCGAGGCCTATCTCGCCTTTGGCGACGCCCCCGATTTTGCGGGGCCCATGCGCAACCTGTCCCCGAGCGGGGATTTGCATGAGGCGGCGCGGAACCTCTTTTCCATGCTGCATGAACTCGACGCCACGGGCGCGCCGACCATTGCCGTCGCGCCCATCCCCACAACGGGGCTGGGGGAAGCGATCAATGACCGGCTGGAGCGCGCCGCGGCCCCGCGCTAGGGCAGGGGCCGAAAGCTTACTCGCGAACCTTGTAGGGTTTCTGGTCGCGCCAGAAGCGCATCAGGCTTTCAAGGTCCGGATCGCCGCCCGGGGGCAGCACAACCCGCAGGTTCACGTACAGGTCGCCATCGCCATAAAGACCCTTTCCCTTGAGACGCAGGGACTTGGAAGTATCGACGCCCGGCGGCAGGTTGAGCTCGACCGAGCCATCGAGCGTGGGGACGCGCACCTTGACCCCAAGCACGGCCTCGTAAAGCGTGATGGGCAGATCGGTGCGCAGATCGCTGCCGTCGCGGCGGAAGGCCTTGGACTTCTCGAACTTCACGGTGACCAACGCATCGCCGTTTTCCCCGCCAAAGGGGCTGGGCTGACCCTGGCCCTTGAGGCGGATCTGCTGGTTCTCCTCGACCTTTTCGGGGAGCTTGACCGACAGCACCTTGCCGCTGGGCATCCGCACCGGGATGGAAGCCGCCTTGTGCGCGTCTTCGAGGGACACAGCAGCGGTGACGATGATGTCCTCGCCCTTGCTGCGCAGGCCCGCACTGGTGCTGGCGGTGCCGGTAAAGGGATCCCACTGGGCGCCGCCGGCACCCGCGCTGCGGCTGGCGCCACGCGGCTGGCCGCCAAAGCCGTTCATGAATTCCTTGAGAATATCCTCGGCTGAAAAGCCGCCCTGCGCCGAGCGGGCGCCACCGGCGCTGCCATAAGCGCCCGGGTTGAAGCCGGGGTGACGCGGATTGCCATCGGCATCGATCTCGCCGCGGTCGAACTGCGCGCGTTTTTCGGCGTCGTTGAGCAGGTCATAGGCATTGGTCGCCTCAGCAAACTTGCTGTGCGCGCTGGGATCGTCTGGGTTCTGATCGGGGTGGTACTTCTTGGCCAGCTTGCGATAAGCGGACTTGATGTCCTTTTCGCTCGCCGTGCGAGGCACCCCAAGTACGGTATAGGGATCGCGCATGGGTTCCAATCAGTTGAGGGTTGCGAGGCGTTGCTTAGCCTCTGGTTCAAGCTCTATATGGCGAGCGCCCCTCCCAATGTCTAGTTTGGGTGGCCCGAAGGGTAGCGGAAAAGCAAAAGGACAGGTCGATGTTGCAGACACTTACCGAACGGCTGTTCGATGACGGCGACCGCTCCGAGCTTGATCCCTTCGCCCTGTTCGAGGAATGGTTTGCCCTGGCCAAGGAGGGCGAGCTCAACGATCCCAATGCGATGGCGCTGGCGACCGCCGATGCCGATGGCATGCCCGATGTGCGCATGGTGCTGCTGAACGGGCGCGACGAACGGGGCTTTGTGTTCTTCACCAATTTCGAAAGTGCCAAGGGGCGCCAGCTGCTGGCAAATCCCAAGGCGGCCATGCTGATGCATTGGAAATCGTTGCGGCGGCAGGTGCGCGTGCGCGGTCCGGTGGAAGTGGTGTCGGTCGAGGAAGCCGATGCCTATTTCGGAGCGCGTCCCAAGGGCTCGCAACTGGCGTCATCGGCCTCCCTGCAGTCGCGCCCGCTCGATAGCCGCGAAACCCTCGTCGAGCGGGTGGCGGAGCTGACGGAAAAAGTGGGTGAGAACACGGTGCCGCGGCCCGCGCACTGGTCGGGCTTTCGCATCGTGCCGCTCGAGATCGAATTCTGGAAGGACGGGCAGTTCCGCCTGCATGACCGGGTGCGGTTTATGCGCCCGGAGCGCAATGCCGGCTGGACCAGCACGCGCCTTTACCCCTAGCATTGCCAACCAGTTGATCCTTTCGCAAGACATGCGCGCTCAGCTCGCACCATATTCAAGACCGGCGGCCAAGTGCGCATTCTGATCAGAACTTCAAAGACCGCTATCTGGGCGCGCTGGCTTGGGGGGCTCGCCGTGCCGGTGCTGGTGATCCCGGTGGTGATGCACCGGCTGCGCTGGCTGACGGGGGATCTGTTCCTCGTGGCCATGGTGCTCGCCTGCATTATCGCCGTGCTGGCGGTCGGCACGGCCATCGTGGCGCTGGCTCGCTTGTGGCAGAGCGGCGATCAGGGCTGGAACCGCGCCCTTGGGGGGCTGGTGATGGGGCTGCTGTGTCTGGCGCCCTTTGCCTGGTACGGCAATCTGGCGCTGACCTATCCGCCCGTGACCGATATCGCCACGATCGAGCGGGGCGCCATGCCCCTGGTGTTCGAGCCGGGCACCGCCGCCATGCCGCCGCCGCGGACGCTGACGCGCGAGCAGATCGCGGCGCTGTTTCCCAATGTGGAAACGCGCGAATATCCGCTGACGCCCGAGCAGGCCTATGAAGTGGTGCTGCGCCAAGTGACGAGCCTGGGCTGGGATTTGCGCCTGCAGCGCCCGCCGCTGGGGAGCGAGCCCGGGCGCATCAATGCCCAGATCATGACCTGGCCAGGCTGGCGCGAGGAAGCGGTGTTCCGCATCGAGGTCGGGCCCGAAGGCTCGCGCGTCGATATGCGGTCGGCCTCGCTGCATGCCTTTCATGATTTTGGCAGCAATGGCACGCGCATCGAGAGCTTCCTGAGCGCGCTCGATGACGAGGTCACGGTGCTGTTGCGCGACAATCCCAGCACCACCCAGCCGGTGGATGCCGAGGCCGAGGAGACCGGCGAGTCAGAGACTGACGCGCAGGCCGAGGAGGCCGGATCGGAGCCGTAACCGGCCAAGATCGGCGAGATATTCCAGTTGCGCGCCCACGGTCATGGCCGCGGCCCGGCGCACCGGCAGGGACACGTCGGGATAAAGCGCGCGCACAATGGCGGGGATGGAGCGGGCCCCTTGCTCCACCGCGGCAATGATCTGCCGGTTGCGCTCCTGCCGGTGGGCGAGGAGCGCCTGCGCATAGCTCGGACCATCTTCGATGGGGCCGCCATGGGCGGGAACATAGCGGCGATAGGGCAGAGCGATGAGCTTTTCCAGCGACTGGAGATAATCGGCCATCGAACCGTCCGGGCTCGCGACGAGAGTGGAATTCCAGCCCATGACGTGATCGCCCGTCAGCACGGTGCCGGTGCCGGCAAGTCCAAAGGCGAGGTGATTGGCGCAATGGCCCGGCGTCGTATGCACCAGGAGCTCGAGGTCGCCGGCCAGGATGGTTTCACCGTCCCGCAGCACGCGGTCGGGCTGTAGCTCCCAATCGGAGGAGCGGCGCAGGGCGTTGGTTTCTCCTGGGCGCAAGGGGCGGGACAGGCGATGCGCCCCACCAAACCAGAGCGGCGCGTTGAGTTCGGCTGCCAGTTGGGCGGCGCCAGCGCTATGGTCGCGATGGGTGTGGGTGAGGATGATGGCGCTCACCGGGCGCCCGGCGATGGCCTGCTCGAGTGCGGTGCGGTGCGCCGAATCATCAGGACCCGGATCGATGAGGGCGAGCTGCTCGTGCCCGACGAGGAAACTGTTGGTGCCTGTGAAGGTATAGGGGCTGGCATTGGGCGCGGTGACGCGCACCAAGCCTGGAGCCACGGCAACAGCCTTGCCGGTCTGGGGATCGAAGCTGCGCTCGAACACGAGCTTGGGAGGTGTTGCCATTGCACTCACTAGGGCGAAAGACTAAGACTGGACAACCATATGGCTTCCCGAGCGGAAGCCGCATCATCTGCAGAAAGGTATGAAATGGCCGTGACCTTGACCACGCCCAATACGCTCCTCGGCGCGATCCAGCCACAGACAGGCACGGCCAAGCTGGCCGCCAATCTGGCGACCGTCGTGCTGGGCACGCTGCTGATCACGGCAGCGGCCAAGATCAACGTGCCGGTCTGGCCCGTGCCGGTGACCCTGCAGGGCATGGCCGTGGCCGCTCTGGCCGGTGCCTTTGGCCTGCGCATCGGCGTTGCCACCGTGGCGCTTTACCTGCTGCAGGGCGCGATGGGGCTGCCCGTGTTCGCTGCCGGCGGCGGCATGCTGTATCTCGCAGGTCCGACCGGTGGGTTCCTCCTTGGCTTCCTGCCCATGGCTGCCATCATCGGCTGGGCTGCCGATCGCGGTGCCTCGCGCAAGGTCGCGCCGATGCTGGGCGCGATGCTCGCCGGTGAAGCGGTGCTGCTGGCGCTGGGCTTTGCCTGGCTGCTGGTGCTATCGGGTCAGGCGGGCTGGATCGACCAGTCCAATGTGCTGGCTTCGGCCTGGAAGGGCGCTGTCGAGCCGTTCATCGTTTGGGACGGGCTCAAGATGGCCCTGGCTGCGCTGACCGTGACCGGCGCCTGGAAGCTGCTGCAGTCCAAGCGCTAAGCGCTGCACAGAGAAACGCGAAAGCCGGTCCCGACGGGCCGGCTTTTTTGTTGGGCTGAGGTCAGTCGCCGATGGGCTGCATGGGCTCGCCCGCCTCGATGGTGGTGAGGCTTTGGCGTACCCGCCGCAACAGTTCCAGCACTTTGGGGCCGATGGATTCAGCCGTTGCCATGGCGAGAATGTCGACCACGGCCAGCATGGCATAGCGCGAGGACGAGGGCTTGTAGAGCTGGGTCTGGTCTTCCTCAAAGACGAAGGGGACGAGGTGCTGCACGGCGCCAGCCAGTGGGGTGCCGGGCTTGGTGATGGCAATGCAGGTGGCGTCATATTGGCGGGCGACGGCCACGGCATCGAGGATCGAGCGCACCCGGCCGGAGGTGGAAAACGCCACCACCACAGTGTGCTTGTCCGAGACCGAAGCGCTCATGGATTGCAGCTGGGGATCGGCATAGGCGGTGCTGTTGAGCCCGAGGCGAAAGAGGCGATTCTGCAGCTCCACCGCGGCCATGGAGGAATTGCCGCCGGTGCCATAAACGATGATGCGCTTGGCGCCGGCGATTTGCTGGCCAAGGCCGGTGACATCAGTATTGGCGAGGGCGACGCTGATGAGGTCGAGCGCGGAATGGGCGCGGCTGCAGATGGTCGAGACCACCTGTTGGGAATTGTGGTTGGCCTCGGTGCTTTCGGCCGCGCGCAGATAGGCGCCACCCAGGGCGAGGGCCTGGGCCATATGCACTTTCATGTCGCGGGTGGAGGCAAAGCCGAGCGAGCGGGCGAGCCGGGTCACGGTGGGCTCGCTGACCCCGGCGCGGGCGGCGATCTCGGCAATGGGGGCGGTGGTGGCGAAGTGCATGTCACCAAGGATCACCTCGACGAGCCGCACTTCGGCCCGGTTGCCCTCCTCGAGCCGCGCCTTGAGCCGGGCAATGATGTCGATCCGCGGCTGGGGCGCAAGCGGTTTGGCCCCCGGCTTGCCGGCCATCACTGCACCGTGGCGGTGGAGGGCAGGCGCAGGCCGGTCGTGGCGTCAAAGATGTGGATGTGGCCGGGCTCGGCCCCGAGGCGCAGCAGTGTGCCGGGGGCGGGATCGAGCCTGAGGCGGAACACGCAGCGCACTTCGGCGCCGGCAATGCGCCCGAAGAGATGGGTTTCGGGGCCGGTGGTTTCCACCACTTCGGTCTGGAACTGCAGGGGGCCGTTGTCGAGGAGGACATAGTTTTCCGGGCGGATGCCGACATCCACCACGGTGCCATCGGGCGCATCCACCGGGTTGACCGGCAGCAGGCCGCCATCGGCAAGCTCGATGGCCGCGCCGAGAGAGTTGCGCCGATAGTTGCCGGAAATAAAGCTCATGGCGGGCGAGCCGATGAAGCTGGCGACAAAGCGGTTGACCGGGCGGTCATAGAGCTCGAGCGGGGCGCCGATCTGCTCGATGCGGCCGCCATTCATGACGACGATCCGGTCGGCCATGGTCATGGCCTCGATCTGGTCGTGGGTGACATAGACCATGGTGGTGCCGAGCTTTTGGTGCAGCGCCTTGATCTCGGTGCGCATCTGCACGCGCAGCTTGGCATCGAGGTTCGAAAGCGGCTCGTCGAACAGGAACACCTTGGGGTCGCGCACGATGGAGCGGCCCATGGCGACGCGCTGGCGCTGTCCGCCCGAAAGCTGGCCGGGGGTGCGGTCGAGATAATCGCCAAGATTGAGGATGGAGGCGGCGCGGCCCAGCGCCTGCTGGGTGGCCTCGGATTGTTCGCGGCGCATGCGCGGGCCAAAGGTGATGTTGTCGCGCACATTCATATGCGGGAAGAGGGCATAGGACTGGAACACCATGGAGATGTCGCGCTTTTGCGGCGGCACGTCATTGGTGCGCGCACCCGCGATGAAGAGGTCGCCCCCGCTGATCTCCTCGAGGCCCGCGATCATGCGCAGCAAGGTGGATTTTCCACAGCCCGAGGGGCCGACGAGCACGATGAACTCGCCATCATTGATGTCGAGCGAGACCCCATGCAGAACCCGGGTCGGGCCGTAGCGCTTTTCAATGTTCTGCAAGCTGAGTTCAGCCATCTCACCTCTCCCTTCACCCTTGGGTTTGTCCCGTCAGGTTACCCCGGCAATGTAATAAAGCAACATTGCCGTCACAATTCACTTGAAACTTCCTCGAATATGAAAAAATCTATCACGAGGCGAAAGGGGAGGTCCGCTGAGGGAAACCTTCCAGGCCTGCCACAATGGGAAGGGAATGTTCATGTCGTTGCACTGGTTGAAAGTCGCGGCTGCGACCGGCGTCGCTGCCATCGCGCTCGCAAGCGCCTCGTATGCCCAGACGGTCCGGGTGACCGTCGCCGAGTACAGCTCCAAGACCGGCCCCTATTTTGAAAAGGCCGCCTCCGAATTCGAAGCCGCCAATCCAGGCACCGACATCCAGATCGAAGTGGTGCCCTGGGATGTGCTGCAGCAAAAGCTGACCACCGATATTTCCGGTGGCGCCAATGCCGATCTCGCCATCATCGGCACCCGCTGGCTGATCGATTATGTCAGCCAGGGCATTGCCGCCCCGCTTGACGACTACATCACCGACGATTTCCGTGCCCGCTTCATCGATACCTTCCTCAGCCCCTCGGTGATGGACGGCCAGACCTATGGCCTGCCGATCGCCGCCTCGGCGCGCGCCATGTACTACAACAAGGCGCTGTTTGAGGAAGCCGGCATTGCCGAGCCGCCCGCCACCTGGGACGAGCTCAGGGCCGCCGCCGAAAAGATCAAGGCACTCGGCGGCGATGCCTATGGCTTTGGCCTGCAGGGCAAGGAAATCGAGACCGACGTCTACTTCTATTATGCGCTCTGGTCGCAGGGCGGCACTCTGATGGAGGAAGACGGCACGTCGGGGCTCGACACCGAAGCCGCCTATGCCGCCGCGCAGATCTACAAGGACCTGATCGATGGCGGCCTGACCGAGCCGGGCGTCACCTCGCTCAACCGCGAAGACGTGCAGAACCTCTTCAAGCAGGGCCGCATCGGCATGATGATCACGGCGCCTTTCCTTGCCAACCAGATCAAGGAAGAAGCGCCCGACCTGCAATATGGCGTCGCCGCCATTCCCGCCGGCCCCAATGGCGATCGCGGCACCTATGGCGTCACCGACTCCATCATCATGTTCGAGAACAGCCAGAACAAGGACACGGCCTGGAAGTTCATGGACTTCCTCTTCACCACCGAAAAGCGGGCCGAGTTCGACGAGAACGAAGGCTTCCTGCCGGTCAATGCCGAAGAAGCGGCCATGCCGCTCTTTGCTGACAACGCCGACTTGAAGGCCTTCACCGACCTGCTGCCCAGCGCCCAGTTCGCGCCGGTGATCGCCGGCTGGGAAGAAATGGCTGCCGCCACCTCCAATGCGCTGCAGCGCATCTATCTGGGCGAGGGCGAGATTAAGGCCGAACTCGACCAGGCCGCCGCCGAGATCAACGGCATCATCGAAGCCAACAACTAGCATCTGCAGTGCGGGGCGGCGGACCGAACCGGCCGCCCCGTCTTTTTCGCTACCAACAACAAGGTCCAGCCAGCGCATGAACCGGTCGATCTTCACCAATCCTTATGTGCTGATCGCTCCCGCATTCCTGCTGGCCGCCTTCATCATCTTGTGGCCGCTGTTTCAGATCGGGGAAATCTCGATCAGCAATGTCAACCGCTTCGGGCAGTTGCGCGGTTTTGCCGGCCCCGAAAACTTCATGGCCGTGCTGGCCGATCCGCAGTTCCTCGCCTCGCTCTGGCGCACGGTGATCTGGACCGTCGGCATTGTTGCCGGCACAATTGCGATCTCGATCCCGGTGGCGCTGATCCTCAATGAGGATTTTTATGGCCGCGGCCTCGCCCGCGTCATCATCATGCTGCCCTGGGCGGTGTCGCTGACCATGACCGCCATTGTTTGGCGCTGGGCGCTGAGCGGGGAAAGCGGCATGCTCAACTCCGCGCTGATGGGCCTCGGACTGATCGATCAGAACATCCAGTGGCTGGCCCAGGCGGCCACGGCCTTTCCCGTGCAGATCGCCATCGGCATCCTGGTGTCGATCCCGTTTACCACCACCATTTTCCTCGGTGGCCTGTCGGCCATTCCCGACGATCTTTATGAAGCGGCGCGGCTCGAAGGCGCCAGCAGCTGGCAGATTTTCCGTACCATCACGCTGCCCCTGCTGCGGCCCTTCATCAATATCGCGGTGGTGATGAACACGATCACCGTGTTCAACTCGTTCCCCATCATCTGGGCGACCACCCAGGGCGGGCCGGCCAATTCGACCGATATCCTCGTCACCTACCTCTACAAGTTGGGCTTTAATTTCGGCAAGCTCGGGGAGGCCTCGGCGCTGTCGCTGCTGATGTTTGCGCTGCTGCTGTTCTTCACCATCATCTATGTCCGGCTGGCCATGCAGGGAGAGCGGGAATGAAGACTTCGCGCCTGCTGCGCCGCTCGATCATCTCCTGGCTGATCCTGTCGCCGCTGATCATTGCCGTGCTGTTTCCCTTTGCGGTGATGTTCATCACCGCCATCAAGCCGGCCAGCGAAGTGCTGCGCCCCACCTGGTGGCCCAGCAATCCGCAATGGAGCAATTTCGTGACCATGTGGAACGCCACCAATTTTGGGGCGGCCCTCTGGAATTCCATCTATGTCGCGGTGCTCTCGACCGTGCTGTCGATCGCCGTTTCGATTCCGGCCGCCTATGCGCTGAGCCGCTTTCGCTTCACCGGTAAGGGTTTTGTGCAGCAGTTCCTGCTGATCAGCCAGATGCTCTCGCCCATCGTGCTGGTGATCGGGCTCTTCCGCTTGTTGGTGGCACTCAAGCTCCTCGACAATCTGAACGCCGTGGTCTTTGTCTACGCCACCTTCAACATCGCCTTTTCGGTGTGGATGCTGCAGAGCTATTTCTCGACCATTCCCAAGGACCTCGAGGAAGCCGCCTGGATGGAGGGCGCCACCCCCTGGCAGGCGCTGCGCAAGGTGTTCCTGCCCCTGGCGCTGCCCGCAGTCACCGTGACCGCCATTTTCTCCTTCATCAATGCCTGGAACGAGTTCGTCATTGCCCTGACCATGCTGCGCAACCAGGCGAGCTATACCCTGCCCATCCAGGTGTTCTCGCTGGTGGCGGGCCGCTACACGGTGGAATGGCACCATGTGATGGCCGCAGCCTTCGTCGCCACCATTCCCATCGCCATCGTTTTTGCCTGGCTGCAGCGCTATCTCGTGCGCGGCCTGGCGCTGGGCGCGGTGAAATAAGGCGCCACCCCCACCAACCACTGTTCACCCGATCGCCGCTCGCCTGGGGCCACCCCGCGAGCGGCACACTTCAAGGAGCTTTCCGATGGCTTTGCCCGGAACCAGTTATGACCTCGTGCTCAAGGGCGGGCGCGTCATCGACGAACGCAATGGCATCGATGGCCAGTTCGATCTTGCCATCAAGGCCGGCAAGGTTGCCGCCGTGGCGCCGGCCATCGAGGCCGGCACGGCCGCCGTGCGCGATGTGGCGGGGTGCGTCGTCGCGCCCGGGCTCATCGACATCCACACCCATGTTTATCATAAGGCCACGTCGCTCAGCGTCGATCCTGGCTTCATCGCCCGCCGCTCGGCCTGCACCACGCTGGTGGATGCCGGCAGCGCCGGCGCCGGCAATTATGACGGGTTCCGCGATTATGTGATGAACCACTCGCCCTATCGCATCCTCGCCTTTCTCAACATTTCCTTCCCGGGCATTTTCGGCTTCGACAAGGATGTGTCGATCGGCGAGGCCACCGCAAGATCCATGCTGCCGGTGCACCGGTGCGTGGAAAAGATCGAAGGCAATCGCGACCGCATCATTGGGGTCAAGGTGCGCATTGGCGGCATCGTCACCGGCGATCTGGGCCTGGCAGCGCTGGAGTTGGCGCTGGAAGCGGCCGAAGCGGTCGACCTGCCGCTGATGACCCATATCGGCACCCCGCCGCCCAGCTATTCCGACGTCGTCGACATGCTGCGCCCCGGCGATATCCTCACCCATTGCTATCGCCCCGATCCCAATTCAGCGATCGGCGAAGATGGCAAGGTGCTCGATGCCCTCTGGCGCGCCCGGGAGCGCGGCGTGCTGTTCGATATCGCCCATGGCATGGGCGCCTTTGGCTATGATACCGCGGAAGCGGCCCTGCGCGACGGCTTCAAGCCGGACCTGATCTCTTCGGACGTGCATGTGATTGCCGTCGAGGGGCCGGGCTATGACATGCTCCATACGATGAGCAAGCTGCTCAATTGCGGGCTGAGCCTGCCAGAGGTGATCGGCATGTCCACCAGCCGCTCCGCCTTGGCGATCCGCCGGCCCGAACTGGGGCAACTCGGTATTGGCGCGCCCGCCGATATCACCGTGCTGCGCGAGTACGACAGCAATTATGTGTTCGAGGATGTGGTCGGCACCCGCCGGCAAGGCTCGACCCTGCTGCAGCCCGAGGCGGTTTATCTGGCGGGCAAGGAAATGGAAGTCAGCCGCCGGCCGTTTGAAGAAGCCTTTTTGCGCGGGCATCACCACGCCCATTAGAGGGTAGGGCAGGGGCTTGCCCCTGGCTGCGGCGCCGGTTCCCGGGCGCTGCCTTGCCGGCAAGTTGAACAGGCCGAACCAAAAAGAAAGCAGCCCGCGATCCCCCGGGCTGCTTTCCCTTGCCTGGATTATTCGGTGAAATCGAACTCGGCGAGTTCGCAGACATTGTTGTTGGCCGAGACGAGCTGGTCGCCATCATCGAACACGGCCAGGAAATCGTATTTGCAGTAACCGCTGCCGTCATCGATATTGATCATCACGCTGGAGCCTGAAGCCAGCACATCGCTGCCCAGAATATCCTCTTCCCAGTTTTCGGTACCGGTATTGGAGGCATAAAATTCGGTGATCACATAGGACGTCTTGTTGTTGATCTTGACCTTGCGGTCGAGCGCCGACGCCGTCACAACGCTGGCACACAGCATCGCCAACGCGATGACTGCCGAAAACTTCTTCATGATATCCCTCAATGTTGCAGAACTGCGCCCCAGCCCTACTGGTCCGAGCATCTACTTAGCAACAGGATTCTCGCGAGGGGTAAGGGCGGTGCGGGTAGCTAACCATTATTTGCGCTGAATCTAAGTGGTTGCCGCTATTCTTCGTTGCTTTTTTCGTGGCTATGCAGGCCATAGCGCCGCATCTTCTCGTAGAGCGTTTCGCGCGAAATGCCGAGTGACTCATAAACAGGTTTGAGCCCTTCAGGATGAACCGCCAGCGATGCGGTAATGGTGTTGCGCTCAAACCGGCCCATACGCTCGGACAGGGTGGCACCGGCTTGCTCCCGATCACTCCCTTCGTCATCGATCCAACCTGAGCCGAGCAAGTGGCGCTCCGCGGCATTGCGCAGTTCGCGCACATTGCCTGGCCATTCCCGGTCCGCTATTGCGACGGCATCGGTGGGCGCAATGGCTCGTATCTTGTAACGACGGTCAACCATCTTCTGACTGCGCCCGACGAGACGCAGTTCTAGGTCGTCTTCGGTGATTCGCCCGGCGCCGCGAAGGCGCCGGTTTTCCAAGACGAGACGCCGCCAGTTCATCGCGCGTGCCACGACCGCGGTCAGGGCCGCTACCGACAACGGCTTTTCAGCGAAATCATACGCCCCTTCCTGCATCGCCCTGACCGCCAGTTGCACATCGCCGTGGCCGGTAACCAAGATGACCGGCAAGTCGGGATCGATTTTGTGAACGCGCTGCAGCAGCGACATTCCGTCCATACCTGGCATGCGAATGTCGGCGACGATTATTCCGTTGAACCCAA